>NZ_JACVOY010000002.1 GCF_018882185.1 Polynucleobacter sp. AP-Latsch-80-C2 | reverse complement strand
GCGTCAAACTTCACCTTACTGATCACAGCTTCGCTTACTTCGGCTTTAACAAGCTCAGCACGCTTGGTAGCTGACAAAGGCTTAGTGCCACCCATACGAATTTGCTCAACACCACCGTTTTCTTGCATAAAGACGATTAAGTCTTTGACTCCAACCTCTTGACGCAAGGCTTCACGCAAAGCAATCGAATAAGCGCTGACACGACGGCGATTAACACCAAATACGCACTTAACAACTCGAGTCATATCGTGTGTTGTGGCGCCAAAGCTGTTTGTATAGCCATGCTCCTCAATAAAAGCATCTAATGCTGCTTGCTTTTCCTTACGAATATCTTTGCTCTCGTCCTGCTTCATTACCAAGTAAAACTGGTAAGCCTGTTGCAAGATGGAATACAAGCGATTATTAGACTGGGCAAGCTCAGTAGTTTCCCAGCTGATACGAGCAGTTTCCAAGGACTTCAATTGTTCGACAGAGCTTGCTTGAACTGCAGGTGTCGTGTTTGACACGACAACCGTTACAGGCACATTCAGGGCTGCCAAGTTAATTGAAGGATTTACTGCGTTTACTGCCAAAGTTGCTATTGTCATAAGGTTTCTCCTTTTAATGACGGGTTAGTAAATATGCGGACTGCTTTTGGTTTGTTTCGCTGCCCACAACCCCTACTATCCGCATTAACTATTTAATTGGTCATAGTTGTTATATACTGTTAATCCTATATAGGTAAAGGCTTATGCGGTATATCAGAGGCATTCAAAAGGGGATTGGGCGCTTACGCTCGCGCACTATTGAAGAAGAGCTCAGCTATGCCCGCACTAGCGTTCGGCGTTGGTGGTGGGAATATTTACGACTTAGTAAGGACTACTGGCTCATTTGCCAAACCAGCTCTAGCGCCAACAATCCACGCACCATAGATGATGGAATGCGCTGGCTATATCGCAAGTTTGGGGATATTTATAAAAGCGACTTTGATACTTGGTATGAGCGCACTGGCACCTATATTTTTAAGGAACAAGTGGAGCTTCCCAAGGTCATAGAAATCGTAGAGGATTTAAGCAATCTCACAGAAACGCGGGATGATAAGTTATTAGTGGAAATTCCACTAGACCTTAGCCAAGCAACCATTAGCCGTCAAATCAATCGCATTCTTAAGCAACACATAACAATGCGTCCTGCTAATAAATTACAAATGAGTCAATCTCAATTCCCCATTAACCCCGTGTTGTATCGCTTGCCCGCTCTACAAAGAATGCATGAAATATGGTGTGTTCACAGAGAGGTCGTAGCGAAACCAGTCGCACTAGAACAAGCGAAAGACAAATATTCAACTAAAGGCGACTTGTATCGTATTGGTGTAGCGTTACGATTAAGCCCAAGTAATGAAGGGATGGCCGAAGATGTTGAGTTACATCACCAGCGATTAAATCGTATGCGATCTACTGTAAGTCGCTACATAGGCAAGGCCAAGATGTTGATTGGCAATGTAGAGCTGGGTAAATATCCCGTATTTAAAAAAACTTTACCTGTAGATAGATTTAGCAAAAAACAAAGGGAGTCCCACGCAGAGCTAGAAAAACTTTGGTGGGACTTGGATTTAACATCGCAGCTTAGTGGCACTAAAGTTTTGGATGCCGTGAATAAAATTAACTCTAATGAGATTCGCTACGCTTGGTATAACTAATTGTCGTGCTTAATACTGCACCAGCTATATCAACTCAACGGCCGCCCTTTTCATATCGTCATTTACATCAATGTATTTCTGCGTTACAGCAATACTCTTGTGTCCCGCTAGGCTAGCCAAGATACGCACAGAGATGCCCTTGTTTGCCAAGGTTGTAATAAATTGCCTGCGCCCACTGTGGCTACTAGCACCCGCAATACCCGCTCGCTTATAAAGCCAAAAGAAGTGCTGACATAAGGTATTAGGCGTCCAGCCCAAACGCTTAGATGTATGGAATAAGGGAATATCAGGCATGGTGATATGTCGAGTTTTGAGATACACAGCCAATTCTTCTTTTAACTTTACTGGCAAGAATACCGTTCTGCCGTCATTCCCTTTAGTTTGCTGTGCACTTAAACGAATTTCACTTTTAATCGAGCCATCGTCATTTAATACATCCCCCATTTTTAATTGAGCAATTTCTTTAACGCGAAGTCCTGCCCAATATCCCATAAGAAGCATTGCACGATTGCGTTCTGGATAAGTTGTGCTGCTAATGTAGCGTAAGACTTGTTCTAATTCTGCTGTGGTGAGTGTTTTTGCTTGAGCCATTTTTGTCCTTTAGATAAATAAAACTGTGTATACAGTTTGTATTCTTTTGCTCAAAAGAACGACCAAAATGTGTGATCAATAATCTTTCCAAGAATCAATGACTTAGCATTTAGCTCCGCCAAAGAAAATAGTAATAATCTTTGGTGGAGCTAAATGTATTTATTAAATCTGTGGGATTAAGACTACGAATTTAAGCAAACGCCTCAAATCAGCTCTACACGCTTAAAACAGGGGTTCTCTGATGCACGGCTATTTGGCACCGCAATTAGTTTGCGTATAGACGGTTTTTGAGGGGGTTGTGATGTCGTGTTTAACACGACACCTTACTTAACGACTGCTTGTTACTTTAAAGCAGTCGTTTGTATTACATATTTACCGCTGGCAACTTTCGACCCAAGGGGGACCTTGGAGGACAAGTCCAGTAACTCATCCCCCTAGTGTGTTACTACCTTGACCGATCCATCCACATATAGTTCTGCTGCATCATTTGGTTCATCATGTTCTGCTGCATACCCATGTATTGATCCATCATGTATTGGCGTTGCTTTAACTGCTCAGGTGTTAATTTAGAGTAATAGGGGCCCATACCATTCCAACCCATCATGTGTCCACCCATCATGCCGCCGTTACCACCACAACAACCCATCATTCCCGAACCCCACATGCCTTGCATCATATTCATGTTGCCCTGCATTGTGCTCCAGTGAGCCTGCATCAGCTTTTGCCTTTCTTGCGGATCTTGAGTTGCACGGATCTGATCCATCTGCTGTTGCATCTTTTTAAAGTTCTCTTGAATTTGAGCGGCTTGCTTATCAAACTCCGCTACATCAACATTTTTTTGTTGTGTCTGTGAGGCTTTAGTGCCCGCCCCTGCTGTTTGCGCCAAAACGGGCGCACTTAGTAAAACACCTAAACTTAAAATCGCAACCCATCCTAGCTTTTTCATTTTAGTACTCCTTGAGTTAACTGCTTGATATGAACTAACACCTAGCTTCTTAATAACCGCAATCCATTTGCCACTACTAGCAAGCTCGCACCCATATCCGCAAATACCGCCATCCACATCGTGGCTTGCCCTGTAAAGGTAAGCACAAGGAAAATAGCTTTAATGCCAAGAGCAAGAACAATGTTTTGAGTCAGAATTAGAGCGGTTGATTTGGATAGCCGAATAAAGGTAGCAATCTTGCGTAAATCATCATCCATTAGCGCAACATCAGCAGTCTCTATCGCAGTATCGGTTCCAGCCGCACCCATCGCAAATCCAATACTTGCTCTTGCTAAAGCGGGGGCATCATTAATGCCATCTCCAACCATGCCTACCTTTACATTGGGATCCTTTTTTAGGCGACTGTCAATTATTTTGAGCTTATCTTCAGGCAATAAATTACCCATAATCTCATCGACACCCACCTGTTTACCTATTGCCTTAGCGGTGTGCTGATTGTCACCAGTGAGCATGATGGTAGTCACGCCTAATTGGTGAAGCTCATCAATAGCCTGCTTGCTTGTTTCTCTAACAGTATCGGCCACCGCAATAATGGCTAAAACCTCTGTTTGGTTGGTAAGCAATACGGCCGTTTTGCCTTGCTGCTCTAGTGGTAATAAACGATTCTCAATATCATCAGAGCACAAACCCAATTCTTCAATCAGTCGATGATTGCCAAGGTAATACAAATTACCCTCAATAACGCCTTTGACACCGCGACCCAGAATCGCCTCAAAGCTATCTACAGTCTTTAAATCATTCTTTTGCTCTTGATTAGCATGGGCAATTGCTAGAGATACGGGATGATCAGATCGCGCTGCAAGACTAATGGCAATTTCGTGAATATGCTTGTCATTGCTACTTAATGCAAAAAAGTCCGTTTGTGCAGGCTTCCCGTAGGTTAGTGTCCCTGTCTTATCTACTGCTAAGACCTTCATGCTCCGTCCTGCTTCTAAAAAAGCGCCTCCTTTAATTAAGATGCCTTTTCTTGCAGCGGCTGCTAAGCCACTCACAATCGTTACTGGTGTTGAGATCACCAAAGCACAAGGGCAGGCAATCACTAACATGACTAATGCTTTATAGATCCACTCTTGCCATGACTGCGCTATTAACAATGGAGGCAAAACAGCGACTAACACCGCAAGCAAAAAAACAGCTGGCGTATAGATCTTGGCGAATTGATCAACAAAACGCTGGGTGGGCGCACGACTTCCTTGCGCTGCTTCAACTGCATGAATAATTCGAGCTAGCGTTGAATGAGTCGCTTCTGCAGTAACTTTGTATTCGAACGATCCTGTCTGATTGATCGTTCCTGCAAATACCTCATCGCCAACTATCTTATCGACGGGTAGGCTCTCACCCGTGATTGGCGCTTGATTTACTGCCGAGTTACCACTTATTAATATGCCGTCTAAAGCTATTCGCTCTCCAGGACGCACTCGAACTAAAGCACCTAAAGCGATAGCCTTTACATCCGTTAGCACCCAAGAGCCATCGGCTTGCTGAACGGTTGCGGTTTCAGGGGTGAGGTCTAATAAGCCACGAATCGCATTACGAGCACGATCTAATGACTTGGCTTCAATTACTTCAGCTAGAGTAAATAAGAACATCACCATGGCGGCTTCTGGCCAACTTCCAATCGCCATCGCGCCTGTGACTGCAATTGACATTAAGGCATTGATATTGAGATTGCCATTCTTTAATGCAATCCAGCCCTTTTTATAGGTGGTCAGGCCACCTGAAGCAATTGAGGCGATTACTAGAGCAATGACAATCCACTGATTACCAAGTTGCAGCAATTCCATGATTTCAGCCAAGGTTGCAGTGATACCTGCAACAGCCAATGGCCACCAATTTTTTTTAGGTATAGGCTCAATCGAGCTGTCCTTTGTAGAAGTCTGACCACTTTGTAGCACCGCCTGCATTCCAATTGAACCCAAAGCGGACTCGATAGCGTCAAGTGAGTTGAGATTGTGACCAACCGTGAGTATCCTTTGCATTAAGTTAAAGTCCAGCGACTCAATGCCGCTTACACTAACTAGCTTTTTGCGAATAAGCGCCTCTTCAGTTGGGCAGTCCATATTTTCAATGCGATAGATGGCCTTATTCTTGCTCCGTATCTCAGAAGCCTTTGTCACAGGGGTTGATGTAGAACAACTACAGGAGGTATTGCATTCGCTCATAGCGGAAACCTAAATGATGAAGACATAGAACATTTAACACCCTATAGTAACTATAGAGTCAAGGGATTAGAATAAAAATGTAAAAACTTGGAGGTCAAATGAGAATTGGTGAACTAGCAACAGCCACAGGCACTCAAGTGGAAACTATTCGGTTTTATGAGCAAGAGGGTTTGTTAGCAAAACCGGCTCGATCTGAGGGTAACTTCCGAATCTACGGGGATCAGCACCTGCAACGCCTTACATTTATTCGCCACTGCCGCTCGCTGGACATGACCTTAAGTGAAATTCGTCAATTACTTCGCTTAAAAGATTTGCCCGATGAAAACTGTGATGCAGTAAATGAATTGCTTGATGCCCATATTGAAGGTGTAAGCAATCGAATTAATGAGCTACGCCAACTTGAGCGACAATTAAAGCTGCTCAGAAAACAATGTCATGCGAATCAGGACTCAGCACACTGCGGGATCTTAAATAAATTATCGCTACCCGTGAAGTAAAAAAGAGGTGACACTACCGCCTCTTATTGGCCGTTCTCCGCCAGTCAAATCTCTGAAAACACCTTGTTTTGAGTGTCTGGAGTCTGCCCCTTATCAGCCTGTCGTGTCAAACACGACACCTTTGCCCCTTGTTTATGCCAGCTTCTCAGCATTCATCATTGGGGTTATCTTGCTGTAATGACGCTCAATCATTAAAACGCTTGTGCCCATTTGCTTAGCTAGCGTATGAATATCCACTCCACTAGCCAATGCTTGCGTTGCATACGTATGCCTCAAGCTGTACAGCGTTCTGTTTTGTCCTGCCCCATTTTTAAGCAACCCACTCTTTTTCATTAAGTGCCGAAAGATGTTTTCCAGTAAATGGGGCATTTCACCTGTGGGGAGCGTAAATATCAATCTATCGAGCTTTATTTCGATGATTTCCCCCAAACTGGCATATGGGAGCTTCTGCCAGTGCATTAACCCCTCTAAAACGTCTAAAACAGCGTTTTTAGCGATTAAATACCTCTGCCCCGTCTTGCCACTCACCCATATGCGTAAGTACCGCTTATCACCGATATAGTGCCATTGCAGGTGCTTCCACCTCAGCGGCATAGACTCGGTGCTGTGCCTAATGCCTGTATTCACCAAAAACTGAATGTAAGCGGCACATAGCACCCTAACTTCACCCGAATGTCTGTGGTGAACGTCTTTTTGCCAAATCGGAAAGTAGGTATACAACTGCTCTAACTCTTCTTGCGAAAAAGCGGGACGAGGCTCACTCTTTGCACCAGCAATGTTTAGCAACGGAACAATCTTGTTTTGCGAAATCTGTCCAAGCTCTTTTGCTAACGTCACTACTCTGTTGTATGCCAGTGCGTGATGTTTTTTGGTGATTGCTTTTGACTCTTTGCCCATGACCGAAGTTCTCCACGCTTCAAAGTCTGCAACTAACTCTTGCGTGATTTCACCAACCTTGTATTTTCCGAAAAATGGAATGAGATATTTTTGCCAGATAAAAAAATAATCTTTGTAGTTACGCTCGCCTCTCTTGCCATTCGAAGTGCGACGCATATTTGCCATCTCTTCTAATGCCAACTGTCCAAATGATTTTTCTGTGAGTGCCAACCCTGCATCGATTTTGATGCGGACAGTTTCATAAAGAACTATGGCATTGCGTCTAGCTTCGCTTAGCTCGTCTGTACCAGTGCTTGCCGAATGCCACTTGTTATTTGCCAGCTTAAAGCGGCATTGCCATTGTGCCGACTGGGGACGCTTATAGACAGTCACCTTCCCGTCTATAAGCCTTATAGCCTTTGGGGTTGCGGGGATGGGGTTTGCAAAGAGTTGATTGAGATTAGACATACACGCTTAGTGTGCTGTCGTCTTGCATTTTCTACGACGATTATTTTTTCTTCGTAGTCAAAATCTCACACGATGTTCTGCGAACGCAGATTAATGCGTGTAAGTATTTTTTGATGCCAATATTTGTGGTGTGTAGTGGGCGGGATTTTTTGCGTATGCTTAAAACAATGTTTTAAAACTGTTTTAGTACTCAAAAATATTTTTATGATTCCGTCGCTCTAACCAGCTGAGCTAATTCGCCGAACTGGAAATTATAAATGATAGGCGTCCGTCTGTCTAAATAGACTGCCTTTGCCTACTTAATCTGAAAAACACTAACCCCCTGATCACGACCATAGTGCACCTCAATCTCTATTTTCTTGGCTAAAAATAGCTTTTTGAGCACCTCATCCTTGTTTTCAAAGGTAATGGCCGTTTGCGCCGGGTAATGCGAAAAAGGGTCACTCATGACATCGAGGGGCACCCCGTCAATTTTGATTTGTTTAATCGTGCGCTTATGAAAGCGATCCTGCTGAATGAATATCAGCCGTTTCACATATTTATCCAGGACCAATTTCTGTCCCTGCTCATTGGTTTTGAAATAGTAAACGAGGTCCTGGTTACCGCTACCAGTGACATCGCGCTCTTCATCCCACTTAGCAAATGCTGACTGACCGCCCAGCATGCAAAAAATCCCCAACATCAGCCCTATATAAAGACGCATATCCCACTCTCTTCGATTTATGATGTGATCTTAGCAGTCAAACCTATTGATGCGCCTCACTTTTCTTAATGTTGTTCATTCAGCGAAAACTAACATGATCAAAACCTCATCGCCATTCTTAAAATCATTACTCCTCGGTGTTTGCGTCTTAGCTGCGTTATTTTCTCTGGGATGCTCAAAATCAGACAATAAGACATCAAAAGTTTTGCAAGCTGCTATCTCCCCTTCTATTCCACCATTTACATTTGAAGAGAATGGTCAAGTAGTTGGTGTTGATATCGAAATCTTTAAAGGCTTCTGCGAATCACGTGGCTATACCTACAACCTAAAGGCATATGACTTCCAAGGAATGCTTGGTGCAGTTGCTAGCGGACAAGCTGATGTTGCTTTCTCTGGAATTTCGATCACGCCAAAGCGCGAAGAGGTCATGGAGTTCTCCAATCCCTACGTACAAAATGGCTGGGACTTGGTTAGCGTAAGCAAGCGCAATATTCACATCACTGATTTATCTCAAATCAAAAAATACTCGATCGGCTTCCCAACAGGCGCAGTCTTCATGGGCTATATCGAAAACGAATGGGCGCCCAAAGGTATTTATCCAGTTAATAAAGTAAAGCTATATCCATCCATGAGTGAGGCTTTGACTGATCTCAATAACGGCAATCTTGATCTAGCCTTCGTAGACAGCTCCATGCTGCTTACTTACGTCAACAAGATGAAGATGCCTTTAGTTAGTAGCTATCAAATTCCTTACGCTGATAAATTGGGCTTTGCTTTTGTTAAAGGCTCCCCTATCAGAGACGACTTTAATAAATACCTCGCAGAACTAGGCCCAGAAAAAATTCAGGCTATGGAGCTCAAATGGAGCAGGTAATTCTTACTAGCAGCTATTAGCAAAGCTTTTTCTCATGAGGCTTTTATCTATCTCTAGCGGTAAAGTTGCGCCCTTATTTGGCAATCACCACCCTGACTACAAATCAGTCGCTTCGGCGATTGTCAAAACTCAGGTAAGTAACTTACTAGCACCCACTGCTATTGAAATCACCAAGCTTGGAGTAAAAGGTGATGAGCAGGCCGATCTCAGTGTTCACGGCGGGATAGAAAAAGCAATCTATGTTTATCCAGCCGAACACTATACGTTTTGGAACGCCCTACTCACCCGCGAAACCAAACAAATAGTCGGGCTCCAACACGGCGCCCTCGGGGAAAACTTTACCATCGAGGGTTTACTAGAAACCGAAGTCTTTGTTGGCGATGTATTGCATATCGGTGATCTCGAGTTCTCTGTGGTGAAGCTACGCGAACCCTGCTTTAAGTTCAATGCCAAGATGAAATACAAAGGCGCAGCAAAGGCCATGTTGCAGTCTGGTTTTTCTGGCTGGTATCTGCGAGTCAATCAAACCGGCGTACTGGCTGCAGGCGCTACCATCACACTCACCCCTGGAGCAAGAACAACTTCCATTGCCCAGCAAAACCAAAATCTTCTCGGCCGCCGTAATCAACTAGATTTGTGGGCGTAAAAAAACCCGACCATTTCTGATCGGGTTTCTGATTGGATACAAACTAGTTTAATTAGTCTTTTGCGTAGATATCCACGTCTTTGGTTTCACGTACAAACAGTGTGCCGATTACCAATGTCATCGCAGCGATGATGATTGGGTACCAGAGACCGTAGTAAATGTTACCGTTTTGCGCAACCAAGGCAAAGGAGATCGTTGGCAGCAAGCCACCGAACCAACCGTTACCAATGTGGTATGGCAAGGACATAGAGGTGTAACGAATGCGGGTTGGGAACATCTCAACCAACATCGCAGCGATTGGGCCATAAACCATGGTGACCAAGAGCACTAAGTACAACAATAATAGGAATACAGCAAAATAGTTGATCTGTGAAGGATCGGCTTTGGTTGGATAACCAGCAGCAGTCAACGCGTCACGAATTTGCTTTTTGAACTCAGCATCTTTCGCTTTTGCTTCAGCTGGATCCATACCTTTTGGTGAGTAGCCAGTGATTTCTGTATCACCAATCTTCACTACAGCAACTGAACCGGGAGCTGCAGGAATAGTGCTGTAGCTAGCAGAGTTAGCAGCCATCACTTGTTTTGCAATATCGCAAGAGCTTGTGAACTTCGCTGTACCAGTTGGATTGAACTGGAATGTACATTCATTCACATCAGCAGTAATCGTTGCTGGTGAAGCTGCCATTGCCTTTTCCAACGCTGGGTTAGCAAAGTGTGTCAAAGCATTGAACACGGAAACTGGAGTGTTAGGGATGTAAGTAATGACAGCCAATAACAAACCACCCATGATGATGACCTTACGGCCGATCTTGTCTGACAAGCTACCAAATACTACGAAGAATGGTGTGCCGACTACTAATGAAGCAGCAATCAACAAGTTCGCAGTCTTAGGATCTACCTTCAATACTTGTGTAAGGTAGAACAAAGCGTAGAACTGACCTGTGTACCAAACCACTGCTTGACCTGCAACCAGACCAAATAATGCCAAGATAACAATCTTTAAGTTTTTCCACTGACCAAATGACTCGGTCAAAGGCGCTTTAGATAATTTTCCTTCTTCTTTCATCTTCTTGAAAGCTGGTGATTCATTCATGGACAAACGAATCCATACAGAAACCGCCAACAATGCGATAGAAACGATGAAAGGAACACGCCAGCCCCAAACATCAAAGTCTGGACCAGTGAATTCACGTGTGAACAAAATGACGAGCAAGGAGAGGAACAAGCCAAGAGTAGCTGTTGTCTGAATCCAAGCTGTGTAAGCACCACGACGACCGTGAGGAGCATGCTCTGCAACGTAAGTAGCCGCACCGCCATACTCACCACCCAAAGCCAAACCTTGAAGCATACGCAATGCGATCAAGATGACTGGAGCAGCTACGCCGATAGTTGCATAGTTAGGCAGGATACCCACGATAAAAGTCGAGCCACCCATCAATAAGATGGTGACCAAGAAGGTATATTTACGACCGATCAAATCGCCCAAGCGACCGAATACCAACGCGCCAAATGGACGGACGATGAAACCAGCAGCAAACGCTAACAAAGCGAAAATGAAGGCAGAACCTGCATCTAAGCCTGAGAAAAACTGCTTGGCAATAACGGCAGCCAAAGAACCGTAAAGATAAAAGTCGTACCACTCAAAAACCGTACCTAATGAAGAAGCAAAAATAACTTTGCGCTCTTCGGCGGTCATTGGGGCTGCTTTAGTTGATGTTGACATCAGAAGCTCCTAACTATTTTTATTAAATAAAAAACAACGGATTGATTATGATGGGAAAAAATCTAAAGAAATCCACTAGTTAGGGTTATTCCTCATCAAATGGGATTGGGGTTTTCCCCAAAAGTAAGCAAACTGGTGGGATACCACAACACTCACTCACTTAATATCGAATAGATAACGAGCATTTCAATCAATGGAGACAAAATTAGTATGCAAGCAAAATGGGGTATTCGAGGGATGGCAGTAGCACCGCACTCCCTCGCTTCTGAGTCCGCTCTAGCGGTTCTGCGTGAAGGTGGCAATGCTTTAGAGGCAATGGTGGCAGCAGCTGTAACCATTGCTGTTGTTTATCCTCATATGAACTCTATTGGGGGTGACTCTTTCTGGGTCATCCACTCTCCCGGCAAAGCCATTGGCGGTATTGATGCTTGTGGTGCAGCGGCTGGACTAGCCACTAAGCAATGGTATGCAGATCGTGGCATTACCAAAGCGATTCCCTTTCGTGGACCTGTTGCTGCAAATACGGTTGCGGGCACTATCTCTGGTTGGGGTGCTGCACACCAACTATCTAAGCAAGGACTTGGCGGTAAGATTCCGCTCTCTCGTCTTTTAGCAGATGCTATTCATTACGCTGAGGCAGGCACTCCCGTTACCTTTAGCCAATCTAGTTTGACCGCTAAGAAAAGTGAAGAGCTCTCCCCAATTCCGGGTTTTGCAGAAACTTTTTTAGTGAACGGCAAAGCGCCTGAAGTTGGCAGCCTCTTCAAACAAGAACGTCTCGCCACCACTTTGCGACAAATCGCTCGCAAAGGAACGGAAGATTACTATCGCGGCGATCTCGCTGACCTGATCGCAAAAGAACTCACTGATATTGGTACACCACTCAGATTAAGTGATCTGCATCGCCATCATGCCAAGCTCATTGACCCGCTCGAACTTAAACATAGCCTAGGAAATGTCTACAACATGGTGCCGCCGACTCAAGGCGTGGTGTCACTCATGATCATTGGCATCTTGGATCAGTTGAACTTAAAGCGCTTTAAGGTAGATAGCACAGAGTATGTCCACCATTGTGTAGAGGCTACGAAGCAGGCCTTTAAGATTCGCGATCAGTTTGTGACTGATCCTGCGTACATGAAGAAACATGCACAGTCATTCTTATCTCCAGCTTTCCTCAAGAAGCTTGCCAAGAACATTGATCCTGATAAAGCCCTTCCATGGGGTCAAGGCAAAGGACCAGCCGACACGATTTGGATGGGCGTGATCGATGGTGATGGTAATTGCGTTTCCTTTATTCAGAGTATTTATCACGAGTTTGGCGCCGGCATTGTGTTGCCTAAGTCAGGTGTGAACTGGCAAAACCGTGGTTGCAGTTTTTCACTGGATCCCAAAACACTCAATCACCTCGAGCCCTATCGCAAACCATTCCACACGCTCAATCCAGCAATGGCTTTATTCAAAGATGGACGCTCGATGGTGTACGGCACAATGGGTGGCGATGGCCAACCTCAAACGCAATGCGCCGTATTTACACGCACTGCTATCTACGGTCTTGATCCACAAGATGCGATTAGTCGCCCACGTTGGCTACTGGGTCGTACTTGGGGTCAAACGAGTGACAGCTTAAAGCTCGAATCACGCTTTAGTCCATGGGTTGCAAAAGAATTGCACGCCATGGGTCACGAAATTGAGATGCTAGATGCTTTTGATGAGACCGTTGGTCATGCTGGCTGCATTATTCGTGATCCGTCCGGCACGCTACGCGGTGGCTGGGATCCTCGAAGTGATGGCGCTGTTAGCGCGTTCTAGAAATAAACATTTTGGGTACGCGCAGATCCCAGTGAATAGCGGCTGCGCGTAAACCAAAAATTCCCAACATGCAGATGACTGAACCCTCGAGCGTATATTGAGGCCAAAAATTTAGTATCAGTACATAGGCAATACAACCGAAGCTCACCGGAATGGCATAGAGCTCGTGCGACATGATGAGGGTTTTTCGACCTGCCAATACGTCGCGCAATAAACCGCCACCAATCGCAGTCACCACACCCAAAATCACTGGGGCAAGCGGTAGACCAAAGTGCATATTCCAAGCCTTATCAGCCCCTTGGATTGCAAAGAGTGCGGCGCCAAAGCCGTCCATGTAAAGCATCCAACGATAAATTTGCGGCTGTGTAAAAAAAGACTCTGCAAAGAAGGTGAGGACACTAGCGCCCAGTGCAAGCCATACATACACTTGGTTCTCAGACCAAAAAATGGGGGCCTCCAAAATAATATCGCGGATGGTTCCTCCGCCAATAGCGGTAATTAAACCGAGAACTAAAACCCCAAAGAGATCTACGCCACGATCTGTAATCGCCAGCACTCCCGTGACCGCAAAAGCCATCGTCGCAATAATGCCAATCCAAAAATTAATCTCTGCCATAGCAATGAGTCTAAAGCACTTTAGGAGGTGTATGACTGATTTGCTTGTCATCAATATACTGAGGGCAAGACTGATAAAGGAAATTTTCCGATGAAACTAAAGCTCTCTAGCTATTGGCGAAGTTCTGCAGCCTTCCGCGTTCGTATTGCCCTAAATCTCAAAGATATGGAGTACGAAGTCATTCCAGTACACCTCCTCAAAAATGGCGGCGAACAAATGAGCAATGCTTATGGAGAGAAAAACCCCAATCACCTGGTGCCCTTGTTAGAAGAAGGCGATCACCATATCCATCAATCATTAGCCATCATTGAATATTTAGATGAAATTCAGGCAGAGCCGCCACTCTTACCAAAATCAGCGCTAGATCGCGCCTGGGTCCGATCGCTCGCCATGGATATTGCATGTGATATCCATCCAATGAATAATGTTCGCGTTCTACGCTACCTAAAAAAACTAGACATTGGTAATGAGGCTAGAGACGTCTGGTATCAACATTGGATCCAATTGGGTCTCGCCAGTTTAGAGAAGCAACTGGCAAATGATCAACGCGTGGGACGTTTTACTTGCGGCGATGAACCGGGTTTAGTGGATATTTGCTTAGTGCCCCAACTATTTAATGCCCTGAGCTCTAAGATGGACGTCAGTCCTTACCCAGCACTAATGAGAATCTTTCATGAATGCATGAAGCTGCCCGCCTTCATCGATGCTTCCTGGGAAAAGCAAATAGATGCAGAAGGATCAAACCCCGCTGCTCCACCACAAGAATAAAGAAAGCGTTAACAGAGAGCCTATCGTAGTGAAGAGCACCACCCGAGAAATCACACTACTATCAGCCTTGTAATACTGGGCCAACATAAAAGGGCCGGTGCCAGTTGGCAAGGCACTTAAGATCACGATGGCATTGATCCACAAAGTTGGTAAGTCCAGAATAGGGCCAGCAATAAGCCACGCAATCACTGGCTGAATGATGAGCTTAGCAAAAGTAATGCTCCACGTTTGGCTCGCTGAAGCCTGACTCTTTTGTATTAAAAATAATCCGATGGATACCAGAGCACAAGGTGTTGCTGCCGCAGCCAAAAAAGCAATAACTTGCGCAATTGGATCGTATAAAACTAAATCACTGGCAGACCACAGCAATCCAGCAACTGGTGCAATTAATAATGGGTTAGTGCAAAGCGATTTAGTCGCACTCCAGAAAATCTCATGGGACTTCTTGTGAGAGAGCATGCCAATCTCTATTAGTACTGTTGCCAGAGCAAACATCACAAAGACAATGAAAGTAGAAATAATGGCTGGCGCTAAACCATCTTGTCCCAGTGCCAGAACACATAGCGGAATGCCCATATAGCCCGTGTTGGAGTAAGAAGCACTCAAGCCATTAAAGCTAGCTGCAGCTAAGTCTTGGCCACGGTAACGACTAATGAATAAGACCAATACAAATACAGCAAGGCAGCTCAGGAAAAAAGCAGTGATAAAGCCGGGTTGCCAGAGTGTTTGCCAGCCGCTATTAGAGGCAAAGTTAAATAGCTGTGCTGGTAAGGCTAACCAAACTACAAAGCGATTGAGCTCAGTCGAAGCATTCACACCCAACTTGGCCGTGCGGCCGCAGACATACCCAATCAGTATGAGCGCAAAGACGGGAAGAACGACATTAAATACGTAGAGCAATGCTTAAGCAATCTTTTTGAGAGTCTTGATATAGCGCTGCGCATTTTTGACATAGCGTCCTGCAATATCTTCAATACCAGCCATTTGTTCCGACGTTAAAGTTTTCGCTACTTTTGCAGGTGACCCTAAGATCATGGACCCATCTGGAAATTCTTTTCCTTCGGTTACCAATGCACCGGCGCCAACTAAACAGTTTTTACCAATCTTGGCACCATTCAGAATCACAGCACCGATACCAATCAAGCTACCGTCACCAATCTGACAACCATGCAACATCACTTGATGACCTATCGTGACATTTTTACCAATGATGAGTGGATAACCAGGGTCGGTATGCAAAACAGAAGCATCTTGCACATTACTACCTTCACCGATTTGAATAAGATCGTTATCGCCGCGGATAACTACCTTGGGCCAGATACTGGCGTTTTGATGGAGCTCAACTTTGCCGATCACTTCGGCGCTGTCGGCAACCCATGCGCCCTCAGATAACTGAGGGGCATTCCCGTCTAGTTCATAAATAGCCATGACTCATTATAGGGATGAATCATGGCCTACTTCCACTCAAAAATTACCAGTTTGGCTCGCGGTCCGGTGATGAAGAAATACGATGCACGCTTAAATCGGCGCCTTCATATTCCTGTTCTTGCGACATCCGAATACCAATGAAAGCCTTCAGAGTTCCGTACACCACAAACCCACCGACCAGCGCAATCCCAACCCCTAGTGCACTACCAATCAGTTGGCCTGTAAAGGTAATACCGCCGATACCGCCAAGCGCCTTGGCGCCAAAAATACCAGCAGCTAATCCACCCCACAAGCCACATAAACCATGCAAAGGCCAAACACCCAACACGTCATCGAGCTTCCAGCGGTTTTGCACTAAGGTGAACATATAAACAAACAAACCGCCAGCCACCAATCCAACAAACAGTGCGCCAACAGGATGCATCAAATCTGAACCTGCACACACCGCTACCAATCCAGCCAGAGGTCCGTTATACGTAAAGCCGGGATCATTGCGACCAACCACCCAAGCAGCTAAAGTTCCGCCAACCATTGCCATCAAGGAATTGATTGCTACAAGGCCGCTGATCTTATCGATGGTTTGCGCACTCATTACATTAAAACCAAACCAACCTACTGCCAATATCCACGCGCCCAATGCTAAGAATGGAATGCTTGAAGGCGGATGCGCAGATATTTGACCTTCCTTGGTATAGCGACCGCGACGGGCACCCAAGAGAATTACTGCTGGCAAAGCGATCCAACCACCCACGGCATGCACCACGACTGATCCAGCAAAGTCATGAAACTCTTCGCCTGTTAAACCCTTGATCCAAGCCTGAATACCGTAATGTTGATTCCAGGCAATCCCCTCAAAGAAGGGATATACAAAACCGACCAAGACAAAAGTGGCAATGAGTTGTGGATTAAATTTAGCCCGCTCAGCAATACCACCAGAAACGATCGCAGGAATCGCCGCAGCAAAAGTGAGCAGGAAGAAAAATTTCACTAGCTCATAGCCATTCTTTTCAGCCAACAATTCCGCGCCGGAGAAAAAGTTCACTCCGTAAGCAATGCTGTAACCAATAAAAAAGTAAGCGATGGTGGAGACAGCGAAGTCGACCAAGATTTTGACCAAGGCATTTACCTGGTTTTTCTTACGAACGGTTCCCAGCTCTAGGAATGCGAAGCCGGCATGCATGGCCAAAACCATGATGGCGCCAAGCAAGATAAATAAGGCATCACTTCCAGATTTCAAGATTTCCATGAAAATTCCCCTCTTTTTTATGCATCATTATGAGGAATAAAAAACCTATTTAGGTGCACCTTGCACTAAATAAGTGCATATATTCGGTGCAAATGATGGTTTATGATTGATTCAAATACACCCTAAGGAAAACCCATGAAAAAAACCCTAGTTGTTTTAGCTGCCCTTGGCGCAATTTCTGGCGCTGTTCAAGCCCAGGAACAAATCAAAGTATTAAGCACTCAAGAGCTAGTGACAACTTGCAAGCTTCCTGCAAGCCCAGAGTCCCGTAGCTTCTGCGTAGGTTATACCAGTGGAATTTATGAAACTTATTTAGCAACACGTCACCCACAACGCGCTAAGCCATTTATTTGCGTGAATCAACCTGCTCCAAAACGCGATGAAGTCATTGCTGATTTTGTGAAGTGGGCTGGTGAGAATCCACAAACTGCTGACAAGCCTGCTGCTGGTACTGCACTTGGCTTCCTAGCAATGCGCTTCCCTTGCGGCAAAAAATAATCAGAGCAACTAGCTCATTCAAATTACATTCAAAGGATTAGTTGATATGAAAAAAATTATCGCAATTACTGCAGCGACACTCGCCATTACGGGTTGCTCCAACATGAGCAATACAGAACAACGCACTGTTTCAGGTGGTGCGATTGGTGCAACTGCTGGTGCTATTGGCACAGCCATTTTCCACGGCAACCCTATCTGGGGTGCAGTTGGTGGCGCAGCCGTTGGTGCAGCATCTGGTTACATCTACGATGCGTACAAGAAAGAACAAGCTTCTGAGTACAATTCTGGATATAACGCTGGTAAGACCGGCAAGCCAGCTACAGCACCTAACTAAGCACTGTTAGTAACAGGCTAATTTGCCTGTTGAAATGTTGAGTGTTGTTTTAATAGACCCAGCGCGTATTAATTTACTAGCTGGGTTTTTATTTGGATCTCGCCAGCCAAGGCTTTATGGATTGGGCATCTTTGCGCAATGTCTAACATGCGCGCTCTTTGCTCATCATCCAAGTCACCAAGCAATTGAATATCACGCGTGAAGATTTCCACATCATCATGACGTTCGATATCTACTGTCACGATGGCATTTTGCAGTGGAATGGATTTTCGTTCTGAATACATCTTCAGAGTCATACTCGTGCAAGCCGCTAAAGCAGCGCCTAAATATTCATGAGGAGAAGGTCCGGTGCCACCACCACCTTTAGAAACTTCTGCATCAGAAACGTAATGCAGATCACCCGTTGTTAATTTTTGCTGGAGTGGTCCTTCTCCAAACTGCGAGACTACTTTTCTCATGATTGCCTCATATTCGTTTTGACTGATTAATTTTTATCACTTTTTCTTGAATCGGTAATTCTGCTTTTTTCCAGGCACTGAAGCCGCCCTCAAGATGGCAAACACCCGGTAAACCCATTTTTTGCAGGGTCTCGGTTGCTAGGGCTGAACGCCATGCGGAGGCGCAATACAGAACAAGACGCTTGCCTTCGCCAAAAATTGGCTTGTAATAAGGGCTATCTGGATCCACCCAGAACTCCAGCATGCCCCGAGGCGCATGAAAGGCATTGGGAATCATGCCCTCTCGCTCTAATTCTCGAACGTCCCGAATATCCACAAAAACTGTATTGGGGTCGTCCAATAATTGACTTGCCTTATCTAGCGGTACGGTTTCAATTTGCACCATTGCGTTCGCAATGAGTTCTTGATAGCCAATCTTCAATTTCACCAAAATCTCCCAAAGTAACAATCTCTTAATGATTGCAAGCACCTGCTACCATTCTGCTATGAACTTTACCCCGACTGAACTTGGTGCAAGCATTATTTTTGCGATTGCCGTATTGCATACATTTTGCACTGGTTATTTTGAAACTTTAGCTAGGAAATCACCTAAGCACGCAGGACTCTGGCACCTACTGGGTGAAGTTGAAATTGTCTTTGGCTTTTGGGCTGCAATTCTCATTATTTATATCAGCTTGATCGACAATCTAGAAACTGCAAAAGCTTTTATAAATCATCGTAACTTTACTGAACCTTTATTTGTATTTGCGATCATGATCGTGGCAGGTAGTAAACCCATCTTGTTCTTCGCAACAAAAATTTTGCATTTACTGGGCAAAGTACTGCAAACTTTGCTGCGTATTAGAAGCACTCCAGCACTTTACTTTTTGACCCTAGCTGTCACACCACTATTGGGCTCAGTCATTACCGAACCAGCAGCCATGACTTTGGCAGCATTCCTCCTACGTGACTTGGTATACAAGCACAAGCCCTCAATCACTCTGATGTTCGCCACCCTCGGCGTGCTCTTTGTCAACATTTCGATTGGTGGAACGCTAACAAATTTTGCCGCGCCTCCTGTATTAATGGTCGCTACGACTTGGGAGTGGAGTTCCGCATTTATGTTTGCGAACTTCGGTATCGAATCTTGCATCGCTATCTTTATTAACGCTCTCGCTGTAACGCTGCTATTTCATCGTCAGTTACTGGATTCTGAATCCGTTGAGAAACCAGCAAAAATTCCTTTAGCTGTCATCGCAGTACATCTGCTATTTTTATTCGGCGTAGTGGTGTTCGCTCATGACCCAGTCATTTTCATGTGGCTATTGCTTTTCTTTATTGGCTACACCACTGCTTACCCAAAACATCAAAGCCCACTCATTCTGAAAGAAGCGCTCTTGGTTGGATTCTTCTTAGGCGGCCTGGTTGTCCTAGGATCGCTTCAAGGCTGGTGGCTGCAACCTATTTTGGAGATGATGAGTCCTACCGCCGTCTTCTATGGCAGCCTGGCATTAACCGCCATTACCGATAACGCCGCACTAACGTATCTAGGCTCACTAGTGACTGGCACCACTCCTGAATTTAAGCTCGCCCTGGTGGGTGGTGCAGTGGCGGGGGGAGGCCTGACAGTGATTGCTAATGCACCTAATCCAGCAGGCATCGCTATTTTGCGTGCCTACTTTCCGAATGGCGCCGTTTCAGCCCTATATCTCTTAATAGCGGCCATACCGCCAACTTTGGTAGCTATTGCAGCTTATCGCCTGATCTAAGTCCATATCCCGTAAAATCTGGGCTTCGCCCCCAGCTATAAACCTGAGAACGGCATATGAAAAAGCTTTACATCAAAACCTTTGGCTGTCAGATGAACGAGTACGACTCGGGCAAGATGGCCGACCTCTTACATGCCGATGAAGGCATGGTCATGACAGACACTCCAGAAGATGCGGATGTTGTCCTCCTCAATACTTGCTCGATCCGAGAAAAAGCAGAAGACAAAGTCTTTTCTGATTTAGGCCGATTGCGTGAGCTTAAGAAACTCAAGCCAGAGTTACTCATCGGCGTTGGTGGTTGCGTCGCCAGTCAAGAAGGTCAGCAAATCGTCAGTCGCGCACCGTATGTCGATGTCGTCTTTGGTCCGCAAACATTACACCGCCTTTCTGACTTGCTCGCAGAGCGCCGCAAAACCGGCGTTTCACAGGTCGATATTTCTTTTCCAGAAATTGAAAAGTTTGATCACTTGCCTGCCTCACGCCAGACCCGCGGTTCTGCCTATGTTTCCATCATGGAGGGTTGCTCAAAATATTGTAGCTACTGTGTTGTTCCCTATACCCGCGGCGAAGAAGTGTCGCGCCCCTTTGATGATGTCCTCACCGAAGTAGCAGGACTTGCAGGTCAAGGTGTGAAAGAAATTGTATTGCTGGGTCAAAACGTCAATGCCTACCTAGGTAAGATGGGTGATACCGAAGAGATTGCAGACTTTGCTTTGTTAATTGAATACATTGCAGAAATACCTGGTGTTGAGCGCATCCGCTTTACCACCAGCCATCCAAAAGAATTTACGCAGCGCCTCATTGATGTGTATGCCAAAGTACCTAAGCTTGTGAGTCATTTGCATCTTCCCGTACAACATGGCTCTGATGCCATGCTCTCAGCGATGAAGCGAGGCTACACCGCACTAGAGTACAAGAGCATTATTCGTAAGATGCGTGCTGTGAGACCTGATCTCACCTTGTCGAGTGACTTTATTGTGGGCTTTCCGGGGGAGACTGAAGCCGATTTTGAGAAGCTGCTCAAAATGGTTGCAGATCTGCAATTTGATAACAGCTTCTGCTTTATTTTTAGTCCGCGCCCAGGCACGCCAGCAGCAAACTTAAGTGATGACACACCCTATGAAGTTAAGCTCAAGCGTTTACAAACTTTGCTAGCACTCGTCGAGAGTCAAGCCAATCAAATCAGCCAAAAAATGCTGGGCAATATTGAAAAGGTATTAGTTGAAGGCTTGGCGAAAGATGGTGTCAATCTTCAAGGACGCTGCGCCAATAATCGTGTGATTCATTTCACGGCAGCAGAACAAGATATCGAGTCATTGATAGGCAATATGGTTGATATTGAAGTGACCGAAGTCCTTAACTACACCCTCAGAGGCGAACTCCTCAATATCCATGCAAGCGCTCTCTAAATCTAAGCTAGTGATTGATTTTCAGTATGCGAGCGCCTCTATCGAAGCAGCGCTTACTGAGCAAGTATCCGAAGCTCTAATGAAGAAGTGGGTTAAAGCTGCTACGCATCAAAGCGGGATGCTGACTCTGCGCTTTGTAAATACCTCAGAAGGTAAGAAATTAAATTTGGCCTATCGAAATAAAGATAAGGCCACTAATGTTTTAACTTTCCCTTATGAACTCTCTAAAACACATTTACTAGCTGATATTATTTTTTGCCTGCCGGTTGTAAAAAAGGAAGCCAAGGAGCAAGGCAAGACTTTCAAAGCCCATCTTGCCCACCTCATCATCCATGGCTGCCTACATGCGCAAGCCTATGATCATGAAAATGATAAAGAGGCAAAAAAGATGGAATCCCTAGAAGTGCAAATTCTGAAGAAATTAGGTTTTCCTAATCCCTACCTCGATTCCTAGAACTCATTTACCAGTTCAATTGAAAAATTGACACATTTCTAAGCTATTCTTGCAATATGCCTGACCCCAATAAATCCCTACTAGATCGCCTCGCCGATTTTTTAACGCCACAACCCACCAGCCCGAACGAGCGCCGCCAAGAACTGATTGAAACCTTGCGCGAGGCCCAATCTGAGGGGCTTATAGATGCAGATGCGCTTTCGATGATTGAGGGCGTCTTTCAGGTGGGCCAATTGTGCGCACGCGATATTTTGGTTCCCAGAGCGCAGATCGACTGGATCGACATCAATACTAGCCTTGCCGAAATCATTCAAAGCGTCATTGATGCAGCCCACTCGCGTTTTCCAGTTTACGAAGGCAGCAAAGATAATGTGATTGGCATCTTATTAGCCAAAGACTTACTGCGACATGCCACTGAAAAAGATTTTCAAGTTCGCGATTGGCTCAGGCCAGCAGTTTTTATTCCCGAATCAAAACGTCTCAGCGTTTTATTGCGTGACTTTAAAGATAATCGCAATCACCTAGCGATCGTTGTAGATGAATACAGTGGCGTTGCAGGCATCATCACGATTGAGGATGTACTGGAGCAAATCGTTGGCGATATCGAAGACGAGCATGACATCGATGAAGAAGCCGATAACCTGATTGCCCTAGATAACGGCGATATTCGGGTGAAAGGTATTACCGAGCTTGAGCAATTTAACGACAAGCTAGGCACTCACTTTAAAGAAGAAGATATCGAAACGGTTGCCGGCCTAGTCATCCAACACCTCGGTAGAGTTCCCAAAGTGGGTGAACGCGTTTCAATGGATGGTATTGAATTTGAAATCTTGCGCGCCGATCCTCGTCAAGTGCATATTTTGCTAGCGCGTCAGATTTCTAAAAAAGCTGACTGAGATCAATCTTGATTCAAACGCATTCTCGTAGTCGACTCGGAATTCAATACCTCATACTGTTTGTATTAGGTGCAGTATTAGCGGGTGCCGCTGAACTACCTTTTGGTGGCTGGATACAAGTCCCCATCCTCAGCGTGATTTGGTGGCAACTCACTTTAGTAAATGACACCTCGAAAAAACACGGTTTCTTATCTGGTCTGATTTTTGGCTTAGGCTATTTTGTCTTTGGTCTTTGGTGGCTTTACATCAGCCTTCATGATGTTGGTGGCATGAATGTAGCGCTATCTTGCATGGCGGTATTTTTACTTTCTGCCTATATGGCACTGTATTTCTCGCTGGCGACACTGACGCTATCACTCCTTCACAAGTCACGCCTTACGGGCCTCTTCTTAGCAGCGAGTTGGGTTCTTATGGAATTTTTGCGGGGCTATGTCTTTACTGGCTTCCCCTGGATGGGCTTAGCTGAGAGTCAATTCAATGGCCCTTTTGCACCGATCGCACCATTCTTTGGTGGACTGGCTTGCACCTTCCTCGTCATTTGGACTTCTTGGAAAATATTGCAGATCAAAAAGCATGCGGTGATGAGTTTAATGAGCATTGCCGCTGTCATCACCCTCTCTCAATTGGCAGGATTAATGACTTTCACCAAACCCATTGTTGAACCGATCACAGTGCGCCTCATTCAAGGTAACTTTGAGCAAACCTTGAAATTTAATCCTCAAGCAATTAGCCAGCAAATTGATTTTTATGTCGGTGAAATCAAAAAGGAAGCAGCCAATCTCATCATCATTCCTGAGACTGCTTTTCCTTGGCCACAAAATAATTTGCCAACGGGTTTATTAAATTACTTACAAGATTTCTCTAATGCAAGTAAGAGCAATGTCTTACTTGGCTTAATTGGTGACATCCCGACAAACACCGGAGTACAGTACACCAATCGCGCTACCGGTCTTTCCCCAAACTCACCTCCTTACCAGTTTGATAAGGTACATCTAGTGCCTTTTGGAGAATTTATTCCGCCAGGCTTTCATTGGTTTGTAGAGGCCTTTCGTGTTCCGATGAGTGATTTCGCTCGAGGCAGTATTGAGCAAGCGCCCTTCTCCATTAAGCGGAGTGGTCAAACAGACATCCATGCTGCAATGACAATTTGCTATGAAGATGTCTTTGGTGGCGAATTAGCATCTCGCGTTAACAATAGCGAGAAGCCGGTAAATTTACTTATTAATATGACGAACTTAGCGTGGTTTGGTAAATCACAAGCTTCTTCACAGCAATTGCGCTTATCTCAACTGCGCTCTTTAGAAACTGGTCTACCTGCTCTGCGGGCAACGAATACTGGGATCACCTCAGTATTAGGCCCAGACGGCAAAGTGCTCGCCTCTCTTCCAGAATTTACCCAAGCAAACCTCAGCACCCAGGTCCAGGCTTACTCAGGCAAAACACCCTATGTTCGCTGGGGAAATTTCCCGATTTTGAGTATTTCTTGCATCCTGTTGATCTGGGGCTTTATTCGCTACAGGCGTTTTTAATCAGTTTTAGCTCCTGTACCGCCCTAGCCATGTAAAATCAATGGCTTAGCCAGGTTAATCATGCTTACTTTTCAGCAAATCATTCTCAAACTCCAAGACTATTGGGACCAACAAGGTTGCGCCCTATTGCAACCTATCGACCTCGAGGTGGGCGCCGGCACCTCCCATACCGCCACCTTCTTACGTGCCATCGGTCCAGAGCCTTGGAAAGCAGCTTACGTTCAACCATCACGCAGACCTAAAGATGGTCGTTATGGCGAAAACCCAAATCGCTTGCAGCACTACTATCAATATCAGGTCGTTCTCAAGCCCGCCCCAGAAAATATTTTAGAGCTCTATCTTGGATCGCTTGCTGCCCTTGGTCTTGACCTGAAAGAAAACGACGTGCGTTTTGTTGAGGATGACTGGGAAAACCCAACCTTAGGTGCCTGGGGTCTAGGCTGGGAAGTTTGGCTCAATGGCATGGAAGTGACACAGTTCACTTATTTCCAGCAAGTGGGTGGTTTAGATTGCAAGCCTGTGCTCGGCGAAATTACTTACGGTATTGAGCGCTTGGCAATGTACATTCAAAATTGCTCAAATGTGTACGACCTTGTTTGGGCAGACGGTATTTCTTATGGTGACGTGTATCACCAGAATGAAGTGGAGCAGTCTTGCTACAACTTTGAACACTCCAACACCGATTTACTGTTTGCAAACTTTACAAACTATGAGAGCGAAGCAAAACGCTTAATGGAAGTGCCTTTGGCATTGCCCGCTTATGAAATGGTATTAAAGGCTGCTCATACCTTCAATCTTTTGGATGCCCGTGGCGCCATCTCCGTGACAGAGCGTGCCGCTTATATTGGCCGTATCCGCAATCTTTCTCGCGCCGTTGCACAAGCGTATTTTGAGTCCCGTGAAAAGCTGGGATTCCCGATGTGCCAACGCCAAGCTAAAGCTTAAGTAACACCTATTTATGAGTACATCTAATTCCTCTTCTCAATCAGCGAATTTATTGATTGAAGTCTTTACAGAAGAACTGCCTCCTAAATCACTGCGCCGCCTAGGTAACGCCTTTGGCGAGGGAATATATACCTCCTTAAAAGCTGCGGGATTAGCTACAGATACATCTACAGTCACCGGTTTTGCTACGCCACGGCGCCTTGCAGTATTAATTACAGATGTTGTCGATCAAGCACCCGATTACCCAGTGCGGGAAAAATTATTACCAATGAGTATTGCCTTTGATGCAGATGGCAAAGCCACTGCTCCGCTACTTAAGAAGTTGGGATCTTTGGGCTATGCTGATATTGATCTAAACATTTTAGAAAAAGCGGGTGAAGGTAAGAACGAAGCTTTGTATCTCAATGTTATTGCTAAAGGTGCGTTTTTAGAGCAAACCGCTCAAGCAGCGCTTGAGCAAACCTTAAACAAGTTGCCGATTGCCAAAATGATGCACTATCAAGTGCTACAAAAAAATGGTCAATTGGCTGATGTGCAATTTGCACGTCCAGCGCATCGCATCATTGCATTGCATGGTTCTAACACGCTCAAACTCAGCAGCTTGGGTATCGATGCTGATAATCAAACAGAAGGTCATCGTTTCTTGGCTCCAGGAGCCATCACCATTGCTAATGCTGATCAATACGAAGCAGACCTGCAAGCCAAAGCAAAAGTGATCCCAAGCTTTGATAAGCGTCGTGCTCAAATTGAAGCAGCGCTTTTCAAAGCCGCTGGTGATGACTTAGTGTTAATGCCTGATAGCCTGCTAGACGAAGTCACTGCCTTAGTAGAGTGGCCTGCAATTTATGAGTGTCATTTTGATGAAGAGTTCTTAGAAGTTCCACAAGAATGCTTGATTCTGACGATGCAGACAAATCAAAAATACTTTGCCCTGACTGATAAGCAAGGTAAATTACGTAATCGCTTCTTAATCGTTTCCAATATCGAAACTGATAAGCCGCATGCCATCGTCTCTGGTAATGAACGCGTCGTGCGTCCTCGTCTCTCTGATGCCCGCTTCTTCTATATGCAAGACCAAAAGCGTCCGCTAGCCTCTCGAGTAGCTGACCTTGGCAAGGTGGTGTATCACAACCAACTAGGTAATCAGTTAGATCGCACTAAACGCGTTCAAGGAATTGCAGCCGGTATTGCCAAGACATTAGGCGCAGATCAAAAACTTGCTGAACGTGCAGCAGAACTTGCCAAAACCGATTTACTGACCGACATGGTTGGCGAGTTCCCAGAACTGCAAGGCATCATGGGCAACTATTACGCCAAGCATGATGGTGAAAATGCTGAAGTCGCTGCAGCTTGCAGTGAGCACTATATGCCTCGCTTTGCTGGCGATGCTTTGCCACAAACCCAAACGGGTACGATCTTGGCGATTGCGGACAAACTCGAAACATTAGTCGGTATTTGGGGGGTTGGTCTTGCGCCAACCGGTGATAAAGACCCCTATGCGCTACGTCGCCATGCTTTAGGCATCTGCCGCCTGCTCTTAGAAAAAAATCTTTCTTTAAATCTGCCAGTACTCATTGAGCTAGCTCGTGCGCAGTTCCCGCAAAATGATGTTCAAGAAAAAGCGCAAGCGGCTGATATTTACGCTTTCATCATCGATCGTCTGCGCGCTTATTTGCGGGATCAAGCGGTGGCTGGTAAACCATTTACTAGCGCTGAGATTGATGCGGTATTAAGCCAATCACCAGCTCAGATCAATGATCTGATTGCACGCTTAACGGCCTTGCGTGAATTTAATGCGCTGCCTCAGGCGCCTCAACTGGCTGCAGCCAATAAACGTATTAGCAATATCTTGAAGAAAACGACAACAGCCATTCCGACTGCTTGCTCTAGCAAGCTGTTGCAGATACCTGCTGAATCCGCTCTGTACCAAGCCTTAGAAGCAGCTACTCCAGCCCTAGATGCGGCATACGATCAGCGTCAATTTGTTGAGCTTCTTAAAGCGCTAGTGGCTTTAAGCGCCCCCATTGATCAATTTTTTGCCGATGTGATGGTGATGGATCCTAATCCTGAACTACGCGATAACCGCTTAGCGCTCCTGCAACAACTTCACCAGAAAATGAATCTCGTTGCCGATCTCGGCAAATTAGCATGAGCCTGAGCTCTTCTAAACTCATTATTCTGGATCGCGATGGCGTGATCAACGAAGATCGTGATGATTATGTGAAGTCGGTTGATGAGTGGATTCCACTGCCAGGCAGCCTAGAGGCGATTGCCCTACTTAATCAAGCTGGCTACCAAATTGCGATTGCTACCAATCAATCGGGTCTGTCTAGAGGATTTTTCACTATCAATGATTTGCATGCGATGCATGCCAAGATGGATAAACTCCTGAAGCCATTAGGCGGTCATATCGATAGTATTTTCTTTTGCCCACATGTAGATGCTCATGGATGCGATTGTCGTAAACCACTTCCTGGCTTGATGAAAGAAATTGCACTGCGTTACAAAAGAGCAGATAGCGCAACTCCATTACTGGGGGTTCCTATTGTGGGTGACTCTTTACGAGATCTACAAGCTGGCATCACCCTCGGAGCCACACCCCACTTAGTCCTTACCGGTAAAGGTCAAAAGACCCTTGCAAAAGGAAATTTGCCAGAGGGCACACAAATCCATACTGATCTCTTGGCGTTTGCCAATGCACTTCTAGAAAATAAGGTGTAAAGCAATCATGACTTTTATTCGCTCCACGCTCTTTACGATATTTCTGGTGATCTTCACACCTATCTGGTCTGTTCTATGCATGCTAGCCTTTCCATTCTTAAGCCCAGAAAACCGCTATACCTTTATTGGCTTGTGGAACAAAGTAGTGATTTATGTTCTCCAACATCTGTGCGGAATTCATTATGAAATTCGCGGGATGAAAAACATGGAAGCTGTGTTGAATGAACCCGTTGTCATTCTAAGTAAGCATCAATCCGCTTACGAAACGATTGCTTACATTGCGCTGCTACCAAAACAACTTTGCTTCGTCTTTAAGCGTGAATTGCTCTGGATTCCCTTCTTTGGCTGGGCGCTTGCTTTACTCAAGATGATCCATATCAATCGGGCTAGCAAACAAACTGCAGCGCTTTCCGTGGCCAGCCAGGGACGTAAACGCTTAAGTGAGGGCAAATGGATTATGTTGTTCCCTGAGGGCACCAGAACGCTGATTGGCTCAACTAAGCCCTATCGTAAGGGTGGTGCACGACTTGCTAGCGCCACAGGCGCGCTAGTAATTCCGATTGCACACAATGCGGGTCGCTTCTGGCCTAAGAATAGTTTTCTGAAGCAGCCTGGGACCGTGATTTTCTCTATTGGTCCGGCGATTCGCTCCGAAGGCAAATCTGGAAAAGAATTGCAACAAGAAGTTGAAGGTTGGATTGAAGCAGAAATGCGTGTGATTGATCCAAGCGCGTATCAATAAAACGGATCCTAGATTTGCTGTCTTAAGCGGCTAGTATCCTAGCCCACTCCATATAACGGTCTACAGAAATATCTTGCGCTCTAGCTTTGAGCTCAGTTTCCGTTAATTGAATTCGGTCAGCAAAAGCCTGTAAATTGGTGCGGAGCATTTTTCTTCTTTGGGAAAACGCAGCAGCAACTACTTTCTCTAATGCGCTCCACTGTGCATCATTCAAGTTGAAATCTTGGCGAGGAATCATACGCACGACGGCCGAATTCACTTTTGGCTGCGGATCAAAGGCTTCGGGAGGCACTTCTAATACCTGCTCCATGTCGTAGCGGGCTTGTAGCATCACCGACAATCGACTGAAATCTGAACTGCCGGCTGCCGCTACCATGCGCTCTACTACTTCGGCTTGCAACATGAACACTTGCTCATCAATCTCTTTGGCAGCACCTACCAAATGAAACAATAAAGGCGATGAAATGTTGTACGGAAGATTTCCGACGACCTTACAAAGACCTGTCCGACCTTCAGGGTTCTTAGCCCATGCCAAAAAATCAAACTGCAAGGCATCACCCTCGATCACTTTGAGGCCCTGTAAATTCTGCTGGTTCCAGTAGGCTACTAAATCACGATCGATTTCTAGTAAATCCAATTGGTCTAAATTTCTCAGTAAGGGCCTGGTTAAAGCGCCAAGACCAGGGCCAATCTCTATCACGTGCATACCAGCACTAGGTTGAATCAAAGAAACAATGGAATAAATAATGCCGTCATCTTGTAAAAAATTTTGGCCAAAACGTTTACGAGCACGATGCATTCTTAAGATTAATTTCTTTGGTTAATTGCTAATTGATAAGCTAGGCGCAAGGCCTCAAGCATGCTGCCAGAGTCTGCCAAGCCTTTGCCTGCAATATCTAAAGCTGTTCCGTGATCTACCGAAGTGCGGATAATTGGCAAGCCCAGAGTGACATTAACGCCACCGCCAAAGGTCACAAATTTAAAGGGCGCCAAACCTTGATCGTGATACATCGCAATAAAGATATCCACCGACTCCAAGGCGCTTGCATCAAACATGGTGTCACCCGGAAAAGGGCCTGACACCTCTATGCCTAAACTCTGCGCCGTTTTAATTGCTGGTGTAATCACATCGATCTCTTCGCGCCCTAAATAACCCGACTCCCCTGCATGAGGATTCAGTCCTGCCACCCGAATGACAGGCTTAGCAAGACCAAAGCGGCTTTGTAGATCTTTTGCAACTATTTGAATGGTTTCTAAAACGTAAGCTTGCGTGATAGCGCCAGGAACCGCTTGTAAAGGCATATGAATAGTGACGAGTGCAACCCTCAGATCCCATGGCTGCTTAAGGCCTAAGAAGCCCTTTGGCATTGGCGCGCACAACATCATCACGACATGCTTTACATCGCAATGTTGTGCGAGATATTCGGTATGTCCTGTAAATGCAAGACCGGCAATATTCATAATGCTTTTTTGCACAGGGGCGGTCACCATCGCGTCAAAGCGCTTTTGCAAACACCCTTCTAGCGCTCGATCCAAGAGACTAACTACATAAGGAGCATTAGCAGAATCTAATACCCCTGGAACAACTGGCTTTGCCAACTGAACTGGTTCAAACTGGAGGCGCTCTATTAGCCTGGGATTAGTTCTCCGAGGGGGCTGGAGTAAATTGGCATCCCCGAGCAAGGTAATGCGTGCATTTTCTTGCTCTGCTAAAAAAGCCAGAGCCGCTTTTACCGAGACCTCTGGTCCAACGCCGGCTGGCTCGCCAGTAGTAATGGCGAGATTAACGGGGGCTTGCTGCGGCATCTTCTGCGTTAAGAATTTTCACAGTAGCGCTATCGCGTAATTCACGAATCCAATCTTGATATGCCTGTTCGTATTTACGTTCACGAATATTGGCACGAGCAAATTGACGTTGCTTCTCAACTGTCAGTTGGCCTTCACGACGATCAGTTACCTGAATTAAGTGCCAACCGAATTCTGATTTCACTGGGTTGCTCACTTCACCAATTTGAAGGCGGTTCATCGCTTGCTCAAACTCTGGAACTAAATCACCAGGACTCATCCAACCAAGCTCACCGCCTGCAGGGGCAGATCCATCTTCTGAGAATTTCTTAGCAAGCTCAGCAAAGTCAGCTGTTTTTGCCCGAATCTGATCCCGGAAACCTTGCAAACGTCTTTCAGCATCTTGATCGGTAAATCCTGAACGAAGGCGCAACAGAATATGACGTGAGTTTGTTTGGGTAATGGGGATAGCCTGAGGAGGCGTTGAAGCTGGCTCTGGCGGAGGAGCCTCTTGCTGCGGAGCTGCACCAGCAACCAAAGTCCTACGATCTAGAACCTTGAGTACGTGAAAGCCTGCAGGGCTCTTGACGACCACTTTAGCGGTTTGGCCGCCACCAGTATTACGCACTGCTTCATAAAATATTTGCGGCAAACGATCAGGAGTACGGTAGCCAAGCTCCTGAAATTTAATCTTTGGATTTTCTTTGGCAGTGATCTCGCCGAGCTGCATAAAGTCAATATCTCCACGTGCTGCAATCAAGAGTGCCTCTGCTTTTTTCTTTGCATCTGCTTGTGCGCTCACGCCCGCCGCAGCATCTACAGGAATAAAGATCTGAGCCACATCAATTTCTTCTGGGCCGCCGCCAGCAGCAGGTGCTGTTGAACGTGGTGCAGCTGCACCCTTACCAGTAATAGCGCGGGCACGCTCAGAAATAAAGTTATCGATCTCGGCATCTGAAATCTTTATGCGAGCATCCACTTCTCGCTCACGAAAACGCGTCAAAATGACATCATCTCGTAGAGACTCTTTGTAACGCTCAAAAGAAGTTCCAGACGCAATCACCCTTGCCTTGAACTCTGAAAGACTTAACTTATTCTTTGCTGCAATGTCACCAATGATTTTGTCTAACTCTTTATTAGTAAGCTTGATGCCTTCTTGATCTGCATTTTGTAGCTGAATTTTTTCTACGATCAATCGCTCTAACACTGCTTTTCTGAAATCAACGCCTTCGGGTAATTTTGTACCCTGCTTTTGAAGGGCTGCTACGCGATCATCAATTTCTTTGCGGGTTATGTAACCGGTATTAACGACTGCTGCTACACCGTCAATATTGCGAATTTTATTGTCTGAAGAAACAGCACTAGCAGGTGCAGCCTTACGGCTTAAATCTTGCGCATAGGTCAAGCCGACCAGTGCCAAGCCGATCGGAAAAATGGCACAAGTGATAAAGCGCTTCAGATTTTTCTTACAAAAGATCATTGGTAATTCTCATAGGTTGAAGCAGGTAAAGGCTTAGGTGTAGGCAAATAACCAGGAACATTTAATTTCATCAAATCTACAGGATTGTCTCCTGCAACACCAAGACCCCTGAACTCGACCTGAAACAAGATTTGAGTCGTCGTGTTGTTGTTCAATAGCAGTTGAGAATATGCACTACGGAAAACAAGACAGTCACGCACATACTCAACCGCCAATAAGGTATTCAAAGTCTTGGTATTAAGTGAATCATACCCCCAACGACCCACTAAAGAAATCTCTCTTGTAACAGGCCATTGACCAGAAATATTATATTGATCCGTTGTTGTTCCGCCTGGTGTTCCAACAGGATTAAATGGGGACGGCAAAATTGGTGGTTGCCAAACATTTCGATAACCAAAATTTAAGCTGCGGCCTGGCGTTGGACGCCAGCTACCACCCACGGTTGTCTGCACGAAACGATTTAATTGGGTGTTGTATTGTCCAAAAACGTCGGCATTGAAGTTACCCATCAATCGAACTGAAGCGGCAGCTAAAGTGTCTGAATAGGTGGTTGGGTTGACAATATTGCCCGTCAAACCCACTTGCTGCCCTTTAAATTGCTGTTGTTGCGCAAGCGTAAAGACCGCTCTCTCGGCACCCGTATTCGATTCAGTAATACGGCTTGTTATGCCGACAGTCATTTTATTGCTATCGGATACACGGTCATTACCAATAAAAGTGTTTTCACTAAAAATTTGGCCGATTCCAAAACCAGAATCTGCAGTATCAAACAATGGGGTATTAGCCTGATTAACGTAAGGCGTATACACATACAAAGCACGTGGCTCAAGACTAAGTAACATATTTTGACCAAAGAAGCTGCCCATCTCTAAGGCGTCTCTTTCGAGTGCTAAACCAGTATCCAAGCTTGCAGTAGGAATTAAGAAGCCCTGAGCAGGCAAGTAACCAGCCTGATAGGCGGTGGCGCTATAGGTATTAGACTGAAAGCTTAGCTTCGGACGCACGTAGTAACCAGGCGTGATCGTCGGATACTCTAAGACCCCCTTCACTACCGTACGATCTGCTTGACTAAAAATACCCGGCGCTGTATTAGGAATGCTGCTCGCAATGTTGTATGAAAACCGAGAGAAATCGGTCGATAGCATTGTTTGTGGGCCGGTAGGCAAGCTGATATAACGACCATCAGCCCCCGAAGATGGTGGCACTAGGTTGCTGCGATAGACCGCCGTAACCTGAGGCAAGATGTTATATGGCGCTCCAACCGTACTAGGCAAATTGGGCTGCAGAGTTTGAAATGTCAACGCTTTAGCAGAAACTGTCCAATTACTCAATCTGGAAGGCAATTGCGATACGGCACCCACCTCTTGGCGGAACTGGCTAGTGACAGCACCAGCCACTGTTTGTGAGAAATCGCTTGGATACAGGTTATCGGATACCTTGGCAGCATTGATATAAGCATTTACTGAGCCGGGTCCACCCATCGACGACCCTACCAAAGTTTGACGCTGTTGCCAGTCATATCGCCAACGACTAATACCACCTGCCTTTTGATCACTAGGTAAGTAATCACCCATCACGTTGCCAGAGTAAGTGGTATCGATAAAACGATACCCAGCACCTAACTGCACACCACGCTGACTCATGTAACGCGGCATGATTGTTAAGTCACGATTCGGAGCAATGTTGACGTAATAGGGTTGCGTAACATCAAAGCCGTTCTTAGAGTTATAGCCAGCAATAGGAGGCAGAATTCCAGAACGTCTTTCTTTTCCTGTGGGCAAACTAAAGTAAGGAACGTAAGCAACGGGGACATCAAATAAATGCATTACCCCATCTTGCCCCTTCATTTCTTTTTGCTCGTTATCAATTTCAATTTTGTTGGCCGTGAAATACCAATCTAAATTTTCAGGAGTACAAGTGGTGTAAGTCGCTTTATCAAAAACAAAAACGTCGCCAGTCTCAATAGTTAATTTTTTTGCTTTACCACTTGCACGACTATCGCCAATTTCATAAACCGGTGATTCCATTTCTCCATCACGCGCATCTACTTTTAGACGCGCATTGGGTCCTTTGAAGCTCGTATTTCCTTTGATTAACTCTGCGTTACCAATTAAGTCGGCAATATCGGTGTCAGGGTTGTAAATAATTTCATTACCTTTTGCCACTGTTCCATTACGACGAATTTGCGCGCGATCTTTGAGTCGCATCTCACGATCCACGACGCCATTAATGGAGTCACTCGCAGTAAAGGTCAGAGCCTTGCTGTCTTCAATCGGCTGACCAAGACGCAACTGATCATCCAACTTCAAAACGGTGACATTGCCACGATCCGGAAGGATCGGAGGAGCCTCTGCAGGCTTAGACATTGTTGGTAAAGGAGGGGGTGTTTGCGCACTCGCCAGAGATGAAAATTGGAGCGATGCCACCCCTATCATTGCGCGCAGGGTTACAGCTATAAAAAGAGGGGCGCAAAGACCAGCGCAACGGCGATAATGACTCATAGTTCCAGACCCGTCTTATTATACGAATCGACCATGACTGACGCACGCCTAAACACCCTCATTCAATGGCTAAAAGGCCTTGAGCCTAGCTGGCAATTGGATCTTAGCTCCCTAGCGCCCGCTTCTGCCGATGCGAGCTTCCGTCGCTATTTCCGGATTGAGAGCAAAAACCCTAAATTTGCTACGTTAATTGTGATGGATGCCCCTCCCCAACACGAGCCTTTGGACGCCTTTATTAAGGTCGATTTATTGTTCTCCGAGGCAGGAATTAACGTCCCAGAAATTTTAGAAAAAAATATTTCTGAGGGCTTTCTTTTGCTCAATGATCTTGGCAATAAAACCTATCTTGCGCAGCTCAATGATGAGACAGCTGATGCTTTATACAAAGATGCGACTCATGCTTTAGTACTTATGCAGTTAGCCAGCAAACCAGATGTATTGCCAAACTACGATGAAGCATTGTTACATCGTGAATTAGATTTATTTCCCGAATGGTATCTAAAAAAGCATTTGGATATTGAATTGAGCAAGCTACAGGAAGAGCAACTCAAAAAGTCTTTCGAGCTGATTATCGAAAACAACTTGGCGCAGGCCAAAGTGTATGTACACCGCGACTATCACTCCCGCAATTTGATGGTCACCGAAGTCAATAATCCTGGAGTAATTGACTTTCAGGATGCAGTCTATGGACCGATTACTTACGATGCTTCTTCCTTATGGCGCGATGCCTACATTGCATGGCCAGAAGAAAGCGTGATTGATTGGGTCATTAAGTTTTGGGAAGAGGGTCGCAAAGCAGGATTACCAATGCCAAATGATTTTGGACAGTTCTATCGAGATTTTGAATGGATGGGTTTGCAGCGACATCTCAAAGTTCTGGGAATTTTTGCAAGACTCTTTCATCGCGATGGTAAGGATGGCTATCTCAAAGATATCCCGCTCGTACTCGAATATGCAATTGCAACAGCGAATCGTTATATCGAATTAAAACCCTTAGCGCGGATTTTGGAATCCACTCGTCAAGCTCAGAATGGCTAAGAACTTGACTAATAGTCTTCCCTGCTTTTTATTGGCTGCCGGAAGAGGTGAGCGGATGCGCCCTCTGACCGATGAGTTGCCAAAACCACTGCTCACCATTCAAAAGAAGTCTTTATTGGCTTGGCATTTAGAAGCGCTTGCGAATGCGGGAATTCAGCATGTGGTGATTAATCATGCTTGGTTAGGCTCCAAAATTGAAGCTGCCCTAGGAAAGGGTGAGCAATTTGGGCTTGAAATTGAGTACTCACCCGAAGAGAACGCTCTGGAAACTGCCGGGGGCATTTGCCAGGCGCTTCCCCTTATCAATCCAAGTGACTATTTTCTCGTCATTAATGGGGATGTTTTTAGCCCCAATTTACCGATTTCTAGCCTTTTAGACACCGTAGGCCAAATCCGGAAGAATGGCAGCAAGACTTTGGCCCATCTATTGATGGTGCCCAACCCCATTCAACACCCCGATGGCGACTTTTACTTAAATGACGCCAAAGTAACTGACCAAGCGTCGGCAGGGGCTGAAAAACTGACCTTTTCGGGAATTGGGATCTATCACAAAGACCTATTTAAGGACTTAGAAAGGGGAGCTCCTGCAAAATTAGCTCCGCTCTTAAGACAAGCAATGAGTGAAAATAGGGTGACTGGTGAAAAATATCAGGGTCCGTGGCACGATGTAGGTAGCCCACAGCGCTTGCAAGAACTCAATGCAGTCTATGAATAAGACAAATATCTATCAACAACGCAGAATCGCACTAGCAAAACAGATCTCATCTAAAACGGGTGGTGGTATTGCTGTGGTCTCTACTGCACCTGAGCTCACCCGCAATCGCGATAGTGAATTTCCTTACCGCCACGATAGTGATTTTTACTACTTAAGCGGTTTTGAAGAGCCTGGCGCAACCCTTGTTTTAAAGGTTGCAGCAAATGGAGCACTCGAAACCCATTTATTTTGCAGGCCCAAAGATCCCGAGCGAGAAATTTGGGATGGCATCCGTCTTGGGCCAGAGGCAGCTCCAGAAAAATTAGGTGTGGAATTTGCTCATAGCAATCATGAGCTGGATCAAAAAGTCGGTGAGTTACTCGCTGATCAAGATGCTGTCTATATTCGTTTAGCAGAGAGCGCTGAAGCAGATCGTCGCTTACGTCACTGGATGAAACAAGTGCGCGGACAAGCGCGGGCCGGCGTCAATCCACCCTCAGAATTTCATGATGTTGAAGCCTTCATTCATGAAATGCGTTTATTTAAAGATGCACATGAAATTGACATCATGCGTAAGGCTGCAGCCATTTCTGCACGAGCTCATATTCGGGCAATGCAGATCTGCAAACCCGGCATGCGCGAATACCAATTAGAAGCTGAGCTACTCCATGAATTTCGCAATAGCGGCGCTCAGAGCGTGGCCTATAACAGCATTGTTGCAGGTGGTGAAAACACGTGTATCTTGCATTATCGCGCTGGCTCTACAGAGTTGCGCAATGGTGAACTTTGCTTAATTGACGCGGGCTGCGAACTAGATGGATATGCCTCAGATATCACACGCACCTTTCCAGTCAACGGCAAGTTCTCAGGACCACAACGTACTCTTTATGACATCACCCTAGCTGCACAAGAAGCAGCCGTGGCGATGACGAAGCCGGGCAATACCTTTATGCAACCACATGAGGCTGCACTGCGAGTATTAACTCAAGGTTTGCTCGATGAAAAATTACTTAAACTTGCTGACTTAGGCTCACTAGATAATGCGATTGAAAGTGGCGCCTATCGTCGCTTCTATATGCACCGTACCTCACACTGGTTAGGCATGGATGTGCATGATGTTGGCTCCTATCGCGAGACAATTGAAAATGCCGATCAAGCAGACAAGCCTTGGCGCATTTTGCAAAGTGGCATGGTCATCACTGTAGAGCCTGGTTTATATGTCAGACCGGCAGATGATGTCGATCAAGCTTTTTGGAATATTGGTATTCGCATTGAAGATGATGCCGTCGTGAATGACTCTGGATGCGAACTGATTTCTCGCGGCGCACCCGTTAAAGCCGATGAAATTGAAGCACTCATGAAGTCTTAAAATGAGTTCAAGTCATCGCGATATCTTGATTCAAGGGGGAGGCCCAGTAGGCCTTGCCTGCGCTGCTTGGTGTTTACAAAAATATCCTGAAGCAAAAATTACCTTACTCGATCGCAACCCTTTAGATGACGCTGATTTAGCGGCTGCTGATAGCAGAGGCATTGCGCTTTCTCACGGCAGCAAAATTTTGCTCGACACCATTCATGCATGGCCAAGTGAATGTGCTGATATTCATCGGGTACATGTTTCTCAAGCAGGCCGTTTTGGTCGCGCCCTCATGACTCGAGAAGAGCTTCAGCAAGATGCATTAGGTCACATCGTTCGTTATCGGGATATTCACCTTGCACTTCGGCAAGCACTCAGAGTAATACAAAAAACGAGTCCCAATTTTGTTTGGCAGCACATCCAGGATGATCATGAGCCGTCTAGCAATAACGCTAAATGCATTGTGCATGCAGAAGGTGGCTTATTCAAAACGCAAGATTGGGTTGAATCAGGGCGTGACTACGGACAATCCGCTTTAGTCGGTTTGGTTGAGGTTGAAAATGCTGCGCCCCACCAAGCCTGGGAACGTTTTACGGCTGAAGGTCCGCTCGCGGTTTTACCAAGTCACTACGGACCCAACATTTTGAATTTGGTGTGGTGTGGATCACCCGAGTCTTCACAACATCGCTTGCAATTGAACGATGCAGAATTTTTAGCGAGTCTACAAAATGAATTTGGTTCTCGAATTGGTCGCTTCTTAAAAATTTCAGATAGACGACTGTATGAATTAGGTTTAAACTATCGCAAACAGATTACTAAAGACAACGAAGTATGGATTGGTAATGCCGCACAAACTTTGCACCCTGTAGCCGGTCAAGGTCTGAACTTAGGCTTGCGTGATGCTTATCTTCTAGCAGAAAAATTGGTAGAGGTTTTTGCAAGGCCTACAGAAGAGCATTCCTTAGTCAATATTCAACATGCCCTTGAAAATTATGCGCAAAGCCGCAAAGTAGACCGCACCGCCACTATCGGACTTACAGATTTTATGGCCAGAGTCTTCACCTCGAATTTAACGCCTGTTGTGCTAGCCCGCGGACTGGCTTTATCGGCCCTTCAGTGGCTTCCCCCAGTGAAAACAGCCTTAGCTCGCCAGATGATGTTTGGTAGGCGCTAACACGCTTAAAACGCCCCCTAAAGAAGTTCTCCACCCATTTGACTTACATCATGCAATCTGCCTATTTTTTAGGCAGATTTAGGCTCAACTGTGCTAAAGTGACAGCCTTTCCACGCAGAACTAAACCGACATTTAGCGCCCAAAACCCCATTCATGCAGATTGGCCCTCACCTCCTCGCAAATCGACTATTTGTCGCCCCTATGGCTGGGGTAACGGATCGTCCATTTAGACAGCTTTGTAAAAAGCTGGGTGCTGGTTATGCCGTCTCAGAAATGGTCGCCTCCAATGCATTACTCTGGAAGAGCGAGAAGACTCAGCGTCGCGCAAATCACGTTGGTGAATTCAAACCAATCGCCGTACAAATTGCTGGCGCTGATCCGGCGATGATGGCAGCCGCTGCCAAACTCAACCGAGATCATGGCGCGCAAATTATCGATATCAATATGGGATGCCCAGCAAAGAAAGTGTGCAATGTTGCTGCAGGCTCTGCCTTGATGCGTGACGAGCCCCTTGTACAAAAAATACTGGAAGCTGTGGTGCAAGCAGTGGGTGTTGGACCTGACGCTATTCCTGTGACACTAAAGATTCGTACCGGCTGGGATCGTGAACATAAAAATGCAATCGACATTGCCAAACTCGCAGAAAAATCGGGTATCTCGATGTTGACTGTGCATGGACGCACTAAGGCTGACCTGTATCACGGCGAAGCAGAATACGAAACGATTACTGCCGTTAAAAATAGTGTGGCAATACCAGTCGTTGCGAACGGCGATATCACTAACCCAGAAAAAGCAGCGTTTGTACTACAGACCACTGGGGCTGATGCCATCATGATTGGTCGCGCAGCCCAAGGGCGTCCTTGGATCTTTCGTGAAATCAACCACTACCTTGAGACTGGTGGCAAGCTCCCCACCCCCGAGATCAATGAGATTCAAAGCATTATGAATGCGCACCTTTTAGACCACTACGAATTCTACGGCGAGCATATTGGCCTGCGTACTGCTCGTAAGCATATTGGCTGGTACTGCAAAGGTTTGCGTGATTCACACGCATTTCGTCAGCGCATGAATACCGCCGATGATTGCAAGACGCAATTGCAGATGGTGAATGATTATTTTGATGAAATGAAATCCCATTCTGACCGCTTGCTCTTTTTAGAAGCCGCTTAATTTTTTGTATTGTTATTTTCTTTTTTAGATTCTGTATTGATTGATTGTTATGACCACTAAACACCCTATTACCGAATGTATTGAGACTCAGTTACAAGGCTATCTCGATGACCTCAAAGGCACACCGCCGACTGATCTTTACCAAATGGTATTAGCTGTAGTTGAAAAGCCAATGCTAGAGTTGGTCATGCAGCATGCCAAACAAAACCAATCTTTAGCGGCTCAATACCTGGGCATTAATCGCAATACCCTTCATAAAAAATTGGTTGAGCATCAACTGCTCAAGTAAGCCTATCAATATCCCCAGCATTCTTTTATTCATCTAATCTCATACTTATTCCTCAATGATCCGTACAGCACTTCTCTCCGTCTCCGATAAAAATGGCATCGTCCCCTTTGCTAAAGCCCTGCATGAGCAAGGTATCAAGCTCATCTCCACAGGTGGCACTGCAAAACTCTTGGCTGAACATCAACTGCCTGTAGTAGAGGTCTCTTCTTTAACCAAGTTTCCAGAGATGTTAGATGGTCGCGTTAAAACCCTGCACCCAATGGTGCATGGTGGTTTATTGGCCCGCAGAGATTTTCCGGAGCATATGGCAGCCTTGAAAGAGCATGGAATCGACACCATCGATATGCTCGTTATCAATCTCTATCCATTTAATGAAACTGTTGCTAAAGAGAGCTGCTCATTCGAGGATGCTGTAGAAAATATTGATATCGGGGGCCCAGCCATGCTGCGTGCTGCCGCCAAGAACCATCAAGACGTGACTGTGCTGATCTCCCCTGAAGATTACGCACCAGTATTGGCGGAAATGAAAGCCAATAGCAACATAGTGTCTTACAAAACGAACTTGTCATTAGCCAAGAAAGTGTTTGCACACACAGCCCAATACGATGGTGCGATTGCAAACTATCTCTCATCCTTGGGTGATGAACTTGATCACACGACACGCTCTGCCTATCCAGAAACATTGCATCTCGCTTTTCAAAAAGTCCAAGAGATGCGTTATGGCGAGAACCCACATCAATCAGCAGCGTTTTATAAAGATATCTCCCCAGTTGAGGGTGCACTAGCAAATTACCAGCAGCTCCAAGGAAAAGAACTGTCGTATAACAATATTGCCGATGCGGATTCTGCTTGGGAATGCGTGAAGAGCTTTTCCAATAATGCAGGCGGGGCTGCAGCTTGCGTCATCATTAAGCACGCCAACCCTTGTGGGGTAGCAGTGGGTGCAAGTGCACTTGAGGCTTATCAGAAGGCCTTCAAAACCGATCCTAGTTCTGCTTTTGGCGGCATTATTGCTTTTAATGTTCCCTGTGATGGCGCTGCAGCTGAGGCTATTTCTAAGCAATTTGTTGAGGTCTTAATCGCACCAAGCTTTAGCGCTGAAGCAAAAACAATCTTTGCCGCCAAACAAAATGTTCGTCTCTTAGAGATTCCATTGGGTAGCGCATTTAATACATTTGATTTCAAACGCGTAGGGGGTGGTCTGCTCGTTCAGTCACCTGATGCCAAGAACGTACTGGAAAGCGAAATGCGTGTTGTGAGCAAGCGTTTGCCAACACCAAGCGAGATGAATGACATGATGTTTGCTTGGCGCGTCGCGAAGTTTGTTAAATCCAATGCGATCGTCTATTGCGCAAACGGTATGACTCTCGGTATCGGTGCAGGCCAAATGAGTCGCGTAGACTCCGCCAGAATGGCAAGTATCAAAGCTGAGAATGCTGGCTTAAGCTTAAAAGGATCTGCGGTTGCTAGCGATGCCTTCTTCCCCTTCCGTGATGGCTTAGATGTGGTTGTGAATGGTGGCGCAAGCTGCGCTATTCAGCCCGGTGGCAGTATGCGTGATGATGAAATCATTGCAGCAGCTAATGAACATGGTATTGCCATGATCTTTACTGGCACCCGTCACTTCCGCCATTAAGAAAACTCAGTAAACATGCGCTGGATAGGAATTGATCCTGGTTTACGTACCACTGGCTTTGGCATCATCGATGTAGATGGCCAGAAACTGACCTACGTAGCCTCAGGAACGATTGAAAGTGGCGATCCTGCCCAAGGTCTGCCAGTGCGTCTTGGTGCTCTCTATGCCGGCGTTAAAGAAGTGCTAGAAACCTATCACCCAGAAGCTGCTGCTATTGAAGAAGTTTTCCTCAATGTGAATCCTCGCTCTACCCTCATGCTGGGTCAGGCGCGTGGTGCGGTGATTGCCGCACTGGTTTCTGAAAAACTCTCTGTCGCTGAATACAGCGCCCTCAGAGTCAAGCAATCAATTGTAGGCACTGGTCGCGCTGCCAAACCCCAAGTGCAAGAAATGGTGAAGCGTCTACTCAGGCTTACGCGTGCCCCTGGAACCGATGCCTCTGATGCCTTAGGCGTTGCTATCTGCGCAGCGCATCATGCTCAAATACCAAAAGCAATTACCGCGGCCTTAGCCCCCAAGAAACGCGGCAAGTAAAAATACACATCACAGGTTAAGATCTCTACATGATTGGTCGCATACAAGGTACTCTCGTCTCCGTTCATCCACCACGACTCTTGGTGGATTGCCAAGGCGTTGGCTATGAAATCGACGTACCGATGAGCACCCTCTATCAATTACCAGAGGTGAATCAAAAAATTACTTTGCTAACCCACTTTCAGGTTCGTGAAGATGCGCAGCAACTGTTTGGTTTTGCCACTGAAACTGAGCGGGAAGCTTTTAGAGCGCTCATTAAAATTAGCGGTGTTGGATCACGTACTGCCCTAGCCGTTCTCTCCGGTATGAGTGTCAATGAATTGGCTCAAGCCATTGCCTTACAAGAAGCTGGTCGCTTGACTCAGGTTCCCGGTATTGGCAAAAAGACTGCTGAACGTCTTTGCCTAGAACTCAAAGGCAAGCTAGCGCCAGACCTGGGCATCAGTAGCGGCAAACCACAGACAGTTGAAGCTAGCAGCGAAGTGCTGCAGGCCTTATTAGCTTTGGGTTATTCCGAAAAAGAAGCCCTGCTTGCTCTCAAACAGATACCTGCAGACAGCACAGTGTCTGATGGCATTCGCATGGGCTTGAAGTATCTATCTAAGGCTTAAAGCACTAAACTTGCAACATGGCAATTCATACAGACGACCTTAGCGCTATCCCTGAAGATTTACCGCAGGAGGATGATCGCATCGTTAGCGGCTCCGCAGGTAATGCAGAGGCTGTATTTGAACGCGCATTACGCCCAAAACAATTAGATGAGTACGTTGGTCAAACCAAAGCGCGCGCTCAATTAGAAATTTTTATCACCGCCACCAGAGCCCGCCAAGAAGCTTTAGATCACGTCCTACTCTTCGGCCCTCCAGGTCTTGGTAAAACTACTCTTGCCCACATCATTGCCAGAGAGCTTGGCGTTAACTTGCGTCAAACCAGTGGCCCCGTTTTAGATAGACCTGGTGATCTGGCTGCCTTACTGACAAATCTTGAAACCAATGATGTGCTTTTCATTGATGAGATTCATCGCCTCTCTCCAGTTGTTGAAGAAATTCTCTACCCCGCACTAGAGGATTACAGCTTAGACATCATGATTGGCGAAGGGCCTGCAGCCCGTAGCGTCAAGATAGACCTCAAGCCTTTTACACTGATTGGCGCCACTACCCGTGCCGGCATGCTGACTAATCCTCTGCGCGATCGCTTTGGGATTGTTGCCAGACTGGAGTTCTATACCACTGAAGAGCTCACTAAAATTATTGAGCGCTCGGCTAAGTTACTCAAAGCAGATATTGATCCAGAAGGTTCGGTAGAGATTGCTAAGCGTGCACGCGGCACTCCTCGTATTGCCAACCGCTTGTTACGCCGAGTGCGCGATTATGCCGAAGTAAAAGGTACCGGCACCATCACCAAGGCGATGGCAGATGCTGCATTGAAGATGCTTGATGTCGACCCGAGCGGCTTTGATATTATGGATAGAAAACTTTTAGAAGCAATCTTGCACAAGTTTGATGGTGGCCCCGTGGGCATTGATAACTTAGCCGCTGCGATTGGCGAGGAACGCGACACTATTGAAGATGTCTTAGAGCCTTATCTGATTCAGCAGGGATATCTACAAAGAACCTCACGTGGTCGAGTAGCAACACGTCAGGCTTATGAACACTTTGGCTTAACGCCACCTAGCAACAACACTCACTTAGATTAGTAATAGAGCGCTTAGCTCAGCGTCACTTTCGCAAACTTGCGTTTACCTACCTGCACAACATAGGTCCCCACTTCAATCTTTACCTGTTTATCAGATACCGTTGCGCCATCTATCTTCACGCCGTTTTGCTCAATATTGCGCATTGCCTCAGATGTAGATGGTGCTAATCCTGCAGCCTTGAGCAAGCTGGCGATTCCCATAGGAGCCCCAGAAAGACTTACCTCTGGAATCTCATCCGGCACACCGCCTTTGGCGCGGTGATTAAAGTCCTCTAAGGCTTTTTCTGCCGCGGCTTGCGAGTGGAAACGCGCAACAATTTCTTGCGCGAGCAGCACTTTGCAATCCTTTGGATTGCGGCCGGCAGCCACTTCTTGTTTCATCAAATCAATTTCAGCCATCGGACGGAATGAAAGTAATGTGAAATAGTCCCACATCAAATCATCTGAGATGCTCAAAAGCTTACCAAACATTTCACCAGCAGGCTCGCTGATACCAATGTAATTGCCTTTGGATTTACTCATCTTCTCAACGCCATCTAAACCAACCAATAAAGGCATGGTCAAAATACATTGAGGCTCTTGGCCGTACTCGCGTTGAAGCTCGCGACCAACTAAGAGATTAAATTTTTGATCTGTTCCACCAAGCTCTAAATCACTCTTGAGTGCCACAGAGTCATAGCCCTGCATCAGTGGATACAAGAACTCATGAATAGAGATCGGTACACCACTGCGGTAGCGCTTAGTAAAGTCATCACGCTCTAGCATTCGTGCAACCGTATGTTTGGCTGCCAACTGAATCATGCCGCGTGCACCTAATGGATCGCACCACTCACTGTTGTAACGAACTTCAGTTTTAGAAGGATCAAGCACCATGCTTGCCTGGCGATAGTAGGTTTCGGCATTGACCGCAATTTCTTCAGCAGTCAAAGGTGGGCGTGTTGCATTCCGACCAGAGGGATCACCGATCATGCTGGTGAAATCACCAATCAAGAAAATCACCGTATGTCCCAAATCTTGCAACTGGCGTAATTTGTTCAAAACAACGGTATGACCCAAATGAATATCTGGCGCAGTAGGGTCTAAACCCAACTTAATCCGCAAAGGTGTCTTGGTAGCCTGGCTACGCGCAAGCTTCTGAACCCAATCAGCCTCAACTAATAGTTCGTCGCAGCCACGTTTAGTCACTTCGAGTGCTGCGAACACTTCAGGGGTCAATGGGTATTTTTGTTCTGGTTTAGCCGTCATGCTGATTCGGATGCTGATACAGTTATTTAGTATTTAAATTGCTAAAGCATAATTGTCGCATTCCTGAGAGCAAAACCCAGAACCGCATGAGCAAACCCCACTCCCTCTACATTGGCCTAATGTCTGGCACCAGCTTAGACGGGATAGATGCCGTTCTAGCCAAGATAGGCCCAAATGGCGAGGCAAGCGCGCAAATGGCCGTCAGCACTCCATTCTCCCCAGGACTCCTTCAGGCCCTAGTGGAACTCCAAAGCCCGGGACCAAACGAATTACATCGGGAAAAACAAGCTGCTAATGCCTTGGCCTTGGCCTATGCCGAAGCCGTAAAGCAGCTATTGAATCAAGCGAAATTAAAGCCGGCAGATATTAGCGCGATTGGCGCCCATGGTCAGACTATTCGCCATCAACCAGACCTTGGGGAAAATTTAGCCTATACCCATCAAACATTAAATGCCGCCTTGTTGGCGGAAGAAACTGGGATTGATGTCGTAGCAGATTTTAGAAGTCGTGATGTAGCCGCAGGCGGTCATGGTGCTCCATTGGTGCCCGCGTTTCATGCGCAGCAATTTGCATCCACAAACAATGTTGCAATTGTGAATATTGGTGGCATTGCTAATCTTACCCTCTTGCCAAAAGATGGCTCTGTGACAGGCTTTGATTGTGGCCCCGGAAATATGCTGATGGATGCTTGGATTTTTGAGCAGCAAGGAAATCGATTTGATAAAGACGGTAGCTGGGCCTCAGAAGGTAGAGTCAATGATGGGCTTCTCAAAAAGTTACTCAATGATCCATTCTTTATTCAGCCTCCACCAAAAAGCACAGGTCGCGACGACTTTCACCTGAACTGGCTCGATGAAAAATTAGGTAACGAAAATTATTTAGCAGAAGATGTGCAAGCTACCTTACTGCATTTAACTACGCATACCATCTTAGAAGCATTGGCACGTCATGCCCCGCAAACCCAGAAGCTGATTGTCTGTGGAGGTGGCGCTAAAAATACTGCCTTGATGAATTTACTCAAAACTAAAGCGGGTGATTTCTTTAAAGAAGCATTAGAAATTACAACGAGTGATACTGCAGGCATTGATCCACAACTCGTTGAAGGTCTTGCTTTTGCATGGCTTGCTTGGGCCCACAAAGAAAAACGGCCAGCAAATTTGCCAGCCGTTACGGGAGCGAAGGGTCCTAGAATTCTAGGCGCTTGTTATCCCGCTTAATACGATGCTTAGTTTTACTTTAAGCAGAGAAAGAAGATCCGCAGCCACAAGTAGTTTGTGCATTTGGATTCTTAATCACAAACTGTGATCCGTTGATATCTTCTTTGTAGTCAATCTCAGCGCCAACTAAATATTGGAAGCTCATTGAATCTACTAAAAGCGTAACGCCATTCTTTTCAAACAAAGTGTCGTCTTCATTTACAGCATCATCGAAAGTGAAGCCGTACTGAAAACCAGAGCATCCACCACCTTGAACGAATACGCGCAGCTTTAACTCTGGATTGCCTTCCTCAGCAATCAAGTCAGCCACTTTGGCAGCAGCGCTATCCGTGAACACCAATGGGGTTGGTGGCTCAGCTAAATCTTGTGCAGGTTGCGTAGCTAATTCGGTCATGATTTACTCCTAATTCAAAAGGCAATGAATCATTTTAGGCTTTTAATGTCCCGCGTGCTGAAGGGTCATTACTTGCCCAATTATGGGGATACCGCAATCTGGGTGAGGCCTGTTGTCTCAGGGAAGCCAAACATCAGATTCATACACTGAACGCCCTGACCTGAAGCCCCCTTCACCAAATTGTCTTCAACCACCAAAATAACTAAAGTATCACCACCACCTGGGCGATGGATCGCCATCCGAATGCCATTGCTACCACGGACAGAACGGGTCTCAGGATGGCTGCCAGCAGGCATAACATCCACGAAGGGCTCACCTTTATAGAAATCCTCATAAAGCTTTTGGTAATCAAGCTCTTTACCAGCATCAGTCAAACGCACATACAGGGTCGAATGAATCCCCCTGATCATTGGCGTGAGATGCGGCACAAATGTCAAACCAATCTGGTCATGACCAGCAATGGCTTTTAAGCCTTGGACGATTTCTGGAAGATGGCGATGGCCTTTGACTCCATAAGCTTTGAAGTTATCGCTTGCCTCTGACAACAAAGTGCCGATTTCTGCTTTGCGTCCAGCACCAGAAGTGCCAGACTTAGAGTCAGAAATAATGTGATTGCCATCAATCAACTGTTTACCGCCAGTCGACTTTGGCGAAAGCAATGGAGCCAAGCCAAGCTGCACTGAAGTTGGATAGCAGCCAGCCAATCCCACCACGCGCGCTTTTTTAATTGCTTCACGATTGATCTCTGCCAAACCATAAACTGCTTCAGCCAAAATATCGGGGCAGGTATGCTCCATACCGTACCACTTAGCAAATTCTTTAGTGTCTTTGAGACGGAAATCTGCAGCGAGATCCAAAATTTTGACATTGTTCGCAAGTAATTCTTTTGCTTGCGCCATGGCGACACCATGCGGCGTTGCAAAGAACACTACATCACACTGATTTAGGTTAGATTCATCCGGTGTCGTGAATTTCAAATCAACACGGCCACGCAAAGATGGGAACATCTCAGCTACCGGCATGCCAGCTTCTGTCCGAGAAGTAATGGCAACAATTTGTACCTCAGGATGCTGCGCTAATAAACGCAACAATTCCACTCCGGTATAACCAGTACCGCCAACGATGCCAACCTTAATCATGTGATTCTCCAAATTACTGACCATGAGAAGTTTTCTTTCAAACTTCTGAATACCTCAATTGTAGAAACAAAAAGGGCCGCTTGCGCGACCCTTTCGATAAAACTGAAGCGACTGAAAGAATTAGCGCTTGCTGAACTGCTTACGACGACGCGCGCCGTGCAGACCAACCTTCTTACGCTCAACTTCACGAGCATCGCGAGTAACCAAACCTGCTTTAGACAGGGCTGGCTTCAATGCGTTGTCGTAGTCGATCAATGCACGTGTAACGCCATGACGAACTGCACCAGCTTGGCCAGTTTCACCGCCACCAGAAACGTTTACTTTGATATCAAAGGTCGTTAAGTGGGCTGTGAGAGCCAAAGGCTGACGAGCGATCATGCGTGATGTTTCACGAGCAAAATAAGCATCGATAGGCTTACCGTTAACGATAATTTCGCCTTTGCCAGATTTAATGAATACACGCGCCACAGAACTCTTGCGACGACCGGTACCGTAATTCCAATTTCCGTAATTAATAGCCATTTGGTTTCCTTAAATCTCTAACGCTTTTGGCTGTTGAGCCGCATGCGGATGATTGGCGTCGCCGTAGACTTTTAATTTCTTGATCATGGCATAGCCTAGTGGGCCTTTTGGCAACATACCCTTCACAGCCTTCTCCAAAGCACGGCCTGGGAAACGGTCTTGCATCTTGTCGAAGTTAGTCGAGCTAATACCACCTGGGTATCCGCTGTGACGGTAATAAATTTTGTTCAAGCCTTTTGTGCCTGTAACACGCAGCTTAGAAGAGTTGATGACAACAATGAAGTCGCCGGTATCAACGTGTGGGGTGTATTCAGGCTTGTGCTTGCCGCGTAGACGGAGTGCCACTTCACTGGCGACACGACCGAGGACTTTGTCCGTAGCGTCAATCACGAACCATTCATGCACTACCTCATGGGATTTTGCAGAAAAAGTTTTCATGATTTCTCAAATTGTTATAGTCAAAAAAATTACTTCAACAAAACTACGTCCACCTTGGCCCTGCTTATGTTTGCAAGCTCGCAGATTCTGCAATTTCACTGGTAAAACAATTACCGCTGACTGGTTCGGTAATTCAGTAAAGCCTTGAATTGTAACCTAAAAAAAACCCAGGAACGAGTCCTGGGTTGGAATCCACCTATGTTTGGGTGGAGGAGACACTGGGAGGTAAGTCGCAGTCTTGTATAAGACTGACTACCAATATGGTTATTCTACACAAAAAACTTGGTGCGGTGCAAGAATCTTGACCAAAATCAAGACTTTTATGTTGCTGTGCAACAACTTTTGCATCAGCGAAGTATCTAAACTATTGATATCATTGATTAATTTTTAAAATGTAGGAATTACTAATATGGAATGTCGAGTAACTTGGTTGGGTAATGGCGGAATGGCTTTTTCAGCTGAAACTGGAAGTGGACATACCGTCAAAATGGATGGACCACCTGACGCAGGTGGTCAAAATAGCGCCCCAAGGCCCATGGAGCTGATTCTGGCTGGAACCGGCGGCTGCTCGGCCTTTGATGTGGTTTTAATCCTACAGCGTGCCAAACAGGCGGTTAGCGCTTGTGATGTCAAGCTGGTTGCCGAAAGGGCTGAAGTTGAGCCCAAGGTATTTACCAAGATCAATTTGCATTTCACGGTAACGGGCAAAGACCTCGAGCGCTCCAAAGTTGAGCGGGCTGTAAAGCTTTCCCATGAAAAATACTGCTCAGCAACCACCATGCTGGCAAAGACGGCGGAAATTACCTACAGCATCGATATCGTTTCAGAATAAGTGCAGAGTCAATCGATAAGCCGGATTCTGTCGCCTAGATTTGCATCTAGGGGCAATCATTCCTCTAGGCCGGCAGTTACCTGACGGCTCAAGCTCCCTACCCGCAGACTCAGCGGGACGCCTCATCGCCTGCTTACTTGGGATTGCTCCGGGTGGAGGTTACCGCGTTTCACCGTAACTAAATACGCTCGTCTCTGTGGCCCTATTCCTCACGTCGCCGTGGATGGCCGTTAGCCATCACCCTTCCCTATGGAGTCCGGACTTTCCTCCCCCTCAATAAAGAGGCGGCGATTGCCCAATTGACTCTGCGCCTGCAGTCTAACGCAGTCGGAGAAATTTAGCGAAAGATTGTGTAATTAAACGAGGGACCAAGCAATGGTTTCGCCAGCACGCAGCGGAACAATAGTGGCATCACCCAATGGCAATTCAGCAGGAATATTTTGAGCTTGCTTTACTAAAGTAATTTTTTGGCTATTGCGCGGCAAGGAATAAAAATCTGGCCCAAAGAAACTCGCAAACCCTTCCAGCTGATCTAACTTGCCAACACTTTCAAATGCTTCAGCATATAAACCTAAAGCATTGAAAGCACTATAGCAACCTGCACATCCACAGGCAGCTTCTTTAGCACCCTTCGCGTGTGGGGCGCTATCGGTTCCCAAAAAGAAACGGGGATTACCACTCGTCGCGGCATCTAATAAAGCTACTCGATGCTCTTCACGCTTAAGCACTGGTAAACAATAATTGTGTGGACGAATTCCACCAGCAAATATCGCATTGCGATTCATCAACAAATGTTGTGGAGTAATAGTTGCTGCAATGGTATTTTTCCCACCGGTCGCGGCATCACGCACATAGTGCGCTGCTTGTTTGGTAGTGATGTGCTCAAACACAATCTTGAGATCTGGAAACGTTTTGCGTAAAGGATCTAGCACCGTGTCGATAAAGACGGCTTCACGATCGAAGATATCAATGTCAGAACTCGTGACTTCACCATGAACCAAGAGTGGCATGCCTACAGCTTGCATCGCCTCTAATGCCGCATGACAATGCTTCAAATCGCTTACGCCAGCATCACTATTTGTTGTTGCGCCTGCAGGGTATAACTTAAACGCTGCAATACCTGCAGCCTTAGCCTTACGCACTTCCTCTGCAGAAGTATTGTCGGTGAGATATAAAGTCATCAACGGCGTAAAACTAGTGACTCCCAATAGATTGAGGTTTGTTTGAATACGCGCTTGATAAGCCTGAGCCAAATCTACAGTGGTGACTGGTGGCTTGAGGTTCGGCATGATGATGGCACGCGCAAATTGTCTTGCGGTGTCTGCTAACACATCTTTCATGACCTCGCCATCACGAATGTGTAAGTGCCAATCGTCTGGCTGAGTCAGTTGAATTTGTGTAGGGCTATTAGACATATTATTTATTGAGCAAGATGATGCGGAAATCATTCACATTCGTAAGTGTAGGGCCAGTTTCCACTAAAGCGCCTAATTCTGCAAAGAAGCCAAAGCAGTCATGCGCCTTTAAGAAGGGCTCTGGTGAAATGCCTTTAGCCTGACTAGCTTTACGAGTATCCCCCGTGAACCAAGCCCCGGCATTCTTCTGGCTACCGTCAATACCATCGGTATCAGCTGCTAAGCCAGCAATAGTAGGTAGGTCTTGGGTAGCAGCAAATAGAGAAAGCAAATATTCACTACAGCGACCACCTCGCCCTTTGAAACCCACCGGAATGGTGACTGTGCACTCACCACCGGAGATTAAGGCTAAAGGTTTCTCTGTTTTGTCTTTGGTCAAATGCTCATGAACAAGCTTCGCTTGGCTAATACCAACTTCTTGCGCCTCGCCAGTAATCGTGTCGCCCAAAATGATTGGCTCATAACCTTGAGTTCGAACATAGTCTGCTGCAGCTTCTAAACTTTTATAGGAAGTGGCAATTACGTGATTAGTTACTTGTGCATTCAGCAAGTCTGCATCTTTAAGAGTCTCTGGCTTTTCTCCTGCAACCCCTTGTTGTAAATGATTCAGAACTGAAGCCGGAATAAGATCCTTACCGAGGCCATATTTTTGCAAAATATCGAAGGCATCTTGATATGTGGAGTAATCAGCTGCAAAGGGACCGCTAGCAATATCTGCAGGCTGGTCACCAGTGACATCCGAAATCAATAGCGCTTCAACACGCGCACCCTGAGCAGTAGCAACCCTTGCTAAGTTACCCCCCAAAATGGCAGATAAATGTTTGCGTACAACATTCATTTCTTCGATCGGCGCACCACTGCGTAACAGGGCCTCGGTCGTCATGCGCATGTCGTCGATGCTGATGCCCTCTTGCGGCAAGGTCAGTAGACTAGAGCCCCCTCCAGAAACGAGAGCAATCAATACATCGCCTACATTTAAGGCTTTAGTTAAAGCCAATATAGCCTTTGCGCCATCCATTCCCGCTTGATCAGGCACTGGATGACCTGCCTCAACAATACGAATAGAAGTAGTTGGAGAGCCATGTCCGTAGCGTGTTAGCACGACGCCCTCAAGTTCAACTGTAGGCCAATGGGTTTTTGCGTAAGCCTCTAAAGCGCTTGCCATAGAAGCGCTTGCTTTACCTGCCCCAACTACTAAGCATTTGCCTTTGGGCTCTTGTCCAGCAGGAAATATTTTTGCTAAATACTGCGGAACAATGACTTGGGGGTCAGCGACAGCTACCGCTGCAGCAAAGGCATTCTTAAGAATATCTTCTGTAGATAAGGACATTGTCATTTAATTATTCTAATCAAGCGCTGCACGCTCTTGCATTTGCCACATCTCTGCATATCTACCATTTGCCGCCAGCAGTTCTACATGGGTTCCGCGCTCGACAATTTGCCCATGCTCCATCACCAAGATTTGATCGGCATGAATAATGGTTGATAAACGATGAGCAATGATCAAGGTAGTTCGGTTTTTAGCTAAGCTGAGCAACTCATCCTGAAAGGCGCGCTCAGTTTTGGAATCTAAGGCGGAAGTCGCCTCATCAAAAATGAGCATGGCTGGTTTTTTAAGCAAAGTTCTTGCAATTGCCACTCGCTGTTTCTCGCCGCCGGATAGCTTTAAGCCCCTTTCGCCCACCTGAGTGTCATATCCATCCGGTAGGCGTTTGATAAAGCCATCAATTTGAGCGGCCCGGGCAGCCTCGTGCACTTCTTCGATGGATGCTGATGGATTACCGTAGGCAATGTTGTAGCCAATCGTGTCATTAAATAAAACTGTGTCCTGAGGAACGATACCAATGGCCTTGCGTAAGCTTGCCTGAGTAACATCCTCAATATTCTGGCCATCAATTAAGACTTTTCCAGTCTGCACATCGTAAAAACGGAACAACAATCTAGCGAGAGTACTTTTGCCTGCGCCGCTTTGCCCAACTACGGCAGTGATCGTACCGGCAGGGATATTAAAACTCACATCGCGCAAAATCTCTCGCTTACTCTCGTAATGAAAAGACACGTGCTCAAATCGCACATCGGGGCCAAGCTCACGATTATGGATTTGCAATATCTTTGCATCTAGTGAATCAGCAATATCTTTCTCAGTATTGAGTAAAGAAAACATCCGATCCATATCCGTTAGGGATTGTTTAATTTCTCGATAGATAACGCCAAGGAAATTGAGCGGAATATAGAGCTGAATCATCAAGGTATTCACCAGAACCAAATCACCCAATGTCATGCTGCCATTAACTACTCCAACAGTAGATCGCCACAGAATCAACATCAAGCCGGTAGCAATAATGATTTGCTGGCCTAGGTTAAGGATGGCCAAAGTCTTTTGCGACTTAACAGCCGCAGCTTGATAACGTAAAAGGTTCTCGTCATAGCGGCTAGCTTCAAAAGCCTCATTACCGAAATACTTCACCGTCTCAAAATTCAATAATGAATCGATTGCTTTTTGATTGGCCTTGGAATCCATATCATTCATGGTGCGGCGGTAATGGGTACGCCATTCAGTCACCACAATCGTAAAGCCAATGTAAATCACTAGAGCAGCTAGAGTAATAGCTGCAAACCAAATGTCATAGGAGTAGGCAAAATATCCCAGCACTAAACAGAACTCAATGAGTGTTGGCAGAATGCTATATAGAGAATACGAAATCAGTGATTGAATACCACGAGTGCCACGTTCAATATCGCGACTCACGCCACCAGTTTGACGCGCCAAATGAAAGCTCAACGCTAATGAATGTAAGTGCTCAAAAACTTGTAAGGCCACTTTTCGAACCGCGTTCTGCGTTACCTTTGCAAATAAGGCTTCGCGCAATTCCGTAAACAGAGATGCAGAAATTCGCAGTAAGCCATAGGCCAGAATGATCCCCAAAGGAACTACTAGAAGGACTTGGGGTGAGCTTGCATTGACATCCAAAGAGTTGATTAACTCTTTCATCACAATTGGAATGCCTAAGTTGGCAACTTTTGCGGCTATTAAACAGCTCAGCGCAATGATGACTCGAAAGCGATACTCTAAAAGATAGGGTAAGAGATCGCGAATGACGCGCCAATCACCTCGTCCTGGTGTTTTTGAATCTGCACTACTGTGATGGCGTCCCGATGAATGTCTCATCGCCCTATCTTATTCCTTATTCTTTATTTCTGATGCTTCACTGGGCAGAAAACAATTTAAGAATCGCCTCGCCATTGCTTCGCGAAAAACATTTTTTTGCAGCCGCTTCAAAGGGCAGCCATTCATAGGCAACATGCTCTCTGGGGGCTAGACGAACAGAAGTATCGTCAGGCACTTCTAGAGCAAACCAGTGCTCCGTATTTTTAGTCACGCCGGGCGCATAACGAAAGCGCCACTCGGGATAGATTTCATACTCAATGTGATGATGCAGATTTCTTAATGCACCAGGTGGTAAATGCTCGACTGCAATACCCGTTTCTTCAAAAGCTTCTCGGGCAGCAGCTAAAGCAAGATCTTCATCAGGGGCATCTAAGCTACCAGTTACCGACTGCCAGAAACCAGAGCGATCTGCGCGCTCTATTAATAAAACATCCCTATTCGATTTGTAGATAACTACGAGAACCGAGATAGGGATTTTCAAGACGTGTACTACTTAACTTGTATTACGCAGCTGGTGTAGCTTGGCGTAAGCGGATATGCAATTCCCGCAACTGACGCTCATCTACTGGGCTAGGAGCCTGAGTCAATAAGCATTGGGCACGTTGGGTTTTAGGGAAAGCAATCACATCACGAATCGATTCAGCACCAGTCATCATGGTCACAATACGATCTAGACCAAATGCGATACCACCATGCGGAGGCGCGCCGTATTGAAGGGCATCTAACAAGAAGCCAAACTTCGCTTGAGCCTCTTCAGCACCAATCTTCAGCGCACGGAATACCTGACTCTGCACAGCTTCTTGGTGAATACGCACAGAACCGCCACCAATTTCGCTACCGTTCAATACCATGTCATATGCCTTAGCCAAGCACTTACCTGGATCAGTCTCCAGATACTTCATATGCTCATCTTTAGGACTAGTGAATGGATGGTGACAAGCAACCCAACGTGCTTCACCTTCGTCATAGTCAAACATTGGGAAATCAACAACCCACAATGGCTTCCAGCCTTCAGTAAAGAGACCATGCGCTTTACCCCAAGCGGAATGACCAATGCGTAAGCGTAAATTACCGATTGCATCATTCACTACTTTTTCTTTATCAGCACCGAAGAAAATAATATCGCCATCTTTAGCGCCAGTGCGCTTCAAGATGCCTTCGATTGCCGCATCATGCAAATTCTTCACGATAGGAGATTGCAATCCGTTGCGACCTTCAGCAACCGAATTCACCTTAATCCATGCCAAACCTTTGGCGCCATAAATACTGACAAACTGCGTGTAGTCATCGATTTCACTACGGCTAATTTCAGCACCGCCAGGAACACATAAACCAACCACACGGCCACCCACCTGATTAGCAGCACCAGAGAAGACCTTGAAATCGACGTCTTTCATCAAATCCGTTAATTCAGTGAACTCAAAGTTCACGCGCAAGTCCGGCTTGTCAGATCCAAAGCGTGCCATACCTTCTGAATAAGGCATCGTTGGGAATTGATTTGGCAACTCGACATTCATGGTCTTATTGAAAATATGACGAATCATGTTTTCAAAGAGTTCGCGAATTTCTATTTCACTTAAGAAGGCAGTTTCACAGTCGATCTGAGTAAATTCAGGCTGACGATCAGCGCGTAAATCTTCGTCACGGAAACATTTAGTAATTTGGTAGTAGCGATCAAAACCTGCAACCATCAACAATTGCTTAAAGAGTTGTGGCGATTGTGGCAATGCAAAGAATTGACCATCATGAACACGAGATGGAACCAAATAGTCACGAGCACCTTCGGGTGTGCTCTTGGTCAACATTGGCGTTTCAATATCAATAAAGCCAGCATCATCTAGATAACGACGGCACTCCATGGCTACGTTGTAACGCAAACGCAAATTCTTTTGCATCTGCGGACGACGCAAATCCAATACACGATGCGTTAAACGCGTTGTCTCAGATAAATTCTCATCATCCAATTGGAATGGAGGCGTAATCGAGGCATTCAGGATAACTAAACCATGGCAAAGAACTTCAACCTTACCGCTAACCAAATCCGTATTCTCCGTGCCGGCAGGACGTGCCCGCACTAAGCCTTTAATCTGAATACAAAACTCATTACGAACCTGCTCAGCCAGCGCGAACATCTCAGGACGATCTGGGTCGCAAACTACTTGTACAAAACCTTCGCGATCACGCAAGTCAATAAAGATGACGCCTCCGTGGTCACGGCGACGATTCACCCATCCAGAGAGAGTGACTTCTTGACCAATTAAAGAATCAGTTACCTGACCGCAGGTATGACTTCGCATCGACATAATATTTCCTATAAATCAAAAATGTTTGGTTGACCCAATAGCTGTCAATCCACTTGAACTATTTGGTGGCACAGATCCCATTGAAACAATATGTTTCAAAGCCTCTTCCACACTCATCTCTAGTTCAATGGTTTGTGCGCGAGGCACGATCATAAAAAAACCAGAGGTTGGATTTGGGGTTGTTGGTAAAAATACGTTAACGTAATCTTCACCCAACTTCGCAGTAACTTCTTTTGCAGGAACACCGGTTTGAAAGGCGATTGCCCATGAATCTGCATGCGGATAACGAATTAGCAAGGCCTTACTAAAAGCCTGACCACTACCCGAAAATAATGTGGATGACACTTGTTGGACGCTGGAATAAATCGAGCGCACAATTGGAATGCGGTTAACAAATCTATCCCATATTTTTAGCCACCATTGACCAGCAAAACTAATTGCTAAAAATCCAGTCAATATGATGATGGCAATGACGATCAATACTCCAACAGCGGGGAGATCGCGGAAATGCTGCATATCCAAAGCGGCATCATGCGGAAGAACCACAATGATCGCGTGCATTACCGACCCAAAAACACCGTCGAGCAAACCCAGGCCCCACGAAATCACCCAAATGGTGATCGCTAATGGTGCCCAAACCAGGATGCCTGCAATAAAGTATTTTTTCATGTTCTGCCTAACCCGCTATTTTAGCGGGTTAGGGACCACCTTAGTGAACACCAAGGGTAATGATCAAAATTCCCGCCAAAAACCCGCCAGCAAAGAGTAATGTGCCCACTAATAGGCGGTGAGTGCGCCTTTCTTCTAGCAAAAGTGCCTTTAAAACCTCTAATTCGCCAGTTTCGACCTTTTTTTGCTGCAGTCCGGCCTGGGCCAAGCTATCAGCAAGCAAACGGGGCAAAGTAGGCAGGATTTTGGCCCACATGGGCGCTTCGGCCTTCAAGCCATCGATCAAACCACGCCAGCCAAGCTGTTTATCAACCCATTTTTCCAAAATAGGTTTAGCCGTCTTCCACAGATCCAAATCGGGATCCAGCTGGCGAGCCAAGCCTTCCACGTTCAATAAGGTTTTTTGCAATAAGGTGAGCTGAGGCTGAATTTCCACCTTAAAACGACGCGATGTTTGGAATAGGCGCATCAAAACAATACCTAAAGAAATCTCTTTTAGGGGTCGATCAAAGTACGGTTCACATACAGAACGAACCGCGCCTTCTAATTCTTCTACCCGAGTTTCGGCTGGAACCCAACCTGACTCAATATGTAACTCAGCCACCCGACGGTAATCGCGATTAAAGAAAGCTAAGAAATTAAGTGCTAGATAATTTTTATCAGACTCACTAAGTGCGCCAACAATTCCAAAATCCAAAGAAATAAAACGGCCAAAAGTTTCCGGCTCTAAGCTAATCATGATGTTGCCTGGATGCATATCGGCATGGAAGAATCCATACTCAAATACCTGAGTAAAAAATATCTCTACTCCATCCGCTGCTAATTTTTTAAAATCTACTCCAGCAGCTTGTAACTCAGCAGTGCGTCCAATAGAAATGCCATACATTCTTTCCATGACGATGACATTGGTATGACAGAGATCCCAATACATTTCTGGGATCATTAACTTCTGTGAATCTACAAAATAGCGACGCAATTGACTTGCATTCGCAGCCTCGCGCATGAGATCTAACTCATCATGCAAATACGTATCAAACTCCGCAACGTTCTCGCGAGGTTTGAGACGACGTCCATCTTCAGAACTCTTGTCAATAATTTTTGCTAGGTCATACATCAAGGCAAGATCGCCGTCGATCACCGGCAAAATACCAGGGCGCAATACCTTGATAGCCACTGCCTGCCCAGCCCACTCAGGATGTTTATCTGTAGCCCGTAAAACCCCAAAATGAACCTGTGCAACAGATGCACTGGCTATTGGAGTGGCATCAAAACTAATAAAGACTTCTTCGATAGACTGCCCTAGCGCCTCTTCAATCAAACGGCGAGACTCTTCATTGGAGAATGGCGGTACTTGATCTTGTAACTTCGCCAACTCATTTGCAATATCTTCGGGCAATAAGTCACGACGTGTAGAGAGCACTTGACCAAATTTAACGAAGATGGGGCCAAGCGCTTCAAGCGTGAGACGAATGCGCTCACCTCTAGGGAGATGCTTACCAGGAGAAACCCAGCACAAAATACTTAATAAGCTGCGGCGTAATCCAGGCTTTAATAGATCACGCAAAAGAGGCAATAAGCCGAAGCGCCAAGCAGTAAAAAAGATGTAGCAAAGACGAGCTATTCGACGCACGATTTATTTAGCCTTTTGCTCTAAAAATTGAATTCGTTTTTCCATTCGATCTACAGAATCCCGCAAATCATTTAATTCCGCTTTGCGAATCTTAAAATCCCGTTGATTTAACAACACTTTTTTTTCTTCGCTAACGTACTCCACTACATTGTCCAGTAAATCACTTGCAGCAGCGCGAGTGGCAGAAACAAATTTCTTGCCTTGCTTCACTGCGAAGTGCGCAGGGACATCGCCAAACAACTTTGCAAGATCTTCCTCGTACTCCCAGCGGACTTGGCCGGCGAGACGTCCAATGAGTTGCGCTAAGTCTGCATCACCCGTAATCTTGACTGCCTTAAAGGCCTGCTCACGCAAACTGCCGGAGCTACCCGCTAAATCGCTTAAGGCCTTAGCGGAGACCTCCAAAGTAAGGGAAGGAGTTTCGGCTGCTTTGAAAACAGTCAGCAGTCCACCAGCCCCAATCTCGCAACATAAGTCACCGAATGGGAGCTTTAATAAGATTGACTTGCCTGCGTGCTTTGATAACTCACCCGTTGCCCAAGGCTCAGTACTCAGAACATGGTTAATCGCCCGGCATATAGCGCCAGCAGCAATCGTATGGGTAGAAGAAAAAGGTGTGCTCATGAGTGTAAAAAACCCGCACTAGTGCGGGTTTTCCAATGGAAACTGGCTCAAGCTTAAACCAACTGAGAGATACCTGCCAGTACCCAGCCGCCAGGGCCTTCTACTGGCTTGCTGAGATTCCAGATTTCAGAGAAGTTGCTAGCAGGTGCCCCTAACTGCTCACGAATCATCCCAGTGAACTGAACGCTACAGAAATAGTGCGCATCACTCGTCTCAATTCCCAAGAGTTGCGCCTGAATACTGACCACCTCAGTTTGGTTTGCGCCATCCGTGCGACCGGCTAAATCCTGTTGAATAGTGGCAAACATTTCTGGGGTCGTAAATTCACGCAAAGCGGCAAGATCACCTAAATCCCAGGCTTTTTGCAAACCAACGAAGTATTGCTTCGCATTTTCCAAAAAGGTGTGCTCATCAAATCCAGGCGGAAGTGTGGATTGAAACTTTTCAGGTTCTGCACTCATACCACCGAATGCGCTAGCAGCAGGGTTAAAAGCAGGCTCCTGGCGCGGTTGCTCTTGCACATTGCGTTGCATGCCGGCACTAGGCACATTGCTGCTTTGACCCGCGCCTGACATTGCTGGAAGTAATCTTCTAATCACAAACATAATGGCAAAACCAGCCAACATCGCAATCAATAATCCAGTGATCAAAGATGAGGCTGCTTCACCCAAACCGAAATGGGAAAGCAAATAACCGATACCGAGTCCAGCAGCTAAGCCACCTAAGATTCCTCCCATGCCACCGAAACGGCTAGGCGTGGGAGCTTGTGGTGCAGCAGCAGGAGCAGGGGCAGTCGCTGGCGCAGCTTGTTGCGCTGGCTTTTGAATAGGTGCAGCTTGTCTCTGAATTGGTGCACTTGGCATACGCCCAATGCTTCTTCCTCCGCCTAAGCGAGCAGCATCAACCGTGCCCAGTGAGGCAACTATTAAGCTCACACTTAATATCACTGCTTTAAAAAAATGTTTATTCATTTTTATTTAACCCCTCAATAACTTCTCTGTATCTTTAGTTTTTAAAAGTTTAAAAACTAGACAACTATCAGTATTTAATACCAATGTGTAAGGCAACGATACCCCCAGTCATTCTATGGGTTTCTACTTCATCAAAACCAACCCCCAGCATGATTTCCTTCAAAGCCTCTGCATCGGGGTGCATCCGAATTGATTCCGCTAAATAACGGTAACTCTCTGAGTCTTGGGCAATTTTCTCACCCAACCATGGAAGCACCTTAAAGGAATAGGCATCATAGACGGGCTGTAAAAAAGCATCAGGCTTAGAAAATTCCAGCACGAGAACCCGACCTCCAGGCTTGATAACACGCAGCATCTCACCTAAAGCAACATCTTTATGAGTCATATTGCGCAGCCCAAAGGCTACCGTAACCACATCAAAATGATTCTGAGGAAAAGGAATCTTTTCGGCATCGAACTGAACGCAAGGTAAGGCCATGGCACGATCCAATAAACGATCTCGACCCACGCCCAACATAGAGGCGTTGATATCACTTAACCAAACCTGTGCATCCGCATTACTTCCAAAATGTGCCGCTTTAGCAAAAGCAGCGGCTAAGTCACCCGTACCACCAGCGATATCAAGCACTTTTTGACCAGGGCGTACCTGAGCACGAGCAATGGTCATTTTTTTCCAGAGACGATGTAAACCAAATGACATAAAGTCATTCATCACATCATATTTACTAGCAACAGAATGAAAGACTTCAGCAACCTTGCCAGCCTTTTCTGCCTCATCAACACTTTGATAACCGAAGTGGGTTTTACTCATTAATGACTTCCACAAGAATGGTCATGCGTATGACCTGCCTTAGTCATGGGGGCATCACGGTCCAGACCAGCCGCCTGTAATTTATCTAAATGCTCTTTCCATAACTGCTCTTGGTTGTCACATAAGTAGCGCAAAAAATCCCAAGAATACAAACCTGAGTCATGTCCATCTGAAAAACTAGGCTTGAGGGCATAGTGGCCGACAGGCTCTAGGCTAGCGATTAAGACTTCGCGCTTACCCGTCTGCAGCGTCTCCTGACCCGGTCCATGACCTTGCACCTCAGCAGAGGGTGAGAGCACTCGCAATAACTCAAATGGCAAACGAAAGGTGTTGCCGTCCTCGTATGCAAGCTCTAAAACTTTGGACTGCTGATGTACGACGACATTTTTTGGAATCATCTAAACCAGAACCCTTTCAATGCCACCCTGATTGGCTTTTTCCACATAGTCCTTCATCCAATTCTCACCCAGTATCTTTTGCGCCATTTCAACAACGATGTAATCCGCTGTTGTATCGCTATCAGCATCAAAACGAGTTAAGCCTTGTAAGCATGATGGGCAGCTCGTGAGGACTTTCACATCGCCCGTAAAGTTATCTTTACGTAAATCGGTGGCGGCTTTTTCCATCTCAATTTGTTTGCGGAAACGAACTTGAGTAGAAATGTCAGGGCGTGTAACTGCCAAGGTTCCTGACTCGCCGCAGCAGCGATCATTCTTTTTAATCGCCTTACCATCCGCCATCTCAATGAGTTCATTCACCGTCTTCATCGGATCTTGCAACTTCATTGGTGAATGACAAGGATCGTGATACATGTATTTCACACCACTGACTCCAGCAAGCTTTACGCCCTTCTCGAGTAAATATTCATGAATATCAATGATCCGACAGCCCGGGAAAATCTGTTCAAACTGATAGCCTGCCAATTGATCGTAACAAGTGCCGCATGACACCACGACGGTCTTAATGTCCAAATAGTTCAGGGTATTAGCAACACGATGGAATAGGACACGATTGTCCGTAATCATCTTTTCCGCTTTATCGAAATCCCCATTGCCACGTTGTGGATAGCCACAGCATAAATATCCTGGTGGCAAGACTGTTTGCACGCCTACGTTCCACAACATTGCCTGCGTCGCCAAGCCTACTTGCGAAAAGAGACGTTCAGATCCGCAACCTGGGAAATAGAAGACAGCTTCAGTATCGGCAGAGGTGGTTTTAGGATCACGAATAATCGGAACATAGTTCGCATCTTCAATATCCAACAACGCACGGGCAGTTTTCTTAGGCAAATTGCCAGGCATCTTCTTATTGACAAAGAAAATCACCTGCTCTTTAACGCTCGGCTTGCCAACTGTAGCCGGCGGGTGGGCAGTCTGCTGCTTAGCAAACTTACGCAACACATCATTACCTAAACGCTGCAACTTATAGCCCCAGCTAATCATGGTCTTGCGAGCCAGATGAATCGTTTCTGGGCTGGTAGCATTGAGGAAGAACATTGAAGCAGCAGTGCCAGGGTTGAAACGTTGTTGACCCATCTTGCGCAAGAGATTGCGCATATTCATGGTGACATCACCAAAATCAATATTCACTGGGCAAGGCGTTAGGCACTTATGACAAACCGTGCAATGCGCTGCGACATCATCAAACATTTCCCAATGGCGAATAGAAACGCCACGTCTAGTTTGCTCTTCGTATAAGAAGGCCTCTATCAATAATGAAGTAGCCAAAATTTTGTCGCGTGGGCTGTACAGCAAGTTAGCACGGGGTACATGTGTTGAGCAGACTGGCTTACATTTACCGCAACGCAAGCAATCTTTTACGCTATCAGCAATAGCACCGATATCGCTTTGTTGCATGATGATCGATTCATGCCCCATCAAACCGAAGCTAGGCGTATAGGCCATGCTCAAGTCGGCATGCGGCATAAGTTTGCCTTTATTGAAGCGGCCTTCTGGATCAACGCGGTTCTTATAAGCACGGAAATCTTTTAATTCATCTTCAGTGAGATATTCCAGCTTAGTAATACCAATGCCATGCTCACCAGAAATAACACCATCTAATGAGCGCGCAAGTTTCATGATGCGATCTACTGCATGATGTGCATCTTGCAACATTTCATAGTCATCAGAGTTGACCGGAATATTCGTATGGACGTTGCCGTCACCTGCATGCATGTGCAGGGCTACGAATACACGCTTGCGCAAAATCTTTTTATGAATGGCTTCGAGCTCATTGAGAATTGGCTCAAAGGCTAAACCGCCAAAGATAATCCGCAACTCTGCACGAATCTCTTCTTTCCATGAGGCGCGCAAACTATAGTTCTGCAGTTGCGGGAAATACGTATCCATCTGAGTAATCCACTCAGACCAGCGCGCCCGTACTGTCTCAATCAGTTCGACAGCTTGCTGAACTCGATCACCCAAAATTTCCGCGGTCGGAATCTCATAATCCTCATCACCCTTACCGAGCGGTAGCGGGCTCTTTTTCAAGAAGGACTCTAGACCATCTAGAACTTGTAATTTATTTTTGAGGGATAACTCAATATTGATGCGATCAATACCGTCGGTGTACTCGCCCATGCGTGGCAAAGGAATAACGACGTCTTCGTTGATCTTAAAAGCATTGGTGTGGCGAGCAATTGCGGCTGTACGGGCACGATCTAACCAAAATTTCTTACGAGCATCTGGACTAACTGCGACAAAGCCTTCGCCCACTCGCAAATTAGCCATGCGCACTACTTCACTAGTCGCAGCTGCTACAGCCTCTTCGTTATCACCAGCAATATCGCCAATTAACACCATTTTAGGCAGGCTATTGCGTTTGGACTTAGTTGAGTAACCTACCGCTCTTAAGTAGCGGTCATCTAAATGCTCCAAGCCAGCCAAAATAGGTCCACCCTGCTTGCTCAAGCCATCAAGATAAGCCTTGATTTCAACAATGCTCGGAATTGCTTCGCGCGCTTGACCAAAGAACTCTAAACAAACGGTGCGCATAAATTTAGGCATGCGATGCAATATCCAGGTTGCGCTTGTAATCAAGCCATCACAACCTTCTTTTTGCACACCAGGTAGGCCCGATAAAAACTTATCAGTTACATCCTTACCTAACCCTTCTTTACGAAAACGTTTGCCTTCTACTTCAAGTAATTCTGTTTTCAGAATACGTTCACCAGGCTCACTTAAACCATCAGACCAGGTTAACTGAAAGCGAACTTGGTCTACTTCATGAATTTTTCCCAAATTATGATCAAGGCGCACGACGTCTAACCAATTACCTTGCGGATCCACCATGCGCCAGCTAGCTAAGTTATCTAGAGCAGTGCCCCAAAGAACCGCTTTTTTACCACCGGCATTCATGGCGATATTGCCACCAATGCAACTCGCATCGGCAGAGGTAGGATCAACAGCAAACACAAGCCCAGCATGCTCTGCAGCATCTGCGACGCGACGTGTGACTACGCCTGCGCCCGTAAAAATAGTAGAGACTTCATGCTTAACGCCTGGCAAGCGAGTGCTCTTCACACCACCAATGTTTTCTAGCTTCTCGGTGTTGATTACTGCTGACAAGGCATAGAGCGGAATAGCGCCACCGGTATAACCAGTACCGCCTCCACGCGGAATAATCGTGAGTCCTAATTCAACACAAGCCTTTACTAAGCCCGGAATTTCAGATTCATAGTCTGGCTTTAAAACAACCAATGGAAACTCGACGCGCCAGTCGGTAGCATCAGTTACATGCGCAGCACGCGATACACCATCGAAACAAATATTGTCGGCAGCAGTATGACGTCCCAACTCTTTGCGAGCGCGCTTGCGAATCTGCTCCACTTCTTTAAAGCCATTCTCAAAATTTTCAATCGCGCGGTAAGCGGCGCTTAATAAAATGTCGACTTGTTCAGCAGATTCACCGCTATTGCGTTTTTTAACTTCACCCAAGCGATGCCAAAGCGCATCAATTAATTGCTTGCGGCGATTTGGGCTATCTAATAGGTCATCTTGCAAAAAGGGGTTGCGTTGAACGACCCAGATATCACCCAAGATTTCAAATAGCATGCGTGCAGAACGGCCGGTACGGCGAACGCCGCGCAGCTCGTTGAGAACACGCCATGACTCCTCGCCTAATAGGCGAATAACGATTTCCCGGTCCGAAAAGGAGGTGTAGTTGTAGGGAATTTCGCGCAAACGGGGCGAGCCCGCTTCAGCGTCCAACAACTGGTTCAAAGCCAATGGTGCATTCATAGCGACATATTTGATAAATAAGCATTTTAATAGAGCAAACCTGATAGTGGCAGGAATAAGGGAAAGATGTTGGCCAAAGTCATAAACCCTTGCAAATTTAAGGGCTTAGAGGCCATCCGTGGTACGCTCATTAGATGGCAACGAACTATTTAAAGAAAATTTTATCGGCTCGCGTCTATGACGTGGCCAGAGAAACCGAGCTCCAACTGGCCCCGGAACTCAGCAAGCGCTTAGGTAACCAGGTTTTGCTCAAAAGAGAAGATAACCAGCCGGTTTTCTCCTTCAAATTGCGTGGCGCCTACAACAAAATGGCCCATTTAAGCCCAGAAGCCCTTAAACGCGGGGTGATAGCGGCCTCTGCAGGAAACCATGCTCAAGGTGTCGCCCTATCTGCTGCGAAAATGAAGTGCAAAGCCGTCATCGTGATGCCGGTGACCACCCCCAGCCTCAAGATCGATGCCGTCAAGGCTCGCGGAGGCTCATGGGTAGAGGTCATTTTGCACGGAGAGTCCTATAGCGACGCCTTTCAATATTCAGAGCTTTTGGAGAAAAAACGGGGTTTGACCTTTGTTCACCCCTTTGATGATCCGGACGTCATTGCCGGACAAGGCACGATTGCCCAAGAAATTTTTCAGCAATACCAAGAACCCATTGATGCGGTATTCGTCGCTATTGGTGGTGGCGGATTAATTTCTGGAATTGGCGAGTACGTCAAAGCGGTTAGCCCTAAAACCAAAGTAATTGGTGTTCAAGCCTCTGACTCTGATGCCATGAATCGCTCATTGAAAGCAAACAAGCGCATTGAAATGAAAGATGTGGGTTTGTTCTCAGATGGCACTGCTGTGAAATTGGTTGGCAAAGAAACTTTCCGGATCTGTAAAAAAGTAGTTGATGAAATCATCACTGTCGATACCGATGAGATCTGTGCTGCTATTAGTGATGTCTTTACCGATACCCGTAGCATCCTTGAGCCTGCTGGAGCCTTAGCCATTGCGGGTATGAAGAAGTATGTTGAGAAAAAACGCATCAAGAAAAAGACTTTAGTTGCACTAGCTTGCGGCGCTAATATGAACTTTAGTCGTCTACGCTTTGTGGCTGAGCGCGCTGATGTAGGTGAGTTCCGTGAAGCCGTCTTTGCTGTAACCATTCCTGAAGAACGTGGTTCCTTTAAACGCTTCTGCGAATTACTTGGCAAGCGCAATGTCACTGAATTTAATTACCGCATTGGTGATCAAAGTGAAGCGCATATTTTTGTTGGCATCAGCACCCAAAAGGCTGGTGACAGCGAAGCCATTGCTAAACATTTCCGTAAAGCAAAATTTGCCACTATCGATTTGACCCATGATGAATTGGCTAAATCACACTTACGCCATATGGTTGGCGGCCATTCTGCACTTGCCAAAGATGAGTTGATCTATCGCTTTGAATTTCCTGAGCGCCCAGGCGCTTTAATGAAATTCTTAACCAGCATGGCGCCCAATTGGAATATCAGCCTCTTTCACTATCGCAACCATGGCGCAGACTATGGTCGCATCTTAGTCGGCATGCAGGTACCCAAAAATGAGCAGCAGAAATTTCAGAAATTTTTAGCGACTCTTGGTTACCCACATTGGGATGAAACCAATAATCCTGCTTACCGCTTATTCCTAAAATGAGATGCAATTCCTGAGATGTCTTACACACTGACCGGAAAACTTGTTGTTGCGATTTCTTCGCGCGCGCTCTTTGATTTTGAAGAAGAGAATCACATCTTTGAATCTGCAGATGACAGCGCCTATATGAAGCTCCAGCTTGAACGTCTTGGTGAGGCGGCGCAAAAAGGCGTTGCATTTCCACTCGTCAAGAAACTTCTTGCCTTTAATGAAGAAGGTGAGCAACGTGTTGAAGTAGTGATTCTCTCGCGTAATGATCCAGTCAGTGGTTTGCGAGTATTCCGCTCAGCAGAGCATCATGGCCTGCATCTTGAGCGCGGTGTATTTACGCGTGGTCGTCCCCCTTATCACTACTTGCGATCTTTGCATGCCAATCTCTTTTTATCGGCAAACGAAGATGATGTTAGAGCCACAATCGATGCAGGCTTTCCAGCAGCGCGCGTCTTCCCAGAATCGAGCAAAACAGCGGAATCTCACCCCAATGAAATCCGCATCGCCTTTGACGGAGACGCAGTACTGTTCTCGGATGAAGCCGAACAAGTGTTTCAGAAAAAAGGGCTTGAAGCTTTTGTAGATCACGAGAGCAAAAAGGTTGATATTCCTTTGCCTCCAGGCCCCTTTAAGCCATTACTAGAAGCCCTTCACAGACTGCAGCGTTCCACTAGTGAGAATGGCATGCGCATTCGTACGGCCTTAGTAACTGCCCGCTCTGCGCCGGCACACGAGCGCGCGATCCGTACCCTGATGGCATGGGGCATCGATGTCGATGAGGCAATGTTCTTAGGCGGTTTATCCAAAAGTGAATTCCTCCGCGAATTTGAGCCTGACTTTTTCTTTGATGATCAAACCGGTCACTGCCAGTCGGCTGCCTCTGTGGCGCCCACCGGTCATGTTGTTTCCGGAGTCTCGAATCAACCTAAATCCAAATAGCACCTATGGCAACACTTCCTCTTGGTCAAGCTACGCAATACCCAGATCAATATGATCCTAGCCTGCTGTTTCAAATACCGCGCTCAGAGAACCGCCTCAAGCTAAACATCAAGGAAGGTCAAGCCTTGCCCTTTGTTGGCGTAGACATTTGGAATGCATTTGAATTAAGTTGGTTAAATCTCAAAGGTAAACCTCAAATTGGATTAGCTGAGTTTCAAATTCCTGCAGACTCACCAAACATGATCGAGTCTAAATCTTTTAAGCTTTATCTCAACAGCTTAAATAACGCGCGCTTCGAAGATGAGAACGCAGTACGCGAACAACTAATTACCGATTTATCAGCTGCCGCTGGTAGCAAAATCACGACCCGCATCAGTGCAACTGAACCGATTGCTAAAAAAGGCATACAAGAAATGGGCGGCGTTCTTTTAGATCGTCTTGATATTGAGATTGATCCACACACCCCAGCGGATCCTGCTTTACTTGGCGTCAATGAAGACTTTGGCCCCATTGAGCAATGCTTGGTATCGCACCTACTGAAGTCCAACTGTCCTGTCACCGGTCAACCAGACTGGGCAAGTGTGCAAATCCGCTATCAGGGGCGCCCGATATTAGAAGAGGGATTGCTGCGCTATTTAATTGGTTTTAGACAATTGGGTGAATTTCACGAACATTGTGTTGAAACAATTTTTTGCGACATTAAGCGTGAATGCAAGCCAGATAAATTATCGGTCTATGCTCGTTACACCAGGCGCGGTGGATTGGATATCAATCCTTTCCGCACCGATCACAATGCTCCATGGCCGGAGAATACCCGCCACGCCCGCCAATAAAAAACCCCTTGTAGGAAATCCTAGAAGGGGTTTTTGCTATTGCGGTATTACTTAAAACGGAATGTCGTCATCCATTGCGCCGAGTGAGGCAGCATTTGATGCTGCTGGTGCTGACTGCTCAGAGGGCTTTGAACGACTATAGCTTTCGCCACCATCGCCCCCGCCACCTACTGGCTTACCACCAAGCATTTGCATTGTTTCTGCAACGATCTCAGTGGAATACTTTTCTTGACCACTAGCGTCAGTCCATTTACGTGTACGTAAACGACCTTCAACATACACTTGTGAACCTTTTTTGAGGTACTGACCAGCGATTTCTGCAAGCTTGCCAAAGAATGCAACGCGGTGCCATTCTGTGGTTTCTTTCATTTCGCCAGTTTGCTTATCTTTGTAGCGATCTGATGTTGCTACTGAAATATTCGTAACTGCGTCGCCGCTTGGCATATAACGTGTTTCTGGATCACGTCCTACATTACCTACGATGATGACCTTATTTACCGAAGCCATGTTGTCTCCCGAAGAAAAAATACTGCTGTTATTACCGCTAAAAATTAAAACTCACTTGAATTAAAACCATGAAGCTAGGGTTATGTCTTTGTGGCTGCATCCTTTGATTCTGTTGCTCTCGTTGGCATTTCACCCATCGACCAAGCAATTATAAGCCAGCAAACTAAGAGCACTGCGCCCATGGCAAAGACCGATAAATCGCCATGGCTATCCATCAAATACCCCCCAATGACAGCCCCTGAGAACAGGCCAATCGATTGAGTGGTGTTGTAAACACCTAATGCAGTACCTTTTGATTCTTTAGCAAAACGAGACACCAAAGAGGGCTGCAAAGCTTCGAGCAGGTTAAATCCTACAAAATAAACGAGTAAGGCCATTGCAATCGTCATGACTGAATTGGCTTGTGTAAAGATTAGCTCTGCAATAAATAGCAACACAATCGCAACTAACAAAATTGTTCTTAACTTTTGTTTCTTTTCACCGTAAATAATTGCGGGCGCCATGAACACAAAAGAAAGCAGCACTACAGGTAGATAAATTTCCCAATGGGAAGAAAGCGGCAAGCCAGCTTGCACCAATAATCGTGGCACTACTAAGAACATGGCTACTTGAGTTGCATGCAATACAAATACACCCAAGTTCAAACGCATCAACTCGTGACGCAAGAAAACTTCTTTCAAAGAGGCTTGGTGTACTTTGGCTTCAGGCTTGGTTGTGGGCAAGACGTAGTAAGCAACAAACATGGCGATCACACCCAAAATCGCCAAGACGATGAAAATTCCGCTTAAGCCAATCACCCGATAGATCGGCGCAGCAATCACGAGAGATAAGGCAAAAGAAAGGGCAATACTGCCTCCAACCAAAGCCATCGCTCTGGTACGGACCTGCTCACGGGTCAAATCGGCAACCCAGGCAGAAATTGCCGCTGAGACTGCCCCCGCGCCCATAACCCCTCGGCCAATGGCAATCCAAAGGAGGTCATCTTTAGCTGCACAAATGAGTGCTCCAGCTATAAATAAGGAAAGACCCCATAAAACTACGGGCTTGCGGCCAATACGGTCTGAAAGACGCCCCAAGGGGATATAAAAACAGGCCTGAACAATATTAAAGATACCTAGGGTCAAACCAACCCAGAGTGCATGCTCACCACCAGGCAAGCCCCGTGCATGAATGCTAAAAACCGGCAAAAGCAAGAAAAGGCCCAGCATGCGGAGGCCAAAGATGCCTGCTAAGGCCAGAGTGGAGCGAAGTTCAGAAGGATTCATGGGAAAGAGCTATATTAACAAGTTACGCTAAAAAATCATGAATAACGAAATTAAGATCCGCGGTGCCCGCACCCACAACCTCAAAAATATCAATCTAGACATCCCTAGGGAGAAGCTGGTTGTCCTCACTGGCTTGTCTGGTTCAGGCAAAAGCTCCTTAGCGTTCGATACGCTATATGCGGAAGGTCAGCGCCGCTATGTGGAATCCCTTTCTGCCTATGCCCGCCAGTTTTTACAGTTAATGGAAAAGCCAGACGTTGATACGATCGAAGGTCTATCGCCTGCGATTTCGATTGAACAAAAAGCAACGAGTCATAATCCTCGCTCTACCGTTGGTACCGTTACTGAAATTCATGATTACTTACGCCTGCTATTCGCACGCGCTGGTACTCCGCATTGTCCAGATCACGATTTACCACTTGAAGCACAGAGCGTTTCTCAGATGGTTGATACCGTGCTCGCCATGCCAGAAGACACCAAGCTCATGATTCTTGCGCCAGTTGTCAGTGAGCGTAAAGGTGAGTTCGTCGACTTATTTCAAGACTTGCAAGCCCAAGGTTTTGTCCGCTTTAGAGTGCGCTCGGGTGGGGGCACCACCAATACTGCTAAAGCAGAAATTTTCGAAGTCAATCAGCTACCAACGCTGAAGAAAAACGACAAGCACTCTATCGAAGTGGTTGTAGACCGCATTAAAGTACGTCCTGATATTCAACAACGTCTTGCCGAATCTTTTGAAACAGCACTACGTCTTGCAGATGGCAAAGCCATGATCGTTGATATGGATACCGGCAAAGAGATGATTTTCTCCAGCAAATTTGCCTGTCCAGTTTGCTCGTATTCTTTACAAGAGTTAGAGCCCCGCCTCTTCTCGTTTAATAACCCGATGGGTGCCTGTCCTTCTTGCGATGGCTTGGGACATCAGTCTTTCTTTGACCCAAAACGCATCGTGGCTCACCCTGACTTATCGCTTGCATCCGGTGCCATTAAAGGCTGGGATCGCCGCAATCAGTTTTATTTCAAGCTTTTACAAACCCTTGCTAAGCATGGTGGCTTTGATGTAGAGAAGCCTTTTGAGACTCTGAACAAGAAACAGCAAGACCTGGTTTTATTAGGCTCTGGCGATGTCACCATTCCATTCGAATACATTAATGAGCGCGGTAAAAATAGTATTCGCGAGCATGCCTTCGAAGGCATTGTGGCAAACTTTGAAAGACGCTACCGCGAAACTGATTCGATGACGGTGCGTGAAGAATTGTCGCGCTATCAAAACGTACAGACCTGCCCAGAATGTAATGGCAGTCGTTTACGTAAAGAAGCGCGCTTTGTCAAAGTAGGCGAGAAGAAACAGTCTCGCGCCATTTATGAAATCAGCGCACTACCACTGAAAGAAGCAAAAGAGTATTTTGAAACCCTTGAACTCAAAGGTGCTAAACGAGAAATCGCCGACAAGATTGTGAAAGAAATTGGCGCACGTCTACGCTTTTTAAATGACGTTGGTTTAGATTACCTATCCTTAGAGCGCAGTGCTGACACCCTATCTGGTGGTGAAGCCCAGCGTATTCGCCTTGCTTCCCAAATTGGCTCAGGCTTAACAGGCGTGATGTATGTGCTTGATGAGCCCTCTATTGGCTTACATCAACGAGATAACGATCGCTTGATTGGAACCTTGAAGCATTTGCGTGACTTAGGTAATAGCGTTCTTGTTGTTGAGCATGATGAAGATATGATTCGCGCGTCTGACTGGGTAATCGATATTGGACCTGGCGCAGGTGTTCATGGTGGAGAGGTGGTTGCACAGGGTACCCCTGCTGAAGTTGAAGCAAATCCCAATTCACTGACTGGCGCCTATCTTTCTGGACGTGAAGCAATCGCTGTTCCTGAAAATCGCATTCCAGTAAATGATCGTTTCTTAGAAATCATCGGCGCACGTGGCAATAATTTGCAATCTGTTCACGCCAAGATTCCTGTTGGACTATTAACTTGCGTTACAGGCGTCTCCGGCTCCGGAAAATCTACCCTGATTAACGACACCTTGCATCATGCGGTTGCCCAACATCTCTATGGCTCCAATGCTGAGCCTGCTGCTCACGATGCCATGAAAGGCTTAGAGAATTTTGATAAGGTCATTAGCGTTGACCAGTCACCCATTGGCAGAACACCGCGCTCAAATCCAGCAACCTATACCGGCCTATTTACTCCGATACGCGAACTCTTTGCAGGCGTACCTGCTTCTCGCGAGCGCGGTTATGAAGCGGGCCGCTTCTCCTTTAACGTCAAAGGTGGACGCTGTGACTCCTGCGAAGGTGATGGGGTTCTCAAAGTAGAAATGCACTTCCTACCGGACGTCTATGTTCCTTGCGATGTTTGTCATGGCAAACGCTACAACCGTGAGACCTTGGATATTCGCTACAAAGGTAAAAATATTCATGAAGTGCTTTCGATGACCATCGAACAAGCGCATGAATTTTTTGAAGCTGTTCCGGTTGTTAAGCGCAAACTCAAAACCCTACTGGATGTCGGCTTAGGCTATGTCAAGCTAGGACAAAGCGCCACCACTCTATCCGGCGGTGAAGCACAGCGCGTTAAGCTCTCGCTCGAACTGTCCAAACGCGATACCGGTCGAACTTTGTACATCTTGGATGAACCCACAACCGGTTTGCACTTTCACGATATTCAGCTGCTACTTACAGTGATTCAAACCCTGAAGAAACAAGGCAATACCATCGTCATCATTGAGCACAATCTAGATGTGATTAAAACGGCGGACTGGATTATTGACCTGGGACCTAAGGGTGGCGCCGGTGGTGGGCAGATCATTGCTACAGGTACGCCTGAGGATGTTGCTAAGAATGAAGCAAGCTTTACTGGTCACTACTTAGCACCACTTCTAACTCGTAAAGCGCCGCCAGCTAAGAAGAAAAAGTAAGTCGCTATCAGTCTTTAAAGCCGTTAGATCTCAGAGTAATTTTGCTTCCGCTAAATCGGTTGCTTCAGAATTACCTGAGATCACCAAAATATCATTAGCCTGTAATTGCAGTTCTGGTGATAAAGGCAATTTCACATAGTCAGCGTTACGGCCCTTGCGCCTCACTGCTTGAACACTGACCCCTTCATTCTCTAAATCCAGCTCAGCCAGGGTTTTCCCAACTGCCTGGGATTTCGGAAGCAGGGTGACTGAATGCAATCTCCACGATTCATTAGAGCCAAAGTCATCATCCGCTGAACCGCGGAAGTAACCTCTCAATAAGCTATAGCGCTCTTCTCTAGCAGTCGTAATTCTTCTAACGACTTTACGCATTGGCACGCCCATGATCAGCAGCACATGAGATGCAATCATCAGACTGCCTTCAATTAACTCAGGGATGACTTCGGTGGCGCCAGCCGCTTGAAGCTTGCCGATATCTGCATCGTCACGGGTACGCACTAAGACTGTCATGCCTGGACGTAAATGCTCTACTTGCCTGAGTACACGCATGCTTGCTGCAGTATCTGCATATGTAATGACAACCGCTTTTGCTCTATTGAGTCCTACGGCATTTAAATAATTTTCGCGACTGGCATCGCCATAGACCACATTGTCGCCAGCAGCGGCGGCTTCTTTCACGCGATCTGGATCCAAGTCCAAAGCAATATAGGGAATCTTTTCTTGATCAAGCATGCGAGCCAAACTTTGGCCCGAGCGTCCAAATCCACAAATCACGACATGGTTTTCATTACGAACACTTTTCGCAGCGACGCGGGTGAGTGCCAGAGACTGTAATAACCATTCGTTACTCGAGAAGCGCATTGCTATACGATCGCTGTATTCAATCAAGAAAGGTGCGCAGAACATGGAGAGCAACATGGCTGCCAACACAGCTTGGCTCAGCGTGGGATCAATTAAATCTAAACCATCAATCTGATTGAGTAACACAAAACCGAATTCCCCCGCTTGCGCTAAACATAAGCCTGTACGGATTGATACGCCAAGACTTGAACCAAATGCGCGCGAAAGAATGGCGATCAGACCGAACTTGAAGATCAGAGGGCCAACCAACAATAACAAAACTAGAACCCACTGCTCACGAATCACATTGAAGTCGAGCAGCATTCCAATCGTGATAAAGAACAGGCCCAACAACACATCGCGGAAGGGTTTTACGTCCTCTTCAACTTGATGGCGATAAGGCGTCTCTGAAATCAACATGCCCGCCAAGAAAGCACCTAGAGCCAAAGACAATCCAAAATACTCAGTCAGGCCGGCCATGCCCAACACAATTAATAAGAGATTGAGCATGAACAACTCTTGCGAGCGTAACTTGGCAACCAATCTAAACCAGTGACTCATCAACGATTGGCCAATAAAGAAAATTAAGACCAATGCGACGGTGATTTTGATTGAAGCTGTCGTTAATGCAACAAATAGGTCGGCAGAATTTTTACCGAGGGATGGCAGCAAAATCAGTAAAAAGACTACGGCTAAGTCTTGGAATAGCAAAATACCCACGACATTGCGACCATGCTCAGCTTCCAACTCCGAGCGATCAGAAATGAGCTTTGTCACAATCGCTGTTGAGGACATTGCCAATGCACCACCTAGAGCAATCGCCGCATGCCAAGAGATCGGGTAAATCCAGTTCATCAATAGGCTTGCCGGCACTGCTAGCAGCATCGTCAGGATCACCTGACTACCGCCAAGACCAAATACGGTGGCCCGCATTGCCCGCAGCTTATGAAGATTAAATTCCAGGCCAATCGAGAACATCAGGAAAACCACCCCAAATTCCGCTAAATACTTCACGGTGGCGGTATCGCTGGCAAGGCCTAGGGCATTGGGCCCGATCAAGACGCCAATGGCTAGATAGCCCAAAATAGGGGGTAAGCCAAAATAGCGGAAAATAACCACTCCGGCCACACCTGAGGCCAAGAGAATGAGGGTTAACTGAAGGACTGACGGCATATACTTACTCGATGATAGCTAAGACTCGTGAACGAACCCTAAAGCTTGCGCGCGATACCCTCACTATTGAGGCTGCTGCACTGCAAACCATGCGCGATCGCCTAGAGGGCCCCAATGCTGATGCCCTCGTACTCGCCGTCGACCTCCTGCACGCTTGCAAAGGTCGCATTGTGGTCTCGGGTATTGGTAAGTCTGGTCATATTGCCCGCAAAATTGCAGCCACTTTTGCCTCCACTGGATCCCCAGCCTTTTTTGTACATCCTGCCGAAGCCAGCCACGGCGATTTAGGCATGGTGACTCGTGATGATGTTTTTGTTGCACTTTCGAATTCTGGTGAGACCGAAGAGTTGCTCACGATTGTTCCCATTGTTAAAAGAACTGGTGCCAAACTTATTGCACTGACTGGCGCTCCAGAATCTTCACTTGCTAAATTGGCTGATGCCCATCTGGACACTAGTGTCGAGAAAGAGGCTTGCCCATTAAATTTGGCGCCCACTACTAGCACCACTGCATCTTTAGCGATGGGTGATGCTTTAGCAGTCGCTTTATTAGATGCTAGAGGTTTTGAAGCAGAAGATTTCATTCGCTCGCATCCCGGCGGTCGCTTAGGACGCAAACAATTGATGCACGTTAGCGAAGTGATGCGCCCACTAGAAGAGACTCCAAAGATCTCCATCAACGCTTCATTGCAAGAAGCCTTACTAGAAATGACATCTAAGCGGATGGGTATGGTGATTACACTTGATGACGCCAATAAAGTGACTGGCATCTTTACCGATGGGGACTTACGTCGCCTACTTGAGAAAACAAGTAATCTTGCTGGCGTTACCATTAAAGATGCAACGACATCTAAGCCACGCACCATTCCACCAGAATTAATTGCTGAAGAAGCCATTGAGATGATGGAGACATACCGCATCAATCAATTAGTGGTGACTGATGCTGCAGGCATCCTCCTAGGTGCACTCAATCTTCATGACTTATTTGCAGCCAAAGTGATTTAATTCATGCCTAACGCTTTTACTACTCACATCACCAACCCTGCGACCCAATACCCTCAAGCCTGGGAACGGGCAGGCAATGTGAAGCTACTCGTTTTGGATGTTGATGGCGTCTTGACTAGCGGCCAAGTATTTATTGGCGCTGATGGTAAAGAATCTCTGAAAGCATTTGATATTCAAGATGGCTTGGGAATTAAATTATTAGAGCAATGCGGAATTCCAACAGCCATCATCACGGGGCGGAATTCCAAAATGATTTTGGCGCGCTGCGAAGAACTTGGAATTAAACAGGTTCATATGGGCGTAGAAAATAAAGCGATTGCACTGGATGAAGTTTTAAAAACCCTGGGACTAAGCGCTAAAGATTGTGCCGTTATGGGCGACGATTGGCCAGACCTTGCCATGATGAAGCATGCAGGCTTTCGAGTTTGTCCAGCGCAAGCCCATGAAGCGGTCAAAGAGTTTGCACACTATGTGACCTCTCATGCTGGTGGTAACGGTGCTGTACGCGAAACCTGCGACCTGATTCTCAAAGCACAAAATCGCTACGAAGAACTTCTGAACAAGGCTCGTCAGTAAGGAATGGCTTTAAATTCTCAACAAATTAAAGTAGGTGTTTTACGCGCATTGCTAGGCTTAACGCCTTTGCTCTTAATGGGCTTTTGGACACTCGTCACTTTTTATTTGGTTGAAAAAAACACCCCCCAAGAAAAATCTGCTGTAGAGCGTGTACGCCTTCATGAGCCTGACTACACCATTAAAGATGGCACACTCTCCGCACTCAATGAACTAGGCGGTACTAAATATCGCGTCCTCGGGAAAAAACTCACTCACTATGATGATGATGCTTCGATCGATATTTTGACGCCACGCATGCGCCTCTTTCAGACCGATAAAGCACCAGTCACCGTCAAAGCAGACACTGGGCATCTCGATGGCGATCTCACCATCATGGACTTATATGACAACGCTGAAATTTTTCGTCCAGCACAAGCAGCCACGGAAACTCAGCCTGCCAGCCTGAGAATGCTTGCCTCTTCCAGCTATTTCAAAGTCTTTATTAACGATGACATTATTGAAACGGATAGACCCGTTACCTTAGAGCAAGGGATGTCCATCATGAACTCCACTGCAGGAGGCACTTTCAATAATGTGGATCAAAGCATGAAGCTTTCTGGACAAGTCAAAGGTCGCATTGAGCGCGCTCCCAAGGGAGCTCAATAAGATGCTGAGACACTTAACCATCTTGGTGCTACTTTGGGCTTCTATTGCCAACATAGCTTATGCCGAAAAAGCAGATCAAGATAAACCCATCATTCTTGAGGCAGAAAAAGTTTCTGGTAACGACACGTCTCAAGTCTACGATCTGAATGGTGAGGTCTTGTTAATTAAAGGCAGCATCATCGTCACAGGTGACGATGGCCATATCCAAATTGATCCAGAGGGTTATGAATTCATAGACGTTAAAGGAACTCCTGAAGCGGTTGCCACCTTTAGGCAACGACGCGAAGGAATCGCCAATGAGTTCATGCAAGGAATTGGAGCACATGCTACCTATAATGCGAAAACAGAAATTCTGACACTCACGGGTGACGCTAGCCTCAAGCGCCTACTCAATATGCAAATGCTCGACAAATTGTATGGCTGGAAAATTGAGTACGATGATGTAAAGCAGTACTATCGAGTTTTCCCCCCAAAAGATGCAAAACCAGATGATCTGCCCATGGCGAGAGCAGTCATTACACCAAGACGAAAAGCCCTAGTAAAGAAATGACAGCGGATTTAGCCCAAACAAACAATCCCCCCACCCTTTCTGCGCACCATCTGCAAAAACGCTATGGTTCGAGAACTGTGGTTCGCGACGTATCCGTACAAGTTCGTTGTGGCGAAGTAGTCGGATTGCTTGGTCCTAACGGTGCAGGCAAAACAACTTCCTTCTACATGATTGTTGGATTGGTGCCATTGGATGGCGGCAATATTGTCTTGGATGGCGCTGACATTACCCACCTCCCTATTCATGAGCGTGCACGAATGGGTTTGTCCTACCTTCCTCAAGAAGCCTCTGTATTTCGCAAACTCAATGTTGCAGAAAATATTCAGGCTGTACTTGAGCTTCAAGTACAAGGCGGCAAACCCTTAAGCAAGGCTGATATTGCCAAGCGCCTCGATGAGCTCTTGGGCGAACTACAAATTAGCCACTTACGTGACAACCCCGCCCTTTCCTTATCAGGTGGCGAGCGTCGACGCGTGGAGATCGCGAGAGCACTAGCCTCTTCCCCAAAATTTATTTTGTTAGATGAGCCCTTTGCCGGTGTTGACCCTATTGCGGTTGGGGAAATTCAGCGGATTGTGCGCTTCCTCAGGGACCGTCAAATTGGCGTCCTCATTACTGACCATAACGTTCGAGAAACCCTGGGTATCTGTGACCACGCTTACATCATCAGCGAAGGAAGCGTACTGGCAGAAGGCAAACCTGATCAAATTATTCAGAATGACGCCGTACGCCGAGTCTACCTAGGCGAAAACTTCCGAATGTAAGCTGGGCAAGTGTCCCAGCCCTTTATGCAATAAAAATTGGTTTCCCTCTTGGTTTTCAGCAAATTCGCTGATACGCTGGAGGTTCATGAATTTCCTTTCCAAAGAAACAACCTATCAATTTCAGGGGCTTGCTGCGCACCCCCGGCATGAGCATGCGCACGCGTACATAAAAGGAGTTGCTGATGAATCTGAAAATTAACAGCCGTCACGTAGAAGTTACGCCAGCTATGCGAACCCACCTTGAGGCGGGCTTGGCCAAAATTCGCAAGCACTTTGATCATGTGATTGATGCATCAGCCTTTCTTGTTGTGGATAACGCGAAAGAAAAGGATTTGCGTCAAAGTGCTGAGATCACACTTCACCTAAAAGGTAAGGAACTGTTCGCTGAAGCACATAACGCTGATCTGTACCATGCAATGGACTCAGTAGTGGACAAACTCGAACGTCAAGTGGTGAAGCACAAAGAAAAAATCCAAGATCACCATCACGAAAAGCATTTTGAGTAAGGTCTTGCGTCAGGACACCTATAATCATTTGACATATGAATGCCCTGACTAATCTTTTTACCCCCGACTGCATTGCATTAGATAGTCCCGCCAATAACAGGACTGATGTATTTGCAGCCGCGGGGGCATTATTTTCCAAGCAAGTTGGAATCGATTCAAGCGCAGTAGTGGAGTTTCTCAATGCGCGTGAAGATTTAGGATCGACTGCACTAGGCGCTGGTGTTGCTATTCCCCACGGGCGCGTAAAAGGCCTTAAACAACCGATTGCAGCCTTCATGCGATTGCAAACCCCAATTGAATTTGCTGCACCGGATGGTGAACCCGTCTCTATTTTGATTTTTCTGTTGGTGCCCGAAAAAGCCACCCAACAACATCTGGAAATTTTGTCCTCAATAGCGCAACTATTATCAGATGCAGATGCTCGCAAACTCCTTTCATCTGAAAATAACTTAAGCAAAGTCTGTGAGTTGCTCCAACAATGGGGCTTGCCAAAATGACTCAGCCTTTACTCTTAGATGGAGTAACTGCCCAGCAGATTTTTGATGACAATGTTTCTGATCTCAAACTGTCCTGGATTGGTGGTTTAGAAGGTGCTGAACGCACATTTCCGCCCGAAGCAGTCAAGGCTGCAGCCGCCAGTTCAGACTTAGTAGGTCACTTAAATCTGATTCACCCCAGTCGCATTCAGATTTTTGGTGAGCAAGAGGTTAACTATCATGCGGCGCTCGAACCAAAACTAAAGCAAGATCAAATCTCCAGCTTAATTTCGAAGACGCCACCATGCGTCATCGTTGCCGATGGCAAATCAGCAGATCCTGATTTACAACTCTTTTGCCAACGCTCCTCCACGCCGCTGTTCACTACGAATATTTCTGCGGCCGAGGTCATTGACCATCTACGTATTTACTTAACCAAAATTGGCGCGCCCCAAATCACAATGCACGGTGTGTTTATGGACATCCTTGGATTGGGTGTTTTGCTCACCGGTGAATCTGGTTTGGGTAAAAGTGAATTGGGTTTGGAATTAATTTCTCGCGGCCATGGATTGGTTGCGGATGATGCTGTTGACTTTGCCCGCTTAGGCTCTGACTACATAGAAGGTCGTTGCCCAGTGATCTTGCGGAACTTACTCGAAGTACGCGGTCTAGGCCTCCTCGATATCCGCACCATCTTTGGTGAAACTGCTGTCCGTCGCAAACTCAAATTACGTCTCATTGTTCAGTTGGTTCGCAGAACCGATGGTGAATTTGAGAGGTTGCCCTTAGAGGCGCAACACATTGATGTCTTGGGTGTGCCGATTCGCACCGTCAAAATTCAGGTAGCTGCCGGTCGAAACTTAGCTGTACTAGTTGAAGCAGCGGTACGCAATACGATTTTGCAATTGCGCGGCATTGATACCTTAAAAGAATTTATTGAACGTCAGCGCGTTCAAATGAACGCTGAAGCTGATTCCACCAAGTCACAAGGTCGTTTGCTTTAAACCATGCAAATCAATCTGATTACCGGAATCTCAGGCTCAGGTAAATCAGTAGCCTTGAGGGCTTTCGAAGATGCTGGTTACGATTGCGTAGACAATCTGCCTGTTTCCTTGTTAGAAAGTCTCATCAGCACCCTCGAAAAAGAAAAATGTGAGCGGGTTGCTGTAGCCATTGATGCTCGCCGCGGTCAGTCGATTGAGAATCTGCCTTCGATTCTAGAAAACCTGCGCCGTAATCATCAAGTCCGGGTCGTTTTCTTAAATGCAGATACCAATACCTTAGTGCAACGTTTTTCGGAGACACGGCGTCGCCATCCCTTATCTACTCACGCCAAACAATCTCAGTCAGCGACTTTAATTGAAGCGATTAATAGCGAGCGTCAGCTACTTGAGCCGTTGCGCGCACAAGCGCACAGTATTGATACCAGCAACATCCCCGCTCACGCATTACGCTCTTGGATTCAGGACCTTCTCAAAGATAAGCCAGTTGGCCTAACAGTTATTTTTGAATCATTTGGATTCAAAAAGGGAGTTCCGAGCGAAGCTGATTTAGTGTTTGATGTGCGCTGTCTACCGAATCCTCACTATGACAAAGTCTTACGTCCACTTACTGGCAACGACAAGCCCGTAAAAGAATTCTTAGAAAAAATTCCAGAAGTCGTCAGTATGGAAAGTGACATCACGCTCTTCATTGAAAAATGGTTGCCGCACTATATTGCGGACGGGCGTAGTTACTTAACCGTCGCCATCGGGTGCACTGGAGGACAGCACCGCTCTGTCTATTTGGTCAATCGCATCAGCGAGCATTTCCGAGCACAAAAAGATCTTGCAGCGCTCCAGCTTAATTTTTTAGATCGTCACCGCGAGTTAGACTCAATTTCTGCAAAAGCACTTTGATCGGTTGCGGCAGGCCGTACTTGCCTAATTGACGAAGCGGCACCCATTTTAGGTCTGATCCTGAAAATTCATGCGGCTTGGATAAATTGATTTCCCAGATCTGCATCCACAAACGACGATGAGTAAAGACATGTTTAATTTGCTCACCCTGAATCATTTTTTGGGACGTCTTTAATAGGGTCGTAGTCTTTTCATCAGGTAATGCCGCTGCTAGCAAATCTTTTGCATTGATATCAGAATGCTTGGTCGATGCCCTCGACTCCCAAGGCCCTTCTGGTAATGACCAGAGTCCACCCCAGATGGCTTTACTAGGACGTTTTTGTAACAAAATATGGTTGGCACTTCTCATGAGCACCATATCGCAATTGAACTCGGGTGATTTTGCTTTCACCACTTTTTGTGGATATAAAAGTACTTGACCACTCAAGTTGGCTTGGCAATCTTTCAGATAAGGGCACTTCTTCTCGCCACTCACGCAGACAGGCTTACGTGAAGTGCACCAGGTGGCACCAAAGTCCATGAGGGCTTGGGTATATACCGGCATATTTTTTGGCTCTGCTGGGAGCAAATCAACAGCCAATTGCCAGAGACGATCGTTCACTACTTTATCTTGCAATGCTCCCTCTACCGCAAACAGGCGCGCAAGAATGCGTTTGACATTAGCATCCAAGATTGGTGCCCGCGCATGAAAAGCAAAAGCAGCAATCGCGCCTGCTGTAGAGCGCCCTATTCCTTTAAGCTGCTCAAGCAATAGTGGATCACTCGGAAATTTCCCAGAAAATTGATCGACCACTTGTTGTGCACAAGCATGCAAATTTCTAGCGCGTGAGTAGTAACCGAGGCCAGCCCATTCCGCCAATACTTCATCTATATAAGCAGCTGCTAACTTTTTCACTGTCGGAAAACGCTTCATAAACCGTGGATAACGTTCTAGCACGGTAGCCACTTGTGTTTGCTGCAACATAATTTCTGAAACCCATACTGCATAAGGGTCGCGGGTACCTTGCCATGGCAAGCCAGAGCGCCCGCTTTGCTTGTGCCAAGCAATTAAGGTTTTAGAAAAATGCTGGATTAACGCTTTTGACATTGCGGGCAGAAATAAGTAGAGCGCTGTCCCTGCACAATTTGCTTAATGGGTATTTTGCAAATCTTACAAGGTTGATCTTTACGATCGTAGACTTTGGTTTGCACCATGAAGTGGCCAGGATCCCCATCGCTATTTACAAAATCTTTCAAACTACTACCGCCAGCAGCAATCGCTTTTTTCAATATCAGTCGGACTGCATTGGCTAGGCGAGTACATTGAGGCCGAGTCAACTTACCCGCCGCTTTTGCCGGATGAATGCCCGCTTCAAACAAACTTTCAGAGCAATAAATATTACCGACACCTACAACGGCTTGACCTGCCAATAAAAATTGTTTGACGGCAATACTGCGTCCACGGGAATGTTGATACAGAATATTAGCGCCGAGCTCGCCCGCAAAATCGGGAGAGAATGGCTCCGCGCCCAATTTGAGTAATAAAGAATTTTTCTCAATCGGACCTTTTGTTTTGGGATGCCACAAAACAGCGCCAAACTTCCGTGGATCATGCAAACGTAAGCTCAACTTGCCAAATTCAAATGTGACCCGATCATGTAGTTTTAGGGGCTCTGAGCTAGGCAATACCCGCAAAGTACCCGTCATCCCTAGATGCAAGAGCAAATATCCCAGATCTAACTCCACTAAAAGGTATTTACCTCTACGCTCAATTGAATGAACTTGTTGACCTTGCAAGATCTTGGGCAAGTTGCGCGGCACTGGCCAGCGTAAGCGCCCATCAATCACTTTGACAGCCGTAATCTTGCATCCTAGCAAGTGGGGCGCAATTCCTAATCTGGTGACTTCTACTTCTGGGAGTTCTGGCATAAATGAATTGTAGATTCGCGGATTAGAATGTGCTTATGAGTAAATTGAGATTTAAGTCACTTTTACAAGGTTTACTGCTTGCGGCACTGGCTGGCGGAGTAAGTCTTCCTGCGAGCGCTCAAACGGACGGATTGCAGTCTGGGGAAGCTATTTTTGAGGTACTTGCCTCTGAGATTGCCTTACAACGAGGTGAAGCAGGCTTAGCTTTCAGTACCTATCTAGAAATGGCTCGTCAGTATCAGGACCCTCGCCTTGCCCAAAGAGCTATGGAAATTGCGATTGCTGCAGGCTCACCGAATTTAGCGCTTCAAGCTGCCCAATCGTGGGATAGCCTGGTACCCGCTTCTGACACAAAACCCAAAGAGGTTTTAATTACTTTATTAATCTTGAGCGACCGCTGGTCAGATGCCGTCAAACCAGCAATCAACTTATTAAAACTTCAAACGCCTGCTCAGCAAGAAAATACCCTCATGCAATTGCAGGCCTTGCTTGCTAAATCCAAAGATGAAACCGGTGCACTGACTGCTTTTTATGAAATCGCGTCTACTGTAAAAATTTCACCTAAAGACATTAACCTGCTTTACACCTATGCAATGGCGGCAGAAAAAATAGGTCGCTTAGATGTGATGGAAAAGACCTTGCGTGAAGTATTGCGTAAAAATCCTAACGATGTAAATGCACTTAATGCCTTAGGGTATTCATTAGCAGATCGCAATCTCAAATTGCCCGAAGCATTTGTACTCATCAGTAAAGCACATCAACTCTCTCCTAAAGATAGCTTCATCTTAGATAGCTTGGGTTGGGTGAACTTTCGCATGGGTAAGAATGCACTTGCTTTAGAACAACTTCAGCAGGCCTACAACACAAAACCAGAGGCAGATATAGCTGCGCATTTGGGCGAGGTATTGTGGGTGATGAATCAACCAAACCAAGCTGAAGAAATTTGGCGTCAAGGTCAAAAGCTAGACGCCAATAATCCCACCCTTAAAGAAACCTTAAAACGCTTGAAGCCCAATTGGTCAGTAGCAGAGCAGGGCGCTAAGGGCACTTGGGATGGCCGCTTTGCCGTAAAAGTGACTGGGCTGACAAACACGCAGAATCAAGGAGGATCTGGTGGATTTACTCTGACACAGGATGAACTGAAAGACATCTTAGAGATTCGCAATCCTGTTGGTGGCTCGATTGCCAAGATTACGATCACTCCTGGAGAAGCTAGCCTCGAACGTGATGGCCAAGTAGTCACTGCAATCGATGCAGATTCACTGGTTCAAAATACCTTAGGACTTCCGCTACCAGCGCGTGGACTATCCGATTGGTTACGTGGACAAATTCGTCCAGGAAGCAATGCAAGCGTTGAAAGAAATGCCAAAGGTCAGGTCAGCAAAATTGATCAAGACGGTTGGAATTTAGTGTATAGCTGGGATGACTCTAATCGTCTCGAAAAACTCATCATGACTCGCAGCTCTAATGTGGGCTCGATCGATATTCGTTTAGTGTTTGATCGCCCCAATGAGTAAGTTGCTGCAAAAAAATGTAGTACTGCGTTCGCCTGCAAAACTGAATCTTTTTCTGCATATTGTGGGGCGCAGAGCTGACGGCTACCACTTGCTGCAATCTGTTTTTCAATTGATCGATTGGTGTGACACCCTCTCCCTCAAAGTCATTCCAGAAAATGAAGTGCGTCGTATTAATCCAATTCCTGGAGTTCCTCCAGAACAAGATTTAGTTGTCCGCGCAGCAAAGCTACTGAAAGATTTTTGTAAAGTGGAGTCCGGTGTTGAAATTGGCCTCACAAAAGAAATTCCGATGGGTGCCGGCTTAGGTGGCGGCTCATCTGATGCTGCTACAACTTTGATTGGCTTAAATGCGCTGTGGGATCTGAAATTGGATGAGCAGACCTTGAACATGCTGGGATTAAAACTGGGGGCTGACGTGCCCTTCTTTATTTTTGGCAAAAATGCCTTTGTTGAGGGCATCGGGGAGCAAATTCAAGAAATTTCCCTGGAAACCCAAGACTTTTTGGTGATTTTTCCAAATCAGGGTATCCCGACCGTCAGCATTTTTCAGGACCCTGAATTGACCCGAGACCACGCTCCGATTACAATTGATGGCTTTCTTGCATCACCACAGTTGAATCAATCCAATGATTGTCAGGCGGTTGCGATGCGGATATGCCCTGAAGTGAAGCAAGCTTTGGATTGGATTAGTCAGGCAGTACCGGGCTCAGCGCCCAGAATGTCTGGCTCTGGAAGTAGCGTTTTTGCCGTCTTAGACCCTAAGACCGATCACGCAAAACTCCAAAATCTTTTGCAAAATCTTCCCAAGGGGTGGGTAGGTAGGATTGTTCGGGGGTTAAATAAAAATCCCGCTTACAATTTGATTTCTTCAGAATGACCTGTAGGGGAATCGCCAAGCTGGTTAAGGCACTGGATTTTGATTCCAGCATGCGAAGGTTCGAATCCTTCTTCCCCTGCCAAATACTGTAGAAACGCTTAAGAAACCACACGACCTTAACCCTTACCCAAACCCATACCGCCCCCATGAACGCTGATTTATTGACTCTATTTACAGGCAACGCAAATCCGGTTTTGGCACAGGCTGTTGCCAAAGAGCTCAATCTCCCCATGGGAAAAGCCTTTGTGGGTCGCTTCTCAGATGGTGAGATTCAGGTAGAAATTCAAGAAAACGTCCGCGGTAAAAATGTCGTTGTAATCCAATCCACCTGTGCTCCGACAAACGATAGTTTGATGGAGCTCATGATTATGATTGATGCCCTGAAACGAGCATCAGCAAGCCGCATAACCGCAGTGATCCCTTACTTCGGTTATGCTCGCCAAGACCGCCGCCCCCGCTCTGCACGGGTTGCTATCTCTGCCCGAATCGTGGCAAATATGCTCCAGTCAGTAGCTGGCATTGAGCGCGTTCTGACGATGGATCTGCATGCCGACCAAATTCAAGGCTTCTTTGATATCCCTGTAGATAACATCTACGCGTCTCCGGTTTTACTGGCTGACCTCGAGGCACAGAAGACCAAAAAAGATTTAATCATTGTTTCTCCAGACATTGGAGGCGTTGTCCGTGCTCGCGCTATGGCTAAGCAATTGGGTACCGATTTAGCGATTATTGATAAACGTCGTCCTAAAGCCAATGTCTCTGAAGTAATGCACCTGATTGGCGAAGTAGAAGGCCGTCATTGCGTCATCATGGATGACATCATCGATACCGGTGGAACCCTCTGTAAGGCTGCTGAAGCCCTCAAAGAGCGTGGCGCTAAGGGTGTTACCGCCTACTGTACTCATGCCGTTCTATCAGGCGGTGCGGTAGCCCGTATCGCAGCCTCAGAATTAGATGAGCTCGTTGTCACCGACACTATTCCTTTGACCGCTGAAGCAATGAAAGTTGGCAAAATTCGTCAATTGAGCGTAGCCCACATCCTGGCCGAAACCCTTTCCCGCATTAGCAAGGGCGATTCTGTCATGTCCATGTTTGCCGAATAAGCCAAAAAACGCTGTTTTACCCCGTTTTTTGGTAGTTCCGAGGCATTTGTAGGCAAAAATCCCCATTCCCACGATATAATCGAAGGCTTTTCTGTTTGGTCGCGAACGGAAATTAACCTTAACTAGGGAATTTAATATGAAAGTTGTAGCCTTTGAAAGAAGCGTACAGGGAACGGGTGCGAGCCGCCGTCTGCGCAATTCCGGTAAGACTCCGGGAATCGTTTACGGTAGTAAAGAACAAGCAGCTGTTATTGAGTTAGATCACAATGCGCTGTTTCATGCTCTCCGCAAGGAAGCATTTCACTCTTCCATTCTAGATTTGGAAATCGGCGGCAAAACACAGAAAGTGTTGTTGCGTGATTACCAGATGCATCCATTTAAGCCATTGGTTTTGCACATTGACTTCCAGCGCGTATCCGCGACTGAAAAAGTTCACATGCGCGTTCCATTGCACTTCACTAACGCTGAAACTTCAGCTGCTGTGAAATTGCAAGGCGCTGCTATTAGCCACATCACTACTGAACTCGAAATTTCTTGCTTACCAGCAGACTTGCCAGAGTTCATCGAAGTGGACTTGAGCAAAATTGAAGTGGGTCACTCAATCCATGCTAAAGACCTCGCATTGCCAAAAGGTGTTTCATTGGTATTGCATGTTGAGCAAGAGAACCCAGTGCTTGCAAACGCACGTATTCCAAGCGTTAAAGCTGCCGAAGTTGAAGAGGCTGCTCCTGCAGCTGCTGCAGCTCCAGCCGCCGCTGCTGACGCTGCAAAAGACAAGGCTTAATGATTTAGAGCTCCATCTTTTGCAAACGAAGGCCCGCGTAAGCGGGCTTTCGTTTTTCTATTTGTAGAAATACTTTTTATCTTTAAACTCGCATCATGACTAAATTAATTGTTGGCCTTGGTAACCCTGGCGATGAACATGAAGAAGATCGGCACAATGCTGGCTTCTGGTTTGTTGACGCCTTGGCCAAACAATTGGGCGTTCGCTTTGAAGTAGAAAAACGCTTTCATGGAAAAGTGGCTAAAGCCAAATGGGAAGGAGAAGATCTCTTTCTTTTAAAGCCAAATACTTATATGAACCTCAGTGGCCAAGCGGTTGGTGCACTGTGCCGTTTTCATAAAGTCTTGCCTGCGGATGTTTTAGTCGTTCAAGATGAGCTTGATTTAAAGCCGGGCACTGCGCGCATTAAGTTAGGTGGTGGTACCGGTGGCCATAACGGCCTTAAGGATATCCAGGCCCACCTAGGAACCCCAGAATACTGGCGCCTACGCCTAGGCATAGGTCACCCAAGAGATTTAGCAGGAGACGGGCGCCCAATGGATGTGGCTGATTATGTTTTACGCAGACCCCAATTAGCCGAACAAAAGCTCATTGATGCCAGCATTGAAAATGGCTTACAGATTTTGCCGCTCTTTTTGAAGGGTGATACTGCAGGCGCCATGTTGGAGCTGCACTCAAAAGCTTAAGTGGAGGCCGCTTTTTTCTGAGCCATCAACAAGTTGTATTTGGCCATTAACTGCACTTGGTTTTCTTTATGTGCCGGATCAAAAGGAATGCAGTCTACTGGACAAACCTGGCGACATTGCGGCACATCGTAATGTCCGACACACTCAGTACACTTATCTGAGTGAATCTCATAAATCTCCAGCCCCATATAAATAGCATCATTGGGACATTCGGGCTCGCACACATCACAGTTGATGCATTCGTCCGTGATCATTAAAGCCATGAATTACCTATTCACCTGACTTTTTATTTAATGCATTGTCAGCAGTCTTTTTCACCAACCATTTTTCGACAGATGGGAAAACAAATTTGCTGACATCGCCACCCATCGAGGCAATTTCACGAACGAAGGTGCCCGAAATAAATTGGTACTGATCTGAAGGCGTCAAGAATAAAGTTTCGACATCAGGCAACAAGTAACGGTTCATGCCGGCCATCTGAAACTCATACTCAAAATCTGATACTGCACGTAAACCACGCACAATCACACGGGCCTGATGCTCGCGAGCAAAGTCTTTTAAGAGGCCGTTAAAGCCAACCACCTTGACGTTGGAGTAATGCCCTAAAACTTCCTTAGCAATATCAATGCGCTCTTCCAGGGTAAAGAAGGGGTGCTTGCTGCGGCTAGAGGCAACACCAACAATCAACACGTCAAAAATACTCGATGCGCGACGCACCAAATCTTCATGACCACGCGTAAAGGGGTCAAATGTTCCTGGATATACAGCGACAGTCATAAATCTCCTAGGGCTTTATCAGCTACAGGCAAGAGTTTAGCCTCTTCTACCCCGAAATAGACAGGCTTTTACGGCCCCCGCTTCTAAGTATTTTCCACAATGCCACTCAGGAAGGAGGGCCTCTACTTCGTCGCGTGAGCGAATGGAGGGAAACTCGACATAAATACCCCCACCTTGAGAGTCATCACAGACCCTAGCAGCCTCAATCAGGGTATTGTTGAGTAAATGCGCATCCTGAAAAGGGGGGTCAATAAAAATCAAATGGCTAGAGCGATCCGCTTGCTGTTTCAAATACTCCAAACTATCTCGTTGCAAAATTTCTACTACACCAGAGACAGGAGATGATTGCAAAAGTTTAAAGTTCACCTGTAACTGAGCGTGGGCTTTTTTATCTTTCTCTAACAGCACAACTGCCTGAGCATTGCGCGAAGCAGCCTCAAATCCCAATGCGCCTGTTCCCGCGAATAAATCCAAGCAACGTAGGCCGCTGAGATCTTGTCCAAGCCAATTAAATAAAGTCTCCCGAACGCGATCCGTAGTTGGGCGTAATCCCGGCAAATCAATGACGGTGAGCAATCTACTCCGCCACACTCCACCAATCACCCTCACCTTTTTAGGGGGCTCCGATTGTTGTCCTTTTTTATGAACGACTTTATTCATATCTTACTGAGGAGCAGCTTTGCTCTGAGCACCTACGACCACGATCTTCATGCGATCCATGGCAAGATACTTTTGAAAGGCCACTGTCACTTGCTCCAAGGTTACTGCTTCAACCTGCTTGGTCCAAACCTCGAGTGTATCGATCGGTAGCTCATTCCAAGCGATAGATGAAACGTTATCCAATAACTTGCGATTGTTATCAATACGTAAGGGGAAGCCATTAATTAAATTAGACTTCGCCGCCACTAAGTCGGATGGCGTAGGACCTTCCGCAATAAATTTGGCAATCGTCGCACTCATGACTTCAAGCGCTAAAGCTGCTTGATCATTTTTAGTCTGCAAACCCGCCTGAAAAATACCTGTGTCTTTACCTGGAGCGAAGTAACTAAATACGCTATAGGCTAGCCCACGCTTTTCTCGAACCTCAGACATTAAGCGCGATACGAAACCACCACCACCCAATACATAGTTGCCTACCAGCAGGGGAAAGTAGTCTGGATTATTGCGGGGTATAGCGGTCATACCCATCGCAATATGCGCCTGCTGCGAGTCGAACGGAATTCGCACCTCCCGCTCTGACAAGGGCTCTACCGGGGAACGTGGCAATGGTGGTAATTGCGCAATTGCGGGTCCAGTTGCTGGAATCTTTTGCAACAGAGCTTGCACGACCTCCTCCGCCTGAGAACGACTCACGTCACCAACAATGCTGACAATCATCCGGTCACCACGATAGAAAGTCTTATGAAACTGTTTTAGATCACCAACATTTACTGAGCCAACCGATTTAACACTGGGAGAATCTCCCAAAGGATTGTTGCCATAAACCATTTTCTTAAAACGGCGTTCCAAAGTAAATTCTGGCTTTGTTTCTGCTTCAAGTAAGTTAGTAATAGAGCGCTGCTTTTCTCGCTCCAGAATTTTGGCGTCGTATAGGGGTGAACTCAGCATAGAGGCCGCCAATTGCACCGCCCTGTCACGCAAATCTTTTCGACTCAAACTGCGGATGCGCATAATCGCGCGCTCACCGCCAACGGAAACCCCAATATTGGCACCTAAGTCAGCAATTTCATCGGCAATTTGGGCTTCAGTCAAAATTCCCCTATCGCCTCGTACCCCATAGCTCATCAGGGCAGCACTCATATCCGCTAAGCCACTCTTGCCGCTTGGATCATAACGATCGCCCGCATCAATACTGATTTCAATATCAACCATTGGTAAAGTTTTTGTTTGAACGAGGTATACCTTTGCACCCTTATAGGAGTCTAGCTTTTCAATCGGCAAAACAGCATGAGCACTGTGCACCAGACCTAAAGCCAATAAACCAACAGCAAATAATTTTTTGAGAGCGCCCATTATTTACTCTCCTTAGCTGGTTCAGATTTACGAGCTTGGGGATCTAATACGGCAATTGTTAAACCCTCATCGACTAAATATTTTTTAGCGACCGCTTGAACCTGTGCAGGAGTAATCGTTTGCATCTTCTCCAACATATACTCAATGTCTTTCCAGGAAAATCCTGCCATCTCATTGCTACCAATTTCCATAGCCTGACCAAAGATGGAATCTCTCTTATAGATTTGCTCGGACAAAATACGCACCTGAATACGCTTTAACTCAGACTCTAAGATTCCTTTTTGCTTCAGATCATCCAAGGCTTTACGAATACTGGCTTGTGCTTGATCAACCGTCTTACCTTTGGCTAGCGTAGCCCCAATCAGAAATAATTCGGGGCCACGAGACACCATGTCATACGAAACGCCCACATCGTTGACGACTTTCTCTTGTTTCACCAGCACTCGATTAAGACGCGCATTGTCATAGCCATCGAGTACAGCGGATAAAAGCTCAAGCGCATAGGGCTCTGGATCATCTAGCTTGCCCGACTCAAGACGGGGCACTTTCCAGGCCATCGCCAATTGCGCGTTATCGGCAGCTGCTTTTACTAACACCTGTTTGATGCCTTTTTGCGGTGGTTCTATCTGGGGCTTCCGAACTGGGAGCTCATGTGGAGTGGCAGACCCATAATATTTCTGAACCATCTTATAAATCTGCTGTGGGTCCACATCACCACTGATGACTACTGTCGCATTATTGGGTGCATACCAACTACGATACCAATCACGCGCGTCCGCAGCTTTCATATTGACTAAATCATTCATCCAACCAATGACAGGATGACGATAAGGTGAACTCATAAATGCGGTGGCCATCAGTGATTCATTTAGAAGGCTACTTGGATTGTCTTCCGTGCGAAGCCGGCGCTCTTCCATGATGACCTGAATTTCTTTCGCAAACTCTGCATCATCAAAATTGAGATTAGACATGCGGTCAGCTTCAAGCTTCATCACATCCTCTAATTTGGATTTTTCCACTTGCTGAAAATACGCAGTGTAGTCACGTGAAGTAAAAGCATTCTCGCGCCCACCCACTGCCGCTACCAAGCGAGAAAATTCTCCTGCTTTCACTTGATGAGTACCCTTAAACATCATGTGCTCAAGTACGTGCGCAACACCCGTGCGGCCATTGGTTTCATCCATGGAGCCTGCGCGATACCAAACCATATGCGCGACTGTTGGGGCACGATGATCTTCCCGAACAATCAATTTAAGGCCATTGTCTAAATTGAACTCATGGGTGTCGGCCGGTTGACCACTTGCTGCCCATGACAAAGGCGCAAATAAGAACAGGAAAAAGGAAATTCGGAGTAAATTTGATCGCATCTGCTAAATCACCATATCCCTAGAATTAAATTGATAAGATACAAGGTTTAAATTGTATCGATTATGTTCGGCTTACGTAAAACCCTCGGATCTCTTTTTAAATCAGGCAAGACTGATGAAGCCTGGTTTGAAACTTTAGAAGAATCACTGATTCAAAGTGATGTGGGCCTGCCTACGACCGAACAATTGATCGGTAAATTACGCAAGGCTGCTAAATCAGAAAAAGTTTCTACTCCTGAGGAGCTACAAGCGCTACTCATTACTGAAGTTAGCGCACTACTCAAGCCCTTAGAGTCTGCAGTCAACCCCCTATTTATCGCTGACAAAGCAGCTATTCCAGAGATTTGGCTAGTCGTGGGCGTGAATGGCGCCGGCAAGACAACGACGATCGGTAAGCTTTGCCGCCTATTTCAGGCGCAAAATAAATCAGTACTGCTCGCTGCTGGGGATACCTTCAGAGCTGCAGCGCGCAATCAATTACAAGAGTGGGGCGGTAGAAACCAAGTGGACGTCATCACCCAAGAAGGTGGCGATGCTGCTGCAGTAGCGCATGATGCGATTCATTCGGCCATCTCTCGCAAGAGCGATATTTTGATTATTGATACCGCCGGTCGTCTTGCAACACAAGATCACCTAATGGAAGAGCTTAAGAAGGTAAAACGCGTCATTGGTAAAGCCCTTCCTGGGGCCCCACACCACACGCTTTTGGTTTTAGATGGCAATACAGGACAAAACGGTTTAAGCCAGGTTAAGGCCTTCCATGCAGCTCTGGGGCTTACCGGAATCATCGTAACCAAGCTAGATGGGACCGCCAAGGGTGGTGTGATCTGCGCTTTGGCCCATACCCTCCAAGAAGGTCCAAAACCTGCAGTTTTAGCCCTAGGCAAAGGTGAAGGAATTAACGATTTAGCCCCCTTCACAGCAGAGCAATACTCCTCAGAATTATTCAACTAAATCATAGACTTACAGATATTTATAAGGATTAGCACTCTATTGACAAGAGTGCTAAAATAGTCCTCTATTAACACCTCATATTTATAAAAAAAATGGTTCAAAAGAAAGCTGATCAACCGAACTTGCAAACGCTGCCCGTCGCGCAGACTGCGGCGGCCTCTGCATTTCCAATGTTGCCATCCCTTGGGGTTGGCACACTCGATTCCTATATTGCGTACGTGAATCGCGTACCCATGCTGAGCGCTGCGGAAGAATTACATCTTGCGCAAGAATTTCGTCGTACTGAAAATGTCGACGCCGCTAAAACTTTAGTGCTCTCGCATTTGCGTCTAGTTGTTTCGGTTGCACGTCAATATCTCGGATATGGCATTCCGCACGCAGACCTGATTCAGGAAGGCAATATTGGTTTAATGAAAGCAGTAAAACGCTACGACCCAAATAATGGGGCTCGTTTAGTGTCATATGCGATTCATTGGATCAAAGCAGAGATACACGAATACATTCTCAAAAACTGGCGCTTAGTCAAAGTAGCAACGACCAAAGCACAGCGTAAATTATTTTTTAACTTGCGAAGCAACAAACCTACCTTGAGCGCACTCACTCCAGGCGAAGTAGAAGCTTTGGCCAAAGCCCTAGATGTCAAGGGTTCAGACGTTAAAGAAATGGAAATGCGCCTTGCGGGTGGTGATGTTGCGCTTGAGGGCGATGACAGTGATGATGAATCTGCTTACGCCCCAATTGCTTGGCTTGCTGACAATAGCCAAGAGCCAACAGAAATGATCGCCAGCGCTGAAACCGATGCACTGCAAGGTCCTAAACTGGATCAAGCATTGATGGCTTTAGATGAGCGCAGTCGAAATATTGTGCAGTCTCGTTGGCTAGCCATGGATGCTGATGGCAATGGCACAAAAACCTTGCATGATCTTGCCAGTGAATACGGCATTTCTGCAGAGCGCGTTCGTCAAATTGAAATGGCTGCGCTGAAGAAGATGCGCGGCATGTTGCAAGCCGCTTAAGTTAGCAAACTACTTCAACAACTCCTTCAAATCGTGCGCCAAGGTCTCTGGACCTTGCGCATGCTTGATGTATAGACGCAAATGTCCTTCCGGATCAAATGCATAACTTCCCGCTGTATGATCCAAGGTGTAAGAGCCAGGGCTGCTGCCGGGTACTTTTTTGTAATAGATCTTAAAGTCTTTGGTAACTTTCTCTAGAGCGGCGTCATCTGCTGGTCTTAAGCCTAAAAAGCGTGAATCAAAGGCAGGAACATACTGCTTCAAAATAGCAGCCGTATCGCGAGCCGGATCCACCGTCACAAAAAGTACTTGCACCTTATCGGCCTGAGGGCCTAGCAAGGTCATTACTTGCTGCATCTCGGTTAAGGTCGTTGGGCAAATATCAGGACATTGGGTGTAACCAAAGAACATCACTACGACCTTGCCCTTAAAGTCAGCAAGCGTTCTGACTTTTCCATCTGGATCGAGCAAGCTAAAGTCTTTTCCAAAAGCAGTGCTACCAGTGATATCGATATTCTTAAATTCTGGCTTAGGGCTGCAAGCAGCTAAGGCTAAAAATAAAATTGCAATGAAGCAAGAACGTAAGGTGGTGAATTTCATCTTAGAGAAAATAATGATCGATCAGTAATGCTGCAAAGAGCAGGGATAAATACGTAATAGAGAAGCGAAAGGTCTTCTTCGCCAGTGCATCACTATAAGAAACAAACAAGGCAATCACGTAAGCCAAGAACATCAGACCCAGAACAATGGCAGAGGTCAAATACACCATGCCACTCATGCCATAGATATAAGGCAAGAGAGTTGCAGCAATCAAGATGAGGGTGTAAAGCAAAATATTTAGAAGGGTAAACCGTTCACCATGAGTTACTGGCAACATTGGTAAGCCTGACTGCACATAGTCATCGCGACGATACAACGCTAAAGCCCAAAAATGTGGGGGCGTCCAAACGAAAATAATTAAGACTAAAAGCCAAGCTTCGGCGGAGAGGGTATTCGTCACTGCAGCCCAGCCTAACGCAGGGGGCATTGCGCCAGAAAGACCACCAATCACGATATTTTGTGGCGTTGCAGGCTTTAATAACCATGTGTAGATCACTGCATAACCCACAAAAGTAGCGAGCGTTAACCACATGGTTAAGGGGTTGCAAAAGTTCCACAAAATGATCATCCCAAGCGAGCCCAGAATGATTGAAAAAATAATGATGTGGAAAGGCGTTACTTCGCCAGTCGCCGAGGGACGCCATGCTGTGCGTTTCATCTTGGCATCTACCGCTTGCTCAATGAGACAGTTCACTGCAAAGGCAGCACCAGCCAATAACCAAATCCCCACAATTCCACCAAAAAGAACGGGGTAAGGCACCATACCTGGCGTGGCCAAGAACATCCCAATCACCGCACAAAATACAGCAAGCTGAGTAACCCTAGGCTTAGTGAGAACCCAGTACTGGCGCCAGCGCGGCATCGCTTCTGGAGCAGAGGTTTTAGGAGTACTCATAATGACTTTGCAATCTTTAGTTGAATGGGTGACTTCCATGAAGCCCAATAAGCCATTCTGACTAAACAGAATACTAAAGCAGCAGAACCTGCGGTGTGCATTAAGGCAGCAATCAAAGGCCACTGGAATACCACATTAGAAATTCCGGTAATGACTTGTAATAGCAAAAGCGTAAAAAGCAATCTTGCAAAACGCTTGAGCGTTGGGGTTGCTGGAGTTGCAAGACGGTATGCTGTGAGCCCTAAGAAACCCAGACAAAGCAAAACCAGAATCGCAAAGACACGATGCGCCCAATGAATCGTTTGCAATGCCACCGGCGAGATAAATTCACCTTGCGCATTTAAGCCCAATTGACGCCATAAGGTAAATCCTTCAGCCCAATTTGTCTCAGGCCAAGCAGAGCCTAGGCAGGTCGGAAAATCAGGGCAGGCTAACACCGCATAATTTGTACTCACCCAGGCACCTAAAAAGACTTGCATGAATAAGACTGCCAGGGCAATGGCAACTAGGGCTGCAGGCACGGGTTGAACACGCAAAGTCCGCACAACAGAAGAACTCACTTCCCAAGTTTGCTGAGCATAAGCAGTCAAGCAAGCTAAAAGAATTAAAGCCAAAATTAAATGCAAGCTCACAATGATGGGCTGCAATTTCAGGGTGACAGTCCATGCACCAAATGCACCTTGCAAGCAAACCAAGAAAAGTAATCCCAAGCTAGCAATGAATGGGGCTTTTCCTAAAGACTTCACTTTGCTAAACGCTAAGGAAACTTGCACCAAAATTAACGCGCCCACAGTCATGGCCAAATAACGATGGATCATTTCTATCCATGCCTTCATCACCGTCACAGGCCCAGTGGGCATAGCATTCTCAGCCAATTGAATATCGCCAAGAGCATGAATGGGGTTTGAGGTGCCATAGCATCCAGGCCAATCAGGACAGCCCAAGCCAGAATCTGTCAGACGTGTAAACGCGCCAAAAACAATTAAATCAAAGGTCATGAAGACCAAAACCCAATTGAGCTTTTGGAGAAAGCTATACCCTGGCCTAGTCCAAAGATAGGCCAATGGTAAGCCTGCAAAAATCATTGCGATGGCTGCCAACTCTAGGTACACAATCAAACTCGACATTACAAACTTTCGCCCTTGTGATTGAGTTTCAGGAGTTTTTCTAAATCTTTTTTCATCGCAGAAAATTCTTTAGGAGAATTTGTGATTGGGAAATACATCATCTTGGCTGGACTTGGATCAATTAACTGAATCTGCTGACCAGCACCCTCTTTATTTAGCCATCCCTCAAAGTCAGCTCGGCTCTTAGGATCCGCAGGCATAGCTACGACTTGTAAGCCTGCATTTTTCTCATCGTAAATCTTTACCACCTCTGGATCTACTGGCTTGCCGTCGGTGTTAACCCAGAGTAGTTGAACGCGCTTACTCTCTCTGCCCATAGCAACACGGGTCTGGCGCATTAAAAATAGCGCTTCAATACACTTTTCATCTTTGATCTGACATTCGCCCGCAGGACGGGCAATCAATAAAGTCCACTTACCCTGTACAGGGGTTGTAATCCATGCAGGATTAAATTCTTGCGCTGGATAGACCAAGGTGCCGAAGTTTGTTTTGCCGCCTTCGAGCTTAAATACGTAGTAAGCCAAATAAGATGCAATCACTGGCGAAGCACAAGCTAAGAGCAATAACAGCATCTGTATGCGGCCACGACGAGTACGCGCATTAATTGCAGAATCCGTCTGCGATGCTGGAATTAATAAATCTTTATCACTCACCCTTGATCCCCACTTTTTAAGTCCGGACGTTTATATTGCCGCAGTCCACTCGCCAACCAAAATACAAATCCAGCAAAAGCCAAAGCAAACCACTGGAATGCATAAGCATAATGGCGATCGACTCCAGTTGTCAGAGGCGCCCACTCTCGCAGTAGGCCATCTGGAATTCCAGATTCTTCGAGACGCAAGATAAAAGGACTTTGCGCCCAGCCGCGCAACTTTGCTTCACTCTCTAAGTCTAGGTTTTGCTCTATACGCGGTCCATTGAGTGGCGGCGCAGATTTGCTAGACCCTAGCTCATAGACCTTGCCAGGGTGAGCAAAAACGATTCCCTCAACATTCACAGGCCCTACGGGAGTTTGTATAGGCGGCAAGGTTTCGCGATTCTCTTGATTACGTGGTGCCCAACCTCGGTTTACCCATAGGATCTCATCACCGCCCTCTAATCTCAAAGGCATCAGCAGATAAAAGCCAGCCTGAGCAGCATTTCCAGAGCCGCCTTCTGGTAAAGGCCTGGGTCGGTTATCTAACCAAATCGCAGCCTCAGGGAGATAACGCCCTCGAGCAGTCATACGACGCTCACTAGCCTCCGTCAAAGTCCATGCGCGGTCATTCGCACTCAGAATTGGCATTTGCTGGCGAGCCAGCAAATTGGCGGCTAAAGCAATTTTGCTCTCAGCCCTCCCCAACTGCCAAATACCGGCAGCACAGCCAATCACGATGATCAGCAAGGCTGATACAGTAGCAACTATGCGCTTAGTAATGAGGGCAGTAAAAAGACTATTCAAGAGATTTATAAATAAGGATTTGAGATGAAGTGGCTTATTCCGATTGTCCTACTAATGATTGTTTTTAGCTTAGGATCAGCCTTGTATTACATGATGAAAGATAAGGGCAATAGCTCCCGAATGGTTCACTCACTCATGCTGCGTATCGGACTATCTATTGCCCTGTTTCTGGGGATTCTTTTGGCCCACTACTTTGACCTGATTGAAGCCACTGGCATTAAAGTAGGCACTAATTAAAAAGCTGCCAAATCATTGGGGCTGAAAAATAAATCGGGGCTTACGCCCCGATTTTGTATGCCATTTACATCCAGTAAACAGCGATGTAGAGGCCAAGCCAGACAACGTCGACAAAGTGCCAGTACCAAGCAGCGCCCTCAAAAGCAAAATGGTGCTTAGAGGTAAAGTCGCCACGAATCATACGGCGCAAAACAATTGCCAACATCGTGCCACCCAAGAACACGTGGAAACCATGAAAACCGGTCAACATGAAAAAGGTTGAGCCATAGATACCAGAAGTCAATTTCAAATTGAGCTCATGGTAAGCATGGTAGTACTCGTAACCCTGGAAGCACAAGAAGATGAAACCTAAACCTACGGTTAGAGCTAAGCCAATAATGGCTTTCTTCATATGGTTCTCTACCAAGGCATGGTGAGCATAAGTAATCGTTACACCAGAACTGAGCAATAGCAATGTGTTGATTGTTGGGATTGGCCATGGACCCATGGTGGTGAATTTCTCAACCAAACCAGCAGGGCCATCATTAGGCCAAACAGCCTGGAAATTAGGCCAAATCAGTTTGCTCTCAACATCACCCATCCAAGGCATCGCGATATTACGCGCATAGAACAAGGCAGCAAAGAAAGCGCCGAAGAACATGATCTCAGAGAAGATGAACCATGCCATCGACCAACGATAAGAAATATCTACGTTGACGCCATTCTGACCAGAATTGGATTCAGCAATCGTATCGCCAAACCAGTTATAGAGAACAAATAGAATCCAGGCCACACCAACCAAGCTCAGAGGGCCGCCCCAAGAGGCATGATTAACCCAGCCGGACATACCGAAACCAAAGGCAATTAAGCCAATAGCGGCCATTGCAGGATGTCTAGATAGTCCAGGGACGAAATAGTATGGGGTTGAATTGGATGACATCTTATTCTCTCTATTCAATCAAAAAATAATCAATGGGAAACAACTGCTTTTACTATCAATAACAGGACGGCCATGAAAATCAAGGCCCCAATTACACCCGCAATGATAATGTGTACAAAACTTAGTGAAGCTACATCTTCCTGCAAACCTGATTGTTTACGCACTCCCAGAAAACCCCACATCACGGCTTTCATAGACTGCATAAAGCTACTTTTCTTCTTCATGAAACCACCTTTGATTTAGGAGCGGGGGGTGTGCCGCCTAAGCCCAACTCAAAGAAGGTGTATGACAAAGTAATTGTTTTCACATCCTCAGGCAAGCCTGCATCAATCACAAAAACCACCGGCATCTTCTTCGTTTCATTAGCCGCTAATGTTTGTTCCTGAAAACAAAAACATTCTAATTTCGTAAAAAACTCTGTTGCGCTTTTAGGCGCATAACTTGGTATTGCCTGTGCTCTTACAGAGCGACTCTGATTATTAGTGACCTCATAAACAATCTCAGTCATTTCACCGGGATGCACTTCTAAGAAGTTCTTCACCGGCTTAAAAGTAAATGGCCCGCGACTATTGGAGTCAAATTCAATGGTCACTGTACGAGCATAGTTAACCTGCGTATTGCCAACCTTATTCGGGCTAAAGGCTCTGACACCGTAATCATTCTTATTGGTGACCACATTAATGCCAGTGACCTCACATAAGGCCTTATACAAAGGAACTAATGCGTAGCCAAAGCCAAACATCATCAATGCTGCAATTAAGAGCTTTAATAAAATTTGACGATTGAGTGATTGAGTAGAAACCATTATCTTTGATTGGGCTTATCCCAGAACACTCCATTTCATCACAATACCGATGAAAAAGACGATCGCAATGCTCAGCAGAATCAAGGCAAGGCGACGATTATTCGCCGCCAGCACTTGTTTCGAAGACAAATTAGATTCCTGCTTCACGCATCTGCTCTGCACTAGGCGGAGTTTCAAAAGTATGGTGTGGAGCAGGCGAAGGAATAGTCCACTCCAAACCTTTTGCGCCATCCCATGGTTTCATTGGTGCCTTTTGGCCTTGACCGCGGTACGCTGGCAACACTACAAAGAACAAGAAATACACTTGTGACAAACCAAAACCCAATGCGCCGATTGAAGCAACCATATTGAAATCAGCAAATTGTGTTGGGTAGTCTGCATAGCGACGTGGCATACCAGCGAGACCCAAGAAGTGCATCGGGAAGAAAGTGATGTTGAAGAAAATCATGGAAGTCCAGAAATGGATCTTGCCACGGGTTTCATTGGCCATGTAACCAGTCCACTTAGGACACCAGTAGTAGAAGCCAGCAAACATTGCAAACAATGAGCCCGCTACCAATACATAGTGGAAATGGGCTACAACATAGTAAGTATCTTGCAAACCGATATCAATCGGGGCCATTGCCAAGATCAAACCCGTAAAGCCACCCATCGTAAATACGAAGATAAAGCCAATTGCCCACAACATTGGAGTTTCAAAGGTCATTGAACCTTTCCACATGGTTGCAACCCAGTTGAAAATTTTCACGCCGGTTGGCACAGCAATCAACATCGTTGCGTACATGAAGAACAGTTGCCCAGTTACCGGCATACCTGTTGCAAACATGTGGTGAGCCCAAACGATGAATGACAAGATCGCAATCGATGCGGTTGCATAAACCATAGAGCTGTAACCAAACAATGTCTTTCTGGAGAATGCTGGAACGATTTCACTGACGATTCCGAATGCAGGAAGAATCATGATGTAAACCTCTGGGTGACCAAAGAACCAGAAAATATGTTGGAACATGACTGGATCGCCACCGCCAACTGCGGAGAAGAATGAGGTACCAAAATGACGGTCAGTGAGGACCATAGTGATAGCGCCTGCCAATACAGGCATTACAGCAATCAATAAGTAAGCAGTAATCAACCATGTCCAGCAGAACATTGGCATCTTCATCAAAGTCATGCCAGGAGCGCGCATGTTCAATATAGTCACGATGATGTTGATCGAACCCATGATGGAAGAAGCGCCCAATAAATGGAGGGCAAAAATTGCCATATCCATACCAGGGCCCATCTGAGAGGTTAGTGGAGCATAGATTGTCCAACCACCTGCAGGAGCGCCTCCAGGAACTAGGAAAGAGCTAAACAATAAAGTTGCAGCTACTGGAAGAATCCAGAAGCTGAAGTTATTCATACGAGCAAACGCCATATCCGATGCGCCGATTTGCAAAGGCACCATCCAGTTTGCAAAACCAACAAAGGCCGGCATGATCGCACCGAACACCATGACTAAACCATGCATGGTAGTAAGTTGATTAAAAAACTCAGGGCGGAAGAATTGCAAGCCTGGTTGGAATAATTCCAAACGAATTCCCAAGGCCATCGTACCGCCTGCTAGCAAGCTGATAAACGAGAAGATCAAATACATCGTACCGATGTCTTTGTGGTTAGTCGCGAACAACCAACGGCGCCAACCATGTGGCGTGTGATCGTCGTGTGCGTGATCGTGTGCGTGATCGTGGGTAGTAGAGACTGTGCTCATGGATTACTCCGGTTTCGTTTTATCTGTATTAGTGAATGGATTACTTGCCGCCACGTGCGGTAATAATTTCTTGGGTCTGAATCACTTCACCCGTTTTATTACCCCATGAATTACGGGTATAGGTAATGACCGCAGCGATATCGCCATCAGAAATCACACCAGCCCATTTCGGCATTGCATTTTTACCGTTAATCAAAATGTTGTACTGGCCTTCCTTCGGACCATTCACCACCTTGCTGCCATCAAGCGCCGGGAATGCTCCAGCACCTTTACCGTTTGGCTGATGACATGCAGCGCAATTTGATGCATACACTTTTGCGCCACGCTCTTTTTGCTCATCTAAGGTGTAAACCTTTGCTGGATCATCAGAGGTAGACGCCATTTCTTTCTTCTTGCCTTCAACCCACTTGGTGTAATCCTCTTGTGACACTACCTTTACAACGATAGGCATAAAAGCGTGCTCAGCGCCACACAACTCAGAACACTGACCACGGAAGGTACCAATAGTCTCAGCCTTGAACCAAGTATCACGTACAAAGCCTGGGATTGCATCTTGCTTTACACCAAAAGCTGGGACGGTCCAAGAGTGAATCACGTCATTCGCAGTGGTAATCAACCGAATCTTCTTACCAACTGGCACAACCATTTCATTGTCAACTTCCATCAAATAGGTATTTGATTTAGGTGCCAAGTTGTTGATTGCTTCACGTGAAGTAGCCAAGGTTGAAACAAAGTTAATGCCTTCGCCTTCACCCTTGATGTAGTCGTAACCCCATTTCCACTGATAACCAGTGGTCTTAATAGTGATATCTGAATTGGTTGTGTCTTTCATCGCCACAACTGTTTTGGTTGCTGGCAATGCCATACCGATCACGATGAGCAATGGAATCACGGTCCAAATAATTTCAACCGTTGTGCTTTCGTGGAAAGAGGCTGATTTGTGACCCAATGATTTGCGGTGCTTCAAAATCGAATAAAACATTACCCCGAAGACGCCGATAAAAATCAATGCGCAAATAACCAACATCATCCAGTGAAGCCAATGGATTTCTTGCATGATTTTGGTTGCTGGAGCAGTGAAATTCAGCTGATTCACAGCAGGGCCGCCAGGCATATTTTCTGCTGCAAACGCTAATGCAGAACCGAAGGCTGCTACTAAATAGAGCGAAGCCCTAGTGACTTTTCCAAATAAATTCATCTTATTCTCTGTTTATGGTCGCGAGCATGGCAGCAAAAAACACCACCTAAATGCCCAAAATGCGGTCTAAAGCCAATACATCCAGCGGTGATTATAGGGTTAATTGGATACAAGAACAAACCGGGTTAACCCAGCTTCATCCAATCTTGGCAAAGCTTTAAATGATAGTAAGCACTTACACTTAAGCAGAATCCCGCCTAGTCTTGTGTCCAATTTGATTTATATCAATATAAGCAACGTTGTCCTGCGCTTTAGCAAGGTGCTTTCCAATCGCCCAAGCATGCCCATAAACCACCTCTAAAGTCAGTTTCTGGGGCAAAAAGCCGCTTTTAAACGCTTGGTCAGGGGCATGCTGGAGGAGTTTTAAAGCCCGTGCATCGTTCAAAAGAAGTGCATCTGACGCATAGTCCAAATTGAGGAACTCCATATCCATAACGGGATCTGAAAAACGCTCACCTAGGACCGCATCGCCCATATCGTGCATATCCCAGGGGCTCAACAAATTCTTCGATTTCAATACAGCAGCATCTAGGGCGCGTAATTCTTTACCGGTATCAGGGCCTAAATAGCTAAAACTCAGCAAACCACCCTCTTTTAGGACTCGCCAGCACTCTTGGAGAAAATGGCGTGGATCAGCCAAATCTTGCAATAAGAGATCGCTAAAAATTAAGTCCACCGAATTATCTGGAAGATCTAGTTTTCCGGATTTGAGATAAACGGATAAGGGGCGGCTACTGCCTCCCTGAAATAAGCGACGCCAGAGTTGCTTTGCCTGAAAACGTAAGGCCCCTAAACCCGTCATAGGCTCTTCAGAAATACCATGAATGCAGGCGCCTGGAAATCGCTTGGCCAATGCAGTCAAATAGCGTCCTGGAAATTCTGGAATCAGCAAGACATCTTTGACATCTAATTTCACAATGTCTAACTTTTGCAGCATGCGATCTGCAATTTCATCCTGTAGCCATGTGATTGATTGGGTCATTGGCTCAGTATACTCAGCGCCCCATGCAATTTCTAGACAATATCTTTCAATCGATTTGTTCCCAGCTGCTCCCAACAGCATGCATTATTTGCGATCAGTTTCAGGCCGATACTGTATGCAAACAATGTCAGCAATCGCTGCAAGAAGATGCGCTTTGTCATTACGAATGTTGCTATCAATGCGGACTTCCTTTGAAGCAATCAGAGCTTATCCAAAAGCGATGCGACTCATGCAAAATAAGTCCACCTCACTTTGACGAAACAATTTGTCTAGATCGTTACGACGGCGTTTTGCAAAATGCTTTACACCAACTTAAATATCAAAAGCGTATTGCCTTTGCGCATGGATTAGCTATTGCGTGGAATAACGCTCTGTCTGAGCAATTAATACAAGCTCCAGAAAATTATTTACTCCCCGTGCCACTGAGTACAGAAAAACTGTGTATGCGAGGATTTAATCAAAGCTGGGAATTGGCAAGGCGTATTCGATGTGGCCCCCAGATTCGAAAATTACCTCATGCGTTAAAGCGGCATCACCGTATTGAGCAGCAAGCGGGGAGCCCCCTCAATGTGCGTCAATCTAAAGTACGCGACACTTTCTATCTCGACCCAAACGTCATTGGTCTTTTGCAGAATAAAGCGGTCATTGTTTTTGATGACGTCATGACAAGTGGCTCTACCTTAGATGAAATTGCTCGCGTTCTGAAGGACAATGGCGTATCGCGCGTCATTAATTGGGTTTTACTCAGAACCACTAAACCCATCCATGAAAGTAGCCTGTAAGCACACTATGTTTAATATCGTTTTATTCGAACCTGAAATTCCACCTAACACTGGCAACATCATTCGTTTGTGTGCCAACACCGGTGCGATGTTGCATTTAATTGAACCCTTAGGCTTTCCAATGGAGGATGCCAAGTTACGCAGGGCAGGCCTTGATTACCATGAGTTTGCTAGAGTCAAAGTGCATCCTAATTGGGCCCAGTTTCTGGCGGATGAAAAGCCGGACCCCCAACATCTCTTTGCCTTAACCACCAAAGGAGTGGGGAAGTTTCATGAGGGTAAATATTCACCAAATGATTATTTTGTTTTTGGATCTGAAACAAAAGGCATTAGCGATGAAGTTCGAGACTCGATTCCTGTGAGCAATCGCATGCGCCTCACCATGCAAGATAGCAGTCGCAGTTTGAACTTATCGAATACGGTAGCAATTGTGGTGTACGAAGCCTGGCGTCAGAATGACTTAGCAGGCGGGAGCTAAATCTTAGGCTTCGATCTTGGGATCGCGCCCCATGAGTTTTTTAACAGCCTCTTGCGCTGCAAGCTTGCCAGCTAAGACCTCACCCATCATCTCGGTAATCGGCATTTCGACCTTTAGACTTCTTGCCAGATCTCCAATCGCCGAGGCACAGAGCACCCCTTCAGCCACATGACCCAAGCCACTCAATATTTCAGGCAGGGGCTTGCCGGCAGCCAGCTCAAGACCTACACGACGATTGCGGGATAGATCTCCTGTGGCAGTCAAAATTAAGTCGCCCACTCCGGTGAGGCCCATGCAAGTTTCTGATCGGCCACCAGCAGCCTTTACCAAACGCATCATCTCAGCTAGACCACGCGTTAACACCGCGGCGCGTGCATTCAAACCCAAATCTAAGCCATCACCAATACCAGCAGCAATCGCCAGCACATTCTTCACAGCACCACCCAATTCAACACCAATTAAATCGTCGCTTGAATAGATACGCATATTGCCGTGATGAAAAGCGCTTTGTACAATGGCGCATAAATCCTGTGAGTTACTGGCAACAGTTAATGCACATGGCATTCCTGCAGCAACTTCGCGCGCAAAGCTTGGACCTGATAAGGCCCCAAAGGAATGATTTAAGCCATGACTGTGTAATTTATTTTCACGCTCTACAACTTGGTGAGGCAAAAATGTCGTTTGAGGCTCTAGCCCTTTACACAACCAAATAATATTCAGGGGATGTTCAGCTTCTTTTAGAGCCTGCGCAATGGTTTCTGAAAGACCAGACATTGGCGTAGCAACTACCAATAAATCTTGTGATGAGAGCCTCTTAATCGCTTTAGAAAAATCGCTTTCGAGTTTCAAGTTTTTGGTAAGCTGAATGCCTGGCAAGTACGCTTGATTGACGCCACTTGCCTCCATCTGCGCTAATTGATTAGCGCTTCGTGACCATAAACAGACATCCTGATTTTGCAGATAGCGAGCGGCTTGGGCAGCCATTGCTGTTCCCCAGGCTCCAGCACCGAGCAGCGTCACTTTCATGATCTGTGGGCCTGTCTCAGACTCAGTTAGAAACAGCGCCCTTGCTTTCCTCAGCAGCTGCCTGTTGAGCCTGCATCAAGCGGTGCTCATACATGCCATGGAAATTAATCTCATTCAAATGGATTGGTTGGAAGCCAGCACGGCTGATGATATCGGCCATGTTTGAACGCAGATACGGGAACAAAATGGTTGGGCAAGCAATCCCTAACATAGGATCGATCTGCTCGACTGGGATATTGCTAAATTCAAAAATACCCGCTTGCTTAGCCTCAATTAAGAACAAGACTTTAGCTTCTACTTTTGCAGTGATAGTGGAGCTTAAGGTCACTTCAAAAATACCTTCGCTCAGGGGCATCACTGCAATATCGACTTCTACTTGAATTTGCGGCTCAGCGCCCACCATCAGAATTTGTGGAGCATTTGGTTGCTCTAATGACAAATCTTTTAGATAAATTCTTTGAATCCGAAATCCAGGCTCATTCGCGCTTTCATTGCCCGCTTGGGGTGCAGAAGATTGTTCAGTCATCGCTAACTTTCTTTTCTTTAGGTATTAATGCATTAAGCCAATAGTGGATCTAAATTACCAGCGCGATCCAAAGCTACTAAATCATCGTATCCACCAACATGCGTCTCGCCAATATAAATTTGGGGGACAGTGCGGCGCCCTGTTCGAGTCATCATCGCTTCACGTTGAGCGGGATCACGATCGATCAAAATTTTTTCTAAATTAGCTACGCCTTTTTTTAGGAGTAACTTTTCTGCCATCACACAATATGGGCAAACCTGTGTGCTATACATCGTTACTTGTGGCATCTCTTATCCTATTTAATCAATGGCAGTGCAGCTGCCTTCCAGGCTTGCACGCCGCCGTCCAAGGAGCCTACCTCTACAAAGCCCAATTTTTGGACCTCGGCAAGCGCCTTACGCGATTGGGTACCTGTTTCGCAAACCATCACAACGGGGTTTTTGCGATCTAACTTCAATTTCTCAATGGCAGCGGTAATGCCTGCAACATCAATATGCTTTGCCCCAGGCAAATGTCCTGCCTTGTAGGTGTCGATAGGACGCAAATCAAGGACTGCCGCCTTACGTCGATTTATCCAAATAGTGGCTTCGGTAGGCGACAAGCCTTTTCCGCCAATAAGCGTAGATAATGTGGGTAGGAAAAGCGCTATGCCCGAAACGACTAAAAGGGCAATAAGCGCTAAATTATCAATTTGCGTGAGAAAGTTCATCACCGGATTATAGAATGGCTCTATGAAACAACTTGTCCTTATTCGTCATGGCGAATCCGCCTGGAACCTTGAAAACCGCTTCACTGGCTGGGCGGATGTTGACTTAACCCCTAAGGGCGCCGAACAGGCCATTAGTGCTGGAGAAAATCTCCGTAAAGCAGGGTATGAATTCGATGTTGCCTACACTTCTGTTCTAAGACGTGCCATTCGCACGCTTTGGCATGTGCAGGAAGCCATGGATCTGATGTGGATTCCCGTAGTGCACAGCTGGAGATTAAATGAGCGTCATTACGGCGCCCTAACTGGTTTGAATAAAGCAGAAACTGCCCAGAAGTATGGCGACGAACAAGTTCATATTTGGCGTCGCTCTTACGATGTTCGCCCTCCACTATTAGAGGCGCATGATGAGCGCAATCCCCAAAAAGATCCGCGCTATTCCAAACTGACTGCTACAGATGTTCCACTTGGTGAATGCCTTAAGGACAACGTAGATCGTGTTTTGCCACTTTGGAATGAATCCATCGCTCCAGCCCTGAAAGCTAATAAACGCGTTTTATTGGTGGCACATGGCAATAGCATTCGTTCTTTGATTAAGTATCTAGATCAAATGTCAGATGAAGCCATCATGGAAGTAAACGTTCCAAACGGAGTACCACTTGTTTATGAGTTGGATGACAACCTTAAACCCATTCAACATTTCTATTTGGATTAGGGAATAAAACCATGCGTCAATTTTTGAAGAACTTTGCTCTGATTGCCGTAGGCTTAATCGCCGGGGTTGCAGCCACCATTCAGCTGTCAGCCACGGCCCAGCAGGGCTCTACGCTGCCACTCGATGAGCTGCGAACGCTATCTAATGTATTTGCGCAAATTAAACGTGAGTATGTAGAGCCTATTGAAGATAAGCAATTGCTGACCGATGCCGTTAAAGGCATGGTGAGCAGTCTTGATCCTCACTCCACTTTCTTGGATAAAAAAGATTTCTCCGAGATGCAAGAGCAAACGTCAGGAAAATTTGCTGGCCTTGGAATTGAAATCACTTCTGAAGATGGTGTTGTTAAAGTTCTCAACCCAATTGAAGATAGTCCAGCTGCACGCGCAGGTCTACAGGCCGGTGATCTCATTACGCGCTTAGATGACAAACCTGTTCGCGGAATGTCTTTGGATAAAGCGGTGCGCACGATGCGCGGCACACCTGGCACCAAAATTACCTTAACCGTATTTCGTAAGAGTGAAGAACGTAGCTTCCCAGTGACTATCACACGCGCAGAAATTAAAGTGCAATCCGTTAAAACCAAAATCTTGGATAACGATATTGCATGGGTTCGCGTCACCAGTTTTCAAGAGCGCACTATTCCAGATCTCGCCAAAAAACTCACAGAGATTGCGAACCAGAATCCAAAGCTTAAGGGCATCATCCTTGACCTTCGCAATAATGGTGGCGGCCTCTTGCAAGGCGCAGTGGGCGTTGCCGCGGCATTTCTACCGCCTGACTCAGTGATTGTGAGTACCAAAGGCCAAGCCCCTGATTCCAAACAAGTATTTAATGCGACGCCTGCGATGTATCGCTTAAATGAGCCTGGAGACCCCTTAGCCGGCGTGCCAGAAATGTTTAAAAAACTCCCAATGGTAGTTTTGGTGAACGCCTACTCAGCCTCTGCCTCTGAGATTGTTGCCGGAGCCTTACAAGATTACAAACGAGCAACCATCATTGGTAAAACCACCTTTGGTAAAGGCTCCGTACAAACGGTACGCCCGCTTACCAATGATTCCGCTTTGAAGATCACCACTGCTTATTACTACACTCCTAGTGGCAAATCGATTCAGGCCTTTGGTGTTAAACCGGATATCCCAGTAGATCAAAATAAAGATGGGGATCCAGATGATGTCCTGATTACCCGTGAGATCGATAGTGAGAAGCACTTACGCAATAAACAATCAGCAGAAGATAAGCTGATTAAAGATCGTGAGCAACGTCGTCTTGAAGAGATGCAACGCATTGAAGAAAAAAATGCCAAGAAAACTCCAGAGGAAAAAGAGAAGGAAAAGAATAAGAAGCCTCCTGAATTAGGCAGTGCTGATGACTTCATGCTTTCTCAAGCAGTTGCCTTTATTAATGGTCAGCCGGTGAAGCGCTCTTCATCTAAGCTGGAGTAGACCCACTTATTCTCGAGCCTGCACATGAATGATGAGCAGTTACTGCGCTACTCAAGGCACTTACTCCTTGATGAAATTGATGTAGCAGGCCAAGAAAAACTATTGCAGTCACATGCCCTAGTCATCGGTGCAGGTGGCTTAGGAAGCGCTGTCGCCCCCTACCTTGCAGCAGCAGGCGTTGGGCACATTACCCTGATTGATCATGATGCTGTTGAGATTACCAATCTCCAGCGACAAATCATGCACTCTGAAACTAGCGTTGGCAAAAGCAAAGTGGCTTCTGGCAAACGTTTCTTACAAAGCCTCAATTCCAGTATTCACATTGAAACCATTGAAGCCAAAGCGACAGCTGCGCTCCTGGATGAACTACTACCCAGTGTAGATGTCGTACTAGATTGCACCGATAATTTTTCGACTCGGCATCTGATTAATGCCCGTTGTGTTGCACATCAAAAGCCGTTGGTGTCAGGATCCGCCATACGCTTCGATGGACAAATGAGCGTCTTCGATCCAAGAAACTCAGCATCACCATGCTATGCCTGCATCTTTTCTCCAGAAGAATCTTTTGATGAAGTGAGTTGCGCGAGTATGGGCATATTTTCACCACTCGTCGGAATTATTGGCAGCATGCAAGCTGCACAAGCACTGCAAGTGCTCATTGGCTTTGGCGAGCCACTGGTAGGTCGCTTACTACTTTGGAATGGACTTAATACCCAGATTGATGAGATTCGCATAACTCGCAACCCCGATTGTCCGGTCTGCGGAAAAGCCCACTAAGGCCTAAGAGAACAATCGCTCTAAAGCCTTAGCCTGATCCTCCGGCTCATAGGCCTTAAGCACTCTAGAAATACGCGCCTTCAACAGCCCTACGTTCGCCTTCAAGATTTCGCGCTTTACCAACAAGAGCTGACTAAAGTGCATTGAAAAGTCCGTCAAGCCTAGAGCAAGCAAAAGCTTAGTCAATGCAGGGTCGCCAGCCATTTCGCCACAAACAGCAATCGGCACATTTGCGCGCTTAGCCTGAGTAATGATGCTATCGAGCAAATACAAAATGGCAGGATGCAAGGGATCGTAGAGATGCGCGACAGCATGGTCAGCACGATCAATTGCCAAGGTGTACTGAATTAAATCATTCGTACCAATAGACAAGAAATCAAAACGATTAATAAATAAAGGTAATACCAAAGCAGCGGCCGGAATTTCGATCATGGCACCAACTTGAATATTGGGATTAAAAGACTGACCACGTTGGTGTAATTGCTGTTTGGCTTTTTCGATCAAACGAAAAGTCTCATCAATTTCTTTAGCATGTGCGAGCATCGGAATCATGATGCGTGCTTGCCCATATGCCGAAGCACGCAAAATTGCTCTTAACTGCGTTAAGAAGATTTCTGGCTCTGTTAAAGACCAACGAATCGCCCGTAAACCCAAGGGGGAAGTACCTGTCTGTGAGACATCTCCTCCAGCACCCAAGGCCTTGTCAGCGCCAACGTCAATCGTTCTGATATTGACAGGAAGGCCATGCATTAAATCGACTACTTTGCGATATTCCTGGTATTGCTGTTCCTCATCAGGCATCGCTTGCTTGCGATCCATGAATAAGAATTCAGAGCGAAATAAGCCAACTCCGACTGCACCAAGAGCTACCGCCTGAACCGCATCTTCTGGTAACTCAATATTGGCAAATAGTTCAATCTCAACATGATCTGCTGTAACAGTTGGGGAATGCTTTAACTGCTGTAGTTTGCGCGCCTCTTTCAGACCCAGCGCTTGGAGCTTGCGATACTCAGAGAGTAATTGCTCATCTGGAGCTACGACCACAACACCACGCTCACCATCTAAGACCAACCAATCGCCGTGTCGAATCATTTCACTAGCATGGCGCACGCCCACTACCGCCGGAATCTCCATGCTGCGAGCCACAATCGCAGTATGCGAAGTCTTGCCGCCCAAGTCGGTCACAAAGCCAGTGAAAGCATGATCTTTGAAGCGCAGCATATCGTGCGGGGCAATATCGTGGGCCACCACAATGGAATCCACTCCAATATCACTGGGAGATAAGAGTGCGGCTTCTTCTAGGGCATCCTTCTTTTGTGCATTTAAAGCTTTAATGACTCTCTCAGCTACTTGACGAATATCGTTGGCCCGCTCTTTTAAATAAGGGTCTTCGATTTCTGCAAACTGCTCCAGCAAGTCATTTAATTCGGTAGTTAATGCCCATGCGGCATTTAAACGCTGCGTACGGATTAACTTGATCGGCTTTTCAGCTAAGGCTGGGTCAGCCAATATCATGCCGTGTACATCCAAAAACGCAGCCATTTCTTGAGGCGCATCTTTTGGCAAACCAAGACGCAGCTGCTCTAGTTCCTGGCGAACCTGATCAAAAGCATCTAACAACTTCTGTGCTTCCGCCTCTTCTTTTCCTGGCTCTACTAGGTAATGACTAACTTCTAAAGCTGCACGCGAAATCAGTACCGCTTTGCCAATGGCAATGCCTTTCGATACTGGAATTCCGTGCAAGGAAAAAGTCATCTCTACTCGCCTTCACCAAAGCGGTTGTTAATTAATTCTGTCAATGCAGCCATTGCTTCATCTGCCTGATCACCCACCGTCTCGAGCGTCACTTTGCTACCAATGCCAGCAGCCAACATCATCACACCCATAATGCTCTTAGCGTTAATTTGACGCCCATTCCGTGACAACAGTATTTCACAAGGGAATTGAGCTGCTAATTGGGATAGCTTGGCAGAAGCACGAGCATGTAAGCCCAATTTGTTAATAATTTCTATTTCAGCAACAGGCATATTTATTGATTTCTCTAATCTGATTCATTCACTTTTGCGCCAAGACGCAAGATTCCGTGGTGCCCACCTTGAAGCGCCTTATGCGCTAACTCTTCGAGCGTATCACCGCGATGAGTAATACAGCGCAACAACATGGGTAAATTTAATCCGGTCAACACAATGACATTACCCAATGCAACACTTGGTCCAGGGGTATCTAACTTCGATGCTACGTTTGCAGGTGTAGCACCCATCACATCAGTCAGAATCAATATTCCGTTGCCACTGTTTACGCCTTTGGCAGCCTCCAGTACGCGGTCATAACTCACTTTAATATCCTCATAAGGAGGGATATCTACAGCCCTAATACGCTCAGGAACAACTCCGAAGGCATGCTCCGCAAAACCCAACATCGCACTAGCAACTGGTGTGTGGGCAACAATAACGATTCCGGGCATCTTATGACAACGCCTTTTCAAGCTTGGTTAGCCAAAACTGCGGAACATCAAATCCGCTTTGATCAGTAATTTCAACAAAACAGGTTGGGCTAGTGACATTGATTTCGGTTACGAAACCACCAATGAGGTCTAGCCCCACCAAAAATAATCCACGCTCATTCAGTATGGGAGCAAGGTATTGCGCAATCTTCTTTTCTGCATCACTCAAAGCCATGGCAACACCCTTACCGCCTGCGGCTAAATTTCCCCTAATCTCACTACCCTGAGGAATCCGAGCCAAGGCAAAAGGCACCACTTCACCGCCAATCAATAGAACGCGTTTATCGCCTTGGGCAATCTCTGGCAGAAAGCGCTGCACCATCAAGGTTCTAGCGCCATTTTCACCCAAGGTTTCCACAATACTGGCTAAATTCAGGCCATCAGGCCCTACTCTAAAGACCCCCATGCCACCCATACCATCCAGGGGCTTAATGACAATGTCACGATGGGCTTGGTGAAAAGTTTCAACTGCACTCAATTCACGGGTAATTAAAGTAGGAGGAATAAATTCCGGGAACTCAGTAATCGAAATTTTTTCAGAGTGGTCGCGCACTGCTGATGGATTGTTAAATACTTTTGCGCCTTGCCGAACAGCAGCAGATAGTAACCAAGTGCTATTGAGATACTCAATATCAAATGGTGGATCAGTACGCATCATCACTGCTGAAAAACTATTTAATGCGCGACTCTCAATCTTGCCCAACTCAAACCAAGAAGTTGAACTAGGTTTAACAACTAATGATTGGCAATCTGCAACAACTAGATTATCTTTCCACAACAAATTGCGGCTCTGACAAAACCATAAACGATGCCCTTCCTCTTGAGCCACGCGCATCATTGCTAAGGTGGAATCTTTTTGAATCTGAAATGATTCAAGTGGATCGGCAATGAATAAAAAATCCATGAAGACCTATATATCGATGTACTCTAAATTAAACGGGCTCAGCATCAGGATCGGTACGCTCAAGCTCCAATGAAGCTGCAAGCAATGCCAAACGCGCAACCACGCCATACAAATAGAAACGGTTAGGCGCTGCGCTACCTGGCTTAGCACTCATATCCGGCATTGAGTTTTGCTCAAAAGCCAAAGGCACAAAGTGCATACCAGGGGCATTGAGATTTTCATCAGGGCCACGATCCGTATGTACGCGATAGAAGCCACCGATGACATAGCGATCAATCATATAAACCACTGGCTCTGCTACCGCTTCATTGACTTTTTCAAAGGTATAAACACCCTCTTGAATCAAGACATCACTGACCTCAAGACCTTCCTTAACCACGCTCATTTTGTTGCGGTCTTTACGGTTCAGGCCCTTTAGCTGCGCGGGGTCATTGACCACCATCACACCCATGCCATAAGTGCCAGCGTCTGCCTTCACTACTGAATAAGGCTTTTCTTTAATGCCATATTCGCGATATTTCTTGGCCGTCTTTTTCAAGACCTGCTCAACGGCGGCCTGCAACTCTTCCTCGCCTTTACGCTCATGAAAATTTACATTGGAGCAGCTAGCAAAATACGGGTTGATCATCCAAGGATCAATATCGACGACTTTTGCAAACTTCTTAGCTACTTCATCATAGGCAGCAAAATGATTTGATTTACGGCGCATGTGCCAGCCTGCATGCAATCCTGGTAATAAATATTGCTCATGAATATTTTCCAGAATCGGAGGAATGCCAGCAGATAAATCGTTATTTAACAAAATAGAGCAAGGATCAAAATCTTTTAAACCCAAACGCTGCTTCTTTAAACCTAAGCGGGATAAAGGCTCCATCAAGAGTCGATTGCCGTCAGGCAATTCAATCCATGTAGGCTTTTTAATTTCTTCAGAGAACGTACCCAGGCGTACATTCAAACCCGCTTGACGCAAGATCGAGGATAAGCGTGCAATATTTTGCAGATAAAAGGTATTGCGCGTGTGACGCTCTGGTATGAGTAGTAAGTTTTTAGCTTCCGGGCAGATCTTCTCAATCGCAGCCATTGCAGCTTGCACAGCCAAAGGCAACATTTGTGGCGATAAGTTATTAAAACCACCTGGAAATAAATTGGTATCAACCGGGGCTAATTTAAAGCCAGAGTTGCGCAGATCAACCGAGCAATAAAACGGTGGGGTGTGCTCTTGCCACTCCAGCCTAAACCAGCGCTCAATTGTTGGGGTTGCTTCTAGTACCTTTGACTCTAATTCGAGCAAAGGGCCGCTAAGGGCAGTGATGAGATGTGGGACCATTTCACCATTGTAAGATTATTAAAAGAAAGACGCGGGATCCTAGGATCCCGCGCTTAAAACCTGGCAGCTCGTAAAAGCCGCCGGGTGAGGGGTAAATCGACTAATTAAGACTCGTACGCAGCCTCACCGTGTGAGCTGATATCCAAGCCTTCGCGCTCTTCATCTTCCTTAACACGCAAACCAATCACCATATCGATCAATTTGAAGGCGATAAAAGAAACTACGCCGGACCAGATTACAGTGGTAATCACGCCTTGAGCTTGAATCCACAATTGGCTAGCAATAGAGTAATCAGGAGCAACAGCGTTAGCCACATAATCCCAAATACCAGAGCCGCCCAATGCTGGATCAGCGAAAACACCAGTCAACAACGCACCAGTGATACCGCCTACGCCGTGAACACCGAATACGTCCAAGCTGTCGTCTGAACCCAAAATCTTCTTGAGACCAGTAACACCCCAGAGGCAAACTACACCAGCAATTAAGCCAATAATGATTGAACCCATTGGGCCAGCAAATCCAGCCGCAGGAGTGATTGCAACCAAACCTGCTACGCAACCGGATGCAGCACCCAACATGGATGGCTTACCTTTGAGAACCCACTCAGCAACTGACCAGCCCAATACAGCAGCAGCGGTAGCTAAATAAGTATTCACGAATGCCAAGCCAGCAGTGCCATTTGCCTCAAGTGCTGAACCAGCATTGAAACCAAACCAACCGAACCACAAGAGAGCAGCGCCAGTCATTACATAAACTAAGTTATGTGGCTTCATTGCTTCTTTGCCGTAGCCCAAACGCTTGCCGATAACAAAGGAGCCAACCAAGCCAGCGATAGCAGCGTTGATGTGCACAACAGTACCACCAGCAAAGTCGAGAACACCTTTTTGCCATAACCAACCAGCACGAGCTGTAATTGCTTCAAGTGATGCAGCATCTTTGATGTCATCAGGACCAGGCCAGAACCAAACCATGTGAGCGATTGGCAAATAGCTGAAAGTAAACCAAATTACCATGAACACTAAGATCGCAGAGAACTTAGCGCGCTCAGCAAAAGAGCCAATAATCAAACAGCAAGTAATGGTTGCGAACACTGCTTGGAAAGCCATAAATACATACTCAGGAATAACAACACCCTTACTAAAGGTTGCCGCTACTGATTCTGGATTCATACCACCCAAGAACAGACGATCTAGTCCACCAACAAAAGCTCCGCCTTCCGTGAATGCAAAGCTATAGCCATAAATAGCCCATAGCACTGTAATCAAGGAGAAGACCATGAAACATTGCATGCAGATAGACAAGATGTTCTTACTGCGGGTTAAACCACCGTAGAACAAAGCCAGACCAGGAAGAGTCATCAACAGCACCAATGCTGTACAAACCATCATCCAAGCGATATCTCCTTTATTGCACTTTTCAGAGCAAAGTACTGGGGCAGGCTCTGCCGCAGCAGGAGTTGCTGCTGGCGCAGTTACAGCAGGCTTCTTGACTTCATCAGCATGGGCTGGGGAAGTAGCTATTACACCAGTAGCACCAATGGCCAAGGCCATAGCACCACCAGCAACGAGTCGTTTCATCCAAGTTAACATTTTGAACCTCTCTTTAAAGTGCTGACGCACCGGTTTCACCGGTACGAATACGAATGACGTGCTCAACTGGTGAGACAAAAATCTTGCCATCACCAATCTTGCCAGTACGTGCAGATTTTTCAATTGCTTCAATCGCACGCTCCAAGATGCCATCTTCAACAGCAGCTTCAATTTTTACTTTAGGTAAGAAGTCGACAACATACTCAGCACCGCGATACAACTCAGTGTGACCTTTTTGACGACCAAAGCCTTTAACTTCAGTGACGGTAATGCCCGAAACTCCCACTTCCGAGAGAGCTTCGCGCACTTCGTCAAGCTTAAATGGCTTGATGATTGCGGTAATTAATTTCATGTGTTTCTCCGTTCAGAGGTGGAAATTAGAAAGTTTTTGTGAGTGAAACGATGCCTGTAGATCCGCCCAAGTTTTTGCCTGATGGACTCTGATAAGCATAGGTGCTGCCACTCTTAGCTGCATTGGTACCGATGTAAGCAGCTGCCAAAGCTAAGCCACCGCCAAAGTCTTTAGTCAAACCAAGCTTCCAGTCTGTGTAGCTCGCTGTTGGAACGCCAGCAACAACATTTTGACCAGCAATCTTCTGGTAACCAACGTGAGCATTTACAGCCAAGCCCCAAATACCAGTGTCATAGTTTGCTGTCAAATCTGGATAGTAAGAGCCGCTAGAGTTTGAATAGCCGAAAGTATTAGTAACTGCGTATGAGAATTTAACGAAACCAGCTACGGGACCAAAGGTGTAGTTTTGGGCTGCATAGATCTCAGTTGTATTTGGATTGGTAGCACTGCTTGGCATACCAGTAGTTGGGTAGTAGTACTGCAAAACTCCGAGGTCAGAAGCAAAACCTTCGCCGATCAACTCTTTCTTGAAACCAGCATAGAAGTCCATCTCCACTGGAGCAGAAACGTTATTTTTGCCGCCAGCACTATTAGCGTCTGAAACCCAGCTGATTGAGCTGTTCCAGTTACCGATGTAGAAACCACTCTCATGAGCGTAATCAAAGCCGCCTTGTATAGCAGGCTTAAAGTTTGTTTGAGAAATACCGCGGTAGCGGTAATCGCTCACCACAGTAACGTTTGCAGCGATCGGGCTTGGTGCTGCTGCGTCCTCTGGATTTTCTGGTGTATCGGCCGCAAAGGCAGATGCACTGGCTAAACCAGCCAACAATACAACTGCTGCCGCAGAGATTGCTGTCTTGTATAATTTCTTCATGTTGTAACTCCTCGCTGTGTAATGAAAAGGGATAAATACTGATTGAATGGAGTGATGATGAAGGTTCTATGACAAGTCATTTCCAGTCGATTCACCGAATTAAAGCCAATGCACCTAAATGGTGCTAAATATTCCCATCTTTAGGGCAAAATTGATGCGTTTTCACGGTTTAAAGCCTGCTCAGCCCATTTTTCAGGCTGAACATAAAATACGAGGTGTATCTTTTATGCAACTTTAACCAGAACTGCGAAACCCCATTATGCAAAAACCAGGCGAAATCTTCGAGCAATTTCAACGCATCGCGAACGATATGCAAAGCAAAGTGGGTGATGCCATTCGCAATTCACCTGCGCAAGAGATTGAAAAAAATGTCCGCGCCATGATGAACCAGGGATTTCAGAAAATGGATCTCGTCACACGAGAAGAATTTGAATTGCAATCAAAAGTTTTAGCCAAAACCAGAGAAAAATTAGAGGCACTTGAGGCTAAAGTAGCCGCACTAGAAAAATCTTAATTTTTTCAGATTTACTCGGGATAAAACTCGTCAAAAAAGTTTGAATATTCTTCTTTAGATAAAAACGTTTTTGCCTCACTTGGAATTGCTTTAGCATGCAGCACCGAGATCTGATAAATCCAAATACTGCCATCTGGTGCAATACGAGTGATCCAACGAACTCGCATCCATTGCTCACTCGTTCCCTTAGACTTGAATTGAATCCAAAACTCTTTGCTAGCCTGCTTTTGTTTCGCGGCAGTTTGATAAAGAATATCTTCAGAGATAACTTCGCCACCAAGCGCTTTTGCCCTAGCCAATACGCTATCTTGCAATTGCATCATGAGTATTGGGAGTAAAGAAGATTGGCCAGCGGGAATTTGGGTTGCGCTGATGGAATAAATATCATCATCAATCTTGAGCGCTTCAAGAGATTGCAATAGCTCTTGATTTTGAAAACTCACACGCCTTTGGATTTTGTCTGGCTTGCCCGGAAATAAAGCGCTATATCTTTCCTGCGGAGACTGAACCACTCGCCAATCTAATTTAGGACTACAGGCACTTAATAGGAAAGTAGCTGCAATACAACAACAGCTAATTCTGAGTCCTTTTTTAAACAATGCCAACGCCATGAGCCTGCTGATCTGCATGATAGCTAGAGCGCACCATCGCCCCTACCGCCGCATGGGAGAAGCCCATTGCATATGCCTCTTCTTCAAAACGCTTGAAAACATCTGGGTGAACGTAACGCTGAACAGGCAAGTGGTGACCAGATGGTGCAAGATACTGGCCAATGGTGAGCATATCAATATTGTGCTCACGCATATCACGCATCACTTCCAAAATTTCTTCATCTGTTTCGCCAAGTCCCACCATCAAACCACTCTTGGTCGGAATATGGGGAAAGCGCTCTTTAAAATCTTTTAATAACTTGAGTGAATGCAGATAGTCAGCGCCAGGGCGTGCTTGCTTGTAGAGACGCGGAACTGTTTCAAGATTGTGGTTCATCACATCAGGCAAGCCGTTGGGTGCATGCTCAGAAAATATATCCAGGGCCTTATCTAAGCGCCCACGAAAATCTGGCACCAAAACCTCAATACGCGTATTGGGTGAGGCATCACGTGATTGAGAAATGCAATCAACATAATGCATCGCACCACCATCCCGCAGATCATCACGATCAACGCTGGTAATCACGACGTAATTTAATTTCAGTGCTGCGATTGTTCTAGCCAAATTAGCAGGCTCTTTTACATCCAATGGATCAGGTCTACCGTGACCGACATCGCAAAAAGGACAACGACGAGTGCACTTATCACCCATGATCATAAAAGTGGCAGTGCCCTTACCAAAGCATTCGCCAATATTGGGGCAACTAGCCTCTTCGCAAACAGTAACCAATTCGTTTTCACGTAAGATCTTTTTGATTTCTGCAAAACGGGAATTGCCTGAAGCAGCTTTGACGCGAATCCAATCTGGTTTTTTGAGAACCTGCTCCAGGGGAACAATTTTGATTGGAATGCGCGCGGTTTTTTCGCTCGACTTTTGCTTACGAGTGGCATCGTAATTCAGGTCTTGACGAAGTTCGCTTAACTGTTCGGTATCGGTCTTATTTATGGTCATGGTGACATCAGTTGCTTTTGTAAATGCTCCAAAAGCCTTTGGCTAATAGTGTCTATATTGTCCTTGATCCCAAGGGTTTGCATATCAACCGTCCTTAAACCCTCATAGCCGCAAGGGTGGATACGGGAAAATGCATCCAAATCAGTTGCAACATTCAACGCTAGCCCATGATAGGAGCAGCTTTTAGAGACCTTGAGCCCCAAAGCAGCCACCTTGGCTCCAAACCACTCCTCCGGAATCCACGCTTGCTCAGCCACATAAATCCCTGGGGCGCCTTGAAGTCTTTCCGCCTGAATTCCGTATTCAGCCAGCGTATCAATAACTGCTTGTTCGATGCGAGATACCAACTCTTTTACGAATATTCCTAGACGCTTGAGATCGAGCAAAAGATACACAACGATTTGGCCAGGTCCGTGATACGTAATCTCACCGCCACGATCAACTTGTACCAGCGGAATTTGTTGGCTGGGGGAATGCAAATTTGCCGCATCTCCAGCAAGGCCTAAAGTAAATACCGGAGGGTGCTGCAATACCCAAATCTCATCGGGGGTACTTGCATCACGTTCCTTAGTAAAGGCACGCATCGCCTCATAGGTAGATGCGTAATCCGCCAAACCAAGATGCTTAACTAGGAATGGCATGTCATGTGAGTTAAAGAACGATGCTAACTAAGGGATGCGTAGAAAGCGTTCGATACAACTCATCTAATTGCTCACGACTTGTAGTGGTAATCGGCAAAGTAAGTCCCAAATAATTTCCATCTTTTGATGGTCGTTGCTCAACTTTGCTTTCATCAAAAGTAGGGTCAAACTGTTTTGCAATATGAATAATTGCAGGCAGGTATTCTGGGTTTGCTTTTCCCATTACCTTAATCGGAAACTGGGAAGGATATTCAATCAGTGATTTTTCTTCGGTCATAGCGTTTTTAAAGACCTTTTTATAAGTTGCGATGATCTGGCATGCCTAACCAAGCGCCAGTAATAATGTTGCGAATGCAATGCAATCTGCGATGGAAGAAATGATCTGCTCCAGGCACTACCTGTACCGTAAGTTCTTGCGGACGCGCCCAATCCAATACATCCAACAGTGGAATTGTCTCGTCGACTTCGCCATGGATCACTATGGTGTCGGCAGGTACTGCAGCCAGATTCCACTTTCCTGCAGCGCTACCTACCATTACTAAGCGTTCAGCAGGACGCCCTAATTCTGCAAGCTTTTCTACCAAATGGCTACCTACAAAGCTGCCAAAAGAAAAACCAGAAACCACTAAGGGCAAGGTATTTGCATTTGCTATCCATGCTTGCTGGGCGGTGGCTTCAAACTGACCCCAACTTGAAGGGGTCCGCATCCAATCGGTTACATGCAATAAATCATCTAGTTCGCCGACGCCATCATCGTGCACTCCCGCAGTTCCGCCGACACCACGAAAGTTTGGACGGACACTGACATAACCTAGTTGATTAAAAGCACGCGCCATAGTCTGTGCGACTTTGTTATCCATCGTGCCACCCATCAATGGATGTGGGTGCGCTACTAAAGCTAAACCACGAACAGCAAAGTGAGGATCACTCTTTAACTCATCTGGAAGATCGATGGACATCTCCATCAATCCAACGATGCCTTCAATATGAATTACTTTTGTACGACTATTCATGGAAAAAATCTTTCAACTGTTACTAAGCTAACTGCAGGCGCTCTACTGGTAGGCCTTTCATAAGATGAGACTGAATAATCTCTTCAACATCTTCGGTATCCACCAAGGTATACCAAGTGCCCTCTGGATACACCACCATCACAGGTCCATCAGCGCAACGATCCAAGCAACCCGCTTTATTGACGCGGATTTTTCCGGGACCGGATAGGCCTAGTTCTTTCACCCTATTTTTGGCGTACTCAAATAGAGCAAACGCATTGTGACGATTGCAACAATCTTCGCCATTTTTGCGCTCATTCAAACAAAAAAATAAGTGGTGTGAAAAGCTCATAGAAAAATTATATTCATCAATGCTTGGGTTTAAATTCAAGAGCGCTACGAATCATCCAGATTAAAGCCAGTGGTAACCATACTACGGATACCCATTGCATGAGCTCATTAAAATGCAATAAGCGTCCTTGATACCAATGCCTTAGGGTCAGAATGAAATAAGGATTATCAGGCAATACATTAATCGCAATAGTGGCGCAGACTAAACAGGATAGAGCCAGCCAAAATTTTGCTCTCTGCTGAAGACGTAAAGCCCACCTTAACAGAAGACTCGCAAACAACATTCCCCAGAGCGCTCCTGCGGTTAACCAGAGAAAGCCGAATTCACCTCCAAACTGAAGCGCAGTAAAAATCGTTTTAATCAGTACGGTAAAACACAGTAAGCCGTTCAGAATGCGCCATTGGGGAGCCTTGGTACGCATTCCGAGAGACAGGAGGAGTGCGACTCCAAGCCAACATAGCGCCGTGATGATGGTTTCTTGTGCCACATGATTGATAACAACAGTACCCCAGTCAACTGATCCAAAAATGGCATGGCCCCACACCCCAGTGCCCAACCAAGAACTTTGCGGATAAATTTGTGACCAGGGAAACAAGATAAACAGCGCACATGCTGCCCAGTCCAAACCAAACCATTGATCAAAACGGCGGCGAATGGCGCTTCCTGAGAGCCACTGAGGTCCCAGAGGGATTGCCAGTAAGCCACCTAGAAGGCCCCCAAAAACATTGGCCCACCAATCCATCTGGCTAGGAATTCGAGTTGGCAACCACGCCTGCAGGGTTTCAACACTGAAAGCCAACAAGCCACTCAAGGTGAAAGCTAAGCCCAAAGCCACAAAGTTTCTCCAGCGTGGGTAGGCCGCAAATACGATCAGAAGCCCAAAAGGAATATAAGCCAAGATATTGACCAAAACATCGAAAAGGGTAATAAAACGAGGGGCTGGAGCGTCTAACCATGCCCAGGCCGAGACCCCATTACTAAAGTCGAAATCAAAAGGATTCAGGCTCACGTACACAATCAATAGGGCATAACTCAAGCCAATTGCCCTCGCCAAAGGCATTGCCTGCAAAGGCCAAACCAATTTTCGAGGGCGTTGTTCTTCCGGATGCATTCCGCAATTCTAGGTCAGACCTTTCTACAATGGCGAAATGACTGCCAATTGCATCCTTGAACGCGTTGCCAAAACCAAATCTACCAATGATGATCTCCTGGCTCGTTGGAGAGCTGGTGAGCTGATTGATCCGGTGGCGCGTATTGCGCATCACCAGACTGCTGGCAAGGGTAGGGCTGGTCGCTCATGGCTTGCTGTGCCTAATGATTCCATCAGCTTTTCTTTGGCCTATCCTTTCCAAAGAAGTCCAGCAGAGTTGAGTGGCCTGAGCCTACTAGTCGGTCTAGCGGCAATTTCAGGCATCGCTCAGGCATGCAATCTGAATGAGAATGCACTTTACCAATTAGGTCTTCGCCTAAAGTGGCCCAATGACTTGTTGCTAAATAATGCCAAACTTGGTGGCATTCTGATTGAAGGTGGACAAGCTAAGCCCGGCGATCCTACCTGGATGATTATTGGCATTGGCATTAATTTGCGAAATGCCAAAGACTTTGAAACGAATTTAGCAAATCAATCAACACAGCAAGTGAGCGCCCTTGATCAACTGATTCCCCAAACTGCATCACTTCCAGACGTGGAATTCTTATGGCTCAAACTCATTGAATCTTTAGAGCGTCACCTGAGTCATTTTGATCGCCAAGGATTTGCTGAGTACCAAAATCAATGGGAGCGTTGGGATGCATTCCGAGATCAAAAGGTGGTGATTTCCGGCGCGAATAACGAACCTATGGATGGCGTAGCAAAAGGTATAGACCACAATGGCGCATTACTATTGCAGCATAACAACCAAACTATTCCTATTCATGCGGGTGATGTTTCCTTGCGTATTCAATCATGAGTCTCTATCTATTATTTGACGTCGGCAATACCCGCCTGAAATGGGCAGCTGTTGAATCTTCTCAACACCCATCCACTCGCCAAAAGAAATTATGGGCTTACTCTGGATCTATTTCTAGTAATGCTTTGCAATCAGCGGAGGCTCGAGGTGAACTTGCAGATTACATTGCTAAAACGCTACCAAAGCCTGATGCGATAGCCTTTACCTGCGTTGCTGGGCCACAAGCCATTGGCAATGTTCAATCGCTTTTCCCTCAATGGAATGATCTCGCTTGGAAACAACTTACTGGAAATAGCCAGTACCAAGGCATGCGTACCTTGTATCAGGATCCCGAAAAATTAGGGGCAGATCGATGGGCGGCTGTCATTGGTGCACGCGCCCTATCCAATACCAATACCTTAATCGTTAACGCTGGCACGGCCACGACTATTGACTTACTAGGCGGCAATGGTGTCCATTACGGCGGTTGGATTCTGCCAGGCCTAAGCATGATGCAAGAAAGCTTGCGCACTAATACTGCTCAATTGCCTCTAGCTGAGCGAGCAAACACAGACATGGGTTTTGGCATCAATACAAACGACGCCATTATCGGAGGATGTGATGCTGCGCAAATCGGCGCCATCACTCAGGCGATTCACATCGCAAAACATCTGAATCATCCTGTGGAAAAAATTTGGCTCGATGGTGGCAATGCTAAGGTCTTAGCACAGGCAATAATGAAGTCTCAAGTTACAGGATCTTTTGCAATCGAAACGATTGAAGGCTTAGTGCTTCGAGGCACGTGGGCATGGTTACTGCAAAACCTTTAAGAGCGAATTTTCCCTAATAAGCTGGTGGTTGAGCGCTCATAAATAAATGGGATCGCCACTGCTTTGCCGCCCCAACTCTTCACCGCCTTCGTTTCTGCCAGAGTATCGATTTCGTAATCGCCGCCTTTAACGTAAATATCGGGACGAATTTTCTCAATCAGATTGACCGGGGTTTGCTCGGTGAACACAATCGTCATATCCACACTTTCAAGCGCTGCTAATAGAGCCTGACGATCAGCCTCCGTATTAATTGGCCTGTCATCGCCCTTGCCCAACAGCTTGACTGAAGCATCTGAGTTCACGCCCACCACCAAACTCGCGCCCAAGGCTCGTGCTTGGGCTAAATAACTAGCATGGCCGCGATGAAGTATGTCGAAGACGCCATTGGTAAAAACCAGTGGGCGTGGCAGACTCGCAATTCGAGACACCAACTGCTCTGGTGAGCAGACTTTAGACTCAAAAGAAGGGGGTGGCAAAGTTGTCATGACTCAATATTAATAGCATTGCACTAACCCCTGTGATATTGCCTAGAATGTCTTAGACTTGAGCACTATTCACCCCTAATCCCGAAGGCACAAGATGCTCCGTTTAATGTTGACATGGCTAATAAGCTTATCTGCTTTTGCAATAGGTGCTCAGAGTGTAAATGCAGCCCCTGGTTGCAGTCCATTGCTAAGCCACACCTTTCCACGCCTACAAGATGAAGCGCCCCAAAGCCTATGCCAATATCAAGGAAAAGTCATTTTGGTAGTTAATACAGCAAGTTACTGTGGGTTTACCAGCCAATATGATGGCTTAGAAAAAATTTATGCCAAATATAAAGACCAGGGTTTGGTAGTACTCGGCTTTCCTTCAAACGACTTTGGTCAGCAAGAGCCTGGTAGCAACAAAGAAATTGCTGACTTTTGTAAAAATACCTATGACGTTAAATTTCCAATGTTTGCTAAGAGCGTTGTTTCTGGAAGCAATCCTAATCCTCTCTTTAAGATGTTGATTGCTAAAACAGGCACCACTCCAAAATGGAATTTCTACAAATATCTGATTGACCGTAACGGTAATGTTGTGGATTCTTATAACAGTACAACCAAGCCTACGAGCAATACCATCACCAATGATATTGAGAAGCTTCTCAAGGAAAAGGCGCAGTGAGTAAAAAAAGAATTGCCATTATTGGCGCTGGTATTTCCGGCCTGGGATGCGCCTATGCGCTTAGGCAACACCGTGATTTAGAGATCACGGTATATGAAGGCGGCGACCACATTGGTGGTCATAGCAATACAGTTAACTTTAGCCATCAGATTGGCAATCAAGAAATTACGCATGGGGTTGATACAGGCTTCTTAGTCTTTAATCGCAAAACATATCCACGCCTAGTAAGACTCTTTGAAGAAATTCAAGTTCCTATTGCACTTTCAGAAATGTCTTTTTCTGTTTCGATTGAGAGCTCTGAAAAATCTCAGAAACCTGACACCATTGAATGGGCTGGTAATGATCTCAACTCATTCTTTGGTCAACGAAGAAATCTACTATCGCCTTCTTTCTGGAGAATGGCCTACGACATTCTGCGATTTAATCGAATGGCCACTCAATTAGCGAATAAGCAAATTGAAGCGGGCCATCACTATGCTGAGCCAGATGAGTCGATCGCTAACTTCTTAGATCGCAATCGCTTTAGTCAAAGCTTCAGAGAGAATTACTTTTTACCCATGATTGGCGCTATTTGGTCTTGCTCTGTTGAGCAAATGCTGGAATTTCCGATTCAAACTATGGTGCGTTTTTGCCATAATCATGGCTTGCTGCAAATCCAAAATCGTCCTCAGTGGCTAACGGTTACTGGGGGATCACGTGAATATGTCAAACGCCTTGTAGATGCCTTAGAAAAGCATCAAGTCACCATTCAACGTGAGGCCGTTCTGCGCGTGAATGCTAGTAAGGATGGGGGAGCGCAAGCTGAAGTAATCACGCAGTCTGGCTCAGCATGGTTTGATGAGGTGGTGATGGCTTGCCATAGCGATCAATCTCTTGATTTAGTTCACGGAATACAACAAGATGCTAGAAATATTCTCGCCGCTATTCCCTATCAAAAGAATCGTGCGATTCTACATACTGATATTCGTTTTTTACCCTCAGCGAAACGTTGTTGGGCGGCTTGGAATTACACCGCTAAATCTGGCGCTATGCCATCAGCAAAACAACACGTCAGTGTGAACTATCTCATTAATCGTTTGCAGCCTCTGCCACCAGAATTTAAAGATTTGCAAATCATTGTTAGCCTGAATCCATTAACCGATCCTGACCCAAAACTAGTGCACCAAGAAATTCATTACGCGCATCCTGTTTTTGATATGAGCGCCATCCAAGCACAAAAAGAATTGCCGCTGATACAAGGCAACTCCTCTATTTGGTATTGCGGTGCGTGGACTGGATTCGGATTTCATGAAGATGGATTGCGCTCTGGTGAGTTGGTTGCAGAAGCCTTACTGGAAAGCCTGCGCTCACCCATTAAAAATAGTCCTAAGCAAGATGCTCAATAAATGAATCAACCAAAGATTAACTTTGGAGTTGTAAAGCATCGCCGCTTTCGCCCGGCGCCAAATGCTTTTGGATATGGTGTTTTCACAGTCTCCATTCCCATGCGGGCCCGCAGTCAAAATTCTGACCTCCTCAATGAACGTGGGCTCAAAGATAATCGCTTTGGCTTAGTTTCCTTCTTTGATAAGGATCACGGTCAAGGCGAAGACAATAGCTTGGCATGGATTGAAAAGGTTCTAAAGGAAAACCAAGTAAGCAATATAGATGGAGAAATTTGGTTACAAACTTTTCCAAGGATTTTAGGCTATGTATTTAATCCTGTGAGTTTTTGGATTTGTACTGGTGCAAATGGGCAGGTTCAAGCAGTATTAGCCGAGGTAAATAACACTTTTGGTGAACGGCACTGCTATTTACTCCACAAGGATTCTGGTAATGCACTCCGCTCAGGCGAGACATTGACTAGCAAAAAGGTGTTTCATGTCTCTCCATTTTGCGAGATCCGCGGGGAATACCATTTCCGCTTCCTCTTTCCTCACGAAAGCAGTTCGGGTTGCCACTCTGTATGCCGAATAGAACTCCATGAGGATGGATATCCTTTAATCAATACCAGCATTAGTGGCCAAAGCCGGCCGCTCAGCCGCGCCAATCTCTATTTAGCCTTTAGCAGCCACCCCTTAATGAGCTTAGGTGTGATTTTCCGAATCCACTGGCAAGCGTTGAAATTATGGCTAAAGGGTGTACCCTTTAACTCAAAACCTAAACCTCCTGAATTCGAAGTTAGCCGATGAATCGCCCTGGACAATCCTTACTCTCTCGCCTGAATTTTGCTCGGCCACAAGAACAATCTTCAAAGCAATATCGATTTAGCGCTGAAGCTCTATTGCAGCTCCTATCGCAATTGCGTAGCGGCCACCTGAAAATCACCTTGCCGAATCAGGAAAGAAAAGAGTTTGGTAATCCTGCCGATGCGCTGCATGCTGAAATACATATTTTGGATTGGTCAGTATTTAAGCAAGTCATGTCTCATGGCGATATTGGCTTTGCTGAAAGCTATATTCGCGGGCAATGGAATACTCCTGATCTGAAGGCCCTCCTAGAGCTAGCGATTCGGAATCGAACAATTTTGGAGAAAGCCATTTATGGCAACTGGTATGGCTCACTTTTTTATCGCATTAAACATTGGCTAAGAGATAACACCAAATCAGGCAGTCGTAAAAATATCCATGCACATTACGACCTAGGAAATGCTTTTTATACCCTATGGCTTGATCCCACTATGAGTTATTCAAGCGCCTGGTTTTCTGAGGGTGATCAGCAATCCCTTGCAGATGCACAGCGTGCAAAAATTGCGCGCATCCTCAATTCGATAGACACCAAAGTAACTGACCATATCCTTGAAATCGGCTGTGGATGGGGTGGCGTAATGGAACAAGCACTTCATAGCAATGTTGCCATCACAGGTCTGACCTTATCTACTGAGCAAAAAGCATTTGCTGATATGCGCTTAAATAATATTCAAGCCTCTAGCGGACAAACCACATCCTTTGAAGTGCGTCTTCAAGACTACCGTGACTGTCAGGAACAATTCGATGGAATCGTCTCTGTTGAAATGTTCGAAGCCGTTGGCGAAAAACACTGGCCAGAATATTTTCAAACGATTGCCGCACGTCTCAAGGCGGGTCGTAAAGCCTGCATTCAAACTATTGTGATAGCTGAAGAACTTTTTGAGCGGTATCGACATAACACCGACTTTATTCAGCAATATGTCTTTCCAGGGGGCATGCTTCCATCTCGCACAAGCTTTAGGGCGAGCGCTGCGCAAGCTGGCTTAAAAGTCGAAGCAGAATTTGCATTCGGCGCTGATTACGCCAAAACACTCTGTATTTGGAGAGACAGTTTTAATCAAAAATTGCAAGAAGTTAGACAACTCGGCTTTGATGAGGCATTTATCCGACTTTGGAATTTCTACCTGATGTATTGCTCCGCTGGATTCTCAGAGCGTAATATTGATGTTGTGCAATTTACTTTGAGCCACGATGCTCCCACACCCTCAGCTGATGCTCTAAGCGCATGAAGCAATTAGGTATCGATAACTTCTCTGGTAAGCGCGTTTGGATCATTGGCGCCTCTAGCGGCATTGGTGAAGCCTGTGCCAATGCACTACTCAAATTGGGCGCCAAAGTGGCGCTTTCAAGTCGTCGTCAAGAGCGTCTCGAGCAAATTGCTCGGACCGCCAAACCAGAGCAAACTCTCATCTTGCCGCTGGATGTAACTATTCAAGGGCAAATGACATCCGCCCATCAAAATATTCTAAAAAATTGGGGCGGTGTAGATCTTCTCCTCTTTGTATCCGGCATGTATGTTCCCTTGCGCGCCGATAACTTTGATATCTACATTGCGGAACAGACAATTGACGCCAATCTTTTAGGGCCTATGAGAGCAGTAGCGGCAGTATTGCCAGGGATGCTGAGAGAACATGCGGGCCATATCGCGATTGTGGGCAGTGTAGCTGGCTATAGTGGACTACCAAAAGCCCTGGCATACGGACCCAGCAAGGCGGGCATTATCAACTTCTGCGAGACTTTGTATTACGACTTATTGCCACAAGGAGTCAGCGTTCACATGATCTCACCAGGCTTTGTTGCTACAGAGGCAACAGCTCAAAATGATTTTGAAATGCCTGCATTAATTACTGCGGATCAAGCCGCTTCTGAAATTTTATCCGGGATTGAAAAGGGTGAATTTGATATTCACTTTCCAAAACGATTTTCAGGATTCTTAAAATTCCTCAGAATCCTGCCTTATCCATTGTATTTTTGGATTGTCCGTCGCTTTGTAAAAATCTAAGCTTTACTTGTATTTATCTTTACGGATTTTTTCTTCGAGATAGTCCATTACGGCAAGCGCTTTGGCCTTAGTACCAGCAATCGATGGTGAGGTGACATATTTTCCCTGCATCACAATCGTTGGGACGCCATCAATGCGATAAGCTTCGGCTAGCTGCTTTGCTACGCGGGCTTTTGAAGTCACTGCAAATGACCGGTAGGTAGCCAAAAACGTATTGCGATCAATGCCTTGAGATGCAGCCCAGTCAGCAATTTCCGTTTCGGTTAAGAGGCGCTTATTTTCTTTATGCATGGCGTACATCACTTTTTCATTCAGTGCGTCACCCTTACCAAGCGATTCAAGCGTATAGAAAAGCTGACTATGTGGCATAAAGTCATCCCGAAACGCAACGGGCACTCTTTTGAATACAACATCCTTAGGCTGACGTTTTACCCAACTACTCAGCTCTGGCTCAAAGTCATAGCAATGCGGGCAACCATACCAAAAGAACTCAATAACCTCGACTTTGCCTTTAGTTTCCACGGGCTGAGGAATCGGTAAAACCCGATAATCAAAACCCTCTTCAATCTTTTGGCTTTGTGCAATAGCAGCCCCACTTAAACAAAGCAAGGTCAATACGGTAAAGAATCTTTTGCTAATTGAAATCATGATTTACTAGTTTTAATAAGGGTTGGTTTAATGCCCATGCCGTTCAACTTATCACGCACAGGGTTGCTTTCTTCTGAACTGCCGTAGGGGCCGACGCGGACCCTCCATAAACTGTTGCCTTCGCTAGTCACTTCACTTAACGAAGCCTGAATACCTTGTATAGCTAAGCTTGCTTTTTGTGCATCTGCATCTGCACGCTTCGAAAATGCTCCAACTTGCAAGTAGTACAGGGCATCTGACTTTGTAGCTGCAGAGCTATCGGCTGACTTTTTGCTATTCACTAAATCGCCGATAGGATCGGCTGCAGGACTCGGACTTGATTTGCCCTGTAGGGGTTTATTCAAATCTACTGGTTCAGCTGGGCTAACAGATTCGCCCTCAGCAGATGGGGCTGCTGGCTTAATAATATTGAGCGGTAAATTAGGGGCGCGAACGCCCGGTCTTTCTTGTGGCGTATTTTTAGAAAGATAAAAGGCGATTACAAATGCAATTCCTAATCCAGCGCCTAGACCTAGAATAAAACCTAGAATCGTCCCACCGTATTGAGCATTGCTATGGGAGTGCTGTATGAAGCCAGTTTGCTGATTCGGTTTTTTCATGATTCCCTCATCTTACATTTTCACTGCATTCACCGCTACTACATCTTCGCTGGAGCGGATACCCCTAATACTTTCAAACCATTTTGTAATACTTGGCGGGTTGCAGAAAGAAGCGCCAAACGGGCTAACTTCAAATTCTGATCATCCACCAAAACACGATCAGCGTTATAGAAGGTATGGAAATCCCCTGCCAAGTCACGTAAATAAAAGGCTAAAGCATGTGGCGCCAAGTCGGCTGCAGCGTCAGTTAATACCTCCGGATACTCGGCCAAGCGTCTTAACAAATGATCAGATGCCTTGCTATCGAGCAGGGATAAGTCTGCTGTTGCTAAATCAGAAGTTTGACCACCCCACTGCTGCAAGATTGAACTAATCCGAGCATATGCATATTGCACATAAAAGACGGGATTCTCATCATTTTGCTGGAGCGCCAAATCAATATCAAAAACAAATTCAGTATCTGCTTTGCGTGAAATTAAAAAGAATCGCACTGCATCGCGTCCACGCTGAAGTGATACCTCTTTTTCTTCTGGAGTCATTTCAGGAGTAACCCCTCCTGACCATTCAACCAAATCACGTACGGTAACGTAAGAGCCTGCACGCTTAGAAATTTTGACCTCTTCACCATGGCGCATCACTGTCACCATCTTGTGTAATACATAATCAGGATAGGTCTTCGGAATATCCCAACCGCGCTTTTGAGCCACGCCCTGTAAGCCTGAGCGGACGCGAGCAATCGTGCCATGATGGTCACTACCTTGCACATTAATTACTTTTTCGAAGCCACGCTTCCATTTGCTAGCGTGATACGCCACATCAGGAACAAAGTAAGTAAAGCTGCCATCGGATTTGCGCATGACACGATCTTTATCGTCGCCATCATCTGTCGTCTTTAGCCAGAGAGCGCCTTCGCCTTCATAAGTTTTACCAATGCTTTGTAAATCTTCAACGATTTGTGCAACGCTACCATCGGTATACAAAGAAGACTCTAAGTAATAGCAATCAAACTTCACGCCGAATGTTTTTAAATCAATATCTTGCTCATTGCGTAAATAAGCAACTGCAAATTGACGGATTGCCTCAAGATCATCTTGATATTGATCAGAGGCTTTAAAGGCTGCGGCAATTTCCGTAATATATTCGCCGTTGTAAGCTTGCTCAGGCCAAGCTGCATCACCAGGCTTTAAGCCTTTTAAGCGCGCCTGAACAGATAAAGCCAGATTAGCAATTTGTACGCCAGCATCGTTGTAATAAAACTCACGATGAACTTTGATGCCTTGCGTCGCTAGTAGATTGGCCAATGCATCACCCAAGGCGGCTTGCCTGCCGTGACCGACGTGAAGCGGTCCCGTAGGATTTGCAGAAACGAACTCAATCATGGCACTAGCAACGGGACCCTGGCCGCTTGGGATCTGACCAAACTGGGGCCCTGTCGACAAAATTTCGGTCACTACCCCGGTTTTAGCTGCATTACTAAGTCGAAAGTTGATGAAGCCAGGACCGGCAATGTCACAAGAAGCAATCAGCTGGTGAAAGCCAGGCTGCTTTTGCAAGCGCTCTACGAGAGCCTGTGCCAAATCTCTGGGGTTCAGTTTCCATGCCTTGGAAAGTTGCAGGGCGATATTGCAGGCCACGTCGCCGTGATCTACCGCTTTTGGCCGCTCTAAATGGGGCTGCGGCACGTCGCCAAGGCCTCGCTCTTGAGCGAGCTCCTGCAAGGCTCTGCCGAGCATCTCAATTAATCGATTTTTATTGGTCAACAACATAGAACAGTGAGTTTATCAGGTGGTAAGCTATCGAAATGATCTATCAATTTCGTTCAAAAGCAGGTCCAGATGTCATCATGCTGGCTGATTTGACCCTGCGGATTTTTGATATCTTGGGGCGCCCAATAGAGCCCAGGGGAATTTTGACGGTGGAGCAGCTACCTGCTTACATTACTGCCCTAGAAACCGCCATTCTGAAAGACCTTGAAGAGCGCTCGCAGACCAAAGATCAGGCCGACGAACCGAAGGACAAACCCAAACTAGCAGATCGCCTAGGCCAAAGAGCTTACCCATTCCTGGAGTTAATGAAGCAAAGCAAGGCCAAAGACGAACCCGTCATGTGGGGCGTTTAATCTAAGGAGCTCGATAGCTGACGGCGTACATCTTCAATCGATTCGCCGCGGCGTAGCGCCAGGTCTTCCACCTGGTCTGCTGATAACTTACCAACATTAAAGTAGCGCGCATCAGGATGTGCTAAATAGAAGCCACTTACGCTAGAGGCAGGATTCATAGCCATCGATTCGGTCAAAGTCATACCAATATCTTCAGAACCCATCACGCGTAATAAATCTTGTTTCACCTCATGCGCTGGGCATGCAGGATACCCAGGGGCTGGACGAATACCGCGATATTCTTCGTTGATCATTTGATCGCTGGTCAGAATCTCATCGGTAGCATAGCCCCACAAATCGGTTCTAACGCGATGGTGCATCAACTCAGCAAAAGCCTCAGCCAAGCGATCGGCTAAAGCCTTCAACATGATTGCGCTGTAGTCGTCATGTTTGGCTTGAAACTCTTCAACCTTTTTCTCAACACCGTGACCGGTCGTAACAGCAAAGCAACCTAAGTAATCGGCTACACCAGAATCCTTGGGAGCAACATAATCCGCAAGACAACGATTTGGGCGGCGAACGCCGTCAATGACAGGGCGCTCAGCTTGTTGACGTAAGTTATGCCAAACAAACAATGGGTGCTCGCGAGCTTCATCGCTATACAAAACAATATCGTCACCAACTGCATTCGCAGGATAAAAAGCGACGACTGCATCGGCTTGCAGCCATTGGCCTTTGATTAGCTTTTCTAGCAAAGTCTTAGCATCTTCAAATACTTTGCGTGCCTCAACTCCGACCACCTCATCATCTAAAATGGCTGGGAACTTGCCTGCTAAATCCCAGGTCTGAAAGAATGGTGTCCAGTCGATGTACTTCGCAATATCACTGAGGGCAAAGTTTTTAAAGATGCGGCGGCCAATAAACTTGGGCTTCTCAGGGACATAAGTAGACCAATCAATGAGCTCGCGATTTTTACGCGCAGCTTCTAATGAAATAGTAGGTGCAGCTTTTTTATTCGCATGTTGCTCACGAATACGAACATAGTCATCGCGCAAATCTTGTATGAATTTTTTTGCACTCTCGTCTGAGAGCAAGCTAGAAGCCACCGATACTGAGCGTGATGCATCTGGCACATAAACCACTGGGCCATCGTAGTGCGGGGCAATCTTGACTGCAGTATGAACGCGTGATGTTGTAGCACCACCAATCATCAATGGAATTTGACGCTCGCGGAAGTAGTCATCGCGTTGCATCTCTTGCGCAACGTAAGTCATCTCTTCAAGTGAAGGAGTAATTAAGCCTGAGAGACCAACAATATCGGCCTTCTCTTCCTTGGCGCGCTTCAAAATTTCTGCACAAGGAACCATCACACCCATATTAGCTACTTCAAAATTATTACATTGCAAGACCACGGTTACGATGTTCTTGCCAATATCGTGTACGTCACCCTTCACGGTGGCCATCACAATCTTGCCTTTGGCTTTTGCTTCGCCACCTCCAGCAATATGTAAACGCTTCTCTTCCTCAATATAAGGAATCAGAATAGCTACAGCCTGCTTCATGACTCGAGCGCTTTTGACTACTTGCGGCAAGAACATCTTGCCTTCACCAAATAAATCGCCAACGACATTCATGCCATCCATGAGCGGGCCTTCAATAACCTCAATAGGTCGACCACCTGCACCCATAATTTGCGCGCGCAGCTCTTCGGTATCTTCTTCGATAAAAGTGGTGATGCCATGGACAAGCGCATGCGTTAAGCGCTCGCGTACTGGATCTTCACGCCAAACTAAGTTTTCTACTTGCTTAGCGCCGCCACCCTTAAATTGATCAGCAATATCCAATAAACGCTCTGTTGGCGTTTTTCCATCTTTTTCTTTAAAGCGATTGAGGACAACATCCTCAACGCGCTCACGCAGCTCTGGATCTAAATCGGCATATACACCCAGCTGGCCAGCATTTACGATACCCATATCCATGCCGGCCTTGATGGCGTGATACAGGAAAACGGTATGAATAGCCTCACGTACACGATCATTGCCGCGGAAAGAGAAGCTCACATTAGAAACGCCGCCGCTAACTTTAGCGCCCGGAAGATTTTCTTTAATCCAGCGTGTGGCATTAATAAAATCTACCGCGTAATTGTCATGCTCTTCAATGCCTGTAGCAATCGCAAAAATATTAGGATCAAAAATAATATCTTCTGCAGGAAAGCCAATTTCATTTACCAGAATGTCATAGCAGCGTTGGCAGATTTCTGTCTTGCGCTTAAAGGTATCGGCTTGACCGACTTCATCAAAAGCCATCACCACAGAAGCAGCACCGTAGCGACGAATTAAGCGGGCTTGCTTTCTAAAAGGCTCTTCGCCTTCTTTTAAGGAAATCGAATTTACAATCGGCTTGCCTTGAATACATTTCAGGCCCGCCTCAATCACACTCCATTTTGAGGAGTCGATCATGATAGGTACTCGAGCAATATCAGGCTCTGAGGCAATCAAGTTTAGGAAGCGCGTCATCGCCGCTTCAGAATCGAGCATCGCCTCATCCATATTAATATCGATGACCTGTGCACCATTTTCAACTTGTTGACGAGCTACTACGAGCGCTTCATCAAATTGATTATTCAAAATCATGCGAGAAAACGCTTTGGAGCCCGTGACGTTCGTGCGCTCACCAATATTGACGAAGCCCACATCGGCAGTCACATTAAACGGCTCTAGACCCGAGAGCTTCATAGCTGACAATGGATTCTGATTAAGCTTACTCATGCTGCAGCCTCAGTATCTTCACGATAAAAAGCGCGAGGCTTGCGTTTAGCAACTGCATCTGCAATTGCACGGATGTGATCAGGCGTCGTGCCGCAGCAACCACCTACCAGATTGACCAAACCATCCTTAGCAAAACCATCTACCAGGCTTGAGGTAATGTCTGGAGTTTCATCAAATCCGGTATCACTCATAGGATTAGGTAAACCCGCATTGGGATAGCAAGATACTGCGGCATCACAGATTCGTGCAAGCTCTGCAATATAGGGGCGCATGAGTGCGGCACCTAAAGCGCAATTCAAACCGAAGGTCAGTGGTTTAATGTGACGCAAGCTATTCCAAAATGCTTCAACCGTTTGACCAGAAAGAATTCGTCCCGATGCATCGGTCACGGTTCCAGAAATCATCACTGGCAAACGTTCGCCAGTCTCTTCAAAAAATTCATCCAAAGCAAATAAGGCGGCTTTAGCATTGAGGGTATCGAAAATTGTTTCGACCAGAAATAAATCAACACCACCTGCAAAGAGCCCCTCAATCTGCTCGCGATAGGAGGCGCGTAACGCATCGAAGGTCACATTACGCGCACCAGGATCGTTCACATCAGGAGAAATGCTGGCGGTCTTTGGTGTTGGCCCAATAGCGCCGGCAGCAAAGCGCGGCTTATCTGGCGTGCTGTACTTATCGCAAGCTGCCTTAGCCAGTCTAGCTGAAACTTCATTCATTTCGCGAGCTAAGCTAGGCATTTTGTAATCTTCTTGCGCAACGGATGTTGCACCAAAAGTATTGGTCTCAATAATGTCAGCGCCAGCATCCAAATACTGCTCGTGAATTTTGCTGATGATATGTGGCTGAGTTAATACCAATAATTCATTATTGCCTTTGAGATCACCCGGGTGATCGGCAAAGCGGGTATTTGCAGGGAGACCCCGATAATCATCTTCAGACAGTTTGTACTGCTGAATCATCGTTCCCATGGCCCCATCCAAAATAAGAATGCGCTGCTTCAGCAGCTCAGGGAGTTGCTGACCACGCGTATAAGGCTGGGATAAACCATTAAATTGCATTATTTAACCGGGAATAATCTCTAGAATCCCTTATTCTATTGGAAAAGCCACTTTTCATTTACCCCGGAGCCCTTATGTTTGGAACCATTCCAGAATTCAATCAAAGTCTTGAAATGTTTAAAACGATGTGGGGACAAGGCGCGGCTGGACAGGCTGGGCAATTTCCCTTTACCGCCGACGCTTCTAAGGCTGCAGGGGGCTTTGGTTCAGCGTTTCCGGGACTCGATGTAGATGAGCTTGAAAAACGAATTAAGGACCTTAAGAGCGTTGAAAACTGGCTCAATCTGAATCTGAACATCCTCAAATCGACCATCCAAGGCCTTGAAGTTCAACACGCCACCATGATGGCTCTCAAGTCATTTGGTGATGCAGTGTCTGCCGCCAGTGCAGCAGCCAGCAACCCAACTGAAGCCGCAGAGGCTAAAGCAAGTGCTAAACCACGGAAAACCGCAACACGCCGTCGTCGCAAAGCTGGCGATGCAACTTACCTCGACGAAGTAGGTAATTCAGATGAGCAATAGCTTCACCCATCGCAAAGGTGAGTTGGTGAATATCTAATTCCCGCTTAAATAAAACCGGCACAATCTCTCGAGCAGTTGCCGGTTTTTCACATGCGCCAAGCGTTTCAGCTAAGCGCTCATCATGATGCTGTTTGAGTTGACCAATGCGGGGCTTCATGCCGGTAAATGGTTTGCCATGGGAAGGCAGCACTAAAGTTTCATCAGGCAAAGGCAAGTATTCATCCAAAGAGGCAAGATAAAGACCTAACGGATCTGCATCCGGATCTGCATCAAAGACGCTCACGTTTGTTGAAATTCGTGGCAACAACATATCGCCAGAGATCAGAACCCCAATCTCTTTACAAAAGAGCGATGCATGCTCTGGCGCATGACCATACCCCATGATGACTTGCCAACCTCTGCCACCAATCAAAATAATTTCACCATTCATGATGCGGCGATATTGTCTTGGTACGCCGGGCACCATATTGCTATAGTAATTCGAACGCCCCCGAATTTTTTCTAAATCCTCTGGTGCTGATAAACCATGTTTTTGAAAATGGTCTGCAGATCCTCCACCGCCAGCACGAGCGCCAATTGCAGCGCCACCTTCCTTATGACTCAACCACTGAGCTGTGAGAAAGTCGGTCATAGAAATCCAGAGGGGTACCTTCCACTTTTCACATAGCCACTGAGATAAACCCACATGGTCTGGATGCATGTGCGTGACGAGCACCCTCAATACTGGTAAGCCTTCCAGCTGGGTGGCAAAAATTTTCTCCCATGAGTCTCGCGTCTCATCATTGGCAATCCCACAGTCCACAATAGTCCATCCGGCAATGCCATCAATTTCATCGCGCAAGAGCCATAAATTAATATGATCTAAAGCAAATGGCAGCTTCATTCTGAGCCAACGCACTCCTGGCGCTACCTCAATGCTGCTACCCAATTCTGGCAATACATCGCCTAAGGGGTAATGGATAGCGCTTTCCGAAGGGAGCGGAATTTTTTTATTCATATTGTTCTTTAAAAAATTATGTGTTGACGTTCACAATCACGCGCCCACGAACATTACCTGCCATCAATTCTTGTGCATATTTCAAAGCATCTTCAAGATTGATTTCATGAGAAATTTCATCGAGTGTTTTTAAATCAACCAACTTGCTTAATTGCTCGTAAGCGGCAATCCGCTTAGCTCTTGGGACCGTGACGCTGTTGATGCCGTACAAAGTCACACCGCGCAAAATGAAAGGTGCGACAGAGGATGGAAAGTCCATACCCTGGGCAAGACCACATGCAGCGACTGCGCCGTCACTCTTAGTTTGTGCGCAGGCATTAGCTAAGGTATGACTGCCAACGCTATCCACAACAGCTGCCCAGCGTTCTTTTGCCAACGGTTTACCAGGAGCAGATAAAGTCGCGCGATCAATCACTTCGGTAGCGCCCAGTTGCTTTAAATAATCCGCTTCTGCCATGCGTCCAGTACTTGCCACCACCTTAAATCCCAACTTACTCAAGAGGGCAATCGCAAAGCTACCTACGCCGCCTGCAGCACCCGTCACCAATACCTCGCCATCACTTGGCTTTAGGCCATGGGACTGCAAGGCCATGACACACAACATCGCGGTATAGCCGGCAGTCCCTATTGCCAGAGCCTGCTTGGCAGTGAGGCCTTGAGGTAGATGAATGAGCCAGTCGGCCTTCACCCGGGCCAATTGACCCAATCCGCCCCAATGCGCCTCACCAACACCCCAGCCATTGAGAAGCACCATATCGCCAACCTTAAAGTCAGGGCTACTGCTCTCCAAAACCTCTCCGGCAAAGTCAATTCCAGGAACCATCGGGAAATTTCGCACAACGGGACCTTTGCCAGTAATTGCGAGGCCATCCTTGTAGTTCAGGGTGGAATACTGCACCTGAACCTTCACTTCACCCTCAGGCAGGCTGGCCTCATCGACCTGCGCCAATTCGGCGCGATAGCCCTGTTCATCCTTATTTACCAAAATAGCCTTAAACATGTCTCTTCCTTTTAGAGCGGAGCATTTCCCCGCAACAAATGCGTAATAGGTTTATCCTAACGAGCATTGATGATTATGGAGGTTTCCATGAAAAAAATTCTACTATTAACTTCAGTTTCTGGCTTGCTACTGGTTGGCTGCTCCTCAACCCAGCTCAATATGTCTATGGGCAATATGCGTCTCATTAGCTCTAGCGCTGATCCACAAGACGTTATGGACTTCGCAACGACCACTTGTCGGGATGACTTTTACCAGGGCGCTAGCTTTCTTTCAAAAGCTGGCAAAGAATATCGCTTTAAGTGCGTAAAAGCTGATGAAAATGAAATCTTGATTCCAATTCCTGGAACCACGATCACTCCTGAAACTAAGTAAAAGTACAGATGACCCCATTTACATCACAAGAGCTACGCAAAGGCTTTGGCTCTTTTGCAACCGGGGTCACGGTCATTACCTGTCTTGATGAAGAACAGAATCATCATGGCATTACCATCAGCTCTTTTAATACCGTCTCTCTAGAGCCTCCACTCATTCTTTGGAGCCTGAAGAAGCATTCGCGTTTAATGCCTTGGGTGGAATTAGGCAAGAAGCACCTCATTCATGTACTGGAACGCTCGCAAGAAGATTTAGCAATGCATTTTGCAACTGTGAAATTAGATCAGTTTGCTAGCATCGACCACCAAGTTGCTAATAGTGGACTTTGTCAAATCAATGATTGCGTTGCTTATTACGAATGTGAAACAGTATCAGTACACACTGGTGGAGACCACAACATTATTGTTGCCAAGGTACTCAATTTAAAAAATCATCCCGACAAAGAGCCGCTCATTTTTGCGCGCAGTAAATTTGTTGGTCTTGATTTAGCCGAAATTAAAATTTCTTAATTCAAGTTCAAATACAAGAAGGATAGCCATGCTACGTCTATGGGGTCGCAAAAGTTCCATCAATGTTCAAAAAGTATTATGGTGTCTTGCAGAACTTGGACTTGAAGAAGGCAAAGACTTTGAGCGTATTGATGCAGGTCTTCACTTTGGAGTAAACCGAACACCCGAGTTTTTAAAACTCAACCCAAATGGACTCGTACCGACCCTAGAAGACGGGGATATCGTCCTTTGGGAATCGAATACCATCATGCGTTATCTCATCCGCCAGCACGATAAGAATGGACGTTTCCCAAGCGATATTACTAGTCAGTATGGTTCAGAAAAATGGCTGGATTGGCAAGTAGGTAGCTTATGGCCTGCATTGCGCACACCGTTTTTAGGATTGACGCGGGTTCCTGAAAATGAACGTAACTACCAAGCAATTAAAAAGGGTTACGAGGACGCTAATAACTTATTGAGTTTGCTTGATACCACTCTCGCGAATCAAGCGTATTGCTCAGGGCAGAGATTTAATATCGGCGATATTGCTCTCGGACTTTGCGTTGGCCGTTGGATTTTGCTCAACGAAACTTTCCCAGATAAAACTGGCCCACGTCCAAACTTAAAAAATGTCGACGCTTGGCTAAAACGCCTAGAAGCAGAAACAGACTTTAATAATATTGCCGAGAAACAACTCAATATTATTAAGTAGTCTGTTTTTATTGCTGCTTAAATTTGTTTTGGTGGTGATCAGCGCCCATTAGCAAATACATCGCTGGAACCACAAACAATGTGAACAAAGTGCCGATAGATAATCCAGTGAAGATCACAATTCCCATGGATTTACGGCCCGCTGCGCCTGCGCCTGAGGCAATTACCAAAGGCAACACGCCAAGCACCATCGCTGCAGTAGTCATCAAAATAGGCCTTAAACGAACGCTACTAGCCTCAATGATCGCATCGAGCTTGCTGCGCCCCGCCTCTTGCAATTCATTAGCAAATTCCACAATCAAGATGCCATGCTTACTAATCAAGCCCATCAGCGTCACTAAGCCTACCTGGGTATAGACGTTGAGCGTAGTAAAGCCGAGATTGATAAAGATTAGCGCACCGAACAATGCCAACGGAACAGATACCAAAATCACAATCGGGTCGCGGAAGCTATTAAATTGAGCGGCCAGCACCAAGAACACAATCAGAATCGCAAAGAACATAGTGACTAAGAAGCCGCCCGACTCCGCCATGAACTGACGCGAAGGGCCCGCATAGTCCATGCTATAGCCATTAGGCGCCACTTCTTTCAAAGTCTGGCGCATGAACTCCAGCAAATCAGCTTGTGAAATAAATGGTGTACTAACACCCGAAATCGTTGCTGAATTTAATTGCTGAAAGTGATTGATCGATTGTGGAACCACCTTCTGCTTGATGCTAGCGATCGTGCGCGCCTGAATCATCGCACCACTTGGAGTGCGAATGTAGTAATCCAAAATCTGATCTGGGTTTAAGCGATCGACTTGTTTTACTTGTGGGATCACTTTGTATGAACGGCCAGAAACAGAGAAGTAATTGACGTATCCACCTCCTAAGGCAGCTGATAGTGCAGAACCCACTTGTTGTTGCGTCATTCCTAAGGCCGCCACTTTTTCGCGATCAATCACTAAAACATCTTGGGGCTTATCAATCTTGAGATCTGAATCCACAAAGAAGAAGTTTCCGCTCCGACGCGCCTTATCCAAAACCGCTAGAGATACTTCATTTAATTGATCATATGACTCTGTGGTATTAATCACCACCTGCACAGGCAAACCCTGTGCTCCAGGCAATGCTGGGAACTGGAATGCCGCCACCCTGGCACCGGCGATCGTATTCCACTTTTGCTGCATATCTTCTTGGAACTTGGTGGCATTACGACTACGCTCGCCCCAGTCTTTTAACAAGACGCCGCCAAAGCTACTCGTTGGGCTGGTGATTTGGAACATTTGTTCGTACTCAGGCTCTGCACTTGAGATTTGATAAATCTGATCTGCATAAGTCTGCATTTGATTGACGGTACTGTTTGGCGGTCCAGAAGCCTGCATCAAAACAATGCCCTGGTCTTCTGTAGGAGCAAGCTCTGCACGAGCAGTGGCATAGAGATACGCAACGCCGCCCAACAGGATGACACCCATCACAATAATCACTTGCCAGGTAGTCAATAAATCACGCAAAGTACTTTGATAGCTGTGATGCACCTTATCAAAGATTCGATCAATCTTTTGTACAAATGGTGACGCCTCTTGCTCTTCAGTAAAGATGCGGGAACACATCATCGGCGAGAGTGTCAACGCAATCACACCTGACACCGCTACCGCACTAGCTAATGTAAACGCAAATTCTGTAAAGAGTGCACCGGTTAAACCACCCTGAAAGCCAATAGGAATATAGACCGCAATCAATACCACCGTCATTGCCAAAATTGGACTACCTAATTCACGGGCAGCAATTAAGGAGGCTTCTAAGGGAGACTTCCCTTCCTTCATATGGCGGTCGACGTTTTCTACCACGATGATGGCGTCGTCAACCACCAATCCAATTGCCAGAACTAAAGCAAGTAAGGTCAATAAATTAATTGAATAACCCAATACCTGCATCAAGAAGAAGGTGCCAATGAGTGAGAGTGGCATTGCAATCACTGGCACCGCAACTGCACGATAGCTACCCAAGAATAGATAGATCACAACAGTCACGATCAATAAGGCTTCTAATAAAGTAGAGACCACCTCATCTATAGAGCTAGTGATAAACATGGTGGAGTCATATACGACCTTGCCTGTCATACCGATCGGCAACTGTTTTTGTATATCTGGAACGATATCCCGGATTCGCTGCGCCACATCTAAAAGATTGGCCTGTGGCGCAACCTTGATGGCAATGAAGACCGATTTTTTACCGCTGAAGGCTACGTTGGTGTTGTAGTCCTCAGACCCCAAGGTGACAGTAGCCACCTGGTCGAGATAAACAATATTGACGCCATCTTTTTTAACCACTAACTTACGAAACTCATCCAGAGTATGCAAGTCAGTACCGGCAACCAAGTCAACTGCAACCATGTCGCCCTTAGTGCTACCTACTGCAGACAAATAGTTATTAGCTGACATCGCGCTATAAACATCATCTGCGCCCACACCCAAGCCCGCCATCTTTTCACGATCTAACCAAGCGCGCAAAGCAAACTTTCTACCTCCAGTGATCTCAGCATTTTGAACGCCTTCAACTGAATCTAGCTTGGGCTTTACTACGCGCAGCAAATAGTCCGTAATCGCATTATTTGGGATCTCATCGCTATAGAAACCCATATACATGGCTGCCGTGGATTGACCAACCTGGACAGTTAATACCGGCTGCTGAGCTTGCGGTGGCAATTGGTTTTTAACCGCGCCAATTTGCGTTTGGATTTGCGTTAGCGCCGCATTGGAATCGTAATTTAACTTCAACGTCGCAATAATTGTCGAGACACCGCTTACGCTTGCAGAGGATAGGTAATCAATGCCTTGCGCTTGGGCGATGGAGGCCTCAAGCGGTTGCGTAATAAATCCTGCGATAGTTTCTGGATCAGCACCGTAGTAAGCAGTCGTGATCGTCACAATCGCATTTTGAGTCTGTGGATACTGATTCACCGGCAGAGAACCAATGGCCTTCAAGCCAAATACCAAGATGACCGCGCTCACGACCAGTGAGAGCACTGGCCTGCGAATGAATATGTCAGTCCAATTCATTAGCTACTTATTCCTGCGGCTTTGGATTAGGTGAATTTGCTGGCTGCACCTGGTTGTTAATAATCAATGGTGTGCCGTTTTTCAGCTTAAGTTGTCCACTAGTAACCACTGTTGCACCCTCATCAATACCTTTGAGAATCGCCACCTGATCGCCGCGTGTAGCGCCAGTGGTCACAAAGACTTGTTGCGCCTCTAAGGCATCTTTGCCTTGCTTATCCTTCTTGCCAGTAGGTTTAGCCAAGAAGACAGTCGAGCCATAAGGGTTATAAGTGACTGCTGTTTGCGGGAGGGTCAGCAACTTCACTTGATCACCTAACTTAATATTCACGTTAGCAAACATCCCGGGAAGAATTTTCTTGTCAGGATTCGCAAGCTGAGCTTCCACTTGAATATTACGAGTATTGGTATCGACCTTTGGACTCACTGCGGTGATCTTGCCAGTAAAGCTTGCATCTTTAAATGCATCAGTAGTCACCTCAACCTCTTGTCCAACCTGAATTTGCTCTGCATTGTTTTGTGGCAAATTAAAGTCTACAAAGATAGGATCTAAGGTTTGCAGAGTCAGCAACTTATCACCTGAGTTAACGTATTGACCTGGATTAATAGAAACAATTCCCACTCGACCAGAAAATGGCGCTTTGAGATTTTTCTTGGCCACTAAAGCGGTTTGCTGCTCCACTTGCGCTTGCTTTGATTTGGCATCTGCTGCACTAGTATCAAATACGTTTTTACTAATCGCTTGAATTGCTAGCTGCTGTCTGTCTCGTTCATTAATCACCTTTGCTAAATCAGCCATCGCTTTTAAGGAATTTAATTGAGCAACATCTGATGCATCATTTAATTTAATGAGCAGATCACCTTCTTTAACATCTTGGCCGGATTTCACCGGGACCGTTGCGACTAATCCACCCACTTCGGTGCTTAACTCAACACCTCTAAAAGCACGTACATTACCAACGCTAGTTAATTTAGGCTGCCACTCAGATGTTGTGACTACCAATGTAGAAACCGTTGCAGGTGGAAGACCCATACCAGCAATGAAATGCTTGATCATGAAGGTCTTGAGTTGATTAAAGCCAAAGATCAAGCCCAATAAGAGGAAGACACCGCACAACATCATGGTCATACGACGTGGCAGCGGCTCCATCGCCATCAGCTTTTTGTGAGCTTTAGTATTACGCCATTTTTCACCCATGCGAGCCCAAAAGGTTTTTACTTTTGCCCAAGTAGCCAGCGCCCTGTCTCGCAACTTCCAATCTTCAGCCTTAAGCTTCACCCATGCCCAGATGGCAACTATTGCCGCAAGAACCTTAGTCTTAATTTTTTCCAGAAGTTTCATTTTGATCTTTGTTCACTATGTCTTTTGGTTGAAAGGCAGGGCCAGTTCGATTCCACCAACCACCACCCAGTGCTGCAAATAATGCTGCGGTATCTGAAAAACGAGTTGCTTGAGCAGAAACGGATTTCACCTTAGCTAATTGATATTGATTTTGGTAATACAAAACGGCCAAGTAACTTGCTGTACCCAATTTGTACTGCTGCTGAACCAAATCTAAAGTTTCGTAGGCATAACGCTCAGCATCAGAAGCTGCTTTTAATGCTTGTGAGCCAGTCTCTAGGGCGCGGAGCGCATCGGCAACTTCTTGAAATGCCTTCAGCACAGTGCCTTGATATTGGTAAACCGCTTGCTCGTAGTTTGCAATGGCGCCACGGCGTTGCGCTAATAATTGGCCACCCTGAAAGAGGGGTTGAAAGATACCGCCAGCAATAGACCACAAAGTTGCATTGGGACCAAATAAAGCCGCACTCGTTAAAGCAGCTGAACCAATGGCGCCAGTGATATTAAATTGCGGCAATAAGTTGGCGGTTGCAACCCCTACTAATGCATTTGTTGATTTGAGTTGCGCTTCGGCAGCACGCACATCGGGGCGCTGACGTACAAGGTTTGAAGGTACAGATAAGGGTAATTTTTCTGGCAAATTTAATTTGCTTAAATCAAACTGAGTGATGTTTGCATTGCTAGGTAACTCACCGACCAAAACCGCCAATTGATTACGGGCGAACGCTAAATTTCGTTCGTAATTAAATAAATCTACTTGAGAATTCGATACTAAAGTTCTTTGCGATGTCACATCCACTTTAGAGACCGTACCAATTACCAATTGCTTTTCAGTCACTTCAGCCAAATTCGTTTGAGCCTTCAGAATTTCTTCTGTAGCCTGCATCTGCGCTCGCAATGCCGCTTCGCGAACAGCGCCAGTAACAATATTGGCTGTCAAAGAAAGGTATGCGCCTTCTAATTGAAACTGTGCAATCTCAGCTTGAGCTCTGGCACCTTCTACAGCACGACGTGCACCACCAAAGACATCCAACTTATAAGTTACGTTTACTGAGGCGTTATATAGATTGTAAGTATCAGAACCATAAGGCAGGCCATAGATTGCCGACGGTTGCAGCTGTCTACTAGCTCCGCCATTTAAGCCAATAGCGGGGAAGTATTGGCCGCCAATCTGCGCATTCACATTTTCTTGTGCCACACGAAGAGCTGCATCAGCAGCACCTAGACTAGGATTTTGTTGCAGCGCTTTTTTAATGAGCACATCTAATTCTGGGGATTTATAAAGCTCCCACCATTGCGCTTCGATATCGGCACCCTCAACAAACTCTTGATCGGTACCGCCAGGCACACCTGGAGCTGTCGTGAGTTTTTGCGTGAGGGGATATTCGGTATAGCTAGAAGTTTCTGGAGGATCTGGTTGCTTAAAGTCTGGTCCGACGGCGCACGCGGAAAGTAGTCCTGCAGTAATCAGCAGAAACCAATAATTTCGTGACAGAAGGCGTGCTTTAGAAAAAACCATGGCTTGCAACAAATATCCTCTTTTACAAGAGTTATTTGACCACAGATTTCAAATCATGACTTTGTAACACGCTGATTTTTATAGTGAATTTTGTTCACAAGTCTGAGTAAGAGTCAAGCCCAAGAAAAATTATTCGACCGTGACACTCTTGGCTAAATTTCTGGGCTTGTCTACATCAGTGCCCCGTGCGCAGGCCGTGTGATACGCCAGCAATTGGAGGGGTGCTACATGCAAGATTGGTGAGAGGCTGCCGTAGTGCTCAGGGAGACGAATGACGTTAATGCCTTCGCTACTCACAATCTGCGTATCTTGATCTGCAAAAACGTAGAGTTTGCCACCCCTTGCCTTTACTTCTTGCATATTGGATTTGAGTTTTTCTAAGAGCACATCGTTAGGTGCAACTGTCACCACCGGCATCTTGTCAGTTACCAAAGCCAATGGACCATGCTTGAGCTCACCGGCTGGATAAGCCTCCGCATGAATATAAGAAATTTCTTTTAGCTTTAATGCGCCTTCTAAGGCAATGGGGTAGTGCAGACCACGACCTAAGAACAAAGCATTCTCACATTTAGAGAAGGCATCGCTCCACGCAATAATTTGTGGCTCAAGTGCAAGAACAGCATGCAGCGCTTTTGGTAAGTGGCGCAATTCACGCAGCAACTCTTTTTCTTTTTCCGCAGAAATTCTTCCCGAGCGCTTAGCAACAGAAACTGCCAAAAGATATAGGGCCAGTAACTGAGTCGTAAATGCCTTAGTTGAAGCAACGCCAATCTCTGCTCCAGCCTTGGTCAAGAAATGCCAACCTGTTTCACGAACCATGGCGCTACTTGCTACGTTACAAATAGCCAAGGTATAAGGGTGACCCAAAGCTTTGGCGTGCCGCAGTGCCGCCAAGGTATCAGCAGTTTCACCAGATTGCGAAACCACCACAATTAAGGTTTTAGGATTTGGTACCGTCGTGCGATAACGATATTCACTTGCAATTTCCACTTGCGTCGGAATGCCAGCAATATCTTCAAGCCAGTATTTAGCAACGCAAGCTGAGTAATAGCTAGTGCCACATGCCAAGATCAAAATTTGATCGAATGCTTTCCACGCTTCAGGGTCGGCCTCAAATAATTCAGGGCCAAAGGAGGTGATATTGGCTAAGGTGTCGCCAATCGCCCTGGGCTGCTCAAAGATTTCTTTTTGCATGTAATGCTGATAAGGGCCTAGATCCACTGAGTCTGCTTGGGCAGGCATGGCCTTACGATCTCTTTGAACAACGCTACCGCTCTGATCAATAATTTGTACGCTATCGGCTTGCAAGATAGCAACATCGCCCTCTTCTAAATACATCATGGCTTGCGAACGTCCTGCTAATGCCAGCGCATCGGATGCCAAAAAGTTTTCATGTTCACCAAGCGCCACAACTAAGGGTGATCCTACGCGTGCGCCAACCAAAGTCTGTGGGCTATCTTGTGCAATCACACCAATGGCATAAGCGCCATGTAACTGTGGGAGAACAGAGCGTACTGCGGCAGGTAGATCTTGTTTGTCTTGCGCAACATACGCTTGGTGAATTAAATGCGCGATCACCTCCGTATCTGTTTCAGAAGTAAATTCATAACCAGCCGCTTTCAATTCAGTACGAAGTGTTTCGTAGTTCTCAATAATGCCGTTATGCACAACCGCAATGAGTCCATTAGAAGTATGGGGATGTGCATTTTGCGTATCAGGCTTACCGTGAGTAGCCCAGCGAGTATGCGCAATACCTAAAGTGCCATGAAATTCCTTACCCTGCTCTGCCAACTCTGAAACTCTTGCAGTAGTTCGTGCACGCTCAATGGGGTGCTTAGCATCATCGGCATTAATCACCGCAAAGCCACAAGAGTCATACCCCCGGTACTCCAGACGACGTAAGCCTTCTACCAAAACATCCACGATATTTTTATGCGATGCCGCACCAACAATGCCACACATTATTTTTTACCCTTTGTGGATTTAGGTGCAGATTTCTTAGTAGCCACTTTTTTTCTGGCCACTTTTTTTACTGCAGTCTTTTGAACTTTCTTCACGGGACGTTGCCACTGCAATGAAACTTGTTTGGCTCGAGATACGGTCAGTTGATTTGGCGGCGCATCTTTTGTCAGCGTCGTACCTGCACCAAGCGTAGCACCGCGTCCTACACGGACCGGAGCAACTAATTGTGTATCTGACCCAATAAAGACATCATCTTCAATAATGGTTTGATGTTTATTGACACCATCGTAATTACAAGTAATCGTACCAGCGCCAATATTGACTCTGGAGCCTACGATTGCATCACCTACGTAAGCGAGATGATTGGCTTTGCTATTCGCAGCAATCTTGCTGTTCTTCACTTCGACGAAGTTACCAATATGAACATCATTTGCTAAATCAGCGCCAGGTCGTAGACGCGCATAAGGACCAATGACGGATTGATTGCCAACTTTAGCGCCATCTAAATGGCTATAAGCGTGTACCGCTACACCTTTACCAATCGCGCTATTACGCACTACGCAATAAGGGCCAATCTTTGTGCCAGCGGCCAGGGTTACTGCACCTTCAAAAACGCAACCCACATCGATGAATACGTCTGCGCCACATACGAGCGTACCGCGCACATCTATGCGTGCTGGATCTGCAAGTGATACACCCGCATCCATTAATTGCTGAGAAATATTTAGTTGATGTACTCGCTCAAGCGCAGCCAATTGATCGCGACTATTAACGCCAACCGTTTCAAATTCATCATCAGCTTGAGTAGTGCGAATAGGCACGCCATCTTTTACAGCCATCGCAATCACATCCGTTAAATAGTACTCGCCTTGTGCATTACTAGAACGTAAAGCCTTTAACCATTTCTTTAGAGAATTAGTTGGCAGCACCATGATGCCGGTATTAATTTCTTGAATTGCCTTTTGTACAAGCGTTGCATCTTTTTCTTCGACAATCTCTTGCACTGAACCATCAGCGTCGCGCACGATACGGCCATAACCCGTTGGATTGCTTAAGTTCTGAGTCAATAGTGCCAATGCACAATCTTTACCGCGCACACCATCGGCTAACTTTGCTAACTTACTCAAAGTTTTTTTGCTAGTAAGCGGCACATCTCCGTACAGAACCAAAGTTGGCTCTTGAATATCTAATTTTGGGAGCGCTTGCAGCAATGCGTGGCCTGTGCCTTTTTGTTCGGCTTGCAGCGCCGTGCTCACTTTGCCAAAGGCAGGGTTTGTCTGGCTGGTATTAGCCAAGAATTCTTTTACATCTGCAGCACCATGTCCTACAACAACAATAGGGCCGTTTTTTGATGCTTTACCTTGGAGGTCTAAGGCAGTACTCAATACATGCTGAAGAAGGGGTTTTCCTGCCAAAGTTTGCAGAACCTTGGGCAAAGCGGATTTCATCCGCTTTCCTTGCCCCGCAGCCAATATGACGATATTCATAAAGGGGGATTATAAGTCCCCTGAATGAGGGTTCCACAGGCTAACTCATCTAATTCGGCCTCATCAATTGCCTTGTCCCCAGAAGATCTAGCGGCAATCCCAGACAACTGGGTAGAAATCTCTAAATTTTGGAAGTCAAAGGCTTCACCATCCATTAAATGGGACGGCACAATGTGATGCATGGATCTAAAGAGATTCTCAACCCGGCCAGGGAATTGCTTCTCCCAATCTCGCAGCATCTGCTTCATCGTCTGACGCTGTAAATTTGGCTGGCTGCCACATAGATCGCAAGGAATAATCGGGAAACTCATATCTGCCGCATAGCGCTCTAATAACTTTTCAGGAACATAAGCCATAGGTCGGATGACGATATGCTTCCCATCATCAGAGCGTAATTTAGGCGGCATGCCTTTTAATTTTCCAGCAAAAAACATATTGAGCATGAGCGTCTCAAGAATGTCATCACGATGGTGGCCTAGGGCAATTTTGGTTGCACCCAACTCATCGGCAACACGATACAAAATTCCTCGACGCAAACGGGAACACAATCCGCAAGTTGTCTTACCTTCTGGAATGACGCGCTTCACAATGCTGTAGGTATCTTGCTCTTCAATGTGATATTGAACTCCTAAACCCTTTAAATAATTTGGGAGAATTTCTGCAGGAAAATTAGGCTGCTTCTGATCTAAGTTCACTGCTACCACTTCAAAATTGATTGGCGCTCGTTCACGCAACTTTAAGAGAATATCGAGCATGGCATAACTATCCTTGCCGCCCGAGACGCACACCATGACTTTATCGCCATCCTCAATCATGCCAAAGTCACCAATCGCTTGACCGACTAAGCGACAGAGTTTTTTCTCAAGCTTGTTTTCCTCGAAAATAACTTTACGAATATCGCCCATGATCTTTAACTTCTTTTCTTAGCTCTTAATTAAGCTTGCTTAATACGAAAAACTTCAACCCCGACCGAATGGCAGTCTGGATATACGTCCGGCTTCGCAGTACTCACGCGTGCAGCCAATACTTTTGGATGTAGAAGCATCGCCGTAACGATGTCATCACAAAATGTTTCTTGTAGATGAATATGGCCTTGGGAAGCCCGTGCCTTAATGGTTTCACGCATAAAGTCATAGTCCACCACTTCATCTAGCTGATCATTTGTCGGCGTGTTCATTGCAAGCGGAATGTATAAGTCCACATTCAAAATAACGCGTTGTTCCGCCTTCTTTTCAAAATCATGAACACCGATATTGATATAAATTTCGTAGTCCTGCAAAAATAAACGGCGGCAATCAACTAAGGCGGGGTGGGAAAGAATGGCATGCATGATTTATTGTCTTTTTTGTTCTTATGAATTGGTTTTAAACATGACATCCCGTGTAGACGGCAAAAGATGTTGCCCACCATCTACATATAAAGTCGTTCCTGTAACAGCATTTGCTCCGGCTAAATAGACTGCGGCTTTCGCAACATCTAGAGGCGTAGAGGATTTTCCCAGGGGCGTCATTTGATGAGCGCTTGCAAAACCTTCATTGGTTTGGTCGCCTGAAGGTAGCGAAATGCCTGGGGCTAAACCCACAACACGCAGAATGGGAGCAAAGTCTAAAGCCAGCATTTCTACAGAAGTTGAAAGTGCCGCTTTAGATAATGTGTATGACAAATAATCTGGGTTGAGATTAATCAGTTTTTGATCTAGCAACTGAATAACCGATGGCAAGGAATCTCCAGCTGACTTTTCGGTTTTCGTTTTCTGATATTCAAACAAGAGTTGCGAAAGCAAGATGGGCGCGGTCAAATTGACCTGCATATGCTCTTGCAAACTTTTTTGGGTCAATGGACTAACAGAATTGGCGCGATCGTATTCAAAGATGGAGGCGCTATTTACCAAGCAATGCAAGCTCTGAAATTGTGTAGTCACATCATTAAATAAAGCTGCAATAGCCGCCTCATTTGCTAGGTCTGCAGCAAAAGCCTGAGCTTGTCGTCCAAGACCTTGAATCTGGGCAACGGTTTCATGGGCATCAGCCTCAGATCGCCCATAATGAACGGCAACATCCCAGCCCTGACGTGCGAACTCTAGGGCAATTTCACGGCCAAGGCGCTTTGCAGCGCCAGTCACTAAAACGGCCTTATTTTGCTGGGATGGGGGTGTTGAACTCGGGTTCAATTAAATTCTCTTAGACTAGCGAGCTATGGATATTACCTTGACCAGCCTTGAAACGGAGCATAGCCAGCTTCTAAGCGACAAAATAGCCTCCCAAATCGCCTCAGAAGGCGGCTGGATGGCTTTTTCACGTTATATGGAGATGGCCCTCTACGAGCCTGGGATGGGTTACTACAGCGCTGGGGCTCACAAACTGGGGGCTGGTGGCGACTTCACCACCTCACCCGAACTCAGCCCCCTCTTTGGTGCCGCCATCTGCTCAACACTCTTGCCAGTACTAGAGGGTCTGCAGGCAAAAGGTTTATCCACCCAGATTTTGGAGTTTGGCGCAGGCACTGGGAAGTTAGCGCAATCCATTGTGACCCGCTTGAATGAGCTTGGTTTTTCATTAGACCGTTACGACATTATTGAAATTTCACCGGATCTAGCTCAACGCCAAAAAGAGCTCTTAGATAAAACGCTTGCTGATACTGGAGCGTCAACACAATGCCAATGGCTAAGTACCTTACCTGAAAATTACCAGGGCATTATTTTGGCTAACGAAGTGATTGACGCCATCCCCTGTGATGCCATCATTTTTCAAAATGGGTTTTGGTATTGGCATGGCGTTATTTTTGAAGATGGGAAATTTGCATGGAAAGCGGGCAAGCCCGTAGAGCAAAATTTATTATCTGAAAGTCTATTGGGTGGAAATTTTTCTGAAGGCTATGTCACAGAATTACATATCCCTGCCAATGCTTGGATGCATCAAGTGGCAAAAAATTTAGAGGCGGGTTTATTTTTAACTTTCGATTATGGCTTTCCCGAAAGTGAGTACTACCACCCGCAAAGACTCGAAGGAACCCTGATGGCGCATCATCGCCATCATGCAATTCAAGATCCGTTTTACTTGCCCGGCCTATGTGATTTAACCACCCATGTGGAGTGGTCACAAATTGCACGTAGCGCACTTGCTGAGCATGTAGATGACGTTTATCTCTCCAATCAAGCTGGCTACTTACTAGATGCCGGCATTGGAGATGTCGCTCTAGATATCGGCGACCCAAGTAATCCAGAAACATTTCTACCCATTTCTAACGCATTACAAAAATTATTATCCGAAGCAGAGATGGGTGAATTGTTTAAGGTCTTTGCATTTTCTAAGAATCTCAATGCCATCTTGCCCGGATATGCCTTGGAAGACCTGCCGGGCCTACGAGGCAGAAACAGACTCTAAAGATCTAATTGAGCGCAGCTGTGATTGCTGCCAATCTTGCTGACTCAAATGCACCACCAATACGCTCACCATTTGAGCGATCTTGCGCTTCAACGCCGGCAATAATATCTGCAGTATTTAATGCCTGCGCGTTTCGCATTGCCAGAATTAAAGCAGACACTTGAAATCCTATTTTTTGAGCAAGACTCAAAATCTCTTGCGCCCTATCAGGCTTGCGCCAGACATCAGCTCGGTTAAACCAAGCCAATACCACCACCGCTTGATAAATACCATTGGTGGAACGCTTAACGAGCAGATTCAGATCACTAAAGATTTCACTAAAGTCACGCACTTCGATCGGCATACGAACAGCATCAGCCCAAGAACGAATTGAGCTTGCTGATAGGTCCATCAAGGTAATAGCGCAGCGCTCATCTAAGTTTGCTCCTGCCAATTCGAAATTCGCGATTAACTGCTCACGAAAAACTTCTTCAGCAAGATTGGCTGTTAGATTTGATGGTAATAACACTTGGGCAGCCCCAGTATTGAGCAATACCTGAAACATATGCATTGGCTTACTAGCCACTAAACCTCTTGCGAGCTCTTGCCAAACGCGTTCTGCAGATAGCGCACTTAATTCACCCGATTGAACTATTGCCTTAAGCGCAAAGAGGGTTTCATCGGCTACTGAAAATTCTGGAAAGCGAGCAGCAAAGCGTGCAATGCGCAATAAGCGTAAGGGGTCTTCAGCAAAAGCATCTGATACATGACGAAATACCTTAGCCGCCAAATCTGCTTGTCCGTTATAGGGATCAATAATCGGGCCAAACCATTTACCATCTGGACCCACCTCTTGCGCCATGGCATTAATCGTTAAATCGCGACGCTGCAAATCCTCTTCTAAGCTCACCGTTGGATCAGCATAAAAATGAAAGCCTTTATAGCCAGTACCCGTTTTTCGCTCAGTGCGGGCAAGCGCATATTCAGCCTGAGTTTCTGGATGCAGAAATACCGGGAAATCTTTACCTACAGGACGAAACCCTTGAGCAAGCATCTCCTCAATACTGGACCCCACCACGACATAGTCAACGTCATTCACCGGCAACCCCATGAGGGTATCCCGAATGGCTCCGCCAACGGCATACACCTTCATGACCGCATGCCTTCTAGGCTGCGACGGCTCATCTTAAAAGTCTCTACGAGGGCATCTGGAGATCCTGCAGGCAATACATTCGGGATTTGCATCGATGCAATATTGTCACGCGACATCAAAGTAGGGCCTGGCAAAAATTCAAAGGCGAGCGCCTGCAAATACCCTACAAATGCTGGCACGGGAATAATCTTACAAGAGGCACCTACTTTGCGTTTTGCCAACTCTACAATTTCTTGCATGGTGTACACAGTAGTGCCCACCAAATCATAAGATTGACGAATAGTTTGTGGCATTTTCAGTGACATTGAAAATGCAGTCGCTACATCATCAACACTAACAGGTTGAAATTGGGCATTGCAATTGGCTAATGGCAATACCGGAAATAACTTCGTCAACTTCGCAAAGAGATTAATAAATTGATCTTGTGCACCAAAAATGACTGAAGGTCTAAAAATAGTCCAATCTAAATTGCTTGCCTTAACAGCCGCCTCTCCATCGCCCTTGCTGCGTTGATACATGGATGGGCCATTTGAGGCTGCACCCAAAGCACTCATATGCAAATAACGTTTTAGTCCGTGCATTTGCATTGCGGTAATAATATTTTTTGGCAATTCTACGTGCGCAGCTTTAAATACTGTTCCGTAAGGCTGTGCTGGCTTGTCATGCAATACACCAACCAAGTTAATCACAGCTCCTGCTGGATGAATGCGCGAGCACAAGGCTTGTAGCTCATCAAATTCATGAACATCTGCCTCTTCTAGATGTACCTTTGGCAGCATTCGCAACTCACGGGCCGCCGCCAGATGTCCAGTAGGTATCAGCACCGAATAGCCCGCTGACTGCAATTGAGCCGCTAGAACACGACCGACAAAACCGTTACCACCAATGAGAAGAATGTCGTATTTCATGTGAGGCCCTTTATGAATGCTTATGGTAATTCTGTTTGAGTAGCCGCCTTCGGAGCAATGACCCCAAGGCGCTGCTTCAAGGATTGTGTTTGTCCACTAATAACAGATGAATAGTAATTGGCATTCGATAAAACATTCTTTACATAAACACGTGTTTCTGTAAAAGGAATCGTTTCAGCAAAAATAGCACCCTCAGTGGGGCTCGTCAGCTTTTCACGCCAGAGCTTTGATCGAGAAGGGCCGGCATTGTAGGCTGCTGAAGCCAAAACCCATGAGCCATCTAAATCAATCAGAACCATATTGAGATAATTACTACCAAGAATCAAATTAGTATTGGTGTCGCTTAACTTGTCGTTAGTGTAATTTGTCATGCCAATTTTTTTAGCGACATACTTGGCAGTATTCGGCATCACCTGCATCAGGCCAGAGGCCCCAACTGAAGAGGCGGCATTCATAATGAAGCGTGATTCTTGACGTATCAAGCCATAAGCCCAAGCCAGATTTAAATCAATCTGTCGTGCGATTGGAGAAAGCTCATCTCGAAAGGGGGTTGGATAGCGCAAGCTAAAGTCATGCTCTTGTTTTGTACGATCAGCCGTATTCACAACGCGATCGTACAAATTGATTCGCTTGGCGTATTCAGCTGCAGCAAGCAATTGCTTATCAGACATATTCCGCAGTTCCCAATTCCACTCGCGATTACCCTCAAAGCGCAAATTCATTGAATAGAGCTTTTCACCTCTAATAAAGCCTTTGCGACTTGCCATCGCATCAATCTCTTGATCGCTCACTTTGGTGCGCGCAGGCGCATGATTGGGTTTACCCAACTCCTCACGAGCAAGCTGACCATAAAAATTGTATTGATCATCAATGAGCTCATAAGTTTCTTTCGCTTTGACATCTTGTCCATCCGCCTTAAGTGAACGTCCATACCAGTAAGTCCAGGCAGGATCACGGCTTCGCACTGCAGGGTTCATGCCCTCAATAGCGTTTTTCACCAAAGCCCAATCTTTAGCGCGTAGGCCTGCTCGCACTTTCCACTCTTGACTCTCTGCTGAAAGCAATTCGTTGTACCCGAGCTCCTGCTGCATGCGATAGGCATCATCTGCATTTGAATCGAGCTTCTTGGCCAAAAATTGGCCGATAACACCCCATGCTACCGCTTGATTCTCTTTGCTGTAACGCGAAGCATTTTGTGAGAAGTCCTTATATGCCTTAGCAGGATCTGCTTTTGCAGCCTTCACAATTTCTGCAATAGGATCTTCTCCGCCAAGACGCCTAGCCATGGTGTCGTATCCCTTTTCATTTGCAGCTCGCCCAATCGCTTTAGCCTCACTAGGCGTCATTCCGCCAGCAGCCACCAAAGAAGGAACTAACTCTTGGCAAGCCTGACCAAAATAACTAGGGTCCAATAACACGGCGCGCGAATCTATGGCTAATTTCGTTGGATTTTCGCCTTGGGATAATTTTGAAAGGAGTGCATAACACTTCACCTGAGTATCGTCATCCAATACAAACTTGGCGTACTCCATGTCAAAGCGCGACCAATCTTTTCGTTTACCCAAAACCAAGAGCCAGTCATTACGCATACGATCCGCTAAAGCGGTGCCTTGATATTGATTTAAGAAAGCCACAACCTGCGCATCAGCGCTGTAGTCGCCTCTCGGACCACCGGCACCATCAAACAGCTGGGGCTTAATCCGAAAATACGCTACATAATCATCAAAGGGATAGTTGGCGAGATTTCCTGCAAGTTGTTGGGTCCGAAACACGTCATTTTTTTTGGCAGCTTCGCGCAAATCAATGAACATGCGATCTGCATCTGTAATTTCGGGTGGCGCTACTTTGCTCTCATAAGACTTCGGCAACTTAGGCTTTTTTGTTTTTTCAGCAAAGGCATGAGATAGGCTTAAAGAGAACCCCAAAATAAAGATTCCGATTGCCTGATGACATTTGCTTTTCCGAATAGCAGACTTCATATTCACTATCTAACCCTATGCATATTTACTTGATGTTAAGGTACTTACTATATCTTTTAATTTTCGCCCGATAATCATGGATATGCACGGTAATTCGCCAAAAACGCTTAGGCAGGATTTGTTAAGACAACGCAAAGAATTTGCAGCCGGGGAAAATCACGCCCTAGCAACAGAAAACCTGATTACAAAACTAAATGATTTCTTGGTTGGTGATGGCAATTTGATCCAGTCAATCGCCCTTTACTGGCCTATTCAGGATGAAGTGGATTTACGAACTGCCTTATTAGGGTGGGTGAATTCAGATTCAGGCAGACAATTAGCGCTACCTTTTGCGCGCCCTGACAAACATCTAGATTTTTATCAATGGCAAGCCGGTGATCGCCTCACCCCTAGTCAGCACGGCGTACCAGAGCCTGATCCAAGCAATCCTCAAAGACCCGTGATTACCCCAGACTGCATATTGATTCCTTGTGTAGGCTGGTCTAAGTCGAACACTGGCTCCAAAACGCACTACTGGCGCCTTGGTTATGGCGGCGGATACTTTGATCGCACCTTGGCGCAATTGAGAAAAAATAAGCCAAACCTGATTTGCATCGGGATTGCCTTTGATTGGCAAAAACTAGATGATGCTCAGTGGTCGGCGCAAACGCATGATGAACCACTCGATATTCTGGTTACTGAATCAGGCGTTTTTGGTTAAATCTAAGTTATCGGCGATCGCTAAAACAGCATCGGCCTGATTTAAAGAGTAGAAATGCAATCCAGGAGCACCTGCAGTTAAGAGCTGGTCACATAAATCTGTAACTACCTCTTCACCAAATGCACGAATAGACGCAATATCGTCGCCATAAGACTGCAAACGCAGACGAATCCAGCGAGGGATCTCAGCCCCACAAGTATCTGAGAAGCGTAGCAGCTGAGTGCTATTGGTAATGGGCATGATGCCGGCAATGACTGGCTGTGTTACCCCCAAGTCATAAGCCTCATCGACAAAACGAAAATAAGCATCACTGTTATAAAAATACTGAGTGACTGCAGAATTTGCACCAGCCTTCATTTTTTGTACAAAGAAGTCCACATCATTGGCTGGTGATTTAGCCTGAGGATGTGTTTCCGGATAAGCAGCAACATCAATATGAAACCAGTCGCCAGTCTCGGTACGAATAAATTCCACCAACTCATTGGCATGATGAAACTCGCCATACTGTCCCATGCCAGAAGGCAAATCGCCCCGCAGCGCGACAATCCGTTTTACGCCCAACGCCTTGTACTGCTGCAGCATTTCACGAACGCTCTCACGAGAACTACCAACACAAGATAAGTGAGGCGCTACTGCGGCTCCCGCCGCATGAATATCGCTCACCACCTTTAATGTGCCAGACTGAGTAGAGCCACCGGCACCAAAGGTCACGGAATAAAACGAGGGCTTGAGGGTCTCACTCAAACGCTCACGCACGAGATGCAACTTCTTCTCACCTTCAGGTGTCTTTGGTGGGAAAAATTCGACACTTAATTCCATGATCTTAGGCCTGTCTTTCTTAGTGGATTAATAACGATAGTGGTCAGCCTTGTATGGGCCTTCCTTCGTTACGCCAATATAAGAAGCCTGCTGATCAGACAACACTGTTAACTCAGCATTCAAAGTCTTCAATTGCAAGCGAGCTACTTTTTCGTCCAAGTACTTAGGCAATGTGTAAACACCGATTGGGTATTTATTGGTGCCAACAGCATTCCACAATTCGATTTGTGCGATCACTTGGTTTGCAAATGATGAGCTCATCACGTAAGAAGGGTGGCCTGTACCGCAACCTAAGTTCACTAAACGACCCTTAGCCAAAATGATGATGCGCTTCTCTGGCTTACCGTTTGCTGCCGGGAAAATCACATGGTCCACTTGTGGCTTGATCTCTTCCCACTTGTATTTTTCAATACCGGCAACATCGATCTCGTTATCAAAGTGGCCAATGTTACAAACAATCGCTTGATTCTTCATCTTCGCCATATGATCATGCGTGATCACATGGTAGTTACCTGTTGCCGATACAAAGATGTCTGCTTTGTCAGCAGCGTAATCCATCGTAACAACACGGTAACCTTCCATAGCAGCCTGCAATGCGCAAATTGGATCAACCTCAGTTACCCAAACTTGAGCCGATAAGGCACGCAGGGCTTGGGCTGAACCTTTACCCACGTCGCCATATCCACAAACTACTGCTACCTTACCAGCAACCATCACGTCTGTAGCACGCTTAATAGCGTCTACCAAAGACTCACGGCAACCATAGAGGTTATCGAACTTACTCTTAGTTACTGAGTCGTTCACGTTAATTGCTGGGAATTTCAGATCACCCTTGGCAAACATTTGATACAGACGATGTACACCAGTAGTTGTTTCTTCTGTAACGCCTTTTACTTTTTCTAAACGTGTTGAATACCAAGTTGGATCTTGTGCCAATTTTTTCTTAATGGCAGCAAATAAAATGGTTTCTTCTTCGCTCGTTGGATGATTCAAGCATGCTTGATCTTTTTCTGCGCGCGCACCGAGATGCAAAAGCAAAGTAGCATCGCCACCGTCATCCAAAATCATATTGGTGTAACCGCCATCGGCCCACTCAAAGATACGGTGAGTAAAGTCCCAATACTGCTCAAGCGTCTCACCTTTAATGGCAAATACTGGTGTGCCGTTAGCAGCAATTGCAGCAGCTGCGTGATCTTGGGTTGAGAAAATATTGCAAGATGCCCACTGCACTTCTGCACCAAGCGCCTCAAGGGTCTCGATCAATACTGCAGTTTGAATGGTCATGTGCAATGAACCAGTAATGCGCGCACCACGTAATGGCTGCTGTGATGCAAATTCGTCACGAATAGCAATCAAGCCAGGCATCTCAGTTTCAGCAATCGCGATTTCTTTACGGCCAAAATCAGCCAAGGAGATATCAGCGATTGCGCAACGAGTTGCTACAAAGTTATTTAAGTCAGAAACGGTATTCATTAATGCTCCAGCTAAATACGATCCAATGCTGGAGTAGAAACTCGCTAGCCATTGAATCATGGGTTAGCGAGCGCGGTTGCAATTAGCAAACTCCGTTTAGGAGTCCACTCCCTTCAAGCCTGGGGAAGTACTGGGTCTCAGCACTCCTTGCAACGCTCCTTGAAGGTATGGCGTAATTGTAAACAATTACGCCATATTTGGCTTCAGTACAACTCAATACTGCATATTTGATGCTTAGAGCCCCGCTGCGGCGCGTAATGCTGGCGCTTTATCAGTCTGCTCCCAAGTAAATTCTGGCTCTTCACGACCGAAATGGCCATAAGCAGCAGTTTTACGATAAATCGGGCGCAAGAGATTGAGCATCTTCACAATACCTTTTGGACGCAAGTCAAAGTGCTCTGATACCAACTGAGCAATCTTCTCATCGGAGATTTTGCCAGTGCCAAACGTGCTCACCATCACAGACGTTGGCTTAGCAACACCAATCGCGTATGAAATCTGAATTAAGCACTTGCTTGCTAAACCTGCAGCAACCACGTTCTTCGCAACATAACGACCGGCGTAAGCAGCAGAGCGGTCAACCTTAGAGGGATCCTTGCCTGAGAAAGCACCGCCACCGTGAGGAGCAGCACCACCGTAGGTGTCCACAATAATTTTGCGACCAGTTAATCCGCAATCGCCTTGTGGACCGCCGATAACAAAGCGACCTGTTGGGTTTACCAAGAAGTTAATCGCACCCTTGATCAAATGCTTAGGCAATACTGGTTTGATGATTTCTTCGATTACGGCTTCGCGCAATTTATCAAGTTCAATGTCTTCATGGTGTTGAGTTGACAACACAACAGTATCGATTGAGTCTGGCTTGCCATCAACGTAACGTATGGTCACTTGAGACTTCGCATCAGGCCCTAACCAGTTCAGGCGGCCATCGCGGCGCAGCTGAGATTGGCGCTCTACCAAACGGTGCGAGAGGTGAATCGGCAAAGGCATAAGTTCTGCGGTCTCATCACAAGCATAGCCAAACATCAGACCTTGGTCACCGGCGCCTTGGTCAAGCCCATCGTCATGTGCATTGTTAACGCCTTGGGCAATATCAGGACTTTGTTTGTCATAAGCAACCAGCACCGCGCAACCTTTGTAATCAATACCGTATGCAGTGTTGTCGTAACCAATTTCACGCAATGTATTACGTGCTACCTGGATGTAGTCAACGTTAGCGTTGGTAGTGATTTCTCCGGCCAATACAACCAAGCCGGTGTTACACAAAGTTTCTGCAGCAACACGTGCCGTTGGATCCTGGGCCAAGATGGCGTCCAAGATGGAATCAGAAATTTGGTCTGCTACTTTATCGGGGTGACCTTCAGAAACGGACTCTGAGGTAAAGAAGTAATCGTTTGCCATTGCATATTCCTTATAAAATTAACACGATCTATGGGACAACTCGACGTGCCAGGAACTACAACGGCGACGCTTTAGCAGAATTTATGAATCGCCCTGCAAGTTGTCTTAACTCAGCGATAGATGAATTTTATCTGAAAAACATCAAATTCACCAAGATCAAATCAAATTTGGCCCTTACGGCAGCATTGAATATCATTAGGGGGTGCGAAAACCCCTTCTAAAACTTAGTCTTAACGCTATTGCCGCGCTGCCCCTTACAGTAGCTCAGCTTTTTGGGGCCTCTATGGGCTTGCTGGCCTATGTAGGATCTAAGCAATACCGCAGCCTCTTCCGCCCGCAGTACGAGGCTGTAGTCGAATCCAGAAATCTTCCCCTTAAGTTATGGGCTGCTATTAGGGCCTCTGGAATGCTGTTTTCAGATAGTTTATGGATTTGGCGAAATCCCCAAAAAGCCCTTACTTTGGTTGAGGTACAAAACTGGGATGTAGTGGAGACCGCCATTAACGAAGGTCATGGCTTGGTGATGTTGACGCCCCATCTCGGTGGCTTTGAAATTATTCCCCGCGTTTTGGCACAACATTTTCCAGCCACGATCCTGTACCGCCCTTCACGCCAAGCATGGCTCAATGAGGTTGTAGAAGAGGGGCGTGCCTATCCCAATATGCATTTCGTGCCAACCAACCTACACGGTGTTCGTCAAATGACTCGTGCGCTGACTCGGGGTGAGGCTATTGGTATTCTTCCGGATCAAGTTCCCAGCGGCGGCGAAGGAGTCTGGGTGCCATTCTTTGGTCGCCCTGCATACACCACGCCGCTACCGGCACGTTTAGCGAACCGTAACAACACGCCAGTCGTGATGTTTACCGCCAAACGTAAAGGCCTAGGCAAGGGTTGGTTGATGCAAGCCACCCGACTCTCGCCGTTATCTGAAGATGCCACCATTAGTGCTGCTGAACTCAATGTAGCGATTGAGAACGCCGTCTTGGTGGCGCCCGAACAATTTATCTGGTCCTATAACCGCTATAAGCATCCAGCTGGTGCAGAATTGCCACCCAAGAGCTAATTAACTCATTATCATTTTTAGAATGACCTGGTTACATAACCTCTTCAATTTTTTAGCGCTCAGTCTCCTGCGCCTTTTTGCTTTTCTACCATATAGCCTTACCGTCCGAGCGGGATATGGACTGGGATGGCTTGCCGCACATTTACCCAGTGATCGCGCCCAAGTTGTCAAAACGAATTTGCGTTTGTGCTTTCCCAAGCTAAATGAAAAAGAAATTGATGCACTTGCTCTAGAGCACTGGAAATTATTTGGCCGCAGCGTCATTGAAAGAAGTCGCATCTGGCTCGGCAGTGGTAAGCAAATTACAGATATCGTATCGATTAATTCAGCCATTACTTTGGGGGATCGCAAACCACGCTTGCTCATCAACCCCCATTTTGTTGGGCTTGAAGGTGGCTTCATGGCACTCTCAGTATTAGCCAGCCAATATGACTGGCCCCGTGGAGCAGGCCTGTATCAGAATATGAAGAACCCCTTCTTCAATCAAAAAATGATTGAATGGCGCAATCGCTTTGGCGGCAAATCCATTGAAAGACAAAGTCGTTTGCGAGATTTGATTCGTGAAATTCAGACGGGGAACTTTATTTTTATTGCGCCTGATATTGATTTAGGGCCACGGGACTCTATTTTTGTCCCTTTCTTTGGTATTCAAACCAATACCATCACATCCGTGTCGCGCTTAGCTAGACTCAGTGGTGCTGAGGTGTGTTTAATGACCACCACTCTTAACAAAGATGGTAAAGGCTATACCTGCAACATCAGCGAACCGCTTCCAAATTTTCCAAGCGATGATGTGGAAAAAGATACTGCGCGATTAAATGGCTACATCGAAGAACTTGTTCGTCAAAGACCGGCAGAGTACTATTGGGTACATAAACGCTTCAAACACAGACCGCCTGGTGAACCCAGTCTTTACAAGTAAACGGAAATCTTTTGAGTACAACTTCAACGATGGCACGCAAAATTCGCTTCACCAAAATGCATGGTGCTGGTAATGATTTCATTGTGCTCAATGGGATTGATCAAGACCTGAGTAGCATCACGCGTGAGCAATGGCAAGCCTTAGCCCATCGTCAATTTGGTATTGGTGCCGATCAAATTCTGTTGGTTGAAAAAGCAACCCGCCCAGATGCCGATTTTCGTTATCGCATCTTTAATGCCGATGGTGGAGAAGTAGAGCAATGTGGCAATGGTTCACGTTGTTTTGTGCGCTATGTTTTAGATCACGGACTATCGAATAAAAATCCACTGCGGGTTGAAGTAGCCCACACCGTACTCACTCTCACCTCCCAAGCTGATGGTCAGGTAGAGGTGAATATGGGCGCACCAATTTTTGAACCTGCACTGGTTCCATTCAAGCCCGATGGACTACCAAGCCTGCAAGAATTCCATGAAACGCTCTATGCCCTGGCACTGAATGCTCCAGCAGAACATGATGACTGGGTTGGCGTTCTTTCGATGGGCAATCCCCATGCTGTTCAAGTAGTTGCTGATGTCGATAGCGCCCCCGTTCTAGAGGAAGGGCCATCGATTGAAAGTCATCCAGCTTTTCCAAACAAAGTAAATGCTGGTTATATGCAAGTAATCAATCGCAATGAAATTCAGTTGCGCGTATTTGAGCGTGGTGCTGGAGAAACTTTAGCTTGTGGCACTGGCGCTTGTGCAGCAGTAGTGTCAGGCATTCGCCGCGCCTTATTAGATTCACCAGTCACCGTACATACCCGTGGCGGAGATCTGCAAATAGCTTGGGCTGGCATGATTGATGACGTAGCGCAACCTGTCATCATGACCGGTCCTGCGATTACAGTCTTCGAAGGTGAAACGGTAATTTAAATACCGTACTTCTCGCGGTAGACTTTTACTGCAGGAAGATAAGCAGTTAACTCCGTATCGCTAGAGGCCGTCAAAAATGACATCAAGTCAGCCAAGTTCGCAATGGCGATCACCGGCAGACCAAACTCTTCTTCTACAGCCTGCACTGCAGACTTCTCACCCACCTCAGTAGCATTGCCAGAGCGCTCCATACGATCCAAGGCAATCAATACGGCTGCAGGCTCTGCACCTGCACCCCGAATCAGGTCGACCGATTCCCGCACAGATGTTCCAGCAGAAATCACATCATCAATAATCACTACCCTGCCTTTTACTGAAGCCCCAACAAGTGAACCGCCCTCGCCATGGTCTTTGGCTTCCTTGCGGTTATAGGCATAAGGCACATTAGTACCGCTGTCTGCCAATGCGATCGCTGTAGCGGCCGCCAAAGTAATGCCTTTGTAGGCAGGGCCATAAAGCATATCGAATGCAATCTTGGATTCTTTTAAAGCGTTGGCGTAATAACGGCCCAAGGCACTTAATCGCGCACCATCGTTAAAACCGCCGGCATTAAAGAAATAAGGTGAAAGTCGTCCAGCTTTAGTTTTAAACTCCCCAAACGACAAAACCTTTGCCTCTAAGGCAAAACGAATAAAGTTATCTTGATTAGAATTTTTTGAGCTCATAGGCCTACATGTTACGCATCATTTCCGCGAACCTCAACGGTATCCGTTCCGCAGTTAAAAAAGGCTTCCTGCCATGGGCTGTAAAGCAAAAAGCAGACTTTATTTGCATGCAAGAGCTCAAAGCCCAGCGCGATGACTTAGAAGACGCCATTCTGAATCCCGATGGAATGCATGGCTTTTTTCACCATGCGGAGAAAAAGGGCTACAGCGGATGTGGCATCTATACCCCACACAAGCCCGATGAAGTCCTTTATGGCTATGGAGACGAGGAGTTTGATGCTGAGGGTCGTTATGTAGAGGCCCGCTTTAAAGGGCTCTCAGTGATCTCTGTATACATGCCTTCAGGATCGAGCTCACCCGAGAGGCAGGAAGCTAAATATCGCTATCTCGATAGTTTTTTGCCTCACTTAGTCAAACTCAAAAAATCCGGACGTGAAATTATTCTGTGCGGTGACGTCAATATTGCCCATCAAGAAATTGATCTAAAAAACTGGAAAGGGAATCTGAAGAACTCAGGCTTTCTTCCAGAAGAGCGCGCCTGGCTTACCAATCTATTTGATAAGGTCGGTTATGTAGATGTGTATCGTGCGTTAGAACCCAAAGCAACCGAGTCTTGCTATACCTGGTGGAGCAATCGTGGCCAGGCCTACGCAAAAAATGTTGGGTGGCGTATTGACTATCACATTAGCACTCCCGGTATAGGTAGCACCGCCAAGAAAACCGCCGTCTATAAAGACGAACGCTTCTCAGACCATGCGCCACTCACAGTCGACTACGACTGGAAAATGAATGCTTAAAATTAGTCTGCTGCGGATTTGATCTGCACGACTTTGAAATGAATCGTTGCCCAGATCAATAGCAGTACTGGTGCACCAATGATGGCAGTGCCGTAGAAGAATGCAGGGTATCCAAATGAATCTACAAATACCCCTGAGAAGCCCGCAAGCCATTTAGGCAGCAAGAGCATCATGGAGCTAAATAATGCGTATTGCGTTGCGGAGTAACGGATATTCGTCAACGCCGACAAGAAGGCAATAAAAGCCGCGCTAGCTATACCTGAGCTGAGGTTGTCAGCAGAGATTACCCAAATCAAGCCGTGCAAATCATGGCCTTGGGTTGCTAACCAAGCAAATAATACATTGCTGACGGCTGACAGAATTGCTCCAAGGAACAAAATTCTCAAGACGCCAAATCGTAACGTTAAGACGCCACCAATAAATGCGCCAACTAAAGTCATGATGACACCAAACACTTTACTTACCGCAGCAACTTCATCTTTGGTGTAGCCCATGTCGACATAAAAGGGGTTAGCCATGATGCCCATCACAACATCGCTAATGCGATAGACCGCAATCAAAGACAAAATCAAAACAGCATGCCAACGATAGCGCTGAATAAATTCTGCGAAGGGCTCAATCAGGGTTTGATGTATCCAGGCCTTAGCATTGCGGGCCTTAGGCAACTCAACTCGAATAGGCTCTTTACTCAATAGCGTAGTGAGTACGCCAACACCGATGGAAGCTGCCATACAAAGATAGGCAAACTGCCAAGCACTTGCTTCATAAGATCCTGAACCAGTTTCAGCACGAGCCGCTAACCAGAGAACACCAGCGCCAGCCCAGATGAGCGCCAAGCGATAACCCGTTTGATAGGTTGCCGCCAGAGCTGCCTGATGATCACTATTAGCAGACTCAATCCGAAAAGCATCCAAGGCAATATCTTGCGTGGCCGATCCAAATGCCACCAATAGTGCGCACCATACGACCGCATTAAGAGCTTGCTTTGGATCAACACTAGACATCCCCACAAGACCAATAATGATGAGTGCCTGAGCAAAGAGCAACCAACTGCGCCGACGGCCGAGCAACTTGGTTAATAAAGGAATTTGTAAGCGGTCTACCAGGGGCGCCCACATCCACTTGAAGGCATAGATCAAGCCTACCCAGGTGAGATATCCAATGGTGCTGCGATCAATCCCAGCCTCACGCAGCCAAAAACTCAAAGTTCCTAAAATCAGCAAAAGCGGGAGGCCTGCAGAAAAACCCAGAAACAACATTCGCAGACAAGGCCATTCGAGGTAAACCCGAAAATCACTCAGCCAAGAACGAATGGCTTTAGGCACGGCGAACGCGAAACAGTGCCAAGCTACCAAAGAAGTTCGGCAACAAGGTCACTTGTCGACCCTCATGCAAGATGCATTGGTCTACGATTTTTAATCCAATACTGGAGGCAAGCTTTTCAAAGTCAGCAACCGTTAAGACGCGCACGTTAGGTGTGTTGTACCACTGGTATGGCAAGCTTTTAGAGACGGGCATACGACCCAAGCTCACTGCCAAACGATGCGACCAATGACCAAAATTCGGAAAAGACACAATCGACTCTTTTCCAACGCGCACAACTTCACGCAAGATCTTTTCAGTTTGATGAATAGTCTGCAGAGTTTGAGATAGAACAACCGTATCAAAACTGTTGTCTTCAAACAGCGCTAGACCACCCTCTAAGTCTTGCTGGATAACATTTAAACCTTTTTGTACGCATGACAATACTCGCGCATCGTCGATCTCTACACCATAGGCATGCACTGGTTTTTGTTTTTGCAAGAACTCTAAAAAGCTACCATCGCCACAGCCCAAATCCAAGACCTGACAATCAGGTGCAATCCAATTGGCTATAGCTGCAAAGTCTGCGCGTTGAGTCATCACTGTCATGATTGCGCCTCAAGCATTTTTTCAAAATAGGCACGGATCAAATTGTGATATCTCGGATCATCCAATAAGAAAGCATCATGTCCATGTGGCGCATCAATTTCTGCATAACTTACTTCGCTCTTATTGCTCAGCAAAGATTGCACAATCTCGCGACTACGGTTTGGCGGAAAACGCCAGTCGGTAGAAAAACTCACCACTAAAAATTTCGCCTGGACTTCGGCCAAGGCTCGATTCAAACTACCCTCATAGCGGCGTGCTGGATCAAAATAATCCAGTGCGCGCGTAATCAGCAGATAAGTATTGGCATCGAAGTAGGTTGAAAACTTGTCGCCTTGATGACGTAAGTAGCTTTCTACTTCAAACTCCACATCAAAACTAAATCGATAGTCGTTGGACTCACCATGAGGACGCTGCAACTCGCGCCCAAATTTCTCGGCCATATCATCATCTGATAAGTAGGTGATATGACCCACCATACGTGCTAAGCGCAGGCCACGCTTTGGCACAACACCATGCTCGTAGTAATTGCCACCATGAAAATCAGGGTCAGACAAAATGGCGTTACGCGCCACTTCATTGAAAGCAATATTTTGCGCACTCAATCTCGGGGTTGATGCTATAACCACACAATGCTCCAAGCGCTTCGGAAACTGGATAGCCCAAGCCATTGCCTGCATACCGCCCAAGCTTCCACCCATGACAGCAGAAAACTTTCGAATACCTAATTTATCCGCCAGGCGGGCCTGCGTATTGACCCAGTCTTCGACGGTCACCACTGGAAAGTCCGCGCCGTAAGGTTTGCCCGATGCCGGATTAATACTCATGGGGCCAGTAGATCCAAAGCAAGAGCCCAAGTTATTAACGCCAATGACAAAGAAATGATTGGTGTCGACTGGCTTGCCAGGACCAATCATGTTGTCCCACCAGCCGATATCTTCTGGATCTTCAGGGCTTGGACCGGCAACATGATGCGACGCATTTAATGCGTGGCAAATTAAGACGGCGTTACTTTTATCGGCATTTAATTTGCCGTAAGTTTCGATGACTAAATCATAGCCAGACAAGATGGCGCCACTCTGCAAAGGAAGTGGCTCGGCAAAATGGATCGTATTTCTAGAGAGATGTAGCTCGCTCATTCTGAGAGAAGGATGCGCAAACTAATATCAGAGGCTTCTGTTGGCAACTTTTTGAAACCACTGCGAGCAAAGCGATGCCAACGACCCAAAACAAAACTCATCAACATGGCAGCACGAATGCTCACTTCTTCTTGACCTAGCTGAGCCCATACACCGCCTTGGGTCTGAGCGATACGTAATGCTTGCTTCAGCGAAGCCTCTACGCGGTCCAGGACCTGGGTGATGCGCTCTTGCAAACGATCATCCTCTTGCAGCAAAGCATCACCCAAGAGAACACGTGTCATGCCGGGATTTTTTTCAGCAAAGAATAAGAGCATCTGCAAAATACCGCGCGCTTGTGCGAGTCCTGATTCTTCTTTTTGATTGATTTGATTAATTAAACCAAAAACTGTTTGCTCAATAAAAGAAATCAAGCCTTCAAACATTTGCGCTTTACTGGCAAAGTGTCGATAGAGCGCTGCTTCTGATACTTGAATTTTGGCTGCTAAGGCAGCAGTTGTAACGCGCTCGCCCTTTGGGTTTTGGAGCATCTCAGCGAGGACTTGCAGAATTTGTAGACGGCGTTCGCCAGGACGCGGGCGCTTGCGCGTCTTACCTGCATCCGCACTACCGCCATCAACATCTGTAGTCTCTAAAGAATCGCGCATAGTCCCCAATTATCTTGAACGAATCATCGTTCCAAATGCTTGCTCGGTCAAAATCTCAAGCAATAAAGAATGTTCAATTCGGCCATCAATGATATGCACGGAATTAACGCCACTTTTTGCCGCATCCAAAGCGGATGAAATCTTAGGCAACATGCCGCCTGAAATCGTACCGTCGGCAAATAGGCCATCAATCTCGCGCGCTGTTAAGTCAGTCAACAGCGTGCCATTTTTATCCATCACACCAGGAATATTGGTCATCATGACCAATTTTTCAGCATGCAAAATTTCAGCCATCTTGCCAGCAACCAAGTCTGCATTGATATTGAAGGCCTGACCCTCTTCGCTAAATCCAATCGGGGAGATCACCGGAATAAAAGCGTCGTCTTGTAATGCCTTAACAACCGCTGGATTAATTGCCTCAATCTCGCCAACAAACCCTAAGTCAATCATCTTGCCTGGCTGCTTATCATCCGGAACCAACATTTTCTTGGCGCGAATCAAGCCACCATCTTTACCAGTCAAGCCAACAGCCTGACCACCAAAGTGGTTAATCAACATCACAATGTCTTGCTGCACTTCACCACCGAGAACCCACTCAACAACCTCCATGGTTTCTTCATCGGTGACGCGCATGCCCTGAATAAAAGTACCAGCCTTGCCAATCTTTTTGAGCGCTTCATCAATTTGCGGACCGCCGCCATGAACTACTACTGGATTCATACCAACGAGCTTGAGCAAAATGACATCGCGCGCAAAACTTTCTTTCAGGCGCTCTTCGACCATAGCGTTTCCGCCGTACTTGATCACAATTGTCTTGCCGTGATACGAGCGAATATAAGGCAAAGCCTCGGCAAGAATCTCCGCCTTTAATAAAGGCGAGATATCACTAATGGTAGGTAAAGGCTTAGTCATTGCAGCTTAAAATTTATTCGCCAAATAATTTTTGACGGAGTTCGCGACGCTCTTGAGCCTCAAGAGATAAATTGGCTGTAGGCCTTGCAATTAAACGGTTCAAGCCGATCGGCTCGCCAGTTTCTTCGCACCAACCATAGTCGCTGGATTCAATACGCGCTAAGGCTTGCTCAACTTTTTTCAGGAGCTTGCGTTCACGATCACGAGTACGCAATTCCAATGCATGCTCTTCTTCAATCGTTGCGCGATCCGCAGGATCAGGAACCAAAATATTTTCACGCAGATGCTCAGTAGTTTCCGATGCATTTTTGAGAATGTCATTTTTCAGCGTTAACAGCTTTTGACGGAAAAAATCCAACTGCGCAGCATTCATGTAGTCCTTGTCGGACATCTTGAGCAATTCAGCTTCAGTTAAAGGCGCACCCTTTGGGACCTTAGCGCTTGCAGTCTTGCTGCTAGCTTTTGGAGCTGCTGCTGGTTTTGTTGCTGTTTTTACCGTCATTTCATTCTTTCCTGGGTTTGAAGCATTATTGCCCCATTCTGCCAAAGTTTTGCTGCCCTTCAACCAATATTCTTCAAGATTTCGCAATATTGGCCATGGCGGCGGATTGTACCCGAATCTTGCTAGGCCAAACAGCCCTCAAGCCCTGCCAGCAAGGTGTCCTTAGGCAAATCAATGCCAATAAACACCATCCGGGTTTGCTTGGGTTCAGTACCCCATGGACCAGCTAAATCGCTGCCCATCATCTGATGGACCCCCTGGAAGACCACTTTTCGGTTGCTACCCTTCACATAGAGCACCCCTTTGTAACGCAGCATCTTCTCTCCAAAGACCTCCAAAATGCCCCCTAAAAAATCTTCCAATTTTTTATGATCAAAGGGTTTATCACTACGAAAAACAAAGGATTGAATACGATCCGTATGCCCTGCATGACCATGATGATGGTCATGGCTATGATCGTGGCCACAAGTGCTGTGGTCGTGATCATGACTATGGTCGTGATCATCTTGCTCCAAGAAATGCGGATCAATATCTAACTTGGCATTGAGATTAAATCCCTTGAGGTCCAGAACTGCATTTAAAGGCACTACGCCTTTCGAAATTCCAGTAATGGGTGCTCTTGGGTTCATGTGCATGAGACGGCTGCGCAAAGCTTCTACTTCCACAGGCGTAACTAAATCTGTCTTGGTAATAAAAATTTGGTCGGCAAAGGCTACTTGGCGCTGAGCCTCTTCATGCTCCGTAAGTTGCTGGGGGCCATGCTTAGCATCTACTAAAGTAACCACGGCATCCAAGACATAGTGATCCGCAACGTCATCATCCATAAAGAAAGTTTGTGCGACTGGGCCTGGATTAGCAACTCCCGTTGTTTCAATCACCACGCGATCAAAACTAATCTTCTTGTCTTTGCGCTGCTCCCATAGCTCATTCAGCGCCTCAACTAAATCACCTCGAATCGTGCAGCAGATACAGCCATTGCTCATCTGCACAATATTCTCTTGATTGTCTTGAACCAAAATATCGTTATCAATATTTTCTTCACCAAATTCGTTTTCAATCACAGCAATTTTTTTGCCATGCTCTTCGGTAAGAATGTGCTTTAACAAAGTGGTTTTACCGCTTCCTAAAAAGCCCGTCAAAATGGTTACCGGAATTAATGCCATCAATGATCCAATCAAAATCTAGAAGTAATGCAATCCCAAAGCGGGAAACCTTATATCTTACCGAGTTCCTCAGCCTTTGCCAGCCTTTGCGCGTGGATGCGCTTTATCGTATGCCTGGGCTAGATGCTGAAAATCCAGGGAGGTATAAATCTGGGTGCTGGCAATACTGGCATGCCCCAGCATTTCCTGAACTGCCCGCAAGTCCTGAGAAGACTGCAAAACATGGCTGGCAAAGCTATGACGCATCATGTGCGGGTGTACATGGGTGGGTAGGCCTGCACGCATAGCCAAGGTCCGCAAGCGCGCCTGAACGGTACGTGGCGAGAGGCGTTTGCCTGTGGCGGATAGAAACAAGCCTATAGAGTGTTCAGGATAAGCACCTTTATCTCGCAGCTCCCGCCATGCCAGAAGCGATTTCATGGCAGGCGCCCCAACCGGAACCGAGCGCCTTTTGCCGCCCTTACCTAAAACAGTCACTTCCGCAGCATCCCAATCTAACCAGCCAGCCGATTCCTGCTGACGGTCTTTGCTTTGCATGACATCAATTCCCAGCAGCTCAGATAAACGCAGTCCTGAGGAATACAGCAAGTCAATAATCGCTGCATCTCGAATGGACTCCAGATCTTTTTTCTCTTCCGCTTCTTTAACGGCCTGATTCACCAAAGACAATGCTTGCTCAACAGAAAGCGCCTTTGGTAGCGACTTGAGGCGCTTTGGCGCCTTCACATCATCCACTGGATTAGCAATGAGATTGCTTGCCACTTTGCCAGCGCGAGCATCCCTGCGCGCATCTTTTTCAGTCAACCATGAATACCAACCGCGCCATGCAGAAAGCGCTCTTGCAATGCTGCGAGATGACTTGCCTTTGGAATGTAAGCGGCCAGCCCAACGACGCACATGCCCATTACTTACCTTTAATAATTCGATGGAGTCTTCTTCGGCAAACTGTTGCAGTTCGCTCAAATCTAATTGATATGCGGACAACGTGTGCTTTGAAAGCTGGCGCAATACGTGCAGCTCATGCAAATACTCTTGCACGAGGGGATGTAAATCAGTTGACTGTAATTTCATAAGCTTGGATACGATCCAAAGCTGCGGCGGTGAGTTCAGCAATCTGACGTAAATAGAATGCGCCCATATCAGCAGTAAAGCGTGTCTCATCTTTACTGGCTAGCAATAGCACCGCCGGAGACTGATTGACGCTAATGCTTTTACCTAGAGGTAAGCCAATCGCCACCATACTTTGCCACTCGGGATCAATCGTAGTTTGGCTTGCCAATAAATCAACGCTGGCAGCGGCCAGCTCTTTTCCAGAACCGCACAGCGGCGTATCAATCCATGGACCAAAAGCAGAGTTCGGAGAAAGTAATTGCGCTGCTTCCACTTCAAATACTTCGGCCAAACCAGCAGTAATCGCCGCCTCAACGTCTGCCTTGTTATTGGCCTTCATCAGGCGCATAAGCCAGGCGACTAAGCTTTGTTGGGTCTTGTCGTTACGACTACCAAAGTGCAACATCTCGCTTAAGCGGCGATTAAGTTCTTGGTTTTGGGTACGAAGCACCGTCATCTGACGCTCTTGTAAAGAAATGGCACGATCTTCATGTGGATGCTTAATCCGAATTTCATTAAACAGATCGGCATAGCGCTCAAAGAACCCGGGGGTAGAACGTAACCACTCTGCAACTAATTCTTCTTGTTCGGCCTGCTTTGGATCAATTGCGCTCATCTATTTCTTTCTTGAATTTTGTATTGAACTGCATCAACCCAATTTCTTACGTAATAGTTCATTAACTTGGCCAGGGTTTGCCTTGCCTTGAGAAGCTTTCATGATTTGACCCACCAAAGCATTGAAAGCTTTTTCTTTGCCTGAGCGGAACTCTTCGACCGATTTCTGATTAGCAGCAAGCACTTGATCAATGATGGCCTCTAAGGCGCCGCTATCGCTAATCTGCTTGAGTCCTTTGGTGTCAATAATTTGATCGACAGTACTAATCGCTTTTCCAGCCAAGGCCTCATCCCAAAGAATCGCAAAGATATCTTTAGCAATCTTGTTAGAGATGGTGCCGTCCGCAACGCGGGTTAGCAAGGGTGCTAAATGCTCCGCCGTTAGCGGGGCGTCTGCAGTGGCCATACCAGCACGATTGACAGCAGAAGCAAATTCACCAGCAATCAAATTGGCCGCTGCCTTTGCCAATGGCTTACCAACAATCGCTAGGAGCGCTTCAAATACTTGAGCAATATCACGATCTTGTGTCAATAACTGCGCGTCGTATGCACTGAGGCCAATCTCACTTTGCCATTGCTCGCGCAGCTGAGCTGGTAGTGTTGGCATCTGACTGCGAACCTTAGTAATCCACGCATCATCAATAACCACTGGCAGCAAATCTGGATCCGGGAAGTAGCGATAGTCATTAGCATCTTCTTTGCTACGCATACTGCGAGTTTCCCCGCGATCAGGATCGTATAGGCGCGTCTCTTGCACAACAGTGCCGCCATCTTCAATTAATTCAATTTGGCGGCGCACTTCATATTGAATGGCTTCTTCCAAAAAGCGGAAAGAGTTCAAGTTCTTAATTTCGCAACGGGTACCAAATTCTGCTTGACCCACTGGTCTAACAGAGACGTTCGCATCACAGCGGAAAGAGCCCTCTTGCATATTACCGTCACACACACCCAACCAAACTACCAAGGTATGCAGCGCCTTTGCATAAGCAACCGCTTCTGCAGCACTGCGCATGACAGGCTCAGTGACGATTTCCAGTAAGGGCGTGCCAGCTCTATTCAAATCAATGCCGCTAGATGCTTCACCATGAGGACCCAAAAAGCCCTCCTCATGGACTGACTTGCCGGCATCCTCTTCCATATGCGCACGAGTCAATTCAACAACCTTAACTTCATCGCCAACCAGAATCTCAACATGGCCGCCAACCACAATCGGCAACTCCATCTGACTGATTTGATATCCCTTGGGCAGATCAGGGTAAAAATAATTCTTACGAGCAAAAATACTGGCTGGTGAAATTTTGGCGCCCACCGCTAAACCAAAACAAATGGCGTGCTCTACTGCCTGACGATTCAACACCGGCAGAACACCAGGCAATGCCAAATCGACTGGGCATGCCTGTGTATTGGGCTCAGCACCAAAACGCGTACTTGCACCACTAAAGATTTTGGATTGCGTTTGTAACTGTGCGTGGGTCTCTAGACCAATAACGACTTCCCATTGCATCATGCCACCCCGCCGGCTTCTCGCAAATGCCAATCACAGGCTTGCTGATATTGATGCGCTACTTGCAATAAGCGGGCTTCAGAAAAATAATTACCAATCAATTGCATTCCGATGGGTAGATTATTAGAACTAAATCCGCACGGCACACTCATTGCAGGCAGGCCTGCCAAATTAGTCGACAGCGTATAAATATCTTCTAAATACATTTGCACTGGATCTTTTGATTTCTCCCCCAGGCGCCAGGCCACATCAGGTGCCACAGGGCCAAGGATGACGTCACACTCTTTAAATGCAGCTTGAAAATCTGCCGCAATAATGCGACGAATTTTTTGAGCTTGCAAATAGTAAGCATCATAGTAACCATGGCAGAGCACATAAGTACCAATCAAAATTCGGCGTCTCACCTCGGCACCAAAACCTTCGGTGCGAGACTTCTGATACATATCACCAAGGTCTTTGTATTCATTTGCACGATGTCCGTAACGTACACCATCAAAACGACTTAAATTACTAGAGGCTTCGGCTGGAGCTAAAACGTAATACACCGGAATAGACAACTTTGTTTTGGGCAAACTCACCTCTACCAAGCTTGCTCCTAAATTTTCGAGCAACTTAGCTGCCGCATTAACGGAGTTCGCAACATCACTTGCCAAACCTTCAGCAAAAAATTCTTTTGGCAAACCAACGCGCAATCCTGCTAATGGCTTTGCTGAATTTGCATTGCCTTCTTGCCAATGCTGATTGAGGTATCGACCGTAGTCTTCCCCTGAATCGGCCAAAGAAGTCGAATCGCGTGGATCATGTGAAGACATTGCGGAAAGTAACAGCGCGCAGTCTTCAGCCGTCTTACCCATCGGGCCTGCTTGATCCAGCGAAGAGGCATAAGCGATCATGCCGTAGCGAGAAACGCGCCCATAACTAGGCTTAATGCCGGTCAGTCCACAAAAAGCAGAAGGCTGACGAATTGAGCCGCCCGTATCAGTACCGGTTGCAATGGGGGCTAAGCCGGCAGCAACAGCGGCTGCAGACCCACCCGAAGATCCACCAGACACATGCTCTGGATTCCAGGGATTTAAGACTGGCCCATAGGCAGAATTTTCATTGGAGGAGCCCATCGCGAACTCATCCATATTGGTCTTTCCAAGACAAACCATGCCGGCGCCATTGGGATTGGATTCATCCGGAATTCCCAAATTAGCAACCACAGTAGCGTCAAAAGGACTCTGGTAGCCAGCCAAGATTTTGGAAGCGGCCGTTGACTTCCAGCCGCGAGTTACGAAGACATCCTTATGCGCAACTGGAATGCCGGTTAACTTGCCTGCTTTACCAGTAGAAATCAAAGCATCTGCTTTAGATGCTTGCTCTAAACTTAAGTGAGCATTCACATCAAGATAAGCATTCCAGCGCTTGCCTGCCTCAATTCGGTCTAAAAAGTACTGAGTGAGCTCGGTACTAGTAACCTCTTTTGCAGCCAATGCTTTGGCCATTAAAGCGATAGGGGTGTTATGCCAACTCATTCAATCACCTTTGGCACTAAAAAGTATCCGTCCTGCTGTGCGGGAGCAGATTGCATGTTCTCAGCGCGGTGATCCGACTCGGTCACTTGATCAGCCCGCAAGGGTTGAGCTAATTCACGCAAAAATAGGATGGGGTGAGCAAGGGGCTCTAAGCCACTGGTATCGACTGCCTGCATTTCTTTCACCAGGGAAAAAATAGCCTGCAACTGAGGCAAAACTGCCTCAGCTTCTGCCTGATCTAACTCAAGTCTAGAAAGGTGCGCAATGCGCTGGAAATCATCAAGTTTCATAGGGCGCTGGAGTATCATTCCTATATATTTTTATTAACATCTACTATTTTCCCACTACATCATGTTTGGTTTTTTCCGCAGCTACTTTTCCAATGACCTAGCCATCGACCTAGGAACCGCCAACACCTTAATTTACATGCGTGAGCGGGGTATTGTCCTCGATGAGCCGTCTGTTGTGGCAATTCGCCAAGAAGGTGGCCCCAATGGCAAAAAAACCATTCTGGCCGTCGGAAAAGAGGCAAAAGCGATGTTGGGTCGCGTTCCTGGAAATATTGAGGCAATTCGCCCTATGAAAGATGGTGTTATTGCTGACTTCACCATCACCGAACAAATGCTCAAGCAATTTATCAAACTTGTGCACGAAAGCAAACTTTTAAAACCAAGCCCACGCATCATTATTTGCGTTCCTTGTGGATCAACCCAAGTTGAACGTCGTGCAATTCGCGAATCCGCCCTAGGCGCTGGTGCATCACAAGTATTTTTGATTGAAGAGCCTATGGCTGCTGCAATTGGTTCTGGCTTACCAGTTTCGGAAGCTGCCGGTTCCATGGTGGTTGACATTGGTGGCGGCACAACTGAAGTTGGCGTGATGTCATTAGGTGGCATGGTCTACAAAGGATCCGTGCGCGTTGGTGGCGATAAGTTTGATGAAGCCATTACTAACTACATTCGTCGCAACTACGGCATGTTGATTGGTGAGCAAACAGCTGAGTTGATTAAGAAGACTATTGGCTCTGCATTCCCTGGCGCTGAAGTGCGTGAGATGGAAGTAAAAGGTCGCAATCTATCCGAGGGTATTCCGCGTAGCTTCACTGTGACAAGCAATGAAGTTTTGGAAGCATTAACCGATCCACTCAATCAAATTGTTACCGCAGTGAAAGCAGCTCTCGAGCAAATTCCACCAGAATTAGCCTCTGATATTGCTGAGCGCGGCATGATGCTCACAGGCGGGGGCGCCTTACTGCGCGACCTTGATCGCCTTTTGCTAGAAGAAACTGGTTTGCCAATTCATGTGGCAGAAGATCCATTAACTTGCGTCGCTCGTGGTTGCGGTATTGCACTAGAGCGCATGGATAAGTTAGGCGGAGTGTTCTCGCACGAGTAAGCGACATACACGTCGATCAGGGCATTGCAATATAGCGCTCCACCACTTTTCAGACAGGGCATTCCGGCCTTACTTAAACTGATTGTCTGTCTGTCGATCAGCATTGCTCTAATGCTGATCGATTTTCGCTTTAAAGCACTCGACCCCATTCGTAATAACGTCAACTGGATCTTGCGTCCACTTGAATACGTCATGATGATGCCTCGTAATATTTACGAATCGAGCACAGAATATTTCACAACGCGCGGTACGCTCGATAAAGAAAATCAAACATTAAAAGTACGTCAAGCCGAACTCTCTTTGCTTGCGAACCAATCTGAGTTCTTGATGGTAGAAAACCAAAATTTGCGCGAACTGATGTCGCTGCAAAAACAGGTGCCATTTAAAACACTGCCAGTAGAGATTCTATTTAATCCAAGTAATCCTATTTCTCAGCGGATCGTCATTAATAGAGGCAGTGAAGATGGGCTTAAGCTGGGTAACCCAATCGCAAACGATGCCGGTATTCTCGGTCAGGTTGTTCGTCTTTATGACCACTCCGCCGAAGTATCTCTGCTGGAAGATCGTGACTTTGCTGTTCCCGTCCAAGTTGCCCGAAACGGCTTGCGGGCCGCAGTATTTGGGGCTGGGCGGGGAAATCCCTTGGAACTACGCTATTTGCCGGTAGCAAGCGATCTAGAGGTAGGCGATGTCCTGCTGACCTCGGGCATTGATGGCGTATATCCGCCAGGCTTTGCAGTGGCCGTCATCAGCAAAATTGAGCGCAATCTGGATAAAAACTCCTCAAATGTATTTTGTGTGCCCATTGCACCTGTTAATCGCTATCGTCAGGCCCTAGCCTTTTTATACGACCCAAAATTTGATGCTAAAGCCCCCGCTGATACCAATAAATCCGGCGGAACTTTAAGCAACACTCCCGGACGTCGCCAAACCCGCGCTCGAGGAATGCAATGATTGACTTTCAGAGCGGCTATATTCTGCGTCCGGTTAATCCGGTCTTCATCTATTTCAGTTTGTTTTGCGCATTACTGCTCAATCTACTTCCCATAGGTAATTATGGTTGGGTACCCGATTGGTTGATTTTATGCATCGTGTTTTGGAATATTCACCAGCATCGTTACGTTAACGTCTTCACAGCATTCATCTTGGGCCTCATGATGGATGTACACAATTCAGATTTGCTTGGGCTTCATGCATTTTGTTACTCACTCGTCTCCTACATTGCCGTATCATGGCATCGCCGCATCGTTGCGCTAACCGTGCCATCACAAGCACTTCACTTGCTGCCAATCTTTTTATTGGTCTCTTTATTTCCGGTATTGGTACACTGGCTACTCAGCGGATCCCTTTACTGGTGGGGCTTGACGGGCGGTATTCAGGCAATCATCGAGGCGCTTCTGTGGCCCATAGCCACGCGCTTGTTGCTCGCTCCACAGCGCCGTCCAATAGACGTTGATCACAATCGACCACTCTAAGAAGCGGCATGGTTTCTTTTAAAAAACCTAACCTTAATACGTTTCAAGAGCGTATTCATATTGCGACGCTATTTGTCACAGTTTGCTTTTTACTGTTAGTCACTCGCTTAGCTTGGCTTCAACTTGTCAGCCATAACAAATATCACCTATTAGCTGAGAGCAATCGGATTGCTCTCGTTCCAGCTCCCGCAAACCGTGGCCTCATCATTGACCGTAATGGCATCGTGATTGGCCGAAATTATTCAGCACTCACCTTAGATGTCAATGCCGAGGAAGTGCAAGGCAATGTGGATGAGTTGATTGATAACCTCTCGCAAATTGTCCTGATCTCACCAAGAGATCGTCGTAATTTCAAGCGCTCTCTGGAAGATTCCCGCAATATGGGCACGTTTCCCCTGCGTTCGATGCTCACTGAAGCAGAAACAGCTCGGTTTATGGCTAATCGCTACCGCTTTCCAGGGGTGGAAATTCGCGCCAGAAGCTTTCGAGAGTACCCCTACAACGAGTTAGCCTCCCATCTCGTAGGCTATATCGGCCGAGTCTCTCAAAGGGATAAAGAGCGGATGCATGCCGAAATTGAGGGCGCAAAAACCGATGATCCCGACGCATTACAAGCCTCGTTTCTGCCTGGTATCCAATACGTAGGAAAAATTGGTTTAGAACAAAGTTACGAGCCCGTATTGCGTGGCGTACCTGGATACGAACAGGTGGAAATTACCGCCGGCGGGAAACCTGTACGCACTTTAGCAAGCTCACCATCAGTGCCAGGTAAAAATGTCGTGCTCTCAGTTGATATCAAATTGCAATACTTGGTTGAGCAGCTCTATGGAAATTTCCGTGGCGCATTCGTAGCGATTGAGCCTGAGACGGGCGATGTATTAGCATTCGTTTCCAAACCAAACTTCAATCCAAATGATTTTGTTGAAGGAATCGATTCAGTCACCTGGAAAGAGTTAAATGACTCTCCGCAAAAGCCGCTATACAACCGTCCACTCAAAGGCATTTATCCTCCAGGCTCAACCTATAAGCCATTTATGGCATTGGCTGCTTTAGAAAATAAAAAACGCACACCTTCACAAACAATATCTGATCCAGGCTACTTTGATTTTGGTAATCACACTTTCCGCGATGATAAAAAAGGCGGTCATGGCATAGTCGATATGCAAAAGTCGATTGTTGAATCCTGCGACACTTATTACTACATGTTAGCCAGAGACATGGGCGTGAACATGATCCATGATTTTATGAAGCCATTAGGTCTTGGGCAGATCACTGGTATTGATTTGCAAGGTGAATCTAAAGGTGTATTGCCTTCAACAGAGTGGAAGAAAAATACTTTCAAGAAGCCAGAGCAACAAAAATGGTATGAAGGCGAAACAATCTCGCTTGGTATTGGCCAGGGATATAACTCCTTTACCATTTTGCAATTGGCTCATGCAATGGCAAACGTTGCTAATAATGGCGTTGTGATGAAGCCGCACCTAGTAAAAGCGATTGAAGATCCATTTACACGCAAACGATCCTTGACCACACCCAAAGAAAGTTATCGGATTGATCTCAACCAAGAAAATATTGAGGTCATTAAAAAAGCAATGATTGAAGTAAACAATTCAGGCACATCTGCCGCCGCGTTCAAAGGCACGGGTTATGTCGTTGGCGGAAAGACTGGTACAGCCCAAGTCTTTAGCTTGAATTCAAAAGAATATAAACATGGCGCAACGGCAGAGTTTTTGCGTGATCATGCTTTATACATTGCATTCGCGCCCGCAGAAAAACCCACTATTGTTATTGCGATGGTTGTAGAGAATGCTGGCTTCGGCGCTCAATATGCTGCACCAATCGCTCGCAAAGCTTTAGATTTTTATATCGAAGGCAAGTGGCCCAAGGAGGTTCCTGAATGGAAAAGAGCTCCATAAAAAAATTCAAGAGTCTTTTTTATGGCTTATTTTCAGGGCTTGATCGCCAGCTATGCCTTATTCTGCTTGGCTTAGCGGCTGTTGGCTTTTTTACTTTTTTATCAGCCAGCCAAAATACACCCGTTCAAATTTCTGATGAGTTACGCAATCTTGCGCTTTCATTTGTTGTCATGTGGATCGTATCTCGCATTCCACCAAAGTGGTTAGAAATGGGTGCAGTGTGGATCTATGGCTTGGGAGTGGCGCTACTCATTGCCGTTGCTGCATTTGGGTTAATTAAAAAAGGCGCACGTCGCTGGCTTAATGTTGGCGTTGTCATTCAGCCATCTGAGCTCATGAAAATTGCAATGCCTTTGATGCTCGCTTGGTACTTTCAAAAACGTGAAGGCATTCAAAAGACTTGGGACTATGCAGTTGCTGCAATCATTCTTACAATCCCGGTTTTCTTAATCGCGCGTCAACCAGACCTTGGCACTGCCTTGCTTGTTTTTGCTGCAGGGCTTTACGTCATCATTCTGGCGGGCTTGCCCTGGAAGTGGATTCTGCCTTTTGTTGCCATCGGTATCATTGGCATTCTTCTCATTATTATTTTTGGCAGCACCATCTGCGCCCATGATGTTGTATGGCCTTTCGTACACGACTACCAGAAGCATCGCATTTGTACATTGTTAGATCCTAGCAGCGACCCCCTTGGAAAAGGCTTTCACACCATTCAGTCGATGATTGCCATTGGCTCTGGTGGATTCTTTGGCAAGGGCTGGTTTCAAGGTACACAAGCGCATTTGGAATTTATTCCAGAAAAGCATACTGACTTTGTCTTTGCCGTCTTCTCTGAAGAGTTCGGCTTTATAGGTAACCTCATTTTGCTAGCGCTATTTTTTGCCTTGATAAAAAGAGGTCTGGCTATCTCAGCAAGTGCGCCTAATTTATTTACTCGCTTATTGGGCGCCTCTGTAACGCTGATCTTTTTTACTTATGCTTTTGTCAATATTGGTATGGTGAGCGGACTACTGCCAGTTGTTGGCGTTCCACTTCCCTTTATTAGTTACGGGGGCACTGCCTTGGTCACACTAGGGTTTGGTGCGGGCATCTTGATGAGTATTCATCGTCATCGTCGCTTAGTGCCGAGTTAAGACTCTACATAAAAATGTAGACAATAAAAAAGCCCGGTATACCGGGCTTTTTTATCAACAAAGGAAGAATTACTTCTTACGCTTGTTAACTGAATCTTTAAATGCTTTACCAGCAGAAAACTTAACAGTTTTAGCAGCAGCAATTTTGAGTGGCTCGCCAGTTTTTGGATTGCGGCCCATACGTGCAGCGCGCTTACCAGAAGCAAAAGTACCGAAGCCGATCAGTTGTACTGAATCACCCTTAGTAACAGCTTTAATGATTGTGTCAATAGCTGAATTCAATGCAAATTCAGCTTTGGCTTTTGAGATCTCCGCGTCGTCAGCAATCGCTGCGATTAGTTCGGCTTTGTTCAAGTGAAGCTCCTTATAAATATTGATGTCGGCGCACATTGCGCTTACATGATTTTAACCACAAAAAATTACAAAAATAAAGCTGCGTAACAGCAATTTTTTACTACCACTACATATTATTCATCCAAAACTACTATTCCGGAAACAAAATACTCTGTATCCCCAAAACAGCTTGTCGGCAAGCCAATATGCTGTTCGTATTTTAGAGCCACTTTTTTACCTAAATTAGCATTAATTTTTTCAGCTACCGCATCTTCATGCACCGTAAAGAAGAATTTTTCTGACATTGTTCCAGGCATCGAAACCATTGCTAATTCACCCTCCCAGGTTTTACAGATATAACCACGGTTAGAGAATTTCTGAACATAGCCCGCTCGCTCTCCGCTTCCATAGCTCCATGTGAGCATCGCCCACGTATATGCTGAAATACCAACTAAGCCAATTAAAACAAGGCTTAAGAGCCCTTTTGTAAAGCCATTCATGCGATATTTCCTCCCAATGAATCATCCACATTAACCCTAATGAGGTATTTGAATTGCATCAATTAAGTATATTCGCATCCTGCTGCTGTGCTTAATTGATAGGCATTTAAAACTCAGCGCGCATTTGCTGCTGGTTAAAATTTAAGGTTTCAAAATTTGGGCAATTTGTTCTGGGGTAATGGAGCCCCAAATTTCTATCCGTTTTATTCGACTATTTTGACCAGAAATAAACTGAATTTGCTTTTGCGGCACTTTTAGCTGTTTTGAAAGCCATGCCAATAAAAGCTCATTGGCTTTGTTTTCTACAGCAGGGGCTTGCAAGGAGATTTTGAGGCAGCCGTCATGAAGACCCACCACCTTAGTTTGCTTAGCACCAGGCTGGCAATGGAGGTTTAACGTAATTCCGGTGGGGGTTTGCTTTAACCAAATAGGTGTCATCAAAGTACTTTAAACTTGGAGAATGATTATGAAGAACTCCAAAGCATTAGATCACCTATTTGCGAATAATCGTGAATGGGCTGATGAAATGATCGCTAAAGATGCCGATTTCTTTAAACGCCTAGTAAATCAACAGGCTCCCGAATACCTTTGGATAGGCTGCGCTGACAGCCGCGTTCCCGCCAACGAGATTGTGAATTTGCAACCTGGCGAGCTGTTTGTTCATCGCAACGTTGCTAACGTCGTAGTACATACTGACCTTAACTGCTTATCCGTCATTCAGTTTGCTATTGAATTACTCAAAGTAAGACATATATTAGTGGTTGGTCACTATGGTTGCGCTGGTGTACACGCCGCCTTAAGTGATCGACGCGTTGGCTTGGCTGACAACTGGTTGCGACATGTGAAAGATGTTCATCAAAAACATGAGCGCTATCTGGGAGAGGTGCTGCCAACACCAAAACGTCAAGATCGTTTATGCGAACTCAATGTCATCGAACAAGTGGTCAATGTTTGCGAAACCACAATCGTGCAAGATGCTTGGGCTAACGGCCAAGATCTCACCGTGCATGGTTGGGCATATCGCCTTGATACTGGCCTTGTAAATGACTTGGGCATGTCTTGTAGTTCAATCGAAGAGATGAAGACTCGGTACGCAAAAACACTGACACGTTACAACGCAGAATAAAGTCAGCTTGCTTAAACCCCTTTCCAATTACACAGGGCTGGCCTTTTTAAAGCTCGTGTCGCTATTGCCTTACAGCGCCGTGGTTTCTTTTGGCCATGGCCTTGGCTATCTTGCCTCTCATGCTCCAGGCGAGCGCAATACAGTTGTTAAAACGAATCTCCGTCTCTGCTTTCCAAATCTCAGTCCTACTGAAATAGATCGGCTTGCCAAGCGTCACTGGCGCTTATTGGGCCGCAGCATTGCTGAGAAAAGCATCATCTGGCATGGGAGCGTAAAAAAATTAAGCGACATGATTGAGGTGAAATCTGCAGTTGATCTTGCCAGTAGAAAGCCGCGTATTTTGGTAAACATGCACTTCACTGGAATAGAAGGCAGCATCATTCTGAGCGCCTTAGCAAAAGAAAAAAATTGGCCAAGTACTTCTGGATTTTTTCAAAGAATGAAGAACCCCTTCTTCAATCAAAAAATTATTGATTGGCGCAATCGCTTTGGCGGGAACTCGATTGATCGTCAAGGCAACTCCATCGAAATCATTCGTGAAATTCGAAAGGGGAGCTTCATCATCATTGCTCCAGATATTGATTTGGGTCTAAAAGATTCCGAGTTCGTTCCATTTTTTGGAATCCAGACTAATACGATCACCGCCATTTCACGCTTGGCAAAAATTACTGGTGCTGAAGTTTGCCTCATGACCACTACGCTGAAAAAAGATGAGTCTGGTTATCTTTGTGAAATCTCAAAGCCCTTAGAAAATTTTCCTGGGGCAGATTCCAAGGAAGATACTGCTCGCTTGAACGAGTATTTTGAGAAAGAAATTCGACTTCGCCCGGCTGAATACTACTGGGTTCATAAGCGCTTTAAAAATCGCCCTTCTGGGGAAGCAAGCCCCTATTAGCCCTTCTGAATTGGGGACTTTTGTCCTATCATTAAGGAATGAGCGAGCGTATTGGGCTATTTGCCGATCTTCATAGCAATCTAGAAGCCTTTGAGGCATGTATGACCAGAGCTGAGGAGCTTGGGGTCACGCGGATGGTTTTCTTGGGCGATATTGTGGGATACAACGCTGATCCTGTTGCGGTTATTGAAAGAGTGGCTGGATTAGTAGAGGCTAAAAAAGCGATTGCCATCGTAGGCAATCATGATGAAGCCATCTTTAAAGACTATCGCGATCAAATGAATGCCAGCGCGAACGCGGCAATTGAGTGGACCAAAACGCAGCTACAAGAAAGTCATGTGCAATTTTTAAAAGGATTGCCGCTGATAGTTAAAGAAGAGAAAATTTGTTACGTGCATGCATCTGCACACAACCCCTCTGACTGGAATTACATTACCGATAGTATGAGCGCATGGCGTTGTGTACAAAATTCTGGGAAGAGTTATACCTTTGTTGGTCATGCACATGAGCAAGCGCTGTTTTATCAAAGCGCTGTTGGCAAACTCATTCGGTTTGCACCGCATCCCGGAGATGAAATTCCAGTGCTTCAGCATCGCCAATGGGTTGGCGTGGTCGGCTCCCTAGGGCAGCCGCGCGATGGCAATCCAGAAGCTTGTTTTGCCGTGTTTGAACCTGAATCCGAAGTGCTGACCTTTCATCGCGTTGGCTACGATCACTTCACCGCTGCAAATAAAGTTCGGCGCGCAGGGCTGCCGGATGACTTAGCCAACCGCCTTATCACCGGCAAATAAACACTTCATACTAGATGCCTATTAATACTGATATTGAAGCCGTAGATGACATCTTCCAAGAAGGCAAAGTCGTTGACGGTTTTATATTAGGCAAAGAAGTGCATCGCGGTGGAATGGCCAGCTTGTTCTCAGCCACGAAAGAGGGCATTGATGTACCTATCTTGCTTAAAATTCCTCGAGTAGGAAGGGATCAGCCAGTCGAAAGTTTGATTGGTTTTGAAACTGAGCTGACAATTTTGCGCTCCCTAAAAAGTCCTTATGTACCCAAGTACTTGGGCTCAGGCAATATGGCGGCACGTCCCTATATCGCGATGGAGCGGGTAGAAGGTCGTCCATTAGAAGATCTTATTAAAGAAGGCAAAGTATTTTCAATTGATGAAGTAGTGCGCATTGGCGCAGATCTTGCGCAAGCAGTGCAATCGCTGCACGCTCAAGATGCGATTCATTTGGACATCAAACCAGAAAATATACTGATTGACGACAAAGGCAAACTTACGCTGATTGATTTTGGTTTGTCACATCATGCTCGTTATCCAGATTTGCTAGCGGAAGCAATGCGTAAGGGCGTTGGATCCGCTCCGTATATTTCACCTGAACAAGTTGCCGGAATTCGATCAGACTCACGTAGTGATATTTTTTCTATCGGCGTGATTATGTATGAGCTACTTACCGGCGAGCTGCCATTCGGCAATCCTCAAACTATGAGCGGCCTCCGCAAAAGAATGTGGGCAGAAGCCTTCCCGCCACGCGCAATTCGTAAAGAAATTCCGCGTTGGCTACAAGAAGTCATTTTGAGATGCCTAGAGGCCCGAGCAGATGATCGCTACCAAAGCGCCACCCGCTTGCGCCAAGTATTGCGTGATCATGAAAGCGTCAAACTAACTGAGCGCGCTGATAGGGTAGAGCCTTTGAGTTTTTGGGAAAACCTCAAGCGCATGTTTAGAGCCGCAGGCTATGAACCCTCTCCCAGCCTTCGCCCTAGCATGGGAAATCAGGATGCGCCTTTAATGATTGCTGCTATCGATACACGGCAATCCGATGAAGATTTGCGTGAGCGGATGCAAACAACGGCTAAAAATTTATTACAAGCCTATCCAGAAAGTCGCTTAATTTGCATAAGCACCATTAGTAGCACGCCAACCTTTGAAGGCAATCAGGAAAATGAAACCGCCAGCGGTATTGTGCGTGGGCACTTGGTGCAATTAATGGATTGGGCAAAACCACTCAAACTACCGCCCGAAAGAATTTCCTATCACGTACTGGAAGCGCTGGATCCTGCTTCACGCATTGTGGAGTTTGCTAAAGATAATGATGCTTCGCTAATCTTGATCGGCGCATCGCACAAAATTCCAAACAAAGTAACGCCGTGGAGAACCTCAATGACAAAAATCGTTGAAGAGGCCCCCTGCAGCGTTCACATTGTTCGAACTTAATACTCTTTAATCTGGGAAGCGGGGTAAGCGTTCGCCGCCCCCTGGCACTGGGTGGCGAGCCATATTCATCTCCATCGCCAAGAAGGTGTAATAGCCAGCGATGCCAGCCAAATCGACAGCGCCCTTCTTACCAAAACGTTTTTCTGTTTTAGCAAAAGTAGTGTCTGAGACTCGTTTATTTCTCTGCAATTCCATCGTGAAGTCATAGACGATCGATTCATCGCTACTCATTCCTTCTGGTCTTCTACCTTCTTTGATGGCTTTAGCGATTTCAGGATTCAAGCCCGACTGAATCGCAATAGGGTAATGGATATGCCACTCATAATCTTGATGCCACTCACGAGCCGTAATCAAAATAGCAAACTCACTGAGGTGACTATCAAACGCCGTTTTATAGCGCAAGTAGTCGCCCATTGAACGTGCGTTATTCATCATTTGCGGGCTGTACATCAGCATTGCAAATGGGCCCCATGGCGCTTTTTTACGCGCCGCCTCAAACTCTTGAGCAGCTGCTTTTTGTTCGGCACTATATTGCTCGAGGGGAATTTCTGGAAGGCGGGTTTGAGCAAATGCCAAATGGTTGGCCAGCGCCAACAAAGGCAATGCGAGCCAAAGATATTTTTGTTTCATGTGAACTCCCAATAAGTGGTCTATTTCATCTTTTCTTGTTGCTGATCTAATATCAACTCTGGATCTTGTGCCTCTATCCAGCTATCACCATTCAGAGCCCTAGAGAGCTGCTTTTGATCTAATTCACCAGTGAATCTAGCTACCACGATTGTGGCAACACCATTACCTACCAAATTGGTCAATGCGCGCGCTTCAGACATAAATCGATCAATGCCCAAAATGATTGCCAATCCCGCAACAGGTACATTACCGACTGCCGAGAGTGTTGCTGCCAGCACAATAAAGCCGCTACCCGTAATCCCTGCAGCCCCTTTAGATGTCAATAACAAAACCAGCAATAGTGTTACTTGCTGAGTAATGGTCATTGGAGTATCTGTAGCTTGGGCTATAAATACGGCCGCCATTGTTAAATAAATTGAGGTGCCATCAAGATTAAATGAATAACCTGTTGGGATGACTAAGCCCACACAACTTTTCTTAGCCCCTAATAGTTCCATTTTTTCCATCATGCGTGGCAATACGGATTCCGATGAAGAGGTCCCTAAAACAATTAATAGCTCTTCTTTGATATAGCGAACAAATTTAAAAATGCTAAATCCATTTAGGCGGGCGATGATCCCGAGCACAACAAATACGAAGAGGAGGCAGGTGATATAGAAAGCGCCCATCAACTTGCCCAAGGAAAATAAAGATCCGACCCCATACTTACCAATGGTGAAGGCCATTGCCCCAAATGCGCCAATAGGCGCAAATTTCATAATGATGCCAATAATGTCGAATAACACATGGGATGTCTTTTCGATTAAATCAAAGATCATCGTCCCGCGGCCGCCAAACTTATGCAAAGCAAATCCGAATAACACTGCAATAAAGAGCACTTGCAAAATTTCACCTTTTGCGAATGCATCAACTGCAGTGCTTGGAATAATATTAAGTAAAAACTCTGTAGTGGTGCCCATTTTTCCAGGGCCCGTATAGGCTGCAATTCCCTTAGTATCCAAGCTAGCGGGGTCAATATTCATACCAACACCCGGTTGCAATACGTTCACAACAACTAGCCCAACAATCAATGCAATGCTGCTGACAATCTCAAAATATAAAAGGGCTATACCGCCTGTTTTGCCTACCTTTTTCATGTCTTCCATGCCGGCAATTCCAATAACTACCGTACAGAAAATAATAGGGGCAATCAACATCTTGATGCCTTTGATAAATGCGTCTCCAAATGGCTTCATATCCACACCCAAAGAAGGATAGAAGTGGCCCAACAAAACCCCCAAGACCACAGCCGTAAGTACTTGTATATAAAGAATTTTATAGAAAGGTGGTTTTTTTAGAATGGGCTTCATTTTGTTTTTACGTGGCCAGGAGTTGTCAATTTCGTAGTTTACCTACTAAGGTATGCTGCCTCGCACCATATAAAAATGAGCTTTGTCGGATAATGCTGTCATGGAAGAAAAAGTTCGCGTCTCAAAACTGCTGTCTGAATTAGGTCTCTGCTCTCGGCGTGAGGCTGACTCTTATATTGAACAAGGTTTAGTCACCGTTGATGGTGAAGTCGTCAATGAGCTGGGCGTGCGTGCATTTAGAAATCAAAAGATCGAACTCCAATCAGTAGCTAAAGCTCAACAGGCTTCACGTATCACGGTCATCTTAAATAAACCTGTGGGATTTATTTCTCATTATGACGATGAGCAAGAGTACCAACCTGCCGCGTCTTTAATTACGCCAGAAAATTACTTTGCCAGCCCTTTAGATAAGGGTAAGAATCCGCGCTTTAATACCAAGGGCTTAGCCCCTGCAGGCCGCTTAGATATTGACTCTACCGGCATGCTAGTCCTTACACAAGATGGTCGTGTAGCCAAATTATTAATTGGTGAAAACAGCCCAATAGAAAAAGAATATTTGGTACGCGTAGAGGGTGCGCTGTCATTTGAAGACTTAGATCGTTTAAAGCATGGACTCTCGCTGGATGGGGTTGCTTTAAAACCTGCACAAGTAAGTTGGCAAAATGAGGATCAACTTCGCTTTGTGTTGCGCGAAGGTCGCAAGCGTCAAATTCGACGCATGTGTGAAATGGTTGGCCTCAAAGTTATTGGACTGAAACGCGTCAGAATGGGGCGCATCTCCTTAGGACCGCTACCGCCAGGGCAATGGCGTTTCTTAAAGCCTGGCGAGCAGTTCTAAGCAACGCTGACCCGCTTATAATCCTGACCAAACCTAGACTATTCAGCGCAGAATTACCATCGATACCACCACCCCCAATACCCCCGGCGCAGAAGTCTTAAGACGTCGCAGCTTTGCCATCATCTCTCACCCAGATGCGGGTAAAACTACGCTGACGGAAAAGCTTCTTTTATACGCGGGAGCGATTCAAATCGCCGGTAGCGTTAAAGCGCGTAAGGCAAGTCGACATGCAACATCGGACTGGATGGAAATTGAAAAGCAACGTGGTATTTCTGTTGCGAGCTCTGTCATGCAAATGGAATATCGCGATTGCATTATTAATCTTCTCGATACTCCAGGCCACCAAGACTTTTCAGAAGATACCTATCGAGTCCTTACTGCGGTAGATTCAGCCCTCATGGTGATTGACGCTGCAAACGGTGTTGAGTCACAAACATTGCGCTTGCTAGAAGTATGCCGCGCACGCAATACGCCAATTGTCACCTTCATCAATAAGATGGATCGTGAAGTGAAGCCGCCAATGGAGTTGATGGACGAAATTGAAACTGCGCTTGGTATTGAAGTGGTTCCTTTTACTTGGCCAGTAGGCATGGGTAAATCATTTGCTGGTGTGATTGGTATTGCCAACTCGCAAATGCGCATGTTTAAAGCTGGTGAAGATCGCGTTACCGAAGATTCACATGCGATTGTGGACATCAATGATCCTGCATTGAAAGAGCGCCTGGGTACCGACCTAGAAAATGCTTTAGCTGAAGTAGATTTGATTAAGAGCGCGATGCCAGCATTTGATCAAGAGGCGTTCTTGGCTGGACGTCAATCACCGGTTTTCTTTGGCTCTGCCATTAATAATTTTGGTGTTCGTGAAATTCTCAACACCCTGGTGGAGCTTGCCCCATCTCCAGGCTCACGCAAGGCCCTACAGCGTGAAGTCAGCCCCGCAGAAAATAAATTCTCTGCAGTGGTTTTCAAGATCCAGGCCAATATGGATCCGGCTCACCGTGACCGCGTAGCATTTTTACGCATCTGCTCAGGCCATTTTCAGCGCGGCATGAAACTAAAAATTTGTCGCAATGGCAAAGAAGTTCGAACCAACAATGCATTGTCTTTCTTGTCCCAAAGGCGTGACATTTTGGACGAAGCATTTCCCGGAGACATTATTGGCTTACCCAATCATGGCTTGCTGCGACTTGGCGATACCTTGACTGAAGGTGAGCAACTGCAATTTACTGGACTGCCATTTTTTGCTCCAGAAATTTTCCGCATGGTTGAGTCTGCCGATCCATTGCGCTCCAAGCAGCTAAGAACCGGCCTAATGCAATTGGGTGAAGAGGGTGCTATTCAGGTATTCCGTCCAATGGCAGGCGGCACAATGCTCTTAGGTGCTTTTGGTCAACTGCAATTTGAAGTGGTGAGCCATCGTCTACAAACTGAATATGGTGCCGAGGTTCGCCTACTTCCATCGCGCTATAGTCTTGCGCGCTGGGTGAGCTCAGATGATCCTGTTGCCCTGAAAAAATTTACCCAAGAAAATATTCATCGCATGGCTGAAGACGTTGTGGGGGCTGCCGTATTTTTAGCAACCCACAAGTCTGAATTAGACGTTGCTCAACAGCGTTGGGAGTCCATTCAGTTCCATGCTCTGCGAGAGCATGCTGGCTTAATCTATCAGTCTGATTTGGCGGGTTAACGCCCAAACATTAGAAGCTTAGCGCTTCATGTTGCAATCAAAAACTACTACAAACTGGGTGTCGCTGTTTCTATAAGAAGCGGTCTTGCCAAACTGCCCACAATAGGCATTTGCGTTACCAGTTAGCTGCTCCAGAGATTCGCCATTGCTATTAATGTAAGTCACCTGATTTGCATCAGAAGCGTCCGTAAATACTGCAGCGCACCCCACCAAGCCAAGCGAAACGAATGCGGTTAATAGGTAGGTCTTCATATTCATTTCATTTTCTCAAGAAGCTTAGCGGTCAACTTACCAGCCCATGGTTTGTATATCAAAATACAAATAACTGCGACAGGATAAGCTACTAGCCAAACTTCAAGCCACACCCCAAAAAAACCATCCGTCACCCCTAAGCGGGCCAATGTCGTTACAAAAGTAATGCTTAATGACATTAAGCATCCCATGACGAGAGAAAAGACAAAGTCGGGAAGATTAATCATGATCGGAACATAAAGTAGACCGCCCCTAGCAGGCAGATGCCCGCCCAGATATAGTCAGTTTTAAAAGGCTCGCCCATATAAAACACGGCAAACGGTACAAACACACTCAAGGTAATGACTTCTTGTGCAATCTTGAGCTGTCCAAGATTAAAGTGCTGATACCCAATACGATTGGCAGGTACTTGTAATGCATATTCGAATAAAGCGATCGCCCAGCTTGCCAATACTGCTATCCACCACGGTTTAGCAGACAAATTCTTCAAATGCGCATACCAAGCAAATGTCATAAAGACATTAGAAAGGGTCAGCAAGACTACAAACCCGTATTGGTTGTTAAAGATAGATAAATTCACGGTCCCGTAATCATAGCGCTTGATTGCTTTAACTGTTATTCTGAATTGGTGATCACTATTGTGCGCCCTAGACAGGGGGATCTTCAGAGCAAGTCTCTCTGATTCATCATTCCATTCATCTAGGAAAATCAAATGGCTGTAAATCAAAATCAAAAGAATAGAAAAAGTAATTCAATGCTCACCAAAACAGGGAAGACACGTTTAGGCCCATTGAATCTTGCTCAATTAACTAAATTAATAGAAACAAGCACCAAACCAAAAGAAAAAGCTAAGATCCAACGAGCACTTAATAAGATGACTGTAGCTGTAGCTTAAAGCTCAGAAATCAAGCTCTAGGCCCCGTTTATCGGGGCTTTTTTACGCCCTCTTAATGAGCATTTTCTTGCCAAGAATGACCGTCGACACTACTAAGACAGCAAAGACGAGATTCATCCAGGTCAGCGAATCGCCCAATAAGATACTGGCTGCCACCAGGGTACAGAAAGGTTGTATCAACTGCACTTGACTCACTCGTGCAATACCTCCAATCGCCAGCCCTTCATACCAAAAGAAAAATCCAATAAACATCGGGAACAAACTCAGATAGATGAAAATAGTCCAGGCACTCATTCCAGCATCAAAGTAAGCCGAATCAAAAGTGAAATAGCTAAAGATAATATTGAAGGGCAATGAAATGACTAAGGCCCAAGATATCACTGCACGAGGGTTCATCTTTCTAGAGAGTTCTCCGCCTTCAACATAGCCGATACAGGCGCATATGCCTCCTAGCACCAACAAAATATCGACAAGCGTAAAGCTGCCGGAACTTTTTACAAGGGCATAGATCACTACCAGCGCTGCACCCAAAAGGGAAACGAGCCAGAAGCCCAGTGAAGGGCGCTCTCCAAAGCGGACTACGCCTATTACAGTGGTGGCTAGGGGCATCATTCCCAGAATGACCGCTCCATGGGAAGAAGAGCCATGCGTCATCGCAACTGTTGTGAGAATAGGAAAACCAAATACCACTCCCAAAGCGATTACTACAAATTTACTGATGTCTGCCTTAGCGAGCATGGGTTCACGCTTAAGGGCAAGATAGGCTAAAGCGACTGCACCAGCAAGAGTTGCCCTACCAAATGCAATGAAGTATGGGTTGAAGCTGAGAATAGCGAGCTTAGTAACAGGCAATGTCAGACTAAAAATGAGAATGCCAACAAAGCCGATGAGCATTCCCTTGGTCTCTTTATTCACTATTGCCCTTTTAGTTTTATTGAATCGATTGTATTAAGAAACACCGAAGTATGGGATGTAATATGTCAAGATCTATGATGACAACCCGCCCTCGAATACACGCCATCTATATCGCATCTAGTGCTGGTGCCCCTATGCAGGCACTAGAGCAAGCTAATCTCATTCCAGGCCAAGGCATCCAGGGAGATCGGTATGCACAAGGGACGGGAGCATTTTCACAAAGTCAGCCAGTCAAAATTCGGCATATTAGTTTGATTGCTCAAGCTGGTATTGCCATTGCCAATGAATGGTTAGAGTCCGGGGAAGAGCCACAATTTTCTGATTCTGAAACTCGTCGCAATATTGTGCTGAGCAATATCTCTCCGGATGAGCTCAATCAACTGCTTGGCAAAACTTTCTTATTGGGCAATATCGCATGCAAGGGCACTGAACTCTGCACCCCCTGCCAAAGACCTGCCCAGCTTGTAAATAAGCCTAGCTTTATGGATGCCTTTGAAGGGCGCGGCGGCCTACGTGCCGAGATTCTTCAGTCAGGATCCATCAACATTGGCGATCTACTTACTTACATCCAGGAGGCATCTTCATGATTACCTACAAAGATCATGCTGACATTACCGTAGATCAGGCGATTGATTTGTATGTTCGCTCTACCTTGGGTGAGCGTAGACCAATCGATCATCCCGAAACATTTGAGGCCATGCTAAAGCACGCAAATCTTACAGTTAGCGCATGGGATGGAGAAAAACTGGTTGGTATCTCCCGCACACTGACTGATTTTGCTTATGTAGCCTATCTTGCAGACCTTGCAGTCGACGAAGAATACCAACAGCAGGGTATTGGCAAACAACTCATTGAAGAAACCAAAATACGACTAGGTCCACATTGCATGATTGTCTTATTGGCAGCACCTAAGGCTAACGACTACTATCCGCATCTTGGCTTTGAGCACAACCCACGCGCTTGGATGCTTAAAAAATAAATTAGCCTTTATGATGGCGGCATGAAAACAACTCGCTTCTGTTTAGTTCGTCACGGTGAAACCGATTGGAATGCTGAAAGGCGCATGCAAGGCCACACCGATATTGATTTAAACCAACGCGGTGAAGCGCAGGCGGCGCAAATGGCTAAAGCTATTAAAGCCATCGATCTAAAGTTTGATGTGCTCTATACCAGCGACCTTCAGCGTGCAGCAAAGACTGCTGGCGCTATAGAAGAACTATTTAATACCAAGGCCATTGTGAATGCCTCCTTAAGAGAGCGTCACCTCGGCGTATTACAAGGACTTAGAACAGATGAAGCGCCGCAGCGCGAACCTGAACTCTGGAAAAGTCACATCAGCAGAGACATTCATCAAGATTTACGTGGTGGCGAAAGTATTACGCAGTTTGCACAGCGTATTCAATCTGCGCTAGAAGCAATCCGCCAAGAGCATCTCGGCAAAACAATCCTGCTCGTGAGTCATGGTGGCGCTTTGGACATGATGTATCGACTGGCCAGCAATCAGCCCTTAGAGGCAGAGAAAGCAGTATCAGTACCTAATGCATCCCTCAACTGGATAAGCCATGATGGCAATGCTTGGACGGTAGAGCGCTGGGCAGATACCACCCATCTCGAGAGTTTGGCTCTTGATAACTTAGATCTCTAGCACCTACAAAAAACACTTATTGAAGAGATCCTCAATAAGTGTTTTGTTCAAGAGAATACTTATCTAACTGGATGAAATTTATTCTGCTCTGATGCGCAGAAATCAACAATCACATCAGCAAAATTTAAATAGCGAGAATTACTTTTTCTAAAGCCATCCAATTCGGCAGCGATTGGCGAAACTTGACCTTTAAAACTAGCATCTTCATAACCTGGGTGATAGGGTGCTTCTTCAACAAATTTGTTTGTCATACAGATACCTTTAATCAGTAAGCGCCCTATTGCTCATCAGCAATAGAACAAATTAAGAAATAAAAAACGACTTTTCAAAACATGAAAGTCATTACTGAATTAATTACAAAGGTTTTGCATTCTAGATTCTCCCAATAGCAGCCCATCAGACACATGCCATGCATGTGGATGGATGCCGCTCCCCCTGTCCCTGATACCTGAGAGATTCACACTAAGCCTGGCTTAGTGCTTGCTCCTTCGGCGCACCATAAAGATGGTGACTCTCCAGACGGCTATTTAGGATAAGCAGTACCTTCCTGTTGGATACCTGAGCGTTCATGGGAGTTTGCGCCTTCGGTGGAGGGATACCCCTCACTCTCCTGCTTCAGTAAATTATATCCTGATATTTTTAGCGATTTACCAAGGCAAACTTGGCAATACTGGCTTAAGGCCTGCTTTTTGAATAGTGGGCGCAGCTTTAGGTGATGCTAGAAAAGCAATTAAGTCTCGTGATGCATTTAAGTTGCTGACATTAGTTGTGATACCTGCGGAAAACAATACGGTCTTTTGTGCTTCAGGCGGTAACTCACCAATGAATTCCACCCCAGGAATAGGAAGTAATTCACTTACTTGCTGAAAACCTAACTCTGCATCGCCTCTTGCGACTACTGATGCAACGCGTTCACTATGAATCTTATTGGCGGTTTTATTCATATGCTCAGCAATGCCCATCTTAGGGAACAGTTCTGTTGATAAGTACACGCCACTAGCGCTAGCCGAATGAGCGACTGACTTTGCATTAATCAATGCTTGCTTTAATTTTTCCATCGTACTGATATCAGGTTTAGGCGCTCCGGCCTTGACTACCGCCCCCATCACCGAAGCAACTAGGTCTACTCTAGTGCCAGGCTGCACGGCCCCACTTTTAATAAAGTCATCCAAAGCAGGCCCTGCCAGAATCAGAACATCAAACTTCTCGCCCCGCCCCAATCTAGCAGGAATGGCATCGGGCGCCGCACCCATCGACGAGCCATAAGAAATTATGACTTTATTGGGTGATTGCTTTTCGTACTCCGGGACTAAGGTTTTTAATGCCTCTGCAAAGGCGCCGGAGGTAATGACATGAATATCAGCAGCAAATGTCGTGCTTACAAAAAATAAGCTGGCCAGGGAAACAAGTGCAGATTTTTTGATGGTGTTCTGTAATGTCATGAATGCTCTAAAAATTCTTTTATGAATATTAATCAACAGAAATTTTTCCGCTCTTGACTAACTTTGACCATTCCACCATCTGCGCTTTAATAAACTTATCTGCAGTGTCTGCATTGCCCTGAAATACTTCACCGCCCAGACTGCTTACCTTTTCTTTGACTTCGGGAGATTGCATTACCTTTGCAATGGCATCTGAAATTTTTGTCAGTATGACGGCAGGAGTCGCTGCAGGTGCAAAGATGCCATTCCACTCATAAACCTCATAACCCACTATTCCTGCCTCTGCCATGGTTGGAACGTTCGGCATCGATGAAGCCCGTTTTTTTCCAGTGACGGCCAAAGCATTTAATTTGCCAGTCTCTACGTACTGCTTAGTGGATGCAACGCTGCCAAAAAATACTGGCACCTGACCCCCAACCACATCATTTAATGCTGGACCGCCGCCCTTATAGGGAACATGCTGCATCTCAACGCCAGCTTTGACCTCAAACAATGCACCCGCTAAATGTTGTGCCGATCCATTGCCAGAGGATGCATACGCAATTCCATTCGGTTTGGCTTTTGCCAGGGCAACCATGTCTTTTACGGATTTAGCAGGAAAGCTAGGATGCACTAAAAGTACATTTGGATATTGGGCCAGGATGCCCAAAGTTTTGAAGTCACGATTAGGGTCATAAGGCAGCTTTGGAAATAAAGAGGGATTCACAGAATAGGAGGAGGCATCTAGCATCAAGGTATACCCATCAGCACTGGCTTTAGATACATACGCTGCCGCAATCTGACCGCTGGCCCCTGGCCTATTCTCAACGACGACCGAAGTACCTAAGGCTTTACCTAAAGGGCCGGCAATCGTTCTAGCCATGAGATCTGCAGTTCCGCCTGGCGGGTAACTCACGATCAAGCTAATGGGGCGATTAGGCCATTCTTGGGCATGCACTGAACCTGCGCCAAACAATAGCAATAAAAATAGGGCTTTTGCCAGCAACTTCATGGTGTCTCCAAGTTCTCATTTTTATGTGGAATATAAAGTAGCATACTCAAAATGAAAATTGATTCCCATTTCCATGTTTTTTTAGCTGATGCAATCGATCAGACCAAAAGTCGCTATCCCGTTTGCTACGATGCTCTGATTGATCAATGGCAGACCTTGGCGGCGAAAGAAGGCATCGATGGTGGAGTTCTGGTGCAGCCTAGCTTTCTGGGATTTAACAACGCATTCTTGCTCGGCGCGCTGCAACAGAGTCCAAAAGAGCTCCGGGGCATCGCCGTACTTGAACCAAGTGCCTCTAGAGCCCAGGTGCTTGAGTTTCAGGATCAGGGCATTGTTGGCGCCCGCCTCAATCTTTATGGTGAATCAGACCCATCAACCATCATCCATCAAAACTGGAAACTCATTGAACTACTCAATGAGTCTGAGCTACATCTAGAGATCCATCATGATGACGGCTTGCTCAATAACTTGCTGCTAGAGATACCAACAGATACGGTGATTGTTGTAGATCACTTTGGCAGGCCCAAAACAAATTCAGAATTTACTCTCGAGGACGCAGGTATTCAAAAACATGTCAACAAGCTATGGGTTAAGCTCAGTGCTCAATACAGAACTCCACAGCTTGATCATGCGAAGATCTTAGATTATTGGCGTCAATGTATTGGCGATACAAAACTATTATGGGGAAGTGATTGGCCGCACACCCGCTTTGAGACAAGTCAAACATACTCTCAACAATTAGTCGATCTCCAAAAATTAGCGGGCGATGAACAACTGCTTCGTCTGATATTGACGGCAAATCCACAAAATTTATACCACCTCTAATCAAACTTAAGATATGCGCTCAATCTTGTTGGATCCGGCGCGAACCAAAAACTTGGCCAGTGTTTCAATGGTGGCATCTTCTTGCTGGGCATTGCTTACTACCCTGAGATTGACGGTTAAAGCATTCGGGGTGAACTCTGCTACTCCATAACCTTTCTTAGTAGCCTCAGCAAAAACAAAATGGGGATTTCTGGCTAAACGTGCGTCTAAATATTTTCCGCCATCACCGATCGAGGTAATGCTGGTGCCGCAAAACTCCACCCCCAATACTGTGCTATCAGGCTTGTTGTAGTCGGCCTTTATATAGCCCACCCAGTTTTCATGAACATCGCCTCCGAAGATAACCAGGTTTTTTACTTTGTTATCGATGAGCGCTTGATCAATTCTTTTTCTAGCCGCCGGAAATCCATCCCAACCATCATTCCAAATCAGCAATTTATCGCTGCTCGGCAAGTATCGCTGAGCATATAGCGTTGGCTGACCTACGACATTCCAAATATTTTTATCAGAATCCTTTAGCTTTCCCACTAACCACTTTTCTTGTGTATCACCCAGGATCGTTCGACCGGCATTCTCGAGCTCTGGACAAGTCTTTGGATCGAAGGTAGAGGAACCATTGCCAGATGGCGTACAAACATCTGAATCTCGATATTGGCGATCATCCAATACGCAAATGTTGGCCAACTTTCCATAACGAAAGTCACCATAAATACGCATCTCGGAGCCTTTTATAAGGCCATCGACACCGTCTATCAATGCTGAGGAAGGGATTGGCATGTGTTCGTAGTAGGCCTGGTAGGCTGCTGCACGCCGCTTGGGGAAGTCAGAAACGTAGGGGCCAAATGTACCGGGATTTAATCCTGCATAGTCGTTCTGTACTTCATGATCATCCCAAGTCATAAGCCATGGACAAGCGGCATGCATGGCCTGTAAATTTGTATCTTGCTTATACAGAACATATCTTTTGCGATAGTCTTCCAGCGAAATCACTGGGGGAGAATCGTGTACTCGTACGCCTTTCCAGCTCGGACCATATTCATAAATGTAATCGCCCAAAAATAGAACTAGGTCTAGATTTTCAGCAAGCATGTGTTTATAGGCACTGAAAAACCCATGCTCATATTGCTGACAGGATGCGTAAGCTAGCCTTAGCTGTGCCACCGCTTGATCGGCTGCAGGAAGCGTTCTAGTCCTACCAACCGAACTGATTGCACCGCCCACCTGAAATCGATAGAAGAACCATTGATTGGCTGGCAACTTTTTGACTTCAGTATGTACGGAGTAGGCAAGTGCTGGTACAGCCAGTGAAACGCCAGACTTTATGATCTTAGAAAATTCTCGATCTAATGCCAACTCCCACTTCACCTCTATTGGCTCATTGGGTAAATTACTGCCGAATACGCCTTCATCAACTAGCCTAGTCCACAACACAATGGATTGATCAGTAGGCGAGCCACTAGCCACACCAAGAATAAATGGATTCTTGTCAAACTTTTTTTGAGCCCAAACTGAATTTGATAAAGGTATTGCAATGGTCGCTAACGCTAGCGCCTTTATCAGCTCTCTTCTCGTTTTCTGTAGCCCGCTCATGATTGAATCCATTGTGCGCCTAAAAAAATAGCCCAACAAGTGGGCTATTTATGTCCTAATTAAACCCAGCTTTACTTAGTTCTGGCCGCCCACTTTATTTCGAGAGACGTCCATGATCATGCGTGAGAGCAAATACATCCTTGGGGTAATAGAGTTAATCAAAATGTACTCATCATCATTAGAATGGGCGCCAAAGCCCTGTACTCCCATGCTCTCAATGACTGCATTTTGAGTATTAAATGCGGCAAATGCAGCATCGGTTCCGCCACCCGCAGCCACAGTGCCCAATATCAAATCCTTGCCTAACTCTGCATATACTTTTTTTGCATACTCAGCCATTTGCAATGATTGGGGACTTGTAAGCAAAGGTGGGCGGCGGCGTTCAAAGCTCACAGCAACTTTAGTATCAGGGATTTGTTGAGTTTTAGCGCGCTCCTGGACCTTTTTCTCCACCACATCAAAATCTTCTTTTTTCATGACCCGGACATCTGCCGTAGCAAATGCTACTGAAGGAATGACATTGCGATTGGTGCCCGCAGTCGCCAAGGTCCAATTCATTTTGATGCCTTCTTTAGGATCAGATAAGTCGCGCATTTGCTGAATCTGGAATGACAACTCATCTAAGGCGTTGCGGCCTAATTCTGGCGCAGCGCCAGCGTGAGATGCCTTACCAGTGATGTTTAAATTCACCGCAGCAATACCAGCAGTAGTTAAAGCAATACGATCAGATTTTGCTTGAGATGCCTCGCATGAGAATGTCACGTCGTTTTCAGCGCCCAACTTTGAAAACAACGCTCTGGCCGCAGGAGAGCTAATCTCTTCATCACCGTTAATAAGAACAGTGATCTTTCCATACTCATTAAATTTTGTTTTCTTTAAAACATCTAGGGTATGCAAAATTAAGGCGATGCCTTGCTTGTCATCCGAGATACCTAGCCCATAGGCACGATCGCCATCAATCCGAAAGGGCTGTTTTGCCAACATGCCCTTTAAATACACGGTATCCATGTGGGCAATCAATAAAATCTTTTTGGTACCTGCCCCTTTAAATTCAGCCTTAACCATACGACCAGGCCTATCTGGGGTGTCATGCATCCGATACATATCGGCCCCGGGCTCGATGAACTCAACCTGTCCACCCAAAGCCTTCAATCTATTAAAGATGAGTTGAGAAATCTTATCTAAGCCTTCGCGATCTCTGCTTCCTGACTCAATAGATACCAACTCTTTCAGCGTACCTAAGTAAGGCGTTTGTTCTTTCTCTACTACCGCAAATACTGGCTCTTGAGGTGCCGCAAAAACCCCGGACGCACCTGCGATTAGCATGCTTAATATTAGGATTCGTTTTTTCATTGCTGTCCCCTGGTGTTTATTATTTTGGATATATTACGCCCAAACTCAACCTCTATCTAAACGCATTACTGAATTCAACAGTCACCGCAACTACAACAAACCTACTTTTTGGTCTGGGCTACCAGTTCTAGATTAAAAGCCAATGCAGGCTACTGGCATATCTAAAAAGGGTGTGCCAGGCACGCAGTTAACGCCAACCGGCGAATAGCTACTCGCTAAGCAACCCGTGAGAAGCATGGCCAGCAACAAAGATGCTACGAAAGAAAATAATTTTTTCATATAGACCTCGATCTGCACAACATTAGCATTGAGTTTATTTCTTTAAAAAATTCATCAAAAAGTCATTTACTGCATTCCTAGCTATAGGGCTTCCATAGGTAGGATGAACACTTCCCGGTAAATCTACCTGCACAAAATAGGATCTACCGCGTGCCTTATCTATACACCTTCCCATCACCGCTGGCTTATTATCGTGCCACTCGTCTTGGAGCGATGCCACTGCGAGGACAGGCATATTTAAGGGCGCATAAATAGCATCGTACAGAGGATTGTTTTTATTTGTACAAGTAGCGCCAGAAATAATTTCTCCCGCAAACTCTGAATGTGGAGACTGTGCAACAGCAATGCCGCCTTCGCTATGCCCCATCAGAAAAATATTGCTTATCTGGGCCCATGGACTAGCAAGGGTCTCCTGGAGTGCATAGGTAATTTCTTCTTGTCGATACTTTCTCGCTAAAGGAAATTTTCCATTGCCTTGTTTAAGCTTAGGATCACAATTAGATACTCGTCCAGTACGGGCCATGCTGTTGGGCAAAATAACAATAAATCCTAACGAGGAAATATAAGAGCCCCAACTTAAAGCATCTTTATTAATGCCAGCACACCCATGTAAATAAATTACTACGGGAAAGCGTGTCTTTAAGCTAGATAGCTGCAGTACTGTTTTAATTTCTGAATGATCTGCAGCAAATACAATCGCATTTTCCCAACTTAAATGAGCGTCTTCAATTCCTTGTGTACGACTAGAAATAGTCACCAGCAATAAAGCAGCCATTACAAGAAGTTTATGTATTTGTTTAGAACTCAACACTTACTCCGGTTGAAATATTTTCCAAGCTCTGGGAAAAACTAAAGTATGTGCTTCGCCGTTTTCAAGCATCGCATCTACATTGTTTTCCTTGAGCTGCTCCACCAGCAACTGGGTATAGGGCGTCCCTATTGCCAGCGTCTCTTTGGCCAAACTTAATTCTGTAGAAAGCGTAATCGATAAATCCATTTCTTTTTGTAATTGCCACAGCCTATTCAAGAGCCCCTCATAAGGAAGATCAAAAAGCGGTGTAGCAATTTCATATTCAGGCCATGTATCAACCCGCCACTGACGAATGCTCTGCAGATGCAGATCACCAAATACCAAGCGCTCTATCTTGGCTCCGGTCTGAGCAATGATCATTTGTAAAGCCTCTTGAATGCTGGCTTTGTAGTCAGTATTGGGAGCTAGCGGAACCAAGCAAAGGGGTAGCTTCAAAAACTCGGACTGTTTAGCAATATTTTTAATGTGGATATTTTGGATCGAAACCCGATTGGTTATAGACCCGAAGCTTGTGAGCAGCACAACAGTGCGTTTTTCTTGTAGTAGACCTGCGAGAGTCAAGAAGCTATCCTTGCCGCCAGACCAAAACAATACGTCTATCGATTTTGCTTTACTTGACCAATTCATCAGAACGGGTGAAGCCAATTGTTGCTTGATACGATTAGGATCGCTGACATTAATATGCCCGTAGGGACAGTGTCTGCAGGAGTTTCCACAACAAGCGCCTTGTCTGAGTAAAGCCTTACTAGTGAGCACCTGGTATCCCGTTGCAGGATCTAGATAGGTATCCCGACCTGCCTCACAGGCAGCAAGATGTAGCGCTTCAATATTAGACATAGGTACTTTACTTGCCGATCTTTACTCAAGTAGTGCTTGAGTAAACAATGCTTGCGGAAATCTTGCGATCGAATGAAAGGCCTGAAGCTGTAAGCCTTCTCTTAAGGCATCATTTTGAACTAACTCTACGCAGTGACTCACTAAGTCTTCAAATGTAGCGGGGCTAATACCTTCTTTGCACATCAAATCTATTGAGGTCGTTTCATTGACCTCCCCTACAACCGCCACCGAGTTCGTCAACAAATAAAACACCCGAATGATTTCAAAAATTTGAGCCTCATAGTAATGATGGTTCAACACAATTTTTGATCGCTCAATCCACTCATCACGATCTTTGCCATATACCCCAAATAAGACCTTTACCTTTAGGCCCTTGGCCTCTAACGCATCTAATATTACCTTGCGTCTTTCGTTTACAGAGCCATAAAACAGGACATCGATGTCTTTTGTCTTAGGGGAAGTGTTGAGTCTGGCGAGCTCCTTCTGATAGCCAATCTTCAAAAGCTTTACTCCATCGATACCAAGCTCTTTGAATTTTTCAATGTTTCTGGGGCTGTAATCCCATACCTGAAACTGCTTGGCCCAGGGAAAGACAGCCTCATTCCATGCGCCCGTATCGCTATAGATTTGTTCGGTATTCAGAATAATGGTGGAACTGGGGATTTGCGGAATGAAGCTAGGGTCCAGCAAATGACAACCAATCAATATATTGCTGGCATCAGGATCAACATGATTAAAGCCAAAGTTTGCCTCATAGCCCAACTCCTTTAAAGAGAAAAAGAGTAACTCACCCAACTCCAAAAAAGCATAGGAGTGAATATAGTTATCGGGCCTCACAAGGCAAATATTCAATTTCTTCATCAAATGATTCTTGGCAACTAAAGAATGAAATCTTTATCTCAATTGCCGCTCTTAGCAATGAGATCAGCATAGGCAATACACAACCACTGATTGGTCACTTTTTTCCAAACACTTAAGCGCGGAGAATAATTTGGGGAGAGCTCTTTCCCATCACAGAACTCTAAGGCCGCAAGCCAAAAGCTCACAATAAGATTGTCGCCTGCCTGCGTAGCCTTGAAGTCTTTAAATTTAACTGGGCCAAGATTCATTTGTTTCATCAAAGACATCGTACTAGCGCGATCGCAGGCGCCATTCATGCTAACAAATTGCCATGCAGGATCAAGCATCTTTTCAAGGGCATCCCAATTTTTATCTTGAATAAGCTTGACTGAAAGACGCTCCAATGCTTCGGCCTCTAGCGCGATATTACCTTGATCAGTCTGCTTATCCATAATTTTCCCAAGTGATGAAACTCATCATACAAGAGTCTATTTGCAAGCATTGGAGCAAAGCAAGGCCAAGAACATTCCCATGGGAGATGCAGCTGCTTTAGGCCCAAAGCACCTGCGGCATTAAAACTTGATTAAAGTCCATTCGCTCAAATTTAATCTGCCATCCTTATCTTTATCGGCAGCATCAAAATTTACGGTAGAGATGCCCGCTTGCTGCGCTTCTTCTCTAGAAATGTGGCCATCCTTATTTTTATCGATCACCACGAATGAGCGTGGAGCTGGGCTAGCTTTTCCTGCATCAGCTGGGGCAGGAGATTGCGCCATAGCCATAAGAGGCGCTAGCAATAGGGCAGCGATTACTGCATTGATAGTTTTCATTTGAATCCTTTTTTGCTTTTTATAAACGCTAGCCTTGATCATGATCAAGTCTTGACGCGCGCGCTTTAATGCTAGGAGCTAATAGTCTAGCCAGCGAGACTATTAACAGGATACCCGTTAGGTCTCCCAATACCATTACTCCAATACCGCCCCATAAGTCTGGAGACTCGCCGCCTAAATACAAAATAGATTGGGTTACTAGGCTATTCAAAATGGCATAGCTTAATGAGATGCTGACTAGAGCGCGTATCGTCAGATTAGAGAGATCCCCATGAAGTCTGAACTTCTCAGCACAAATCTTACAAACAAGCCAGGGCACACCTGCGCTGCCAATAGATAGCAAAAATACTAGCCCAAACTGTCCAGGGAAGGGTATCAAGACACCCCAAACATTAGAAACAATAAAGATTGCAAGGGCGCCAATGGGGCCAGCAATCAAAGTCATCAATATTTTGATGCCACTTGGCAAATGAACTAAGTGCGCACCCGGGGTTAAATATAAAAATTCAGTCGAGAGATTATTTGCAAAATAGAAAAGGCCATACCCCAAAGTAAGCACTGCTAATAATTTGAAGCTTTGAAAATATTGGCCCATGCTTACTTTTTACCATTAATCAGCTGCCCCTACTAAATGGATGCTATCCAAGTAATGTATATAGGGTCCACATTACATTTAAAACGGCTAACGTGATAAGCGTCACAAAAGTCAATTTCATGCCCAATACGCGCTTACTAAAATCTGGTGGAGGCACCTGAATACCTTTGGCGTGAATGAGGCGTCCGGCGATTAAGGTAATCCCGGGAATAGCCACTAACCACCATGGCGCTCCATTAACTTCAAGGCAAGCAATCAAGATGATGCCGAATGGAACATATTCAGCAAAGTTACCCTGGGCACGAATGGCCCTTTCGAGATCTTCGTGGCCACCACTTCCTAAGCCAACCTTATTCTTTCTTCTCAGGCCAATGACGGCAAACGATAGTCTGACGAAGATGATGGTTAATACAGCGGCAATGATTGAGGTAACTATTAGCATTCATTTCTCCCTAAATAACTTCTAAAACTTTGCTTAGCGAATTGCCTTCATAGTTTGGCACTTCACCAATCTCTTCAAAAGGATGACCAAGACGATTGACCCAAAATACATCAAAACCAAACCACTTTGCCGCTAGCGCATCCCAGGCATTACTAGATACAAAGAGAATTTCTTCTTTCTTCACAGGAAACGCTTCTTGCAATAGCGCATAGGCTTGTGGAGCCGTTTTAAATAAACGCACCTCCTCGACAGTGACCACTTGATCTAAGTATGGCTTTAAGCCATTGCTTTCAACCACCGTTGCCAACATCTCTCTACTGCCGTTAGACAAAATAGCCGTAGAAATTCCCTTTTGCTTGATTGTCTTAAGAACACTTAGGCTATCTTCAAAACCCGTGAGCTTGGCATACTGATCCATCAGGCGCCGCTCTTTATCGGCACTAAGATTTAAGTCCATCCGCTTGCATACATATCGCAAGGAGCGAATCGTCAGCTCCCAAAATGGGAGGTAGTACTTGCTGCCATGAGGATTTGGATCACTCATGGTTACCAAGCGGGTGTATTCAATTTGACGATCGCGCCACATCAAAGCAAAAGCTTGTCCATGGCCCGGAAAAAATTCTTCTGCCAACTGCCCCATGGAATAGACATCAAATAATGTTCCATAAGCATCAAACGCTATTAATTTATACATTTTGTCTCCAGCATTTATTTTTTATATTGTCGTTTAAAAAACGTCTTCATGGTATGAATGCAAATACTCACCAGTCGCAGAATCGACTGAGGCTTAGGAAAGCTGCTTTGTTAACAACACTAACTTAAGTCCGCTAATCTTGGGGATACCGACACCGGCATTGACTGGATAGTCTTTCGAGGATAGTTTTAGTATTTCTTAGTAGGCCATGGGGTTCAGGACGATCGATCCCTCATCATTGCTCTTATATCTCGGTAAATCTGTAAGCCGGCAATAAAGACGAGAGATAGGGAAAGCGGCACCACCGAAATATAGCCAACCTTCTTAAAACTAACTGCCCCAATAATTCCACCAACTAAAAACATTCCAAAAATGAATAAGTGGGTTTTGAGCTTTTCTCTATTTGCTTTGACATAACTCAGCTGATTGGCCTCAATAGATTTATTCCAGTAGATTAATTTACCTAGCTCAATGCCGATATCGGTAATGACACCTGTCATATGCGTGGTTCTAATTTCAGCTCTAGAGGCCTTTGTAACGATAGCATTTTGTAAGCCCATCACAAAACACAAAAGCAGGGCAATCGCTGGGACCGTTAAAGGCAGATATACATTCAGATTGGCGCCAACCAAACCAAATACCAACAGTAAGACAGCCTCAACCAATAAGGGCAGAGCAAACTCACTGTGAATTTTCCTTCGATGGCCCCAATTAACAATAATGGCAGTGGTTGCGGCGCCTGATAGAAATGAGAATAAAAGTGAGATGCCGCCCAAAACAGAAATAAAGTCATTGAGAGCTAGGTCATCCCCAATTGCCGAAATGATGCCGCTCATATGAGAGGTGTAACGAGCAATCGCCAGAAATCCACCAGCATTTACTGCGCCAGCAACGAATGCCATATACGCCCCCAGCTGAATGTTAGTCTTATGAGACCTTTGTGCGCTGGTTAAAAGCTGAATGAACTGAATTGGCATTGAGTCTCTATTCTACGACCCACACTACATAAGCCCTATGTTGATCGCCATTGGCGGAATCTACCCGAACTAAGGATAAATAAACCAATCAATCGTGAATGCTGTTTAAATATTGGTATCGATAAGCCATATAGGAAATTAAAAATGAATATGCCCCAAAATTATAAAATTGTGTTCGATGGCATACCCTGGTTTGAGGCGGGAGATGGAATGCGCTACAAGCGCATTCAACAAGGCGAAACTCAGGTGAGGCTGGTTGAGTGGGACAAAGCAATGGTTCACGCCGATTGGTGCCTAAAGGGGCATATTGGCTACGTCATCGAAGGAGGGGTTGAGCTCGATATCGCTGGAAAAGTATTTAGCTATAAGGCTGGAGATGTGTTCATCGTGCCCGAAGGAGAAGCGCACAAACATCGACCCAAAGTTTTAAGCGAAAAGATGAGATTCTTTTCTGTTGAGAGGGCCAGTTAATTTCAGCTGTTGAATCGGGCGATCTATTGACGCCCTTCTTCTTGAGCATGTTGGCCATAAAGAGCAAGTAAAGCGGCCATCACTGGAATGGTTGTGGCAAACATGGCGATTCCAGATCCGGATAAATTGATTGGTGTTGCTTCCAGCAAAATGGGGCGCAACATCTGTGGCAGTTCAAATATTAAATACAGCAAGATTGCTGGCAAGAAGAAGGTGGGTGCTTTGGGAATAGATACATAGCTCATGGCCTTAGCGCCATTGGCTATCAATCCAACGATGATTGAAAAGAAGCTCGTCAACACGAACCACCCAATAAAATTCTGAAGAGGAACGCCAAAGTAAGCGCCGCCATTGGGCCACACCCATATTCCTTTAACGGTAGACATAAATGGGTCATTCGAAAAATCATGCGTTGTCATTGCCAGTCCAGCAAAAATAGCAACGCCCAGCAATCGCATCCCAGATACCTTGGTTGACAAACCCCCAACAATCGCCCTCCCCATAATGAAGCAGGCATAACCCAGCGGGAAATAAATCAACATTGCCATGGGTGGTACGCCAAGCACCAAGGGGCCGCTAAGTAAGTCAGCGTAGTGATAGGGTCCATACAGAAATGCAAAGTTAACGCCAAGCACCTCAGTAAACCAACCGGTCAGCCAGGTTACAAGGAATATCTTGATGGTTGTTGACCACCCAGCCCACATACTGCAGTGTAGTAAGCAAAATACAACGGCAATATTAGAAGCAGCAAAAGTTGTTAAAGGTGTAGGGCTGGGAAACGGATAAAGACTGGCAATTAAACAAAGCAAAAGCAAGATCCAACATGTGATTAGCTTCATTCAAGCCTCCTTTAGATATCTATGGTTTTAGCATAACGCTATTTCTTGTTCACCAGCGAAACCCCTAAGACTGCGATAAGGCCACCAACCACCATTGAAATTAATATGGGCTCACCAAGCAATGTTGCCGAAAATAGAACACCAAATGCCGGAACCAAGTTGGTAAAGATGGCTGTGCGCGAAGGTCCTACCGCTTGAATACCTTGGTAATACCAAACGAATGCGAGTACAGTACCAAACGCACCTAAGTAGAAAACTGAAGTCCATACACGCCAATCCAGAAGCATCCAATCTATATCTTTGAACTCTCTAATTGCGCCAATACTTAAAAACGCAAAGCCCCATAAGATGCCGTAAGTGCTAGCAATGATGGGAGAGAGCGTCTCTAAGACCTTACGTGAAATTAATGTGTAAGCAGCCCAACTAAAAACGGCTCCCAACATCATGAACTCACCCAGTCCAAGCGATTGACCGATGTCAGTAAAACTGCTGATCAAATCGCCGCGTGTAATCACAACCATTGCCCCAAATAGCGCCACCACTATGCCCATCCAGCGACGCAACCCAAGTCTCTCGCTAAAAATGAGGCCGGCCAAAACCGCCGTCACAATTGGAGTAAGGCTTACAAATAAAGAAGTGCGGCCCGCGGGTACTCTTGCTAATGCGCCAAAAAAACAAATGTTGTAAAGAAAAATCCCTGTAAAACCTAAAGCGGCAGTTAAAAACATTTGCTCACGGTTTAGGCGTGGTAATTTACCCTCCATCTTTACTGCAACAATGACCAGCAGTATTGAGGCCACAAAAAATCTGCCAAACGCCGCTATCGTTAAAGGCAATGACTGAGCCAAGACCCTTCCCGCGATAAAAGTACCGCCCCACAATGCGGCAACCATCACCAGCTTTAAAGCCAGTAAGGGCGTCATCTGTGAGAAATTGGCTGTTTTCATCTTCGAAGAATACTGTAGATGAGTTCATCTAACGCCAAAAGAAAAAACCACTCAAAAGTAGTTTGAGTGGTTCTTGGTGCGCTAGGGCGCGAGACTCTGACTCTAATCAGAAAACTTTTCTAAAGCATGCCAACCAAAACTTAATAATGGCAGCATATCTTTAGCAAAGCCGGTTACCTCTTTAATTAATTCTTTCGAACAAATCACCGACCGTGGCAACTGCTTTCTAATAATCCATCCCTTTAATTTGATAGCTCGCTCTAGATCTGCTGGCACATCGCTAAAACCTCTAGGAATGCGGGCCAAGGTATGCGAATAATCAAGCTCATAGCCTTTTCGCTTTAGTGCTTTTTCCAAAGCTATCCAAGATTTTGGATTATTTAGAATGCCCAGTCTAAGTTTTTTCAGAATATGGGCTTCAGGCTGAAGATATCCCGCAGCACATCTACTGCCGAGAGGATCTAAACGAAAATACAAAACGCCGGGGGAATGTTTGTCACCGGTTCTGGTAAATAAACCACTGGCATGCATGTTGTATGGGTGCTTGGCTTTTGAAAAGCGCGCGTCACGATTTATTCTAAAAAGAGACCTTTTGGGATCGCCCCATACAGGCACTTCTTTCTTGGCGAGGTTTTCAGACAAAACATCTGTAAAGCACTTCATTGGCTCGCGCACAAACTGTTCGTATTCAGAGCGATGTTCACCAAACCATACTCTATTTTGGTTGTGGGTTAACTCTTCGAGAAATTTAAATGCTTTTGGATCAAATCCAGAAAAACTTGTCATCGAATTATGATTTTTATCTTTTAATTTATAGGCAATAAAGAAGTACGATTAATCATACCCACAAATGAAAAAAGTACCCGAAGGTGGTTTTGGTGTTTCTTAGCGACCCGGAACAGAATCGCACCTGAGTCAAAAGGATGTGAATCCAATTAATAAGTAAGCCCAGCAACATAGGTATAAAGCGGAATTCCCAGGATGATATTGAAGGGAAAAGTAATTCCCAATGACATCCCCATATATAAAGCAGGATTTACCTCGGGAAGTGCATGTCTTAATACGGCCGGCACAGCAATATAAGAGGCGCTGGCAGCCAGGACCATTAACAAGACTGTGTCGCCGAGCGGTAAGCCTAGCAACTTACATAGCCCTAATGCAATAGACGCATGAACTAAAGGCGCTCCAATTGCATAAAACAAAGTAATTGGAGGCTTGCCTTTTAATCCCTCAAAGTTCTTGGCCGCCATCAAGCCCATATCAAGAAGAAAGAACGCGAGCATCCCCTTGAATAAGTCGATTGAAAATGGCGCCATTATTTTTTGGCCAGCGTCACCACTCACTAAACCAACCAACATTGATCCTAACAAAAGAAGTTGTGCGCCATCCGTAAATGATTCATGAAGAATCTTTGACATTCCTGTGGCCTGTTTTGAATTCGTAGCGGATGCTCTCGCTTTATTTGCCAATAAGATGGCGAGAATGATGGCGGGCGATTCCATCAAGGCCATTGCCGCCGCCATGTGTCCACCAAAGGCAATGCCATATTGATCAAGTGCTTGTGTGGCGGTGATGAAAGTAACAGCGCTAACAGAGCCATAAGTAGCGCTAATAGCGGCCGCATCATAGTCATTGAGCTTGGCTCTTAAAACTGTATAACCCATTAGAGGAATGATGATTGCTAGAAATACAGCCAATCCAAGCGCTAAACCAATCTCAAGAGTAAAACCCGATTTATGAAGCGCAAAGCCACCCTTTAAACCCAAAGCCATTAAGAGATATAAAGATAAAAATCTGGCGATGGGCTGAGGAATTTCTAAATTCGATTTCACAGCACCCGCAAAAGCACCAAAAACAAAAAAGAGGATTGCTGGATCTAAGAAATTATTCATATCGACATCTTAGGCAATTTTGGAGATTCTCGCATTAGCCCCATGCAATCTGGGGACTAAATAGAAACCACCAGAAGATGGTTTCTATTGCCTCTAGGTGGTCAGAGTCGTGCTCAATCAGATCCTCAAGTGGTGCTGCTAATTGAGTCAATGCGCGCAGAAAGAGCGACAGCTATTTACAGGCTATGGCTTCAATAGACTTAAATTGACTGGCTTTTTGTGCCATGACTTCAAATCGTCCCCGCATACTATTTTTTATAAAATACTCAATGATGGCTGAGGGAACGATTGAGTTAGGTTCAATTTGAGCGTCATACTTAAAGACTGTTTTATCTTTTTCCTCTAGTAATTTCCAAGTTCCTTTATAGGACCTATTGTCCCCACTGATCTGCTCAAAAGCGAGGGATTTATTCGCTAGCTCTATATATTCGACTGTTGATTTCATCTCTATAGGAAAAAATAGAATTTGCTCTTCAATCACCCTGTATACGCGAACCTTATTGCCAACTCTTGAAATAACCCTTGCTTCAATTATTCCTGGGATATTTTTTGAGCCCTCATAGTCCGTAATAAATGCATAGGCACTACAAATATTCATTGGCACGGAATAACTTGCCTGAGTATGAAAGCGACCATCAACTAGGGTCACATTCACCCGAACATCAAAGGGATTGAAATTCTCTTGAGCAACACTCTGAGAGATAAAGAAGGCTAAGGCAATTGTTAAAAACCATTTCATTAGCTGATTTTAGAATCTTATGGATTTTGCCGTTTTAAAAGACGCCTCGGATAGGCCAATGTGTGCTGCAGAACACGTCTTTCGAAGTAAATCTTATAAAGTAATCCAAGGGATGGTCAAGCAGACATCAGAGGATGCGATAAGTAAGAAGTTTTTCTGCTTTCCAACTTACAGCTAGCAATCGCCAAATCTCCATTTCCTATAGTTTTTTATTAGCTCTTACAGGATGGCGAAATCGAGTGTAAGGACATTTAATCCTTATCGGCATACTGCATTTCGCCATTCCCAAATGACCAATTTTCTTTATTTACTTCAAGCAGATTTATAAAGATATCCTGAGGTCTGACCTTCAGATTTTTTACTAAGGCCTCACAAATGGCTTTATACAGATTCTTCTTAAGATCCGTATATCTGCCGAAGCTGATGGTTGCCTGAATAAAAATGATGTCCTCTGAATATTCAATACCTAAATAGCTTTTTGGAATATTGAATTCCGATGCATCATGTCTAGTGATAATCTGAAATTTGTCATCTTCAGGAACATTGATTTGCTCTTGCATCACGTTATAGACAATATCTCCGACTTGCTGAGCAAAGCTCTCAGAGTGTTTTTTGCTTAAATCAATTCTGACTAATGGCATCACCATCCTCCCTAGATTCATCCATCTTAAACAGATTCATTTCATTGCGCCCAGCTTAAGCGAGCCCTAAATAAAAAACCACCCGAAGGTGGTTTTGGTGTTTCTTGGTGGCCCGGGGCGGAATCGACCAGGGCTGAGGATACTCAATCCTGATTTATTTAAATGAATGAAGTCCAATGGCGTTGCCTTCTGTGTCGCCAATAATGGCAATAAATCCTTCCTTACCAATGCTCCACTTTGGCCTAAAAACTTGACCGCCATTTTTCTTAGCAAGTTCAGACTGGATTTCACAATCATCGCAATGAAAATAAACCAGCGTTCCTTCATGCGATGGCTTGCGCATTGGATGCTTCATCAATGTACCCATTGCGCCGTTACCGGGCATGCCCCCAGGAAATCGATAAGCCTCAAAACTACCATTCGTTTTTTCCGATGCCAGAGAACAGCTAAAGACTGCTTCATAAAAGGCTTTGGCCCTAGCCAAGTCTTCAACGTAGATTTCGAACCAAGTGACGGGGTTTGTTTGGGGTGTCATAACTAAATTCTATCTAAATCCCCAAATGAAAAAACCACTCTCGGGTGGTTTTAGTGTTTCTTGGTGGCCCGGGGCAGAATTGACCAGGCCCGAGGATGTCTAACCCTAGATCCAGGGCGCTAGCAGCACTTTATATAAAAAACGACCTGGCATTAATGTAAATGCCCCGGCTATAAGAAGTCCTCCAACATAGGTATAGACCATACACTTTCGATGACGAGCAATCTCATGCTTGCGAGCAAAGTAGATGCCGCGTGCCAACTGAAATAAAACCCAAATACTTAATAAATGAATTGGGGAAAAGTCGCCAAAAATTCCACTGGGCATGATTGTCTTAATCCCAAAGGAAGAAAGGCAAATCACAAGCATTGCGATAATCCAAACGTAACCTAACCCCCTATGAAGGGTTGTGCCTTTGTTACAAATAAACTGTATTGCCCCAATGACTATTACCAACACGGCAAACATCAGATGGAGAAGAATTATTGGGCTAGCTTCGGAAAATAGGACTAAATTCATCAAAGAATTCTACTGCTGGAGAAATGAAAAAAACTACTCGAAGGTGGTTTTAATTTTTCTTGGTGGCCCGGGGCGGAATCGACCAGGGCTAAAGATGTCCAACCCTACTTCAATACCGCTTTCACTTTCCTTCTGAGCGAAGGTAAAACCTCTTCCTCAAACCAGGGATTCTTCTTTAGCCAAATATTGTTTCTGGGGCTTGGATGTGGCAAAGGAATCACTTTGGGCCAATAGCTCTTCCATGCCATAACTGTTTCAGTCAAATTCTCTTTACTGCTTTTGTCTAAATGCCATGCTTGAGCATATTGACCAACAATAATCGTTAGCTTGATATTGGGCAGTTGCTCTAATAGTTTTACTCGCCATGTTTCGGCACATTCCGGTCTTGGAGGTAGATCGCCTGACTTACCTGTTCCGGGAAAACAAAAGCCCATGGGAACAAGAGCAATCTTCTTATAGTCATAAAAGGCATTTTTATCAATGCCCATCCACTCTCTAAGACGATCGCCACTAGGATCGTTAAATGGAATTCCGGTTTCATGAACTCGGCTACCGGGGGCTTGGCCAACAACAAGAATCTTTGCTGAGCTACTCACCTGAATAATGGGTCTTGGGCCCAAAGGTAAATGCTCTGTACACAAGGTACAAGAACGGATTTCTTTAACCAGCTTGGTGAGGACTTGGGTCATCAGTTGAAATTAGGCTGTCTTGCTTCTTCTATCGTATCGTGAATCAAAGTCTGATCAATAAGAACTTTCATGCCTGACTCATTTTTATGATACAAATCTACAAAGCGATGATTCCACCGAATATCTTCAAATGTATAGGTGTGGTTGGAATGAATTGTTTGTGAAACAGTCTCATCCAAACCTTTAACGGTTGCGACTAAAGCAAAGTCTGCTTTTGATAAATCCTTTTGAGACATCTTTGATAAAGGACTCTTCTCATCAATCGGATGAATCACAAGCCATGTTAGAGCCAGCATAGGCGTATGGTTGCGGGCTAGACTTAAGTCATATATCCGCCTCATGCTTTGGCCTTCTTTAGTGGTCTCTTGTATGAACAGGCTCAACTCTACTTCAGCGCCAATGATGCGATTGTTTCTCTCATTGGCCGTCCTAAACATAAGGGCTGGTTGACCCTCAAAATTATTTATTACTGCTGTATTACTAAAAACCACACGCGACCTTGGTAATGAAATTCGGGCAAATGCGAGGGCCGCAAACATGCCGACACCCAACAACCCAATCATTGCCTCAAGAGTGACCAAAATATGTCCGTAGAGTGTTTGGGGATACATGCTTCCATAACCAATAGTGGCTAAGGTTTGAACGCTAAAGAAAAAATACTCTAGAAACCCAATACCTTTAAGCCCGCTAATGGAGTCGCTTTGAAGACAATATAAAAAACCAAAAATAAATTAATGGCTAAAAATACAATGGCGAAAGAAGCTAAAAAACGTGGCCATGTCATCTGCACCACTAAATGATAGAAATCTATAAACGCATTTGAAAACAGTGATGTTGAAGATCGCTTGACAGGGGTATTCATGAAATTATTTTTATCCATGGAAATAGCTTAACCCATAGAGCCTGCCAGCACACATAAAACTCTAAGGCACAAATTAAAAACTACCCAAAAATGGTTTTGGTGTTTCTTGATGGCCCGGGCGGAATCGACCAAGGTAAACGATGCTTAATCCTGCTTTAGACTATTGAATAACTATTTCCCCTAAAGGCCCAAATGACCTGGATCATTACAAAGTATCTATTAACAGCAGGAATGGTTGTATTCATTTCTGAGATTGCCAAACGAAGTGATAGGTTAGGTGGTTTTATTGCGGCATTGCCACTAATGACACTCTTAACTCTGGTATGGCTCTATGTAGAAAATCAACCTGATGAAAAAATTGCTAATCACGCCTATTACACATTTTGGTATGTGATTCCAACGCTACCAATGTTTCTATTGTTTCCTTACTTGCTACCAAGGCTAGGGTTCTGGGTGGCCATGGGTGCGTGTGTAGTGGCAACAGCCATCTGCTTTGGCTTATTTGCCCTGGTGATGAAAAGTTTTGGAATAAATCTGTTGTAAATAAAAAACCACCCGAAGGTGGTTTTGATATTTCTTGGCAGCCCGGAGCGGAATCGACCAGGACCTAAGATGCCCAATCCTAGCTAGACTGCTTATGCCACTTCTGTTTTTCTTCTGGACTCATATTTTCCCATTTGGCTTTACGGGCCTTCATCTCAGCCTGCTCTTCAGGCGTTAATCCATCAAAGAAAGCCTTTCTCTCGGCTTTCATTCTTTCTTTTTGCTCAGGAGTAATTGATTGCCATTGAGCCTTCATTTTCTCGTGAACCAACTTGCGATCTTCAGGGCTTAAAGCCTTCATTTGATCGCGCATCTTATGCCAGTATTCTTTACGCTCTTCTGGAGTTGCCTTAAGCAATGCGGCATCAGTTTGTTTCATTTGCTCAAGGCGTTGATCAAATGTCAGGTTGCTGTTTGCCAATGGATTTGGTGGTTCGGGCATTGCCGCACCGGCCAAGGAAAACACTGAAAGGCCAAATAGCAGTCCAACTACAAATTTCTTAGAACTCATAACACCCCCTCTTGTTGGTTATTCCTCATTCTAGTCCCGACCAATAGATCCTCATCCGTCGGCCCAAATAAAAAACCACCCGAAGGTGGTTTTGGTATTTCTTGGTGGCCCGGGGCGGAATCGACCAGGACCTGGGATGCCAATCCTACGCCCAAAACGCCTTAATACCTGGGGCCTCAATTTTTGAGCGCTCATACCCAGTTCGTAACGCACCCTCAATCTGTTTTGGATCAAGAAGATTGACGCCGGGAGGCGTGCCCGCAATAATCCACCTTACCTTTGTGCCTGTTATCTCAACGTCTTTAATATTTTGGGCAATTGGGTGTGGAATTGTTGTCAGAATTGCTCCTGTAGAGCCGTTAGTCAATGTAATTATCAATGCTCTCTTGGATCCAGCTACCAAATCTACATGGGCAGGATTAGAACAAATACCACCATCCATAGCATAGCGCTGACCCAATAATGTTGGTCCAGCAACCCCCGGCAATGAACTGCTTGCCGCCGCGCCATGTGCTAAAGCAATATTATTTTTTTGGGCAGTTTGCTGGCCTACAACCAAACGCTCGCCCGTATAGCAATCTATCCCCGTTGTAAACATCCTACTGACCGGCCAATTTGTTTTACTATCGCCTGTTAATAATGCCGCTAATTTTTCGATGCGATTACTATTTAATTTATTGTCAGCGGCTAAGGCAGCAGCACCAATTATTTTGCGTGTCTCAATACTGCCATCAGTAGCGCTCATATTAATTTGATCGGCTCTCATCTGGCTAATATTGGGAGTCGCTACTGGCGCCATTTTAGAAAATATTTCTGGGAACTTTCCAAAAAAATCAAACTCTTTGCGCAGGCGATAAAACTCGCCAGATAGCAGCGATGATCCTACGTAGGAGCCAGCAGAGGTACCGACAACCATTTCTGGTATTTGAGCCATATCCAATCCGGCCTCATACAGTCCATGAAAAAATCCACAATACCAAGCGATGTAATATTCTCCGCCACCACCAAGTACCATCGTGCGATCTAAGCCCGTTGCTAGCTTTGAAATAGTGGGCTTGGTAGCAATTGGTATTGCGAGGCCATCAGTAGAAAATAATTTTTTAGATATTTCTGCTGCTTTTTGATCAATGTTGAATTTTGAAGTTTTTGTCTGTGCTTGAGCATAATCAATTACGGCCCCAGAGCTCCCAGCAATAGCCACAGAACTAATGGCTGATGTTTTTAAGAAATTACGGCGCGAAGATTGGGTCATATCGGCTCCATTGATGATTAGTCAATTTATAGCAGACTCCACAAATAAAAAACCACCCGAAGGTGGTTTTGGTGTTTCTTGGTGGCCCGGGGCGGAATCGACCAAGACCTTAGGAGATTCTCATCCTACCCCTAGACTACTTCCAGCTAAGGTTTAATTTCTTATGCGAAGCGGCACAATCTCTCAAATAGAGATTAATGAGGCTTTGATAAGGAATTCCAACTTCTTCTGATACAGATTTGAAGTAACTCACTGAATCCTCATCCAATCTTATGGTTATGGGCTTCTTGAGCATAGAAGCATATGGATTTTTACGGGCTTTTGAGAAATCATATTCTTTACGCATCTTCATCACCTTTAATAAGCTTTTGACTCTTTAGGGGTTGCCTTACGAGCCGAAATAATACGAACGATATTACCCTCGCTTCGATAACAATGGCAAACCAAAATCACACGAAGAGAATGGCTTGCTCCCAGCAAGATAAATCTGTCTTCGTCCTCCGAATGATCGGGGTCGGAAATTAACTTAGCACTTTCATCATAAAACACAGATTTCGCCTCTTCAAATGAAATACCGTGTTTCTTCAGATTGGCTGAAGCTTTTCTGGGTTCCCATTCAAATCGTAACTAAGTTATATGTACATTGTACATATATTAATTAGAAGGAACAAGTCCGCCTGACCAAAAGAAAATGCCCCGCACGAAGCAGGGCATTATTTGAGTTTGGTGCCCCGGGGCGGAATAGACCAGGGCCGAGGATGTTTAATTCCGCCTCTAGACTGTTGCTTTAAAAGACAATTTACTCTTGCTCAATGTTAACAAATTTGTTAACATACACGGATGAGCTATTCCATCCTTTATTACAGCGAGCAGGTTCAAGAAGACATTATGAATCTTCCCGACACGCTTCAAGCTCGCTATATTGGATTGACCACTCGAATGATTGAGCATGGGCCGAATTTAGGCTTGCCTCATACGGATTCATTTGGCGGCGGCTTATTTGAATTAAGACTTAAAGGGGCTGAAGGTATCGCCCGAGTTTTCTTTTGTACGATGGTGGAGAAAGAAATAGTGATGCTCCATAGCTTTATTAAGAAGACTCAAAAGACGCCTGAGAAAGAATTAAAGATTGCGAAAGCACGTATGAAGGAGTGGAAAAAATGACAACACAGAAGAAAACAAAAATGCTTACCCATAAACAAATGATAAGCAAAATGCTTAAAAAGCCAGCTGTAAAAGCCGCAGTCAAAGAACTTGATCGCACTGAATTTGCTATTCTTGATGAGATTCTTACGGCAAGGAAAGAGGCTGGATTAACGCAAGCTCAAGTGGCAAAAAAGATGGGAACGCAAACCCCGGCTATTGCTAGATTAGAAAGCTCTCTGGCTACCGGCAAACATTCCCCAAGCCTAACTACCCTAAGAAAGTATGCGGCGGCCTTGGGCAAGAGAGTTGAGCTTCATTTAGTCTGAGGACGTCTATATCTACTGTAATCATTTCACCCATAATTCATAATGGCTATGTTTGAAATAAAATTGATTGATCAGTTTTACTTTCTGGGACAACTAATCAGATATGGCATTTAGCATTGAACAGCTAGGGGATATTGACTATTTGGTCGGGCAGTGGTGTCTGCTTCTGGCTCCACTTGAAATCAAAAAAGATCTTGATTACGATTACGAAATCGATGGCCAGACTGTAAGTGTTTTTGAAGTTCGCCCTTTGTGGCGTGGAAAACCAGGAGAGTTAACTCGACGACCGTTTGTAAAATTTCGGTATATACAGTCTGAGGCTCTGTGGCATATTTATTGGATGCGAGCCAGCGGAAAATGGCAAGCCTATGAGCCAAATCCAATCTCAAAAGATCTCAATGAGGCACTACAAGTTATTGATGCCGATCAATATGGCTGTTTCTTTGGATAACAAGCTTGGGTTAGTCACCCTAGTTGCATTGCCTTGACTATTAGCTACTCCAGAATAAAAAAAAGATTTATAGTGTCGATGCTAACTTTCAAATGAAAAAAGAGGGCTAGAAGCTCTCTTTTTGAATTCTTGGTGGCCCGGGGCGGAATCGAACCACCGACACAAGGATTTTCAATCCTCTGCTCTACCGACTGAGCTACCAGGCCAAGACTGGGAATTATAAATGAAACTATCATTTAGGCTGGAAAAGGTTGTTTACTCTGCTTGGTCTAGGGCGAACTGGTCTTTTATCGCCGTCTAATCAACCCCTTAGAATCAAGCTATGAAAACACTGATTCGCTGCCCCTGGTGTGAGGGTTTTGATCTGTATCGCCAGTATCACGATACTGAATGGGGGGTTCCACTTCATGACAGCAGGCAGTTATTTGAATTGCTGATATTAGAGGGTGCCCAAGCTGGCCTTTCTTGGTCTACCGTATTAAAGAAACGTGAAAGTTATCGCGAAGCATTTAACCATTTCGACCCAAAGAAGATCGCTCAATATGACGATCAGAAGGTCACAGAATTGTTATCAAATCCTGGAATCATTCGCAATCGCCTTAAAGTAGCCGCCACGATTGGTAACGCTAAAGCTTATTTGGCGCTAGAAAAAAGCGGGCAACCATTTAATCAATTTCTTTGGTCATTTGTTAAAAACAAACCTATTCAAAATAAGCGTCGTTCTTTAAGCGAGGTACCGGCAAGTTCGCCCGAATCAGATGCTATGAGCAAGGCATTGCTAAAAGCTGATTTTAAGTTTGTAGGCACAACTATTTGTTATGCCTTTATGCAAGCTAGCGGAATGATCAATGATCATCTCGTCTCTTGTCATCGATATTCTGCTGTAAAAAAGAATGAGGATGCTTAAGGCTCTTTACTGCGATTGGGGGTGCTTTATTGACTTTCACCTTTATTGCGCGAGGTGTCAATGCCCAAGGCTTTGAGCTTGCGATACAAGTGGGTACGCTCGAGACCAGTGTAGTCAGAAATCTTGGTCATGCTACCGCCCATCATTTGCATTTGATGTTCAAAGTAGGCTTTCTCAAAGAGATCACGGGCTTCTCTAAGAGGCAGATCAAAATACGTTTTTGCAATCCCACTGATGTATTCGCCTTCGGGGGCTGCCTGAGCAGGCGCTTCACTTGCCGCAGCTTTTGGTACAGCGCTAGCACTAGCTTGAATTGCTTTTTCTTCTTCGGGCTCAACGTATTTTGGTGAAAGCTCTAAAGCTTTGTTCACTGTCTTCAGTAGCTTTTGAAGGGCAATAGGCTTTTCTAAGAAATTCAGAGCGCCAATGCGCGTGGCTTCAACTGCAGTATCAATCGTGGCGTGGCCAGACATCATGACTACTGGCATCGTGAGGTGACCAGTTTTAGACCACTCCTTCAACAAAGTAATCCCATCGGTTTCTGGCATCCAAATATCTAATAGCACGAGATCAGGGCGCATCTGCTCGCGAATGGTACGAGCTTGTACCGCACTCTCTGCCGAATAAACAGTGTGCCCCTCATCCGTCAGAATCTCATTGAGAAGCTCACGAATTCCCATCTCGTCATCCACAACCAAAATACTAGCCATGCTTAGACTGCCTCTTTTGCTAGATTCATAAATAGAACTGATACTTGTGCGCCAACCACTACATCTCCCTGCATACGGTTTCGTATTTCGATTTTGGCAGAGTGATCTTCAATAATTTTTTTAACCACTGCCAAACCTAATCCAGTACCTTTGCTCTTCGTCGTTACATATGGTTCAAATGCTCTTGCCAATATCTTAGCTGGAAAACCAGTTCCACTATCACTTATTGTTAAGCGCACTGCATTTTGTACTTTTCCACTTTGCTCGCCATAAGGCACCAACTCTGTTTTTACTTCAACAGATGCATCAGGATTTTCACCTTCTAGCGTAGCGTCCTGGGCATTTTGGAGCAAATTGTGAATCACTTGTCGCAATTGTGTAGGGTCGCCCATGATATCGGGACAACCTGGATCCAACTGTGTTCGAATGGGGCTACCCTCATACAAACCCAAGATCTCTTTGGTCAAGGTATTGATGGAAATAGGCTTTAGCTGCGGACTTGGTGTCTTCGCGAAATCTCTAAAATCATTAACCATCTCTTTCATAGCCTGCACTTGGCCAATGATGGTTTCTGTACTCCGATTAATCATGTCCTCTTGCTCAGGACTCAACTTACCCGCCAACTTATGTTGCAGTCTTTCTGCGGAGAGCTGAATCGGCGTTAATGGATTTTTAATCTCGTGTGCTAAACGCCGCGCTACTTCACTCCAAGCGATAGACCTTTGCGCTGTTACTACGTCGGTAATGTCGTCAAAAACCACCATACGCAATTCAGGCGTTAACTCCGTGCCGCGAACGAACAAAGTCACGCCAAGCTCATTCTCATACTCGTTGGTAGCATGTAGCTGAATTTGTTTTTGCCAGACTGCGCCACTGGCTTGGGCTTTATCCGTCTTACTAGGCTTATCTGTACCCTCACTCGCAACCGCAAGCTTCATGGTGGCAAAACCCCCCTTAATCGCTTCTTCAAACTCCAAGAGGGTTGGACTGTGGCTTAAAGGCATGCCTCCTATGCTGGCGAGGTCTTGCCCAAAAATACGGTCTGCTCCTGCATTACTAGAAACCACGTTGTAATCTTTATCAAAGATACATACGCCAGCCGTTAAATTTCCCAGCACGGTCTCTAAGAAGGATTTGGATTCTTGCAAAGAAGTGCGTGTATCGGCCAGCTGTCTGGTCATCACATTAAATTGCCTAGTGAGCATCCCTAACTCATCACCCGTATCGAGTTCTGGCTTGGGCGATAAGTCACCCTGCGCAACTGCTTGGGTGCCCTTTAAGAGCATCAATAAAGGACGCGCTAATTGACGCCCCAAGGTAAGCGCTAAGGTAATCGCCACAAACACGGCAAAGAACAAAGTCAGCGTGAGCGTTCCAACAAACATTTTTCGTAGCCCTGATCGACCCAGGGACTTTTCTTGGTAGTCGCTATAGGCGGCTTGGACTGCTTGGGTATTTTTAGTAATGCCTTCGGGAACTGTTTTTACCAATTGCAAATACCAAAGTTCTTTTTGGTATTGAGTATTAAGTCCAAAACCCCGCGTGCTTGTGGTGCCGTCTTTAACTAGGGGCAGGATCACACGCAATTGATATTCTTGCGAGCCATTCAAGGCAGAAGGTTCTTCAATATATTTGACGGCACCAATCTTAGATGCTTGATTCATCATCTCAGCGCTTGGTGATGGCGATTGCTTTAATAGCGCTCCGAAGGCGGCCGTTGCAACTACAGCCTGATGGCTGTCATAAATGGTAATTTCTTGAATGCCGAACTGATCCCGCATCCGCGATAGCAACAGCGTTAGTTCAGCTGGACTTGCTTGATTGGGAATACTGCGAATCTGTTCAATCACAATTCGCCCCTCATCTTGAAGCTCAAACAAGGAGCTACTCAATGTGGCGCGACCTAGCTCTAGGCCCGCCTCCAGCGCAGACTCAACCTTAACGTCAAACCAAGTTTCAATACTCCGTGAGACGAACTGCAATGAAACGCCATATAAGATTAAACCCGGAACCACGCCAACCAAAGCAAAGATCATGGCGAGCTTGGCAATTAAGCGTGTACCGAAGTGTCCTCGATACCAACGAACCGCAATTACCCCAACCAATATCAAAATAACCAGCATTAAACAAATGCCGATCACTACATTGGCGGCATAAAGCCAAATAAAGTACTTATCGAAAAATTGAGTATTGGATGATGCGAGAGAGAGCAATACCAATAGGAGCAAAGCAAAAGCGCCAATCATTCCGATCGCCATTGGAATGACTTTTTTTCTCCAAGATTTGGTTACCAAAAAGTCGAGCTTAAATAATCTCATCGCTTAATTAAATTGGGGCCTGTAGGTGAGAAAGGAAAGCGGTACCAGTCGCTGGATACACTCCAATCGCGATTATTTAATGCATTGACCTGAAACGGTTTTGGTAACTTGCTCAGATCCAGATTCATCCTCAGGCCTGCCTGGTAGGATCTGCTTTGGTCAAGCTGAGCGTTATCAATAACGTGCCAGCCGCCAACGCTTCCAACTGCTTGTAGCGCCTCAGCAATGGTTGGCGCTGAAAATGTAAAGCCCTCTGAAGCAATTCGATATTGCTGTGTCAGTGGCTGATAAGAAAGCCGCGTTTGTCGTTGAGCGATCACGGACTTTTCATCAAACCAATACCAGCGCCCACGGGTTAACTCAAACTCTGTTTGGAAATATAAGACCACGCCTTTTTCTACTGCATCCTCTAAGCCTGGTGCTAGCTCGATCTGAAAAGACGCGCTTAATAGCCAGTCGCCCTCTACCTTTTCTAACTCAAAGGATTTAATTTTGATTCCTTCGGCGTTGACTGTTGTCGCAAAGATGCCCAACAACATCAAACCCAAAAGGACAAATTGTTTAATTCTGTGGCTCATGGTCCATTTTTCTTAAACAAGGCGTAGTAAAACCCGTCATTTACTTCTGTAGGCAAAATTTGCCCTGGAGCAGCTAATCGTACCGCATTGCTATGCTCTGCAGCAAACCATATAGCCTGCTCCTCACCCTCTTCTGGAAAGATTGAGCAGGTGACATAGAGCATGAGTCCCTCTGGCTTGAGCATCTTCCATGCTTGATTCAGAATGGCGCGCTGTTTTTGCTGTAAAGACTTGATGTCTGCCTCACGCCTCAAAAATGGAATGTCTGGATGACGCGCCACAATCCCTGATGCTGAGCAAGGTGCATCTAGCAATATCTTGTCAAAAGCTATGCCATCCCACCAACCAGCCTTAGAACCATCGCCCTGTTGGATGCGAACGGAATTCGACTGCAAGCGCAAACGATCTAAATTTCCACCAATTTTTCCCAAGCGCTCTTGATCCAGCTCCAAGGCAAGCAATTTGCAATCGGCTAGCTCTAACAAGTGCGCAGTCTTGCCGCCTGGTGCAGCGCAAGCATCTAACACCAGATCTCCAGGTTGTGGATTTAACAATACGGCAGCTAACTGCGCACCGGCATCTTGAACGGACACTGCCCCGGTGTAGAAACCTGGCAATTCTCCAACAGGGACTGGCTTAGTCAACAACAGCGCTGACGGCAGTTGAACTCCAGCGACCTCATCAACTCCAACAGAGGAAATACCGGCATCGTTCAATAGGTTCTGATATTCGACACGTGTGTGCTGTTTTTGATTCACTCGCAAAATTAAGGGCGCACGCTTTGCCTGAGCAAACAATATTGATTGCCATTGCTTTGGATAATGTCGCTTCAGATTTGCACGCCACCATGCCGGTGCAAACATCGGGATGGGGTCAGGAGGATATTGATCGCTCTCTAATTTTTGTACTAGCAAACTCACTTTACGCAAAACGGCATTTACCAAGCCTTTGGCATACATGGTTTTGTCGTATTCACTACAGGCTTTGACGGCTTGATCAACAATGGTGTGTGCAGGGTAATGATTGCCATCTTCTTTGCCCTGCAAAAATAAGGCAATGGCAACGCTTAGCAAATGATCTACCTCTGGCGGTGGTGGCTTAGGTATGAACTCTTTGATCAACTCATGTGAACGCACCCACTTACGTAATGCATCAAAACTGAGACTTTGAACAATGGGGCGCTCATGCGCCTCTAGCTGATCTAAAACCTCTGTTAACGATCTACCACTGAACACTTCTCCCACAGCCTGTGCAGCGATAGTAATGGCTTCAGAAAGGGGAAGGCTGCGGAGTTTTGTTTGATCGGTCAAATGGATTTGCTCTGAGTTATTGCCTGAAAGCGTAAAACTTTTTCTTGGTCTAGCAGTGATTGCATGCACATAGTTGCACTCATTTTTTTTCCGCCAGGTCTTTGCATTTCTAAAACTTCAATGACGCCTTGTCCACATTGAATAAGGACGCCCTCTTCACTAAACCCTAACACTTCGCCCACATGTCCGTTCTCGCTATAAGACCCTTTGGTAGGAATACGAGAGGTCCAGCACTTTAAAGAGAGGTCATCGATAGTGGCTGTTGCGCCCGGGAAGGGATTAAAGGCGCGAATTTTGTAATCAATCTCCTGTGCGCTAAATGACCAATCGATCTCGCCTTCACTTTTTAAGATCTTTTCAGCATAAGTAATGCCATCGGAATTTTGCGGTGTGCTATTCAGCGCCTTTGTTTGCTCTAAGGCATTTAAGGTCTCCACAATGAGCTTAGCGCCCATTGCCGACAATCGATCATGCAGCGTGGCGCTAGTTTCCTCTGGATTAATGACAAGCTCATCAACCAACACGGTATCGCCTGTATCTAGACCAGCATCCATCTTCATGATGCAAACACCCGTCTTAGAGTCGCCCGCTTCGATCGCTCGCTGAATGGGGGCGGCACCCCGCCAACGCGGCAGCAAAGAGGCGTGAATATTAAAACTTCCATAGCGCGCAGGACGCTGTGTAATGTCTAAAATTTCTTGCGGCAATATCAAGCCATAAGCCACAACCACCATCACATCAAACTCGATCGTAGATAACTGCTGATAAGCAGATTCCGCCTCTGCTTGTTTTTGTATATCAGCACTGTTACGTCTAAGCGTCTGTGGCTGCAGAACCGGAATATTCTTTTCAAGCGCAAATTCTTTAACGGGACTAGCTTGCAAATGCATGCCTCTACCTGCACGACGGTCAGGCTGCGTTAGAACCAATACAATTTCATGGCCTGCATCAACAATAGCCCGCAGTGCTTGCGCAGCAAACTGTGGAGTTCCAGCAAAGACGATTTTCATGGGGCGCTTAGCGCTCTTCCAATAATTCTTTGGCGCGCTTTTTTAGTTTTTGTGAAATGCGCGTGCGCTTGAGCATAGATAAATATTCAACGAATACTTTTCCCTGAAGATGATCTAACTCATGCTGTAAGCACACGGCCAAAAGACCATCGGCTTCAATCTCAAACTCTTTGCCGTTAATGTCTAGGGCCTTTACTTTGACTTGGGCAGGACGCTCCACTTCATCATAAAACTCAGGAACAGAGAGACATCCTTCACGCCATGATTTTTTTTCAGGACTCGCCCAAGTAATTTCTGGATTAATAAAAACCATTAATTCATTTTGCTCGTCTGAGACATCAATCACCACAATGCGCTCATGAATGTCTACTTGTGTTGCGGCCAAACCTACACCCGGCGCCTCATACATTGTGTCAGCCATGTCAGCCACAATTTTTTTAATGCGCGAGTCTACTTGTGCCACGGGTTTGGCAACTTTATGCAAACGCGGATCTGGATAGCAAAGGACAGTTAATAAAGCCATGTCGGAATTATCCAACAGACCAATCAGCTCGTGCTGATTGTGGCAATTTTTTTGAAAGTCAAAATCATTTGATGCAAAACCTCTGCCCAAGACCAATCCTACAAATCCAGCGAAACGATAGTTGTTACCCTGTGCGCCTGAACGACTTATATGACCCCCCGAAGCAACTCTTCATCCATGGAGATGCTCACCTATTGAATATGCCCATGATTGCAATTGTGGGCTCTCGTGCAGCCAGCAGCAGCGGGTTGTGCCATGCTGCATTCTTCGCGCAAGCGCTATCAAAAGCGGGCGCCCTGGTCATCTCGGGGCTTGCTAAGGGGGTTGATGGGGCAGCACATCAAGCAGTCCTTAGGCTTGGACAGGGCCACTTAACAGCAGCAGTTTGTGGGACAGGCCTAAACCTTACTTACCCAAGGGAGCATGTGGGCCTTGCAAGGGCCATCAGTCGGCAGGGGCTCCTAATTTCTGAACTCCCCTTGGGTGCGGGGCCAAAACCTTTTCACTTCCCCAGGCGAAATCGCCTCATTGCAGCACTCGCGTTGGGCGTGGTAGTCATTGAAGCCGCAGAAAAGTCTGGCTCACTCATTACCGCACGTCTTGCTGCTGAGATGGGAAGAGAGGTTTTTGCCCTTCCTGGCGCTATTAATAACCCACTTTCGGGCGGCTGCCATAAGCTCATCCAGCAAGGGGCCAAGCTGGTCTGCAATCCAGAAGAGGTTCTGGAGGAGCTCATTTTTAGGAAAAACCCTATTTAAGGTACTTTAAAGTGGGTTTTTAAGCAAAAATCCTTAAAAACTAGGGGCGACATAAGGTCAAAATGGCGCTATTTTGGACTTTTCTTAATTTATCGGTTAATAATAAAAAAGGGGTAAGTAGCGGACCAAAGCCCCCTCTAGGTTAAATTGGTTCACCTTTTTCGCTATTAAAAACATCATTTCAGACTCAAATTTAGGCAAACGCGTGGCTAAAGCATCTACCAAAAGCAGCTCCAAAACCTCAACCGTGGATCACCCCAAGGCCCTGATCATTGCCGAGAAACCCTCGGTAGCCAATGACATTGCTAAAGCACTTGGCGGATTTACCAAACATGAGGATTATTTTGAGAACGACGACTTCGTTATTTCATCCGCTGTTGGCCACCTTCTAGAAATAGCAGCCCCCGAAGAGTTTGACGTTAAACGCGGTAAGTGGTCGTTTGCCAATTTGCCAGTTGTCCCCCCTTACTTTGATTTGCGCCCGATCGTCAAAACCGAATCGCGTCTCAAAGTCCTTCAAAGGTTAATTAAACGCAAAGACATTACTTCATTAATTAATGCCTGTGACGCGGGACGTGAGGGTGAGTTAATTTTTCGCTTGATTGCACAACACGCCAAAGCATCGCAATCGATCCAAAGGCTCTGGTTGCAATCGATGACGCCAGCAGCCATCCGAGATGGCTTTGCAAATCTTCGCTCAGATGTAGAAATGCAACCCTTGGCTGATGCAGCACGTTGTCGCTCTGAAGCTGATTGGCTCGTAGGCATTAACGGCACGCGCGCCATGACAGCCTTTAATAGCAAGAGTGGTGGTTTTTTCTTAACTACAGTAGGTCGTGTGCAAACGCCTACACTCTCTATTGTGGTTGAGCGAGAAGAGTTGATTCGAAAATTTATTTCTAAAGACTACTGGGAAGTAAAAGCAGAATTTATTGCTTCGGCTGGGATCTACGAGGGTCGCTGGTTTGATCCCAAATTTAAGAAAGATGTGACCGAACCCGACGCACGCGAGAATCGCCTGTGGAGCGAAGCGGCTGCGCAAAGCATTGTTGCTGCCTGCCGCGATAAGAAGGCCACCGTCACCGAAGAGGCCAAACCCGCAACTCAACTCGCGCCACAGCTCTTTGACTTAACGAGCTTGCAACGCGAAGCAAATGCCCGCTTTGGTTTTTCTGCAAAAAATACCTTGGGTTTGGCCCAAGCGCTCTATGAGCGTCATAAAGTATTGACCTATCCACGTACCGATGCAAAAGCATTGCCAGAGGATTATTTGGATACCGTGAAGCAAACCATGGAAATCCTGGCTGAGCACTCACAAGAATATCGTCCTTTTGCTAAACAAATTCTGCAGGGCGATCCGAAGGATCCAAAAGCAAAGGCGGGTTATGGTTGGATCAAGCCAAACAAACGCATCTTTGATAACACCAAAATTTCAGATCACTTTGCGATTATTCCAACGCTGGAAACACCAAAGAATTTAAGTGAGCCTGAATTTAAGTTATATGACTTGGTCGTACGTCGTTTCTTGGCGGTCTTTTATCCAGCCGCAGAATTCCGGGTCACGACCCGTATCACCGAAGCCTCTGGCCATCACTTCAAAACTGAAGGGCGTGTACTGGTTAATCCAGGGTGGCTAACCGTATACGGCAGATCTAATCAGGCAGACGATGAGTTGGTACCTGTACAAGAAGGTGAGAGCGTTCAAACAGAAACCATCGCTGCAGTACCACTTAAAACCAAGCCACCGGCTCGCTATACCGAAGCGACCTTACTCTCAGCAATGGAGAGTGCCGGTAAGTGGGTTGATGATGATGAGATGCGTGAAGCTATGGCAGAAAAAGGCCTTGGCACCCCTGCTACTCGCGCGGCAATCATTGAAGGACTGTTAGCAGAAAAATATATGGTTCGTGAAGCGCGTGAGCTGATTCCAACTGCCAAAGCCTTTCAATTGATGACTTTGCTGCGCGGCTTGGACGTAGAAGAGCTCACTCGCCCAGACCTTACTGGTAGCTGGGAAAACAAGCTGTCGCTGATTGAGCAAGGTAAGATGAATCGCGACACCTTCATGCAAGAGATTGCGCAGATGACTCAGCGCATCGTCAAGCGCGCCAAAGAATACGACAGCGATACGATTCCGGGTGACTATGCGACGATGTCTACGCCGTGCCCACACTGTAAGGGTTCGGTCAAAGAAAACTATCGCCGGTTTGCTTGTGAAAAATGTGGTTTTACTATCAGCAAGACGCCTGGTGGACGCGCATTTGAATATCCAGAAGTAGAAGAACTATTGCGTGAAAAAACCATTGGCCCACTGCAAGGTTTCCGTAGCAAAATGGGGCGTCCATTTGCCGCCATCATCAAACTATCTGAAATTCCAGAAGATGATGCCGACTATCCAAACGCAGGCTTCAAGCTTGAGTTTGACTTTGGTAATACTCAAGATGAAGAAACTGAGGCGATTGATTTCACAGGCCGCCTAGCATTGGGCGTTTGTCCAAAATGTTCTGGTGCCGTTTATGAAGATGGCATGCGTTATGTTTGCGAAAACAATACCGGCCCTAATAAATCTTGTGACTTCAAAACTGGCAAAGTCGTTTTGCAGCAAGAAATTTCTGCGGAACAAATTCAGAAGCTACTCAAAGAAGGCCGCACAGATCTGTTGACCAACTTTAAGTCAAACCGTACTGGCCGTGGCTTTAAAGCCTATCTTGTTTTGGGTGCCGAAGGAAAAACAGGTTTTGAATTTGAGGCTAAAGCCCCTAAGGCTGCAGGCGCCGCTAAGGCACCAGCAAAAAAACGGGCGGGCGCTAGTGCCGCAACTAAATCTGCAGCAAAACCAAAGCGCGTCAGCAAGCCCAAGTCTTCCTCTAGCACTTGAGCGCTGATTAACTTGGCCGCCAGGGCTGACCAGAGAACTCCTCTGGAGCCCAGGGCGGTAGCCAAATAGATTCCGGGCCGCTGCGTAAGGGCCCCAATCATCGGCAAGCGATCGCCGGCCACACAACGTACCCCAACAAAATCACCTGAGCTCTGCAAGCCCTCGCGCTTGCCTTGCGAATAATCTACCAAACCTTTGGCCTGCTCGCGATTGAAGTCATCGCTCACACCTCGGGAAGAAAGGTCATCCTCTCCTTCATCGAAAGTCGAACCAACAATCCAGCGATAACTGCCATCGGACATTTGTTCTGCCGGTAGACAGTAGCCATCCCCTGAAATGCCAACATTTGGTAATTTTTCTACCCATGGATCATTTTTCTCAATAGAAAAAATACTCAATTGGCCGCGCACAGGCTTTAATGGCACTCGAATTCCAATGCCGTTTAGAAGCGCCTTGCTTTCCATGGCCGCGGCGATGACTAGCTTATCGGCTGACACAATGACTTCATTCTTTTCGTTAAATAAAAGCCATTGATTATTGAGATTTTCCAAACGCGTTACGCGCGTATTCCAAATACAACTTAGGCGATCGTGATTCTTTAATGCCTGATTGGTAGCATCAGATAAATTTAAAGACGCACCACGCGGTAGCCAAACCCCGCTTTGCGCAATTCCACAAATCTCACTTGCTTCATCTGCACTTAATGGCAACGCCATACTTCCATCAAGCTCTAAAGCGCTGAGGTAGTCAAGCATCTCTGCGCGATCAAACACTTTATCTTTTTTGGTGGGCTGAAAGATGCCATGTTGATTCCATACCTTGCCCCAACGAGATTGGGCCAATAAAAATGCAATGCGCGTTAAGCGCAATAAACGCGGAGAGCCTTTACCTATATGGGGATGTGCGATTGCGTATGCATGACTTGAGCAAGCGCTTGCAGGGGAGGGTGCAGCATCGACAATACAAACTGCTTTGCCGCGCTCGAGCAACTCATTGGTAATGGTTGCACCACAAATGCCTGCCCCAATCACCACTATTTCATGGTGTTGGGGTTTGGTCATTTAACTGAATCTAGATAAAGCGTTTAGTGCTATTGAAAACTTAAGCGTTTAATCGTGCTTCGATTTTTGCGCGAGTTTCTTTCATCTCTTTTGGCAAACGATCGCCAAGGTGATCAAACAACTCTGTATGCAACTTCAGCTCATTCTTCCAGTCGTCAATTCCAACGGTAATGGCCTTAGTAAATTTATCAGCAGAGTAATCAAGGCCGCCCCAGTGCATATCGCTGTACTCAGGAGTAATACCAAATGGCGTTTCTTTGCCGCTTGCTTTGCCTTCTGCACGCTCCAAGATCCAAGAAAGAACACGCATGTTCTCACCAAAGCCCGGCCATACAAACTTGCCATTCTCATCTTTACGGAACCAATTTACACAATAAATCTTCGGCAATACTGCGCCATCAGCCTCTAACTTCTTACCGATGTTCAGCCAATGCTGGAAGTAATCGCTCATGTTGTAGCCAGCGAATGCAATCATGGCAAACGGATCACGACGTACTACACCAATTTGGCCAGTAATTGCAGCTGTAGTTTCGGAGCCCAGAGTTGCAGCCATGTAAACGCCTTCAACCCAATCACGCGCCTCGCTAACCAATGGCACTGTGTTTGAACGACGACCGCCAAACAAGAACGCATCAATTGGAACGCCCTCTGGATCATCCCACTTAGGATCAACTGCAGGGTTGTTCGTTGCAGCAACAGTGAAACGTGAATTTGGATGTGCAGCTTTACGGCCAGATGCGCCATCAGCAGGGGTCCAGTCTTTGCCTTGCCAGTCGATCAAATGTGCAGGAGGTGTTTCTGTCAGACCTTCCCACCAAACATCACCATCATCCGTTAAACCAACGTTGGTGAAAATCACGTCTTGGTTTAATGAATCAATACAGTTTTGATTGGTTTGACGGTTTGTGCCAGGAGCCACACCAAAATATCCAGACTCTGGGTTAATAGCAAACAAGCGGGTTTTGCCAGTAACAGGGTCTTTGCGAGGCTTGATCCAAGCAATGTCGTCACCAATCGTTGTTACTTTCCAGCCATCGAATCCTTTTGGAGGAATCATCATGGAGAAGTTTGTTTTGCCACAAGCAGATGGGAATGCAGCCGCGATATGGTATTTCTTACCAGCAGGGGAAGTTACGCCCAAAATCAGCATATGCTCTGCCAACCAACCTTGTTCACGGCCCATAGTAGAAGCAATGCGCAATGCAAAACACTTCTTACCTAGCAGCGCGTTGCCGCCGTAACCTGAACCGAAGGACCAGATCTCACGAGTTTCTGGGTAATGCACGATGTACTTGTTCTTATTGTTGGGCCATGCAACATCTTTTTCGCCGGCAGCCAATGGCTTACCAACAGTGTGAATGCAAGGAACAAACTCGCCATCAGCGCCAAGCTGATCAATCACCGCTTTACCCATACGGGTCATCAAGCGCATGTTGATTGCAACATAAGGACTGTCAGATAACTCAACGCCGATATGTGCAATTGGTGAGCCAATTGGGCCCATTGAGAATGGCACTACATACATTGTTCTACCGCGCATGCAACCATCAAACAGTGGTTGTAATGTCGCACGCATTTCGCTTGGCTCAACCCAATTATTGGTTGGACCGGCATCTTCTTTTTTCGCGGAACAAATAAAAGTACGATCTTCGACGCGGGCCACATCCTCAGGATCAGAAAGGGCCAAGAAAGAATTTTTACGTTTTGCTGGATTGAGGCGCTTGAATACACCCGCCTGAACTAATAACTCACAGAACTCGTCGTACTCAGCCTGAGATCCATCGCACCAGCGAATGTGATCTGGTTTTGTCAGGGCGGCAACTTCACCAACCCAATCAATTAAGCGCTTATTTTTTACGTAAGCTGGCGCATTGACGTTCATTTGTCCGCTGGTAGCTGTGGTCATGTGTTTTCCTATGAAGATTAAATTTTTTAATCCGACGATTTTAACATTTTGAACATATTTGCGCCTTTGGCCTCGGAGGGGGTGAACCCTTTATTTACCAATGCAGAATTGGCTGAAGATTTTGCCCAAAAGATCGTCTGGAAGAAGCTTTCCGGTGATTTGACCCAGGTGATTTTGGGCCAAAAAGAGCTCTTCTGCGAATAATTCAAGCGAATTGTTGCCATTTGCAGCGAATTCTTCTGATTTTTCAATATGTTCAGCAGCACGCCCTATGCAATCTAAATGCCTTCTTCTGGCCAAAATAGACCCCTCTTGGGGTCCGCCCCAGCCTACGGCCTCTAGAATTTTCTGCTTAAGAGTCTCTATTCCATCGCCAGTTTTGGCGGAAATGAATAAAGCATTCGCTGGGGAGGTTTTGGGCACCTCTGACAGCAAATCCATTTTGTTAAATACCTCTAAAACAGGGCATTTTGAGGAAATTTGGCCCAAAATCTGCTCTCGAAGACCATTGAGATCTGTTTTTGTATCAGCATCATTCAAAAAAATGACTAAATCGGCAGTCCGAATGGCGTCCCAAGATCTTTCAATCCCTTTTGCCTCGACCACATCTTGGGTCTCCCTTAGGCCAGCGGTATCAATGATGTGAATCGGGACGCCCTCAATATTGACGCTTTCCTTTACGCGATCTCTCGTCGTACCAGCAATCGGCGTCACGATGGCAACCTCTTCGCCAGCCAACCTATTTAAGAGAGAGCTTTTGCCAACGTTCGGCGCTCCAGCTAAGACGAGCTGAATACCATCTCGCAAAATTTTTCCCTGCTTAGCTCCCGCTCGCAAAGTTTGTAACTTTGTTTTTACTACCAACAGACGCTGGCGTGCTTGCGCGTTTTCTAAGAACTCAATTTCCTCTTCTGGAAAGTCTAAGGTAGATTCAACCAAGATTCTTAACTGCGTAATCTCCTCAATCAAGGCATTGATGTCGTCAGAGAAAGCACCCTGTAAGGAGCGTGCCGCCCCACGAACAGCGGCCTCACTTTGTGCATCGATTAAATCTGCGATTGCCTCTGCCTGAGCCAAATCAATCTTGTTGTTGAGATAAGCGCGGAGCGTAAACTCTCCAGGATCAGCAATGACCAGCCCTTCGCCTTTTCCAAGCTCAAGGCAGCGTCGCATCACTAACTCAAGGAGCTGTGGGCCGCCATGGCACTGAAGCTCTAAGACATCTTCGCCAGTAAAAGAAGCGGGTGCGGAAAAATAAATAGCAATCAACTCGTCGATGGCTTGGCCATCGTAGTCACGCAAGGTAAGAAGGTTGGCTTGTCTTGGCTTGAGTGTTTTTTGAAAGAGCGCCTTTGTAATGGCCTCTAAATTTTTTCCGCTGATGCGGACCACACCAACCCCGGCCTTACCGGGAGCTGTTGCTACAGCAATGATGGGCAATTGTCTTGTCATCATTGCTGTGCATTTTCCATTGGATCGTTATGCTGATAAAAAATTACTTGGTGTGTTTTTTTCCAAACATCCGATTAATTTGCCATTGCTGTGCGATTGACAATAGGTTATTAACAACCCAATACAACACCAAACCAGCAGGGAAGAAAAAGAACATGACTGAAAATACGATCGGCATATACATCATCACCTTGGCCTGAATTGGGTCTGGTGGTGTTGGGTTCAGCTTTGTTTGAACAAACATGGAAACGGCCATCACCAAAGGCAAGATGTAATAAGGATCAGGGATTGAAAGGTCATGTATCCATAGAATCCAAGGGGCGCCACGCATTTCGACGGACGACAAGAGCACCCAATACAAGGAGATGAAGACTGGGATCTGAATCACTACTGGTAAACAACCGCCTAAAGGGTTAATTTTTTCCTTGCGATACATTTCCATCATGGCTTGGTTAAGCTTTTGTGGCTCTCCCTTGTACTGCTCTTTCATCGCCGTTAAGCGGGGCTGCACCTCTTTCATGCGCGCCATTGATTTATAGCTTGCAGCAGACAGTGGGAAGAACACCAACTTAATCAAAATCGTAAGGAGGATGATGGACCAACCCCAATTGCCAACATAGGTATGAATATTTTCAAGCAACCAAAAAATCGGTTTAGCCAAAATAGTGAGATAGCCGTAGTCTTTTAATAACTCAAGGCCGGGAGCAATGGTTTCTAAAACACGCTCTTCTTGTGGACCAACAAATAGTCGTGCTTTTTCTACAAATACCACGCCCGGCTCGAGACCTGCCAACTGGGTTTGGATACCAACCCGATATAGGTTGTTATCAATCTTCCCCGAATAAATCTCACGTACTAACTTATCTCCAGGAATCCAGGCGCTAGCAAAGTAATGCTGCACCATGGCAACCCAAGCAGGATGGCCTGCAGAGATTTGGGCTGGCGGAGTAAATTTATTTTTTTCAATATCAGTAAACGGAACTTTTTTAAATTTGTCGCCATCGGTATAGATTGCTGGGCCAGTAAAAGTGCTAGCAGAGAAGGCGCCACCGAAGGGGCCAATTTTTGCCTCTTGTGATGCATCACGAACAATCTCGGTATACAAAACCAACGGGGCAGCTGAAGGTTTGGCCTGAGTAACTCGGTGTCCTACATCAACAACATAACTACCAGGATTGAGAATGAAGGTTTTTTCTAATTTAACGCCATCTTTTTCGCTCGCGAGAACCAAGAAGGGCCTGCCAGAACCGTCTTTACCCGACTGAACCAATTTAAAAATACTGGTGTGGTTAGGCAGATTGTTGGCTCCTAGTGCAATTAAGCCTGAACGTGCAATGTAGGTGTGTGTTGGTGTGTGTTGAAAAATTTCAACTGGCTTTTGGTCAGCAGTTAATTCTTTTAATAGCTTTGCATCAATCACGCTGGCGCCATTAGAACTAATTTCCAAAGACAACACATCGTTTTGTAAAACAAACTTTTCTGTATTTTCAATGCTCGCAGTGCTGACCACTGGTTCAGCTGGTGGGGCGGTATTGCCAACAATTTGTACGGGTAGGTCTGCCTTATTGCTGCTGGTTACTTTTTCGGCGCCCACTGGAGCGCTAACTTGGGTGCCACCAAATAAAGAGGGCTTACCTTCGTGAACTTGCCAGTTGTTGTAGAGCATGAGGCCCGACATTGAAAACACGGCCCAAAGAATTGTTTTTTTAAAATCCATTTGTGTTCACTTAAATTAATGAGATGTTTGTTTTACCGCAGGATCATAACCGCCGTGTGACAGGGGGTTACAGCGCAACACACGCCAAGCACTAAGGCCAAGGCCTTTTATAAAACCAAAATGCGTAAAGCAGTCACAAGCGTATTGAGAGCAGCTAGGTACGTACTTGCAATGCACACCTAAATAAGGACTTAAAACCAATTGATAGAGTTTGACCAGCTTGATTGCTGACGCATTTAAAAGGCGCACTTTAAATCAACTCGGTCATTTGTTGGCGCAAAAGATCTTTTTCTTTTTTTCTGAGTCTGCCGCGGGTTTCGCGCCCGATAGGTTTTTTCAGCTTCACCACCACATCGCGATTTAGCGTTGTAGCTTGAGCCGTCCAAACCAGCTGACGAATCATTCGCTTTAAGCGATTTCGATCAACTGCTCGCTTGGCCAACTTCTTGGCAACTGCTACTCCCAGATCTGGCTTTTTACCTTCTTCGGCCAAAGCCAAATACATACCCCAATACAAACTTGTCTTGGGGCGTGTTTTTAGTAATTCAGAAATCCTTGCGCTGTTCAATGTCTAAATTAAACGGCCAGACGTTTGCGGCCTTTTGCGCGACGAGCATTTAAAACTGCGCGTCCACTTTTTGTTTTCATACGAATACGAAAACCGTGGGTGCGTTTACGACGTGTTACTGAGGGTTGGTATGTTCTTTTCATGATAGATCCCGGGAAAACCAAGTATTTTCCTTGTTGCGGAGCAAAAGGTCAACCTATCCTAACGAATATGTAGGTGTTTTTCTCTATTTTTGTGTGATTTTTCCTTAAATCCTTAATTTAAAAGGTATTTTTCTCCTTATACACAAGTTATCCACAGCTTTTCCACGATTTTTAAGCTTGTGGATAACTTTGTGGCATCGCTACAATGGATCCTCCAAAAATATGAGCAACTTACAAAATCCCCCCGCCTTGAATTCAATTAGCCCCCTGGGTTTTTGGGATAGCGCCATTGGCGCCCTATCCCGCGAACTATCGCCACAACAATTTAAAACCTGGATACAGCCTCTATCCTTCATGTCTTATGAAGAGAGTGGTCACTCACTAACAATAGGCGCTCCTAACCGCTTTAAGTTAGATTGGATTAAAAAAACGTTTGCGGATCGCTTCCAAGAGCTTGCCTCTCAGTATTTTGGTCTCCCAATTAATGTCAATTTTGTACTAGATGTAGAGGGTGGCGCCTCAAGCGCCAAACCAAGCCCGACGGTTGAGTTAGTGGTGGTTGAGCCCAATGAACCCCTTGAAACCGAGTCAGTCATTTTGGTTGAGGAGCAATCTTTTGAAATTGAAGATCACTCAAAACTCAATCCCAACCTCACGTTCGAGACTTTTGTTACCGGAAAAGCCAATCAACTGGCCCGCGCTGCCTCTATTCAGGTTGCACATAACCCAGGCACCTCGTATAACCCCATGTTCTTGTATGGGGGTGTTGGGCTAGGTAAAACGCACTTAATCCACGCTATCGGCAATCATCTTTTAAAAGAGAAGCCAAACGCCAGAATTCGTTACATCCACGCTGAGCAATATGTATCTGATGTGGTGCGTGCATATCAACAAAAGGCTTTCGATCGATTTAAGCGTTATTACCACTCCTTAGATCTTTTGCTAATAGACGACATTCAGTTTTTTAGTGGTAAATCTCGCACTCAAGAAGAATTCTTTTACGCCTTTGAAGCCCTTTTAAGCAATAAGTCACAGGTCATTATTACAAGTGATACTTACCCGAAAGAGATGGCCGGCATTGATGATCGCCTCATTTCCCGCTTTGACTCTGGCCTCACCGTAGCAATTGAGCCGCCAGAGCTTGAAATGCGGGTGGCTATTTTGATGAAAAAAGCTATTAGCGAAGGCATTCCGATGAGCGAGGATGTGGCGTTTTTTGTTGCCAAGCACCTGCGCTCTAACGTGCGCGAATTAGAAGGGGCCTTACGCAAGATTCTGGCCTTTGTACGCTTTCATGGCAGAGAGGTCACTATTGAGGTTGCCAGAACGGCCCTCAAAGACCTCCTATCAATCCAAAACCGCCAAATTTCCGTAGAGAATATCCAAAAATCAGTGGCAGACTTCTACAGCATTAAGGTGGCAGATATGTACTCTAAAAAGCGTCCTGCCAATATAGCGCGGCCACGCCAAATAGCGATGTTTATGGCAAAAGAGTTGACTCAAAAAAGCCTTCCTGAGATCGGGGAACTGTTTGGTGGGCGCGATCACACAACGGTTTTACATGCCGTTCGAAAGATTACAGAGGAGCGCTCACACGATAGTCAGCTCAACCATGAAATCCATGTGATTGAGCAAACCTTAAAGGCTTAGTTTTTGGTCTGTGGATAAGGTTGTGGACAACCCTAGGGATAAGTTTGGGGATTGTGTGTGGATAAATTGTGGAAAGCTCACGCTTCATGCAAAAATAGGGTGTTGAATAAAAGTTATCCCCATTTTATTCAGTGTTTATACAAAGGTTTTCCACAGGTTTTTTTGTCTTTAGTCTGTTGTTTTATATAAGGTTTTTGACTTATCCACCGAAATTTAGCGCCTTATTACTACTACTAATAAGATATATACAAGGATTTAAAAGCAATGCAACTAGTTAACACTTCTCGCGATAACCTACTAAAACCCCTTCAGGTTGTTAGTGGCATTGTTGAACGTCGACATACGTTGCCTATTTTGGCTAATCTTTTATTTAAAAAGAATGGTGAGAAAGTTTCTTTTATCTCCACAGATATTGAAATCCAAATTACAACCAACGCAAACTTTGGCGTTGGCTCTGAAGATGTAACAACAACAGTTGCAGCACGCAAACTACTAGATATTTTGAGGGCCCTACCTGAAGGTCCTGTTGCATTGAATTTAAAAGACAACCGTATGGTTGTTCAGAGCGGCAAAAGCCGTTTCTCTTTACAAACCTTATCTGCAACAGAATTTCCAGTGATACAAAGCGTTGGCGAGGTTACTGCCGCCTGGAAGATGTCGCAAAAAAGTTTTCGTCAGTTGATTAGTCAAGTTCACTTTTCAATGGCACAGCAAGATATTCGTTATTACTTAAACGGTATGTTGCTTGTTGTTGAAGGTAAAGAGGTGGTTGCAGTTGCTACTGATGGGCATCGTCTTGCCTATTCTCGTGTTGAGCTAACAGAAGCTCCATCAGGATCTGGTCAAAGACAGGAAATCATTATTCCTCGTAAAACAATTTTAGAGTGTCAACACCTTCTTGAGGACTCGGATGAGATGTTGGAAATTAGCTTAACCGCAAACCAAGTGAAATTTACTTTTGGTGATATCGAGCTAATTTCAAAATTGGTTGAAGGTAAATTTCCAGATTTCCAAAGAGTGATTCCAAAAGGTCAAAAGAACTCTTTAGTTGTCGGCCGTGATGTTTTGCAAGCCGCTCTTCAGCGCGCTGCGATTTTGACCACCGATAAATTTAAGGGCGTACGTTTTTCTTTATCACCAAATCGCATTACAGTTCAATCCACCAACGCTGAGCAAGAAGAGGCACAAGAAGAGATTGAAGTTGAATATGGTGGTGATGCGGTAGAAATTGGTTTTAACGTAAGTTATCTACTTGATGTTTTATCAAACCTAAAGAATGAAAAGATTCAAATTAGTTTGGGTGATGCAAACAGCAGTGCTGTAATTACTCTGCCTGGCTCAGAGAACTTTAAGTATGTTGTGATGCCAATGCGTATTTAATTTAGAAAAAAATGACTGAAGAAAAAAAAGTAGTTGAGCAGTACGGTGCCGCATCGATTCAAATCTTAGAGGGTCTTGAGGCTGTTCGTAAACGTCCAGGGATGTATATCGGAGATACCTCTGATGGAACAGGTCTTCATCACCTTGTGTTTGAGGTTTTAGATAATTCGATTGATGAAGCATTAGCGGGTTACTGTTCTGAAATTACCGTAGTCATTCAAACAGATAATTCCATTTCTATTGTTGATAATGGACGCGGTGTTCCAACTGGCATTAAATACGACGATAAACACGAACCCAAACGCAGTGCTGCTGAGATTGTGATGACTGAGTTGCATGCTGGTGGTAAGTTTGACCAGAACAGCTATAAAGTTTCAGGCGGTCTTCACGGTGTGGGCGTTAGTTGCGTTAACGCACTCTCGAAATGGTTGAAGCTCAACATTCGTCGTGACGGCAAAGCGCACTACATGGAGTTTGCGCGCGGCGTTATTCAAAATCGCAACATTCAAGATGAGAATGGCGTTATTACATCACCAATCACCGTTACCGGTGATACAGAGCTATCAGGAACAGAAGTTCATTTTTTAGCGGACGAAACCATTTTTGGCAACGTAGAATTTCATTATGAGATCTTAGTAAAACGTATTCGCGAACTTTCTTTCTTAAATAACGGTGTACACATTAAGTTGATTGATCAGCGCACCGGTCAAGAAGAAGATTTTGCATTCTCGGGCGGTGTTAAAGGTTTTGTTGAATACATCAACCAAAATAAAAACGTTTTACACCCAAATATTTTTTATGCTGAAGGAAATCGCCCATCGGATCTAGGTGGACAAATTACTGCTGAAGTTTCTATGCAATGGAATGACAGCTTTAGTGAACAAGTACTGTGTTTCACCAACAACATTCCTCAGCGTGATGGTGGAACCCACCTCACTGGATTACGCGCCGCGATGACACGTGTTATCAATAAATATATTGATGAGCATGAAGTTGCCAAGAAGGCAAAAGTGGAGATTTCTGGTGATGACATGCGTGAAGGTTTGGCTTGTGTGCTTTCAGTCAAAGTGCCAGAACCTAAATTCTCCAGCCAAACTAAAGACAAATTGGTTTCCAGCGAGGTTCGTGGGCCAGTAGAAGAAATTGTTGCCGAAGCCTTAAGCTCCTATCTTCAAGAGCGTCCCGCAGACGCAAAAATTCTCTGCGGAAAAATTGTTGATGCTGCACGTGCACGCGAGGCGGCTCGCAAAGCGCGCGATATGACAAGACGCAAGGGTGTTTTGGATGGCCTTGGATTACCTGGAAAATTGGCGGATTGCCAAGAAAAAGACCCAACTAAATCTGAACTGTTTATTGTTGAGGGCGACTCCGCTGGCGGCTCTGCTAAACAGGGTCGCGATCGTCGTTTTCAGGCCATTCTTCCACTCAAAGGAAAAATCCTTAACGTAGAAAAAGCCCGCTTTGACAAAATGCTGGCAAGCCAAGAGGTGGTCACCTTAATTACCGTCTTGGGTACAGGAATTGGTATTGAAGAGTACAAGGCGGATAAGTTGCGTTATCACCGCATCATCATCATGACCGACGCGGATGTTGATGGAAGTCACATCCGCACACTCCTGTTAACCTTCTTCTATAGACAAATGCCAGAGTTGATTGAGCGTGGTCATATCTATATTGCTCAACCTCCTTTATACAAAGTGAAGTTTGGTAAGAATGAGCAATACATTAAAGATGATGCCGAGTTGAATCAGTTGTTATTGAAGATTGCGTTAGAAACAGCCTCACTTCAAACTCCAACAGGTGAAGTAATCGAAGGCGAAGCTTTAAATGAGTTGGCAAAACACTATCAAGTGATTCAATCGATTGTTGATCGACTTTCCCGTACTATTGATGAGGATGCGTTGCGTGCCATTGCATCTGGAACCCAATTAAATCTTGATACCGAAGCTTCTGCCAACGAGTCTGCCGAGCGCCTAAGATTGGCTTTAGCAGAGTCCTTAAATGCACTAGCATTACCACCAGAAATCATTGTTCAAAAAGAAGACCGTACTGAGCGCTTTAGACTTTTGCTTTCCCGCCGCATTCACGGAAACCTAAAGCTCTCTTCAATTAATTCTGATTTTGTTCATGGCGACGACTACCAAAGCCTTGCTAATGCTGCGGCAGTTTTATCTGGCAAGGTTTTGCCGGGATCTAAGGTTCGCCGCGGTGATCCAGATAAAAACCAAAAAGAGCAAACGATTAGCGATTTCCGGGGGGCTTTCTCTTGGTTGCTGTCAGAGGCTGAGCGTGTTTTGAGTCGTCAGCGCTACAAGGGTTTGGGAGAAATGAACCCATCCCAGCTTTGGGAAACCACAATGGATGCAAGCTCTCGTACCCTGCTGCAAGTAAAGATTGAGGACGCTATTGCTGCGGATCAGGTCTTTACAACACTCATGGGTGATGAGGTGGAGCCGCGTCGAGCATTTATCGAAAAGAACGCACTGATTGCGCGTAACCTAGACGTTTAAGTTATGAAATCTAAAAAACTAAAACCACCTAAAGTGGATCGATCCTCTATTGTTGTTAAAACCTCGCCAATTCATGGCAAGGGGGTATTTGTTGTCAAGCCCATCAAAAAAGGCCAAGCCATTATTGAATATAAAGGCGAGCGAATTAGTTGGAAGCTGGCGGAGAAGCGCCACCCACACGATCCAAAAGATCCAAATCACACCTTTTACTTTTCCTTAGATGATGGTCGCGTTATTGATGCGAAATATGGCGGCAACGCCGCTCGTTGGATTAACCACTCCTGCAAACCAAGCTGCGAAACAAAGGAAAACAAGATTAATGGTGAGCCGCGCGTATTTATTTACGCCAAGCGCGCGTTAAAAGTGGGTGAAGAATTGTTTTACGACTACTCGTTAGATATTGAGGGTCGGATTACCAAGCAAATGAAAAAAGATTATGAGTGTCGCTGTGGTGCCAAGAAATGTCGTGGCACCATGCTCGCGCTCGACGATAAATAATCTGAACAGCTCGCAATGCTTTACGTAACCATTCAAGAGCTTGAGGCGGCTATAAATTATTGGCGCGCTCAGTCACCTGCAGAAGGTGAGGAGTTACGCCTTTGTGCCCAGGCAACCGCGCTCGCAAAACCGTATGCACTCATGATTATTCAAGGCGCCCAACGCATGCCGGTGGATGTTTTGGATCCCGTTGCACAAGCTGCTATTCAGCAGTTTATAAAAACAAACCAATCCTCATAGGTCTTCATCCCCTTTAAATTTAGGGTTATCGCTATATAAAGCAAGACCATCTTGCGGTATCCTCGGTGTCTTGCCCCAAAGAAGGGGTAGAGGGTACGAGATTGCAAGAAACAATATTAAAAACAATTGGATTAGGAAAATCTTTCAAGGGATTTTCTGCGGTAAGTGACGTCAACTTAGATGTCACCAGGGGAACCATACATGCCTTGATTGGCCCCAATGGGGCTGGCAAGACCACCTGCTTTAATTTGCTGACAAAATTTTTAGAGCCTAGTAGCGGGCAAATTTTGTTTAATGGATTGGACATCACAAAAGAAGCGCCCGCACAAATTGCCCGTCGCGGGGTTATTCGATCTTTTCAGATTTCGGCGGTTTTTCCCCATTTAACAGTCTTAGAAAATGTTCGTGTTGCTCTGCAGCAAGGGCTTGGCACCGAATTCCACTTTTGGAAATCTGGCGACTCACTTAATGTTCTCAATGAGCGCGCTCTAGAGTTGTTGCACGAGGTTGGTCTTGAAGGCTTTGCTAATGAAGAAACGCTTAATTTGGCTTATGGCCGTAAGCGAGCGCTTGAAATTGCAACTACCTTGGCCATGGAGCCTGAACTGATGTTGTTGGATGAGCCAACTCAGGGTATGGGCCACGAGGATGTGGAACGTGTGACTGAATTGATTGATCGCGTGGCCAAAGGCCGCACGATTTTGATGGTTGAGCACAATATGAAGGTTGTATCTTCAATTGCGGATCGTATTACGGTATTACAGCGCGGCTCAGTGTTGGCTGAGGGCTCATACCACGAGGTTTCCAACAACCCATTGGTGGTCGAGGCCTATATGGGAAGCCATGGGAGCGAGACTTTATGAGCAACTTGGCGCTAGAGGTTAAAAACCTAGAGTCTTGGTATGGCGAGTCCCACATTCTGCACGGTGTCAATTTTGCTGTTCGTGATGGTGAGGTTGTCACCTTGCTTGGTAGAAATGGCGCCGGACGTAGCACCATCCTCAAAACGATTTTGGGGTTAACTAGCAAAAGGACTGGCTCGGTTGAGGTGTACGGCACTCAAACAATCTCCATGCCAACATATAAGATTGCCCGACTTGGCGTAGGCTTTTGCCCAGAAGAGCGGGGCATCTTTGCCAGCCTTAGTACGGAGGAAAATTTATTACTTTTGCCTGAGATTGCTCCAGGCGGCATGGGCCTAGATGAAATCTATGAGATGTTTCCCAATCTCTACGAAAGACGCAACAGCCCGGGCACTCGATTGTCTGGCGGCGAGCAACAAATGTTGGCCATGGCTCGGATTTTGAGAACAGGCGCAAAACTACTTTTGCTCGATGAAATCACTGAAGGCTTGGCGCCCGTCATTGTGCAAAAACTAGGGGAGGTTGTTACTAGCCTGCGCAATAAGGGCTTCACGATTGTGCTGGTTGAGCAGAATTTCCGCTTTGCAGCGCCCCTGGCTGATCGTCATTATGTGGTTGAGCACGGCAATGTGGTTGAGGTAGTAAATCAAAATGAGTTGACTGAAAAGGCGGCTCTATTAAATGAGTACCTTGGTGTTTAGTTGTTTTCTATAGGAGATAGGAATGAAGTTAAAGCAAATAACCGCATGTCTGGTTGCGGCAACCATTTTTGGTTCAAACCCAGCATTTGCGCAAGCGTCAAAGGTCAGCAATGACACGGTTAAGATTGGTGTGTTGACTGATTTGTCTTCAACCTATTCAGATTTAGCGGGCCCTGGAGCAGTGATTGCTGCAAAGATGGCAATCGCTGACTTTTCTAAAGATGGTACCGTGCTCGGCAAGAAGATTGAGCTTGTAAGTGCTGACCACCAAAACAAAGCAGACATTGCGGCCAATAAGGCTCGCGAGTGGTACGACAAAGATGGCGTCGATGTCATCGTGGAGTTGGTTTCTACTAACGTGGCCTTGGCTGTAATGGAAGTAGCAGAGCAAAAAAACAAAATTACTTTGGTTTCAGGCGCTGGCTCATTACCCATTACCAATGAAAAATGTACTGCCAATAACGTTCATTGGGCCTATGACACTTATGCGCTCTCAAACGGCACTGGTAAGGCAGTTGTAAAGCAGGGCAAGAAGAATTGGTACTTCATTACCGCTGACTATGCTTTTGGCGCAGCTCTTGAGAAAGATGCGACAGCGGTTGTAAATGCCAATGGCGGTAAGGTTTTGGGAACCAGTAAGCACCCTTTCCCAAATAGCGATTTTTCCTCCTACTTGTTAAAGGCTCAGGCTAGTGGCGCTGATGTGGTGGCCCTAGCAAATGCGGGTCAAGACACCATCAATACTGTTAAACAGGCTTCTGAATTTGGTATTAACAAAAAGCAAACCGTTGTTCCTTTGTTAATGTTTATCTCCGATGTGCACTCTTTGGGTCTACCTGCTGCACAAGGTATGTTCCTCACAGAGGGCTTCTATTGGGATAAAGATGACAAAACACGCGCATTCTCTAAGCGCTTTATCTTGCAACACAAGCGTATGCCAACAATGGTCCAGGCAGGCGTTTACTCATCCGTTCTTGCTTACTTAAATGCAGTTCAGAAAGCCGGCACTGATGATACTCAGGCTGTTATGAAGGCTCTTAAATCAACCAACATTGATGATGGTTTGTTTAAAGGCAAGATCCGTGCTGACGGTAAATTTGAGCACGACATGTATTTACTTGAAGTCAAGAAGCCTGAAGACTCTAAGAGCCCATGGGACTACTACTATGTTCGCGCAGTGATTCCGGCAGCAGAAGCTACGTTGCCACTTTCACAATCGAAGTGCAAATTAGTTAACAAGTAAGCAACTTAGAAATCAAGAATGTTTGAACTTCTCGGAATTACCCCTCAAGGGCTGGTAGCCCAGCTCTTGGTGGGGCTTATTAATGGCTCGTTTTATGCCATATTGAGTTTGGGATTGGCCATTATTTTTGGCCTTCTCAACATCATTAATTTTGCCCACGGTGCTCAGTACACCATGGGTGCTTTTATTGCCTGGATTGGTCTAACGCAAATCAGTCAATGGTTAGGCTTTCCAGAACTATCCATTAATTATTGGTTTGCATTAATTGTGGTGCCGCTGGTGATGGCTGGCTTCGGACTGATTCTTGAGCGTACGATGTTGCGCCGCTTGTACCACCTTGACCATTTATACGGCCTATTGCTGACATTCGGTCTAGCGCTAATTATTGAAGGCATGTTCCGCCATTGGTATGGCATCTCTGGTGAGAGCTATCCAGCCCCAGAGATATTGCAAGGCGCAATCCCTTTAGAGTCCATTGGCATCATTTTGCCCAAGTACCGAATTTGGGTTGTCTTTATCTCTCTGACAGTTTGTTTCTCCACCTGGTATGTGATTGAAAGAACTAAATTAGGCGCTTATTTACGTGCCGGAACCGAGAACCCAAAACTATTGCAAGCGTTCGGTATTAATGTGCCGCTGATGATTTCTTTGGCCTATGCCTATGGCGTAGGACTTGCCGGTTTTGCAGGTGTATTAGCCGCCCCAATTTTTCAAGTTAATCCTCTGATGGGTTCAAACCTCATCATTGTTGTTTTTGCTGTGGTGGTGATTGGCGGCATGGGCTCCATCATGGGCGCCATTTTGACTGGCCTGGCTTTGGGATTGATTGAAGGTCTGACAAAAGTGTTCTACCCAGAAGCATCAGGCGTTGTGATTTTTGTGATCATGGCAATTGTTTTATTGATTCGTCCTGCTGGACTTTTTGGGCGGGAAAAATAATCATGAACTCAAAAACAAAATTACTTTATGCCATCTTGGTGGTGATTGCGTTGCTGCTCCCATTCCAAGATTTCATTTATTTGGTTTTTGCAATGAAGGTTTTGTGTTTCGCCCTCTTTGCTTGTGCATTTAATTTGCTATTGGGCTTTACCGGACTTTTATCTTTCGGTCATGCGGCATTTTTTGGAACGTCAGCCTACATCACTGCTTACCTTTGTAAAGAGGCTGGCTTTTCCCCCGAGCTAGGAATTCTTCTCGGTGTTTTGGGTTCGGGCGCCTTAGGATTTTTAATTGGGTCTTTAGCTATTCGCAGACAGGGTATCTACTTTGCGATGGTTACCTTGGCGCTTTCCCAGATGGTGTATTTCTTGGCGGTGCAGCTTCCGTTTACTGGTGGCGAAGATGGCATTCAGGGCGTGCCACGTGGAGATTTATTTGGATTGATTGATTTAAAGAATGACGTGGCAATGTATTACTTTGTGTTGGCCGTCTTCCTGATTGGCTTTGCCATCATCATGCGCGCTGTGTATTCCCCTTTTGGCCAGGTCTTAAAAGCTATCCGCGAAAATGAGCCTCGCGCTATTTCTCTTGGTTACGACGTAGACCGTTTTAAGTTAATGTCTTTTGTTATCTCCGCAGCCTTGTCGGGTTTGGCTGGGTCTATGAAGTCTTTAGTATTTCAGTTGGCAACGCTGACCGATATTCACTGGCATATGTCAGGCGAAGTCGTGTTGATGACACTGCTTGGTGGCATGGGAACCATTCTGGGTCCGGTAGTGGGTGCAGGCATCGTTGTAGGTTTACAAAACTATTTAGCCAACATTGGTTCGTGGAGCACGATTGCAACTGGATTCATTTTTGTAATTTGTGTTTTGGCATTCCGTCGTGGCGTAGTTGGTGAAATTGCTGAGCACTTCAAAAACAAAAACTAGTTTTTTGTTTTTCCTTTTATTATTTGGTTTTAGTGCGGCGCAATCGCCGCACTCATTTAATTAAAAGAACCTAAAGAGACTCTCATCGAATTTTCTATCTTTATATGGCCATTGCTTTTGGCGATGGCTTTCTTCGCAGGCCTTGTGGATGCTGTTGCTGGCGGCGGCGGGCTGATTCAGGTCCCCGCCCTTTTTGCTGCGTACCCCAATGTTACGCCTGCAACTTTGCTTTCGACGAATAAGGTTGCCGCGGTTGGTGGGACCTTTAATGCTGCGCGGCGATTCCTGCGCCATGTTGCGCTTCCGTGGGGGATTGTGGGTCCTGCCATTGTTGCTGGTTTTGTGGGCTCGCTATTGGGGGCAAACGCAGTTAGTAATTTTCCAGCAGAACCTTTGCGCAAGGCTTTGCCGTTTGTTTTATTGTTTCTTCTTCTCTACACATGGTTCCAACCCTCCTTGGGCGAGGCGCATGCCCCGAAAGGCGTTAGTCGTTACCAGCAAATTAAGGGCGTGTTACTCGGTTTAATCATTGGCTTTTATGATGGATTTTTTGGTCCAGGAACTGGGAGCTTTTTGTTATTTGGCTTTGTGCGCTTTTTTGGGTTTGATTTTTTGCATGCCTCTGCAGCAACTAAGTTGGTGAATGTGGCAACCAATTTGGCTGCAATTCTGATGTTGGCCAGCTTAGGCCAAATTAATTGGACGCTTGGCTTTGCCATGATGATTGCCAATATTGTTGGTAGTCAGTTCGGTAGCCGCCTGGCAATTAAGCATGGAAGCGCGTTTGTCAGAAAAGCTTTTCTGCTTATTGTGAGTGTATTGATTGCAAAATCGGCATGGAATGCCTATTTCATCAATTAAATCAATGACTTAAAAAATTTATTTTTATAGCTGATAAATAGACCCTCTTTTTGTTTCACGTGAAACAAACAAAATGCTATGATCATCGCCCTATCTGAGGCAAATCATGCGTTATTCCAAAAGTTTTGATGTCATCGTAGTTGGCGGCGGTCATGCCGGGACTGAGGCTGCCCTCGCTGCAGCGCGCATGGGATGCGATACCCTATTAATTACCCATAGCATTGAGAACCTAGGCGCTATGAGTTGTAATCCCTCGATTGGCGGCATTGGTAAAGGCCACTTGGTTAAAGAGATTGACGCTATGGGCGGTGCAATGGCGGCCGCAACCGATGAGGCCGGTATCCAGTTTAGGATCCTGAATTCAAGCAAGGGTCCCGCCGTAAGAGCAACTCGCGCTCAGGGCGATCGGGTTTTATATAAAGCAGCAATTCGCCGACGTCTTGAGAATCAAAAAAACCTAACCCTTTTTCAAGCGGCTGTTGACGACCTTTTAGTTCAAGGTGACCAGGTTCAGGGGGTTGTTACCCAAATGGGCCTGGAGTTTTCAGCTAAAAAAGTGGTCTTAACTGCAGGAACCTTTCTGGATGGAAAGATTCATGTAGGCTTAAACAACTATGCGGGTGGCCGCGCTGGAGATCCGGCAGCCGTTTCCTTATCTGCACGATTAAAAGAGTTAAAGCTCCCACAAGGAAGGCTCAAGACAGGAACGCCCCCACGCATTGATGGCCGCACGATTGATTTTTCAGTCATGCTAGAACAGCCGGGTGATTTAGACCCGGTTCCAGTCTTTTCCTATTTGGGTCGTCCGGAGCAGCACCCAAAGCAGGTTCCCTGTTGGATTTCTCATACAAATGAGAAGACCCACGACATTATTCGGGGTGGTCTAGATCGCTCTCCAATGTATACCGGCGTGATTGAGGGTGTAGGCCCCCGCTATTGCCCTTCTATTGAAGACAAGATTCATCGCTTTGCTTCTAGAAACAGCCACCAAATCTTTTTGGAGCCTGAGGGTCTCACAACAAACGAGTTTTATCCAAACGGAATCTCCACCAGCCTACCCTTTGATGTTCAGTGGGATTTGGTTCGCAGTATTCGTGGTTTAGAGGCCGCCGTGATTGTTCGTCCAGGCTACGCCATTGAGTATGACTTCTTTGATCCCCGCCAATTACGCCATAGCTTGGAGACCCGAGCTATCGGAGGTTTGTATTTCGCGGGTCAAATCAACGGGACAACAGGCTATGAAGAGGCTGCTGCACAGGGGATGTTGGCTGGAATTAATGCTGGATTGGCTTCCCAAGGTAAAGAGCCGTGGATTCCAAAGCGCAGCGAGTCCTACATAGGCGTATTGGTGGATGACTTAATTACTCGGGGAGTACAAGAGCCCTATCGTATGTTTACTAGCAGGGCCGAATATCGCTTGAGCCTTCGTGAAGATAACGCAGACATGCGTTTAACCACTATTGGGCGCGAATTTGGATTGGTAGACGACTATCGTTGGGAAGTCTTCTGCAGAAAACAAGAGGCTGTTTCACGTGAAACATCTCGTTTACAAGATATTTGGATTGGGCCAAAACATGAGGCTGCGCCCCTAGTTTCGAATTTATTGGGCCAAGACCTGTCCCATGAATGCAGTTTGGCCGAGCTTTTGAGGCGTCCGGGCGTTACTTATGAGGCAATTACTGCTTTGGGTAATGGAATATGGTCTCCAGGAGTGTTGGATGATGACCTGGGTTTGGCTGCCCAAATTAGTGACCAAGTCGAGATTTCGGTAAAGTACCAAGGCTATATTGACCGTCAGGCGCAGGAAATTGCTCGTCAAGAGCACAATGAGTCCTTCCCCCTTTCAGAGTCCTTGGACTACACCCAGGTATTGGGCCTCTCTAAAGAGGTTCAGCAAAAGCTTAACTTACACAAGCCCGCCACTCTGGGTCAGGCTGGTAGAATTTCAGGAGTCACTCCTGCGGCGCTTTCTTTGTTATTGGTTCACCTCAAAAAGGGTTTGGGACGCTCCCAGGAAACCGCATGAACGAGGGCTTACTTGCTCTAGGTATTCAGGAGTTGGGTCTGAATTTAAGTGACACTAACATCGCTGATTTAGAGCTCTTTTTGCAAGAAATGGGCCGCTGGAATCAGGTGCATAACCTGACGGCAATTGAGGGTGAGCAAGACTCTGTAAGGCTCCATCTTATTGATTCTATTGCTGTTTTGCCAATCATGAGGCAATTTCTGGGCGATTCAAGCCCCAAGATTGCTGACCTGGGATCGGGTGGCGGCCTTCCAGCAATACCGATTGCTATTGTGCAGCCCGAGTGGCAACTTACTTTAATAGAGGCCGTTCGTAAGAAGACTGCTTTCTTGCAGCATGTGCGTGGAAAGTTGAAGTTAAAAAACATTGAAGTGCTCAGTGAGCGGGTTGAAGATGTTGCAGTGCAGCAAACAGCCCAATTTGATGCTGTTATTTCTCGTGCATTTACAAGCCTTGCACGCTTTTTAGATCTTTCATTGCCATTGCTTAAGGCCGGTGGCTTGGTATTTGCCATGAAAGGCAAGCGTGCAGACGAAGAAATGCAAGAAGTTTGCATGGACGATTGGCAGTTGTTGGCCGATGAACCGCTGCACATTCCTAATTTATCCGCGGAGCGTCGCCTTTTGGTGTTGCGCCCCATGAGAAAATCCCCCCTCACCCCTTAGGCAAAGTTACAAAGCAGCTATGGCAAAAATATTCTGTATCGCAAATCAAAAAGGCGGCGTTGGTAAAACCACGACAGCTGTTAATTTAGCCGCTGGTTTGGCAGGACTTGGCCAACGAGTATTACTAGTCGATTTAGATCCTCAAGGTAATGCGACCATGGGGTCTGGGATTGAAAAGGCTGACCTCAGCGGAAGTATTTATCAAGTATTGATAGGGCTTGCTTCGGTAAAAGATTGCGCACAACGCTGCGAAAGTTCTGCATACGATGTACTGCCTGCTAATCGAGATTTAGCAGGCGCTGAAATTGAACTGGTGGATATGGATGCGCGCGAATCTTGCTTGAAAGATGCGCTTGCACAAGTTGCGAATGACTATGACTTTATTTTGATTGACTGCCCACCTGCATTGTCATTGCTAACCTTAAATGGATTGTGTGCTGCCAATGGCGTCATCGTTCCAATGCAGTGTGAATATTTTGCGCTGGAAGGTTTGTCCGATTTAGTAAATACCATTAAGCAAGTCCATGCAAATTTAAATCCAGACTTAGTCATTATTGGTTTGCTGCGCGTGATGTTTGATTCACGCATGACGCTGCAACAGCAAGTGTCAGAGCAGTTGCTCGAGCATTTTGGCGATAAAGTATTTAAGACGATTATTCCGCGTAATGTCCGCTTGGCTGAAGCCCCGTCCTACGGGCTTCCAGGGGTGGCTTTTGATAAATCCTCGCGAGGTGCAAAAGCCTACCTAGAGTTTGGCTCCGAAATGATTGAACGTATTAAGCAAATGTAATTTCTGGAAAGATTAAAAGACCATGGTTGCAATTAAGAAAAAAGGTTTGGGTAGAGGATTAGAAGCGCTACTTGGAGAGAAGTCGCAGAAAGCATCTTCTTCAGCTGAAATTAATCGTTTGCCATTGTCTGCCTTACAAGCGGGTAAATATCAGCCGCGTCAAAAAATGGAAGCGGGCGCCCTGCAGGAGTTAGCGGAAAGTATTCGTGAGCAAGGTGTGATGCAACCGCTGCTAGTGCGTTTAGTGAGCGCTGGTAAATATGAAATCATCGCTGGTGAGCGACGCTTTAGAGCGGCAACGATTGCCGGCTTAACAGAGGTTCCTGTGTTGGTTTCTAGCGCTGACGATCAGGCCGCTGCAGCAATGGCTTTGGTTGAAAACATGCAGCGCGAAGACTTAAATCCTTTGGAGGAGTCTCAGGGCTTAGCCAGACTGATTGAAGAGTTTGGGTTTACGCACGAACAGGCAGCAAAAGCGGTTGGTAAGTCTCGCAGCGCCATTACAAACCTACTGCGCTTGGCTCAATTGGCAAAACCAGTACAGGCCATGCTACTGGCTGGCGATATTGATATGGGTCACGCCCGCGCGCTTTTGCCTTTGCCGGGTGCTAGCCAGGTTGCTTTGGCGCAAAGAATCGCTGCGCAAGGCCTTTCAGTCCGCGAGGCAGAAAGAATGTCTACTGCTTTAGCTATCGCTGGGGGGCAGATTGGGGATAAAAAAGCAAAAAATAAGATGGGTATTGTTTCGCCAAATCACGATCCTGACATGCACCGTCTAACGCAGGAAATTGCAGATTTGATTGGGCTAAACACTGAATTTAAGCTCCAAGGTAGGGGGGGCGAGCTCAGAATCCGTTTTAGTCAATTTGATGAATTAGATTCTTTACTAAAAAAGTTGGGTATAGGCCTTGAATAAAGAACGCCCCATCAAGGCTATCGAATGGGAAGATCTAGACGACGACTCATTTAAGACCCTCAGCAAGTCTGAGATGGATGCATTGCGAAAAGCAAAGCCTAAAAGCTTTACTTCAATCAATGGATGGCTCGTTGTTACAAGTCAGGTGGTGCTTACCCTGATTATTGCTAGTTTTTGTTATTTTTTTTCTGAATCGGCAGAAAGAGTCGTTTATACTTATTCGGCTTTAGTGGGTGGCTTGATTGGGTTTTTGCCCTCTGCGTTGTTTTTGGTGCGCTTAGATGCAGCAAAAAAGAATGTCAAATCAAGCCCTGGTGGATATTTAGCGGCAGTGGTTTCTGGCGAATTTTTAAAAATCCTAGCAACCATTCTCCTGTTTATTGGCTTTGCCCTAAAGCAACCTGATTTGAAATGGATTCCATTGCTTGTCACCTATTTAGCTACGCTTAAGTGTTATTTGTTAGCGTGGTTTTGGAGGTAACAAGTGGTAAATATAGATAAGGACAAGTTCAGAGATGTCTAGCGAAGTCAACGCAGCAGCAGAGGTAGCCCATCATGTGGCTAGCGAACCGCTTACACCTACTGCTTATATTGCTGAGCACTTACAAAACCTGAATAATATTGGTGGGGCGCAAAACTCAGTCATTGATTTCAGTGTTATTAACTTAGACACTATCTTTTGGACCTCTTTAATGGGGTTGATTACCGTTTTTCTCTTGGTTCTTGCTGCTCGCAGAGCATCCCCTGGGGTGCCAGGACGCTTTCAGTGTTTAGTGGAAATGCTGGTTGAGATGGTTGATAACCAAACTAAGAGCATTGTTCATGGCGACCGCACTTTCATTGCGCCGCTAGCCCTATTCGTTTTTTGCTGGATCATTCTCCTAAATACTTTGGATTTAGTGCCAGTAGATTGGATCTTTGGCGTAAATCAATTTATTGGCAGTTTTGGCGTTCACGTTCCGCACCACAAGATCGTGCCTACTACCGATCTAAATGCCACCTTCGGCTTATCGTTCTCAGTTCTACTACTAGTTTTCTTCTATAGCTTCAAAGTAAAGGGCCTAGGAGGATTTTTGCACGAGTTGGTTTCCGCTCCTTTTGGCGCAAAGTGGTACTTGGCACCTTTCAACTTGGTTTTAAACATTATCGAATACATTGCCAAGGGCGTTTCCTTGGGGATGCGACTTTTCGGAAATATGTACGCAGGTGAGCTACTCTTTTTGCTCATCGCCCTCTTGGGAAGTATGTGGACCTTTAACTTAGATTTGTACATGCTTGGCTTTGTTGGCAACGTTATTGCTGGCTCGGCTTGGGCGATATTCCACATCTTGGTTATTTTGTTACAAGCATTTATTTTCATGATGTTGACCTTGGTTTACATTGGGCAAGCCCATAGTCACCATTAACTTTTTTATTTTTAACCTCACCTTCAATACTTAGGAGTAAACATGCAAGCATTCTTAGCCAACATTCAAGGACTAACCGCTATCGGTATTGGCCTCATCATCGGCCTCGGCGCATTAGGAGCCTGTTTGGGCATTGGCCTAATGGGTGGTAAGTTCATTGAGGGCGCTGCCCGTCAACCAGAATTGATCAACGAATTACAAACCAAAATGTTTCTTTTGGCTGGTTTGATCGACGCTGCGTTTTTGATCGGCGTTGGTGTTGCAATGTTGTTTGCTTTCGCAAACCCACTGCTCGCAGTTATTAAGTAATTGTTTTGGCGTGGGTGACCAACGGGTCATCCAACGGTTCTCAACAATACTGAAAGGAATATCGTGAATCTGAACGCGACCCTATTCGCGCAAATGATCGTTTTCTTTGTCTTATGGTGGGTTGTTGCACGTTTTGTGTGGCCACCACTTGTTAAGGCATTAGATGAGCGTTCAAGCAAAATTGCTGATGGCTTAGCTGCTGCCGAGCGCGGCAAAGAAGCGCTTGCATTAGCCAGCAATGAAGCGGAGCAAGAATTATCTAAAGCACGCCAAGAAGGTGTTCAACGCGTTGCTGAAGCTGAAAAACGTGCACAAATGTCAGCCGAAGAAATTCGCGCTAACGCACAAGCTGAAGCCGCTCGAATCATTTCTCAAGCGCAGCAAGATGCAGCACAACAAGTAACACGCGCACGTGAAGTGTTGCGTGCTGAAGTAGCTGTTCTTGCCGTAAAAGGTGCCGAGCAAATTTTGCGTCGTGAAGTTGATGCAAAAGCACACGGCCAATTACTTGATCAACTAAAGGCAGAACTTTGATATGGCTGAATTAGCCACCATTGCACGTCCTTACGCTGAAGCGCTTTTTCAAAGCGTAAAGCCGGCGCAGCTTGCTGGATCTTTGGAGCAGTTAAACGAGTTGGCACAGCTTGCTGCTTTGCCAGAGGTTGCTGCTTTATCCAACAATCCAAAAGTTTCCGCCGATGATTTGAGCAAACTACTTTCTGGCATGGTGAAAACCAAGTTAGATCCTACGGTTGCCAGCTTTTTGAATTTGGTAAACCAGAGCCATCGCTTGGCAGCCGTGCCTGAAATTGCAAGTCAATTTGAGGCAATGAAGAACAAGAGCGAAGGTGCAGCAGAAGTAATGATTACCAGTGCATTCCCTTTAGAGGGTTCTGCACTAAATGATTTGTTGTCAAGTTTGAAGAAGCGCTTTGGGGGTAAAGAATTGCGCCCTACTATTCAGGTTGATCCTACATTGATTGGCGGTGTTCGCATTCAAGTTGGTGATGAGGTAATGGATAGTTCAGTGAAAGCACAGTTAGCTCAAATGCAAGCAAGTCTTGGCGCATAAGTTATCCCTATTAAGAACATACGAAATAAGACCCAGGAGTAAGTAATGCAACTCAACCCTTCCGAGATCAGCGAGCTGATCAAAAGCCGAATTAGCGAAATGGGCGTTGACTCCCAAGTTCGCAACGAAGGCACTGTAATTTCAGTGACCGACGGTATTTGCCGCGTTCATGGCTTGTCTGGTGTGATGCAGGGCGAAATGTTGGAGTTTCCTAACAACACTATCGGCCTCGCTTTGAACCTTGAGCGTGATTCTGTTGGTGCTGTAGTTTTGGGTGAGTACACCCACATTAAAGAAGGCGATCCAGTTAAATGTACTGGCCGCATTTTGGAAGTTCCAGTCGGCCCAGAGTTGCTCGGTCGCGTTGTTAACGCTCTCGGTCAACCAATTGACGGCAAAGGCCCAATCAATACCAAGTTAACTGACTTTATCGAAAAAGTGGCTCCAGGCGTTATTGCACGTCAATCCGTTAGTCAGCCAGTGCAAACAGGTTTGAAGGCGATTGATGCGATGGTTCCAATCGGCCGCGGTCAGCGTGAGTTGATCATTGGTGACCGCCAAACTGGTAAGACAGCAGTTGCGGTTGACGCGATCATCAACCAAAAAGGTAAAGGCGTTTATTGCGTTTACGTGGCGATTGGTCAAAAAGCTTCCACTATTGCTAACGTTGTTCGTAAGCTCACAGAATTGGGCGCGATGGAGTACACCGTTGTTGTTGCAGCGAGTGCTTCTGAGTCTGCAGCGATGCAGTATCTCTCTGCATACGCAGGTTGCACCATGGGCGAGTACTTCCGCGATCGCGGCGAAGATGCTTTGATTGTTTACGATGACTTGACCAAGCAAGCAGTTGCTTATCGTCAAATCTCCTTGTTGCTCCGCCGCCCACCAGGCCGCGAAGCTTATCCTGGCGACGTGTTCTACCTCCACTCACGCTTGCTCGAGCGCGCTGCTCGTGTAAATGCTGAATATGTTGAGAAGTTCACTAACGGTGCAGTAAAAGGTAAGACTGGTTCTTTGACAGCGTTGCCAATTATTGAAACTCAAGCTGGCGACGTTTCTGCATTCGTTCCAACGAACGTGATTTCGATTACTGACGGTCAGATCTTTTTGGAAACTGACTTGTTTAACGCTGGTGTACGTCCTGCGATTAATGCTGGTATCTCTGTATCTCGCGTTGGTGGTGCTGCACAAACTAAAGTCATTAAGAAATTGTCTGGTGGTATTCGTACCGACTTGGCGCAATATCGTGAATTGGCAGCGTTTGCTCAGTTCGCTTCTGACCTTGATGAAGCAACCCGTAAGCAGCTCGAGCGTGGTCGTCGCGTTACTGAATTGTGTAAGCAAGCTCAATACAAGCCACTCCAAGTTTGGGAAATGGCCGCTTCATTGTTCGCAGTGAACAATGGCTACTTCGATGACCTCGAAGTGAAGAACGTATTGGCATTCGAAAAAGGTTTGCAAGACCATTTGAAATCTAAATATGCTGACTTAGTTGCGCGTATTGAAGAAACCAAAGACTTGAGCAAAGATGACGAAGCTGCTTTGCGTGCTGCAATTGAGGATTACAAGCGTTCTGCCTCTTTCTAAGAGGGCTCGCATAAATCATGGCAAGCACAAAAGAGATACGATCAAAGATCAAGAGCGTGCAAAACACGCGCAAGATCACGAAGGCAATGGAAATGGTCGCCGCATCCAAGATGCGTCGCGCCCAGGAGCGCATGCGTAATGCGCGCCCTTATGCCGAAAAAATTCGTGAGATTGTTGCCAACCTTTCAAAAGCTAATCCAGAGTTTCGCCCTGCTTACATGGCTACTCGTGAAGTTAAGAAAGTTGGCACCATTTTGGTTACGACAGACAAAGGCTTGTGCGGCGGTTTAAATACCAACGTGCTGCGCTTTATCACCAACCAAGTGCGCGATTTGCAGGAAAAGAATATTGAGATTGTCTACACGGCAATAGGTTCAAAAGGCCTGCAGTTTTTGAATCGCTCAAAAGCAAAACTGATTTCTCAAACAATCCAGATTGGCGATACACCCCATATGGATGTTTTGATTGGCGCAATTGTTGCCCAATTAGAGGCGTTTGAGCGAGGCGAGATTGATGCTGTTTATTTGGCATACAACCGCTTTGTGAATGCAATGAAACAAGAGCCTGTTTTAGAGAAGCTTTTGCCTTTGGAGCCAGCAGCACTGGCGCCTGAAGATAAAGCAGGAAACTCTTGGGATTACATTTATGAGCCTGACGCTGAGTCGATTTTGAATGGCTTGCTAAAGCGTTATGTTGAAGCAATGATTTATCAGGCTGTTGCTGAAAATATGGCTTCTGAGCAATCTGCTCGTATGGTCTCAATGAAGGCCGCGTCAGATAACGCAAAGAACGTGATTGGCGAATTGCAATTGGAATACAACAAAACACGACAGGCTGCTATTACCAAAGAGTTGTCAGAAATTGTTGGCGGAGCGGCTGCGGTTTAAGCGGTCAGCGTTTAGGAATACGAAAGAATTCAGGAATTAAAAGCGGAGAAATGCGATGAGTAACGGAAATATCGTGCAATGTATCGGTCCAGTGGTGGACATTCAGTTCCCACGTGACAAAATGCCAAACATCTATGATGCGTTGACATTAGTTGAGAGCGGTGAAAAATCATTTGCTGAAAAAGGTTTGACCTTTGAAGTTCAGCAACAAATCGGCGACGGCGTAGTTCGCGCTATTGCCATGGGTGCAAGCGATGGCTTGCGTCGTGGCATGGAAGTGAAATCTACTGGCAAGCCAATTTCTGTTCCTGTTGGTCCAGCTACATTAGGTCGCATTATGGACGTTTTGGGCCGCCCAATTGACGATGCCGGTCCGATTGCAACTGAAGAGCGTCGTGCAATTCACCAGCCAGCACCGAAGTTTGATGAGCTTTCACCTTCTGTTGACTTGTTAGAAACCGGTATTAAGGTTATTGACTTAGTTTGCCCGTTTGCTAAAGGCGGTAAGGTTGGCTTGTTCGGTGGTGCGGGTGTTGGTAAGACCGTGAACATGATGGAATTGATTAACAACATCGCTAAGCAACACTCAGGCTTGTCCGTGTTTGCTGGTGTTGGTGAGCGTACTCGTGAAGGTAATGACTTCTATCACGAGATGAAAGAATCGAACGTTATCGACAAAGTGGCGATGGTGTTTGGTCAGATGAATGAGCCTCCTGGCAACCGTTTGCGCGTTGCGTTGACTGGTTTGACCATGGCGGAAGCGTTCCGTGACGAAGGCCGTGACATTTTGTTCTTCGTTGATAATATCTACCGTTACACCTTGGCCGGCACTGAAGTTTCTGCGTTGCTCGGTCGTATGCCTTCTGCTGTGGGTTACCAACCTACTTTGGCTGAAGAGATGGGTAAATTGCAAGAGCGTATTACCTCTACTAAGACTGGTTCCGTTACCTCTATTCAGGCCGTTTACGTTCCTGCGGATGACTTGACCGATCCATCACCAGCGACAACCTTCTTACACTTAGACTCCACAGTGGTGTTGTCACGTGACATCGCAGCATTGGGTATTTACCCAGCGGTTGATCCATTGGATTCAACTAGCCGTCAGCTCGACCCACAAGTGGTTGGTCAAGAGCACTATGAAGTTGCTCGCGACGTACAGATGACATTGCAACGTTACAAAGAATTGCGCGACATTATTGCGATTTTGGGTATGGACGAATTGTCACCAGAAGACAAGTTGGCTGTATCACGTGCTCGTAAGATTCAACGTTTCTTGTCACAGCCTTTCCACGTTGCTGAGGTATTTACTGGCTCACCAGGTAAATACGTGCCATTGAAAGAAACCATCCGCGGCTTCAAGATGATTTGTAGCGGTGAATTGGATCACTTGCCAGAGCAAGCGTTCTACATGGTGGGTTCAATTGATGAAGCCATCGAGAAAGCTAAGAAGCTTTAATCGAATTCATCTAGGGAAATTATGTCAACCATACGCGTCGATGTAGTAAGTGCTGAGCAGTCTATTTTCAGCGGGGAAGCCAAGTTTGTTGCGCTTCCTGGCGAAAGTGGTGAGCTCGGCATTTTACGCGGCCACACTCCTTTGATTACACGTATTCGTCCAGGCTCAGTTCGTATTGAAAAAGCCGATGGTGATGAAGAGTTTGTTTTCGTAGCGGGTGGCTATTTAGAAGTTCAGCCAGACCATGTGACTGTATTGGCAGACACTGCTATTCGTGGTCATGATCTCGATGAAGCTAAAGCAACTGAAGCTAAAAAGCGCGCTGAAGAAGCAATGCAAAATCGTGGCACTGACTTTGATTTGGCTTTGGCCCAATCTGAGTTTGCAATGGCAGCGGCACAGTTGGCTGCAATTGCTCGTTTCCGTCGTAAAAAATAATTACCGGTCACTTCCTTGTTGTTAAATGATCGGTTTTTAAAGGCCTGCCTGGGCGAAGCGGTTGATCAAACACCGCTTTGGCTCATGCGTCAAGCTGGCCGATACCTCCCCGAATACAATGCCACCCGAGCTAGAGCTGGAAGCTTTCTTGGGCTTGCAAAAAATCCTGCATACGCAACTGAAGTAACCCTTCAGCCTTTGGATCGCTATCCTTTGGATGCGGCTATTTTGTTCTCCGATATTTTGACCATCCCCGATGCGATGGGATTGGGCTTGAAATTTACTGCAGGCGAAGGCCCCAGTTTTGATCATCCATTGCGCGATGAAGAAGCCGTCAAGAAGTTGCGTGTAGCGGATATGGATCAGCTGAAATACGTATTTGATGCCGTTTCAGAAATTCGCAAAGCATTAATGGTTGATGGCAAGCAACGCGTTCCATTGATTGGTTTTTCCGGAAGCCCATGGACATTGGCATGCTACATGATTGATGGCTCTAGCGCAGATGATTTTCGTCATGCTAAAACGATGATGTTTAGTCGTCCAGATTTGTTGCAACATATTTTGGATATCAACGCACAGTCTGTTGCGGCGTATTTAATTGAACAAGTTAAAGCAGGTGCGCAAGCATTAATGATTTTTGATACTTGGGGTGGCATGCTCCCAGATGGTTGGTATCAAACAATGTCTTTGGCTGCAATGCAAAAAGTGATTGCCTTAATGCCTCGTGAATTTGAGGGTCAAAAAATCCCTGTCATTATGTTCACCAAGGGTGGCGGTATTTGGCTAAACGATATGGCTCAAGTTGGCGCAGATGTGATTGCCATCGATTGGATGATGTCCCTGAGCAAAGCCCGGAAACAGCTGCTTGCCCTAGGTAAACCGCTTGCACTACAGGGCAACTTAGACCCCCTCATTCTCTTTTCTGAGCCTGAGCAAATAGCTAAACAGGCTAGTCTGCTGCTGGACGACTTGGCGGCTGCCCCAGCCCTAAAACCTGGCCTTCATTCTTTAGATGGCCATGTCTTTAATTTAGGTCACGGCATCTCCCAATTTACCCCCCCTGAAAGTGTTTCTGTTTTGGCCGAAACGGTCATCAATCACTCCAAGGCTCTTAGATCAAAGCACTAATCCTGAGTAATTGCTAACTTGAAATCAAATTTTGATTGAAAGTTATGCACAGATTGGCTCACCATTCGAAATTCAGTGAGATTGGCAATAAATGTGATCTATAACTTTCGGATAGTCTCTTAAGCTTTTGATTTATATAAAAAATAAATAAAAAGCTCCAAAAGAGTGCAAAATTGAATTGCTGGTAAATTAGCTTAAAAATCAGAATCATCGGATGATATCCACAGACTTATCCACAAGCAAAATAGAAAATCGAAGTAAAAAATGAGCCCTCCCATCGTAGTTCAAGTAGTTGTAGATAAGCCCTTGGCCCAGGGCTTTGACTACATATGGGGTGCTCAAAAACTAGGCCTTAAGCCAACAATCGGCCAACTTGTAGAAGTTCCTTTTGGACGCTCCTCATTGATTGGTATGGTAATTAAAGTAAGCGCTCACTCTGATTTTGATATTGAAAAATTAAAAGAGGTCGAGGCTATTGCTCCACTGCCACCTTTGGATCCTGCGGCATTGAGGCTGATGAATTTTGCTAGCCAGTATTACATTCATGCTCTTGGCGAAACTATCATTCCGACTATTCCGCAGATGTGGAAAAAGCCTGAAGACTGGGAAAAAATTCCTCAGAAATTAGCTGCTGCCGAAGTACGCAAAAAGAAAAAAAATGAAAACGCTCTGAGTGAGGGATACATTAGTACGGCGCAATTAAATGAAGAACAAAAGCGCGCACTAGAGTCATTAAGCAATTGCAGTAAAGAAAAACAATTCAAAGCCATTTTGTTGCAGGGTCAAACCGGTAGCGGGAAGACGGCAGTATTTCTAAATTGGTTAAGTGAAATCCTAGAGGATGAGAGCGCACAGGTTTTAATCCTGGTGCCGGAAATTAATTTAACTCCCCAGCTTGAGAGACGTGTACGCGCCTATTTTCCAGATAAAAAAATGTCGGTCTTACACAGTGCTGTTCCTGAAAAGCAAAGAGGTGTTGCCTGGTATGAGGCATTGACAGGTAAGGCACAAATTATTTTGGGAACAAGGTTGGCAGCGCTCACGCCCATGCCAAACTTAAGAGCGATTGTGGTGGATGAAGAACATGACCCATCTTATAAACAACAAGATGGCATTCGATATTCAGCGCGAGACTTAGCTATATGGCGTGCGCATGATGTGAAGGCACCAATCCTTCTTGCATCTGCAACGCCTTCGCTCGAAACCTGGATGGCTGCTAGGGCTGGACGCTATGAATATATTCGTTTAGATCAGCGCGCCCAGGGAGCAAGTCTGCCGAAAGTCCATCTCATCAACACCCGAGATCCACAAAATCAATTTAGTCCAGGAGATGCTGGCAGGCCGGTAAATAAAAGCCCCATCACTAAGACGCTAGTCAATTCCATTACTAAAAATTTAGAGCAGAAGAAGCAAAGCTTAATATTGATTAATCGAAGAGGTTACGCACCGGTATTGAGTTGCAGCGCCTGTTCGTGGCTATCTTCATGCCAACAATGCAGCTTCTATATGGTGATGCATAAAGCGGGGGCATTAAGCAGAAAGCCCGTATTAAGTTGCCACCATTGTGGTTTAGTGAAGGCTATTCCAGAGCATTGTCCCGATTGTGGAAATGCTGACCTCAAGGTCCTGGGTCAAGGAACGCAAAAAATAGAGGACTCCATCGAAGAAATATGGCCAGCCGCAAGAGTGCTGAGAATTGATACCGATTCAAGTAAGAAGAGCAAAGGCGCTGAAGAACTGTTTCAGGAGATTCATGCTGGTAATGTAGATCTCGTGGTGGGAACCCAAATGATCGCAAAAGGACATGATTACCAAAACATTGGATTGGTAGCTGTGCTCGATGCCGATAGCAGATTATTCTCACAAGATTTTCGAGCGGCCGAAAGATTGTTTGCACAGTTAGTGCAAGTAGCTGGTCGTGCAGGCCGGGCTGGCGTAGAAGGTCAAGCAGGTGGTGATATTTATATCGAAACACAGTACCCAGAGGCAGCCGTTTTTCAGTATTTATTACGTCACGATGTTGATGGATTTTTAGCCTATACGGCCAATGAAAGAGATGAAGCAAAATTGCCCCCCTTCTCTTATCAGGGCCTAGTTCACGCAGAAGCCAAAAGCCTAGCGAAGGCCCTTCAGTTTTTGACTGAGCTCAAAGGCCGCTTACGGGCTGGAGGACTGATGGTTCAAGGGCTCAAGGTCTATGACCCAGTGCCTAAGGCAGTGATGCGTGTAGCAGGAACGGAACGGGCACAACTCGTGATTGAGTCAGAAAACCGTAAATTACTTCAAGAGGTATTGGAGGCGGTGGATCGTGATTTACGAGAAGGGTCTCAAGGGCGCATTAGCAAACTTGAACGCATTCGCTGGCTTATCGAGCGCGACCCGATTGCGATCTAATCGACTTGGCTTACGCCCCTGGGCCGGATTGGTATTGATCAAGGCTCATCAATTGTTCAAGCTCTGAAGATAATGAGGCATTGGAGTCAGGTTTAATTTTAAATAGCCACACTGCGTAAGGCTTTTCATTGACTAGCTCAGGCGCTGCATCTACTGCATCATTTAGCGCAACAATTTCACCGCTAACGGGCGCATGTATGTCACTTGCCGCTTTAACAGATTCAATTGCTGCAATGGCTTCACCTTGCTTTACTTGCTGGCCAATCTTGGGCGCCTGAAAAAACATCACATCACCCAATGCTTCTTGTGCATGGTTGCTGATACCAACCCAAACGAGGCCATCATTTTCTGGGTCAGCCCACTCGTGCGTTTCTGCAAATTTAAAAGTGTCTTGGGTATTCATTGTTTATCCTTTGGGAATATTTTATGCTCAGTCCCCTACACTGTGCACTTCACAAACAATTAATTTTTCTGTCCTCTGCTTATGCCAATCAAATTAGGAATTGTTCCCGTAACGCCGTATGAACAAAATTGTTCAATTTTGGTATGTCAAGAGACTGGTGATGCTGCCGTGGTTGATCCTGGAGGCGATCTTGATAAGATTTTGGAAGGCGTCAAACAGATGGGCGGTACCGTAAAGCAGATCTTGTTAACCCATGGACACCTTGATCACTGTGCCGCAGCCAAGGATCTTGCAGACCAGCTAGGAGTCCCTATCGTGGGGCCGCAAGTGGATGAACGTTTTTGGATTGATCAGTTACCCCAGCAAACCGTGCGATTTGGATTTGGTCATGCCAAAGTATTTGAGCCTAATCGCTGGTTAAGCGATGGAGATCATGTGCAACTGGGTAATGTTGATCTTGAAGTTTTTCATTGTCCCGGACACACACCTGGACATGTAGTTTTTTTTGACAAGGCTGATCGCCTTGCAATTGTTGGCGATGTTTTATTTGCTGGCTCAATTGGGAGAACCGATTTCCCTCGTGGGAATCATGCCGATTTAATTCATGCAATCAAAACGAAGTTGTGGCCATTAGGAGATGATGTACAGTTTGTTCCTGGACATGGGCCAATGTCTACGTTCGGCGCAGAACGCAAAACAAACCCATATGTAGGAGATGGCGCGTAGAAGCTAGCGCCTAAGAATTAAACTCTGAATTTAAAAAAGCAAAAACGACAGATTAGGTTTTTGCAGAGCCAGTACGGTGCGTACGATTGTATAAACAGCTAGCGCAGATCCAGCGTTGCTTACGATTGCTCGTTGGAATCCATGTGCCACCCTCTAGTCGCTTTTCGCGACTGCAAGAAGAGCAAAATTTAAGGCTCTGGGAAGTGTCTTGGGTAGCAGCAGGAGTCGAGGTAGTCATGGGCAATCCGGGTAAGGAAAATCTTATACAGAAGATCTATTTTACCCGTTTTGTCCCACTGGGGCTGGGCTGAGCACAACTTGGACGGAATCAGCCGTCTTATTGCCATCAAAATCGAGCCAAGCCTTGTTCTCAAAGTCATATAGCTTGCATTTACGGGCGGTATCGAAATACCAACCCCAAGAGAACTTTTGTACAAATATACGCTCAGGAAGGATAGTTTCCAGGGTTGTTTGGGCTTCTTGCAGGCGATAGAGGGGTACGCTCATATCCACGTGATGGGCGGTGTGCTCCATGATGTGGTGCATTAATGAACCCCAAATCCAGTTAAAGGTCAGGTGCACGGTTGTGGATACAAAAGGCTGCGCACGTAACCACTCTGATTTTTTGTCATACCAAGACACATTAGGATGGGTATGGTGTACGTAGACAACAAAACCAATCATCCCATTCCAGAACAGAAAAGGAACGGCAAAGCCAGTAATTAAACCAATCCAAATAGATTGGTCAGTTGCGATTGCGCCAGCAATAAGACAGCCGATCCAAGCGATTGCAAAAGCAGTCACAAGCAAGTTGTCTTTTAAGAAAATAGGGCGATCGCCAGGTTTGTTCTTAGCGTTTGGGAAATACTCACGTCTCCACCAGATCTCTAGGAGGTAATAGAACACAGGCCCCCAGCCACTACGGTAAAGGCGCTCTAGAGCCTTACGTCCTGGGGATAGCGCGTCGTATTCTGCCTTTGACAAAGGCGCCCAGACAAAGTCAAAACCCTTTAAGTTGGTTTGACCATGATGAACTACGTTATGCCCTACATCCCAAAGACTATATGGGGTTAGAGATGGCAAAAAGGCAATACGACCCAGAACTTTATTAAGCTCGCGGTTAGGGGTGAAGCTTTGATGGCAGGCATCATGGCCCAAAATAAAAATGCGGCCTGTAACAAAACCAGCAATCAATCCAAAAATGATTTTGAGCAGGATGTTTTCAACAAAAATCGTGCCAGCAATACAGCCAAGCCATAAAGCCGCATCAATGGCTAAAAGCATGATTGCGCGCCCGGTCTCGCCTTGAGCCATTGGAATTAACCAGCCCCGAATGATTTTTCGGTGTGGTAATGGCGCCTCAGGAGGCAATGGGTTAGTTAAAGAGGGCTCTGAAAGGGCTGAATTTAGATGTGTAGACACGATAAGAATCAATAAGTTAGACGCAAATGATAGCGGTTTTCACGATTTTACGCATGACATAGGTCAAAAAACCCCACAGTTTTGGCGCGCCCGGCAGGAATCGAACCTGCGACCCTTGGCTTCGGAGGCCAATACTCTATCCACTGAGCTACGGGCGCCAGCAGAAAAAACGGATACCCCGCTATTGTAAGTGCCTATACCCCTACTCTCTAGTTATAATCACGGCAAAACAACCTTAAACACCCCAAACGATAAATTCCTATGAGTAACGAGCACGGAAATCTAATTAAGTCCCCAAAACAACTCATCATCATGGTGTTTGCAAGCTTTTTTGTACCCTTGATCATTATTTTGTTGCTAATGATATTTGTTAATAATGGTAAGCGTGGCGATGCTTCAACCACCACCGAGCAGCTGATTAAGCCGGTTGGCCAATTAAATTTTAAAGATGCAAGCGGCCCACGCGAGATGCAAACGGGCGAGCAAGTTTATAAAGCAGTTTGTGCTGCATGCCATGCTACCGGTGCTGCTGGCGCACCTAAATTTGGTGATACGAGCGCCTGGTCTGCACGCTTAGGTAAGGGCTATGATGGCCTAATGACTTCCGTGCTGAAGGGTAAAGGGGCAATGCCGGCGCGTGGCGGTTCAAACCCTGCAGACATTAGTGATTACGAATTAGGGCGTGCTGTTGTCTACCTAGCAAATTCTGCTGGCGGTAAGTTGGCGGAGCCAAGCGCACCAGCTGCAAAATAATTCATTGCGGCATTACAAAAAGCTGGCTATAGGCCAGCTTTTTTCTTATGACTTGCTGGCATCTTTCGCATCTAGCGCAACCTGATAGGCTTCTTTTTTAGGAAGACCCAGGGCTTGTGAAAGGACGGCTGCAATTTCTTTGCTACCTAAATAAGGACTTAAGGCATTAGCCCACTTTAATAGAGCAGCATGGTCTGGAGCCTCATCAGAACTGGCTTGGCGCCCTGCTATCAAAATAACAAACTCCCCCTTTAAGCTTTCAGCATCGTTTACCCATTGCGTTAATTGAGCCGCCTCAAGCGCAACAATTTGTTCAAATTTTTTAGTGAGTTCGCGACCAACCAATACTTTTCGCCCGGGCTCTAAATGGTTTGCTAAAAGCACTAGTGTTTCTCGAATATTGTGCGGAGACTCGAAAAAGATGCTCGTTTTTTTACTAGCGCTGATGTCTTGTAAAAGACTGTCACGCTCTTTTGTTTTATTAGGCCAAAATCCTAGGAATTGAAAGCGCCCTTCAGAGTTGAGCATCACAGAACCAGATACTGAAATAGATGCAGCAACAGCGCTCGCCCCAGGAATGGGAATGACTCTAAAACCTGCTTTTTCAACCTCATTTACCAGCCGTGCACCGGGATCCGATACTCCAGGGGTGCCTGCATCCGATATATAGGCCCAGCGTTCATTGTTGGCTAAATGTTGAATCACCGTTTGAGCACCGCTGATCTCATTATGCTCATGGAGCGCAAGACATTTTTTGTGGATGCCAAATTGCTGCAAGAGTGATGCGCTATGACGAGTATCTTCGCAGGCAATACCATCCACTGTGTTAAGGACGTGCAGGGCGCGCAAAGTAATGTCCCCTAAATTTCCTATTGGGGTCGCAACCATATAGAGCGCTCCAGCAGGTAAATCCTGCTGCTTTAAAAATTCGAATGCGCCAGCGTCCATAGGGGGTATTTTGTGCGTAAGAAAGGTCAATAGGTAAGAGGATACGTTGCTTTTGGTTTCCCCTGCCCTCATAGCGACTTGTTCGGCCTTTGGCGCATAATATTGCTATGGATAAAAACACAATTGAACGGTTGCGCCAAAGAGCATCCCAACATTTTTTAGACAGCATTGCAGTAAAGCAAGAGGCTGAAAAAGTTCTTCCAGAAGCGGTTGCCCGTGGCGTAGTAGCCATGGTTGATTGCTTGCGTGCAGGCGGCAAGATTATGGCTTGCGGTAATGGCGGATCTGCAGCAGATGCTCAGCATTTTGCAGCGGAGTTAATTGGACGCTTTGAAAGAGAGCGCCAAGAACTAGCAGCAATTGCCCTCACCACAGATACTTCTATCTTGACCGCAGTTGGTAACGACTACAGCTACGACGAAGTCTTTAGTAAGCAAGTCAGAGGCTTGGGTAAAAAAGGCGACATTCTTTTGGGAATCTCTACTTCAGGCAATTCTAAGAATGTCGTGAAGGCTATCGAAGCAGCCAAAAAAATGGACATCAAAATTATCGCCTTGACTGGTAACGGTGGTGGAAAAATTGCAAGCCTTTTAGATGCTGACGATATTCATCTGTGTGCACCATCTACTCGAACTGCGCGCATTCAAGAAACCCACTTAGTGTTACTTCATGGATTATGTGATGGCGTCGACCATCTTCTGCTCGATTAATTTTTAGAAAGTATCAAATGCAAAACTTCAGTAAGTTATTGGTCGCCTGTATTGCTGTTTCACAATTGTCCGCCTGCGGGGTGATTGCAGTAGGCGGTGTAGCTGCTACAGCAACAGTGCTGGCTGATCGTCGTACGCCCGGTGTACAGGCCATTGATAAGGGTATAGAGCTAGAGGCAAATGGCGCATTTGATAAAAAGTTTGGTGACAATGCGCATATTAACGTGACCTCATTTAATCAGAAGGTGTTGTTAACTGGTGAGGTGAAAGATGCAGCAATCAAAAGCGATGCTGAGTCTTATATCAAGGGCATGAAGAATGCACGCTCTGTATTTAATGAGCTCATCATTGGGCCGAATAGCACATACACCATGCGCGCAAACGATACCTATCTCGAGTCAAAAATCAAAACACAAATGATTTTTACGCAACAGCTGCCATCTAACTCCATGGTCATTGTTGCGGAAGGAAGCAGCGTTTATTTGATGGGAATTTTGACTCAAGGTGAAGCAGACTTAGCTAAAAAAATTGCGAGCAATACCAATGGCGTGAAAGATGTGTACGCATACTTTGACATTATTTCTAATGCAGAAAAAACACGTTTAGAAAATGCCGGTAAGGCTGATGAAGCGCAGCCCTCTAGCCCGCCGAAGTTCCAGTAATTTTTAATAAGTCTGATGAGTGCGCTGCAAATTTTTGCCAAAATAATTTTTGTTGTTTTGGTTTTCTGTTTGCAAACCACTCATGCAGCTAGCGAGGATCAGAATGCATTTTCAGTTGCGAAAAAAAATGCTTGCTTAGGTTGCCATGCAATTAATAAAAAAATTGTTGGCCCAAGCTTTGAATCGATTGCTTTGAAATATAAAAATGATTCCGGTGCGCAATCATTTTTAAAAAATAAGATATTGAAAGGTGGCGCAGGCTCATGGGGCGTTGTGCCCATGCCTGCAAATACCAAATTAAGCGACGCTGATTTATCTCTCTTAACGAGTTGGATATTGCGCGGCGCGCCAAGCGCAAATTAGCGCGCTAGACCAGGTCTGCCTAAGAACCACCACCATGCTTGATTAGATTTCTTGAGGTTGGCTTTCATTGCGTAGTCCAAGTCAGCCCATTGCTCATTTGCTGCTTCTTCAACTATGGTTGCAGGGCTGGCAGGCGATAGCTTCAAGTAAGCATCAGCATCACCGTAGGCATATTCAACGCGCATACCGGCCTTCTGGGCCAGATGCATCATGGCTTTGTTATTTGCAAGGCAATGTACATACAAGGTTTCAATGCGGGTATTGCGTGAATGCACGGCAGAGCGTTGCAGAAGTGCTGTTCCAAGCCCTTGCGAGCGCCCTTCTGGCAATACTGAAACGCCAAATTCTGCGGCACGCGCCTGACCTTTGGTTTCTGGCAAATATGCCAAGTGGGCCATACCAATCAAGCGAAGGTCGTCATCAAATACGCCAAATACATTGTCCTTATTGAAGTCTAGGTGCTCAACATAGTGGGCAATCACCTCATCCGGGGTTTGTGTACCAAATCGGAGGCGGCGATCATCTTCATTTAGTTGTAATAAATGATTCAGGATCTCGGCCCTGTGTCCGGCATGAAGCTCGCGTACAGGGACCGCCTGTCCTGCCGTGTAGGGCTGGCTAGGTAAGTGATCATTCGCTAATTTATTGTGCATAGCAATATATTAGCAGGGTTTGGTGAAAAATTCAGGGTTTTCCCTAGGGTGTGGCCAAAATACTGCATTTGAAGGGTTAAAAACGAAGGCTTAGAGAGCAAAAAGGATGGAAATGCTCCAAAACCCTGAAATTTTTAAAAAAAGTGAAATATTTTTTTAATTTCTATCTGTCTGATTTCATTGAGTTTATTTTAAGGATCAGAAAAAACTACGCCTTTTTAAGGAAAAAGACTACGAAAGGTGTTGACGACCCGAAATAAGTGCGCTATAGTTTCACCTCTCCGCTGAATGTTTTTTGAAATACGAAACAAGTCAGCTCTCTTTAAAAATTAGTCAACCGATAATTGTGGGTACTAAGTGAAAGCATCCAGTCCTTCGGGACAGATGTAAATAAATAGTACTCATAGACAGTAAAAAGATTTGGTTTTATTACCAAGTCAATTTCTTGAATGAGTGCGACGATCCGCAAGGATCACAGGAATTAAACTGAAGAGTTTGATCCTGGCTCAGATTGAACGCTGGCGGCATGCCTTACACATGCAAGTCGAACGGCAGCACGGGTGCTTGCACCTGGTGGCGAGTGGCGAACGGGTGAGTAATACATCGGAACGTACCTTATCGTGGGGGATAACGCAGCGAAAGCTGTGCTAATACCGCATACGCCCTGAGGGGGAAAGCGGGGGATCGAAAGACCTCGCGCGATTAGAGCGGCCGATGCCTGATTAGCTTGTTGGTGGGGTAAAAGCCCACCAAGGCGACGATCAGTAGCTGGTCTGAGAGGACGATCAGCCACACTGGGACTGAGACACGGCCCAGACTCCTACGGGAGGCAGCAGTGGGGAATTTTGGACAATGGGGGAAACCCTGATCCAGCAATGCCGCGTGAGTGAAGAAGGCCTTCGGGTTGTAAAGCTCTTTTGTCAGGGAAGAAACACCGGCTCTAACACAGTCCGGGAATGACGGTACCTGAAGAATAAGCACCGGCTAACTACGTGCCAGCAGCCGCGGTAATACGTAGGGTGCGAGCGTTAATCGGAATTACTGGGCGTAAAGCGTGCGCAGGCGGTTATACAAGACAGGCGTGAAATCCCCGGGCTTAACCTGGGAATGGCGCCTGTGACTGTATAGCTAGAGTGTGTCAGAGGGGGGTAGAATTCCACGTGTAGCAGTGAAATGCGTAGATATGTGGAGGAATACCAATGGCGAAGGCAGCCCCCTGGGATAACACTGACGCTCATGCACGAAAGCGTGGGGAGCAAACAGGATTAGATACCCTGGTAGTCCACGCCCTAAACGATGCTGACTAGTTGTTCGGGATTTACATCCTGAGTAACGTAGCTAACGCGTGAAGTCAGCCGCCTGGGGAGTACGGTCGCAAGATTAAAACTCAAAGGAATTGACGGGGACCCGCACAAGCGGTGGATGATGTGGATTAATTCGATGCAACGCGAAAAACCTTACCTACCCTTGACATGTCACTAACGAAGTAGAGATACATTAGGTGCTCGTAAGAGAAAGTGAACACAGGTGCTGCATGGCTGTCGTCAGCTCGTGTCGTGAGATGTTGGGTTAAGTCCCGCAACGAGCGCAACCCTTGTCTTTAGTTGCTACGCAAGAGCACTCTAAAGAGACTGCCGGTGACAAACCGGAGGAAGGTGGGGATGACGTCAAGTCCTCATGGCCCTTATGGGTAGGGCTTCACACGTCATACAATGGTGCATACAGAGGGTTGCCAACCCGCGAGGGGGAGCTAATCTCAGAAAATGCATCGTAGTCCGGATCGTAGTCTGCAACTCGACTACGTGAAGCTGGAATCGCTAGTAATCGCGGATCAGAATGTCGCGGTGAATACGTTCCCGGGTCTTGTACACACCGCCCGTCATACCATGGGAGTGGGTTTTGCCAGAAGCCGTTAGCCTAACCGCAAGGAGGGCGACTGCCACGGCAGGGTTCATGACTGGGGTAAAGTCGTAACAAGGTAGCCGTATCGGAAGGTGCGGCTGGATCACCTCCTTTCTAGAGAAAAGATGCTGGAGCTATAGTGCCCACACTTATCGGTTGACAATAAAAGCCACGGGTCTGTAGCTCAGCTGGTTAGAGCACTGTGTTGATAACGCAGGGGTCGTAGGTTCAAGTCCTACCAGACCCACCACCAGCCAGAAACAAGACTTAGTGGGACGTTGGGGGATTAGCTCAGCTGGGAGAGCACCTGCTTTGCAAGCAGGGGGTCGTCGGTTCGATCCCGTCATCCTCCACCATCATCTAAATGTCAAAACTAAGCGATCTAACGATTGTTTAGTTTTGCCATTTATGGCTGTTCTTTAAAAATTTGAGTAAGCAAAGTGTCAAATGTTTCTTTGAGAGGACATTTGACAATGTAATAAGGGTAAAGATTGAATCATCAATCAGTAATACAAACGAGTTTTACCAAGTTCTTAACAAAGTACTTACAGTTTGGATTACGGCAAACATGTCAGAAGTAGAAGTAAACCTGTAACAGGTACTAGCAATGGTGCTCGTTATAGGATCAAGTGAATAAGTGCACATGATGGATGCCTTGGCGATTACAGGCGACGAAAGACGTTATAACCTGCGATAAGCCCCGGGGAGCTGGTAAATAAGCTTTGATCCGGGGATTTCTGAATGGGGAAACCCACCACTTTTGTGGTATCCATACCTGAATACATAGGGTATGAGAAGCGAACCTTGTGAACTGAAACATCTAAGTAGCAAGAGGAAAAGACATCAACCGAGATTCCCAGAGTAGTGGCGAGCGAAATGGGAAGAGCCTTCTAGTGATAGCTCAGTAATTAACAGAATGGAATGGAAAGTCCAACAATAAAGGGTGATAGTCCCGTATGTGAAAATCATTGAGTGGTACTAGGCTAGAGACAAGTAGGGCGGGACACGAGAAATCCTGTCTGAATATGGGGGGACCATCCTCCAAGGCTAAATACTCGTAATCGACCGATAGTGAACAAGTACCGTGAGGGAAAGGCGAAAAGAACCCCGGGAGGGGAGTGAAATAGATCCTGAAATTGTGTGCATACAAACAGTAGGAGCCTCGTAAGGGGTGACTGCGTACCTTTTGTATAATGGGTCAGCGACTTACATTCAGTAGCAAGCTTAACCGAATAGGGAAGGCGTAGCGAAAGCGAGTCCGAATAGGGCGCTAGTTGCTGGGTGTAGACCCGAAACCAGTTGATCTATCCATGGCCAGGTTGAAGGTGCGGTAACACGTACTGGAGGACCGAACCCACTAACGTTGAAAAGTTAGGGGATGAGCTGTGGATAGGGGTGAAAGGCTAAACAAAACTGGAAATAGCTGGTTCTCTCCGAAAACTATTTAGGTAGTGCCTCGTGTATCACTGTAGGGGGTAGAGCACTGTCATGGTAGTGGGGTCCATTGCGGATTACTGCGCCATAGCAAACTCCGAATACCTACAAGTGCAAGCACGGGAGACAGACATCGGGTGCTAACGTCCGGTGTCAAGAGGGAAACAACCCAGACCGCCAGCTAAGGTCCCTAATATATGCTAAGTGGGAAACGAAGTGGGAAGGCTAAAACAGTCAGGAGGTTGGCTTAGAAGCAGCCATCCTTTAAAGAAAGCGTAATAGCTCACTGATCGAGTCGTCCTGCGCGGAAGATGTAACGGGGCTAAGCATATAACCGAAGCTGCGGATCACAGCAATGTGATGGTAGGAGAGCGTTCTGTAAGCCTGTGAAGGTGTCTTGTAAAGGATGCTGGAGGTATCAGAAGTGCGAATGCTGACATGAGTAGCGATAAAGGGGGTGAAAAGCCCCCTCGCCGTAAGCCCAAGGTTTCCTGTTCAACGTTCATCGGAACAGGGTGAGTCGGCCCCTAAGGCGAGGCAGAGATGCGTAGCTGATGGGAACAAGGTTAATATTCCTTGACCATTGTTAGATGCGATGGGGGGACGGATCGCGGAAAGTTGTCCGGGTGTTGGAAGTCCCGGTTCTTACGTTGGAGATGGCTATTAGGTAAATCCGGTAGCGTAATTCAAGGGCGTGAGACGAGCGAATTTATTCGCGAAGCAATTGGAAGTGGTTCCAAGAAAAGCCTCTAAGCTTCAGTCTAACAAGACCGTACCGCAAACCGACACAGGTGGGCGAGATGAGTATTCTAAGGCGCTTGAGAGAACTCAGGAGAAGGAACTCGGCAAATTTGTACCGTAACTTCGGGATAAGGTACGCCCTGGTAGTTTGACCCTGTACAAGGGGAGGACGAAAGGGTTGCAATAAAAAGGTGGCTGCGACTGTTTAATAAAAACACAGCACTCTGCAAACACGAAAGTGGACGTATAGGGTGTGACGCCTGCCCGGTGCTGGAAGATTAAATGATGGGGTGCAAGCTCTTGATTGAAGTCCCAGTAAACGGCGGCCGTAACTATAACGGTCCTAAGGTAGCGAAATTCCTTGTCGGGTAAGTTCCGACCTGCACGAATGGCGTAACGATGGCCACACTGTCTCCTCCTGAGACTCAGCGAAGTTGAAATGTTTGTGATGATGCAATCTACCCGTGGCTAGACGGAAAGACCCCATGAACCTTTACTGTAGCTTTGCATTGGACTTTGAATCGGTCTGTGTAGGATAGGTGGGAGGCGTTGAAAGCGGAATGCTAGTTTCGCTGGAGCCAACCTTGAAATACCACCCTGATTTATTTGAGGTTCTAACCTTGGCCCGTTATCCGGGTCGGGAACAGTGCATGGTAGGCAGTTTGACTGGGGCGGTCTCCTCCCAAAGTGTAACGGAGGAGTACGAAGGTACGCTTGGTACGGTCGGACATCGTACCTAAAGTGCAATGGCAAAAGCGTGCTTAACTGCGAGACCGACAAGTCGAGCAGGTGCGAAAGCAGGTCATAGTGATCCGGTGGTTCTGTATGGAAGGGCCATCGCTCAACGGATAAAAGGTACTCTGGGGATAACAGGCTGATACCGCCCAAGAGTTCATATCGACGGCGGTGTTTGGCACCTCGATGTCGGCTCATCTCATCCTGGGGCTGTAGCCGGTCCCAAGGGTATGGCTGTTCGCCATTTAAAGAGGTACGTGAGCTGGGTTTAAAACGTCGTGAGACAGTTTGGTCCCTATCTGCCATGGGCGTTGGAGATTTGACGGGGGCTGCTCCTAGTACGAGAGGACCGGAGTGGACATTCCGCTGGTGTACCTGTTGTTTCGCCAGAAGCATCGCAGGGTAGCTATGAATGGAAGAGATAACCGCTGAAAGCATCTAAGCGGGAAACTTGCCTGAAGATGAGATCTCCCGTAGGTTTAACCTACATAAAGGGTCGTTGAAGACCACAACGTTGATAGGTCGGGTGTGGAAGTGCAGTAATGCATTAAGCTAACCGATACTAATTGCCCGTTAGGCTTGATCCTATAACCAGCACTATTGTGTTGGATGTTTGCCGGATTTAATCTGCATCCTTATTACATGCTTACTCAAATAGAGTTGTTGATTTATCAGCAACTCGACCCTCTACGCCCGGTGACCATAGCGAATTGGAACCACTCCTTCCCATCCCGAACAGGACAGTGAAACGATTCTACGCCGATGATAGTGCGGATTACCCGTGTGAAAGTAGGTAACTGCCGGGCACCAATGCGACGCCCAGACCCTTTTAGGTCTGGGCGTTTTTACTTGTGCAAAGCGTTTAGAGTGATTGACAGAAACTCCATTTGGAGTCAGAATATTGGGTTCGCGGAGGGGTGTCCGAGCGGCTAAAGGAGGCAGACTGTAAATCTGTTGGCTATGCCTACGTAGGTTCGAATCCTACCCCCTCCACCAGATGTGCGGGATTAGTTTAATGGTAAAACAGCAGATTTCCAATCTTCGGTCAAGAGTTCGATTCTCTTATCCCGCTCCAGAATTTGTTTGTGATTTCGCCCATGTGGCTCAGTGGTAGAGCACTCCCTTGGTAAGGGAGAGGTCGGCAGTTCGATCCTGCCCATGGGCACCATGTTTGATTTATTAATTGTGTATTTCGTGTTTGGTTTAAGAGTTAACTAAAGGCAGATTAAAAATGGCAAAAGAAAAATTCGAGCGGACAAAACCGCACGTAAACGTAGGCACCATCGGTCACGTTGACCACGGTAAAACGACTTTGACAGCAGCAATTGCAACCGTGCTTTCAAAAGCATTCGGTGGCGAAGCTAAAGCATACGATCAGATCGATGCTGCTCCTGAAGAAAAAGCACGCGGTATTACGATTAATACAGCGCACGTTGAGTACGAGACAGCAAACCGTCACTACGCTCACGTCGATTGCCCAGGACATGCTGACTACGTTAAGAACATGATTACTGGTGCTGCTCAGATGGACGGCGCAATTTTAGTTTGCTCTGCTGCTGACGGCCCAATGCCACAAACTCGTGAGCACATCCTCTTGGCACGCCAAGTTGGTGTTCCTTACATCGTTGTTTTCTTGAACAAGTGCGACATGGTTGATGACGCTGAATTGTTAGAACTCGTAGAAATGGAAGTTCGTGAACTTCTATCTAAATACGACTTCCCAGGCGATGACACACCAATCATTCAAGGTTCTGCTAAGTTAGCTTTAGAAGGCGACGAAGGCCCAATGGGTAAAGAAGCCATCATGAAATTGGCTGAAGCTTTAGATACCTACATCCCAACTCCAGAGCGTGCTATTGACGGTGCGTTCTTGATGCCAGTAGAGGACGTGTTCTCTATCTCTGGTCGCGGTACTGTTGTTACAGGTCGTATCGAGCGCGGTATCGTTAAGGTTGGTGAAGAGATTGAAATTATTGGTATCAAGCCAACACTCAAGACCACTTGTACTGGTGTTGAAATGTTCCGCAAATTGCTCGACCAAGGTCAAGCAGGCGATAACGTTGGTATCTTATTGCGCGGTACAAAACGTGAAGAAGTTGAGCGTGGCCAAGTATTGGCTAAGCCAGGTTCAATCACCCCACATACTCACTTTACAGCCGAGGTTTACATCTTGGGTAAAGATGAAGGTGGTCGTCATACACCATTCTTTAACAACTATCGTCCACAGTTTTACTTCCGTACAACGGACGTAACGGGTTCAATCGAGTTGCCAAAAGACAAAGAAATGGTGATGCCTGGTGATAACGTCACAATTACCGTAAAACTCATCGCACCAATCGCGATGGAAGAAGGTTTACGTTTTGCGATCCGTGAAGGTGGCCGTACTGTTGGCGCCGGCGTGGTTGCAAAGATTTTGGCTTAAGTAGTTTTTTATAAAGGGGTGTAGCTCAATTGGCAGAGCGTTGGTCTCCAAAACCAAAGGTTGGGGGTTCGATGCCCTCCGCCCCTGCCACGATTTGAACTGAAAGTTATATGTCTCAACAAACAGCAAGTCACTCTGAAGAAAAAAGTAGCTGGGTATCCGTACTCGCTGCTTTAATTGTCGTTGCAGCGTTAGTGCTTTATTACACGCTGGTCAACCAATCTTTATTGGTGCGCTTAGCAGTTTTGTTTGGCGGCATTGCAGCTGCAGTGATGATTGTGGCAATTTCACCGGATGGGCGTCGTTTCATTGCCTATGCAAAAGATTCTTGGTATGAAGTAAAAAAGGTTGTTTGGCCAACTCGTAAAGAGACAACCCAAATGACTCTAGTCGTATTTGGCTTTGTTCTGATCATGTCCTTATTTTTATGGCTTGCAGACAAATTAATTGAATGGCTAGTTTTTTCAGTGCTACTAGGCTGGAAGTGAGTAAGAAAAATGATTGATTCTGAATTGGCCGTAAACCCACAAGCAACTGGCAATATGCGCTGGTATGTTATTCATGCTTATTCCGGAATGGAAAAAAGTGTGAAAAAAGGGCTTGAAGAGCGAATTGCTCGTTCTGGCATGCCAGAAAAGTTTGGTCGTATTTTGGTCCCTTCCGAAGAGGTTGTTGAGATCAAATCCGGCACAAAATCAGTCTCTGAGCGTCGTTTCTTCCCGGGATATGTCCTGATTGAAATGGAAATGACCGATGAGAGCTGGCATTTGGTGAAAAATACGCCAAAAGTGACGGGTTTCGTAGGTGGTGTTCGTAACCGCCCAAGCCCAATCTCGACGGCTGAAGTAGCCAAAATCATGGATCAAATGCAGGCTGGGGTGGATAAACCGAAGCCGAAGACCCTATTTGAGGTTGGTGAGATCGTACGCGTTAAAGAAGGCCCATTTGTTGATTTCAACGGAAATATCGAAGAAGTCAATTATGAGAAGTCAAGATTGCGCGTTTCTGTTACAATTTTTGGCCGCGGTACCCCAGTTGAGCTGGAGTTCGGTCAAGTAGAAAAGATGTAAAAACAAGGACTTAGTCCAGTTTTGCAGTGCAGCAGTTAGTAGTTTTAGGTGGTTATTTAGTTTTTGTAATTAACCGAGGAGCGGAGCTAGAAAGCCAAAAACTAGCGAAGCGTTTACTCAACAGCGGTCTTTCCTATTGAGGTTAGGCGCGCTTTAAGGAGCACACATGGCAAAGAAGATTATTGGCTTTATTAAACTGCAGATCCCTGCAGGTAAAGCAAATCCATCACCACCCGTAGGTCCAGCTTTGGGTCAACGCGGCCTTAACATTATGGAATTCTGTAAGGCGTTCAATGCTCAAACTCAGAGCATGGAGCCAGGCCTGCCAATTCCAGTCGTGATTACAGCGTTCGCTGATAAGAGCTTCACATTCATCATGAAGACTCCTCCAGCAACCATCATGATTAAGAAGGCCGCGAAGATCGAAAAAGGATCACCACGTCCCCATACCGATAAGGTAGGAAAAATTACACGTGCTCAAGCGGAAGAAATCGCTAAAGCAAAAATGCCAGATTTGACAGCGGCCGATATGGACGCAGCTGTTAGAACAATCGCTGGTAGCGCCCGTTCCATGGGCATCACTGTGGAAGGTCTCTAATCATGACTAAGTTATCTAAACGCGTTAAAGCAATTCAATCTAAAGTTGATCGCAATAAATTCTATTCATTAGACGATGCATTGAACCTCGTTAAAGAGTGTGCAACTGCAAAGTTCGATGAGTCTATCGACGTTGCTGTTCAGTTGGGTATTGATGCTAAGAAATCTGACCAAGTTGTGCGTGGCGCAGTAGTGCTCCCAGCTGGTACAGGTAAGCATGTTCGTGTAGCTGTTTTTGCTCAAGGCGAGAAGGCTGAACAAGCTAAAGCTGCTGGCGCAGAAATCGTTGGCATGGAAGATCTTGCTGAGCAAATTAAAGGCGGCAAAATTGATTTTGATATTTTGATCGCATCTCCAGACACAATGAAAATTGTTGGTACTTTAGGTCAAGTATTGGGCCCACGTGGTTTGATGCCGAACCCAAAAGTTGGAACCGTTACTCCTGACGTTGCTACTGCAGTTAAGAATGCAAAAGCAGGTCAAGTTCAGTTCCGTGTGGACAAAGCCGGTATCGTGCATGCAAGCATTGGCCGCCGTTCATTCGAGCCAACCGCTTTGAAATCCAACTTGCTCGCATTGCTTGAGGCTTTGAATAAAGCAAAACCTCCTGCATCTAAGGGCATTTATTTAAAGAAGGTTGCCGTAAGCAGCACCATGGGTGCAGGCGTACGTGTTGACCAAGCATCGTTACAGGCTGCAGCTTAATTAGCTTGTAACAAAAAAGAACTTTGGGTCGACTCCTGCTCTTTGAGTGAGAGTCGAACATCAAAGACCGTTGGTGAATTAGTTGCTTGTAAAGAGTTAATTCTTAATCGTTACGAAAGTAATAGCCAGCGCAGATGGCGACCCTGAAAAGATTTTCACAAGAACTTTGTGAACAAATGATCAGACGCTGGTGTGTAACCCCAACTGGAAACAGTTGGTTTTTATGGAGTTAAACCGTGCCTTTGAATGTACAAGACAAAAAAGCGATTGTTGCTGATGTCGGCGCTCAATTGGCTGGAGCCCAAACTGTCGTGCTCGCTGAATACCGTGGTATTCCAGTAGAGCAGTTGACAAAGCTACGTGCTAGCGCACGTGACCAAGGTGTATATCTTCGCGTTTTGAAGAACACATTGGCACGCCGTGCTGCACAAGGCACACAGTTTGAGCCTCTTGCTGATTCGATGGTTGGCCCCTTGATTTACGGCATCTCTGCTGATCCGATTGCTTCGGCAAAAGTATTGCAGAGTTTTGCTAAGACTCAAGATTTGCTAGTCATTAAAGCTGGCTTATATAACGGCAAGTTGTTAGACGTTGCAGGCGTAAAAGCCCTCGCAACAATTCCAAGCCGCGACGAGTTGTTATCTCAGTTGTTAGGTGTGATGTTGGCACCTGTTTCTGCGATGGCTCGCGTATTGGGCGCAGTAGCAGCACAAAAGGCAGAAGGAGCGCCCGCTCCTGTAGCAGCGCCTGCAGTTGAAGCAGCAGCCCCAGCAGAAGTTGTTGCTGAAGCCGCCGCTCCAGAAGCAGCCGCTGAGCCTGCAGCCGCAGCCCCAGAAGCTGGAACAGAAGCAAACGAAACCCCTGCCGCTGAATAAGCGACAGATTAACTATTTAAGTATTAGGAGCTAAAAATGGCGATTACTAAAGAAGAAATCATTGAAGCAGTAGGTAGCATGTCCGTTATGGATTTGAACGACTTGGTTAAAGCGTTCGAAGAGAAGTTTGGCGTTTCAGCTGCAGCGATGGCTGTTGCTGGTCCTGCTGGTGCTGGTGGTGGCGGTGCTGCTGCTGAAGAGCAAACAGAATTCACTGTTAACTTGCTCGAAGCTGGCGCAAACAAGGTTTCAGTAATTAAGGCAGTTCGCGAAATTACTGGTCTTGGCTTGAAAGAAGCTAAGGACTTGGTTGACGGTGCACCGAAGCCAATCAAAGAAGCTGTTGACAAGAAAACTGCTGAAGAAGCTAAGAAGAAGCTTGAAGAAGCTGGCGCCAAAGCAGAACTCAAGTAATACAAACTCCGCTAGCGCTTCTCAAAAAGGAGCGTTAGCTATGTTGGGTTTGACCATTAGTGGTCAAACCCGATTTCATTTCTGATTGAAATCGGGTTTGCCTTCTGATACGACTGCAGAATGCAAGTTTGGTCGGACACTAGATCGAAACGATTTAGTGTTGTCCGCCAGTGATTGGTAGTGGCCAATCGCCAAATCTTTGTACAGTCGCTGAATTCGGAGATGAAATGAACTATAGCTTCACCGAACGCAAGCGAGTCCGTAAAAGCTTTGCTAAGCGAGTTAACAACCACCAGGTTCCGTACCTGATCGCAACGCAGCTGGAATCCTACGCTAAATTTTTACAGGCTGAAAAGCCAGCAATGTCTCGTCTTACTGAGGGACTTCAAGCTGCCTTTACTTCAGCGTTCCCAATTGTGTCTAACAATGGCTATGCACGTATGGAATACGTGTCTTACCAGTTGTCACAACCGCCGTTTGACGTAAAAGAATGTCAACAACGTGGTTACACATATCACTCAGCCTTACGCGCAAAAGTTCGCTTGATTATTTATGATCGCGAAGCGCCTACTAAGGTTAAAGAGGTAAAAGAGAGCGAAGTCTACATGGGTGAAATTCCACTCATGACAGAAAATGGCTCTTTTGTGATTAACGGTACTGAGCGCGTGATTGTTTCTCAGTTGCACCGTTCCCCAGGCGTGTTCTTTGAGCACGATAAGGGCAAAACCCACAGTTCTGGTAAGTTGCTGTTCTCAGCACGTATCATTCCTTACCGTGGTTCATGGCTCGATTTCGAGTTTGATCCAAAAGATATCCTTTATTTCCGCGTTGACCGTCGTCGTAAGATGCCGGTCACCATTTTGCTCAAAGCAATTGGTTTAAACAACGAACAGATTCTTGCGAACTTCTTCAACTTTGATCATTTCTCATTGACCGCTAATGGCGCCTCAATGGAATTTGTTCCAGAGCGTTTACGTGGCCAACTGGCTAACTTTGATGTGCTTGATAAGAATGGCGTTGTCGTTATTCAAAAGGACAAGCGTATCAATGCAAAGCATATTCGTGAACTCGAAGCAGCCAAGACTAAGAACATTGTTGTTCCAGATGACTATTTAGTAGGTCGTGTAGTAGCACGCAATATTGTTGATCCAGACTCAGGTGAAATCTTGGCTTACGCTAATGATGAAATCACTGAAGAGTTGTTGGCGACATTACGTGATGCAGGTATCAAGCAATTAGAAACCATCTACACCAATGATTTGGATTCTGGCGCATACATTTCTCAGACATTACGTACTGATGAAACTGCTGATCAAACAGCGGCGCGTATCGCTATCTATCGCATGATGCGTCCTGGTGAGCCTCCAACAGAAGATGCTGTTGAAGCCTTGTTCCAGCGCCTGTTCTACAGCGAAGATACCTACGATTTGTCACGTGTTGGTCGCATGAAGGTCAATAGCCGTTTGAACCGTCCAGAAATGGAAGGCCCAATGGTTCTGTCGAACGAGGATATTCTTGACACTATTAAGTCACTCGTAGATTTGCGTAACGGCAAAGGCGAAGTAGACGATATCGATCACCTAGGTAATCGTCGTGTACGTTGCGTCGGTGAGTTGGCTGAAAACCAATTCCGTGCTGGTTTATCACGTGTTGAGCGTGCGGTTAAAGAACGTCTCGGTCAAGCCGAAACAGAAAACCTCATGCCGCATGACTTGATTAACAGCAAGCCAATCTCTTCTGCGATTCGTGAGTTCTTCGGTTCTTCACAGCTGTCCCAGTTTATGGACCAAACTAACCCACTCTCAGAGATCACGCACAAGCGTCGTATTTCTGCATTGGGACCTGGTGGTTTGACCCGCGAGCGCGCAGGCTTCGAAGTGCGCGACGTGCATCCAACCCACTACGGACGTGTTTGCCCAATTGAAACTCCAGAAGGACCAAACATTGGTCTGATCAACTCACTCGCGTTATTTGCGCGTTTGAATGAGCATGGTTTCTTAGAGACTCCATACCGTAAAGTTTCCAATAGCAAGGTAAGCGATGAAGTGGTTTATCTCTCCGCGATTGAAGAAGCGAAGTATGTGATTGCTCAGGCAAACGCAACGATCGACAAAAATGGTAAGTTGGCTGACGAATTGGTTTCTGCTCGTCAAGCTGGTGAAACCATGATGGTTAGCCCAGAGCGTATCGATTTCATCGACGTTGCTCCTAGCCAGATCGTTTCTGCTGCTGCTTCACTCGTTCCATTCCTAGAGCACGATGATGCGAACCGTGCGTTGATGGGTGCGAATATGCAGCGTCAAGCAGTTCCTTGCTTGCGTCCAGATAAGCCATTGGTTGGTACGGGTTTAGAGCGTATTGTTGCGGTAGACTCAGGCACTGTTGTATTGGCTAATCGCGGCGGTATCGTCGATTACGTTGATGCAAACCGTGTTGTTATTCGTGTAAACGATGACGAAACAGCAGCCGGTGAAGTTGGTGTGGATATTTACAACCTCATCAAGTACACCCGTTCAAACCAAAATACCAACATCAATCAACGCCCAATCGTAAAGGTTGGCGATCGTGTAGCCCGTGGCGACGTAGTTGCTGACGGCGCATCTACCGATTTAGGTGAATTGGCTTTGGGTCAAAACATGACTGTGGCATTTATGCCATGGAACGGTTACAACTTCGAAGATTCAATCTTGATCTCTGAGAAGGTGGTTGCTGATGACCGCTACACCTCTATCCATATTGAAGAGTTGTCGGTTGTTGCGCGCGATACCAAGCTTGGTTCAGAAGAAATTACACGCGATATTTCCAATTTGGCAGAGTCACAACTCTCCCGTTTGGATGAGAGCGGTATTGTGTACATCGGTGCTGAAGTTGAAGCTGGTGACGTATTGGTTGGTAAGGTAACTCCAAAGGGCGAGACAACTCTCACTCCTGAAGAGAAGCTCCTCCGTGCGATCTTCGGTGAAAAAGCATCTGACGTAAAAGATACTTCTTTGCGCGTTCCTTCAGGAATGATTGGTACTGTTATTGACGTTCAGGTCTTCACTCGTGAAGGTATTGAGCGCGATGCACGTGCACAAGCAATTATTCAAGAAGAATTACAACGCTATCGTTTGGACTTAAACGACCAGCTGCGTATTGTTGAAGGCGATGCCTTCATGCGTTTAGAAAAGCTGTTGATTGGCAAAGTTGCTAACGGCGGCCCTAAGAAATTAGCTAAAGGCACCAAGATTGACAAGGGTTACCTTGCTGATTTGGAAAAATACCATTGGTTTGATATTCGTCCAGCGGATGAGGAAATTGCCTCACAAGTTGAAGCCATTAAATCTTCTATCGAAGCAAAACGTAAGCAGTTTGACGAGGCTTTCGAAGAGAAGCGTACTAAGCTTACCCAAGGCGATGATTTACAGCCTGGCGTAACGAAGATGGTTAAGGTGTATCTGGCTGTTAAGCGTCGCTTGCAACCAGGTGACAAGATGGCTGGTCGTCACGGTAACAAAGGGGTGGTTTCTAAAATCGCGCCTGCCGAAGATATGCCATTTATGGCTGACGGACGTCCAGTAGATATCGTCTTGAACCCACTGGGTGTTCCTTCCCGTATGAACGTTGGTCAGATTTTGGAAACCCACTTAGGTTGGGCTGCCCAAGGTATTGGTAAGCGTATCGACGAGATGGTTCGTGAGCAAGCTAAACAAGCTGAACTGCGTAAGTTCTTAAAGCAGCTTTACAACGAAACCGGCCGCATTGAAGACATCGACAACTTCACTGATGAGCAAATTACTGTTTTGGCTGAGAATCTCCGCCAAGGCTTGCCATTTGCAACTCCAGTGTTTGACGGTGCTACAGAAGCAGAAATCGGACGCATGCTCGAGTTGGCTTATCCACAAGATGTTGCGACATCTTTGAAGATGACACCATCGCGTCAGCAAATGATTTTGTGCGATGGCCGCACTGGCGATCAGTTTGAGCGTCCAGTGACTGTCGGTGTAATGCATGTCTTGAAACTCCACCATTTGGTCGACGACAAGATGCACGCACGTTCAACCGGACCTTACTCATTAGTAACGCAACAGCCATTGGGCGGTAAAGCCCAGTTTGGTGGTCAGCGCTTTGGTGAGATGGAAGTTTGGGCCCTCGAAGCATACGGTGCTTCATATGTCTTGCAGGAAATGCTGACAGTGAAGTCCGATGACGTCGCAGGCCGTACTAAGGTTTACGAAAACATCGTCAAGGGCGAGCACACGATTGATGCTGGCATGCCCGAATCCTTCAACGTGCTGGTAAAAGAAATCCGTTCGTTGGGTATTGACATTGACATGGAGCGCAACTGATATGAAAGCATTGCTCGATTTATTTAAGCAAACGCAGGGCGAAGAGCAGTTTGATGTCATCAAAATTGGTCTCGCATCTCCTGAGAAAATTCGCTCATGGTCTTTTGGTGAAGTACGCAAACCAGAAACCATCAACTACCGGACTTTTAAGCCCGAGCGTGATGGTTTGTTCTGCGCCAAGATTTTTGGACCAACTAAAGACTACGAGTGCTTATGCGGTAAGTACAAGCGCTTAAAGTTCCGTGGCGTTATCTGCGAGAAGTGCGGCGTTGAAGTTACTCTCGCTAAGGTACGTCGTGAGCGCATGGGCCACATTGAGTTGGCAGCCCCTGTAGCACACATTTGGTTCTTGAAATCTTTACCATCCCGTTTAGGTATGGTTCTCGATATGACATTGCGGGATATCGAGCGCGTTCTTTACTTTGAAGCATATGTAGTTGTAGATCCTGGTATGACTCCTGAAGGCGCAATGAAGCGCGGTCAGATCATGTCTGAAGATGAATACATTGCTAAGACTGAAGAGTATGGTGACGGTGCATTTACCGCCATCATGGGCGCTGAAGGTATTCGTGATCTCTTGCGTTCGATTGATATCGATCGTGAAGTAGAGACTATTCGTGCTGATTTAAAAGCCACTGGTAGTGATGCCAAGATCAAGAAATACGCTAAGCGCTTAAAGGTGCTCGAGGCGTTCCAGACTTCAGGTATTAAGCCTGACTGGATGATCATGGAAGTATTGCCAGTATTGCCACCAGAATTGCGCCCATTGGTGCCATTGGATGGCGGACGCTTTGCTACCTCCGATTTGAACGACCTCTATCGTCGCGTTATTAACCGTAACAATCGTCTCAAGCGTTTGTTAGAGTTGCGCGCTCCAGAGATCATCGTTCGTAATGAAAAACGGATGTTGCAAGAAGCGGTTGACTCATTGCTCGACAACGGTCGTCGCGGTAAGGCTATGACTGGCGCTAACAAGCGTCCGCTCAAGTCCTTGGCTGAGATGATTAAAGGTAAGAGCGGTCGTTTCCGTCAAAACTTGTTGGGTAAACGCGTTGACTACTCTGGTCGTTCAGTCATCGTGGTTGGCCCTACATTGAAATTGCATCAGTGCGGCTTACCAAAATTGATGGCTTTGGAATTGTTCAAGCCATTCATTTTCAACAAGCTTGAGACTTTAGGAATTGCAACCACGATTAAGGCTGCGAAGAAAGAAGTTGAAAGTCAGACTCCAATCGTTTGGGACATTCTCGAAGAAGTGATTCGTGAACATCCAATCATGTTGAACCGTGCGCCTACATTGCACCGCCTTGGTATTCAGGCTTTTGAGCCAATGCTGATTGAAGGTAAGGCAATCCAATTGCACCCATTAGTCTGCGCGGCATTTAACGCCGACTTTGACGGTGACCAAATGGCGGTTCACGTTCCTTTGTCGCTCGAAGCGCAAATGGAAGCACGTACATTGATGTTGGCTTCGAACAACGTATTGTTCCCAGCTAACGGCGAACCATCTATCGTTCCTTCACAGGACGTGGTGTTGGGTCTGTACTACGCTACTCGCGACAAGATCAACGGTAAAGGCGAAGGCATGGTTTTCGCTAATATTACTGAGGTAGTGCGCGCATACGAAGCAGGTCAAGTTGAATTGGCCTCACGCGTTGCTGTCCGTATTACTGAGTTTGAGATCGTGGATAAGAAAGCAGAGGGCGATGCCCGTTTTGCTGAAAAAACCAAGATCTATCAAACTTCAGTTGGCCGTGCAATCTTGTCTGAGATTTTGCCTAAAGGTATGTCTTTCGAGGAAATCAACAAGCCTTTGAAGAAAAAAGAAATCTCACGCTTGATTAACACTTCATTCCGTAAGTGTGGATTACGTGAAACTGTTATTTTTGCTGACCGCCTCTTGCAGTCTGGTTTCCGTTTGGCAACCAACGCAGGTATCTCTGTTGCGATTGACGATATGTTGATCCCAACATCTAAAGAGCGCATCATCACTGAGGCTTCTGCCAAGGTTAAAGAGTATGACAAGCAGTTCATGTCAGGTCTCGTAACCAATCAAGAGCGTTATAACAACGTGGTTGATATTTGGGGTGCTGCTGGTGACCAGGTTGGTAAGGCGATGATGGATGAGTTATCACACGTTGACGTACTCGACCGTAACGGTAAAACTGTGCGTCAAGAATCCTTTAACTCTATCTACATGATGGCGGACTCTGGTGCGCGTGGATCTGCGGCGCAGATTCGTCAGTTGGCTGGTATGCGTGGTTTGATGGCTAAGCCTGATGGCTCCATCATTGAAACCCCAATTACTGCGAACTTCCGTGAAGGTTTGAACGTATTGCAGTACTTCATTTCAACCCACGGCGCTCGTAAAGGCCTGGCTGATACCGCGTTGAAGACAGCGAACTCGGGTTACTTGACACGTCGTTTGTGCGACGTTACTCAAGATCTCGTAGTGATCGAAGATGATTGCGGCGCAACCAATGGTGTAACTATGAAGGCGCTTGTTGAAGGCGGCGAAATTATCGAAGCATTGCGTGATCGTATTTTGGGTCGCGTATGTATCGGTGACATCGTTCACCCGGATACACAAGAAGTGATCGTTCCGAATGACACATTGCTTGACGAAGATCATGTTGATCAAATCGTTGCATTGGGTATCGACGAAGTTAAAGTTCGCACAGTATTGTCTTGCTTAACTCGCTTTGGTTTATGCGCTAAGTGCTACGGACGTGATTTAGGTCGCGGTGGTTTGGTCAACGTTGGTGAAGCAGTTGGCGTGATCGCTGCCCAGTCTATCGGTGAGCCAGGCACACAGTTGACTATGCGTACCTTCCACATCGGTGGTGCAGCGTCACGTGCTTTGGTTGCAAGCAATATTGAAGCCAAATCTAACGGTGCATTGAAGTTCTCCGGCACGATGCGTGTTGTGAAGAACGCGAAGGGTGAGCAGATCGTGATTTCACGTTCTGGTGAAGCCTTGATCGTTGATGAGAATGGTCGTGAGCGTGAGCGTCATAAAGTGCCTTACGGCGCAACGCTCTTGTTAAAAGAAGATGCAGCAGTCAAGGCCGGCGCAAGTTTGGCAACTTGGGATCCTTTAACACGTCCGATTATTTCTGAGTACGCTGGTATCGCTCGCTTCGACAACGTTGAAGAAGGTGTAACTGTTGCTAAGCAGGTAGACGAAGTTACCGGTCTTTCCACTTTGGTGGTAATTGACGGTAAGCGTCGTTCTGCAGCAAGCAAAGGCGTTCGCCCAATGATCAACTTAGTTGATGACAAGGGTAACGAAGTGATGATCGCCGGTACAGATCATCCAGTAAACATCGGCCTCCAAGTGGGCGCTTTGATCACCGTTAAAGATGGTCAAAAAGTTGAAGTCGGTGAAGTACTGGCACGTATTCCAATCGAATCACAAAAGACTCGCGACATTACTGGTGGTTTGCCACGCGTTGCAGAATTGTTCGAAGCACGTTCACCAAAAGATGCAGCCGTATTGGCGAAAGTCACTGGAACAGTTTCCTTCGGTAAAGAAACCAAAGGTAAGCAGCGTTTAGTGATTACCGATATGGATGGCGAAGCTAATGAATTCTTGATTCCTAAAGAGAAGCAAGTTCTCGTTCATGACGGTCAAGTTGTGAATAAGGGCGAGATGATTGTGGAAGGCCCTGCCGATCCGCACGATATCTTGACACTCAGAGGTATTGAAGAATTAGCTATCTACATCGTGGATGAAGTTCAAGACGTTTACCGTTTGCAAGGCGTAAAAATTAACGACAAGCACATTGAAGTAATCGTGCGTCAAATGTTGCGCCGCGTACAAATCACTGATGGTGGCGATACCGCTTACATCACTGGTGAACAGGTTGAGCGTTCAAAACTTTACGATGCTAACGATCTAGTGATCGCTGCAGGTAAGCGCCCAGCTCAGTTTGAGAACGTTTTATTGGGTATTACCAAAGCGTCCTTGTCGACAGACAGCTTTATTTCAGCGGCTTCTTTCCAAGAAACCACCCGTGTATTGACCGAAGCCGCAATTATGGGCAAGACCGATACGCTCCGTGGCCTCAAGGAAAACGTCATTATTGGTCGTCTGATTCCAGCTGGTACCGGCTTGTCTTATCGCCGTGCCCGCAAGGTCAGAGAGCAATTCGAGCGCGATCGCGCTCAAATGATTGCCGCTGAAGAAGAAGCAATGGCCAATATGCCTGTAGAAATCGAGGCTGAAGTCGTTGCTCCTGCTGGGGAGGCTGATCCAAGCTAATTTGGTGTTTTTGGCCAGAAATGGCCAGTTTTTTCCCCATTAGGTTGACGGAAAAGGCTGGCCAGGCTAGAATGCTGAGTTCTACTGATTCAGAAGAGGGTCTTTTTGACCTAGAAATTCTCTAAGTCATTGATTTTCTTGAAGAAAGCAACAAAGAAGTACTAACCGAGCTATTTTATGCCAACAATTAATCAATTAATACGCAAGCCAAGATCCAGGCTAATCGTTAAAAGCAAGAGCCCTGCACTGGAAAACAGTCCGCAGCGCCGTGGTGTTTGCACACGTGTGTACACAACCACTCCTAAAAAGCCTAACTCTGCGCTTCGTAAAGTAGCCAAAGTTCGCTTAACCAATGGTTTTGAAGTTATTTCATACATTGGTGGTGAAGGCCATAACCTCCAGGAACACTCAGTAGTGTTAATTCGCGGTGGTCGTGTAAAGGATTTGCCAGGTGTTCGTTACCATATCGTTCGCGGTTCGCTTGACTTGCAAGGTGTTAAAGACCGTAAGCAATCACGTTCTAAGTACGGTGCTAAGCGCGCTAAGAAAGCTGCTTAATAGCAACTTAAAGTATTTGCAGTAAGTCTTCGTTTGTCAGACTTAAAAGACAAGTAAGTGGTTGTTCCGTTTAGAAGTTTTTCTAAATAGTAGGACAACCGGAGCGGGTGATCCATGTGGGCCACCCCTAACTGAACTGAAGGAGTTGTTATGCCACGTCGTCGTGAAGTTCCCAAACGGGAAATTTTGCCGGATCCAAAATTCGGTAATGTAGAAGTAGCTAAATTCATGAACGTCCTCATGTTGGACGGCAAGAAATCGGTTGCAGAGCGTATCGTTTACGGTGCCTTTGATCACATCGAGAAAAAAGCAAATAAAGAGCCACTCGAAGTATTCTCAACAGCCATGGGCAACGTTAAGCCAATGGTTGAGGTGAAGAGCCGTCGTGTTGGTGGCGCTAACTACCAGGTTCCTGTTGAAGTTCGCCCATCACGCCGTTCAGCTTTGGCAATGCGCTGGGTGCGCGAAGCCGCTAAAAAGCGCGGTGAAAAATCGATGGCGCAACGTTTGGCCAACGAATTATTAGAGGCTGCTGAAGGTCGTGGCGGCGCAATGAAGAAGCGTGAAGAAGTTCACCGTATGGCAGAAGCTAACAAAGCTTTCTCACATTTCCGCTTCTAATCAAATAGTAAAGAAAAGGCACCAACAGTGGCACGTAAAACCCCTATCGACAAATACCGCAATATCGGTATTTCTGCGCACATTGACGCAGGTAAGACAACAACAACAGAACGCGTTTTGTTCTACACCGGTGTTAATCACAAGATTGGTGAAGTGCATGATGGCGCTGCAACCATGGACTGGATGGAGCAAGAGCAAGAGCGTGGTATCACGATTACTTCTGCTGCTACTACTACGTTCTGGAAGGGCATGGCTGGTAATTTCCCAGAGCACCGTATCAACATTATTGATACCCCAGGACACGTAGACTTCACTATTGAAGTTGAGCGCTCAATGCGCGTTTTGGACGGCGCTTGCATGGTTTATTGTGCGGTAGGTGGTGTACAGCCACAATCAGAAACTGTTTGGCGTCAGGCTAACAAGTACAAAGTGCCACGTCTGGCATTTGTAAACAAGATGGACCGTACAGGCGCCAATTTCTTCAAGGTCTATGACCAGATGAAGTTGCGCTTGAAGGCAAACCCTATCTTGATCCAAATTCCTATCGGCGCAGAAGAAAACTTCAAAGGCGTTGTGGATTTGGTAAAGATGAAGGCTATCTATTGGGATGAGGCTTCACAAGGAACTAAATTTACCTACGAAGAAATTCCTGCTGAATTAAAAGCATCTGCAGATGAGTGGCGCGAAAAGATGGTTGAAGCCGCCGCCGAAAGTTCAGAAGAGTTGATGGAAAAGTATCTCGGCGGTGAAGAGCTGACTGAAGAAGAAATCAAAACAGCATTGCGTCAACGCACGATTGCTAACGAAATCATTCCAATGATGTGTGGAACTGCTTTCAAAAACAAAGGCGTTCAGGCGATGTTGGATGCGGTGGTTGAGTTGTTGCCATCCCCATTGGATGTTCCACCAGTTCCTTGTGAATTGGAAGATGGGACACCAACAACCCGTAAAGCTGATGATGCTGAGAAATTCTCTGCATTGGCATTTAAGATCATGACTGACCCATTTGTTGGCCAGCTCATCTTCTTCCGTGTTTACTCAGGCGTAATGAAATCTGGCGACACTATCTACAACCCTATCAAGGGTAAGAAAGAGCGTGTTGGTCGTTTGTTGCAAATGCACGCAAACCAACGTGAAGAAATTAAAGAAGTTTACGCAGGCGATATCGCTGCAGCAGTTGGTCTAAAAGACGCAACTACTGGTGAAACTTTGTGTGATCCAGATAGCATCGTGATTTTGGAGCGCATGGTATTCCCAGAGCCAGTGATTTCACAGGCTGTTGAGCCAAAAACTAAGCCTGACCAAGAAAAAATGGGCCTTGCTTTGAACCGCTTGGCACAAGAAGACCCTTCTTTCCGCGTTAAGACAGATGAAGAGTCTGGCCAGACAATTATTTCTGGAATGGGCGAGCTCCATTTGGAAATTTTGGTTGACCGTATGCGTCGTGAATTTGGCGTTGAGGCTACTGTTGGTAAGCCGCAAGTTGCTTACCGCGAAACTATTCGCAAGGTTTGCGAAGAAATCGAAGGTAAATTCGTTAAGCAATCTGGTGGTCGTGGTCAATATGGTCACGTGGTATTGAAGCTTGAGCCACAAGAGCCAGGAAAAGGTTTTGAATTTATTGATGCTATTAAGGGCGGTGTAGTTCCACGTGAATACATCCCTGCAGTAGAAAAAGGAATTCGCGAAACATTGAACTCCGGTATTTTGGCTGGCTATCCAGTTGTAGATATCAAAGCAACATTATTTTTCGGTTCATACCATGACGTTGACTCCAATGAAAACGCATTTAAGATGGCGGGTTCAATGGCATTCAAAGACGGTATGCGCAAAGCAGCACCAGTGTTGCTAGAACCAATGATGGCTGTTGAAGTAGAAACACCAGAAGATTTCATGGGTAACGTAATGGGTGACCTCTCATCACGTCGCGGTATTTTGCAAGGTATGGATGACATTCCAGGCGGCGGCAAGATCGTTCGTGCTGAAGTGCCATTGGCAGAGATGTTTGGTTACTCAACTGGCTTGCGCTCGTTGACCCAAGGTCGCGCTACCTACACCATGGAATTTAAGCATTATTCCGAAGCACCTAAGAACGTTGCTGAAGCAGTCATGGCTGCTAAAGCGAAGTAATCTATCCACATTAATTTTGAATATTGACTAGCTAAAGAAGGCAGACAAAAATGGCAAAAGAAAAATTCGAGCGGACAAAACCGCACGTAAACGTAGGCACCATCGGTCACGTTGACCACGGTAAAACGACTTTGACAGCAGCAATTGCAACCGTGCTTTCAAAAGCATTCGGTGGCGAAGCTAAAGCATACGATCAGATCGATGCTGCTCCTGAAGAAAAAGCACGCGGTATTACGATTAATACAGCGCACGTTGAGTACGAGACAGCAAACCGTCACTACGCTCACGTCGATTGCCCAGGACATGCTGACTACGTTAAGAACATGATTACTGGTGCTGCTCAGATGGACGGCGCAATTTTAGTTTGCTCTGCTGCTGACGGCCCAATGCCACAAACTCGTGAGCACATCCTCTTGGCACGCCAAGTTGGTGTTCCTTACATCGTTGTTTTCTTGAACAAGTGCGACATGGTTGATGACGCTGAATTGTTAGAACTCGTAGAAATGGAAGTTCGTGAACTTCTATCTAAATACGACTTCCCAGGCGATGACACACCAATCATTCAAGGTTCTGCTAAGTTAGCTTTAGAAGGCGACGAAGGCCCAATGGGTAAAGAAGCCATCATGAAATTGGCTGAAGCTTTAGATACCTACATCCCAACTCCAGAGCGTGCTATTGACGGTGCGTTCTTGATGCCAGTAGAGGACGTGTTCTCTATCTCTGGTCGCGGTACTGTTGTTACAGGTCGTATCGAGCGCGGTATCGTTAAGGTTGGTGAAGAGATTGAAATTATTGGTATCAAGCCAACACTCAAGACCACTTGTACTGGTGTTGAAATGTTCCGCAAATTGCTCGACCAAGGTCAAGCAGGCGATAACGTTGGTATCTTATTGCGCGGTACAAAACGTGAAGAAGTTGAGCGTGGCCAAGTATTGGCTAAGCCAGGTTCAATCACCCCACATACTCACTTTACAGCCGAGGTTTACATCTTGGGTAAAGATGAAGGTGGTCGTCATACACCATTCTTTAACAACTATCGTCCACAGTTTTACTTCCGTACAACGGACGTAACGGGTTCAATCGAGTTGCCAAAAGACAAAGAAATGGTGATGCCTGGTGATAACGTCACAATTACCGTAAAACTCATCGCACCAATCGCGATGGAAGAAGGTTTACGTTTTGCGATCCGTGAAGGTGGCCGTACTGTTGGCGCCGGCGTGGTTGCAAAGATTTTGGCTTAAGTAGTCAGTATTAAATTATTTAGCGGTTTGCTAACCGGTGACATCAGTGCTGCTGATGTCACCGAGCTCTTTAGATGTATAACGTGGCAGCACCACAACGCTCTTTGGAATTAATATGCAAAACCAAAAAATTCGTATTCGCCTTAAAGCATTTGATTACCGTTTAATTGACCAGTCTGCAGCTGAAATCGTTGATACAGCTAAGCGTACCGGTGCAGTTGTTAAGGGTCCAGTACCTTTGCCAACCCGTATTGAGCGTTTTGATATCTTGCGTTCACCACACGTGAACAAGACATCCCGTGATCAGTTAGAGATCCGTACCCATCTCCGTTTGATGGATATCGTTGATCCTACAGAGAAAACTGTAGATGCTTTGATGAAATTAGATCTTCCAGCAGGTGTGGACGTCGAAATTAAGTTGCAGTAATTTGTTGTTTCCAGTCTTTTTGCTTGTCAAGACTGGCTTTTCGGGATAGAATCTAAGGCTTCACTCAATTATTTGGGCGAATTTGAAGGTTTTATCAGCATTAAAAACGTTATAAGTTATTGATTTAGAAGTACTTTTACTTGTAAATCACTTAAATTAATTTTGCCGACCAATCGAAGTCGGCGTGGAGCATGAATATGAGCTTAGGCTTAATCGGCCGCAAGGTCGGCATGACCCGTCTATTTACGGACGAAGGGGATTCAATCCCTGTAACCGTAATTGACGTGAGCGACAACAGAATCGCTCAAATCAAGACCCAGGCAACTGATGGCTATGATGCTATCCAGTTGGCACATGGCACACGTAGAGCTACTCGCGTTACCAAAGCAATGGCTGGTCACTTCGCTAAAGCAGGGGTGATGGCTGGTAACGGTCTCAACGAATTCACATTAGATGCAGCAAAAATCGCAGAAATGACACCAGGACAAGTAATTCCTGCTGAAGCTGCTTTTACTGCTGGTCAAAAAGTGGACGTGCAAGGCGTATCTATCGGTAAGGGCTACGCCGGAACCATTAAGCGTTATCACTTCGCTTCTGGTCGCGCATCCCACGGTAACTCACGTTCACATAACGTACCAGGCTCAATCGGTATGGCGCAAGATCCAGGTCGTGTTTTCCCTGGTAAGCGCATGACTGGTCACTTGGGTGACGTTACCAAAACAGTTCAAAATTTAGTCATCGCACGCATTGATGCAGAACGTAATCTCATCATGGTTAAAGGCGCTATTCCAGGCGCCCCAGGCGGTAAAGTTATTGTTACTCCAGCGGTGAAGACACCGTTGAAGAAGAAATAAGGAGAGCGAATATGGAACTTAAGCTTCTCCAAGACAACGGTACTTTAGGTGCAGGCGTACAAGCTTCACCAGAAGTATTCGAACGTGAATATAACGAAGCATTGGTACACCAAGTTGTAGTGGCTTATCAAGCAAATGCACGTAGTGGTAACCGTGCGCAAAAAGACCGTGAGCAAGTTAAGCACACAACCAAAAAACCTTGGCGTCAAAAGGGTACTGGTCGTGCACGTGCTGGTATGAGCTCTTCCCCGCTGTGGCGTGGGGGTGGTCGTATATTCCCGAATTCTCCAGAAGAGAATTTCAGCCAAAAAGTAAACAAGAAAATGTACCGCGCTGGTATGAGATCTATTTTGTCTCAGTTAGCTCGCGAAGGTCGTTTGAATGTAGTTGATCAATTTTCTCTTGACGCTCCAAAGACTAAAGTTTTGGCTGACAAAGTTAAAGCAATGGGCTTGGATTCAGTCTTGATTATTGTTGATCAGGTTAGCGAGAATTTGTACTTGGCATCACGCAATCTGCATAAGGTTGCTGTATGTGAGCCACAGCATGCTGATCCATTAGCTTTGGTTCAATACAAAAAAGTATTAGTAAGCAAAGCTGCGATCGCAAAAATTGAGGAGTTGCTGAAATGAGCCAAGTCCGTAAAAACGATCACAACCTGATGAGGGTTCTGCTTGGACCGGTTATCTCTGAAAAAGCCACTATGGTTGCAGAGAAGAACGAACAAGTAGTTTTCCAAGTAGCTCGCGACGCAAACAAGAGCGATGTAAAACAGGCAGTTGAATTGCTCTTCAAAGTGCAAGTTGACTCAGTTCAAATCGTAAATCAAAAGGGTAAGCCTAAGCGCTATGGCCGTTTTGAAGGTCGTCGTGACCACACTAAGAAGGCCTACGTGAATTTGAAGCCAGGTCAAGAAATTAACTTTGAAGCGGAGGCGAATTAATCATGCCTTTGATGAAGACAAAACCGACCTCACCAGGTCGTCGTTCAATGGTAAAGGTGGTCAATCCTGACCTCCATAAAGGTAAACCTTTTGCACCATTGCTAGAGCCACAGTTCCAAAAAGCGGGCCGTAATAATAACGGTCACATCACTACCCGTCATAAAGGTGGTGGTCATAAGCATCACTATCGTGTTGTTGACTTCAAACGCAACGACAAAGATGGTATTCCAGCAAAAGTTGAACGCTTGGAATACGATCCAAACCGCAGCGCAAACATTGCGTTGATCGTGTTTGCTGATGGTGAGCGTCGTTATATTCCTGCTGCTAAAGGTATGACTGTTGGCCAATCTTTAATGAGCGGTTCAGAAGCGCCAATTAAATCTGGAAACAATTTGCCAATTCGCAATATTCCAGTTGGTAGCACAATTCACTGCGTAGAAATCATGCCGGGTAAGGGTGCTCAAGTAGCCCGTTCTGCTGGTGGTTCAGCAGTATTGTTAGCGCGTGAAGGTGTATACGCTCAGGTTCGTTTGCGTTCCGGTGAAGTTCGCCGTGTTCTGATTGTGTGCCGCGCCACCATTGGTGAAGTTGGTAACGAAGAGCATAGCCTGAGAGTTATCGGTAAAGCAGGTGCAAATCGCTGGCGTGGTATTCGCCCAACCGTTCGCGGTGTGGCAATGAACCCAGTAGATCACCCACACGGTGGTGGTGAAGGTAAAACTGGCGAAGGCCGTGTACCTGTATCTCCATGGGGCACTCCAACCAAAGGTTATCGTACACGTCGTAACAAGCGTACAACATCGATGATCGTTCAACGCCGTCAAAAGCGCTAAGCGATTAAGGAAAAATAGATATGACACGTTCAGCTAAAAAAGGCCCATTTTGCGAAGCCAGCTTGGTAAACAAAGTTGAAGTCGCACAAGCCAACAAAGACAAGAAGCCGATCAAAACATGGTCACGCCGTTCAACAATTCTTCCAGACTTTATTGGTCTGACAATTGCTGTTCATAACGGTCGTCAGCACGTTCCGGTTTATGTATCAGAAAACATGGTGGGTCATAAGTTAGGCGAATTTGCCTTGACCCGTACTTTCAAAGGTCACGCTGCTGACAAGAAAGTAACGAAGAAGTAAGGGGATGATGATGGAAGTTAAAGCTATTCACAAGGGTGCCCGCATTTCTGCGCAAAAGACACGTTTGGTCGCCGACCAAATTCGTGGTTTGCCAATTGCTCGCGCATTAAACATTTTGCAATTCAGCCCTAAGAAAGCTGCCTTCATTGTGAAGAAAGTTGTTGAGTCCGCAATGGCCAACGCTGAACACAATTCTGGTGCTGATATTGATGAGCTCAAGGTTTCAGCAATTATTGTTGATAAAGGCACTTCATTGAAGCGCTTTACCGCACGCGCTAAGGGTCGTGGCAATCAAATTGAAAAACAAACTTGTCACATTAGCGTGACCTTGAGTAACTAAGGAAATATATGGGCCAAAAGATAAACCCCACCGGATTCCGACTCGCGGTAACGAAGAATTGGACATCACGTTGGTATGCAAACAATACTGACTTCGCAAAGATGCTGAAAGAGGACGTAGATGTCCGCATCTATCTCAAGAAGAAGTTGAAGAATGCATCAGTAAGCAAAGTAGTTATCGAGCGTCCTGCAAAGAATGCACGCATCACTATCTATAGCTCACGTCCAGGTGTTGTAATCGGTAAAAAAGGCGAAGATATTGAAGTTCTCCGCCGCGAATTACAAAAGCGTATGGGCGTTCCAGTTCATGTGAATATCGAAGAAATTCGTAAGCCTGAAGTTGACGCGCAATTGATTGCTGACTCTATTACTCAACAGTTAGAGAAGCGCATCATGTTCCGTCGTGCAATGAAGCGTGCGATGCAAAGCGCAATGCGTCTTGGTGCACAAGGTATCAAGATCATGTCTTCTGGTCGTTTGAACGGCGCTGAAATTGCTCGTCGCGAATGGTACCGTGAAGGTCGTGTTCCGCTTCATACATTGAAGGCTGACATTGATTACGCAACATCAGAAGCTGAAACAACATACGGCATTATTGGTGTAAAAGTTTGGGTTTACAAAGGCGACACATTAGGTCGTGGTGCAGAAGCTCAAGTAGCAACTCCATCCGCTGAACCTGCTGCCGAAGAAAAGAAAACTCGTCGTGCTCCAAGCAAAACAGCTGCTCGTAAACCAGCTGCTGGCGCTGACAAGCCATTAGTTGCTGCTAAGCCAGCAGTAAAGCGTGTGCGCAAGGTTGAAACACCTGCCGCAGATACGCAGAAGTCAGGAGAGTAAGCATGCTACAACCAAAGCGTCGTAAGTATCGTAAGGAACAAAAAGGTCGTAACACTGGCGTAGCAACACGCGGTAGTTCTGTAGCCTTTGGTGACTTTGGATTAAAAGCCGTTGGACGCGGTCGTTTAACTGCGCGTCAAATCGAGTCAGCACGTCGTGCAATGACTCGTCACATTAAACGTGGTGGCCGTATTTGGATTCGCATTTTCCCAGATAAGCCAATTTCACAAAAACCTGCTGAAGTACGTATGGGTAACGGTAAAGGTAATCCAGAGTACTACGTAGCTGAAATTCAACCAGGCAAGATTTTGTACGAGATGGATGGAGTGGACGAAACTTTGGCGCGCGAAGCGTTTAAGCTTGCTGCTGCTAAGTTGCCTTTACAGACCACTTTCGTGATTCGCCACTTAGGTTGATCGGGATAGAGATTATGAAAAATACAGAATTAGCTTCAAAAGATCTGACTGCTTTGAATGCAGAGTTAACCGAGTTGCTTAAGACCGGTTTCAAGCTCCGCATGCAAAAAGGCACTCAGCAACTCACAAATACCAGCCAATTGGGTAAAAATAAGCGCGACATCGCTCGTGTGAAGACTTTTATCGCCCAAAAGACTGCACAGAAATAAGGAAAAAGGGATATGACAGAATTATCTAAACCCTTGCGCCGCACCCTCGTGGGCCGCGTTGTTAGTGACAAAATGCAAAAAACTGTGACGGTATTAGTTGAGCGTCAAGTTAAGCATCCAGTGATTGGTAAGTATGTTGGCCAATCCAAAAAGTACCATGCTCATGACGAAGCTGGCACATACAAGATGGGTGATACCGTTGAAATTGCTGAATCTAAGCCAATTTCACGTACTAAATCTTGGGTTGTGACCCGTTTAGTTGAAGCTTCAAAAGGTATTTAAAGAAATATTGGGGATTTTGGCGAAGTTTCTTCCCAAATCCCTGTTTTGCGTAGTAGAATAGAAGGCTTCTCTAGTTTTATTGGAGAAGCAGTGTTTTTCATTAATTCCGGGCTCTAACTTTCGTTAAAGCCCATAGACGGAACCAAGACTGTTTGCCTTTGGCCAATAAGTTGGGGATTAGAAATGATACAAACCGAAAGTAGATTACAGGTTGCCGATAATACTGGCGCCAGTGAAGTTTTGTGCATCAAGGTATTGGGCGGCTCTAAGCGTCGTTACGCCAGTATCGGTGATGTCATCAAAGTAAGCGTGAAATCCGCTGCTCCACGTGGCCGTGTAAAAAAAGGTGACATTTATAACGCCGTAGTAGTGAGAACTGCTAAGGGTGTTCGCCGTCCAGACGGTTCATTGATTAAGTTCGATGCAAACGCTGCGGTATTGCTCAACGCTAAGTTAGAGCCAATTGGCACACGTATCTTTGGACCAGTGACGCGCGAGTTGCGTACTGAAAAGTTCATGAAGATCGTTTCTCTCGCCCCCGAAGTTATTTAAGAGGCTGATATGAAAAAGATTCGTAAAGGTGATTCCGTAGTTCTGTTGACTGGCCGCGATAAGGGCAAGCAAGGAACAGTAACGGCCGTTCTCGAGAACAAATTAGTGATCGAAGGCGTAAATATTTATAAAAAGAGCGTTAAGCCAAACCCAGCTGCAGGTGTAACCGGCGGCATGATTGACAAGACTATGCCTGTTCACATTTCTAATGTGGCAGTGGTTGACGGTAACGGCAAGCCATCACGTGTTGGTATCAAACTCGTTGATGGTAAAAAACAGCGTTTCCTCAAAACCACCGGCGCAACGTTAAGCGCATAAGGGGCACGGAGAAATTATGAGCACACGTTTTCAAGAGCACTATCAAGCTAAAGTTGTTGCTGATTTGATCGCTAAGTTTGGCTACAAGTCAGTAATGGAAGTTCCACGTATCACCAAGGTAACCCTAAATATGGGCCTAGGCGATGCAGTGAACGACAAGAAGATTATCGAAAATGCAGTTGGTGATTTAACTAAAGTTGCAGGCCAAAAGCCAGTAGTAACTAAAGCTAAAAAGGCTATTGCAGGTTTCAAAATTCGTCAAGGCTACCCAATTGGTGCCATGGTGACATTGCGCGGTCAGCGCATGTACGAATTTTTGGATCGTTTCGTTACTGTTGCATTGCCACGCGTACGTGACTTCCGTGGAATCTCCGGTAAGGCATTTGACGGCCGTGGTAACTACAACATCGGCGTTAAAGAGCAGATTATTTTCCCTGAAATCGAATACGACAAAATTGATGCGCTTCGCGGCCTCAATATCAGTATTACGACGACTGCTAAAACCGACGAAGAAGCAAAAGCTTTGTTGGCAGCATTCAAATTCCCTTTCCGCAATTAAGAGGCTAACGTGGCAAAACTATCCCTGATTGAGCGCGAGAATAAGCGCGCAAAAACTGTAGAGAAGTACGCTGCCAAGCGTGCTGAACTGAAAGCGATCATTGCTGATCAAGCTCGTAGCGATGAAGAGCGCTACGAAGCACGCTTGAAGCTACAAGCACTTCCACGTAATGCAAGCCCGATTCGTCAAAGAAATCGTTGTTCATTAACCGGTCGCCCACGTGGCACATTCCGTAAATTCGGTTTGGCTCGTAGCAAGATTCGTGAAATCGCCTTCCGTGGCGAAATCCCCGGTTTAACCAAGGCCAGCTGGTAAGCGGCGAAAGAATTAGGAGAACTCATGAGTATCAGCGATCCAATCGCCGACATGTTGACAAGGATCCGCAATGCGCAAGCAGTGCAGAAACCCGTAGTCTTGATGCCGTCGTCAAAAGTTAAAGTAGCCATCGCAAAAGTGTTGCAAGATGAAGGCTATATCGAGAATTTTGAAATCAAAGGTGAAGCAGCTAAGCCAGTGCTCCATATTGATCTCAAATACTATGCAGGCCGTCCTGTTATTGAGCGTATTGACCGTGTTTCAACACCAAGTCTACGTATCTATAAAGGCCGTCATGACATTCCAGAAGTAATGAATGGCTTGGGCATTGCAATTATTTCAACCCCTCAAGGCGTAATGACAGACCGTAAAGCACGTGCAACAGGCGTGGGCGGCGAAGTTATTTGCTACGTAGCTTAAGGAGCGAAATATGTCCCGCGTAGGTAAATCACCAATTACAGTTCCTAAGGGCGCTGAAATCAACATCAACGGTGCAACCGTTACTGTTAAAGGCCCATTGGGTACTTTGACTCATAACTTGCATCCTTCTGTTGGTTTGAAACAAGAAGATGGCGTATTGACAGTTGTTTTAAATAACGACTCACCAGAAGCTGGTGCTCAGTCAGGTACAGTACGTGCTTTGGTTAACAACATGGTTGTTGGCGTAACTACTGGCTTTGAGCGCAAGCTCAGTTTAGTAGGCGTTGGATACCGTGCTGCTGCCCAAGGCGAAACATTGAAATTGCAGTTGGGTTTCTCACACGACATTATTTACAACCTGCCAAAGGGTGTAAAAGCGGAGACTCCATCGCAAACTGAAATCATTATTAAAGGCTCCAACAAGCAGCAAGTTGGCCAGGTCGCTGCTGAAGTTCGCGCATACCGTTCACCAGAGCCATACAAAGGCAAAGGTGTTCGCTACGTTGACGAAGTTGTGCATCTGAAAGAAACCAAGAAGAAGTAAGCGAGATTAGAAAATGAATAAAGACGAATCCAGACAAAGACGTGCTCGGCAGACTCGTATTCGCATTGCCGAAGCATTGGCAAATCGCTTAACAGTTATCCGTAGCAATACACATATTTCTGCTCAGGTTTATAGCCCATGCGGAACCAAAGTTGTAGCAGCTGCTTCAACAATGGAAAAAGATTTGCGCCAAGCGATCAAAAACGGCGGCAACGCTGAAGCGGCAAAACAAATCGGCAAGTTAGTTGCTGAGCGTGCTGTTAAGGCAGGCGTTGTTGATGTTGCTTTTGATCGTTCCGGTCATCGTTACCACGGCCGTATTAAGGCCTTAGCTGAAGCTGCGCGTGAAGCCGGCCTGAAGTTCTAATAGGGTTTAGGAAAAAACATGGCAAAAATGCAAACTAAGATGCAAAACGAAGAGCGTGATGATGGTCTTCGCGAGAAGATGATCGCTGTTAATCGTGTGACTAAAGTGGTTAAGGGTGGCCGTATTCTCGGCTTCGCTGCTCTCACTGTAGTTGGCGATGGCGATGGTCGCATCGGCATGGGTAAGGGCAAATCAAAAGAAGTTCCAGTTGCTGTTCAAAAGGCAATGGACGAAGCTCGTCGCAAGATGATCAAAGTTTCCTTGCGCAAGGGTACTTTGCAACACACGGTTACTGGCCAGCATGGCGCATCACGTGTTTTGATTTCACCTGCTAAAGACGGTACTGGAATTATTGCCGGCGGCCCAATGCGCGCGATCTTCGACGTAATGGGCGTTACAAACGTGGTTGCTAAGTCACTTGGCTCTACAAACCCATACAACTTGGTTCGTGCAACGATTGATGGTTTGAGCAAGATGAGTACTCCTGCTGAGATTGCTGCTAAGCGCGGTAAGTCAGTTGAAGAGATTCTCGGCTAAGACCAAAAGATTAGGAATATACAAATGACAACATCTAACTCCAAAGTCAAACTGCAATTAGTACGCAGCTTGATCGGTACACGCGAAAGCCATCGTGCAACTGTACGTGGCTTAGGCCTAGGTCGTATCAATTCAGTTTCTGAATTGGAAGACACCCCAGCTGTTCGCGGCATGATTAATAAAGTTTCTTATCTAGTTAAAGTCATTGGCTCATAACTAGCAAGTAAATAGGCGAAGAATATGCAACTCAACACAATCAAACCTGCAGAAGGCTCCAAGAAAAACCGTCGTCGCGTTGGACGCGGCATTGGTTCTGGTCTTGGTAAAACTGCTGGCCGTGGTCACAAAGGTCAAAAATCCCGTTCTGGTGGTTTCCATAAGGTCGGATTCGAGGGCGGTCAGATGCCTATGTATCGTCGTTTGCCAAAACGCGGTTTCGTGTCTTTGACACGTCGTCACGTTGGTCAAATTACTTTGAACGACTTAGCAAAAATCAACTTGCCAGAGGTAGATCTCTTGGTATTGAAGGCTCATGGCTTTGCTGGTGAGCAAATCAACGCTATTAAAGTTATTAAAACTGGTGAACTCAAGATTGCTGTGACCCTAAAGGGCATCACAGCAACTGCTGGCGCAAAAGCAGCTATTGAAGCAGCTGGCGGCAAATTGGTTGAATTGGCTTAATAGGTCACTTTAATAAATATGGCATTAGCACCTACCAATAACGCAAGCACTGCAGCAGCAGGAGGCAAGTTTGGCGAATTACGCCATCGCTTGATTTTCCTGGTGTTGGCCCTGCTCGTGTTCCGTTTGGGTGCTCATATTCCAGTTCCTGGTATCGACCCTGATCAGTTGGCGCAATTATTTGCTGGCCAAAAAGACGGTATTTTGGGAATGTTTAACTTGTTCTCAGGCGGAGCGTTGTCACGCTTTACGGTTTTCGCTTTGGGAATCATGCCTTATATCTCTGCATCGATCATCATGCAGTTGATGACGATTGTTGTTCCTTCTTTGGAGTCTTTGAAAAAAGAAGGTCAAGCTGGTCAACGTAAGATTACCCAATACACCCGTTACGGTACTGTGTTGTTGGCAACTTTCCAGGCTTTAGGAATTTCCGTTGCATTGCAAGCGCAACCAGGTTTAGTAATTAACCCAGGCTTAATGTTTGAAGTAAATACTGTAGTTACTTTGGTAACCGGCACGATGTTCTTGATGTGGCTTGGTGAGCAAATTACTGAGCGCGGCTTAGGCAACGGTATCTCCATCATTATTTTTGGCGGTATTGTTTCTGGCTTGCCAAATGCATTAGCTAGCTTGTTAGAGCTGGTACGTACTGGTTCAATGAATATTATTTCTGCATTGCTCATCGTTGTTATTTGCGTAGCAGTGACTTATTTTGTGGTGTTTGTAGAGCGTGGTCAGCGTCGTATCTTAGTGAACTACGCTAAACGCCAAGTTGGCAACAAGATTTATGGTGGCCAATCTTCTTACTTCCCATTGAAGTTAAATATGGCCGGTGTTATTCCTCCAATTTTTGCTTCATCGATTATTTTGTTCCCTGCAACGATTGCCGGCTGGTTTACTTCTGGCGAGCCAACCAATATGTTCAGCAGAATTATTAAAGATTTGGCAGCAACATTGGCCCCAGGACAACCGGTTTATACAATTTTGTACGCAGCTGCAATCATTTTCTTCTGTTTTTTCTACACCGCACTGGTCTTTAACAGCCGTGAGACTGCAGATAACTTGAAGAAGAGTGGTGCATTTGTTCCAGGTATTCGTCCTGGTGATCAGACAGCGCGTTATATCGATAAGATTTTGGTGCGTTTAACCCTGGCTGGTTCTATTTATATGGTTTTGGTTTGTTTGTTGCCAGAATTCTTGGTCTTAAAGTACAACGTGCCGTTTTATTTTGGCGGCACTTCGTTGTTGATTATTGTTGTTGTTGCAATGGATTTCATGGCGCAAGTTCAGTCATTTGTTATGCAACAGCAGTACGGCTCTTTGATGAAAAAAGCTAACTTTAAGATGGGCGCTTAACTGAATGTCAAAAGACGATGTCATTCAGATGGCGGGAGAAGTTGTAGAGAATTTGCCGAACGCGATGTTTCGCGTGAAGCTGGAAAACGGACATGTAGTTCTAGGCCACATTTCCGGAAAGATGCGGATGCATTACATCCGAATTTTGCCGGGAGACAAGGTGACGGTGGAGATGACTCCTTACGACCTGACGCGAGCCAGAATTATTTTCCGCGCGAAGTAAAGATTAAGTAGTACCTATTTTTAAGAGGTGAGTTATGAAAGTTTTAGCATCCGTTAAGTGTATTTGCAGAAATTGCAAGATCATTAAGCGCAAACGTGTTGTGCGTGTGATCTGTTCTTCAGATGCACGTCATAAGCAGCGTCAAGGCTGATCTGGTTAATTAAGAGGAAATCTCATGGCACGTATCGCTGGGGTAAATATCCCAAATCATCAACACACTGTCATCGGTTTGACAGCAATTTTTGGCATTGGCACTACTCGTGCTAACAAAATTTGCAAAACCACAGGTGTTGCTATCGACAAAAAAGTAAAAGATCTTACTGACGCTGACTTGGAAAAGTTGCGTGATGAAGTAGGTAAGTTCATCACTGAAGGTGACCTTCGTCGTGAAGTAACTATGAGCATCAAGCGTTTGATGGACTTAGGTTGCTACCGTGGCGTACGTCATCGTAAGGGCTTGCCTGTACGTGGTCAACGTACTAAGACTAATGCGCGCACCCGTAAGGGCCCACGCAAGTCTGGCGTGCAACTGAAGAAATAATCAAGAAAGTTTATTGACATGGCAAAACAACAATCCGCTTCTGCCGCTTCACAGCGCGCTCGTAAGAAGGTTAAAAAGAACGTTGCTGACGGTATTGCACACGTTCACGCTTCTTTTAACAACACCATTATTACGATTACTGATCGTCAGGGAAATGCGCTTTCATGGGCAACTTCTGGCGGCCAGGGCTTCAAGGGCTCACGTAAATCAACACCTTTTGCTGCTCAGGTAGCTGCTGAAGTTGCTGGTAAAGCAGCCGTTGAATGCGGTATCAAGAACTTGGAAGTTCAGATCAAGGGTCCAGGCCCAGGTCGTGAATCCGCTGTTCGTGCATTGAACTCATTGGGTATCAAGATCACTGAGATTCAAGACGTTACTCCAGTTCCACACAATGGTTGCCGTCCTCCTAAGCGTCGTCGTATCTAAGCTAGGAAGTAGGCAGTACAAGTTTTAGTAGTTTTTTATTAAAGCCCACTGTTCGCCTGATTTAAAAGGGTGAACTCACCGCCGGTCGAAAGACTGCGGCAAAGAAAGGAAAGCATCGTGGCACGTTACTTAGGGCCTAAGGCCAAATTAGCACGTCGGGAAGGTACCGACTTATTTTTAAAGAGCGCACGTCGCGCCCTGTCAGACAAGTGCAAGTTAGATACTAAGCCTGGTCAGCATGGTCGTACATCTGGCTCAAGAACATCTGATTACGGTAATCAATTGCGTGAAAAGCAAAAGGTTAAGCGTATCTATGGAATATTAGAGCGTCAATTCCGTCGTTACTTCGCAGAAGCTGAGCGTCGTAAGGGCAACACTGGCGAAACATTGCTCCAGTTGCTTGAGTCACGTTTAGACAACGTGGTTTATCGCATGGGCTTTGGTTCAACACGCGCTGAAGCACGTCAGTTGGTATCCCATTGCGCAATCTTGCTCAATGGTAGCCCAGTGAATATTCCATCTATTCAGGTTAAGCCTGGTGATGTTGTTGCTATTCGTGAAAAAGCGAAGAAGCAAGCACGTATTACTGAATCACTGAATTTAGTTGGACAAATGGCCGCCATTACTTGGGTGTCAGTTGATGCAACTAAGCTCGAAGGAACATTTAAGCAAGTGCCTGACCGCGAAGATATCAGCGGTGAAATTAATGAAAGTTTGATCGTCGAATTGTATTCACGCTAATTAGGCACTCTCAAGGAAAAAATATGCAAACAAATTTGCTCAAGCCAAAAATTATTTCTGTTGAAGCGCTTACCGCCAACCAAGCTAAGGTTGTTATGGAGCCGTTCGAGCGTGGCTATGGCCACACACTCGGAAACGCATTACGTCGCGTACTTTTGTCCTCGATGGTTGGTTATGCGCCAACTGAAGTAGCTATTGCAGGTGTAGTTCATGAGTACTCCACATTAGATGGTGTTCAAGAGGACGTTGTAAACCTTTTGCTCAACCTCAAAGGTATCGTATTTAAGTTGCAGTCACGTGACGAAGTTACTATCAATTTGCGCAAAGAAGGCCCAGGCGTTGTTACCGCAAAAGATATCGATTTGCCACATGACGTAGAAATCATTAATCCTGATCACGTTATTGCTCACTTATCTGCTGGTGGTAAGTTGGACATGCAGATCAAGGTTGAAAAAGGCCGTGGCTATGTTCCTGGTAACGTTCGTCAATACAACGACGAAACTACTAAGATCATTGGTCGCATCGTATTGGATGCTTCATTTAGTCCAGTAAGTCGTGTTAGCTATGCTGTTGAGTCTGCTCGTGTTGAGCAACGTACCGACCTCGATCGTCTCGTAATGACTATCGAAACTAACGGTGTGTTGTCTCCTGAGGAAGCAATTCGTCAAGCAGCTAGCATCTTAGTTGATCAGTTAGTTGTATTCGCAGCCCTCGAAAGCAGCGAAGTTTCTGGTGATCTCGCACCAAGCCGCTCTTCAATGGTTGATCCAATGTTGATGCGTCCGGTTGATGATCTCGAGCTCACAGTTCGCTCTGCAAACTGCTTGAAGGCTGAGAACATTTACTACATCGGTGACTTGATTCAACGTACAGAGAATGAATTGTTGAAGACGCCTAATTTGGGTCGTAAATCTTTGAATGAAATCAAAGATGTATTGGCTGCTCGTGGCTTAAGTCTTGGCATGAAACTCGAAAGCTGGCCTCCAGCTAACCTCGAGAAATAATTAGAAAGGAAGCATCATGCGTCACGGAAACGGCTTACGCAAACTAAATAGAACATCTTCACATCGCTTGGCGATGCTGCGCAACATGTCCAATTCACTTTTGGAGCACGAAGTCATTAAAACGACTTTGCCAAAAGCAAAAGAATTGCGCATGGTTGTTGAGCCTTTGATTACCTTGGGTAAAAAAGACAACTTGGCAAACCGTCGCTTGGCATTCAATCGCACACGTGATCGCGATATCGTGACCAAACTCTTTACAGAGCTCGGCCCACGTTATGCAACACGTCCAGGTGGCTACCTTCGTATCTTGAAGTTTGGCTTCCGTCATGGCGATAACGCGCCAATGGCTTTGGTTGAGTTGGTTGATCGCCCAGAAGTGGATGAAACAGCAGTAGTAGCTGAAGAGGCTTAAGTCTTTCAGTTGCGTTGAAAAGCCAGGCTTCGGTCTGGCTTTTTTCATTGATAGGTTTATAAATACGGTATGTCTCAAAACCCTCCGGTTAATCCCAATAAGCTGCTCGTGGTAGTTACAAGCCTGCCTGATATGGTGGCTGCTAAGGAATTGGCCCGTGCATTAGTGGAGGCGAGATTGGCAGCTTGTGTGCAACTGGTGGATGGCATGCAATCTGTTTATCGTTGGGAAGGTAATGTTTGCGAAGACCATGAAGTTCTCTTGTCCGCAAAAACTACCGAGAGCAAGTGGCCAGAGATTACTAAATATATCCAAGAACATCATCCCTACGATCTTCCAGAGATCCTCGCATTTTCGCCAGAGCAATATGCACAGCAATACGGCAAGTGGGTGCAAGCTGAGGTAAATTCAAAGGTATGAGAATTCGATCATTCCTTAAATTAGTTTTTGCATTACTGGTGTTGGTGTCAGTCCATGTATTTGCCGCACAAGATTTTCTGCCGCCAGAAAAAGCCTTTCGGGTCGAAGCGACTTGGCTTGAGAATTCCAATCAAATTGAAATTGAATTTCTTCCAGCCAAGGGCTATTACATTTATCAAGAGTCCTTAAAATTTGAGGCTGGCTCGCAAGCTGAGAAGCTAATGAATATAAAGCCCTCTCTGCCTATGGGAATCGAAAAGTTTGATGAAACTTTTCAGAAAAAATTACAGATCTACAAGCAGCCTTTCATGGTTTTATTGGAAGTGAAGCCGCTACCGGGCAAGCCTATCCATATTGAAGTATCACTTCAAGGTTGTGCTGAAGCGGGTATTTGCTATCCGCCAATGACCCTAAAATTTTTACTCGCGGGCCCTGGCGTCAAAGCCGCACCTATACCTGAGCTGCTGGAAAATCCACCAGTTCAAAGCACGCCCGGAAATTTTGGTTTGGCAGACTTGTGGCGTGAGCGTGATGACGTTAATGCTATTGGCCGATTCTTAGAGGGCACGTCAACAACCTATTTATTTTTAGCATTCTTTATTTTGGGTTTGGCCTTGGCATTCACACCCTGCGTATTGCCCATGTTGCCGATTTTGTCGAGCGTGATCTTTGGATCACAAGGTGGCAAAACTGTTTCTAAGTCTCGTGCCAGTGTTTTGGCGCTGTCTTATGTTTTGGGGATGGCTCTGGTCTACGCTTTGGCTGGCGTCTTGATGGCGGCGCTCGGTGCTAGCGTTCAAAGAGCTTTACAGAGCCCAATTGCTTTGGTCGCCTTCTCTGTACTGCTCTTAGCCCTGTCAGGCAGTTTATTTGGTCTGTATGAGCTCAGGTTGCCTCATTCTTGGCATCAGCAGGTAGATAGGTTAGCAGGGCGCCATCAAGGTGGCAATGTCATAGGGGCTTTTGCCTTGGGGGGTATTTCCACGCTGGTGGCCAGTCCCTGTATTACAGCGCCTTTAGCAGGTGTTTTGGCCTTTATTGCGCAAACAGGCTCTATCAGCTTGGGAGCAGGCCTGCTCTTCATCATGGCTTTGGGTATGGGACTGCCATTACTCTTTATTGCTGTTGAGGCCCGAATTTTAATTCCCTCAACAGGGATTTGGATGATCTGGTTACAACGCACCTTAGGTGTTTTGTTGGTCGCTACTGCAGCTTGGATTGCTTCACCTTTGCTCCAAAAAAACAATGTTGCTGATTCAGCCAAAACAGTAAATGGTCAGCGCGTTCATCAGGTGGGGGATTTGTCTTTTGTAGTGATTCAGTCTCCGACCCAACTTGAAGCACAACTGCGTACAGCAAAAGAAGCAAAAAAATTAGTACTCCTAGATTTTTATGCAGACTGGTGTATCAGTTGTAAAGAAATGGAAGTCAATACCTTTTCAAATCCTGAGGTGAGTAAGGTCTTGCAACAGTTTGTATTGCTACAAGCTGATGTCACTAAAAATAGCCCGGACAATCAGGCTTTATTAAAACGTTTTGGATTGTTTGGGCCACCCGGAATTTTGATATTCAATCAAGATTCCCAGGAGTTACAAGATCAGCGTGTGATTGGTTATATGCCTCCACAACGCTTTGTTGAGCGACTCAAAAAGATATCTGAGTCGCAGTAAACCTGAATTACTTTGCTGACTTGATTAAGCGTGCAGCCTCTAGCGCAAAGTAAGTGAGAACACCATCAGCGCCGGCACGCTTAAATGCCATCAGAGATTCCATCATGACTGCGTCGTGATCTAACCAACCATTTTGTGAGGCTGCTTTAAGCATGGCGTATTCACCGCTGACTTGATAGGCAAAAGTGGGGTAACTAAATTCTTCTTTAACCCGACGAACAATATCTAGATAAGGCATACCTGGCTTCACCATGACCATATCAGCACCTTCGCTAATATCCATGGCAACCTCCCGCAAAGCCTCGTCAGTATTGGCGTAGTCCATTTGGTAGGTTTTTTTATCTGCCTTACCAAGGTTCTTTGCAGAGCCCACAGCGTCCCTAAAGGGACCGTAAAACGCAGAGGCATATTTGGCTGAGTAAGCCATGATGCGCGCATGGATCAATTTCTTTTGTTCAAGCGCTTCACGAATCTTGCCAATACGTCCATCCATCATGTCTGAGGGCGCAACAATATCGACGCCTGCTTCTGCTTGTGTAAGTGCTTGTTGTACCAAGATGGCGGTGGTCTCATCATTCAGAATGCAACCATGCTCATCAAGTACACCATCTTGTCCATGACTTGTATAGGGATCCAAGGCAACATCAGTCATGATGCCTAAATTCGGAAACAGTTTTTTGAGTTCACGAACCGCGTTTGGAATTAAGCCGTTGGAATTACTTGCTTCTTTTCCATCGGGAGTTTTGAGAGGGGCGTCGATTACTGGAAAAAGCGCCATCACTGGAATGCCTAAATCTACACACTCTTGCGCAACAGGCAACAGCAGGTCTAGGGATACACGATTGACACCAGGCATTGAAGCGACGGCTTGAGATTGCCCTTTACCTTCAAGCAGGAACACGGGATAAATTAAATCATCGACTGAAAGATGATTTTCTTGCATCAGGCGTCTAGACCAATCGTCACGACGCATACGACGTGGACGGTGAGCCGGAAATTGCAATACAGAATTAGTTGGTGATTTCATCTTCATGAGTTTCTGCTTAAAATAACCATTTAATAATTAAATTATCGGCTTCTTCAAGACCAATGCGTTTGGTGCTTGAAAATAATTGTGCCGTAAGTTGTTTTGAGTCCCCTGTGCCCTCTGGTAAAGCTGGATCATATTGCTGGAGTTGCTTGCGAACGGCTTCAAGGACATGCTTACATTCACTATTGTTCAGTTTGTCGCATTTACTAAGCAATATGTGAATAGGTTTGCCGGTTGGCACAAACCATTGAATCATTTGTTCATCTAGGTCGGTAATGCCACGCCTAGCATCCACAATCAGCACCATCCCGACTAACTGCTCACGCTCCTGCAAATAATCGCTTAGGAGGGCATTCCAGTGGTATTTGGTCTCATGATTAACCGCAGCATAGCCATACCCTGGCAAGTCGACTAAATAGGCTAAAAGGTCATCTTTAGCAAAAAGACCGAAATAATTGATATGTTGGGTGCGACCAGGGGTTTTACTAGCAAAAGCCAGCCTTTTTTGGTTGCACAGGACGTTTATAGCGCTGGATTTACCGGCGTTGGATCGACCAGCAAAAGCCACCTCACGGAGTGGAGTGGCAGGCAGGCAATGGGTGTCATTGACTGTGGTCGCGAAGCGGGCTTGAAAGAGTTTAGACATGTCCAGAAGCTATTGTAAAATCACGCAAAATCATGAAATATCTCATGGTGTTGGGTAAAAAGGTTGTAAATGTAGGGCCCAAACACTTTTAGGAATTTTTGCCAAGGTAAACATAATGCGTCAAACCTCCCAAATCTCCAAATTAACTAGCTTACGCGCTGGATTTGTAGCCCTCTCATTTTTTGCATTGACAGGTATTGCTGGTCTTGCGAATGCTGCAGATGCTGCGCCCGCAGCACCTATGGCTGAAGCTAAAGCTGCAGTTCCAGGCAAGCCTAAAGTCGATCCAGCTGCCGGTGAGGCTCTGTATTCTGCTGGTGACGCAAGCCGTGGCGTAGTTGCTTGTATTACGTGTCATGGCCCTAAGGGTCAGAGCGCCACAGGAACATGGCCTAAGTTATCTGCTCAACATGCTGCCTATACTGCAAAGCAACTCAGAAACTTTAAAGAAGGCACTCGTGCAAATCCAGTCATGATGGGTATGGCTGCTACTTTGACTGAGCAAGATATGAACAATATTGCTGCTTTCTTAGTTAAGCAAGAGCCATCATTAGGCGTTGCTCAAAATAAAGACACGATCGAATTAGGTCAAAGTATTTATCGCGGCGGTATCGCTGCTAAAGGCGTGCCAGCGTGTGCTGCTTGTCATAGCCCAACTGGTGCTGGTATTCCAAATCAGTATCCACGTTTGGGTGGGCAATGGGCTGAGTATTCATATACCCAATTGCTTGCGTTTGGTAATGGCACTCGTAAAAATGGTCCGATGATGACGACGATTGCGGGCAAAATGTCTGATTTAGAAATGAAGGCTGTTTCTGATTACATGGCTGGTTTGCGTTAAGCCACTCAGTAAAAAACAAAAACCCCGCTGATGTAGCGGGGTTTTTTATTGCCAATTTTTTTCAGTTTTATTTTGGTAGCACTGTCTCGCTAGCAAATAAGTCTTTGGTGTTTTCACGCTTTCGAATGACATAAACATTTTTTCCGTCGACCATGACTTCAGCAGGTTTTGGACGGGTGTTGTAGTTAGAGGCCATTACAAAGCCATAAGCACCTGCCGATAGAATTGCGAGCAGATCACCTTCTTCCACTGCAAGATTACGGTCTCTTCCAAGCCAGTCGCCAGATTCGCAAACGGGGCCAACGACATCATAAGTAGAGGCCTTCGCCGCCTTTTTTTGCACTGGAACAATGCCATGATGCGCTTCGTAAAGAGCGGGGCGCATGAGCTCAGTCATCGCTGCATCCACAATGCAAAAATTCTTTTCAACACCAGGCTTTAAATACTCCACCTTGGTTAGCAAGATGCCGGCATTACCTACAAGAGATCTACCGGGTTCTAATACAACATCGAGATGTCCAAAACCACGCTCGGCTACGCGATTGAGCAAGGTATTGGTGAACTCGGTGATATCAGGCGGCGTTTCATCGCTATAAGAAATGCCCAGCCCACCACCAAGATCAAGGTGGTGAATGACAATGCCCTCTTTCTTTAAATGCTCTACTAAGTCCAAGACTTTATCTAGAGCATCCAAGTAGGGTGCAGTAGTCGTAATTTGAGAGCCAATATGACAATCAATTCCAACAACATCAATCTGAGAGAGTTGAGTCGCTTCACGATAAGTATTTAAAACTTCGTGATACGCAATACCAAATTTATTCCCCTTTAATCCCGTGGAAATATAAGGATGTGTTTGTGCATCCACATCTGGATTGACTCGTATGGAAATCGGCGCGCGACAATTGAGCTTGCTAGCAACGCGATTAATCTGATGAAGCTCAGCGATCGATTCCACGTTGATACATTTCACACCGGCCTCAAGAGCCTGTGCAATTTCTGCAGCTGATTTACCAACGCCTGCAAAGACCAGACTTTTAGGATCGGCGCCAACTGCTAAAGCACGAGCCAGCTCTCCGCCACTCACTAAGTCAAAGCCAGCGCCTAATTTTTTAAAGCAATCAATTACCGCTAAATTGCTATTGGCTTTCATGGCGTAATGAACTCGTGCGCGACGCTTACCGCTTGCATCTACGCATGCGCGGTCATACGCTTGATAGGCTTCGGTGAGGGCTTTACGGCTATAGACGTAAAGCGGGGTGCCAAATTCATTCGCTAAATCTGCCAAAGGAACTTCTTCAGCATACCAAGAGCCATTACGCTCCGTAAATCCAGCTAATTGTGGTAGTGGTATGGCTTTACTTGTCATTGCTTGTTGGTGTTTGGGCGGCTTCAGGAGCCTGGGGTGGATAGAGGATTCCCTTGGGTTCGGGCGCGGTGGGCGCTGGAGGAACTGGCGGAATAATTGGCAAAACCAATGGACCCCTAACCCCACATCCAACAAGGGATATTAGGAAACTAATGCCAAGGGCTCTATGAATAATCGCTATCATGAATGTCTCTAAAACGAATGATTGAATATAGCATGCAGGGCTCTGGGATGAATCCAAATAATTTAAGCGTTGAAAGCATTGATGACAAGCAATTCCATCAGTTAGGAGCCCATTTATTACACTCTATAGAAATGGCGCTTGAGTCGGCAGATGATGCGCTGGATCTGGATTTAGATGTTGAGCGTCAAGGTGGCAATGTCATCAATATTCGCTTTCGGGATAAAAGCGTCATCGTAGTCAATACCCAGCCGCCTTTACACGAGATTTGGGTTGCCGCTAAATCGGGTGGGTATCACTATCGCTGGGCTGGATCTATGGCTCAACCTTTATGGCTCGATACTAAAACGGGATGCGAGCTATTGAGTGATCTGTCGCAGTTTGCTAGTGCTCAAGCAGGTCAGGCTATCAATATTGAATTGGAAAAAAACTAAGCTCTTTTAAGCAGCCCCTGTGGCTGCTAAAGTTTCAATCACCTGTGCATCGGGCACACTCTTAATTTGTGCTTTGCCGATCTTCTCAAGAATCACATAGCGAATTTGTCCGCCCTCTGTTTTTTTATCAACTTGCATCAATTCCATATATCGGGCTGCGCCAAATTTGGGGGGCACGATCGGTAAGTTCATGGACTGAATAATCTTGGTCAACCGTGCTACATCGTCTTGACTAATGTGATTGAGTCGGCAGGATAGATTGGCGCCCATGACCATGCCGCAACCTACGGCTTCACCATGTAACCATTCGCCATAGCCCATGCCTGCTTCGATAGCATGACCAAAAGTGTGGCCAAAATTTAAAGTCGCTCGAATGCCTCCCTCACGCTCGTCGGCGGAGACCACAGCAGATTTAATTTCGCAGGAGCGTAAAACAGCATGAGCCATAGCATCGGTATCGCATGCCAACAAAGCACTTGCATTGGCCTCAATCCAATCTAAAAAGACGGCATCAGCAATAGCGCCATGCTTTACTACTTCAGCTAGTCCAGCAGAGAGTTCGCGGGCAGGCAATGTCTTTAAGGTATTTAAATCGGCAATCACTGCGGCTGGCTGATGAAACGCGCCAATCATATTTTTCCCAAGCGGATGATTGATGCCCGTTTTTCCGCCGACTGAAGAATCTACCTGCGCTAATAATGTCGTAGGCACCTGAATGAAGCGCACGCCCCGCATAAAGCTCGCCGCAGCAAAGCCAGTCATATCCCCAATCACACCACCACCTAATGCCACCAACATGGTTTGGCGATCAGCACCAAACTTTAAAAGATCATCAAATATGAGTTGAAGGTTTTTCCAGTCTTTGTAAGACTCCCCATCTGGCAAGACAATTGTTTTTACCGCTTTACCAAAGCTTGCTAAGGTTTTCGTAAGCCGCTCTGCATACAGTGGGGCAACGGTGGTATTGGTAACAATGTAGATGGAAGTTGCTTTTTCACAGGCGCTAAATAAAGCGGGTTGATCAATTAAGTCAGCCCCAATGTAAATAGGATAACTACGGCTACCAAGATCAACTTCAAGTGTTTTCATCATCGTATTTAGTTCGAAAGTTCAAGCTGCATGATTAAGGTGTTGACCAATTGATTAACGCTGGGTTTTCCAGTTTCAATGACATGGTCAGCAATTTCACGATAGAGAGGGTCGCGAACCGCATATAAGTTTTCTAGAATTTTTTTAGGGTCACCACTTTTTAATAAAGGACGTCCCTCGCCACCCTTAGTGCGATGCCATAGTTCAATGGGATTAGCGTGCAAATAAATGACGGTGCCCTGTTCGCTGAGTGCTTGACGATTTTCTGGCAGAAGAACAGCACCACCACCTGTTGCCAAAATAATGTCATGTTCGGCAGTCACTTCACGAATGGTTTGTGCTTCGCGTTTGCGAAATCCTTCTTCACCTTCCATTTCGAAGATAACGGGAATCTTCACGCCACAACGATCTTCAATCAGATGGTCAGCATCTAAAAATCGGCGCCCTAATTTTTTTGCCAGCACTTTACCAACGGTCGACTTTCCGGCGCCCATGAGGCCAATCAGGAAGATATTGTTGGTTGAAGAGTTCACCCTTCGATTTTATTAGGGTTTGTCTAGAACGGTGGGTGTTAAGAAGACTAGTAGCTCCGTTTTATCTTGTAATGTGGATTTATGGCGAAATAAGTGACCAATAATAGGAATATCTCCTAAGAGCGGAACCTTCACCTCATCCTCCCGCTCTGTAGTTTGAAATATTCCGCCAATAATGGCGGTGCCCCCGTTTTCTACGGTCACCTCTGAACTCAGGCTTTTGGTATCAATGGCATATCCCTGCTCAGTTTTCATGCCAATAGTGTCTTTATTGATCCCAACGAGCATGGAAATTTTTCCATCTGGATGAATCTTCGGAAGTACCTCTAAACGTAAGTTGGCCTTTCGGAACTGGAGTTTGCTGCCGCTTTGTGAGGTCGTTTGATAGGGTAGCTCAGTACCTTGTTCAATCGTGGCCTTTACCTGATCCCCTGTCATGATGCGCGGGTTGGACAAAATCTTGCCTTGTCCCTCTGACTCCAGGGCGGAGAGTTCGATCTGCAAAAGCCGCTGAGCATTTTTAGAAACCAGGGTTGCCGCCATGCTCGCAGGGTTAAATCCACTCAGACCAGCACCACTCAAATCTAGGCTGCCAACGATGTTTCGATCGGTATTGCCACCAAGGGCATTGGCCTGAGATCCCAGCTTAACCCCAAGCTCCTTTGCAAAGCGCTCATCCGCCTCAACAATCCGAGCTTCGATCAAAATTTGTCTTGGGCTATGAATGTGATCTCCTCCAAAAGGAAGTGCTGCATCCTCACGACGATATTTTTGAAAAGCCAGGATTTCAGCATGTGGTCCAATCCAATAAATATCGCCATTACGAATAATGCGCAAACCCCTGCTAGCCAAAATGGAGTGAAGTGCGGTTTGCCAAGGGGTGTTGTTAAGGTTGATAGAAACCTTCCCTTTGATGGAATCACTCAGTAAAAAGTTGCTGCCACCAAGCTTTGCCAAAACCTGTAAAAGCTCGGTAACTTCGATATCTGAGAAATGTAAGCTAACTGGCATTTGTGCCAAGTTTTGGCTTGGCATATTTCCGTAGCTTGGGCGCCCTAAAAAGGAGATAGAAATGACCAGGGTCAGCAGTAGGTGAAGCCATCTTTTTTGGGTTTTAGTCATTCGCTTTTCATGGTGTGAAGAACAAGAGATTTGCCTTGTGGGTGAGTAAGGGTGACAAGCTCTTTTTCGATTGAAGTAAGACGCCATTCACCTAGAACCAAAGCGCCTTTAGAAAACAGGGCATGAGATTTGCCCTGATGGAAAAGGGCCTGCTGGATGTCCCCCATTTGACTGCTGCCTAAATAACGCCAACGACGTAACTCCTGCTCATGAGGATGGGGTTTTGGCTTTGTGAATGCCTTGGAATTGGGCTTTATCTCCTTTAATGAGTGAATACTCACTTCTAATAATTCTATTTCCTCATATAGAGAATCAAAATCTTCATCAAGCTCCTTGCGCATTAAGGCCAATTCCGTTTGTAGTTTCAATATCTGGATATTGGAGTCCCCGGCTTGTGTATCTGAGCTGCTTTTAGAGCTGTCGTAAGCCAAAAATAAGCCGAAGATCAAGCCCACAAAACACAGGGCTAAAGCTAAGAAAGCCCCTAATTTTTTTACTTGATTGAGGAGTTCAGGCTGACGTACGGGATCGAAAAAAGAGGGAGATTTTGAAGGGTTTGGGGCTTGAGGAATGGCGGTCTTTGGGGCGCCAGATTTACGAATTCCATGGGGATCTGGGATGGCTGGATCATCACCGAGTTCGCTCAAAATAGAGTCAAAAGATTGTGGGGAAATATGGCGTGATGGCATGGCAATATTCTTCATTTCTTGGAATATAAAAACCATCGGCTAAAGCTTAAATTGGGATCGGAAAGCGCCTTTTGGGAAACTCTAAAACCAGGGTTTTGGAGCTTTTAAGGGAATTGCTTAAGCGCCCTATAATTTGGACATATGGCTCTACCCCCTAAAGACAAGCCGCCGATCAATCAGCGAACCCCCCGTCAGCCTGACAGACGTCCTCGGCAATATGGGGCACAAGCACATCCTCAAAGATCTTCTAGCAATCCATTAGTCAAAGCCCTACTCATTATTGGCGTGGTGTTTGCAGTGGTGGTGGCGCTATTAATGGGCTATGCATTTTTAATTGCTAAACCCAATTTGCCCAAGATTTCTGCCTTAACGGATTACAACCCGAAAACGCCTTTGCGGATCTATACAGCGGATAAGGTTTTGATTGGTGAGTTTGGTGAGGAGCGCCGTAAGGTGATTCCTTTGAATGAGATTCCACAAAGTATGCGTAATGCAGTTCTCGCTATTGAGGATGATCGTTTTTATTCACATGGGGGTGTTGATTATGTTGGCATCCTTAGGGCGGCAGTGACCAATCTGCGTGGCAACCTTTCTCAGGGCGCCTCCACTATCACGATGCAAGTCGCACGAAATTTCTTTCTCAGCAATGAGAAAACATTTAGCCGCAAAATATATGAAGTCTTATTGTCTTGGGAAATTGAATCACAACTGACCAAAGACAAGATCCTTGAGATCTATATGAATCAGATTTTCTTGGGCCAAAGGGCTTACGGATTTTCTAGTGCGGCGCAAATTTACTTTGGTAAAGAACTAAAAGACATCACTATTGCAGAATCGGCTATGTTGGCAGGATTGCCTAAGGCGCCATCAGCCTATAACCCCGTGACCAATTTCCGGCGCGCCAAGATTCGTCAAGAATATATCTTGCAGCGGATGCGCGATTTGTCCTATATCTCACAAGAGGATTATCAAAAGGCGATCGCTGAGGAGTTACATATTCGCGGCCTAGGCAATGAATTCAGTGTGCGGGCAGATTTCCCTGCTGAAATGGTTCGGCAATTACTCTTTACGCAGTATGGCGATGCAATCTACTCTCAAGGTATCGATGTGTATACGACGATCTTGAAGGCTGATCAGGAAGCGGCTTATAAAGCAGTGCGCCGTGGCATTTTTGAGTACGACTTACGTCATGCCTATCGCGGACCAGAGGGATTCATCACACTGCCTGAGGATCCCGTAAAACGTCAACGCGCAATCGATGAAGCTCTTTTGGCTTACCCACAGTTAGATGATTTGCAGTCTGGTGTTGTGCTCGATGTCAAACCAAAAGAAATGCAGGTCATGATTTCAACAGGTGATGTGATTGCAATTAAAGGCGAAGGTCTGAAGTTGGCTACAGCATCGCTCACTGATAGCGCTCAGCCTAAAAAACGTTTACGTCCAGGCGCGATCGTGAGATTGCTATCAGATGGTGGAGTGTGGAAGTTGGCGCAGTTGCCGCAAGTAGAGGCTGCTTTTGTCTCTATGAACGCTGAAACCGGAGCCATCCTGTCTTTGGTAGGTGGCTTTGATTTCCGCCGCAATCAATTCAATCACGTTACTCAAGCCCTGCGTCAGCCAGGTTCCTCCTTCAAGCCTTTTATTTATGCAGCCGCAATTGAAAAAGGTTTTTCTCCAAGCACTGTCGTAAATGATGCACCTCTATCTATCGGCAGCATGGAGACTGGCAGCCAAGCTTGGGAGCCAAAGAATTACGATGGGAAGTATGACGGCATGATGCGTTTACGCAATGCCTTAGCTAAATCTAAAAACTTAGTTTCAGTACGCATCATTCGCGCTATTGGCCCCTCTTATGCACAGGAATATATTCAGCGTTTTGGTTTCGAACCAGAAAAGCACCCACCCTATTTGACAATGGCATTGGGCGCGGGATCTGTTACTCCACTACAAATGGCATCAGCCTATAGCGTATTTGCCAATGGCGGCTATCGCGTTGACCCATTTCTGATTGACAAGATGGTCGACTCCAAAGGCGTAGTTTTATTTGAAGCGAAGCCAACCCATGCTCGCGAAGATGCAACAAGAGTCTTAGACGCTCGCACTGCCTTTGTGATGGATAGCATGCTGCAAGAGGTAACGAAGACGGGAACTGCAGCATCCGCTCGTGCTAAGTTAGGCCGTAATGATATTGCTGGAAAAACCGGTACAACCAATGAATCACATGATGCTTGGTTTGCTGGCTACAACCCTAAAGTTGTAGCGATCGCGTGGATTGGTTTTGATAAGCCAGCGAGCTTAGGTGATCGTGAAACTGGTGGTGGCTTGGCTTTGCCTATGTGGATTTCTTATATGGGTATTGCCTTGAAGGATGTGCCACAAGAGGCACGTGAAGTGCCCAGTGGAGTAACACAGGTCGATGGCGATTGGTTTATCCCTGAGTTCTCTAACGGCGGCGGCGTACGCGAACTTCAGTAGCGTATTGACATCATGGCTCGGCAAGCGCGCACGGTCATACCAGGTCAGGCAATGCATGTCATGGTGCGTGGTAATAATCGAGAAGTACTTTTTTTTAGCGAAGAAGATCGCCGTATTTATTTAGAGTGGCTGCGAGAAGCTGCTAAGCAATTTTCTTGCTCAGTACATGCTTTTGCATTAATGCCCAATCATGTGCATTTATTGTTAACCCCGCAAAAAGAAGATTCACTTGCAAAAACCATGCAGTCTTTGGGAAGGCGCTATGCGCAATATTTCAATCAACAGCACAAACGATCAGGAACTATTTGGGAAGGACGCTATCGCTCGTCCTTAATTGATCCTGATTATTTTTTACGTTGCCAGCGTTACATTGAATTAAATCCAGTGAGATCTGGTTATGAATCCAGTCCACAAGACTCCAGTTGGACAAGTTTTGTTAGTCACATTGGCGGAAACTCTGAACCCTGGTTAGTCGATCATCAGAACTTTTGGCGATTAGGTAATACGCCTTTTGAAAGGCAAATGGGTTGGGCTACCTTTGTAAAAGAGGGCGCACCCCATTGGGAAGACAGGCAAATCACCGAGTCCTTGGTTCGTTCCAAACCTTGGGTGAGTGATATTTACGCCCAAAAGCTCTTTAAAGACAGCCCTGAGCTGGCCCAAATTCGTCACCGTGGGCGCCCGAGAAAAATAATTACTTTAAATTCAAAAGCTTAGAAAGCTTTTAAGTTGTACTAAATTTACCTTGCCGAGGTGATTTTCTTGACTCTGTCCCTTTTTCAGTAATTCATTTTGGTGCGGCACATAATTAAATGGGACAGATTAATTTTATTTCTATTGCATCAGCATGGGTATTCACCTATATTTGATCCTCCAAAAGTAATCAGGCCTTTGTCGCCCCTCGGAAATACTATGACTACACAATTCAATTCAGATCTTCGTCCAATCGCTCATGGTTTATATGATCCCCAAAATGAGCATGACGCTTGTGGCGTAGGATTCGTTGCCCACATCAAAGGCAAAAAATCGCACGAGATTGTTGCTCAAGGCTTGAAGATTCTTGAGAACTTAGATCACCGCGGTGCAGTCGGCGCCGATCCTTTGATGGGTGACGGTGCCGGAATCTTGATTCAGATTCCTGACACGCTCTATCGCGAAGAGATGGCTAAGCAGGGCGTTACATTGCCACCCTTCGGTGAGTATGGCGTCGGTATGATTTTCTTGCCTAAGGAGCATGCCTCCCGTTTAGCATGCGAACAAGAATTAGAGCGCACAGTCCGTTTAGAGGGTCAGGTTGTGTTGGGTTGGAGAGATGTTCCGGTGGATGTGAAGTTGCCGATGTCCCCAACTGTACAGATGACTGAACCTTTTATTCGGCAAATTTTTATTGGTCGTGGCCGCGACATCATGACGACCGATGCACTTGAGCGTAAGTTATATGTGATTCGTAAAACAGCAAGTCATGCGATTCAAGATTTGCATTTGAAGCATGGCAAAGAATATTTTGTTGCATCTATGTCAGCGCGTACGATTGTTTACAAAGGTTTGCTCTTAGCAAATCAAGTAGGTGCTTATTACCAAGATCTGCAAGATAAGCGCACCGTATCCGCACTAGCCTTAGTGCATCAGCGTTTTTCTACCAATACGTTCCCTGCATGGGAATTAGCTCACCCGTATCGCATGATTGCGCACAACGGTGAGATCAATACTGTTAAAGGAAACGTGAACTGGGTGAACGCCCGTGAAGGTGCTATTAGTTCCCCAGTATTGGGCGATGATTTAAAAAAATTGTGGCCATTAATTTATCCAGGTCAGTCAGACACAGCATGCTTTGATAACTGTTTAGAGTTATTGGTAATGGCAGGTTATCCATTGGCTCAAGCCATGATGATGATGATTCCAGAGGCATGGGAACAGCATGCATTGATGGATGACAATCGCCGTGCTTTCTATGAATATCACGCTGCCATGATGGAGCCATGGGATGGCCCAGCTGCAATGGCATTTACCGATGGTCGTCAAATTGGTGCAACTTTAGATCGCAATGGTTTGCGTCCAGCGCGCTATTACGTAACGGATGATGATTTAGTGATCATGGCATCTGAGGCAGGTGTACTGCCTATTCCGGAAAGCAAGATTGTTCAAAAGTGGCGTTTGCAGCCTGGCAAGATGTTCATGATTGACATGGAGCAAGGTCGCATTATTGATGACGTTGAGCTCAAGAATGCAGTATCAAAAGCCAAGCCTTATAAGAGCTGGATTGATGCAGTTCGTGTGAAGCTTGACGAAGTGGACGCAAGCAAAGCGGATTTGGTAGACGAGAAAACCAATATTCGTCCAGCAGCAAAATTACTTGATCGTCAGCAGGCTTTTGGTTACACCCAAGAAGATATTAAATACCTCATGGCGCCAATGGCGATGAATGGTGAAGAGGCAATTGGATCAATGGGCAACGATAGCCCATTGGCGGTGCTATCTAACAAGAACAAGCCACTCTATAACTACTTTAAGCAATTGTTTGCGCAAGTGACCAATCCTCCGATTGACTCTATCCGCGAAAACATGGTGATGTCTTTGGTGTCTTTCATTGGGCCTAAGCCGAACCTGTTAGACACAAACAACATCAACCCTCCAATGCGCTTGGAAGTGAGTCAGCCAATTCTAGATTTTGATGACATCACTAAGATCCGTCATATTGGGCATTACACAAACGGTAAATTCCGCTCATATGAATTGGATATTTGCTACCCAGCATCTTGGGGCAAGGCTGGTATTGAAGCTCGCCTAGCTTCTTTGTGCGCAGAGGCAGCGGATGCAGTGCGTTCTGGCTACAACATCTTGATTGTGAGTGATCGTCAGGTTGATGAGAACCATGTAGCTATTCCTGCTTTGTTGGCAACCTCAGCAATTCATCAGCATTTGGTACAAAAAGGTTTGCGTACGAGCGTTGGTCTGGTGGTTGAAACTGGTAGCGCTCGCGAGACACATCACTTTGCACTCTTGGCTGGATATGGCGCTGAAGCAGTTCATCCATACCTCGCAATGGAAACATTGGCAGAGATGGCAAAAGGTTTGTCAGGTGAGTTGTCTGGTGAAAAGGCTGTTAAGAACTTCGTTAAAGCAGTTGGTAAGGGCTTGCAAAAAGTCATGTCCAAGATGGGCATCTCGACTTATATGTCCTATACCGGTTCGCAGATATTTGAAGCCATTGGTTTGAATCATGATGTGATTGATCAGTATTTCAAAGGTACCCCGTCCAATGTGGGTGGTATTGGTGTATTTGAAGTGGCTGAAGAAGCGCTGCGTATGCATAGCGCAGCGTTTGGTAGCGATCCAGTCTTGACCAATATGTTAGATGCTGGTGGTGAGTATGCTTTCCGCATTCGTGGTGAGAACCATATGTGGACTCCAGACACCATTGCTAAATTGCAGCATTCGACTCGTATCGGTGCGGATAAGGGCTATCAGACTTATAAAGAGTACGCGAACATCATTAATGATCAAACTAAGCGCCAGATGACTTTGCGCGGTTTGTTTGAGTTCAAGATTGATCCAGCAAAAGCAATTCCATTGGATGAAGTAGAGCCAGCTAAAGAAATCGTCAAACGTTTTGCTACGGGCGCGATGTCATTAGGTTCTATTTCTACCGAAGCGCATGCAACACTTGCGATTGCGATGAACCGTATCGGCGGTAAGTCTAATACTGGTGAGGGTGGCGAAGATCCAAATCGCTACGTGAATGAACTTAAGGGTATTCCCATTAAGAAGGGTGAAACCTTATCGAGTATTTTGGGAAGCGATGTTGTTGAGGCCAATATCCCATTGTTGGATGGCGATTCATTGCGCTCCAAAATTAAACAGGTTGCTTCTGGTCGCTTTGGCGTCACTGCTGAATACTTGCGTTCTGCTGATCAATTGCAGATCAAGATGGCACAAGGTGCTAAGCCAGGTGAGGGTGGTCAATTACCAGGCGGTAAAGTGACTGACTATATTGGTAAGTTACGCTTCTCAGTACCAGGTGTCGGTTTGATTTCACCTCCTCCACACCACGATATTTATTCGATTGAAGATATTGCCCAACTGATTCATGACTTAAAGAACGTCAATCCAAAAGCGGACGTCTCTGTGAAGTTGGTGTCTGAAGTGGGTGTTGGCACGATTGCTGCGGGTGTTGCCAAGGCTAAAGCTGATCACGTTGTGATTGCTGGTCATGATGGCGGTACTGGGGCTTCTCCTTTGTCATCAATCAAGCACGCTGGTTCACCATGGGAGTTGGGTTTGGCTGAAACACAGCAAACCTTGGTTCTCAATGGCTTGCGTAGCCGCATTCGGGTTCAAGCTGATGGTCAGATGAAGACCGGTCGTGACGTAGTCATTGGTGCCCTCTTGGGTGCTGACGAGTTTGGTTTTGCGACAGCCCCATTGGTGGTTGAGGGTTGCATCATGATGCGTAAGTGCCATTTGAATACTTGCCCTGTCGGTGTTGCTACACAAGATCCAGAATTGCGTAAGAAGTTTTCTGGCAAGCCAGAGCATGTTGTGAATTTCTTCTTCTTTATTGCGGAAGAGGCTCGTGAAATCATGGCGCAATTGGGTATCCGTAAGTTTGATGACTTAATTGGACGTGTTGATTTCTTGGATGCTCGCAAGGGTATTGATAACTGGAAAGTTCATGGCTTAGATTTCACCAAGATTTTTGCTGAGCCGAAGGTGGCTGCTGATGTGCCACGTTATCAAGTGCTTACTCAAGATCATGGCCTGGCTAGCGCACTCGACAATATTTTGATTGAGAAGAGCGAGCCGGCGATTGAGCGTGGCGAAAAGGTCTCCTTTATTGTTCCTGTGAAGAACGTAAACCGTACTGTAGGTGCAATGCTCTCAGGAGAAGTTGCTCAACGTTATGGTCATGCCGGTTTGCCTGATGACACCATTCATATTCAATTAAATGGCACCGCTGGACAAAGCTTCGCAGCCTTCTTGGCGCATGGCATCACTTTGGATTTAGTAGGCGATGGCAATGACTATGTAGGTAAGGGCTTATCTGGCGGACGTGTGATTGTCCGCGCGCCACATGAGTTCCGTGGCGATACTGCGAAGAACATCATCGTTGGCAATACCGTTTTGTATGGTGCGATTGCTGGTGAGGCTTTCTTCAACGGCGTTGCAGGTGAGCGTTTTGCGGTTCGTAACTCTGGCGCTACTACGGTTGTCGAAGGTACGGGCGACCACGGTTGTGAATACATGACTGGTGGAACCGTGGTGGTACTGGGTACAACTGGTCGTAACTTTGCTGCCGGTATGAGTGGCGGTATCGCTTATGTCTATGACGAGGATGGCTTGTTTGAGAAGCGTTGCAATACCAGCATGGCCACTTTAGAAAAAGTATTGCCTTCTGCTGAGCAAATTGCCAAGATGCCTCAGGCGCAATGGCATGCCCCACTTGATGTCAAAGATGGTGGCGAGCGTTTAACCGATGAGCAAATTTTGAAAACATTGATTGAGCGTCATTTCCGTCACACTGGTTCAGAGCGTGCAAAAGCGCTCTTGGCTGATTGGGAAAATGCTCGTGGTCGCTTTATCAAAGTTCTCCCAACCGAGTACAAGCGTGCTTTAGGTGAGCTGTGGGAAAAGACTCAAAACAAAACAGTTGCTGCTTAATTAATACGGCTATTAAGAAAAGATACTAAGGATTAGATATGGGTAAGGTCACTGGATTTATGGAGTTTGAGCGTGTCGATGAAACATACGAAGCGCCCGTTAAACGTCTCCATCACTACAAAGAATTCGTTGCTGCATTAACGGACGAGGAAGCAAAGGTTCAAGGCGCGCGTTGCATGGACTGCGGTATTCCGTTTTGTAATAACGGTTGTCCAGTCAACAACATCATTCCTGATTTCAATGATCTGGTTTTCCATAATGACTGGAAAAATGCCTTAGATGTTTTGCAATCAACCAATAACTTCCCTGAGTTCACTGGCCGTATTTGTCCAGCACCTTGTGAAGCGGCTTGTACTTTGGGCATCAACCGTGCGCCGGTGGGCATTAAGTCTATTGAGCATGCAATTATTGATAAGGGCTGGGAAAGCGGCTGGGTTAAACCACAACCTTCTAAAACCAAGACCGGAAAAAAAGTAGCGATTGTCGGTGGCGGCCCTGCTGGTATGGCGGCAGCTCAACAACTCGCGCGCGTTGGACACGATGTAACGGTATTTGAAAAGAACGATCGCGTTGGTGGATTACTTCGTTACGGTATTCCCGATTTCAAAATGGAAAAGTGGTTGATTGATCGTCGTGTTGAGCAGATGCAAGCTGAGGGCGTCAAATTTGAAACAGGCGTCTTTGTTGGCAAAGAAGCAATGGGTGTTGAGGTCAAGAATTACTCCACCAAGACTGTTTCACCTGAACAGTTGATGAAAGATTTTGATGCCGTGGTAATTACAGGTGGCGCTGAGCAGCCACGTGATTTGCCTGTGCCTGGTCGTGAATTATCTGGCGTTCACTATGCTTTGGAATTTTTAATTCCGCAGAACAAAGAGAATGCCGGCGACTTTAAAAATGAAATTCGTGCAACGGATAAGCATGTGGTGGTTATTGGTGGTGGCGATACGGGATCTGATTGCGTTGGTACATCTAACCGTCATGGTGCTACACAAGTTACCCAATTTGAATTGTTGCCACAGCCACCAGAAGTAGAAAACAAGCCTTTGGTCTGGCCATATTGGCCAACCAAGTTACGCACTTCTTCATCCCATGAGGAAGGTTGTGAGCGTGACTGGTCCGTAGGAACCAAGCGTTTTGAAGGTAAAAATGGCAAAGTCGAGAAGCTCATTGGCGTCCGCCTGGAGTGGAAAGACGGAAAAATGGCAGAAGTGGCAAATTCTGAATTTGAGATTAAGGCCGACTTAGTGCTTTTAGCGATGGGATTTGTGTCTCCAGTGCAGCAAGTGTTAAATGCCTTTGGTGTTGAAAAAGATGCCCGCGGCAATGCAAAAGCGACTGTTGAGGGTCAAAATGCCTATCAAACGAACGTTCCGAAGGTATTTGCTGCAGGCGATATGCGTCGCGGCCAATCCCTGGTGGTTTGGGCCATTCGCGAGGGTCGTCAGTGTGCCCAAGCAGTAGACCAGTATTTAATGGGGTCATCTGTTTTGCCTAGATAATAGGGAGATATGAACAGTGGTCAGTCAAACTCTTTGGATTTAGGTAAAAAAGTCGCTGGCGAAGTCGTTGTCGCCATCAAGGACGTTGACTTTTCCTACTCCCCTGGCGGTCGCCAAATCTTGTCTGGACTCAACATGGAGTTCAGACGAGGTCAAGTTGTGGCGGTTATGGGTGGATCGGGTTGCGGCAAGACTACTATTCTTCGCCTCATCGGCGGTCAATTCACAGCGCAATCAGGTCAGGTTTTATTCGAAGGTCATGATATTGGCAAGATGAACACCGTTGAGCTTATGGCAGCTCGACGCCGTATGGGAATGCTGTTTCAGTTTGGCGCTTTATTTACTGACCTCAGTGTTTTTGAGAATGTTGCTTTTCCTTTGCGCGAGCATACCAATTTGAGTGAAGAGTTATTGCGCTCTTTGGTGCTTATGAAATTGCATGCAGTCGGTTTACGCGGTGCGCGTGATTTAATGCCTTCCCAAATTTCTGGCGGGATGGCAAGACGCGTTGCCCTTGCTAGAGCGATTGCTCTAGATCCCCCTTTGATTATGTATGACGAACCTTTTGCTGGCTTGGATCCGATTTCACTTGGCATTACGGCGCGCTTAATTCGTGATCTCAATAACGCCCTGGGTGCTACCAGTTTGTTGGTCACGCATGACGTTGAAGAAACCTTTGAAATTGCGGACTACGTTTACTTTATTGCCAATGGCCGTATTGGTGCAGAAGGCACTCCCGAAGAACTCAGCCGCTCTTCAGATCCTTTCGTAAGACAGTTTTTAGATGCTTCACCGGATGGTCCAGTACCGTTCCACTACCCAGGAAATACCTTGGAAGAAGATTTTGGAGTGAAGGTCTGATGATGGCGCTATCTAAAATTTTGGATGTGCTGGGCAACCTCGGATTTTTTATTCGCAGCAATATCAGCGCTTTGGGTCTTGCAGCACGAGTATTTTTTGCAGTTATTTGGCGCTCTGGATTTTTACTGAAAAGACCGCGTTTAGTGATCGATCAAATTTTATTTGTTGGCAATCACTCCTTTGTCATCATTGCTGTCTCCGGATTATTTGTTGGTTTTGTATTAGGGCTTCAGGGTTACTACACCTTAAATCGTTATGGCTCTGAACAGGCCTTGGGTCTATTGGTGGCCCTGTCTTTGACTCGAGAATTAGGTCCTGTAATAACCGCACTATTGTTTGCGGGTCGCGCAGGAACTTCATTGACTGCAGAAATTGGTTTGATGAAAGCGGGCGAGCAACTTAGCGCAATGGAAATGATGGCGGTAGATCCTTTGGCACGTGTGATTGCGCCAAGATTATGGGCTGGCATTATTTCTATGCCAATCCTGGCAACTATCTTTACAGCTGTGGGCGTCATCGGCGGTTACTTTGTGGGCGTTCCTTTGATTGGCGTAGATTCCGGGGCGTTTTGGTCTCAGATGCAAGGCGGCGTTGACCTATTTTCTGATATTGGTAATGGCCTCATTAAGAGCATTGTGTTTGGGGTGGCTGTGACATTTATCGCACTTTATCAAGGCTACGAAGCACGACCAACACCAGAGGGTGTTTCGCAAGCAACAACACGTACGGTAGTGATTTCATCATTAGCGGTTTTAGCATTAGATTTCTTGCTAACTGCCATGATGTTCTCAAATTAGAAAGAATAAACTGAGGTTCTTATGAGAAAAAGTGCAATTGATGTTTGGGTCGGATTATTCGTTGCTATTGGTTTGTTGGCAGCTTTCTTTCTGGCATTAAAAGTAGGCAATATGAACGCTGTGTCATTTGCACCTACTTATAAAATTTCTGCACGATTTGACAACATTGGCGGCCTGAAGCCTCGCGCACCAGTCAAGAGTGCTGGTGTCGTTGTTGGAAGGATTGCCAATATTTCCTTTGATGACAAAACATATCAAGCTACTGTGGTGATGACCATTGAAGATTCTTATAAATTTCCAAAAGATTCTGCAGCAAAAATTTTGACCTCTGGTTTATTGGGTGAGCAATACGTTGGTCTCGAAGCTGGTGGCTCTGACGATATGTTGGCAGAAGGCGGAAAAATTAGCCAGACGCAATCTGCAGTAGTGCTTGAAAATTTAATTAGTCAGTTCCTCTATAACAAGGCTGCTGATAGTGGCCAAGATAAGGGCGCAGCAAAGTGATTCCTTGGATGGTTAGACTAAAGCGCTTGCTATTGCTTAGCATGACCTGCCTCGTTGTAGGCTGCGCATCGATACCTGCTGGTGTTGAGCCGTCCCCGAATGATCCTTGGGAGCCCTTCAATCGCTCGGTATTTGAATTTAACGAAGGACTTGATGCATATCTGCTAAAGCCTGTAGTGGCGGCTTATCGGTTTATCTTGCCAGAGATTGTGCGCGAGGGCATTTATAACTTTTTTAGTAACTACAGCGATATTTACACCGCCTTGCAAAATCTTTTACAAGGCAAACCTGACTATGCCTTCAATGACATCATGCGCGTCGCCGTCAATACCATATTTGGTATTGGTGGTTTGATGGATGTGGCAACACCTGGGGGTCTGGAGAAGCATAAAGAAGATTGGGGTCAAACTTTTGGTGTCTGGGGTATCCCCGCCGGTCCTTATGTTGTGCTGCCATTTTTTGGGCCCAGCACGGTGCGTGACACTTTTGGTACGGGCGCCGATTTAGAGTCTGATTACTTGTTTAAGTACATTCCTGATGTTGGTCTACGCAATAGCATCACTGGTTTGCGGGTTGTAAATACGCGCAACACCTATTACGAAGCGGGCGATCTATTGGACGGTGCCGCTATTGATAAATATAGCTTTATGCGCGATGCCTATCTGCAGCGTCGTGAGTATCAGATTAAAGAAGGTCGCGAAGATGAAGAGCCTTTGATGCCGGTTTACGAAAATCCTTACGAATAACTGTTGCGCCTTGAAAGGGCTAAAATTAGCCTTAATGTACATAGCGTTAATCGGACGAAAGCTTATGAAAATCACTAAAACAATTTTTCAATGGATTGCTGCAGGATTAATCCTGTCTTCTGGGGCGCTCTTTGCTCAAGTTCCTGATCAAAATACCCCTCCTGATGCTTTGATCAAAATGGTCGTGTCTGATGTTATGAGTTCTGTGAAATCAGATCCTGATATTCAAAAAGGCAATATCCCCAAAGTCATGGATTTGGTTGAGAAGAAGATTGTTCCTTTTACCGATATGCGCCGCACTACTGAGATGGCGATGGGTCCTAATTGGAAAAAAGCAACGCCTGAGCAGCAGGCCATTCTTACGGCTGAATTTAAAAATTTATTGATGCGCACATACTCTGGAGCATTGAGTCAACTGCGTGACCAGACGGTGCAATTTAAAGCGCTGCGTGCCGCCCCTGATGACAAAGAAGTTATTGTTAAAACCGTTGTGATTGGTCGTGGCGATCCAGTACCTTTAGATTACCGCTTGGAAAAAGGCGCCAATGGCTGGAAGGTTTATGACATGAACATCATGGGTGCTTGGCTAGTTGAGGCTTACCGTAATCAATTTTCTAATCAGATTAGCCAAAATGGTATCGATGGCTTAGTTAAGTTTTTACAAGATCGCAACAAGCAGTTGGCGACTGGCAAATAATCACCTACCTTTAGAAATAGATAAACATGCCCTTCTTTTTGCCTCAGGTAGTCACGCAGGAAAATGCCCTGCAAATTCAACAAGAGGGCTTATCTAATCTTGCGACGTTGACATATATTGATTGCTCTTCCCTGAAAGATTTTGATTCAACCGTTCTGACAGTTTTATTGTCTTGGCAGAAAACCTTGCAAGCTCAAGGTCAATCTATTTCTGTAGTGCATGCACCTGAAAAATTAAAAGTCTTGTCTGGCGTCTATGGCGTCTCTGCATTGCTAGGTTTGTAACAGCATGCACTCAGCAATTTCTATACGGAGTATTTCCAAAAACTATGGCGCGCTTCAGGCCCTAAATGATGTTTCATTGGCTATTGAGCCGGGCGAGTTTTTTGGTTTACTTGGCCCCAATGGCGCTGGTAAAACTACTTTAATTTCTATCTTGGCTGGTTTGGTCAGACCAGATCATGGGCATGCCGCCATCATGGGTGCCGACGTACAAAAGAATTTTCGTGATGCCCGCCGTATGTTGGGTGTTGTGCCGCAAGAGTTAGTCTTTGATCCCTTCTTTACTGTGCGTGAGACTTTGCACTTTCAGTCAGGCTACTTTGGCATTAAGAATAATGATGCTTGGATTGATGAGATTATGGCTAACCTGGATCTCACCAATAAAGCCGATAGTAATATGCGCTCCTTATCGGGCGGTATGAAGCGTCGAGTCTTAGTTGCTCAGGCTTTGGTACATCGCCCCCCAGTCATTATTTTGGATGAGCCTACTGCAGGGGTGGACGTTGAGTTGCGTCAATCCTTGTGGCAATTTATTAGCAGACTTAATCAAGACGGCCACACGATTGTGTTGACCACTCACTATTTAGAAGAGGCGGAAGCTTTGTGCCAACGCATTGCCATGCTTAAGCAAGGCAAGATTGTTGCCTTGGATACCACTGCAAACTTATTGACTCGTTATGGTTCTGTGAAGAAGGATGGCGAAGGTAAAACCGATTTAGAAGATGTGTTTGTGAACATCATGTCGGGAGGTGCTAGATGAAAAATGCACTGAATAAGCCTGTTTTGGAATACGGCAGTGGCTTTCCGACTTTATTGCGTAAAGAAATCAAGCGCTTTTATAAGGTTGCTTTTCAGACGGTAGCAGCACCAGTACTCACAGCAATTTTGTACCTCATGATTTTTGGTCATGTGCTTGAAGGTAAAGAAATTTATGGGCGTCTGAGTTACACCGCCTTTTTGATTCCGGGTTTAGTCATGATGACGGTGTTGCAAAACGCTTTTGCCAATACCTCATCCTCCTTGATTCAATCGAAGGTTACTGGTAACTTAGTCTTTGTATTGCTAGCCCCATTAAGCCACTTTGAGTTTTATGCTGCCTACATCCTAGCTGCAGTATTTCGTGGGATCGTGGTCGGTTTAGGTGTTTTTCTCATTACCGCTTGGTATGGTTTGCCTGGCCTTGAATATCCTCTATGGATTTTTATATTTGCTTTCCTGGGTGCAGCAATTTTAGGAAGCTTGGGTTTGATCGCTGGTATTTGGGCGGATAAGTATGATCAGCTAGCCGCTTTTCAAAACTTTTTCATCATGCCTGCTACGATGCTGTCGGGCGTTTTTTATTCCATTCATTCTTTGCCACCAGCGTGGCAAGCGGTGTCGCATTTCAATCCCTTTTTCTACATGATTGATGGATTCCGTTATGGGTTCTTTGGGGTGTCTGATATTTCCCCATGGACAAGTTTATTGATCGTAGGCTCTTTCTTTGTAGTGGTTGCGGCTATTGCTTTACGGATGCTACAAAAGGGCTATAAGCTCAGACATTAAAGGAGAAGTAGATGTTGCCAACCCCAGAACAGATTGAGGGCTATATCCAGCAAGGGATAGAGTGCACCCACATTAAGGTAGAGGGAGATGGACAACATTTTTTTGCCACAATTGTCAGCCCCCAGTTTGAGGGTAAGCGCTTGATTCAGCGCCATCAGTTGGTATACGGGGCAATGGGCGATCGTATGAAGGCAGAAGTGCATGCTTTATCCATTAAGGCATATACCCCAGAAGAATTTGCGCAAAATCCTGCCGCATAAAATAGCTTGACTCTTTATTACATAAAAGTTTTTACTGGAATCGTTTCATGGACAAATTAAGAATGGTTGGCGGAACCCCACTGAAGGGTGAGGTTGTCATTGCTGGCGCTAAGAACGCAGCACTCCCCATTCTATGCGCATGCTTGTTAACGGACCAGCCCATTGTTTTGCGCAATGTTCCAGATCTGCAAGATGTGCGCACGATGCTCAAGCTTTTGCAAGAAATTGGCGTGACAGTAACATTTCCTGATCAGGCCGATCACAGCCATTTAGTTTTAAATGCCGGCGTTATCAAAAGTTCTGAAGCAACCTATGAGATGGTGAAAACCATGCGTGCTTCCATTCTAGTGTTGGGCCCCTTGCTCACTAGAATGCATAGTGCCAAGGTGTCTTTACCAGGTGGCTGTGCTATTGGTGCCCGCCCTGTTGACCAGCACATCAAAGGCCTCAAGACTATGGGGGCCACCATTAAGATCAAGAGTGGCTATATACAAGCAGAAACGAAGCCACCGCTTGGTCGATTAAAAGGCGCTTCTATTTTGACCGACATGATTACGGTGACGGGAACAGAAAATTTACTGATGGCAGCAACCCTTGCATCAGGAACAACCGTTTTAGAAAATGCAGCGCGCGAACCAGAGGTTGGTGACCTAGCAGAACTGCTAGTGAAGATGGGCGCGAAGATTTCAGGAATTGGTAGCGATCGTTTAGTCATTGAAGGAGTAGAAAAACTGCACGGTGCAGAACACTCAGTCATTCCTGACCGCATTGAAGCAGGAACCTTTTTATGCGCGGTAGCTGCTGCTGGTGGTGAGATATTGGTAAAGCATTGCCGTCCTGATACCTTGGATGCAGTCATTGTCAAACTCAAAGATGCTGGTTTAGAAATGGAAGTTGGGCCCGACTGGATTAAAGCGTCCATGCAAGGGCGTCCTAAAGCTGTGAGCTTTCGTACTTCTGAATACCCCGCGTTTCCAACGGATATGCAGGCTCAGCTCATGGCGGTAAACGCAATAGCCAATGGAAGCTCGACGATTACTGAAACCATTTTTGAGAATCGCTTCATGCACGTTCAAGAGCTCAATCGCCTCGGAGCTGAAATTGCAATTGAGGGCAATACTGCAATTGTGCAGGGCGAAGAAAAGCTTTCCGGGGCTATTGTGATGGCGACCGATTTGAGGGCATCAGCAAGTTTGGTGATTGCTGGTTTGGCTGCTCAAGGCGAAACTCAGGTGGATCGGATTTACCATTTAGACCGTGGTTATGACCGTATGGAGCAAAAGTTGACCCTCTTAGGGGCCAATATTCAGCGCATAAAGTAAGCCTAGTGGATAATTAGTCCATGAAATTGACTCTAGCCCTATCGAAGGGGCGCATCTTTGAAGAAACAGCAGAGATCCTATCGAAGGTCGGTATTGTGCCGCTCGAGGATCCAGAAAAGTCACGCAAGCTCATTATTGAAACAACCAATCCGGATGTGCGTTTAATTATTGTGCGCGCTTCAGATGTGCCGACTTATGTGCAATTTGGTGGAGCAGACTTTGGGGTTGCCGGCCTTGATGTATTGATGGAAAAGGGCACTGCGGGTCTCTATGTGCCATTTGATTTGGGCATTGCGAAATGTCGTATGTCAGTGGCCGTACGCGAAGGTTTTGATTATGCTGCGGCAGTGAAACAAGGCTCTCGTTTAAAAGTGGCCACCAAGTATGTCAATTGCGCGCAAGAACACTTTGCGAATAAAGGCGTCCATATTGATACGATCCACCTTTATGGATCGATGGAGCTTGCGCCTTTAGTGGGCTTAGCAGATGCGATTGTGGATTTGGTTTCTACCGGAAATACGTTGCGTGCAAACGGCTTGGTTGAGGTTGAGCCGATTGCTGATATCAGTGCGCGTTTAGTGGTCAATCAAGCTTCGTATAAGCGGAAGCATGCACAGCTGCAGCCAATTTTTGAGTTGCTGAAATAAGCCCCATTTAAATGTCTTCTACTCCCATTCAAGTAAAGCGTCTCAATAGTCTGGAGCCAGGCTTTAAAGATACTTTATTGTCTAGTCTTTCATTGCCAATGGCAGATGATGAGGCCATTGATGCTGCAGTCTTGAAGATCTTGGCAGCAGTCAAGGCTCAGGGTGATGAGGCAGTACTCAATTTCACTAAGCAGTTTGATCGTTTAAATACTGCTAGCGTTTCCGAATTAGAAATTTCTCGCAAAGATTTAGAGCAAGCTTACGTGGCCTTGCCTGCAGATCAAAAAATCGCTTTAGATACAGCTGCGCAAAGGGTGCGGGCATATCACGAAAAGCAAAAAATTGAAGCGGGTTGTCATTCTTGGGAATATGAAGAAGCGGATGGTACGCGTCTAGGTCAAAAAGTGACTGCACTTGATCGTGTGGGGATTTATGTTCCTGGCGGCAAAGCGGCTTATCCCTCTTCTGTATTAATGAACGCAATTCCCGCAAAAGTGGCGGGCGTTAAAGAGGTCATCATGGTAGTGCCTACTCCTGAGGGCGCTCGTAACCCGCTGGTCTTGGCTGCTGCCTACTTGGCAGGCGTTGATCGCGTATTCACTATTGGTGGTGCTCAAGCTGTTGGTGCGCTAGCTTTTGGTACACAGACGATTCCTGCTGTCGATAAGATTGTTGGTCCTGGCAATGCCTATGTTGCAGCCGCAAAGCGCAGAGTATTTGGCACTGTTGGCATTGACATGATTGCTGGCCCATCAGAAATTTTGGTTCTGTGCGATGGCACGAGTAATCCAGATTGGGTAGCCATGGATTTGTTCTCACAAGCTGAACATGATGAGCAGGCCCAATCTATTTTGTTGTGCCCTGATGCAGCCTTTATTGAGCAAGTGCAAGCGAGTATTAACAAGCTACTTCCTGAAATGCCTAGAGCCAAGGTTATAGAAGCCTCGCTGATAAATCGCGCTTTATTGATTCAGGTAAAAGACATGAATGAAGCTTGCGATATTGCCAATGACATCGCTGCTGAGCACTTAGAGATCTGTGCAGCAGAGCCACGCAAGTGGGCTGAGAAAATTCGTCATGCTGGCGCCATTTTTATGGGTAATTACACCAGCGAATCCCTCGGAGATTATTGCGCTGGCCCGAATCATGTTTTACCTACAGCACGCACGGCACGTTTCTCATCGCCACTGGGTGTTTATGATTTTATTAAGCGCTCGAGCATGATTGAAGTCAGCGAAGCTGGTGCGCAAACCTTAGGCGCAGTAGCCAGTACCCTAGCTCACGGCGAGGGCTTGCAAGCGCATGCTCGTGCTGCTGAGATGCGTCTCAAAAAGTAAATTCAGAAAAGAAACTAAGCCAGAATTTCTTGTAGGGCAGAAATCAATTCTTGACTCTGCTCATCTGTACCGATGGTGATGCGCAGAAATTCTTCGATACGTGCCAATTTGAAATGGCGCACGATAATGCCGCGATCACGCAAGGCTTGATAGATTTTTGCGCCAGCATGTTGAGGATGGCGCGTAAAAATAAAATTTGCCGTTGAAGGTAGTGTGACAAATCCCAGCTTATCTAGTGCGGCTACTAAGGTCTGTCGCGTTTGAATCACTTTTGCACAGCTAGCTTCTAGATGGGCTTGATCTTCAATGGCAGCAGTAGCGCCTGCAAGCGCCAGGCGCCCCAGTGGATAGGAGTTAAAGCTATTTTTGACTCGCTCTAAGCCTTCAATTAAGGCGGGGTGACCTACCGCAAATCCAACGCGGAGTCCCGCCAGTGCCCGTGACTTTGATAGTGTATGCACCACCAATAGATTTTCTGGGCATTGCGCACCTTGTAAAAGCGGGATGCAAGATTCAGTTCCGTAATCTACGTAAGCCTCATCAATCACCAGCATTGAATCTGTATTGCGCGCCAGAAGTGTTTCAATTTCTGAACGAGTAATTGCTCTGCCGGTTGGCGCATTCGGATTAGGGAAAATAATTCCACCATTCGATGTTTTGTAATCGGCTAGATTGATTTCAAAATCTTTGCCAAGCGGAATGGTTTGGTAATCAATGCCAAAGAGCTTGCAGTACACCGGATAAAAGCTATAGGTGATATCTGGAAAATGCACTGGCTTACTTTGTTTCAGTAGGCCAGCAAAAACATGGGCCAATACTTCGTCGGAGCCATTACCTAAAAACACTTGGTTTGGATTTAAGCCATGCAAATTAGCGATCGCTTGTTTGAGCTTTGCACCTTCTGGATCTGGATAAAGACGTAAATCCGCAGTGTTTTGGTCGCCAATTGCAGCAAGTGCTTTTGGGGAGGGCCCATAGGGGCTCTCATTGGTGTTGAGCTTTACTAGCCGCTGCATTTGCGGCTGCTCCCCGGGAACGTAGGGGGTTAAGGTTTGAACAACAGGGCTCCAAAAACGGCTCATGAGGGTACTCGGGTCAAAAATCAGAAAGAAAGTGAGGCAATATCTGCATTTGTAAGTCTTCTAGGAATGATATTATGAGGCTTCAATCAACACTTCGCCTCGCGGCGCAATGAAGCATGCGGCAAGCCGACGTTACCCGAAACACTTCGGAAACCAAAATTCAAATTGCCATCAATCTGGATGGCACCGGTAAGGCTGATTTAGCCTCTGGAGTCCCATTTTTGGATCATATGCTCGATCAGATTGCCCGTCACGGCATGATCGACCTAAAAGTGGTCGCCAAAGGCGACACACATATTGATGATCACCATACAGTTGAGGATGTTGGCATCACCCTAGGTCAGGCTTTTGCCAAGGCAGTAGGTGATAAAGCTGGTATTACCCGTTATGGCCATTCTTATGTTCCCTTGGACGAAACCCTATCTCGAGTCGTAATCGATTTTTCTGGGCGTCCTGGATTGGAATTTAATGTGCCCTTTACCCGTTCCCGCGTGGGGGACTTCGACGTTGATCTCAGTATTGAGTTCTTCCGAGGTTTTGTGAACCATGCTGGCGTGACTTTACACATCGATAATTTGCGCGGCATTAACGCGCACCACCAGATTGAAACCGTGTTCAAGGCATTTGGCCGCGCATTGCGTATGGCTTTAGAAATTGACCCACGTGCTTCTGGTGCCGTTCCTTCAACTAAAGGTAGTCTCTAATTTAGACACCCCCTAGTTGCCCAGTAGACAACAGCAGACAATAGGCTAACTTTGGCGCAAACCATTGCGATCGTCGATTACGGAATGGGTAACTTACGTTCCGTGTATCAGGCATTTCATCATGTCGCTCCTGATGACAATGTTTTGATTGCGCACAAGCCTGAAGATATTCGCTCAGCAGATCGTGTGGTGTTGCCTGGTCAAGGCGCGATGCCCGATTGCATGAAACATCTCGAAGAGTCTGGCTTGTTAGAAGCATTGCTTGAGGCTTCAAAAAGCAAGCCACTCTTAGGGGTATGTGTCGGCGAACAAATGCTTTTTGATCAGAGTGCTGAAGTGCGTTCTAGCCAAGAGCAGTGGACACCTTGTTTAGGCCTGATTCCAGGTGAGGTGCGTCGCTTTGAGTTGCTTGGTAAAAAACAGGTTGACGGATCTGCTTATAAGGTTCCCCATATGGGCTGGAATCAAGTACGTCAGGATGGCAAACACCCCCTTTGGGAAGGCATTCCAGATTTAAGCAGTTTTTACTTTGTCCATAGCTACTATGTTGTACCGCAGCGCCAAGAAGATTGTGCGGGTTCTACTGAATATGGTGATTGGTTTACTTCTGCGGTGGCGCGGGGTAATATTTTTGCAACACAATTTCATCCGGAAAAAAGTGCGGAATACGGTTTAAAGCTTTATAAAAATTTTGTTTCTTGGCAACCTTAATTTATTACTAACGTCTCTCTATGCTGCTCATTCCCGCAATTGATCTTAAAGATGGCCACTGTGTTCGATTGGAACAAGGTGACATGGATAAAGCCACGGTTTTCTCTGAAGACCCGGGTGCTATGGCAGCCCATTGGATTAGCAAAGGTGCGCGTCGCTTACACCTAGTCGATTTGAATGGTGCATTTGCCGGCAAACTAAAAAATGAATCTGCTATTAAATCTATTCTGAAGGCAGTGGGCAATGAAATTCCGGTGCAATTGGGTGGTGGCATTCGTGACCTCGAAACGATTGAGCGCTTACTTGATGATGGTATTAGTACCGTCATTATTGGAACGGCCGCTGTTAAAAATCCAGGCTTTGTACAAGATGCTTGCACTGCATTTCCTGGTCATGTCATGGTTGGCTTGGATGCACGTGATGGCAAGGTAGCAACCGATGGTTGGAGCAAGATTACAGGCCATGAAGTGATTGATCTGGCCAAGAAATTTGAAGATTGGGGCGTTGAAGCCATTATCTATACTGACATTGGTCGAGATGGCATGCTCAAGGGCGTCAATATTGAAGCTACCATTAAATTGGCTCAAGCCATTCGTATTCCGGTAATTGCCAGTGGTGGCCTATCGAATAATCAAGATATCGAAGCACTATGCAAAGCTGAAGAAGAGGGTGTGATGGGTGTGATTGCAGGGCGTTCTATTTATGCCGGCGATCTGGATCTCGCAGCTGCGCAAAAATATGCTGATGAGTTAACGCTCAAGTACGCAAAGAAAATTATCTAGTGTTAACCAAAAGAATTATTCCTTGCCTTGATGTCACAGCAGGACGTGTAGTTAAGGGCGTCAACTTTATTGGATTACGCGATGCAGGTGATCCTGTAGAAATTGCTAAGCGTTATGACACTCAAGGCGCAGACGAACTTACCTTTTTAGATATCACTGCAACTTCCGATGGGCGCGATCTCATTTTACACATCATTGAAGATGTTGCATCTCAAGTCTTCATTCCGCTCACTGTTGGCGGTGGCGTACGTGCTGTAGCGGATGTGCGTCGCTTACTCAATGCCGGTGCCGATAAAGTAAGTATGAATTCTTCTGCGGTGGCTAACCCTGATTTAGTATCTGATGCGGCAGCTTATTACGGTTCGCAATGCATCGTGGTGGCAATTGATGCCAAGCAAACTGAGGCGGGCAATTGGGAGGTGTTTACCCATGGCGGCCGCACGGCTACGGGCAAAGATGTCGTGGAGTGGGCTAAAGAAGTTACACAGCGTGGCGCTGGAGAAATTTTGTTAACCAGTATGAACCGTGATGGTAGTAAAGATGGATTTGATTTAGCGCTCACTGCTGCTGTTAGTGATGCTGTATCTGTGCCGGTGATTGCATCGGGGGGTGTTGGTAACTTACAGCATTTAGTCGATGGGATCACTAAGGGCCACGCAGATGCAGTATTAGCTGCAAGTATTTTTCACTATGGTGAATATACGGTACAGCAAGCCAAGGAATACATGGCGTCGCAAGGTATTCCAGTCCGCATTTAAAAATCGCGGTAAAGTTAATCCATGAGCACATTTACCCCTATTGCCTCTTTACCAGCTGGCCCATGGCTAGACGCGGTCACCTGGAATGAGCAAGGTTTGGTTCCAGTCATTGCACAAGAAGTCGGTAGCAAAGATATTTTGATGATGGCTTGGATGAATCGCGATGCTTTATTAGCAACCTTGCGTTTAGGTGAGGCTGTTTATTGGACTCGCTCAAGACAAAAGTTATGGCACAAGGGCGAAGAGTCTGGCCATACGCAAAAAGTAAAAGAAATTCGTTTAGATTGTGACGGCGATACGATCGTCCTGATGGTTGAGCAGAAGGATGGCATTGCTTGCCATACTGGGGAGCACAGTTGCTTCTTTAGGCAATGGGATAGTGGGCAATCCAATTGGAGCAAAATCAGCAAAGACTGACCCAATAGACCTTATAAAAGGTAGATATTGCCGAGCTGATTTGATAAAATGGTATATACTTTGATATATACCAAGGAGTTTAAGCGATGGGTCAAACTGCAAAGATATTTATGAATGGGCGGAGCCAGGCCGTACGTTTGCCTGCCGAATTTCGCTTTGAGGGACGGGAGGTATTTATTCGGCGCGATCCCGCTACTGGCGACCTCATTCTCTCGCGTAAACCAGATAACTGGAGTGACTTTTTCCTAGCCCTGCAGCAGGCCGAGGTTCCGGCGGATTTCTTGAGCCCCCAAGATCGTCAGCAAGGAGTACAAAATCGCGATCCTTTGGATGGACTTAAGTGATGACATATATGTTGGACACGAATACGGTAAGTTATTTTCTGAAGCAACATCCAGGCGTTACCAAAAGAATTACTGAGCTACCCTTGAATAGTCTATGCTTGTCAGTGATTTCCGAGGGAGAGCTGCGCTACGGATTGGCTCGTAAGCCAGAAGCTAAAAATCTTCATAAGGTTGTGCAAGAATTTTTAAAAAGAGTTGATGTACTAACTTGGAGCAGCGATGCGGCTCAGCATTATGGTAACTTGAGGGCAGAGCTAGAGGCTAAAGGCGATAGTCTTGGAGCTCTTGATATGCTGATAGCAGCACATGCATGTTCAATAGGCGCCATCTTAGTAACAAATGACAAGGCTTTTACAAGAGTCAAAAAATTGAAAGTTGAAGATTGGACATAGTTGTTCAAAAAATAACGATGGATAGCACCAATAAAACACCTAAAAATTTGGATTCCGCTTTCGCGCATCTGGCTGATGTAGTTGACAAACGCCGTGATGCATTTAAATCTGGTCAGGCAGACCCCAAGACTTCATATACCGCCTTACTCTTTTCTAAGGGCGATGATGGCATCTTGAAAAAGATTGGTGAAGAAGCCACTGAAACAGTGATGGCTGCTAAAGATGTTCGCAGCTCTCATCTCGCTTCTGAGCAAAAAAAGCTGCTGGTGGGCGAAATGGCGGATTTGTGGTTTCACTGCCTCATTGCTCTATCTCAGTTCAATTTGCGCCCAGAGGATGTCATTGAAGAACTGGATCGTCGTTTAGGCACCTCAGGCATTGAGGAAAAGGCAGCACGCAAAGCATCTGGCAAGGAATAGGCCATGAGTCATGATCCAAATTGCCTGTTTTGTAAGATTTCGCAGGGTTTGATCCCGTCACAAAAGGTCTATGAGGACGAGGAAATCTACGCATTTAAAGATATCCACCCAGCAGCACCCGTGCATTTCTTGATGATTCCCAAAAAACATATCCCCATGTTGGAGTCTGTGGAAAGCATAGATGCACCTTTGCTGGGTAGAATGATGGAATTAGCGTCCCGTCTTGCCAAAGAGCAAGGTTGCCGTCCGGGTAAGGATGGTGGCTTTAAATTAATGGTAAATAATGGAGCAGATGGAGGGCAGGAGGTTTATCACTTGCATTTGCATGTGATGGGCGGTCCGCGTCCTTGGAACAAATAATCCTAGGAGATTAAGAATGGGTTCATTTAGCATTTGGCATTGGTTAATTGTGTTGGTCATCGTGATGTTGGTGTTTGGCACCAAGAAATTGCGCAATATTGGCCAAGACTTGGGTGGTGCTGTTAAAGGTTTTAAAGATGGCATGAAGGCATCTGAGGAATCTAAAGATCAAACAGCCGAACAACTTCAACAAAGCGCTGCTTCTGCAGATAAGACAGTTGATGTTCACGCTAAAGATGTAAATAAATAATTGCCATTGCGCAGATAGAAATTCATGCGGTTCTTAAATGATTGATCTTGGAGTTTCAAAACTTGCGCTGATTGCAGTTGTGGCATTAGTTGTAGTTGGACCAGAGCGCCTACCAAAGGTAGCGCGTATGGCCGGTAATCTCTTTGGCCGAGCTCAACGCTATATGGCCGACGTCAAATCGGAAGTCAATCGCCAAATGGAGATTGAGGAATTTAAAAAGCTCCGAGAAGAAAGCGCCTCAGCGCTCAAAGAAGTTGAAAACAGTATTAACTCAACCGTTCAAGAGGCTGGCACGCATCTGAGCGATCAAGCAGATATTTTTGAAACGACCTTTGAAAAAACGCCGCTCGATGAGCAGGAGGTTTTGCGTAAAACAAAACGTCAGGGTAGGAGTAGTTGGGGTGTGCGCCGAGCTGCTAGGCCGGTTTGGTTCAAGCGCTCAGCAGGAATTCGTACTCGTGTGCAATCAGGCGCAGCCAGAATGAAGCGCTTTCATCACACAGCAGGCAAATAATTAATTCATGACGCAAGATAATTCCACTGAAGATTCAGGTTTACAAGAATCCTTCCTTTCGCACCTATTTGAGTTGCGCGATCGCGTCATTAAGGCCGCCTTGGCCATCATCACCGTCTTTATTTGCTTGGTGTATTGGGCGCCAGATATTTTTCATCTATTCGCACAGCCGCTTTTAGAGGCATTGCCTGCTGGCGGCAAGATGATCGTGACCGATGTAACTGGCTCATTTTTTGTACCAATGAAAGTGACGATGTTGGTGGCATTCTTGATTGCGCTGCCGGTAGTGATGTATCAGATCTGGGCATTCATTGCGCCCGGACTTTATCTGCATGAGCGCAAACTAATTTTGCCTTTGGTCGTTAGTAGCTACACCTTATTCATCATCGGCATGGCGTTTGCTTACTTCTTAGTCTTCCCAACCATATTTAAATTCATGGCTAGCTACAACGCACCCTTAGGTGCGGAGATGTCTACAGATATTGATAACTATCTTAGCTTTGCCATGACAACCTTTTTGGCTTTCGGCATTACCTTCGAGGTTCCAGTAGTGGTTGTGGTGCTGGTGCGCATGGGGATCGTCCCATTGGCCAAGCTTAGAGAAATTCGTCCTTATGTAATCGTTGGGGCTTTTGTGATCTCGGCAGTTGTAACGCCCCCAGACGTTTTATCCCAGCTGCTCTTAGCGGTCCCGATGACCTTGCTATATGAACTGGGTTTGTTGGTTGCGCGCTTATACGTTCCAAAACCCTCTGAAGACGATACTGCAGATTCTCAGGCCAACTCAGCGTCTTCTTGATTTACGAGGTTTTTTGAGAAGGTAGACGTCAGCCATTGAGTAACGCGATCAAAGCGATAGCGTCTCTGGCGTAAGTTCCCCTCAATATCTAATTCTGAGCCAGCAAAGATCTTGCCTGCAGCAAGTAGGGCGCGTCGTTGCTGAATCGTTTCAATCTGAATCAGACGCGGCAATATTTTGGGTAACTCCCAGCGGATATCTACTACGACACAGTGCTCATGTTGAAGTTGACCAACATCAGAAAGCAGTAATTCCGCCTTGGTGAAATTAAATTGATTGGCGATGATGAGTCGATGGCACAACAAAATCCAATCCAGATCTAATTTATGTTCTGCATGATGATTTAAAGCCTGCTCAGCACAAAGCGCTAATTCACGCCATTCATTCTTCTTGGGGACTGGGCAGCTCTCTAAAATTTTCGAGAGTAGTTCTTTTGCTTCAGCCACACCTTGTTGGTGTGCATGCCATACCCAATACGATGCCTGGAGTCCTCGCACCTTTTCATCAAGCTTCTCGCGTTTGCGCCATAAATTTGCCGCTTTACGAAATTGGGCTTGTGGATGACCTAGATCAGCAGCACTATCAAAGCAGCGATCACTTTCTGCAGCGTTGTATCCAGAAAATTGGGGGCGACGATAAATCTCACCTAACGCATACCACGCGTCGCGATCTCCATCCTTAGCAGCGAGCTCTAGCCAGTAAGCTGCTTTCTTAAGAGAGGCATTTGATTTGGAGGCTTTTACATTATCCGGAGTGATACTGACATCATCGAGCTGTGCAAGACGCAAACCTAAGGTGAATCTTGCGCTAGTAAGACCTAATTCAGCAGCTTGGGCTAGCGCTTCTTCATTTTGATTTTCAATCCATGCCGCCCAGAGAGAAGAGAGTGCCTCATTCTTGGGTTGTAGTTTGATGAGAAGTTCTTTTGCTGCAACCGAATGCGATGTTTCGCTGTCTGCAAGTTCTTGCAAGAATTGCTTGGCGAGTTTTTGCAAACCCACAAAATCCAAATTGGATATTTGCTCTACAGAAATCGCTGTTTGTTTTTTCAGCCAATCTACTAATTGAGATTGTGTCGCGCTGTATTCAGGGTTGATCAGTAAGTTGGCTAGCTGCCATTTCGCAGCAAGCTGGGCGTCAGACACCACTTCATTTGTAGAAAGCTTCCAAAAAACCTCCCAGCCAAACTGGAATGAAGGGGAATTGAAGGTCTCCATGAGTGGAATAGTGGCAACTTGGCCCCAAAGCTCCAAAATTTGAGCCTCATTTGAGATGTTTTCTTTAAGTCCTTGATTTTGAATGGAAATATAGGATTTTTCTAACCAAATCAAGGCATTGGAGGGCTGAATTGGGGTTTTAAACTCCCCTGTTAAGTAAGCTGAGGCTAGTTTTTGTTGCGCAAATACATCACCCATTCGGGCGGAACTCAGGATTTTTAAGAATTCACGGCTTGCCATATGACAATTTTGGCATTCAAAGCCCAAAAATGACAGAAAACAGTGGTCTTGTTGCCGTGATACAACGAAGAAAGCCAAAAAACTACCTTTTGACAAGCAAAAAGAGCTCCTAATTGCCCTGACCACGAGATTGGGCTAGCAAAACAAGCAAAATTCACAGGTCCCAGTTTTATTCGGGCATTACTTTTAATTTATGGAGATTTACAGAATGAAAAAATCGCTATTAGCAGTTGCAGCGCTCTCAGCTATTGCTGGCGCAGCACAAGCACAATCCAGCGTAACAATCTACGGTGTATTGGATGCTGGTTACGCAAACCAAAAATCTGACGGTGCTGGTACAAACGCGCAGTCAAAAGCTTCAAACAGCATCATCGCTTCTTCAATGGAGCAGACAAGCCGTTTGGGTTTCAAAGGTACTGAAGATTTGGGCGGCGGTATGTCTGCTCTGTTCACAGTTGAGACTGGTTTACAGCCAACTAACGAATCCGCTTCTGTATGGAACAACCGTCAATCTTTCGTTGGTTTGAAAAAGAACGGCGCTGGTACATTCACAATCGGTACACAATACACTCAAGCTTTCCAAGCTTTGTCAGCAACTGACGTAGGTCAGACTAACAACATGCCTGGTTCTGCTGTTTACCCACAGACAATGTCTGGTAGTAACGGTAACGCTGGTGCAAAACCATTTGCAGCTGCTGGTGGTCCTGGCGGCGCAACAGACGGTTTGACAGTTCGTACATCAAACACTGTTAATGCACAATCAGACAACTTTGCTGGTTTCACATTGGGCGCTTCTTACACACAGAACGGCACAACTGTAACTCCAACAAACACAACATCTACATCAGCTAACCACACTGGTTGGGGCGTTAAGGCTGACTACACATGGAACAAGTTGTATGTTGTTTTGGCTGCTAACAAGCTCAAGTCAAGCGACACACAAGGTGGCGTAACATCTGTTACAAACCCAGCTCCATCACTCTGGTCTGCTCCTAACGGTGGCGTAAACACACAAGACAACCAAGCATATGCTGCAGCTACTTATGACTTCGGTATCTTGAAGGCTTACTTGCAATACATGAACCGTAAAGCAACAGATACAGTTAACACTAACTACTACGCACAACGTCGTGCACAACAGATTGGTGTTCGTTCATACATTACTCCAACAATCGAAGGTTGGGCTAACGTTGGTAACGGTCGCATCACTACTTTCGGTGCAAGCAACCCATCATCTAACTTTGTAGCATGGCAAGCTGGTTTGAACTACTATTTATCTAAGCGTACAAACGTTTATGGTATCTACGGTTCAAACAACCAGAGCTCTGCTGCTCCAGTTAACCCATCTTTGAATGTTTCAGCATTCGCAGTTGGTGTACGTCACACTTTCTAATTTAACGCTAGCGTAAGCTAGTATTGAATTTAGAAATCAGTTGTACAAAAACCCACCGTGGCAACACGGTGGGTTTTTTAATTCCTAGAAGCTTCTATGCGGGAATTAAATTCAGGTAACTAAAGGTGCACTTATGAAAAAGACTCTAATCCTCACTGTATTGGCAATCACCACTGTCGCTTTAAGTGGATGTTTGAGCACTTCGCCTGTGGGCGTAAATTGCGTTCAAGGCACACCATTTTTAGATATGCCGGTTGCCTGTATAGGCGGCAATTAATTGAGGGCTAGCGCAAGCTAGTTTTTAAGATCGATATGCTCTGGCGGCAATCCCGCCAGATCGCGTTGATGCATGGCTGCATAGGCCGCTTCCATATTTTTCGTGAATAGCGGCGCATCGAATAATGGGGCAGTGAGTCGATTTCGATCTAACTGCTGTTTGATTTGCCCAAGTCTTTCTGGGTTATTCGCCAATTCAATCGCTAAGTTTTCATACGCTGCAGATGAGCTCGTAATGAGCTCAGGTAAATCGATGAACTTCAGTAGGCTTGTAGCGACTCGGCCGGGGAAAGTGCTCCCCGTTAATGTAATGACTGGAAGGCCAGCCCAAAGTGCATCACTCGCAGTGGTGTGTGCATTATAGGGAAGCGTATCTAAGAATAAGTCTGCGCAGCGATGTCTTGCGAGATGATCGGCTAGCGAAAGGCGTTTTGCAAAAATAATTCGTGCTGGATCAATGCCTCTTGCCTGAGCTTCTTTTCTTAAATTTTGATTAGCTTCTTGGTTATCTTCAATCAGCCATAAGACGCTGTCTTTAACAGCGTGCAGTATCTTCATCCAGATATCAAAGGTCTGCGGAAGAATTTTGTAGCTATTGTTAAAACAGCAAAATACAAAACCTTCTTTTGGCAAGCCTAATTCTTCCCGAGTAAATTGCTTATCGGAAATGATCTTTTTGGAGTCATTGGTTTGGTAGCAATGCGGCAAGCGCACGATTTTTTCAAAGTAGTGCTGTCTGCTGTCATCAGGAATGACGACGCTATCGGCAATGAGGTAATCAATGTAGTCTGCGCCAATGGTTCCAGGAAAGCCAAGGTAATTCACCTGAATGGGCGCGGGCTTTCTAGCAAAGACGCCTTGTCTTGGTCTGCCAAAGAAGCCATTTAAATTGACCAGAATATCGATTTCTTTATCTAAGATGGCCTTAGCTGCCTGCGCATCTGACATTCGGGAGATGTCTATCAGCCCATCAAAGGCATCTTCGATTCTTTTTCGCCTAGGGCTCTGATCGTCCCAGCCATTATCAAAGGCATAAATTTCAAATTGTTTTTTATCATGCAGCTCCCAGAGCTCAGTCATCAAAATAGCAGTGGCTTGTTCTCTGAACTCCCCGCAAAGATAGCCAATCCGAATTTTGGGATGATTTTTGGAGGCTTGCCCTGAATGTAATTTTTTTTGTGGCGGAAATTTGGCCAGTGAGAAAATTTCTGCGCATTTTTTTAATAGAGCTTCATCATCACAAATGCCTTGGAACCCAAAGGGATCTGCTGATTTTTTATTTTCAGAGATATTCCTGCAAATGCTGCGGTATAAATCGTCAATGTCGGCCCAATCACAGGCGTGCAACTTGGCATGTAGGAGAACGCCCTTTCCAAAAGGGAATTGAGGATCTAGCTCTATGACTCTTTTAAAACTCTCCGCAGCAGCCTGATAGTGCTTGAGCTCATGGAGTGCAGTACCTTTGTTAGACCAGGCCTCTACATCGCCAGGATGAAGTGCAAGAGCCTGGTTGTAGTGGGCGAGAGCCTCTTCATAGCGCTTCAGCTCGGCATAGGTCACGCCCTTGTTGAGTAAGGCCTCTACATAGCCAGGATTTAGTTTGAGCGCTTTGTCATAGTGGGCGAGAGCCTCTTCATAGCGCTTCAGCGCATTTAGTGCGGTACCCTTATTTGACCAAGCTTGTCCAGCGCCAGGATTTAAGGCAATGGCCTTGTCTAGGGCAATTAAGGCCTCTTCATAGCGCTTTAGCTCATTGAGTGAGGCGCCCTTATTGATTAGCGCCGCTGGATCTTGCGGATCTAATTCAATGGCTCTGTCATAAAGCTCAATCGCCTTTTCATGCTCGTGTTTGAGGGAGGCAATAAACCCCAGGCTATAAAAAATCCCAGGATCCTCTTTTCTGAATTGGGCCAATTGGGTCAATATGCCTATTGCTTGCTCAAGCCGGTTGTTTTGAGCGCATTCGATCGCAATATTAAATAGCGTATCGAGATTTTCAGCATTTTCACTGATGGCTTCCAAAATCAGCTCTTTCGGCAGAGCAGCACTGCTTTGGCGAAGAGTTTCAATGATTTTTAGAATGAATGGCGACATATGCCCATTGTCCATAAAAACAATATTTGAATGTTGTATATATTCAGAGCTCTTTGGGAGGCTTGATTTTGGGGCACATTCGGCCTTGGTAGAGATGACAATTGTTAATAATTGTAGATAATGCTAGATTGAAACCGATGTGGCATTTTTAGCCATTTAAATTGGTTCACCCCTTACTTATTATTGGAAGAGCACCTCATGAAAATGAAACAAATAAGCCAGATTTTTGCTTTGACAGCCCTCGTGGCAATTTCAGGCGCTACCGTTGCTGCAAGTGCCACCATGGACAAAATTAAATCATCCGGCGCAGTCACCATGGGCGTTCGCGAATCTTCTATTCCGATGTCCTACACCACTGGCGATAGCCGCTTTGATGGATATCACGTTGAAATCTGCCGCATGATTTTGGGTGATATTAAAGACAAATTAGGCATGAGCACATTGCGTATTAACTACCAGCCAGTCACATCACAAAATCGTGTGCCCTTGGTTCAAAATGGTACGGTGGATATTGAGTGCGGAACAACAACGAACAATGCAGGTCGTGCAAAAGATGTTGGTTTTGCTAACACTTTGTATGTTGAAGAAGTGCGTATTGCCGTTAAAGCAAACTCTGGAATTAATTCTATTTCTCAGTTGGCAGGCAAAAAAGTAGCAACAACAACAGGCACTACATCTGTTCAGTTATTGCGCAAACATGAAAAAGCCAATGGCGTGAACTTCGATGAAGTGTATGGCAAAGACCATGCTGATAGCTTCTTGCTCTTGGAGTCTGGCCGTGCTGACGCATTCGTGATGGATGGTTCCATCTTGGCAGGCAACATCGCTAACTCAAAAAATCCAAAAGACTACAAAATTGTTGGTGAAGTGTTGAGCACAGAGCCAATCGCCATCATGGTTCCAAAGAATGATCCAGAATTCAAAGCTGCTGTAAACGCTGCGATTGCGAAGATTGTTGCAAATGGCAAAATGCCTGCGTTGTGGGACAAGTGGTTCTTAAAGCCAATTCCACCAAAAAATATCGTAGTGGGTCTTGAGTTATCTCCAGCGACTAAAAATGCTTGGGCTAACCCAAATGACAAACCGGCGGAAGATTATCAGCAGAAGAAATAATTTTTCCAGTGTTGCTCGTCAACATAGAAAAACCCTCTTAATGGCGAGCTAACTATATGGCATTAGATTTAGGCATTTTTTGTAAAAGCACTTTAGACGGAGAAGTGGTTGATCACTGCTTCTCCGCTTTATTTGGGCTGGGCCAAAACGCTGATCCAAGTTATTTAGATTGGTTAATGAAGGCCTGGGGTTGGACCTTGGCAGTTGCTGGCCTAGGACTGACGATCGCGCTGATAGTGGGCGCTGTCATGGGTACGTTACGCACCCTTCCGGATACCGGCAGAGGCAGCAGAGTGCTAGTGCGTTTTGCTACTGCTTGGGTAGAGTTATTTAGAAATATCCCAGTCTTAGTTCAAGTATTTCTTTGGTATCACGTCATCCCCGCATTTATTGTTCCTTTGAAGTTGCTGCCCTCCTATTGGTTAGTCAGTATTGCCTTGGGCTTTTACACTTCTGCACGGATTGCGGAACAAGTGAGGGCGGGCATACAGTCACTACCTAGTGGTCAGCGCGCTGCAGCCACTGCCTTAGGTTTAACTACAGCGCAAACCTATCGTTACATCATCTTGCCAATGGCTTTGCGGATTGTGATTCCACCATTGACTTCAGAGAGCATGAACGCAGTTAAAAATTCTTCAGTGGCGTTTGCGGTATCTGTTCCCGAGCTCACCTTGTTTGCAATGCAAGCGCAAGAAGAGACATCTCATGGCGTGGAAATTTATTTAGCAGTGACTGCCTTATACGCGCTCTCTGCTTTCGGGGTAAACCGAGTGATGGCGCTGATCGAAAAGAGAAGTCGCATACCAGGCTTTATCAGTGCATCTAACGATGCTGTAGCACATTAAATGGATCTGATATGTTGAGTCTAGATCTAAGCTTCTACAACTGGGAACTATTTACCGGATACATCCTCAAGGGATTGGTATTTAGTGTGCAGTTAACCGTACTGGCTACTGTTGGTGGCATTGTGGTGGGTACTTTCTTGGCCTTAATGCGTTTATCTGGACGTCCGGCCTTAGTCTATCCAGCAACGATTTATGTGAACACCATGCGTTCGATTCCGTTGGTCATGGTGATTCTCTGGTTCTTCTTACTTATTCCAATGCTGATTGGCAGACCCATTGGTGCCGACCTTTCTGCAACGATTACCTTTATTGCTTTTGAGGCAGCCTTCTTTTCGGAGATTGTCCGCGCTGGTATTCAGTCGGTACCTAAAGGGCAAACTTATGCTGGTGAAGCATTGGGCATGACCTACGGTCAAAACATGCGCTTAATTGTTTTGCCCCAAGCATTTCGGAACATGATCCCAGTGTTTATGACTCAAACCATTATCTTGTTCCAGGACACTTCTTTGGTATATGCCATTGGTGCCTACGACTTGCTTAAAGGCTTTGAAATTGCTGGCAAAAACTATGGTCGTCCGATTGAGACCTATATCTTGGCGGCTGCGACTTATTTTGTTATTTGCTTCTCGCTTTCTAAAATTGTTCGTAAGATTCAGGCCAAAGTTGCGATCATTCGCTAATTTATTTTTCTATATTTGTTACACACTACATAGACCATCATGATTGAACTTCAAAACGTTTCGAAATGGTATGGCTCCTTTCAGGTTCTAACGGATTGCAGCACCTCAATCAACAAAGGTGAGGTAGTAGTGATTTGCGGTCCATCAGGATCAGGCAAATCAACGCTGATTAAAACGATCAATGCTTTGGAGCCTTTTCAGGCAGGTGAAATTACGGTTGATGGAATTGATCTCCATAACCCTAAAACTAATCTTCCTAAATTACGCTCACGTGTTGGTATGGTATTTCAAAATTTTGAATTATTTCCACACTTAAGCATTACGGAAAACCTGACACTTGCTCAAATCAAAGTATTAGGACGTTCTGCTGATGAAGCCAAAACCCATGGCCTGAAGTATCTTGAAAGGGTGGGCTTAATTGCGCAGAAAGATAAATATCCTGGCCAACTTTCTGGGGGTCAGCAACAGCGGGTAGCCATTGCGCGAGCTTTAAGTATGGATCCTATCCTCATGTTATTTGATGAGCCAACTTCCGCGCTTGATCCAGAAATGGTTGGAGAAGTGTTGGATGTTATGGTGAAGCTAGCCAATGAAGGTATGACGATGTGCTGCGTGACGCACGAAATGGGTTTTGCGCGCAAAGTAGGTAATCGCGTGATCTTTATGGATCAGGGCAGAATTATTGAAGATTGCAGTAAGGATGAATTCTTCGGCAATCCAGAGGCACGCTCGTCTAGGGCAAAAGACTTTTTATCTAAGATATTGTCGAACTAAATTCTAGCCGTGCATTTTGGGCCTAGGTCGTTTGCCAATGCTGACCTTGAGCTCCAATTCTTTCGTCTTGCGTAAAACCTTAATTGTGGCCTCATTACCAGGCCCGAGCTGAGCAATTTGATTGAGTAATTGCCGGACGTCTTTGGTGGTCTGATTGTTCACGGCGATAAGGACATCTCCGGGCTTAGCTCCACCCCGGTCTGCAGGCCCACCCTCAAGCACTCCAGACAGTATTACGCCCTCAGTATTACCTGCCAAGCCAAGAGACTCTGCAAGCTCTTTAGAAAGGTTCTGGGGCTCGACTCCAATCCAACCGCGTGTGACAGCGCCATTGCTGAGGATGGATTCCATTACTTGTTTAGCTAGATTGACGGGTATCGCAAAGCCAATGCCCATCGAGCCGCCATTGTTAGAAAAGATAGCGGTATTAATTCCAATGAGATTGCCGCGGGTATCAATGAGAGCGCCACCCGAATTACCGGGATTAATTGCTGCATCCGTTTGAATAAAATTTTCAAAGGTATTGATACCTACATGATCACGACCCATCGCAGAAACAATTCCTGAGGTAACCGTTTGACCAACACCAAATGGATTGCCGATGGCAAGCACTACATCGCCCACATGAACAGACTCTATTTTTCCAAGCGTGATTGGAGTGGGTAAATGTTTTGCTTCAATCTTTAAAACAGCAATGTCTGTTTCGGGATCGCTACCAATGACTTGCGCTTTTAATTTACGACCATCAGCCAATGCAACATCAATATCACTTGCATCACTAATGACGTGATGGTTTGTCAGAATGAGCCCTTCAGGACTCACCAATACTCCAGAACCTAGGCTGGAACTGGGCTCCTCGTCTGGAGGCTGATCACCAAAAAAGAATTTAAACAAAGGATCTGCAGGATTGCCATTACTGCCTTTGCGAGTTTTTGATTTGCTAGATGCTTTGCTCGTAAAAATATTAACGACTGCTGGCATCGATTTTTTAACTGCATCATGATAGGACCCGGGGCTAATGCTGCCTGCATCATAAGCACCTTCTCTTAAGGTAATGCTATCGACTAAGGAGGTGCTTTGAATGCCTGATAACCAATTTGGCTTGAGCGTAATTGCAATAAACCAGGCAGCCAAAAAAATGGTGACTGCTTGGGCAAAGAGTAACCAAAGTCGATTGAACATTATTTTTTGAGGCTATCGCGAATTTCACGTAGCAACACAATATCTTCTGGTGTTGGCGGAGCTGGTGGGGCATCGATGATGCGAATCTTGTTAACCACTTTGATCATTTGAAAAATGACAAAAGCCAAGATGATGAAATTAATGGAAATGGTGATGAAATTGCCATAAGCAAATATGGGAACCCCAGCCTTTTTGAGGGCGTCAAAGGTTCTGGGTACGCCCTCTGGTACGTGACCCAGAACGATAAACAGGTTCGTAAAGTCAATGTGACCACCCAAAAGGGTCGTAATAACCGGCATCACGATGTCATTTACCAGGGAATCGACGATTTTTCCAAAAGCCCCACCAATAATCACACCAACGGCCAAATCAATGACGTTGCCCTTGACGGCAAAGTCCCGAAACTCCTTTAAAACGCCCATAATTGCCTTCCTTTCTGCTTGTATACAGATTAACCCGAGATTAACCCCATAACTTTCTTGCTTACCCCACTTTTTACTTTAAAATCCTACCTTTAAGCAATTTCCACCCATAAATACCCTTTCTAGGAATTTTGTAAATGAGTGACAAGCCCAGTATGGACAAGGATCGCCGTAATTGGCTGATCGCCACATCGGCGGTTGGTGGCGTAGGTGCAGCCGCAGCCCTTTACCCTTTTGTGGACAGTTTTGAGCCTTCCGAGCGCGCTAAAGCCGCCGGAGCCGCTG
>NZ_JACVOY010000029.1 GCF_018882185.1 Polynucleobacter sp. AP-Latsch-80-C2 | reverse complement strand
CGTAGATTCAAACACGAAGTGCAACACGGTTTAAGGACTGCATAAATACTTCATTGGGGGTTTTAAATCCTAATCGTTTTCTAGGTCGGTTGTTTAAACGGTCTTGGATCATTCTAAGCTCCTTATCGGTCACAGTAGATAGCGGTCTCTTTTTGGGGATGTATTGCCGCAATAGACCATTGAAGTTTTCATTTGATCCACGTTGCCAACTAGCAAACGGATCCGCAAAGTACGTCGTTGATTGAAGAGCTGTATCAATCCTGGCGTGCTCGGCAAATTCCTTGCCGTTGTCAAAAGTCAGGGTTTTAACGAGTGGGGTCACGGCGTTTAATTTAGTGATGATGGCGCTACTGACTAAATCCGACGTCTTGTTCTTGACCTTAGCCAAAACGGCATAGCCACTCTTGCGCTCAACCAAGGTCACAACAGCTTGCTTGTGGGCCGCTCCAATTACAGTATCGCCTTCCCAGTGGCCGACTTGGGATCTTGTCTCAATGTGCGCTGGGCGCTCACTGATCGGCCGCCTACCTACTATTTGGCCTCTGCGATCACGGCCGCTGGCATAGCGTTTCTTGCGCTTTTTTTGGCAACGCAGCTGCTGGTAAAGATTGCCGCCAGCGGCTTTATCGGCGTAGACATGGCGGTAGATGGTCTCATGACTAATGCCAACCTGATTGGCAATTTGGACGGGGCTCCACTGAGCTAAGAGGCAATCCACTGTCTGATTCCATTGATCGGCTGTTATTTGGGCGGCATTACGGCAGCCTAATGAGCGTTCTTCTGCCAACAGGCAGGCTTGCTTGGGACGGTAACCTTTGAGCCCCGTATTGCGAGCAAGCTCTCGGCTAATGGTCGACTTATGCCGATCCATCAGTTGGGCTATTTGAGTTTGGGTTTTTCCGTCTTTCATGAGGATATAAATCTGATATCGTTCAGTTTGGCTAAGGTGTTGATAGGTCATGGCTACTTTGACTTGCAGGTCTAGAAGCTTTGGATACTAAAACATCCTTAGCCTCCTTAACTAGTTGTTCAAAGTTGCACTTCGTAGTTGAATCCACC
>NZ_JACVOY010000028.1 GCF_018882185.1 Polynucleobacter sp. AP-Latsch-80-C2 | reverse complement strand
TCAACGCTCCATCGGCCTCACCTCTCTTGCCTATTTAGCCAATCTCTTTAATATCCGCTTTTTATTGGGTGCTGCCCAGCCTTTGGCTGACCCAGCGAGCGTCTTTTTGACTCAGCGCGATCGGGATTATGGGGTTGTTTTTGAACTCCCAGCAGAGTTCTTGATCAAAGTACTAAACCTTCATGATGCTAATGCCTATTTTTTTCGCCATTTGCTCACTTTCTTGATTTTTTATGCTGCGGTTTACTTTTTCTATAAGTTAGTTAAGTTACGCTATCAAGATTGGCGCATCGGACTATTGGGCGCAGTCTTTTTGGTTCTCAGTCCGCGTATTTTTAGTGATGGATTTTTTAATGACAAAGATCTGGTCTTTATGTCCGTCTTTGCCATTGGTATCCATACCTTAGTTCGCTTTGTTTTAAAGCCAGGTATGTTCACGGGCCTATGGCATGCCCTAGCATGCGCCCTTGCTATTGATTTACGTCTCATGGCGGTAATTTTGCCCGCAGTTACTGTATTTACCTTACTAGTACTAGCCGCTCGTAAAGAGCTCTCTTTTAGCAAACTGATTGGCTACCTAGGCACCTATCTTGCCCTAATGGCATTACTGGTGGTTGCCTTTTGGCCCTGGCTTTGGTTGGATCCCTTAGGGAACTTTGTCCTCGCCTTTAAGAACATGGCAAGGTTTAGGCATGCCCCAGACATGGTGTTTATGGGCGACATTGTTAATGCCAGCAGACTTCCTTGGTACTACATCCCCGTTTGGATTGGAGTAACTACCCCCATTCTGTATTTAATCCTCTTCTTGGTAGGTGCTAGCACTACTGTAAACACCTTAATCCGCAATATTTGGAGTAAGACCAAAACCTTATGGGCCAATGATGCTCAATTGCAAGACCTACTCTTTTTGGGACTCTTCTTTGCCCCACTACTAGCCGTCATCATGCTGCACTCCATTTTGTATAACGGTTGGCGCCAGATGTACTTTATCTATCCGGCTTTTTTGCTAGTTTCGATCAGAGGGTTGATTAGTCTTTGGGCTTTGACCAACACCAAGCAAATGGCAAGGCGTATTCTCCTGGTGTTGGTGATTGGATCCATGGGTTTTACCAGTTACTGGATGGTGCGCTGGCACCCCTATCAGTATCTGTACTTTAATGTGTTAGCTGGACCATTTGCTAAGCGCTTTGATGTTGACTACTGGGCCGTCGCATATCGTCCAGTATTAGCCAAGATCGTGGGACAAGATCCTAAGGCGAGTTATTCGATCTA
>NZ_JACVOY010000027.1 GCF_018882185.1 Polynucleobacter sp. AP-Latsch-80-C2 | reverse complement strand
GACCCTGTAAATATTTCTGTGTAAGTTCACCGCGGGGTTATTGGTGAACAGCGATGCGTTCTCCAAATTCTATATCAAAGCGATTCAGTGCTGCCCGCCAGTTCCGTATCGGCATCGTCCACTTCTTTGATGCTTGCATGATGGCTAGGTAAATGACTTTAGTGGCTGCGGTATCGCTAGGAAATAACTTTCTGCGCTTGGTGGCTGACCGAATAACACTATTCAAAGACTCAATGGCATTGGTGGTGTAAATGGCTTTGCGGATCTCTGGGGGATAGTCAAATAAGGTTCGTAGGTTCTCCCAGTGACTAGTCCAGGATTTAGCGATCTGCGGATATTGGCTGTTCCAGGTGGTGCCAAACTCTTCTAGCGCTTTTTGAGCCAGCGCTTCGGTGCTGGCCTGATAAATACGTTTGAGATCAGCGGTGACCGCCTTGTAATCCTTCCAAGACACGTACTTCAGGCTGTTGCGCACCATGTGCACAATACATAGCTGAATTCGAGCTTGTGGAAACTCGCTGGCAATGGCCTGTGGAAAGCCTTTGAGCCCATCAATGCAGGCAATCAGAATATCTTGCACACCACGACTCTTGAGCTCTGTCAGTACAGATAGCCAGAACTTGGCCCCCTCGTTCTCGGAGATCCATAGGCCTAATAGCTCCTTATGTCCGTCCATATCAACCCCAAGAGCCAGGTAAATGGATTTGTTGATAACTTGCATGTTCTCGCGGATTTTGACCACAATGCAGTCCAAATACACAATGGGATAGATGGCATTGAGTGGTCTAGCCTGCCAGTCAGGGATTTGCTCAATGACGCTATCAGTCACCTGAGAGATCAGTGTAGCTGAGACATCGGCATCGTACATCTCCTTAAAAGCACCCACGATCTCTCTGGTGGATAAGCCTTTGGCGTAGAGCGTCAAAATCTGGCTATCTATGCTGGTTAAGCGGGTTTGGTGCTTAGCAAGCAGTTGCGGCTCAAAGCTGCCATCTCGATCTCTGGGGGTGTCAATAACCACCTCGCCATGGGAGCCTTTAAGGCGTTTGCTAGTAATGCCATTACGCGCATTGCTACTAGGCCGATTGCGATGCTTCTCGTAACCCAGATGGTGGGTCAGCTCCGCATTTAAAGCTGCTTCTACTGTGAGCTTAACCAACTCCTGTGAAAGGATATTTAAATCTTCTGGAGTCTTGAGGTCCTTGGCTAGTTCGTTGGCTAAGGCTTGTAATTTACTACGATCCATTGTGTTGTGTTCCATGTGGCTATCCTTCTATGAAGGTTAATTGACCGCAGGAACTTACACA
>NZ_JACVOY010000026.1 GCF_018882185.1 Polynucleobacter sp. AP-Latsch-80-C2 | reverse complement strand
ACACCATTAACTGGCCTCACCATTAATACAGCAACCTTAACTGCCCATGCGATTACCTTAGCTAGCAGTAGCGCCATCTCGATTACCAATAGTGGTGCTGGTTCGATTGACGGCATCATCGCAGGTACAGGTGTTACTCTGACAAAAGCAGGAGTAGGTATCCTAACGCTTGGTGGTAGCAGTGCAAGCACCTACACCGGTGGTACCACGATTAAAGCCGGTACTGTTCAAGCCGCCACTAATAACGCTGCTCTAGGTACTGGTACAGTGACCTTGGGTGACACAACTGGTAATAATGCCGCTTCACTATTAGTTAGCACTGCTGGCTTAACGATTAGCAATAGCATCGTGCTGGCTACCAATGCGACTGCAGGCACATTGACAGTCGGTACTACAGGTAGCTTGACAGATAACGTCACTTACAGTGGCGGCATTACTGGCACCAATAATCTGACCATTGCCAATACCGTAGCTACTGGCAAGGCGCTGATCTTCTCAACTGCGCCAATCGATAACGCCGGTACCGTCACGAACACTGGTACAGGTCTAGGTACCACCACCATCAGTGGTGGCATTGGTACTCATGTCACTACGGTAACTCAGAGCAGTACTGCTTCGCCATTAACCGTCTCTGGCGCAGTCACTGTCAATAGTGCTGGCACTACCTTAGTGGCCGATACGGGCACTGCCTTATTTACGATCTCTGGCGGCACCACTGGTAGTGGTAACTTAACGCTGCAAAATAATAGCGCTACCGCTAATAACATCACCGTTGCTACTGGGGTAGTCAATCATACTGGTACCTTGACCAACTCTGGTAGCGGTACTGGGGCAGTACTGGTGAGTGCACAAATTGGCACAGCAATCACTGGCGTAACGCAAAACAGCGCGAACTCCATGTTGGTTTTATCTGGCAACAATCTCTATAACAGCAGCACTACAGTCAATGCTGGTACCTTGCAGGTCAAGAGTGATACAGGCTTGGGATCGACTGCAGGTCGCACCATCGTAAATGCGAATGGCACCTTGGATCTCTATAACGTAACCGTTGGAGCAGAGCCAGTCACCCTAGCAGGCGGTATGATTAAAGACGTAACCAGTAGCTTGGCAGGTGATATCACATTGACAGCAAATAGCATTGTCTCAGCTACGAACAGCAGTGATGTACTCACCTTATCCGGCGTGATCTCTGAGCTTGGTGGATCTTTTGGATTAACTAAGACTGGTGCGGGTACGGTCATCTTAGGCAACGCCACCACCAACAGCACCTACAGCGGTGGCACGACTGTCAATGGCGGTACCCTCAAAGCGGGTTCAAGCTTCCAGCCATTTGGAACAGGCGCTGTTACTGAAA
>NZ_JACVOY010000025.1 GCF_018882185.1 Polynucleobacter sp. AP-Latsch-80-C2 | reverse complement strand
ATGGTTTCCAATGCTTTAACTAAGTTTTGTGCGCTATCTACTTCAACGCTGTGCTTGCCTTTAGCAAGCTCAATCACTTTAGTGCCGTATTTGACTGACACGCAGACTTTGCCAGCTTCATTCTTAAACCACCACTCGCGAATACGCTTGGGAATTTCTACTTGGCGACGCAAACCAGTTTCTTTATCTTTAACGCTTTTGAACTTGGTCACAACAAATGGCGTGCCGTCTATATGACTTTTAGCTAGCTGGATTTGCTCCCACAACTTACTAGAAAGTTTGTTCCTGCGAAATACGACGGCAGGAATATGGGTTGGTTTTTTAGCTGTTGTTAGCTTGAGGGTTTCTAATGTGCTCATTGCTTCTCCTTGTTTGTTAATGGGCACATTTAATTTATTACCTGATTTGCGATTTGGTCGACCTCAATTTGTCCAAAACCACCAAATATCACCATTATTTTTGTTTGATTTCCTTTATCAAAGCTAAATAAGTGTGAGTGGCGAAGTGAGTTGCGAATGAGTTACTAAAGAGTCGCTGTAAAGAAGTAGTTGCTAGTTTCGATAGTTGTTATTGAGTTACTACTTGGGACAAATGAGTAACTCTGACTCGTAACTACGCAACCCGAAACAAGCAACCTTCTTTTGAAATCTGCAACTTCTTCTGCCACTCACTGCAACCAATAAGGAGAAATCAATATGCAGAAAGAAATCGCAGTCCGTCTATATCAAAACACAAAATATGGCACCACCTACGCAAAAGGTGTGCGCCATCAAGCCCTGTTTAATGCCGCGGCAGATATTAAAAAACCCAAAGTCAAATATGTCTTGGATTTTTATACTTATGCGCATTGGGAGTTTTTAGCTAAAGAAAACCAGCTGGATATCGTCAATCAAGTGCGTAATGAAGTCGATAAAGACACATTGGTCAGTTGGGTAGTGCGTTATGACTTGGCGACCAAGACCAAAACTGCCGTGTATGGATTTAGCACACTCGATATGAAGACTAATAAGTTAATACTGTGTGTTTTAGATAATGATGCGGGAGTGGAGGATAGCTGGCAACTTACAGCAAAACCTTGCAGAGCGGTAGCTGGTAAGAATATAGCGGAGTTATTGGCTACTAATTGTGAATTAGCCAGCTGGTAGGCAAAAAAAAGCCACTGTCGTGTTTGGCACGACAGTGGCTATAGGCAACTTAAGAGCTTACTTGGGTATTACGCCACCCAACTTGATGCCTTCGATCATCATTTCATTTGCAAAACGACGCAAAGAACCTTTTGCTTTATGTGCAATAGCTGTAATTACTGGCACAGGCATTGCGGTAGATGCCAAAGCCATTTTCTGCAAAATGCTTTGCCCCATAGCCACATACGCATTAGCATTTGCCGCTTTGTTCATCTCAATTAAATAACTACGATCAATAATGCCATCGTCAATTCGGTCAAGATAGTTTGTAGTAAAGATGAACTGGCAACGCTTTAAGTCCATCACAGACTTGAGAGACTGCTGCGCAGATAGGGTTAGCTTATCTACCTCATCAAACAAGAAGTAGTCAGTTTGACCATAGTGGTGAAAAGGATTTCGGCTATTGCACATGGTGATGTGCTTAACAATCGCCGTGCTACTCAAGCCCCCTCCACAACGAAATATCTCAGGGATAGCATCTTCAACTACCTGCATTTGCCCAATTGGGCTTGCTTGTGGATAGTTGCCTGCATAAGCTGTTTCAAGCAAGCTAGGCAATAAAAGTCCTAAAGTGCTTTTACCAGTGCCATAAGTGCCATGCAGCAAAATGCCACTTTTGCCATTAAACGGAAATGGCAATTGGCGACTTAATATCAATTCAAGCAAATCACGCTCTGAAGCATTGTTAATTAAAAAGTCGTCTAAACAACTAGGTGCAAATAAGGACATAGTCCCTCCTATATAAGAATAAAAAAAGGGCCATGTCGCCATGGCCCCAAAGGTTAGTTAAACAAGTTCAGCTTCTGCTGCTTCTGTTTCAAATACATTGTTAAAAGCCTCTGTAGCTTTTTCCAATTGCTCCTTCTCTACAATTTCTTGCGCAGTCTTGGCAATTTGCTTAGCCATTTTGTCTTCTGCTTTCGCTTCTGACTTTTGCACTTTTGCTGCCTCTTCTTCGGCTTTTTTGAGCGCATTTAATTCTTCGCGCTTTTTAGCTTGTGCGAGCGTGTAATACGCTGCCAGCGCAGTATTCACAGCGCCGTCGTGACGAATCACAGCATTGACCTCAAATTCGCCTGTAGGCAAGTAAGTAGCCACAAACACCACTTGCTTGTCCACCCAGTCCGCATTTGCCTTAACTGTTTCAGCGTCAAACTTCACCTTACTGATCACAGCTTCGCTTACTTCGGCTTTAACAAGCTCAGCACGCTTGGTAGCTGACAAAGGCTTAGTGCCACCCATACGAATTTGCTCAACACCACCGTTTTCTTGCA
>NZ_JACVOY010000024.1 GCF_018882185.1 Polynucleobacter sp. AP-Latsch-80-C2 | reverse complement strand
TTTCAGATTCAGCGTGACCGGCAAGGCTCTAGTATTTGAAGGCTCAGTTATTGTAGTTTAGCGGTCACGATGCCTTCTGTTTTTTACCGATTTCCGCTATGGTTTCTACTTCTTGCTTGCGCATGGATTCTCCTTTGAGTTTGATCTTATGGCTTTGATGGACGATGCGATCAAGGATGGCATCAGCTAAGGTCGGGTCATTGAGATACTCATGCCAGTGCTCCACTGGAAGTTGGCTGGTAATGATGGTGGACTTGGTTCCAACCCGATCGTCCATGATTTCTAGAAGATCAGAGCGTTCCTCTTGGTTTAGAGGGTGCAAGCCCCAGTCATCCAAAATCAGTAAATCAACCTTAGCTATCGATTGGAGTTTGCGAGTAAACGTACCATCCGCATGTGCTACTCGCAGTTCTTCAAAGATTCTGGGTACGCGCATATTGAGCGCCGAGAAGCCGGCTCGGCAGGCTTGTAATCCCAAGGCGCTGGCTAGCCAAGTCTTGCCTACGCCAGCAGGACCAGTGAGCAAAATGCTTTGAGCACCCCGGATCCAGTCGCAACTAGCAAAGCTAGCCACCTGCTTTTTATCTAAGCCTCTACCAGGGCGGTAATCGACATCTTCCAAACAAGCTGAAGACACTTTGAGCTTGGCGCTCTTAAGCAGTCTTGCCTGCTTTTTGTTCTCTCGGTAGGTGAGCTCTCGATCCACCAAGAGTCCGAGACGTTCTTCAAACGAAAGATCGCTTGACGCTCTTTGCGTAAATTGCTCTTGTAGGCCAAGAGCCATGCCCTCTAGCCTTAGTGCTTGAAGCTGGGTGATGGTGTGTTGGTAAAGCATGTCATTTTCCTTCTTTGGGTTGTGCTGCTGGTTAAAAATTAGTGGAGATGTTTTAGTGGTAATACTTGGGTCCGCGCACGTTCTCATGTAACGGTAGTTGCACAGCACTCTTCTTATTTGGGGCGGCTCTGCTTGTCGTTGCCAAGTCCAGCTTAGCAACAAGGATGTTGCGTACGCTTTTTTGAGTCATTGCGTTATTACTCATTGCAATAGCGCAGGCGGCCTCTAGTCGCTCTTTGCCGTAGGTTTTAGAGAGGCTTAGTAAACCAAGGCAAGCGCGGTAACCGAGTTCGGGATATGCTTTTTGATGCAGCATGTGCGACACTAAGGATTGAGTAAATGCACCGATCCCCTGACCCCAATTCAGCAGACGCTCTGAACTCCATTCCAGATGAGCCTCGTGTGCTTTAGGCATGTGCTCTGGCACAGTGGTTTGAGAAGATAGCCCATGGCTGTAGCCCGTGCGCATCACACGTACATGGGCGGCAATGCGTTTTCCTTCGCAGAAGATTTCCACTACGGTGGGGGTGACCCGCAGCTCGACTGCTTTGCGCGGATATTGGTACGGCACGCTGTAATAGTGATGCTCTAACTCCACATGGTAATCAATACCGACTTTGGCCTTCTTCCAGGAACAAGTCTCAAAGATGGTGACTGGTAATGGCCTGAGCGCAGGTTTATCAATCGATTCAAAGGCGCTACGGCGATTGCCAGGCAGCTTCTTAAAAGGGCGGGTATTGAGCTCTTCCAGCAAATCGGCGATGGCAATATTGAGGTCAGCCAAACTAAAAAATTGTTGGTGGCGCAACTTAGCTAAGATCCAGCGCTCCACTACCTGCACGCCTACTTCGACTTTGCTCTTATCTTGCGGCTTGCGTGGCCGTGCCGGGATCACGGCGCAGCCGTAATGCGCGGCGAACTCGGCGTACGATCTGCCCACTTGCGGTTCATAGCGATCGGGGTTGGCAACCAGGCTTCTCGGATTATCGGGAACGATGACCTGCGTTACCCCACCAAAATACTCAAAGGCTTTGCGCTGGCCTAATAGCCAATCTTCGGTCTTTTGCGCTCTCGTTGCTAATGCAAAGGTATAGCTTGAGGCCCCCAGAACGGCAACAAAAATCTGCGCCTTGGTAATTTGCCCAGTCAGGACATCAATGATGGGGATGGTGGGACCGGCATAATCGACAAAGCATTTTTCTCCGGCCTTGTGGATTTGCCGCATCGAGGGCTTGAGGGTTTTTGCAAAGGCGGCGTAGTGGATGCAAAAACTGGTATAGCCATACGGCTTTTGCGTGGCAGCTTCGCAGTACTCACCCCAGAGTAGTTGCAAGGTGAGGCCTTTTTTCTTCATCTCTTGGTTGACCAAGATAAAGTCAATCGGGGCAAATTGGTTTTGGCCCGGCACCATTGCCTGCGGTGGCAGCAAACGCATTGCTAGCTGCTCTTCAGTCAAAGGTTCAATGGACACCCAATCTAACTGCGCCGCTTGCGCTAGGGCTGCGTACTTGGCGACAGCGCCCTTGGATAATTCCAGGGCTCTGGCAATCGCATTTAAGGACAGGCCACATTCAAAACGCAGCCGCAAAACTTCTTTAATTTTTCGCATGGTAATTGCTTTACTGGACATGGGGAGCCTAAAAAGCTCAACCATATCGGGTTCATCAAATTACCCTCGAATACTAAAATCCCCACTAATCTTTGCCTAATATTTAGGCAAAATGCATTTCAGAGGAAAGCACAAAAGCGGTCACGCTGAATCTGAAACAGGCGGTCACGCTCATTATGAAATGACCGGTCATTTGCCTGAAATGGGTGGTCACGCTGGCCTGAAATACGCA
>NZ_JACVOY010000023.1 GCF_018882185.1 Polynucleobacter sp. AP-Latsch-80-C2 | reverse complement strand
CAGTTTGGCTAAGGTGTTGATAGGTCATGGCTACTTTGACTTGCAGGTCTAGAAGCTTTGGATACTAAAACATCCTTAGCCTCCTTAACTAGTTGTTCAAAGTTGCACTTCGTAGTTGAATCCACCTGATTTTTTAGTCGAAGATTTCTCAAAAACTATCTCATAAACCCAAGTCACTATGTGACCCAAGCCTCACCAATCTCAGTATTTCTGGGTCTGGTTTTCCATAAATTAAGACTAAATCCGGCTTGATGTGACAGCCTCTAAAATCCTTCCATTGACCAATTAATGGGTGGTCAAAGCAACGCACCGGAAGATCAACATCGGCTATTAATAACTCAATAATTTGCACTAAAGAGCTATCAAGTTCAGCTCTATATCTACCCTTCTTTTGTAACTTGTAATCCCGCTTAAATTGAGTTGTTCGCTCAATTCTTCGCATTCAAATCCCTCATCAAGGCCTTGGTTGAGCCAAATGACTTAAGCTGCCTATCCCGGGCTTCTCGCATGGCAGAAATTGTTTTTGCGTTAGGGACCAAGGGTTCAAATGGCAGTGATTTTTCTTTGGCAATCCGAACCATCATCATTCTTAATGCATCCGATACAGTAAGCCCCATAGCCTCTAGCACTAGCGTTGCTTCATTCTTAATGTCTTCATCTATACGCGCTCTTACTACTGCATTTGCAGCCATTTTTCTTCTCCTTCATGAATTAATGCGCTTATCTTCTGTAGCTACATTGTAGCTACATATGAATTATCAAGCAAGCGCACTTCACATACTCTTAAGAAGGATAAAATTGCTTATGAACTCAACTGTTAGCACCCCGATTTCCTTTGATTACCCACAGCAAAATGCTGCTGGTGCAACTTGCACTGCCCAAGCTTGGGCAAAGACTCCACTTTTCTTATCCGGTCCTGATAAAGCATCTGTAATTGCTCGTATTAAGCAGTTATTAGTGGAAAAAGATGCTGCACTGATTGCTCACTACTATGTAGATGGCGACATTCAGGATCTCGCTTTGGAGACTGGTGGCTTTGTAGCTGATTCTTTAGAAATGGCCCGTTTTGGTAAGAACCACCCTGCCAAGAATTTGGTCGTAGCTGGGGTCCGCTTCATGGGCGAGACTGCCAAGATTCTAAGCCCCGAGAAGCGCATCTTTATGCCCGACCTGGAGGCTACTTGCTCTTTAGATCTTGGTTGTGACGCTACTGAATTTGCCGCTTTTCGTGCCTTACATCCTGATCGCGAGGTCGTTGTTTACGCCAATACCAGCGCTGCAGTTAAAGCCCAAGCTGACTGGATGGTAACTAGCTCTTGTGCTCTTGCTATCGTTCACCAGCTCAAAGTGGAGGACAAAAAGATCCTTTGGGCACCTGATCGCCATCTGGGTCGTTATATCCAGGAACAAACGGGTGCCGATATGTTGCTTTGGAATGGCGCCTGCATTGTGCATGATGAATTTAAAGCGGTCGAGCTAGAAATGCTCAAAGCCGCCCACCCGAATGCCATGATCTTGGTGCACCCTGAATCGCCCCAAGCGGTAGTGGATTTGGCTGATGTCGTAGGTTCCACCTCGGCCATGATTAAGGCAGTGGTTGAGGGTTCTGCCACTGAATACATCGTTGCTACCGATAAGGGCATCTTGCATCGCATGCGTCAATTGGCACCCAATAAGGTACTCATTGAAGCCCCTACTGCTGGCAACAGCGCCACCTGCAAGAGCTGCGCTCATTGCCCTTGGATGGCCATGAATGGCTTGCAAGGCATCTTAGATTGTCTTGAGAATGCCTCTGGTGAAATCTTCGTTCCAGAACCTACTCGCTCTGATGCGCTAGTTTGTATTGAGCGCATGCTGGACTTTACCAAGAATCATCCTGATCTATTAGCTAAAGCACAACATGGCTTTGTGAAGAATATTGGCGCAGCATAATTTGTCTTTGTCCTTGTCTTTCTTTTACTTTTTTTGTTTATTGCATTTTTTGATTGATTTTCATGTTTGAATACAACGAAACCTTAGAGCAAGCCCGTCAACGCAATATTGCTGATGCGCTTATGGAAGACATCGGTACTGGCGACTGGACTTCCATGTTGGTGCCCAGCAAACCTGTTAAGGCACAGTTGCTTGTGCGTCAATCTGCCGTTCTATGTGGCGTCGATTGGTTTGAAGGTACTCTGAAGAAACTCGATCCTTCTGCCAAAGTCACATGGCACTATATTGAGGGTGACTTGATGAAGCCCGATACGAAGGTTTGCGATATCGAAGCCGATTCTCGTGCATTACTATCCGCTGAGCGCCCTTGTATTAACTTCTTACAAACACTTTCTTGGACAGCATCTATTGCTCGTGATCACGTCGATGCGATTGCTGGAGTCAGTCCCAACCCGAATGGTTGCGCTGTTTTAGATACTCGCAAGACTATCCCTGGACTGCGCCAGGCACAAAAGTATGCCGTTCGTGTTGGCGGAGGTCAAAACCAACGCCTTGCCTTGTGGCATGGCATTTTGATTAAAGAAAATCATATTGCTGCGGCTGGTGGTGTCGCTGCCGCCATTAAAGCAGCTCAAGCCCTAAACTCTGGGGTGGATATTCAGGTAGAGGTTGAGAATATGGCTGAATTGGCCCAAGCCATTGAAGCTGGTGCTAAAAGCATTTTGATTGATAACTTCATCACCGATCAAATGCGTGAGGCTGTCGCTTTTACTGCTGGACGTGCGCTTTTAGAGGCCTCCGGTGGGATTGATTTAGAGCAGATGCGCGCCATTGCTGCTACAGGCGTTGATCGCATCTCTCTGGGTAAGTTGACCAAGGACATTCATGCGGTGGACTTTTCCATGCGGATTTTGTAATTCTTCAACAGTCATCACTTGAGAATCCCACACCACCTCTGATCTCATTGCTTGATTGATAAATCTTCAGTCGCTACAATATTTACTTACTGTACAAAGCTAAAAATAGCTTTACACCCCTAGCTGCACAAACCCAAGCTCCGCCGTCTTTAAATTCCCAAAAATACCAATGGGAATCACTTGAGCGATAATGTATAAAATTTGATACAATTGATGAAAATAACAGAAAAGCCGATTGAATGGAGAGGGTCAACCCTGAGGGACATTAAAGATGAAAAGATCTTTTCTTTAGAGGCTCGTAAGGAAGCGGGTCACCAACTAAGTCTAATTCAGATTGGCCTTGATCCTGACGACTGGAAACCCTTCGAGGAGATTGGAGCGGGATCAAAAGAAATACGCATCAGCCTTGACCATGGTTGGTATCGAGTAATTTATTTAGCAAAGTTTCAAGAAGCCATTTATGTATTGCATTGCTTTAAAAAGAAGTCTCGCGTTACTAGCAGGCAAGATAAGGGCATAGCAATCAGCAGATATAAGGAAGTAATAGCAGAAAGGATGAACAAATGAAACGTACAAATAAAGCTGCACACATCACCCCCGTAGGTGGAAATATTTTCTTAGACCTTGGATTTTCCCAAAAAGAAGCTACTACCCTCCAAGCAAGATCCAAAAAAATTATCTCTGAAAAAATCGCCATCAAAGAATCCCTAATGACCGAACTATCCCTGTGGATTGATGAAAGACAACTCAAACAACATGATGCCGCCATCATCCTTGGAGTAAGTCGTCCGAGGGTTTCGGATGTTGTTCATAAAAAAACAGTCAAGTTCACTATAGATGCTCTTGTGGATATGCTTGCTAGAACCGGCAAACATGTTGAACTTGCAGTTCGTTAAAAAAGCCCTCAAGTATTAGTGAGGTCGCAAAATATTGGGCGGGATATTGTTACGAAAGGTTTTGGTAAATAAGTACTTAATAAAATTAGGTGGATTCAACTACGAAGTGCAACTTTGAACAACTAGTTAAGGAGGCTAAGGATGTTTTAGTATCCAAAGCTTCTAGACCTGCAAGTCAAAGTAGCCATGACCTATCAACACCTTAGCCAAACTG
>NZ_JACVOY010000022.1 GCF_018882185.1 Polynucleobacter sp. AP-Latsch-80-C2 | reverse complement strand
TTAAGAATGAAGCTGGCAAAGTCTGCGTGTCAGTCAAATACGGCACTAAAGTGATTGAGCTTGCTAAAGGCAAGCACAGCGTTGAAGTAGATAGCGCACAAAACTTAGTTAAAGCATTGGAAACCATCAAATCGGCCGTGGAACAAGGCGAACTAGATAGTCAAATTGAATTGGCTAGTGGAGCATTAAAGTTGGGGTTTAAGAAGTAAGGCCCGTAGGTGTCGTGTTAATCACGACACCCATAAATATCTATATGAAACAATTTCGCGCAACCGTAAGAGCAAGCGGCTTGGTTGTAACCACTATCGTATTTGCTGAAAACACCAACTTCGCCACCAAAATACTTCAAGCCCAATTTGACGCCAACAATGTGATCAGCATTCCAACGCAGATTGGACATGGCTAATGAAGATCACAGAAGTCACAACCCCAACGCCAGAGCAACAGCGGATCAAGGCTATGCAAGCACAAGTTAAGCGTGCTCAAGAGGCCGTTCGTGCTGAGCGAGCTAGGCAGAAGATAAAAGCTGGACAACAGCAACTTAGTCAAGTAAAAAACTAGTAATTCATTCAACAACAGTCGAGGTGTATTTTGAAGATTACTAAAGGCACGCCCCAAGCCATGGCATTTCTTGACCTTCTTAAAAAAGAGGGTAACTTAACTGATGTGTATTCGCAGGAATTTTTTGATCGTCAGCCAACCTATGACGAAGATCCTGAGGCGCCATTTGACAAAAACGGCATCGAATACATTGAAGAGCTTGAGGCAGATCTAAGTGAAAACGTAAAACCCAAGAATCACCTTCTGTTTATATTTTTAGACGAATATAAAAGAGATTTAATTGATAAGTTATTGGCTATATGCCCTTCGCTTGTTAAGCATTTTGATGGCCTTCATAAGCCCGATTTTATTATTCTTAACCTGTATACAAAACAGATGCTGTGCGTAGGATTTGGTAGAAAAAATCGCATATTTGCGTATGACCCTATGTATGAGCCATTAATAGACTTCTTTGGGCTTACGGGTAGCGGGCGTGATAGCAAATATCTCGACAGGTTTATGGAGCATGATTGTTATGAGGCTGTGAGAGATTTTGCACAGGCTTTAGCAACATTAAGCGAAGCGATGTTTGATTGGGATCACTTGCCCCACAATCCTGAAATGCTAGAAATTGCATTGGATGAAGGTGCTAAATCTGATGGTCTCTACTATGTTGAAGATGATGAGGATGGCTATACCAAAGAAGATTTGGAGGGCTATATAGAGGAATATGCGGATGCCCAAAGGCGTCAAGATGAAGCAATGAAGGTAATTCGTATATTTTTCCCAGCTCACGATTGGTGGGAGTTAAATACTGGGGATTATTAAATTTCTACGATTTCACAGATTTAGACGCCGTCAAACAGGATTCAGCACCGTAAAGAAACCTACGGACAGCTTAAATAGACAGAGTTTTCACAGACTCGCACATTTGCACAGCACCACTGCAATCATTTATAATAATCAGTTCGGCGAATTAGCTCAGCTGGTTAGAGCGACGGAATCATAAAAAAAGTTAGTGAGTACTTACACAGTATAAAACATTGACTTAGCATGGCTCTCAATCTCTCAAACACTACACACCTTCGCAACTGGCGCTTAGCGGCAAGCAAGCGCACCGCAGTTTGTCCGCAGAAGACGCTCTGTGAGAAATTGACGACAGACGGCATTTAATCGTCGTCCAAAACCCTGTTTGAAAACACACTAAGCGTGTGCAAAAACTAAACCAACTTTTTACTAACGCTACTCCTATAGCTCCAAAAGCAATCAAGCTACTTGATGGCGCTCTAACGCTCTATAAGCGCCCCCAGTCGCATTTATGGCAATGTCGCTTTAAGTTGTCCAATGACAAGTGGCATTCAGCTAGTACGGGTGCGGATGATCTCTTAGAGGCTAGGCAAAATGCCATCGTCCTTTACGAGACTGTGCGTATAAAAATTGACGCTGGAATGGCGCTCACCGAAAAGACCTTTGGGCAGCTTGCCACCGAAGAAATAGCCAACATGAGGCGCATTGCAAGTGGCAGGAGAGGTGAGCGTAACTTCAAGGACTATTTGTTTGTTTGGCAAAAATATCTCATCCCGTTTTTTGGCAAATACAAAGTAGGGGACATCACACAAGAGCTAGTCGCTGATTTTGAGGATTGGCGCATTGCGCAAATGGGTAGAAATGCCAAGCTCATCACCAAAAAGCATCATGCACTGGCGTACAACAGGGTGATTGCATTGGCTAAAGAGCAAGGGCAGATAGCGCAAAACCGCATTATTCCAATGATTAATATGGCTGGGGAGCGAAGCCAGCCTCGCCCCGCTTTTACTCAAGAAGAGTTAGAGCAACTGTATGCGTACTTTCCGATCTGGCAACGCAATGTGCATCACAGGCATCCAGGCGAAGTGCGGGTGCTATGCGCCGCCTATATCAAGTTCTTAGTAAACACAGGGATTCGGCACAGTACAGAGTCTTTGCCGCTACGGTGGAAGCACCTTCAATGGCACTACATTGCAGACAAACGTTATTTACGCATCTGGGTCAGTGGCAAAACTGGGCAACGCTACTTAATTGCTAGGAATATGGTGATTGAGACTTTGGAGGAGTTAATGCAATGGCAGAAACGTCCTTATGTCAATTTAGACGAAATCATTGACGCAAAACTAGATAAGTTAATCTTTACTCTGCCTAGCGGCGAAATGCCTCACTTACTAGAAAACATCTTTAGACACTTAATGATTAAAAGTGGTCTACTAAAAAATGGAGCAGGGCAAAACAGAACTTTGTATAGCCTACGACACACCTATGCGACACAGGCACTAGCAAGTGGAGTGGATATTCATACGCTGGCTAGGCAAATGGGTACCAGTGTCTTAATGATTGAGCGCCATTACAGCAAGATCACCCCCGAAATGAATGCAGAGAAGCTTGCGTAGGGGTGGGGGTGTCGTGTTAAACACGACGGGGCATTAAAAAAGAACTTAATCAATCTATGCAAGATTACGTAGAGGAATTCGCTATTAAGTCAAAAGCCTGCATTAGTTTTAATGTGGGAATCAGTGTCTTGTTTCTTTTATCCTTGGATGAAGGTTTGACCTCTATCCATCCTGACGTTACAAGTCTTCTGTAGTGATAGCGAAGCCCCATATCGCTATAGGGTAATGCGGTAAATAATGCCTTAACTGTTAATGGATCGTTGGACATTGAAGCATGCGCTACTGCTAATAGGATGTCATATGGAATGAATGAATGTCCTATTGGCAGGTGGAGAGATGTTAAGCCGCGCAGTCTAATTAATTGCTGTAATAGATGCTCGGACCGATTATTAGGCACATCTGTAAATTCTTAAAGTCATGACTAACTTTAATTTCTAGAAATAAAAATTCCTACGAAAATTAGATACGAAGTTTGTATCTAATTGAGATTGAGCTCTCTACTTAATTCAATAAGAATACAAAGTTGTCTTTATGTGAGTAAATTCAAATTTTAGGCAATCCAAAAGAAGCAACCCCTAAGCAATACCTTTTTTCAAATTCTGTATGTCAAAGATTTGTCAATTTGACACTAATAGTTTTTTTGGGATTGTTTGCTTGTTGGATAGTGGTTGGTTTTGCTCCTTTGAACCCCAAAAACGTTGGATGGCTGGAGGGCTGGTTAGATCCAACCCAGCACTATTTGGGTTGGTTGTTTTATCGCAGTTCTCCATGGTCATATCCAGTTGGGCTTAATCCTTCTTTCGGATTAGACATCAGCAGTTCAATTGTCTACACCGATTCGATCCCTTTACTGGCTATATTTTTTAAAATTTTCTCTAAGGTTTTATCACCAACATTTCAATATTTTGGAATTTGGATATTAAGCTGTTTTGTATTGCAGGCAATTTTTGCATGGAAATTAGTCGGATTAATCTTTAAGAATTTCAGCGCCCGAATATTTGGGGTATCAATATTTTTGTTTTCACCTCCTATGCTTTGGAGGCTAAGTACGCATTCGGGGGCACAAATTGCTCTTGTTTCCCATTTCTTGATATTGGCTGCTTTATTTTTAACGCTAAGTCATAGACAGAGATTGATAAAAGAATATTGGACCGCATTACTCATAGCGTCTGAGCTAATTCATTTTTATCTCTTCATGATGGTTTTTTTATTATGGTGTGGAGATTGTTTAAATCAATACATAAGAAATAGTAATAAAGGGTATTTGCGGGGCTTATTCATAGATGCTTTAATGAAATCGGCGCTCATATTTTTTGTTGCTTGGCAGGCCGGTTATTTTTCTATTCAGTCAAAATCGGCTGGTGATGTTGGATATGGATTTTTTAGATTAAATCTACTAGCACCATTTAGTCCCGAGGGTTGGTCCTATGTTTTGGGAAATATTGAAATGCTAAGTACCTGGGGAGAGGGTTATAACTATTTAGGACTTGGGGTAATAGTGATGGGGTTGGTTGCAATCCCTGCTCTTGTAGCCAATTACAAAAGATTGATTGGGTTAGGTATGCAATATTTAGGGCTAGTTCTAATCCTTGTCGCATGCTTTTTCTTTTCAATCACTAACAATGTTGGGATTGGGATGTGGGAGCAGCAATTTGAATTACCGACGTGGATTACTTCATTGGCAAGCATATTCCGCTCAGCGGGGCGGTTCTTTTGGCCGATTTATTACGCACTTATTCTTGTGTTCTTGTATTGCATAAAAAATTACTATTCAAAGTCAGTTTGTAATTTGATTATTGCATCTGTTTTTCTATTGCAAGTAGTGGATACAAGTGCCGGATGGGTGAGTATTCGAAAATTATATTCATCTAATTTCTCCGGTAGTTTTGGGTATCCCGAACTAAAAAATGACCAATGGAATCGTTTAGGAAATCATTACAAGAAGCTTATTTTAATTCCTGCTGGGAATAAATTGCCCTATTGGGAGAATTTTGCAGCCTTTTCAGCAAGACACCATTTGTCAACAAATGCACTATTTACAGCACGAATTGATGCGAAAAAAGTACAAAACTACAACTCAAAATTAAATACTATTATTGATGATGGGACGTTTGAAGTCGATGCCCTGTATATCATAGAGGACGGGCTGATTATTTCAGCTATGGCAAGCGCAGATAGAAATTCTGTTTTTGCCAGATTGAATCAATTCAACGTTGTTGCGCCAGATTGGAAAGCTTGTAAGACTTGCACCCCATTTGCGAGTTTTGATGAATACACGTGGAATAATTTTGTTCCCATTCTTAATCAGAAGGTAATTTTTTCTAATTATGCGAAAGATTTGAATTCAGCCTTTTATCTCAGAAAAGGTTGGAGTTGGTTGGAGGATTGGGGTGTATGGTCTGACTCTTCAAATGTTGAGATAGATATTCCGTTGCCTAATAAACAAGCATCGACATTGACACTTGATTTCAAAGTTTATGTGGTAACTCAAATTCTTCAAAAGCAAATTTTAAAAGTAACAATCAACAATGAATTTATTGGAGAGTATCAATTTTTAGAGTTTGATGATAATCAAATCAATATTGCTCTGAAACCCTCATTGCAGAATGCTAAATTTCTCAAAATTCAAGTTGAAATTCCCAACGCCTCCTCGCCTTACTTAACAGATGCTACCAATGCAGACAAGAGAACCTTGGGGATTGGATTGAAGTCTATTCAATTCAATTAAAAGTTTTAGCATCTAGTCCGTTAACTGATATAACTTGCTTTAGATTCAACTTGTCTTAAGTGCGTATGGGTTTATAAATCTTTAATTAATCCACATCAAAAACCGTCTATAAGCAAACTAATTGCAGCGCCAAATAGCTGTGCATCAGAGAGCCCCTGGTTTAAGCGTGTAAAGCTGATTTGAGGTGTTTGCATAAATTCGTCGTCTTTATCCCACAGATTTAATAAATACATTTAGCACCACCAAAGATTATTGCTATTTTCTTTGGCGGAGCTAAATGCTAAGTCATTGATTCTTGGAAAGATTATTGATCACACATTTTGGTCGTTCTTTGGAGCAAAAGAATACAAACTGCATACACAGTTTTATTTATCTAAAGGACAAAAATGGCTCAAGCAAAAACACTCACCACAGCAGAATTAGAACAACTCTTACGCTACATTAGCAGCACAACTTATCCAGAACGCAATCGTGCAATGCTTCTTATGGGATATTGGGCAGGACTTCGCGTTAAAGAAATTGCTCAATTAAAAATGGGGGATGTATTAAATGACGATGGCTCGATTAAAAGTGAAATTCGTTTAAGTGCACAGCAAACTAAAGGGAATGACGGCAGAACGGTGTTCTTGCCAGTAAAGTTAAAAGAAGAATTGGCTGTGTATCTCAAAACTCGACATATCACCATGCCTGATATTCCCTTATTCCATACATCTAAGCGTTTGGGCTGGACGCCTAATACCTTATGTCAGCACTTCTTTTGGCTTTATAAGCGAGCGGGTATTGCGGGTGCTAGTAGCCACAGTGGGCGCAGGCAATTTATTACAACCTTGGCAAACAAGGGCATCTCTGTGCGTATCTTGGCTAGCCTAGCGGGACACAAGAGTATTGCTGTAACGCAGAAATATATTGATGTTAATGATGACATGAAAAGGGCGGCCGTTGAGTTGATATAAGCACTCAATCGCCGTAGCGGGATTTACGCGCCGCTCTGGTTTGTCGCTCTATCCACGGATGATTGTCTGTGCAAGGAAATCGCCCTTCAGTAGCGTGCGCCGCTAAGTTCTTGGCTTTTTCTAAATACTCACTCACTGCGGAAGACATTTTGATGCGTTTTTCATTAACTTCAATAGCCCTATCTGAATGCACTACATTGAGCTTGGGGTTAATTCTCAGTTCCTCGCCTATCTCATACAGCAGTGCTTCACCTTGCTTGGATTTTTCAAGAAACAAGCGATAAACATCCAAGCAAATATTGAGTGAGACTGAGGTGAGTTTGCGGGACTCCATACGCGCAGGTGCTGTGCTGGCTTGCCAACGATCAAAGTCTTTGTAATGTGGGTGGTGTAGCTCTAATAAGTTATCAAACTGCGCCCGTAATGTTTTGGGTGAAACATTGAGTGGAATTTCTAGATGTAGGACTTTGACATCCTCACCAAAGTCATCTGTTTGATTGTTTACGGCTACTTTATTAAAAGGCTTCTTTTCGGCAAAGATGCCATAGCCTACTTCTATCCACCATGTATCAAAACTCACATTACGAAGATCGCCGAATAATTCAAATGTGCGCTTTGCTTCATCACTGGGGAATTCATTAGTTTCACAAATTGATTGGTAGTGCGGCGATAGCTGCAGGGCATTAAACCAAGTTTCATATAGCGTTCCTTTCGCTCGCTCTAAAGACTCAGGAATGCTGTGGCTCTTGAAACGCACATCCTCAGGCAATCCTTTGAAGAACAACTGCACTTGACCAGCCTTGGGTTTGTTGGTCCTTGTGGATGTTGGCTTTGCGGGTGATTTAGGTAGTTGCATTTTCTTCAAAACCCTAAAAAGAAGCCTCAGATTGGCTTGATCATCTTATTTAACGCGACCAAAAGCATATTGCAAATACGGAAGCGCTAATAAGAAAGGTAACAAGTCATGACAAATTTGATCATTGATTCTACTGTAGCAAAATCAGTAAACCCATCCATCAACTTAGCCGCTCTTGGCGTACCTAGCAGTATTGTCGTGTCAAACACGACATCTGCTACTCAGCCTAGCGCATTTGAGCAATTGAAGTCTTTGGAGTCAGCCCGCATCAGCTGGGAAACAGTTGAGCTTGCTCAGTCTAATAATCGCTTGTATAGCATTTTGAAGCAGGCTTACAGCTTTTATCTAGTTATGAAGCAAGACGCTGATAAAGAAGTGCGTAAAGCTAAGTTAGAGGCGATGGAAGCATTTATCGCTGATAAGGGCTATAGCAATAGCTTTGGCGCTACAACACACGATATGACTCGTGTTGTTAAGTGTGTATTTGGCGTAGATCGTCGTCGTGTATCTGCTTACTCTATTGCCTTGCGCGAAGCATTGCGACAAGAAGTTAGTGCTGAAGACTTGGTTGCATTTTTGCAAGAAAACGGTGGTGTTGAGCAAATTCGTATGGGTGGCACTAAGCCTTTGTCAGCTACCAAGCGTGCTGAGCTTGTTAAAGCCGAAGTAAGCGAAGCTGTGATCAGTAAGGTGAAGTTTGACGC
>NZ_JACVOY010000021.1 GCF_018882185.1 Polynucleobacter sp. AP-Latsch-80-C2 | reverse complement strand
CAAGGCAAAGAATGGCTCGATATTGCCTTTAAGATACCCGGGGCAGTAAGCCCTAAGGCATTGGGTATTGCTCCAGATGATCGCCTATTGGGTATTGGGCTTAAGAGTGTGGTTTTTGAGTAGGGGCGAATGAAATGTTGGTCACTCTAATTAAAAATTTTCAGACTCCGCAAACCCTCGTTAACTAGATAGGCCATATGCAGACCTCTGCCAAATTTAACTTTATAAATTTCAGCCTCTTATTACTGCTAGCTGGGTACTTATCACTACCAGGTCTTCGCGCCATTTTTAAATACTCACCATATCCTTCATTCATCAGTTGCCTATATTTAATATTTTTACCGATCTTTCTTTTGCCATTAATTAACAGAAAATTAGAAAAAATACAAAAGGTTATTGGAAACCCTCTAACAATTTTGCTTTTTCTTACTGTAGTCACAATTACATGCTGGATAGCATATCCCTTTGCGGATGCCCTTAAACTCAATATGCAAGGATCAGATCAGGACGATTGCATAATTTTGGGCGTAAACAGAATTCTTAACTTTTCTCATCCTTATGGCGAGAAGACGTATTTTGGGAACCCCTGTAGTCCTGGACCCGGGCTATTGCTTCTATATGCGCCTTTTGTTATTTTTCATATCTACATATTGGGAGCTATAGCATCAATCGTGGCAGTTGTCCTGGGTCTGTATCAAAAACGAGGAGATTGGAATATAGCTGGGCTGTGGTTAGTAGCATTGTTTTCAAGCCTCATAATCCCAGAGCTTTTAGCTGTTGGCTCCGATCTGGTTTTACTTGGCAATGGTATCGCCTTTTTAGCTATTGCCCTACCACCTACAGTACGGAATAGAAACTTAACTTTCGCCATCTGCCTATCAATTTTATGCGGACTTGTAGCAAGCTCTCGAGTCAACTTCATAGTTATTGCACCGTTAGTATCATTATTTGTATTTGCCGGCTGGAGACGCGGAGGGGTAATATTCTTTTGCATATCAATGCTTGTAGCCTTTATTCCATCTCTTTATATTTACCTCTTAGACCCAACAATTTTTACGCCGCTTCATTTAGCTGGGAAGTCTAGCAACATTGCAGGACTGCAGATGCTCGCATTCGGAGCCTTCTTAAGCATTGGAACCGCTCTTTATTCCGCCTTTAGGGCGAGAATAGATGAGGCCTTCATTCCAATGGGTTTATTTATTTCTTTGGCGCCAATGCTTCTAAGCGTCTCCTTGGGAGATCTGTCCACCAGACAATGGAATATCGCAGCATGGGATGGCGCAAATTATTTAGTACCTCTAATTCCACTGGCCGCCCTAATTCTGGTTAATTCAAACGCAAAGAGGTCGGGTATTAAGTCTAATTGATTGGACTGGAAATAGTATCTGGCAAACCGCGATCAAATATCTCATTCGCCCAAAGTAAGACAATTAAGTTTTCAGCCCCAATATTGGTTATATCGTGCGCCCAGCCAGGAATAGATTCAACAATTTCAGGCTTAGATCCTGAGGAATGAATTTCAATTATTTCATCAGTAACTAAATGACGAAATTTAAAAACTGCCTCTCCTTGAGCAACAAGAAATTTTTCAGTTTTAGTGTGGTGATAATGACCGCCTCTTGTAACACCAGGTAATGCAGTAAAAAAGGAAAATTGGCCAGAGTCAGCAGTCTTTAGCATCTCGACAAACATACCCCTAGGATCAGAATGTGTAGGAAGTTCATAAGCAAATTGAGCGGGCGATAAGTAGCTTAAATAAGTGGAGTAAAGGCAGCGAATAAGCCCAGTACCCACACTTTCAGTTACTAGCGTTGTACGAGAATCCTTAAATGACTGAATTTGCTTTGCGAGCTCCCCCAAAGAAATCTCATATTCAGGACTCACTGCAACATATTGAACTGTTGGCGATTCAAAACCAACCACTTTAATCAGACTATCAACTACATCATCTACGTAGACGAGAGATATTATTCGCTCTGAGTCATGCACCGCAACAGGTATACCGCCTGCAATATTGTTACAAAAGGTTGCCACCACTGAGTTGTAATTTGGTCGACACCATTTTCCAAAAACACCTGGAAGCCTAAATATAGATACCGGGTTTAAAAATCTCAAGGAAAAATGCCTTAGAATTTCCTCGGAAGTTTTTTTGCTAATGCCATAAGGATTATCCAACCCAGACTGAGTTGATGAAGTAAAAATGATTGGAATTTTTCTACCAGTTAATTTAACTGCGTCACATAAGCTCTGAGTTAATTGCACATTATTGACCTCAAAACTCTCTATCGACTTAGGGCGATTTTCACCTGCTAAGTGGAAAATAATATCCGCATCCTTGACTAAGGAAATAAGTCGCTGACTATCATCAGCCCTAGTAAAGGTAGCTATTTCAAAAGAATTACACTCCTTTAGTCTGATAATTAAATTTTTGGCAATGAATCCATTTGCACCAGTAATTAATGCGCGCATTATGCAAACCCAATAAAAAAGTAACTCTTAAGTAAACTCATGGTACCCAATAAAAGAGCGTCGATTCAATCCGTAATTGGCACCGGTGAATTAAAAATACGCTGATTCTTTGAATTCTCTAATACTTGCTTAGCGCCATCCCTATCAGGATAAATAATATACCCATGATTAAGCAAGTGACGTCGATCCTCCAAGTAAAATGGTGCCCTCCAAAGCCAATAACTAAATAGCAAGAGAGCAGCAAGGGCACATAAAAAAGAAAGTCTTTTTTTATGAGATGCACCGCTTGCATAAGTAAGGGCCCTCAGATAAATGCAGCAGATCAAAAGCAATGAATAAACCGAATAGTGGCTAGCACCACCGGCCTCCATACCCAGATGTGATCTGTTTATGGTCGCTAAAACTGCACATATCAAAATGAAAAGAATTACCCAGGTCAGAAAATCATTTTGACGAACATGAGCACGCCAATTTCTTAAGAGAAGAGTAGCCAGAATTAACCCTCCCACAATAAATGAAAGGGGGCCTAGCAGGCTAACATTAAAAGCCCCGCCCAAATATCCTAAAAAAAAGGCGCCAAAACGAATTGGATGTGCAAAGGTCTCTAAAAGTCTTCCTGTACCAGGTGGGCTATAGGGCAATAAATGAAAATAAACAAAAAGGACGGCTGAGAAAAACACAATACAGACTAATAAAAGGGACCATTGCCGCCGGATAAGAAAATACAGAATTGCCAAGGGGGCTAGCGCAAGACCTCCGCCACCCGTAAACGCAGCCAAAACACTAAAAATGCCCGCAGGCAGAAGGCGCCCTTTGGTTAAAAAATATATACAAAGTACACAAAATAAAATTTGCCAGTACTGCTGTATGGACGTCATCGCCCAGGTCATCATTCCCCAATGAGAAAACGCCAATAAAACTAGCGGAACAGGCAAAAACTCTGAAAAACTAATAGCATTTTTTTTTGCATACTGCCAGAAAACAATTGCTACACAAAACCAGCCTATATTTCCTAAAAAAATGAGGATTGGAAAATATATTGATCCAAATAGCTTTAAAGTGGCTACGCTAAATAGGTGCGTCAGAAAAATACGGTGCTCATTATGCTGCCCCAGAAGCATCACAAAAGATTCTTTTCCAGCGGCAAGATCATATCGATTTAAAAAATCTAGAATGGCATCAAAATCGTCTAGGTAAGGAAAATTAAATGCGTACTTATATACCACTACACAATAAATTACAAAAGCTAAAATTACAAAATTAACTAAATTAAAGCTAGGGGGCTGGTAAGTTTTTATTGACTTACTCATGTGATGAATTAACATTTAGAAGAAGATACATGCGATCTAAATAGAGCCCAATGATGCCAAACCATAGAAAATAGTTGACCATTAAATATCGATCATAGCCAAAAGCAAAAAAAGTAATGACGAAATTATATGAGGCTAAAAGTCCTAGTATGAGAAGCGCTCCATGAGGAATACGTTTAATCTTAAGATACAAAATAGCCCCAAAAAACAAGCCCGCTAAAATACAATACGAAAAAACCTTTGATATAGCAGGATTAAGACTAACCAGACTACTTAGCAAACGAAGGTTTGGTTGCTTAAGAGGCTTTATTTCTTGACTTCGAAAATAATCTATTTCGCTTGGGCTATATAAAGATTCGTCTGTATCGATACTCACTTGTAAATGTAATTTAGTATCGAGCATCCACCATAAATGTTGAGCATCGGGAAATACAAACACATCACGTAAAAATCTCTTAAAAAACTTATATATATGAAATACAGGCTCCAGAAAAAAGGACTCTGTGATCAATTGTCTTTGTATATTCTTAATATCACTCTGACTACACCCCCACTTTTTCGCTCGCTCTTTTCCAATTGGCATATATAAGGCATCGCTACTATGTTCAACTATATCTTTTAGCGAAACAGAATCTAACAGTACAAAGGCATTGTTGTTACATAAAATTTGGGTGACAGAGTTAACTGGCAAAGGGTTGGCTTGCTCGCGATCAAGAACAAAAGCTGGATTCTGGACAGTGGTTTGATAAAGTGGAAAGGGAGTGAGGAAAAAGACAATGGGAACAAGTGCCACTAAAAATCCTAAATACATGAACTTAAAAAACTGAGAATAATTTGGCTTTTGTATTATTAAAAAATAAGCAAGGCTAAAAGGTATACAGAATATAAATACCAGCTTTATAAGAATCAGAATACAAGCAAATAAAGCTCCCAAAAAAAAATGATTCCGCAACAGAGCTCCGCAAAAGAGCAAAAGAAAGCTTAATAACAAGCAATCTGGGAAAAGCAGTTTAGGTAAATAAGCGACGGCGGGAATAAACGCAGGTAAATAAATCAATACTCTTATTAAAGGCCTGGAACTAATTGAGCGGGCAAAATAGTGAAGGGCTAGCAAAAAGATAGTGGCCTGAACTACAAAAGTAAGGTTTAGCTGCGCTAAGTTCAGCGAACTTATCTTGATAAAAATTGGATATCCAATAAAACGATTAAAATTAGATAATGTTTCGATGCTAATTAAATGACGCGCTAAATGAAGATAGTCGTTAGGATCGCCATTAAGATCAGTTGGGATGCTAAAAACAATAAGACTCAGATATACCAATAAAGCGGTAAAGACCACCTGCTCGCATATGGGGGCATATTTGGACTGAATGATTTCTGCCTTAATATTCATTAGCTTAAGAAACAAAATATAAATCGCAATTGATAAGTTGAAATAGGCAGGGATATGCTTAAAAAAAGTCTCAGCAGCAAAAACATCATTCTCGCCTTGTGTTTGATTGTATATCTTGCCTTGGGGCTAAGACTATTCCCCTCCTATGGAATTCACTGGGATGATCCCGTTCATAGAACTATTGGGGGGGTCACATATCGTTTTTTAGGAGATTTAGCAGGAGGCCAAAGCTCTGACCCCCAGGTCTTAGGAATGCCCCGACTTTCAGAGTTTGCAGCAAAAGATTATGGGGTTCTTTTCGAGACCCCCGCATTTGCAATAGAGAGGCTGCTGAAATTAAACGACTCGAGAGATCAATTCTTATTACGCCATCTCCTCACATTTTTTTGCTCATTATTAGGCGTTATCGCCATCTATCTACTTGCAAGTAGAAGATACCAAAACTGGCAATTAGGATTATTAGCTGCAATCTTTTTAGTAATATCGCCACGTTTTTTTGCTGATTCTTTTTACAATACCAAGGATTTAGTGTTTATGGCCATATTCACCATGTCGGTGAATACGATGCTACTTTTTTCCCAGCGCCAAAATAAGAAGATGGCATTCATACATGGGCTAATGACTGCATTTGCTGTAGATGTTCGAATACTCGGGATACTAATATTCGCGGACACCCTTTTCTTGCTGGCTTTTCAAATGATAAAAAAGGAGGCGGGGATTAGAAAATTCCTTCTTCCTGTGCTGATCTATATAAGCACTACTGTATTTTTTACCATCGCCTGCTTTCCTTATTTATGGGAAGATCCATTTAAATTCTTTCAAGTATTTGGCACCATGGCACGCTTCCCATGGAATCATGAGGTACTGTATTTTGGAGAATTCGTTCGAGCTACAAATTTACCCTGGCACTATATACCTGCATGGATTGGAATCACCACCCCAGTCTTTTATTTATTTCTTTTTATTTTTGGAGCCTCAGTAACGCTAGCAATTATCTTTAAAAATCGCTTTAAGTTGTGGTCGAATTATGCAGAAATGCAAGATGTAGTTTTTTTGGCAATCTTCGTCCTGCCTATCGTAATAGTAATCGTTTTACATTCAGTTTTATATGATGGCTGGCGTCATCTGTATTTCATTTATCCAGCATTCTTATTAGTTAGCCTTAGAGGCTTTGTATTCTTAAGAGATCATTTTTTTATAAAAAAAATAAGTCGCACTATCTTTTATCTTCTTACATTTGGCACCCTTAGCTACTACGCATATTGGATTCGCACTAATCACCCCTATCAATCGACCTTCTTTAATATTTTTGCTGGTAGTGAAAAACAATATCGTTTCGATATTGACTATTGGGGGGTTGGGAATCGACGCGCACTTGAAAAGCTACTAGAAATGGATAGTCGACCACAAATAAAGATTTTCCCGGTTAGCTACACCCAACTTGATTACAGCTTCATGGTTCTATCTGAAAATGTGCGATACCGCATTGCATTGGCAAAATCAGAGGAGGATGCTGATTACATCCTAACTAATTACCGAAATGTCCCATATGCAAAAGATCAGCAGTTGTTAGCAAAATATCCTATTTATCTGCAAATTAAGGTCGATTCTGAGCCTATTATTACGATTTATAAGGTTAAATAATAGAAATGCAATGTCATGCATTCCCACTACGAACTTTATTAGTATTATCACCTCTTAAATCCTAGACCTCTATCATTGTGAAACTATCCATTGTCATTCCCTGCTTCAATGAACTCGCAACAATCGATGACATTATCGATGCTGTGAATGCTGCACCCTATTCAGATAAAGAGATCATCATTGTGGATGATTGCTCAACCGATGGCACTAGAGACAAACTCGAGAAAATAATTGAACCCTCAGGCCGCGTCAGTCGCGTGCTATATCACTCAACCAATCAAGGCAAAGGTGCTGCACTTCGCACAGGCATAGCAGCCGCCACTGGGGATGTGGTCATTATTCAAGATGCGGATATGGAATACGATCCTAACGAATATCCACGTTTAGTAGAACCCATTGCAAATAACCGAGCAGATGTAGTTTTTGGCTCACGCTTTTTAGGGGGTGATGCCCATCGGGTTCTCTATTTTTGGCATCGAGTAGGTAATGGATTTCTGACTCTGCTATCTAATATGTTTACAAACCTAAACCTAACCGATATGGAAACCTGTTACAAAGTATTCCGCAGGGAAATAATCCAAAGCATTCGAATCGAAGAAAATCGCTTTGGCTTTGAGCCAGAGATCACAGCCAAAGTTGCTAAACTACATTGTCGAATTTATGAGGTAGGGATCTCTTATTACGGGAGAACTTATGATGAAGGAAAGAAAATAGGTTGGCGCGATGGTGTACGCGCCATCTATTGCATTGTTAAGTATGGAATTGGAAGGTAGTTAAGGCTAGTAAATCAAGTTTTACTATTTTTTGGAATGAAATAAAGAAGATTCCAAAAAGTCACGCGCAAATTGTCCATAACCGTTAAATGGTACAACCCCTATATGTGGCATTAATACTGGGGGCATTGCAATCTGAAATGCATATATATATAAGTCCAATAAAAGTTAATCTTGATTTTGCAAATAGCGAGTTCAAATCAATTTTTGTCAAAAGTAAAAATGTTGGAAGCCAAATTAATCCAACGATCCGATTTGTATCCCATGCAACAGTCAGCGGCAGAAAGCAAATTACCAGCATTAGGAATACCACCAAAAATGCAGAGAGCTTTTGTGCTCTTCCTAATGAGGCTTGGCTGATATATTGATAGGAAAATATGCCGTAAAGAACCCAAAGGGATCCGCCGCCTATGATGACCCCCCATATATTGAGCGAATATTCCATCAGAAACTTTCTTGCCCAACCAAAGATTTGAATATATTCCTCGGGTGTGAATCCTGAGGTCTTTTGCCCTCTCACCAGATAGAGAAATTCCAAGGATATAAAAATACTAGGGCCGATATAGAGAGAAGCAGCCTTTAGTCCACACCTAAAAAATATCCATGCAAATAGTATTGCAATGTCAAAGATACTTTTTTCATGAATCAATACTGCACATATAAGCAAAAAATTGATAATGAAAATTTTTCCAAAACTAGGCGTTTTCTCTTCCGCCTTATCTAAGAGTAATGCGGCTATTAGAACTAGCAAATAAGGAATTGAATCGATAATGCCAACTTGGGCATAGGTCATATACGTGACTGTATTAAAGGCAAATATAAAACTTAAGGCTATAAAAACAAATAACCACCAAAGGGTACATCGATTATGCGCAAAAATCATTTTGGCGATCTTGTCTAAAATGATTAGTAGCCAAATATATAGTGCGGCAATTTTGAGCACTGTAAATCCCCATGGCCCAATATTGAACATGCTTGTAAAGGTTCCAAGCAAAGCTCTCGGACGCACTCCTTGCAGCAGACTTGCAGTTCTGTACACATCAAAATCATCCACCCAAATAGGAACCCATAAGCTGACTAAATACAGAGTCAGTAATGCAGTGGTTCCAGCAAGTAATAGTAGATTAGGTGTTCGTTGCATATAGAAGCTTGGTATTAGGGCTAAGAAATATATCCCTAGATACTATAACGATAAATAACTTAACCCCAACAGAAGAAAGCACCTAAAATCAAGGCTAATGTAAAAATTAGTGCCTTTATGAACTACTGCCTCTATATAAATAGCTTTCTCCAGAAAAAAATATTCTCTAAAAATAGAGTTCTTATTGGATTCTTTCTTGCGCTACTTTTATTGGGCATGTGGATTTACAAGGATTATGGCCTGTCGACTGATGAGCCATTTCAACGCTCCATCGGCCTCACCTCTCTTGCCTATTTAGCCAATCTCTTTAATATCCGCTTTTTATTGGGTGCTGCCCAGCCTTTGGCTGACCCAGCGAGCGTCTTTTTGACTCAGCGCGATCGGGAT
>NZ_JACVOY010000020.1 GCF_018882185.1 Polynucleobacter sp. AP-Latsch-80-C2 | reverse complement strand
CAGCGGCTCCGGCGGCTTTAGCGCGCTCGGAAGGCTCAAAACTGTCCACAAAAGGGTAAAGGGCTGCGGCTGCACCTACGCCACCAACCGCCGATGTGGCGATCAGCCAATTACGGCGATCCTTGTCTTGCACATCATCATTTAAAGAATGATCCTGATTCATTAGTTTTGGCTCCGAATTTGCCTAAAAAAGAGAGAAGAAATTGACTAATAATTGAAATGCAAGGTTAGCATTCCTAGGTTTTTTTTGCAGAGCCGCACAAGAATATCGATTTTAAAAATAAAAACCTCACCTTTTAGTCTCAAAAGCAAACCACAGAAATTCAAGGGATTACGTCTCCTGATTATGGGTGTGGGTCGTTTTGTCTAGTGAAATAGCCAATCTAGAGGGCTTTTAGAGCAAAAGGGGCGGCTATTGCTTACATTTCCTAAAGCAGGATAAGCTGGAGATTATTGAGTAGTTTAAATAACATTAACATCAACAAACTAACAGTGATAACGGTAGAACATCATTCGAAGATATATGAATTTCAGACGCTAGATGAAGCTATGGAATGGGCTAAGCAGCTTGGTGAGTTTGTGACGATTAAATTTAATGATCTAGAAATTGCAGGTAAGTTCGGAGTGGATGGCATCTCTGGCGGTAAATTCTCAAACGGTGAACTCTACACATGGAAAAAACGCAGAAGACATTAGGAAACTGATTGATTTTTTATCCACAATTGAAGGCAATTAATCTATCTGTCCTAAGCGTTACTTTAAGTAACGCTCAATAAAAAACCACCCGAGGGTGGTCTTGATGATCCTTAATGAGTTAAAACAGAGTCTATCGTTCCATCCTCATGGCTTAAGCTGAGCTCTAATTTCGCCAGGCTTATTGGTAGCGCTGTGAACATTGAGATAAAGATTGCCGCTCTTCAAACTTTGGAGCTGAGCATCTGTTAATTTGGCGCCAGCGGGAGCTGACCAAACATTATCAGCAGTTTTGGTAAATGGCACTATGACGGGACCATTTTGACCCATTGCCCCTTCATGAATATGAGCCATAGTTCCTTCAACACCATTAGTGGTAATTGTTCCTGATACTGAACCATCTGGACCAACCATAATTGATCCCACCCCAGAAGCTGAAGTCATGACTGGCGGAACCTCTTGAGATCCAGAGAGTGTTACTTTCATTGACTGTGCTGAAACAGCTAATGAAGCAAAACCAATACAAATCCCGATTACATTTTTAATTAAAGTATTACTTTTTATCATGTGTATCTCCTGTAGGTTTACTGCTGGATTCAGACTATCACAACTAAGTTAATAAGATATGTTGAGTGTATAAATTAAAAGAAATAGCCTAACCAGCGAGCCATTTAGACATTCAGACTTCGAATAATTGCAGATAATTCATCAAATGTTTTAAATCCATTAATAGGCATGAAGCTTTTGGGTGAAAAGTCTTTTTCACCGATCAACATTGCCGGTAAGCCTTGAAAGCCATAAATCTTAAATTCTTGCTCGTCAGCCATCACATGTTTTGTCAACTCACCATTATCGAGAGCTTGTCTTAATAGCTGGCCATTCATTCCACTCTGGGAGGCAATCTGCATCACCACTTCTTCATTGCTGATATCAAGACCATTCAAAAAGAATGCATCAAATAGCGCCCTAGCTAGTTTTAGCGATAGCCCCTGAGAGTTAGCAAAATAGACACTTTCTTGTGCAAGCCATGTGTAGGTCAGAAATTTAGGCCTTAAAAGCTTTAGCTTCTCATCTGCAACAATTGGCTCTAGCTTAGCCCCCTCAAAGTTACTTAAGTAGGATTGCGACGGTGAGATATTGCCTTCTACTGGACTTAATTCAAACGCTCTCCATACGATCTCTACTCTATCTTGATAGTTTTCTTGCATCTTCTCAAGAACGATAGTTTGAAAATAACTGTATGGACATTCGAAATCTGCCCAAACCTGAATCTGAATCATTGTATTTTTACCTTTAGTAATTCATTTCATTCATCAATTTTTTAGATACGTCTTGCCAGCACAACTGCCGCCGCTGAGCCGCTACCTACCATAGCGCACCATGCTCTTAGAGCTAAGGATATTGAGGTGGAGGCCTTTGATCTCGCTTCATTTTTATGGTCAATCTCATCAGCTTGACAACGGATTAATAGGTCAAGTAATTGCTCATGGCCGCCATGTGTTTTGAGGTGATTAATCTGCTCTTGGTAGTGCTGCTCTACAAACGTCTCAACTGCATCAATAGTTGCATAGACCGATTTTCGGCCAAATAGTGCTGGTATGGCTCCTGTTAGCCATCCCGCTATCCGCCATAGTCCTAACAAACGGCTTCGATACTTTTCCTCAAAGACAGCCTCTATTAACTGCAAATGCTCCGCTTCAGCAGCTCCATGTTCTTTTGCAAAAAGGATAAGCTCTTGATCTTTAAGCAATGTCGCAACAGCAATGATGCCTTTGTAAATATAGACAGCACCTGTTTCACCCGCATGATCAGATCGGAGTTCTTGCTCTAGGTATTTAGAGTATGGAGCTATGTCAGACTCAATCACAGCGCTCATCTTAAACATGCCCTGATATAACTCATAACTTCATCATAAAAATGTCTCATCTTTTGTATCAGCTTCATTTTTATTATCGAAGGTAGTTACTAAAATCAAATATGGAGTTAGGTCCTAACTTCTCTATTTTTTTTATCTCAGCTTTGGTTCTCAATACGCTCTGGGTATCCCACTTACCCTTAACTGGGTCTGATTTAATTTGATACTTTTGCGCATCCCATGCCGGTAAAGATTGCATGAGATTAGGTTGTGTCCTTGCATTTTTTCCTGATGAGGCAGTGGAAATTTTTTTTAAACAATCACATAGGTAGCTCTCAAAAGAATCAATGATCTCTTTAGTAACGCCTTCAATCGAGATTTTTCTAGCTCTATTGTGGTTGACTGCCAAAAATATATCCTTAATTGTCATGCTGTCCGGATCTTTTGATACGTAATATCCGCCTTTGCGCCCCTTTGCAGCTCGGATTAAAAAAGCAGATCTGAGCGTAGAGAGCAAGATCTCTGTTCTACTCAAGGAAAGATGCTGACGCTTGGCTATATCAATTGCTCTTACAGGCACACCAAATCGAGAATAGGTGATGATATCAATCAAGGTGTTGATAGATTGTTCAATCGACTTATTGATGGACTTCAACATAACTATTCCCTGTTGTGTAGGCGATGAGATAACGACATCTTAAAAAGAAGTCGCCCTAAGGCGACTTAAGGACCTTATTTAAGGGCCGGGAGACAAATTAATTCTGCACCTGTTAGGGTTTTTACGTATAAAACTACTATCAAAGGGGTTTTTGCTGTTCTGCACCATAGGCAAATCAAGCGCATACTAAATAAGTGTTAACCCTAATACTTTTCACTAAAGGAGCTTGAAATGACACAACTCAAAAAGTTTCTGATCAATTTGATCCTGATATTAAAAGATACTCGTAAAGCTTACTTCAAACGACATTTGAACCAACTATTGGGTTCATAACGCCTTTTTAGCTGAACATAAATGCGCTTAACAGTCTTTCGCTACAAGGTCTGGGATCATCAAAATAATGATCAGGGTCAAATACCTCCTTATTACGCTGTTCGGGAATACATCGAGCAATTAGAAGGGGCATCTGTAATTGAAGATGACTATTTGGAGGTAGATGAATAAGACCTTGATATTTATGGAAGAATAGCTACAAACTAGCTTGAATGAAAAGGAAAAATAGTATGTCAATATTTCGAAGCGGTCTATCGTTGGTATTTTTATTGATTATGTCTAATCAATCATTTGCTCAGGCAATCTCTAAGGACTATCAAAAAAATTGTGCTCGCGAACAAGTAGCCGAGCATCAAGGCGTTAAAGGTAAAGCACTTGCTGAAGAGGACTTTACCGCTTATTGCGGTTGTCAAGCCGAGTTCATTTCTAAAAATGCTTCTAATCGTCAAGTCAATGAATTGGTGATGAATCCAAAAGCAAAGCCTGAGTGGCTAAAAAATATAGAAATAAAAGCCATGAAAGCATGTATTACAGATCCTAAAATGACTACATAAAATTTAGGAAATCAATGGATAGCTTTGGTCCTATGATTTTGCTTGAAGTAGCGCTCTTCTTTGGAGGAGTTTTACTATTTGCATGGTGGCAATTACGTGATCTACGGAAAGAGCGAGAAAAAAATCAGCAGAAAAAAGAGCAGGAAACTTAAAGATCAGCTCGGCACTCCACTTATCTGCTGAAATCATCACGCAGTTCGGGATCCAACTTGATTCATCGCAATGTATTACTATTTTTTTAATTACATTTTTTATCACAACATCGCTGCTTGCCGTCTACTTAATCTTGAGGCTATCCTTTGCTTGAAACCATTCTTCTCATATCTGCTTTATTAACTTCCTCCTTACTTTTTGGAGGTATGTTATTTTTTTCCGCGAGCTTTGCTGCGTTTTTACTAAAATCCTTGCCACCAGCAGAAGCAAGGGTATTGATACGGAAGGCCTTCCCTTCTTTTTATATTTTTGTGATGATCACATCACTCGTTGCAGCATTACTAGCCCTAGCGAGCAGCCTATTTAGTGCCAGCATCTTAGCAGTCATTGCTCTATCCACCCTTCCCACTCGTCAAATCTTAATGCCTGCAATTAATGCAGCTACAGATGCAAAACTAAAACAGCGTTTTTTAGTGTTGCATGGTTTATCTGTTGTTATTACCTTGGCACATACTGTCGCAGCAGGATTTGTGATTGTTGATTTAGCAACCTAATAAGCAAACCTGGTTTTTTAGGCCACTCATCTTATGACCGGACGCATCAAGAAAAAATTGATTCTGTCTGAGTTGAGTAATACACCAGATCAACAATCAGAATTCTTGATTTGCCCACTTTGTGATACAGCCGTTCCAAAATCTCAACGAGATGAGCACCATCTGGTTCCTAAGTCCCATAGGGGTCGTCAAACGGCGGTATTACATCGTATTTGCCATCGACAGATCCATGCTGTCCTCACCGAGACCGAGCTAGCACGTCAATACAACACCGTCGAACAATTCAAGCTACAAACCGACATGGCAGATTTTATAAAGTGGGTTCGTTTAAAGCCAGATGATTTTTTTGAACGGGCCCGTAAGAGTAAAAGACTACGGTCTTAGTAGAGCCCTTAGGTGGGCAAAGTGGCGTCATAAATTAATCTTACTAGTTATGCAAAATTAGCTAAAGGCTTTTATGATTAGTGACTGTCTTTTAAAAAGATTAATTTCTAATACTGCTGAATTATGAGTTATCAACTGGTTTGGTTTAAGCGTGATTTGCGCTGTGAGGACCATGCCGCTCTTTTCGAGGCTTCAAAGCTAGGCCCCATTCGCTGCATTTATGTGCTTGAGCCAACATTATGGATGCAGCCAGATGTGGCTCTCCAACATTTTGAGTTCATTCGAGAATGTCTTCATGATCTAGATGCCCAACTGTATTTACTTGGTGGTACTTTGGAGGTTCATGAAGGTGAAGTTACTAAAGTGCTGAATAACATCTGGGCGGCTAGTCCTTTTCAAGGTTTGCATTCTCATCAAGAAACTGGCAATGGATTTACGTACTCCAGAGATCAAGAGGTTAGTAAATGGTGTCAGTCTCATGGCATTCAGTGGGGTGAGTATCCCCAGTTTGGTGTCACAAGAGGGTTAAAAAATCGTAATGAATGGCATGCTGATTGGCAAAAGCATATGGAAGAACCTTTAAGTGAACTTCCGACGATTCAATTTTGGAGGGCACCACTCTCTAGCGCGCTAACACCGAACTCTAGCGCTCCTTATTTAACGCCGTCCATGATGAAGGCCCCTGTGCACCTGCAACATAATCCACCCCTAAGACAACGCGGCGGAAGATCTCTTGCACTCAAAACGCTCAATAGTTTTTTGAAGCAGAGGAGCATGTGGTACCGAGGCGGGATCTCATCACCCCTATCAGCGCCAGATGCATGCTCCCGATTATCCGTGTATCTGACTTATGGGTGTCTTAGTATCAGAGAGGTGGTGCAAGCAACAAATGAAGAATTACTTCAAACTCCGCCTCAAGCCATCCGAAAAATATCAGGTCTGTCTGCCTTCATGAGTCGCTTATATTGGCATTGTCATTTCATTCAAAAGCTGGAGAGTGAACCTGAAATCGAGTGGCGAAATATGCACCGTGGATATGATGCATTACGCGAGAATGAATTCAATGACGATTACTTCAATGCCTTAAAGGATGGTAAGACGGGTTGGCCTATGGTGGACGCCTGCGTCGTCATGCTACGTGAAACGGGATGGCTTAATTTTAGAATGCGCGCAATGCTGGTTTCAGTTGCAGCTTATCCACTTTGGTTGCACTGGAAACCAGTAGGAGATTGGTTAGCCACCCAATTTTTAGACTACGAGCCCGGAATCCACTGGAGTCAACTACAAATGCAATCCGGCACGACCGGGATCAACGTGACACGTGTTTATAACCCGATCAAGCAAGCGCAAGATCATGATCAAAAAGGCTTTTTTGTTAGAAAATGGCTTCCTCACATGCGTCAAGTACCAGATACTTGGCTTTTTGAGCCTTGGAATATGCCTCAAGAAGTACAAAACAGTATTAGCATTGAGATTAGTAGAGATATCCCCCAACCAATAGTAGATCTTTCTATCGCCACAAAAGCATCTAAGGATCGGTTGCATGCTAGACGTAACTTATCAGACGTTCGAGCTGGAAAAAAATCAGTAATTGAAAAACATGCGTCTCGAGCAAAAATGACTAGCCGTAAGAGCTCTAAAGTGAAAACTACAGAAGCAAGCCCACAACTGACTCTGGAGTTTTAGCCAAGCGAAGCAAGCTTTTATTTCGGTGGCCTATGCATTGCGCAGATTTTGTTGCCAGCAGGATCTCTGAGCCAAGCAATATAAATAGTGCCAGCGACACCCTCTCGATAGCCTGGATCACCCTCACAAGAAGTTCCACCATGAGCAACACCAATTGCGTGAAATGCATCTACATCAGCAATAGATTTGGCGCTAAAGCCAATTGTGCCGCCATTAGCATGAGTCGCTTCATTACCATCGATAGGCTTGGTGATAGCAAAAACTCCGCCAGGACCGCGATAAAAATATTTGTCATGACTAAAGCTCCCAGCTTTGATACCCAAAGCTCCTAGAGCAGCATCATAGAAGCCTCTTGAAACTTCTAAATCATTTGCGCCCAGCATAATGTGACTAAACATGATTCTTCCTATTGAGTTAATTAAATACAAAGATATCGCTTAAGAATCCATCTGCTCTTCGGATGGATTGATAGGTATACGCATAACCGTATTACGAATAAATTGTTTTTCGTAATGTCGATTACGTCTTGACTTTTTGGCTAATGAACGTTGACCCCTGCGCTTATCAGAAACAATATCGCTCAATTGACTTAGATCGTCTAAGTCTCGTATTTGACTTGGTGAATTACGCAGAGGCATTGCTAGCGACTTTTACTTTAGTAATAATGACATTAAGCTTGTTATAGACTTTAAATGAATTAACTCATATAAATTGATTTTATGCTCGCTCTTGCTAACCTTGTAAGAGTTAAATTGATACCTTTGATAACTAAAGGCCTCAAACAAGGTATTTAGGCCTGCAATTGAGGGTGAGATCATTTGTTCAGCAAATACTCATATCAAGACCTAAAATATTGAATGAAATTTTTTTATATCAATGCCCTTCTCCTAGCCCTTGTAACTTCCTCAGCCCAAGCAGCAGAGACCTACATTACTGATCCCGAGCACACTTTTGTTAGCTTTAGCTACAAGCATTTAGCTTACTCGATTCAATCTAGTCGTTTTGATAGGGTGAATGGAACTATTACACTCAATGATCAAATGGATGGGGGCACTATAGATATTGACATTGAGACTGGCTCAGTTAGCACAGGCTCAGATACCTTTAATAAGCTGCTTAGGAGTGAAGATTACTTTAGCTCTGAAAAATTCCCAATAGCTAAATTTACCTCCGATAAGCTTACATTCAATAATCAGGCCATTACGTCAATCTCAGGTGAGTTAACTATTAAGGGCATCACTAAGCCTATTAATATTGAAGTAAGCAACTTTGCCTGTAGTCGAAACTTTATTACTTTGAAATATATGTGTGGTGCAAACGCAAACGCAAAGCTAAGTCGCTCTGAATTTGATTTAGGAAAATATGTACCATTTGTTGGCGATGAGATAAGCCTCAATATAGTAGTTGAGGCGTCACGAGAATAGCCTTCAATTTAAACTGATCATGTCTACATTAGAAAACCTTACTAATGACTCTGCTTTAATCTCACAAAAGACTATTGCACATTATGATCAAAATGCTGTCCCTTATTACGAGGGTACAAAAGATCATGATGTCAGTCAAAATATCGATGCCCTATTAAGGGCAATTAAGACTAAGCCACCGTTTCATATTCTTGATTTTGGATGTGGCCCAGGAAGAGACCTACAAACCTTTACCAATCTTGGTCACATTGCCACTGGTCTTGAAGGTAGTAAACAGGCTGCTCAAATAGCTAAAATGAAAAGTGGTTGCGAAATCCTAGTCCAGGACTTTTTTAACTTAAATTTGCCTGAGAGCGCTTTTGATGGCATTTTTGCCAATGCCTCTCTATTTCATATCCCTAAGAAGCTATTGCCTAAAGCATTAGGTAATTTATGGATATCCTTAAAACCGAATGGCATTCTTTTTAGCTCAAACCCCAGAGGTAATAATGAAGAAAGTTGGTACGGAGATCGCTTTGGCTCTTATCACGACCTAGAAGGTTGGAGGTCTTTTATGATGAATTCACAGTTCACTGAGATTGAACACTACTATCGACCTGAGGGAATACCAATTGAACAAAGGCCCTGGCTAGCGAGTGTTTGGAAAAAATAGTCTTTTAATCATCCCTAGCAGCTCAGAATTAGATCGACCATGGCTGAGGATAGCCGACCAATCTTCACATCAAAAATCAACTAAAACTGTGTAGTGTCGCCTACACACTTTATAAATCCCACAAGCGTTACTTAAAGTAACGCTCAAAAGACAAAACCTCAGCATTTACCTCTAAAGCCTACTTTTTATGAGTTTTAGGTTATGTTTAGGTTCTCTGGTTATGAGAGCTGAATCGCTACCACTTCTATAGACACTTTCTAGCCTAATATTTAGTCTATTAGGAGGTGTGTCATGAGTACAAGAAGACGGTTTACTGAAGAGTTCAAGTTAGAGGCAGTCAAACAGGTAGTTGAAC
>NZ_JACVOY010000019.1 GCF_018882185.1 Polynucleobacter sp. AP-Latsch-80-C2 | reverse complement strand
CTGTATTAATGGTGAGGCCAGTTAATGGTGTGCCACCAATCGTGCCAGTGAAGGTGGTATCACCGGTGGTTGTGGTTGATAAAGTATTCGCACCGGCAACAGTAGAGCTAAAGAGGATATTGCCAGCACCTACATTTAAGTTGGCATTAGCACCTAAGGTCACTGCCCCAGTGTAAGTTTGGGTACCAGTGGTGGTGATCGTATCGGTATTGATCGTGGTGGTACCGCTAACAGATAAGCCCTTGGTTGCACCAGACAAGATCACTGTATCGGTAGTGCCATCACCAAAGACTATATTGCCTGTAATCGTAAGACTATATGCACCACTGACTGTGCCCTTAGTAGTAATGGTTGAGCCAGTCAAGGTAGTGTCAGCACCTAAAGTGACTGCACCGTTATAAGTCTGGGTACCACTAGTGGTAATAGAGCCACCATTAATGGCAGTGGTGCCAGTACCGCTATTCAAGCTAGCAGCGGCGAAGGTATTGCTGATCGTTGTTGTAGCAGAAGTAGTTAAATTGACGGCGCCTAAGGCGGTGGTAGCACCAACGGTATTTGCAAAGGTCATCCCCCCAGAGCCACTAGAGATCGATAAGGCTTTAGCAGCGCTATTGCCGACAGTAGATTTAAACCATACCAAGCTATCAGTAGTGGTTAAGGTCACATCACTACCCAAGGTCACTACACCGGTGTAAGTCTGGGTACCGGTAGTAGTAATGGTATTGGTATTGATCGTAGTGCTACCGCTGACAGTTAAGACCTTGGCTGTACCAGATAAGATCACCGTATCTCCAGTTCCATTGCCGAAGACAGCGTTACCTGTGATGCCTAAGCTATAAGCTCCGGAGACCGTTCCGCCAAAGCTAGCAGTCGAGGTAGTAAGTTGTGTGTCATGGGTTAATGACAAATTATCCAAGTAACTTTGGATTCCTGTAGTTTTAACTACGTCTGTACCTAAAGTGGAGGAACCTGCAGCATCCGTAGTAATCGATGCCAAGATGGTGGTGTTACCAACCTGCTGATTAAAGCTGGTTGTTCCAGAATCATTTACCGTTATGCCATAAGTTCCATCAACCGTTCCAGTAAAGGTTACGTTAACACCAGTGATGACCGTATCGTGTTGCAGAACAACCGGATTACCATAGGTTTGGGCGGCTGTTGTATTAACGGTGCCACTTGCAATGTGGATGCTTCCTGTAGATCCTGAGCTAAATGATTTAAGGTATTTAGATGAGCCAATCAGACCGTTTACCTGAGTAATTCCAGCATCACTCAATGTCAAGGCCTGTCCACCTGAGGAAGTGCCATCTACATTTTGGCTAAAGGTGATGTTGTTGCCTGTTAAGGATAAATCACCGCCAATCGTGATCGCACCGGAATAGGTTTGCGCACCACTCGTTATTACACTTCCAGCAAGAGTACTTGTTCCCGAGATGATTAAACTGCTTGAGCTACTATCGCCATGGCTAATGATTGGGGAAACATCTGCACTTGCACTCATGACTAGTGATCCAGCCGTAAGAGAGGTACGCAGATCAAGGGTTGCGCCTGTAATGGTGAGGCTACCCGTGGTAGCACCTAAAGTGCCGCTACCAGAAAGAATTAATGTGCTTCCACCGTTAATGGTTGTTCCGCCATGATAGGTGTTAAGTCCAGTGAGTGTCTCAGTACCTGTTGTTAACTTAAGTTTTCCAGAAGAGCTATCGCTAATAGCCCCAGCAAAGGAATCTACTAGAGCAGATGCATTAGTGAGGGTTAATGTTTTGCTGCCAAGAGCTACGCTTCCAGATGATGATCCACTTAAACCAACTATGGACGTATCACCAGTTGCGCCTGAAATATCAAATGTACCGTTGACCAGGACATCTGACGAAGATGCAATTGAACCAGCACTGCTAAGTTGAATCTTGCTGCCAGCATTAATGGTCGTAGTACCGCTATAAGTATTGGCAGCGCTTAATGTCACAGTACCAGTGCCTGATGCCAGGAGGCTTCCTGAACCGGTCGTAATTTTTCCTGAAACAGCGATATTGCCAGTGTTGGCATCTAGGGCTAAATTGCTAGTAACGCCTGTGGCGTTTGTAAAGGCAACGCCACCAGTGCCAGCAACAGTCAAGGTATCTTTTGCGCTAGTAATAATCGCATCCCCGGATAGGGTTACAAGATTAGTAATCGAGTTATTGCCTTGAAGGTTAATTAATGTGCCTGATGTACCAATGGCACTGCCCAAGGTAATCGGGGTAGAAACGGTAATTGCTCCACTTGCGCTATAAAGCGCAAGTGTGCCGCCAGAATAGACAGTAACCCCAGAAGTATTGCCTAAGCCACCGGTGCTAGTTACCTTCACTGTTCCCAGGACAACCTTGGTAGGCCCTGAATAGGAATTGGTATAGGCTAATGTCAACGTGCTTTCAGCAGATGTATCTTTTTGGAGAATACCTGTGGATGCTCCAGATATCACGCCGCCTAATGTTTGATCGGCAGAGGATGCGTAGTCAAAAGTGGAGCCTGCGCCAATAGCAATTGAACCATTGTACGAACCAGAGCCAAGCGTGCCTCCTCCACCAATAGTGAGGATGGTTCCTGTACCACTAAGAGTAGTGTTACCAGAATAAGTATTAGTTCCCGACAGAATTTGACTGCCACCAGAAAGAACTAAAGCACCATATCCACCAATAGTTCCTAAGAATGTATCGGATGCTGCGGTAATTGTGAGAATCTTACTTCCCAATAATACATTTCCAGCGTTGTTGCTACCGCCAAGACTGGTAATCGAAGTATTGCCTGTAGCACCTGCAATGGTAAAGGTGCCATTGACAATAACATCAGCAGAAGTTGCAATACTTCCACCTCCCGAAAGAGCGAGAGTACTACCAGAATTAATAGTAGTTGCTCCATGATAGGTGTTAATTGCTGTTAGTGTGACTGTGCCAGTTCCAGCAATTGTTAATGTCCCGGCTGTAAGACCGGTAGCAATTGCACCACTAACAATAATATTGCGTCCAGCAGAACCTGAGGAGCTGGTGTCTAAGGTAAGATTTTTATTAGTTGCTGAAATTGCATTTCCAGCGGCTCCACTAATTGTCAATGTATCAGCAAGCGTCTGAATGGCCGCATTACCACTAAGGGTTATGGTGTTGCTAATGGTGTTATTTCCTGAAACGTTCACCAAGGCACCGGCAGGAGTTGATCCGTCACCACTACCAAGAGTAATAGGCTCTGAAATAACTAGAGTTGTTCCGTAAAGATCCAACTCAGCTCCCGAGCCAACAGTAGTTCCCCCTGCTGAGCTACCTAAGCCGCTATTGTTTGTCAGCTTTACCTTGCCGGCTTGAATGCTGGTTACGCCAGCATAAGTATTGGCATAACTTAATATGAGGGTACTTGTAGAGCTTGTATCTTTGGTAAGAGCACCTAATCCGGAAATCAAACCTGACAATGTTTGATTTACAGAGGAAGAGTACTGCAGCAAGGCTCCTGATCCGATAGCAATAGTTGAGCTATAAGCGCTGCCCCCACTAGAGTAACCCAAAGAACCTGCCCCACTAATAACAAAGGTTCCTCCATTGATTGTCGTATTTCCGCTATAGGTATTGGAACCAGATAAAGTCTGAGTTCCCGTAGTGAGGATAATGCCGCCACTACCGGAAATAACTCCTGCATATGCATCATTGGCATTGCTAATAGTTAGAGTTTTAATACCTAAAACAGTAGAAGCATCTGCAGCTATTCCATAAAGGCTCTTAATTGATGCGCCCGAGCTGGTAGCTGATATATCAAATGTTCCTTCGTTATCCAGCTTGGCTGAAGTGGCAATGCTGCCCGTTAGACTCAATGACAAAGCACTACCGTGATTGATGGTAGTTTGGCCGGTATATGTATTAACGGTTGTAAAGGTAACGGTACCAGTACCTGCAATAGTTACGGCACCTGCAACAGTAGAGATTGGGCTATTAACAGTGATGTTTCCTTCGCCAACGAATGTCAGAGCATTTCCGGAGCCAGTTACAGAACTTCCAGAAGATCCTGATAGCGTCAAGCTATCAGCCGAAACACCGATGGAACTAGCAGATCCTAAGACAAGGGAATGGGTGATGGAATTAGAGCCAGATACATTCAGTAATGCTCCGGCAGATCCAACACCAAGACCATTGAGGGTAATTGGTTGAGCAATTGAAAGGGAGGATCCAGAAATAGCTAGCGTTGCCCCTGAGGAAACCGTGGTAGCAGAAGATGAGCCTAATGCTTTATTGTTTCCTAAAGTTAAAGTTCCAGCATCAATGGAGGTTAGGCCAGTATAGGTATTAGTGCCGCTAACGGTTAAATTACTAGTAGATGATGTATTTTTAGTTAGCCCACCCTGTCCTGAAATCGTACCTGAAAGAGCCTGATCATGACTCGATGAATACTTAAACAAAGCAGCACTTGCAATAGCAATATTGGCTGCATAAGAGGCACCGCTTCCTAGATAGCCAGCCCCACCAATGACGAGTATTCCACCTGAGATTGTGGTATTGCCAGTATATGTATTGTTACCACTTAATGTTTCCTGTCCAGTCGTTTGGGTTAAAGCCCCACCGGCACCTGATATCACACCCAAAAATACATCGCTTACTGAGTCAGGATTGGAAAGTGTTAATAGCTTGCTACCCAATACGGCTCTACCAGTACTAGCTCCTTGGAGGCCAATAATAGATGTTCCGCTTGTAGTTGCAGATAGATCAAAAGTGCCGTTTGCAATGATGTCTGCAGATACAGCAATTCTTCCGGCGCCTGATAAAGCCAGAGTACTTCCAGCGCCAATCGTAGTGGTGCCCGTATATGTATTTACAGCGGAAAAGGTGGTTGTACCGGTGCTTGTTGTCGTGACCGTTGTGCCAGATCCTGCCATGATGACTGATACAGAAACAGGATGGGTGTTATCGTTATTAAAGTTATAGCCAGTTGATGTAATCGTTGTTGCAGCGCTAGTTCCATCAAGTATGTTTCCATCAGTCATTGTGACATTTGCAAGACTTGCGGTATCAATTCCATTTAAGTCAAGGTTTCCGCCACTGATGGTTAGAGTCTTATTTGCCGTTAAAGCATTTGTATTAGCTAACGCCAAAGTACCCGTAGTAATTGTTTCACCGCCAGTGAATGTATTTGCGGCACGTAGGGTAAGATTGCCAATGCCCGACTTAGTAAACGTTGTCCCTGTTATGGCACCAAATAAATTACTAGTCCCAGAGTTAGTAATAGTCAATGCACCGGTTAATTCCACAGTATTAGCTACTGATATAACACCACCAGTAAGAGAAAGTGTCGATAAATTATTCGTATGCCCTAACTTATTAGACAGCGTTGTACCTCCCGTGCCAGAGTTAATGCTCAGGGCACGTGCCGTAGTGTCACTATTCACAGTATTGGTAAAGGAAACCAGACCATTTGCTGTAGCGATGGAAGAATCGTGGGTCAAAGTGACTGGGCCATTCATCACAACAGCGCCTGAGCTCAATGCAAGTGCAGTAGTAAATTGACCATTGGATAAATCATATGAGGCAGAGCTACCTGGGGCCTGATAAGCGAAAGCCAGTGATCCGTAATTGGAATACTGATTTCCATACAGAATGGCTACAGGATAAATATTACCTGCCACCAGACTTACGGTACCAGAAGCTGTTTGCGTAGAATGCGCTCCACCATTATTGACTACTCTACTCGTCCCTGAAATTGCAAAAGCAGATTGATCAAGTATAGAGAGATTTTGGCCTGCACTTCCCACATAGACATAAGATGCTTCACCACTAGTGGTATAGAAAGTATATGTTCCAGAAACTGTTGGCGTGAAATAACCTTGAATTACTTGAGAGAGGGTGTAAATAGAATTCGCCAAAGAACTGCCATTAGTGACTGTTCCAGAACTCTGTAAGTAATAAAGTGGGCTGAAATATCCAGATTGATCGTTGAAATAACCTGAGTATGTCTGTTGGGTTAATCCATTCACTACGGAAGGAGCTGTAAATGTGCCAGTGGTTGTTATATTTCCATTCAAGGTAATGCCTGTTGGAGCATTAACCGTTAACTGACCTAAAGCATGACCGACGCCAATATCGCCTTCAAAATCAGCAATGCCACCCGTTGCAACGTTTACAGTTAATCCATATGGGGTAGCTGTGCTGCTATCAATGGTATTAATAAAAGTGATATTTCCAGTGCTTGTACTTAAGGTAATGTTATTGCTTACCTTTACTGGACCGTAATATATTTGTGGACCAGCAGTAGCAATATCACGATTTAATGTAATCGATCCAGTGTTGCCTGCCTTACCAATGGTTAATGCCGTTAAAGTAACTGGCGTATTTAAATATGAGAAGGTATCACTACTAAAGCTAGCATCTGTTGGGCGAATTGTTAAGGTTCCAGAACCGGTGAAATAAATACCATTGAGATAAGGCGCATTGTTTTGAATAATAACTGCCCCACCATTGATATTAAATGACGTTGTACCCGTGTTGGAATCGTTTGCGGTTAGTAGGAGTGTTCCAAGGCCTGACTTAGTGATGCTACCGCTATTTGATGCAACGATCCCATCAATTTCCAAAACCTTAGCACTATCAACATTGAAAGTACCGCTACCAAAAGAAACGCCTCTATTGATATTTAAGCTTACATTGTCAGTAACGTGTAATGTACCGCCACCAAAAGTAATATTACCGGCTGTTGCTGAGGCTGGTATGGCACCAAGATTACGATCTGCACTAATTTGTACAATACCTGCATTGATAGAAGTATTGCCAGTATAGGTATTTGTGTTGGTAAGAATCAGGGTTCCAGCATATGAACCGGTAACCAATTTACCTGATCCAGAAATGATTCCTGATAAGGTTTGGGTAACATAAGAGTAGTAGTCTAAAGTACCATTATTAACGATATCTGCGCTGTAATTTCCTGCGCTACTTGCATAACCCAATGAGCCCGAATAATTTAGAACGAGAGTAGCTCCGCTAGATATATTAGTTGTGCCTGTATAGGTATTTGAGCCTGTAAGATATTGTGTGCCGCCTGTGACCGTAATAGTTCCCGCTGTGGAGCTACTACTAATGACTCCATAAAAATCTTGGCTAAGGCCGCTGGTAAAAGTAATTGGCTTTGTTCCAAGAAGCACTCTAGTAGAGGTAGATCCAGATGCAAGAGATTTGATGGAGCTACCACTTGAAGTGCCGGTGATATCAAATGTACTTGAATTATCGAGCTGGAGATAATAGGAGTTAGCGATAGCGCCAGATCCAGTAAGCGTTAACGTGCCATTATTAATTTGCGTCCAACCTGTGTAAGAAGTTGCACTGCCAAGAACAATCCCGCCACTACCGCCTTGATATAAATTTCCAGACCCAGAAATATCACCAGCGTACGTCAGTGTATGGCCATTAGTATTTATATATCCCGTACTTCCTGTTGCCAACACCACACCTCGAGCAGTGGTTAGCGTTATATCTGCCAATAGTTGAAGCCATGCATTAGAAATGGTCAGAGAGCCGGCACTTCCACAACTGTTAGTGCCATCACATCCCAAGTTACCATCCGAGGAAATATTAGTATATCCAGCACTAAGTAAGGTTCCTCCAGTATAGGTATTAGCGCCTGACAAAATGAGTGTGCCACCACCACTCATAGTTAACTTACCTGTACCTCCCAGATTCGCTGAAATCGTATCCGTCCAGCAACAGTTTGTAACTGAGAAAGTGGTAGCGCTTAGCAAACCCTTTGAAGTACCGGTATCAGTAATATTTCCGTAATAGAGGGTTAGCAAACCAACAGATGGGGAGAAACCCTTTAGATCTAGGAAGCCGTAGTTAAAATTAACATCTTTATTTGTCGGCAAAGCTGCAGAACTTCCAAGTAGTACTGTTCCTTGATTATTAACTAGGGTTCCACCTCCATAAGTATTGGATCCTGATAAGGTGAGAGTGCCAGACCCTGAAAAAGTTAATCCAGCTGTGGCACCCGCTAAATTAGCGGAAGCTAAAGATGTAGATGATGTTGTTATTGAGTAGCTAGTTGCAGTAAGAGCTCCTTTAATCAATGCTGAATCAATAATCTGTGCGTTATAAAGTGTTACCCCCCCGACAGATGGGCTAGTACCGTTAATATCGAGGGCACCACCTTGAACCGAGACTGCGCGAGAAGATGGTAGCCCCCCACTATCAGTAATCTTGAGTGTTCCGGAATATATGGTGCTGCCATTGGTATAACTATTAGGAACTGAGAAAGTTAGCACTCCTACCGATCCAGTGTAATTGTCAAATAGCTGGAAATACCCCCCATTACTTGATAAAGCATGAGCAAAAAGAACTGCCTGGCCAAATAAATCAACACGATATTGCTGATTACTTGAATTACTAAATACGTCTGAGTAGTCGGCTGTATTGAGTGAGGTAAACCTTAAGGTGCCCCCCGAGAAGGCTATGATTCCAATGTGATCAAGTGCGTTTGCATTGCCAAGGGACAAGAATCCAGAGTTTAGGGTTATTCCATTCGCAAAGGAATTAATTGAACTAGGCGAGAGCGTGAGCACCCCTGCTGCGTTATAGGTATCTTGTAGATGTAGGCTGATGCTTCCAGAAAGTTGGCTTCCCCAGGTTACCGCATGCCCATAGACATCAATTGTGTATACCTGACCAGATACCTGACTTAAACGAGAAGAATAATCAGTTGTACTGTTTCCGTAGCGGAGTATTGCATTATTAGCAAAGCTAATTACTCCTGTACTAGAGCTCAGCGCATTCGTGCTATCGGCACTTAAGATGCCGCCATTAATAGCTACAGTACCTGTAAAACTACTATTACCACTAAGTGATTGAGTATAAGGGCCATTCTTAATCAGGGAAGTTGTCCCAGAGATTGCCCCAGAGTATGAATCAGTGTAATAGTTATATGAGCCCGTATACCAACTGGAGCTCGTTGTAAGTACAGGCGCCCCAGTCGCAGAAAAAATGCCCCCTGATCCATCGATACCAGCAACAGTCTGACTGTATCCATTTAAATCTAAACTACCATAAATGGTGAGTGTTGAATTGCTTGTCGGAAGTACGTTAGCAGCCCCCATTCGTAAAGTAGCACCAGATCCAATATAGGTCCCCTCCACTCCTCTATATGAAGATCCCCACGTATTGATACCTGAGGCTGGATTTAAGATGAGTACTCCGGAACCATAAGAATCACCCAAAACCAATCCTGTAATACTAAGCGCAGAAGTGAAGCTAACTGTTTGACCATATGTGTCAATAGAGACTACTCCACCAGTAATCCTTGATGAATAATCCAAATTATTATTTGCAGAATATCTTAAGGTTCCATAGTTTGTTCTGCTACCGAAATTAATACTTCCCGATGAACCAATGGATGAAGAGGTAGTTAGATATACATTACCGCCATATAAATTAACGCCACTTGTAAAGTTGTTGGCTATCACCGCATTAGAGCCATCTCTAGAGTTGTTCGAGAGTGACAGCACTCCAGCGCCGTTATATGTGTCTTTTACGGTTAACGAAGTCCCAGAAGCGGCCAATGAAGTTGCCCATGAAACAGACTGGCCATATAAATCAACTGAATATAGTTGACCAGTAGAGTTTACAAACCAAGAAGAGTAGTCAGTTTGGTTAGCAGATGAATAGCGTAAGGCGCCGCCGCCGAAAGATATATTCCGCAAAGTCGAGCCTAACGCACCGCTTGAATCCAACTCCATGGTCCCGCCATTAATATTAATTCCACTAGTGAGCGTATTTATGCCAGATAGCTTTAATAAACCTGTGCCCTGCTTCGTAAGACCATTAGCAGAAATATTGACGCTAATAATTACAGTGCTATCACTATTAACCACCAAACCAGAAGGCATAGTGACCGTTCCGGCATGGATAATCGAACCGCCATTCATGGTAAGCCCACTGACACCCTGAGTTGTATAGTTAATGTCTAAAGTTCCACCATTAACGGTAAAGGCACCTACACCCGACAAAATATTATTGAGGCCTGATGCTATTACGGCTGTACCAGATCCATTGACGATCAAACCACCAGTAGTCGTGGAGATTAATTTATTAATATTTATAGTACCAGCGCCTGTCAGAGTCAGATCAGTAGCCGTTCCTGACACTCCAATGGTTCCACCACTTGGCGTGATGTTTAATACTGATCCCGAGCTTGCTCCAATAGAAGCACTTGACCCAAGCGAAATGGCTGTAGATATCGTATTCGTACCAGCTGTGCTTAGGAGTGCTCCAGCACTATTTACACCTGCACCATTTAATGTCAATGGAGTTGCAAGAGTAATCCCACCAGAAATGGATAAGGTTCCCGAACTGTTTACAGTGACTCCAGAGCTTGTTCCTAAATTCGCAATAGCACTTATTGCTAAAGTGCCATCGTTAATTGTAGTTATCCCCGAATAAACATTGGCAGCTGAAAGAGTTAATATTCCAGCGCCAGATGCTCCACTTCCATCCTTGGTTAAAGTAGCGCCAGTAAATATTCCCGTGATAGAGCTATCAGAGGAGTTTGTAATTGATAGCCCCCCATTTGTACTTGTGTTGTCCAAGCTGATCTTGCCTGCCGTGATATTGGTTCCCGCTAAAGCTAATGAGGATAATTTTTGTGTTGTACCAATATCAGCTGCAAAATTAATTGCTGCAGCCGTCACATTTAGCGAATAATTTGTGGTGGCCTGACTGTTGACAACATTTGCAAAATTTACCGGACCGCCAACCGTTGGAACCACCACTCCAGAAGGATTTGGTATGGAAGAAATAATTACACTTTTAGCTAAAGCGACACTACCGGTAAAGCTAACCTGACCAGAATTAGGTGATGATCCGTAAAAATTGGTGAGTGATGCCGTATTTGCAATGGTTGTTGTCCAATACGACATGGTTAATACACTTGTACCGCCATTCTCACCATAGTAAATAGCGATTGGATAAATCTGATTGGCTATCAATGAAATTGATCCGCTTGCACTTGCAGGCCCATGTAATCCACCATCATTTACCACAGGTGTAAGCACTCCTAATGGATCGGGATTTGCTTGGAGTGCAGTTGTTAAGCTACCGATACTCTGATTTGCACTACCAATATACAAATAGGAGCCATCATCAGAAGTAAGAGTAAAGTTATACACCTCTGATGTAGTGGGTTTGAAATAGCCAGTCACTCTTATTCCAGAGTAGTCAGGATAGTAATTTGTCTGAGGTAAGAAGTTACCGTTAGTGCTAATTGCCACCCGAGACTGAACATAACTATTAAAAATAGTTAAATTGTTATTAAAGTAGCCCTGTGATAAATACTCCTGCATTAATAAACCATTGCTATAGGTAGTAACGGTATATACATTTCCATTTAGAATAATTCCGCCGGTAGTGGCAGACGCTACCAACTGATCTAAGGGCGTAGAAGCTCCAATATCTGCTGCAAAATAAAGAGCCCCTGCGTTTGCATTAATAGTGAAAATATTCGGCGTGGCAAGCGTGTATGAATCAATCGTGCTATAGAAATTAATTGAGCCCGCGGAAGAAGTTAATGTCACAGCATTGGTAGGTACACTGCTTATATCAACCTGATTACTCTTCAATACAACTGGGCCATAGTAATTCTGATTTCCAACGGTTGTAATATCTGAAACAATTTGAATGGCACCTATGTTTCCTACTTTACCAATTGTTAAACCATGGAGAGTGCTTGGGAGATGTAGATATGTAGTATCGAATGTTGCTGAAAAGCTTGTAGAGGTAGGCTGTAAAGTCAGTATTCCAGAGCCAGAGAACGTTATGTTTCCAAGAGCAAAATTGGTGATGGGATCATTATTATTAATGTATAGATTTGCAACTGCATTTGATATAGTCAGCACCCCCGATGAAATGGTGCTTGTTCCCGATAAAATCAAACTTCCATCGCCAGCCTGTGTAAATGCGCTACTACCGCTCAAAGCACCTGCATAGCTGACGGTTTTTCCTGAATCAATGCTGATGGTGGGAGTTCCGGAGAATCCTATTCCACGTGCAGAAGAAATTGTTAAGCTATTAGTTAAATGGAGGGTGCCAGGACCATTCAGGTTAATAGAACTAGAGGTAGCTCCCAGGCTGGCGTCTGACGAAACCGCTAATGCTCCACCAGAAACTGTTAAGCCTCCAGAGAAAGTGTTGGTATTACTCAGCGTCAGAACCAGAGACGAAGATCCATTGATGACTAATGCGACTTTTCCTGTACCAGAGACGTTGTCTTTGATTAAACCTGCATACGATGTCGTTGCACTACCGTCAAGGGTCAGTGTCTTTGTTGTTGAGCTACTTGAATTAAGAATTACTGGGGTCAAATCTGTTGAGGCGATTGAAGCAATCGAATCGTTATAACCAGCAAGATCAAATACTGCGGTGCCACTTAATAATAAGGCGGAGGAAGGGCCTACCGCTCCATTCACCCCAAGCTGAAGAGTTGCATTATTAATAGTCGTAGTGCCAATATAGTTATTGGTATTAGAAAGTATCAAATTACCCGCATTGATGGTCAATCCTCCATTGCCTCCAATTACTCCCCCAAATGTTGTGCTTGCATTAGAAAGGGATAAGGTATTTGAGCCAAGTGTTACCGTACCAGTACTTGCTCCAGATAATGTTGGGATTGAAATTCCACCACTTGCTGCACTGATATTCAGATTTCCATTTGCTACTACAGCACTGCTTTCAATAGTTCCGCTTCCACTCAACGCCAATGATGCACCGGAGGAAATCGTAGTTGGTCCCGTATAGGTATTTACGCCCGAAAGAGTCTGTGTACCTGCACTTAGCGTGATTCCCCCGCCCGAAACATCAGTTTGCCCCCCAGCATCTTTAATGCTGCCAGCAAAAGTACTTGCAGCCGCCGTGAATGTCAGAGTCTGAGCTCCAAGGTATACCAAATCATTTGCAGCAGTCCCCGCGCTACTTAAGCTGGTAATGGATGATCCCGTGCCAGAGCTAATATCTAAAATTGCCTTATAGCTGGCGCCACCAGCCAAAATCAGCTGCGAGCTTCCTGAGATGGCACCGCTACCGCTCAATACGAGGGTAGTGTTTAAGCCGCTACCGGCAGTGATAGTGGTTGGACCATGGAAGGTATTCACTCCGGTGAGAATTTCAGTGCCACCAGTTATGGCCAGCCCGCCACCGGTGGTATTTACCACTCCACCAGAGTCAGCAATAATCCCACCAAAAGTATTATTTGCTGTAGTCAAGGTTAATGTTTGAGCACCAACATAAATTAAATCATGCGCTGCCGTTCCCGTACTGCTCAAAGTAACAATTGAGGCGCCAGTGGTTTGAGAAATATCGAATATGGCGCTTCGGCCAGATGTCCCATTTAAAACAAGTAAGGCACTAGCGGCAATTGATCCCCCGCTCCCTAAAGCCAGCACAGAATTGCCAGAGGCGCCCGCATTGATGGTGGTTGACCCTGTATAGGTATTCGTATTAGTTAAGGTCAAATTGGCGCCACTACTAACTGTCAATTGAACTACGCCGCCAGTGCTCTCGTGATCCTCAATCAATCCAGCATAAGTAGTTGCTCCACCGGCGACGGTAAGAACAGAGGTTGATGTCACAATTGAATTGAATATCTTGTTGCTTGAACTCGCGCTTGTTAATGATGCTAGAGTCTGTGAATGCCCATATAAATCAAGCTGACTAGACCCACTCATTGTTAAATTAGTTGAGGATGAGAGGGTCGAAGCGTTATCCAGCTTTAATAAACCGCCAGAGATCAACGTATTTCCAGTGTAAGTATTTGCGTTTGCTAAGCGCAGGGTTGCGCCATTAATAGTAAAAGCAACTGTTCCACCACTGCCGCCATTATTCTTAATTACGCCATCATAGGTAGTTGTTCCACCTGTAACAGTTAAGATAGAAGTGCTTAAGGACACTGAATTTAAAATTACACTATTCCCACCAGATCCCGCCAATGAGGCAAAACTTTGTGAGTTTCCATATAAATCAAGCACCCCAGCTCCACTCATTGAAAGGGTTGATGTTGAAGCCAGAGTATTAGCGTTGGCAAGTCTGAGGGTGCCCCCACCAATTGTTGTCATCCCGGTATAGCTGTTCACACCCGAAAGTTTTTGAGTTCCGCCTGTGATAGTAAGGCCGCCACTTGATGAGTCACTTAAGATGCCAGAAAACTCGGTATTTGCAGAGCTAATAGTTAAAGTCTGCGCCCCCAAGAGAACGCTACCAGAACCAGACAGGGTGATAATCGATGCACCACTTGATGTAGAAGAGATATCGAAGATACCTTTAGTGCTTACTTGAACACCACTTGCCGCAATAGCGCCAGTGCCCGTGAGAATTAATGTTGTATTGGCGCCAATCGATGTAGTTCCACTATAATCGTTGGTAGAACCTGAAATTGTTTCTGTAGCAGTACCAAGCGCTACAGTTAAGCTAAGACTACCACCGCTACCTGTAAGTTTTCCGCTAAATGTATCAGCTGCAGCTGTCAGTATGAGTGTTTGTCCACCAATATTAACCACACCTGATCCAGCAAGACTTGCAATTGAAGTGCTAGGGCTAATGGCTGAAATATCGAAGGTTCCAGCAACATTGACGCGACTGTTGACGATACTTCCTGAACCAGTCAACGTTAATGCAGCACTTGAATCAATTGTTGTAGTACCAATGAAGGTATTGGCGCCTGTTAAGGTCTCAGTTGAACTATTGGCTAGACGCAATCCTCCATTACCACTAATAACACCAGCAAATGTTCCAGATGATGCAGTTAACTTTAAGGTATTAGCGCCCAATTTAACTTTAGCTAAGGCGGAGGATGCTATTAAATTTTTGATATCTGAGGTGATATTGGTGCTACTTGAAATATCAAATATTCCTGCGACAGCTACTCCTGAAGAGGTGGAAATTGAACCACTATCCATCAAAAGAAGGCTTCCACCTGAATTAACAGCAGTAGCACCTGTATAGGTGTTAACTCCTCGCAAAGTTAATACTGAGGTCGAGCCACCTAAGGACCCAACTGTAAGACTACCCCCAATATTTACTCCCTCAGACCCATCATTATCGGCAATGATCCCGCTAAAAATATCGTTTGCACTCGTCACTGTTAGCGCATTAGATCCGAGATAGATCTTTCCAGATCCGGAAATTGTTCCTACTGAAATTCCGCCGGAGGCTAAATAAATATCAAAAATACTACTTGTTGTTGAAAGCGTGATACCGCTCGAATTTCCAATGGCTCCTGAATCTTGGAGAGCTAAGGTACCTCCATTTACCGTTGTGAGACCCGTATACGTATTTGAATTTGTAAGAATTTCCTTTCCGGCCGTAAGAATGATTCCACCACCGGTACCGGTACTTGAGATCACCCCGCTAAATGTATCAATTGCATTTGAAATAGTTAATGGGGAGTTGCCCAGATGCACAGCGCCTGAACCGCTTAGGCTAACAATTGAGGTGCCACCCGATGCTGCAATATCAAGTATTCCTGAAACATTAACATGCGCTGAATTAGATACACTACCGCCGTTACCTAAATACAAGGTGGCACCTGGTGAGATGCTTGTAATGCCGGTATAAGTACTTGTTCCGGTTAAAGTCTCAGCCCCACCTGATACAGTTAAACTACCTCCAGTACCGCTGATAACTCCAGGGAAGCTATTACCTGATGAATCATGACCACCATTGGTGATGGTTAAATTCTTTGCTCCGAGAATAACCGTAGCCGCACCATTGGTACCAGAAATAGTCTTTATAGAAGCACTACTATTGGAAATTCCTGAAATATCAAAACTTCCATTAACAACGAGACCGCTAGAGGATGCCAAAATACCGCCATCGGATAAAACTAAGGTCTGACCTGCGTTTACAGTCGTTGTACCCGTAAAGGTATTTGCTTTAGTTAAGGTTACCGAACCTAATCCAGACATGGTGAAGTCACCAGTACCAGAAAGAATCACATCTAATTCTGCAGAGCTGGTTGTTTGTACGATATAAGTACTGGCTTGGAATACTCCAAGGGGGGTACCGGTATCCTGAGTTGTGCCACCATTAATGTAGAAATTACCAATTGAGATTGACTGACCTTTTATATCCAATACTCCGCCAGTAATCGTTACGGCTTGCGAGTCAGGCAGTGCAGAGCCGTTTCCTAAAATGACTGTACCAGTATTAATAATAGTGCCGCCTGAGTAGCTATTAGCTACACCTAAAGTAACCACGCCTGTCTGATTAAAGGTGAGCTGATGAGCCCCGCTAATTGCACCATTAATAGTGAAATTACCCGTGCCACCAATAGAAGCATCCCCGGCTAAAGTAATTGCTCCACTTGCTGTGGCAGCACTCAAAATATTAGAGTTAGATAAAGCGCCTGAAGAGCTGTTACCTGTTCCAGATAGACTCAATGCATTTGCAAGAGACGATCCGTTCAGGTCCAGCATCCCTCCGTTTACTGTAACGAGGGATGTACCCAAAGGACCTTTTGAAACGCTCCCAGCTAATCCGGTTGAATTGGCTGAGGTCTTAATAATGCCTGCGCTTATAGATGTTCCACCTGAATAGGTGCTATCGGTATTCGAAAGAATTAACGTACCTAAGCCAGATTTACTAAGCACAACTCCTGAGCCAGATATAACGCCGCTAATAGTGCTCGGGGAAATAGTTGAAGCATTATTTATTGATAAGGTTCCCAATGTAGAAAGGGTTATATCGGTTGCATTCAAAATATCAGCAGTTGCTGAAAAATTAGCCAATGAATGTGTATGTCCTACTGTTGATACAAAATTGACTGTATTAGATCCACCGGTTGCGGTAGTGACTGTTAATCCATAACTTGAGATTGCTGCACTATCTACAGCCCCTATAAATGTGACATTACCAGTAGAGGTGACCGACAAATTCACGTTACTAGCTATCGTTACAGCAGAATTAAAACTTGTACCACTTGTTGTGGACAATGTGGTCAAAGTTAAAGATGCGGGTCCCGAATCAACAATCAGATGCGTAAGCGGCGTTGACGCACCAACTGATCCGCCAAAATATGAGGTACCTGCAGTATGTAAGGTAAGTGATTTTTGACCATCGATAGTTGAGGATAGAGTGATATCTGAGCCGTTTGAACTTGATAATGTTGTATCACCTACTAAACTAATTGATCCCGCATAACTCTGGGCTCCTACAGTCTTAATTGCTGCTGCAATACTTGTTGGCCCCTTGGATTGCGTCAGGTCACTATTGCTTACTGTAATACTAGTCAAGGGATTTGAACCGCCTACGATATTTGAAAAGGTCGTAGTGCCGCCCGTTGATACGGCTAAATTATGAGGGCCATTTAAGATTGAGCCAAAGGAAACATTACCATTTGCTGTAGAAGTCAGCGTGAGATCCTGCGTAAAGCTGACTGCCCCTTGGAATGCTTGATTACTTAACGTATGAATACTTGAAGTGGAAATGGTCGCAACACCATCTATCTGCAGACTGCTTAATGCTATTGAGCCACCGACGGCTCCCATTAAGGTAGTTAATCCATTGGCACTGACTTCCAATGTTTGAGCGCCATCAATGGTTGTAGCAAAGTAGATTGCACCACCTGTGCTGGTCAAAGTGGTGTTATCACCTAAAATTACCGCCCTTGAATAGGTCTGGCCAGCAGTGGTTCTTATAGAGCCACCATCAATCAGAGTCCGACCATCGGTAACTGATAAAGATGACAACGCAGTAGAACCCCCTACTCCTGAAGCAAAGTGAGAATCGCCTGTTGTCGTGAGTGTTAAATTAACCGCTCCATTTACGGTACCTTTAAAATCAATTGAGGAGCCAGAAGTAGATTGAAGTGTTACATCGGCATTAAATGTCACCGCTCCATTGTATGTTTGTCCAGATGAGCTAATGATGGATGCAGATATAGAAATTGGACCTGAACCCGTACTGAGACTTGCTGAAGTAAAAGTATTGCCAATCGTTGTTGTACCCGTCGACAGAATATTTACTGCATTCAAAGGGGTGCTGCTTCCCACAACTCCATCAAATCGAGCTCCACCTACCCCGGTAGAAATAGATAAATTTTGTGAACTTGAATTACTCAAAGTTGATTTAAACCACACCAATGCACCAGAACTTGTTAAGGTCACATCACTACCCAGTGTCACTGCATCGTTATAGGTCTGAGCGGCAGTTGTAGTAATCGCGGTGGTATTGATGGCGGTAGTACCACCAGCATTAGTAATTAAGCTAGCAGCATAAATTGCGCCACCTAAAGTAGTAGTACCGGCGTTATTCAGAGTCAGTGCACCGATTGGTGTACCACTGACCCCTACCGCTGCTAAACCAATGGTGGCACTAGCGTAGCTACCAGTATCAATCGTCAAGGCCTTACCGCTGCCAGTAATCGAACTACCAAAGCTCACGCCAATCGTGCCAGTGCTACCAGTCGTAGTCAGAACCACATCACTACCCAGTGTGACTGCGCCAGTGTAGGTTTGAGCACCGGTGGTGGTGATTGAACCGTTTAAGGTGATGCCGCTCGTGGTGGTAGAGAAGCTCGATAAACCGGTCATTCCGGCTACGCTCACTGCGCCAGTACCGGCATTGAGATTTAAGCTATGGGTATTA
>NZ_JACVOY010000018.1 GCF_018882185.1 Polynucleobacter sp. AP-Latsch-80-C2 | reverse complement strand
TAAGGTTAAGGCTGTCTGCGTGGCAATCGCGCTGGCATTGGCTGGCGGCTTCTTTTTATTCGATGCCAAGTTCTGGGGTGTTGTGATCATGGGTGGCTCTGTTGTGATCATGTTCTTCTTGCCTTGGTTGGATAACTCACCAGTGAAATCGATTCGCTATCGCCCGCAATTCCATAAATATATCTATGGAATATTTGTGGTGACTTTTGTGGTCTTGGGTTACTTAGGTATTCAGCCACCTTCACCAGTATTTGAAAAGATTTCTCAGGTATGCACTATTTACTACCTGGGCTTCTTTCTGGCAATGCCGTTCTGGAGCAAGCTTGGTAAATTTAAGCCTGTTCCAACTCGCGTTACTTTTAAGTCCCATTAATTCACGCCTGAGATATTGGTATAGAGAAATTAGGAACTAGTATGAAACGAATTCTGCAAACTTTGATGGGTGTCTGCCAAGCAACAGTTCTGGTTGCTGCTCTTGGTTTTGGTGTAAACGCCAACGCCAATGAAGGCGGCTTTCCTTTGGATAAAGCCCCAGATCGAGTCAGCAAAAATGCTTCTTTGCAAAACGGCGCAAAGATCTTTGTAAACTACTGTTTGAACTGCCATGCAGCTGCGAGTATGCGTTACAACCGTTTGCGTGATATTGGCTTGACTGATCAGCAAATCAAAGACAACCTCATTTTGACTGATGCCAAAGTGGGCGATTTGATGACTATCTCGATGACACCAAAAGAAGCTAAAGCTTGGTTTGGTAAGACTCCACCTGACTTATCAGTAGAGGCGCGTGCTCGTGGAGCGGATTGGCTTTATACCTACTTCCGTACTTTTTATAAAGATGACACGACACAAACTGGTTGGAATAATTTGGTTTACCCTAAAGTCGGTATGCCACACGTTCTCTGGCAGTTACAGGGTGAGCGTGCTGCGAAGTTTGAAGAGCGCAAAGATCCGCATGACCCAAGCAGAACTGAAGAAGTCTTTGTTGGGTTTGAGCAGTTAACTCCTGGCACTATGAAGCCACAAGAGTATGACGACAACATTGCTGACTTAGTTGCCTTCATGTCTTGGATGGCTGAGCCAGTTCAGCTGGAGCGTAAACGCCTTGGTGTTGTAGTGCTCTTGTTCTTGGCAATCTTCACACTCTTAGCATGGCGTTTGAATAAAGCCTATTGGAAAGACATTCACTAATTTGTAGTCTGGGCTTCAGGATTGACGCCCTTTAGTGAAAGATATTAAGCCGCTGTTTGTTGTGCGTTTGTTGTATTGAAGTAGAAATTTAAGGAAATAAATTTATGATGGTGTTGTACTCGGGTACTAACTGCCCATTCTCGCAACGCTGCCGTTTGGTGCTTTTCGAAAAAGGCATGGATTTTGAAATTCGTGATGTTGACTTGTTTAACAAGCCTGAAGACATCTCGGTTATGAACCCTTATGGCCAAGTGCCAATCTTGGTTGAGCGCGATCTTATTTTGTATGAATCAAACATCATCAATGAATATATTGATGAGCGTTTTCCTCATCCACAATTAATGCCGCCTGATCCGGTTGCACGCGCACGCGCACGCCTCTTCCTCTTTAATTTCGAGAAAGAATTATTTGTGCATGTTGCAGCATTGGAAAATGAAAAAGGCAAAGCAGCAGAAAAGACTCATGAAAAAGCGCGTTTAGCTATTCGTGATCGCTTAACTCAGCTAGCGCCTATCTTTGTTAAGAATAAGTACATGTTGGGCGATGAGTTCTCAATGTTAGACGTAGCAATTGCGCCATTGTTATGGCGTCTTGAGCACTACGGCATTGATCTCTCACGTAATGCCGCTGCTCTTTTGAAGTATGCAGAGCGTATTTTCAGCAGACCTGCTTATATCGAAGCGTTAACACCTTCAGAGAAGGTAATGCGCCGCTAAGCAACTCATGCGGTCCAATCAGTTCAGCATGTCTGACGTTCCAAGCAATAAACCTTACCTAATCCGTGCCCTACATCAGTGGTGCACGGATTTCGGTTTTACACCCTTCATTGCGGTGTTTGTGGATGCTAGGGTTGAAGTCCCTATGGAGTTTGTTAAGAACGATGAGATCGTTTTAAACCTCTCGCTAGAGGCTTGTCATCAGCTACAGCTAGAAAACGACTGGATTAGCTTTCAGGCGCGATTTGGCGGTATTCCTAGGAAGATCATGGTACCTGTCAGTCATGTGCTGGCGATCTATGCCCGGGAAAATGGTCAGGGGATGTCATTTCCCTTTGATGCTGCGCAGGCTCGGGATTTACACATTGCAGACTCTGGTGATAAGGCGCCTGAAAAGCCGGCAACCACCAGACCGTCCTTGAAGATTGTGAAATAGGCTAAAATATTGTCATTGCCCCTTTAGCTCATCTGGTAGAGCAACTGATTTGTAATCAGTAGGTGGTCTGTTCGAGTCGGACAAGGGGCACCAATAAACATAAGGCTCACTGCTTAATTGCTAGTGAGCCTTTTTTATTGTTTGTCGACAAAGTGTCAACGCAAACTTATAAGTTAACCAATGGGTTCAGTAATTTCACGGCCTCAAGGTGCGTTGGCGCAAGATGGGCATAGCGCATGGTCATTTGAAGACTTTGATGGCCAAGTATTTTTTGTAAAGTTAAGATATTTCCGCCGCCCTGCATGAAGCTGCTGGCGAAGGTGTGACGCAAGACGTGAGTTAATTGGCCATCTGGCAAAACGATCCCAGCTCTTTCAATCCCGGATTTAAATGCCCCCATTGAAGATCCAAAATATCGACCATTCTCTTTGACTTCATGGCTTTGAATCTCTTCTTGCAATTCACTTGAGATGGGAATGGCTCTCATTTTTTTATTCTTAGTGTTAATAAATTCGATGACTCCCTTCTTAATATTTGAGGGACGTAGATTTTCTCCTTCAGACCATCTGGAGCCGGTGGAGAGGCAGATTTTCCCGATTAAATACACATCACTATTTCTTTCAGCAGACTGAAGCTCCGAAAGTAATTTCCTTAGTTCATTGGCCTCGAGATATCCAAGTTCCTTATCGGCAATTTTGAATTGCCTGATTGCGCCTACTGGATTAGCTTTCTTCCATAAGTTGAGGCGAATGAGTTCATTAAATACAGCGCGCAAGTAAGAATGTTCACGGTTGAATGAGTTTAGGCTAAGTCCTCCCTCAATTCGCTCACTTCGGTACTTGGTAAACATTTGGGGTATCAATTGATCCGCTATGGGATCTTTTAATGCCGCGACCATATTCGTTAGTCTGGCATACGTGTCTTTTGCGTTACTTAAAATTTTGCCGTGAGCGTCGTACCAAATTTTGACAATCTCTGAAAGTTTTCTAATGTCCCTTTTTTCTGGTGTCCAACCCTTATTTTTAATTACCGAATTTCGTGTGAATGCTTCCCAGTTCTTAGCTTCGGCTAAATTGGTAAAAATCTTCCTAAAGCGCTTCCCACCACGGCCATCAGGCTGAATATCTACTTGCCATCCACCTTCAGTCTTCTTAATCATTCATGAAGGCAGCACCTTCAACTACAAAAGCAATTTTTTCTTCTTGGCGGGCAATTAAATCTAAATTCAGATCATCATTGGGACCCAGGTTCGCCTTTATGAAATCTTCATAAGAACTTTCATCCTTGGGATCAAAATATCTTTTAAATAAAAGATAGTTAATTTCAGAGGTTGACCAGAGTTCCGGCTCTTTTTTCAGGATATTACTCAGTACAAGCCCTTTTAGGTTTAGTAATTTTTTGCTTTCGCGGGCATTCATTCCATCTGACATTAATCGAAAAAGAGCTGGATTTATATTTTGGCCGCCAAATAAGCTGCGGGCAACAATTTCAACTTCTGCATTAGTCCAGTCAACAGGCTCTTTGCATACTATCTCCTCCAGGGCATCTTCCTTTCGAAATTCCTCAGTCGGGCTCAGGTGCTCCATCGTCTCATCGGGTGTTGCGCCAGTAGCGATCCAAAATGCATAGCTTGGAATAAACCTACAGGTAAATTCAATCATTTCAGATGTTGCTCTTTGATGGCCGTAGTAGACGTGTTTCCAAGAGCTAGCTTTAATACCGCTAGTTTGCTCGAGCTCCAAAAAGAAGATGGTCGACTTAGATTTAATTTCTTCTCTCAGCGCCTTAAATAACCGTTCTTCGATTGCCATAATTTTTCTTAAATTTGATGAGATTCAATTATCTCATAATATTTCTATTATAGAAAATAATAATTAATTAGAAATTAGTTGACTAATGTGTTTATATACAGTATTTTTCTATATATGAAAAATAACGACATAGAGAACTTATTTATTGTTACTGCTGAAAAGTATGCTGAACTTGTAGGTTTGCCTATAGGTGTTGTACGAGGTCAATTAGATCGGCGTCAGCTACCTGTCTACAAGGTTGGCAAAAGGCGCTTCATTAATTTGATTCTGTTGAGGTTGGACGTTGCGGGCGGACCCAAATAAGGAAATATGTGCACTATTACAAACTGAATATTGGTGATTGGGGTCTTGCAACAGGGCATTTAAGGGTTGATGAAGAGGGTATTTGCCTGAGGTTGATAAATTACTTTATTAGTAATGAGGGCCCAATTCCAGCCAATACGACCCAAGTCTTTAGAAAATTACGCTTAACGGACGTGGCAGAGCTAGCCACAGCAATCTTGGAGGAATTTTTTATTAGAAATGAAAATGGCGATTGGCCCCATCCATCTTCAGTCGAGTTAATACGCGAATACCAGGATAAAGCCGATACGAGTAGAGAAAATGGAAAAAAAGGAGGTCGGCCAAGAACACCTAAACCGTCTGAAGTGCATCAAACCCAGAATAACCCAGCAGGTTATCAATCTGAACCCACCGGTAACCCAGGCATAACCTTAACCACTAACCAAGAACTAATAACCACTAACCATCAACCAATAACCAATAACAATAAACAAACAGAAATAACCGAAACATTGTTTTTAGATGTGGAAAAGGTATTGCCAAGGCGGCAGGGCGTTACAGCAGACTCTATGAAGCTAGCGTGGAATCAAGCTATTAGCGCTGGAAATAGTCCAGAGCAGATGCTAGCTGGCGCCAAACGTTATGCGAATTTTGTTCAGATATTGCGGACGGAGGATAAGTACATACTCTCTCCTGGCGGATTTTTTGGCCCAGATCAAAAGTATCTCTTGGAATGGGGAACTAATAAAACGCTACCACTTGGCACTGATGAGCAAATAGAGCACGCATACCGTATCGAGCTCGGTGCAGATCCGAGCAAATCATCCTGTCGTTCACATCGGGAAATGAGGGTGCTTATAGAAGATCGTCGAGAAAAAAATAAAAGGGAAATAAGAATTCATTAAGACTTCAAATCATCCGGCCCATCAATAAAGTCCAGACACTCTTGAGTTACTTGCTGTTTTGCCAGACGTTTGAGTTGAAGGTAGTGGGGGTGCTTCAATAATCTAGAGGCGGCTTCTTGGCCTATTGCAGTCATTCAAAAGGGAGAATTTTAGGGTTTCGACTGTCTCAGTCCGGCCATTAAGAGACGCCTCTTTAATTTGCGGTATCTCGTCTCAGTTTGGTTACAAACGCGTAGCGATCCGCTAGATGTGTTGTTACAGTTATCTCAAATACCTCATTTGCTGTATCCATATAACTACGAATAATCTTTAGAGCAGGCTCGCCTTCTATTGCGTTGAGTTTTTTTGCTTGATACTTGGATAGAAGAATCGGAATGATCTCTTGTTTAATTTCCGAGATAGCCTTCCCATAACGCTCTTCAATGATGTTGCTGATCAATTGGTCTGGGTTCTTTTGGGCGATTTTCTCTACATCGTTAAATTTACTGTCGATGTAAATTTCTGTGATGCCCATTGGTAACTCGTGTCCCGCGTTGTTATAGCGCAAGCTTGTTAACTTGAGCCATTCTTTGCCAATGCTACATCCGAGTTCTTCCGCTAATTTCTTGGTGCAGATAATCTTTTCGCTAGCCTGGATCTTACGAGCATGAGTTGCTCCAAATGCGGTGAGATCTTCAATGGAGCCAACGGTTTGTTTATAGGCACTCGTAGTGGTAGCTGATTCAACCCTAGTTCCCGACTTCTTCTTTCTAGATACAAGCCCCATGGCCTGTAATTCAGCGATAGCTGCCCTGACGGTATAGCGGCTAGCAGAATGGGCTTCTGCTAACTCCAGCTCTGTAGGCAAATGTCCCCCAACAGGAATCTTCCCAGAGGTGATCTCGGCCTTTAAATCCTTTGCCAGCTTTAGGTATAGAGGGGTTCTCATAAATTTCTTGACATTATGTACGGACATGATACACAATTATTATGTCCGTACATAATAAAAAGATTAAAAGGTTGCATATGAGCGTTAGTAATAGTTTTTCAGCAAGCACAGTCATTGATTCCATCCTTTTTAGGGATGCGTTTGGTACTGCAGCCATGCGGGAAATTTTTTCAGACAAAGCATTAATTCAGCGTTACATCGACATTGAAATTGCATTAGCGGTGGCGGAGGCAAAGTGTGGAGTTATTCCAAAAGAGGCGGCAGACGAGATCAGCAAAAAATCCACAATCGATTTAATTGATTTTGATTTACTTAGAAATGAAACCGATATCGTTGGATATCCAATCCTTCCTTTGGTACATCAATTAGTTAAGATGTGTGGTGAAGCAGGTAAGTTCGTTCATTGGGGTGCAACGACCCAAGACATCATGGATACCGCTGTAGTGATGCAAGTGCGTTCTGGTCTTAAGATTGTTAAAAACGATGTCAATGAATTGCGCAAAATCCTGGCATCAATGTCAGAAAAGTATCGCAATACACCAATGGCAGGGCGCACTCATTTACAACAAGCCTTGCCGGTAACCTTTGGCTATAAATCTGCAATTTGGTTGGCTATGATGGATCGTCATGCAGAGCGTCTACAGCAGCTAGAGCCGCGTGTATTCGTAGGTGAGTTTGCTGGCGCTGCAGGTACTATTGCTTCACTAGGCGAAAAAGGCTTGATTGTTCAAGAAGCATTGATGAAAGAGCTCAATTTGGGTGTGCCAATCACTACATGGCATGTAGCTCGAGATGGATTGGCTGAAACCATTAATTTCCTAGCATTGGTGACCGGTTCTCTTGGCAAGATTGCTTACGACATCATGTTGATGGCTTCCACTGAATTTGCAGAGGTTTACGAGCCATTTGTTAAAGGCCGCGGTGCTAGTAGCACCATGCCACAAAAACGCAATCCAATTAGTAGCGAGCTCATGTTGGCTGCCTCAAAGGGCGTTCGTCAACATTCAGGCTTGATGCTAGATGCGATGATCCAAGACTTTGAAAGAGCAACTGGCCCATGGCATGCGGAATGGATGGCTATACCGGAAAGTTTTGTATTAACTGCGGGAGCTTTGCATCAAGCAAAGTTCATGCTTTCTGGTTTGATCGTAGATGAGAAAAAGATGCTTGAGAATCTCAACCTCACAAAGGGTCTCATTGTTGCCGAAGCGGTGATGATGGGTATGGCGCCATTCATCGGTCGTCAAGAGGCTCATGATGTGGTCTACGATGCTTGCCGTGAGGTGAATGAAAAGGGCGGCACTTTATCTGAGGCCCTTCAGAAGATTCCAGAGGTCACCAAAAACTTCACCAAAGAGAGGATTGAGGAACTAACCAATCCGATCAATTACCTTGGCATGGCTCCGCAAATGGTGGATAAAGCCGTTGCCCACTCCCGTTCATTGCAGTTTTAATTAGATTAAAAAGAGATCACCATGTTTAAAAAAATTTCAGCGCTCACTCTTGTATTGATTTCAACTTTTGTAATAGCCCAATCTAATTACCCAAATAGACCAATTACCTGGGTTGTGCCCTTTGCTGCCGGTGGACCCACAGACGCTTTGGCAAGAAGTATTGCTGATGTAACTAGCCGACAGATAGGTCAATCGATCATTATCGATAACTCGCCAGGCGCCGGCGGAACGATTGGAGCTACCAAAGTAGCTAGGGCCAATCCAGATGGCTATACATTTTTGGTTGGGCATATGGGTTATATGGGTGCTGCACCAGCTTTGTATAAAAAGTTGAACTACGACCCAGTGGCTGATTTTGAAGCGGTATTTAGATTTCCTGACACTCCGTTAGTATTAATGGTTCGCAATGATCACCCAGCAAAGAATGTCAAAGAGCTATACGACTACGCGAAGAAAAACCCAGATCAAGTGTTTATGGGTAATGCAGGTTTGGGCTCAAGCTCACACTTAATAGCGGCCTTGGTTGCTAATGCCGCCGGAGCAGATGTTAAGCATGTTCCATACAAAGGGGCGGGTCCAGCACTAATTGATGTGGTGGGCGGTCAGATTGACGGAATGTACGATCAAACTAATACAGCCTTTCCGCAAATTACAGAAAAACGTGTTCGCGCATTAGCAGTGACGTCTAAAACACGTTTGCCACAACTTAAAGATGTGCCAACCCTTAATGAAACTATTCTGCCTGGCTTTGAAGCGAGTACTTGGTATGGTATCTATGCCCCTAAAGGAACTCCAAAAATTGCGGTTGAGAAAATGCAAAACGCATTCCTAAAGGCTATGAAAGATAAAGCGTATACCGATAAATTGCAGGCCCAAGCAATTCAATTGCTTCCAGAGCAGCAATATCTAGGTTCTTCATTGGCTAAGCATACTGAGGCTGAAGTTGCGCGCTGGAAAGCGGTAGCGGCTAAATCTAATATCGCAATGGATTAATGCGGGATATGTATTTAAGGGCTATTCTTTAGTTATGAGAAAGATTGCCCAAGAAGACTTAGTTACTAGCATTGAGGATGCGCTTCAGTTTATTAGCTACACGCATCCGATTGATTATGTAAAGGCCCTAAGGAGGGCTCATGAGTTAGAGGTAAATCCTGCTGCCAAGTCTGCAATGCTGCAGTTGCTCGTAAATAGTCGAATGAGTGTTTTAGGGCATCGACCAATATGTCAAGATACTGGAACTGCCCAGATATTTATAAAGCTTGGCGTCGAGGTTCAGTTTTATCGCCGTGATGGAAAATCACTGCAGTCTTTGCAGGCTTTAATCAATGAGGCCACGAGGAATGCTTATACAAATCCAGAAAACCCCTTGCGGGCTACGACAATTGCCGATCCATTGGGCGCAAGATCAAATACAAAAGACAACACTCCTGGCCAGTTATTTTGCGAAATGACCGAAGGCAATCTTTTGGAGATATTGGTTGTTGCCAAAGGTGGCGGTGGGGATGTTAAGGCTAGATTTGCAACATTAAATCCCAGCGATAGCGTTGCTGATTGGGTAATCGATCAATTACCAGGCATGGGTGCTGGATGGTGTCCGCCCGGAGTTCTAGGTGTTGGTATTGGCGCTAGTCCTGAGCAGGCCACTTTACTTGCTAAGCAATCGCTATTTACGCCAATTGATATTGATCTCTTACGCGCCAAAGGCGCACAGAATGCAGAAGAGCAATTACGCTTAGAGCTTTTTGATCGTATTAATGGATTGCAGATTGGTGCCCAGGGTCTTGGCGGTCTTGCTACAGTTTTAGATGTAAAGGTTTCTGCCTTGCCATGCCATGCGGCAACGATTCCAGTTGCAATCGTTCCTAACTGTGCCGCCACTCGATATGTACGCTTTAACTTAGATGGACTTGGGCCTACAAAATTTGAACGACCCCCCATAAGCACATGGGATGGAATCCCAGATGAGTTTCATTTGGAGGCGGCTACCAAGGTAAATGTAGACGCTCTAGATAAAAAAGATATTCAAGAGTGGAAAGTGGGGCAGACATTATTGCTGTCTGGAAAAATATTAACCGCTAGGGATGCTGCTCATAAGCGCCTGGTTGATTTATTGGGACAAGGCAAAGACTTGCCGGTATCCCTTAAAGGACGGTTTATATATTACGTGGGGCCAGTAGATGCAATCAAGGGAGAGGCAGTCGGTCCGGCTGGCCCAACGACAGCAACGCGTATGGATAAATTTGTAGAAATTCTTCTTTCTCAAACTGGTTTGCTTGGGATGATTGGTAAGGCAGAGCGTGGACCAGATGCGATAGCAGCTATCAAGCAACATCAATCTATCTATTTGGCAGCCGTTGGTGGCGCTGCTTATATGCTTTCAAAAGCAATTACACATTCAGAGGTCATTGCATTTGAGGATCTGGGGATGGAGGCAATCCATGAGTTTGAGCTTAAAGACTTTCCGGTGATAGTGGCGGTTGATCCATCGGGAAAAACGATTCATAAGGCATTTGCTTTAGAGCCATTGAAATAACTCTCAACTATTCAGTAAATTAAATTTAACAATCTAAGCGCTATAAGTCCGCTACGGGTCGGACTCTGCCAGCGGCGGTTAAGTAGGGCGAGTGACCGCTCTACACCCTATAGCTACCTTCCGAGTAATATAGTCAAACAGACTCTAGTGACAGTTGTAAACCAGCCACCTTATTGCAGGATAGAAGTTCTCAATAGCTGCTTATTTTTTGGGAACGGCCGACGTAGGACCCTTGCTCTATAAGGGGCCTAATCTTCAAATTAATTCCCAAAAAAGCCCGCAGAGCCATATAGAATATGACTTGCATACCCAGATTGTGATTCTGGTTGTCGCGGGTTCGAGCCCCGTCGTTCGCCCCATATAGCATAAGGACTTCCTGTCCGTTACTGTCAAAATCAACAGCTTTTAGTGTGAAATTTGGGAATTTCTTGTCGTTTCTTCCCCCTAAATCACTGATTCTTGATCCCTGAAATTGGTGAGAGTATATCCCCGCAAAGCCCCGTTCTATATGGGTTACTGGTTTTAAGATCCCCAAAAACTACCGCAGGCCCATCTGTCTTTTTGATGTTCCATATAGGATGTTCATCTGGTTGTCGCGGGTTTGTGCCTCATCGATTAATCTATATGGAATATAGCTCTGCTGTCTACTGCCGTGTTTTATGAGGCTGAAAAAAATTCCCAAATTGGGAACAACTCTTCTAAAGAGATTCTATTTACCGCCGTTAATCTGTCATAAATTTAAGTAGAAGTAATGGGGTTTAAGTGGCTGTTATTAGATGATCTGCGGACACTCAAAATAGAGTATTTTTAGGTGTTTGACCGTCAGAGAACGGTCAAATTCGGACAGAGTACTAACTCTTAAGCAATTTGGATCTTTTTAAAACAAAAATAAGGGAGGCAAAGCCTCCCTTATTAATGCAAAGTTATTGCCGTATAAACTAAAACAGGTCTGCGTTCATAACCTTAGTCCAAGCAGCAACAAAGTCATTCACAAACTTCTCCTTGTTGTCATCTTGCGCATAGACTTCTACGTAGGCGCGCAGGATAGAGTTAGAGCCAAACACCAGATCGACTCGAGTAGCAGTCCATTTCTTGTCGCCTGTATTGCGCTCAACAATGTCGTAGCTATTTCTGCTGGTAGGTTTCCACTGGTAATTCATATCAGTTAGGTTGACAAAAAAGTCATTGCTTAATACACCTTCTCTTCCTGTGAATACCCCGTGTTTCGTTCCGCCATAGTTTGTGCCAATTACACGCATGCCTCCTACCAGCGCAGTCATCTCTTGGGCGGTGAGTCCCATTAACTGCGTACGGTCTAAAAGCATTTCTTCTGGCATCACAACATAGTTTTCTTTTAACCAATTGCGATAGCCGTCTGCGAGTGGTTCAAGAACTTCAAATGACTCTACATCTGTCATTTCCTGGGTAGCATCACCACGGCCAGGAGTAAATGGTAACTTGACGTCAAATCCTCCAGCTTTGGCGGCCTGTTCAATGCCGATATTGCCACCCAGTACGATGGTGTCAGCAATGCTGATGTCGGATTCTGTGGCAATTTTTTCATAGACCGACAGTACTTTTGCCAAACGCTCAGGCTCGTTTCCGGCCCAGTTTTTTTGAGGTGCCAAACGAATGCGTGCACCATTTGCGCCGCCGCGTTTATCTGAGCCGCGATAAGTGCGAGCGCTATCCCAAGCGGTGGTTACTAGATCGCTGATAGATAGACCGCTGGCTTTGATCTTGGTTTTCACGGCCTCAATGCCATAGTCTTTTGGGCCTACTGGCACAGGGTCTTGCCAGATTAAATCTTCCTGAGGTACATCTGGGCCGAAGTATCTCGCTTTAGGTCCCATGTCGCGATGGGTTAACTTAAACCAAGCCCTAGCAAACGTTTCGGAGAAATAAGCTTGATCCTTGTGGAACTTCTCTGAGATTTTGCGATATTCAGGATCCTCCTTCATTGCCATGTCTGCATCGGTCATCATTGGCATGCAGCGAATAGAGGCATCTTCAACATCGACAGGCTTATCTTCTTCTTTAATGTTGATAGGTTCATATTGCCAGGCACCCGCCGGACTCTTAGTCAGCTTCCATTCGTAATTCAATAACAAATGGAAGTAACCGTTATCCCACTGGGTTGGATGAGTTGTCCAGGCGCCTTCAATGCCGCTGGTGACTGTATCCCTGCCAATGCCACGAGTCTTATGATTCATCCAGCCAAGACCCTGCTCATCAATCGGAGCCCCTTCTGGCGCTGGCCCAATATTAGCCGCATTGCCGTTGCCGTGCGCTTTGCCAACGGTATGGCCGCCTGCAGTTAGGGCAACAGTCTCTTCGTCGTTCATGGCCATGCGAGCAAACGTTACTCGAATGTCATGAGCCGTTTTTAATGGATCAGGATTGCCATCTACGCCTTCTGGATTTACATAGATCAAGCCCATCATGACGGCGGCAAGAGGATTGGCTAAATCACGTTCTCCAGAGTAGCGACTTCCTTCACCACCACTTTTTTGGAGCCACTCTTTTTCAGAGCCCCAATAAATATCTTTTTCTGGGTGCCAAATATCTTCACGACCAAATGAAAAGCCAAATGTCTTGAGTCCCATGGATTCATAGGCAATAGTGCCAGCCAAGATCATCAGATCAGCCCAGCTAATTTTGTTGCCATACTTCTTTTTAATGGGCCATAAGAGGCGACGGGCTTTATCTAAGTTGGTGTTATCGGGCCACGAATTGATTGGGGCAAAGCGTTGATTGCCTGTGCCAGCGCCACCGCGACCATCGGCAATGCGATAGCTACCTGCAGAGTGCCAGGCCATGCGAATCATCAGACCACCATAGTGACCCCAGTCTGCTGGCCACCAATCTTGGTTATTGAGTAGCAGATCTTTCGTATCCTGCTTGAGTGCACTTACATCGAGCTTTTTTAATTCATCTCGATAGTTGAATGACGGACCCATTGGGTTTGTCTTTGCATCTTGCTGATGAAGAATATCGAGATTCAGTGATTTTGGCCACCATACCATAGGGGTGTTACTTGATTCGGTATTGGCGCCGTGAGCAACTGGGCACATTCCTTGTGATGTCATTTAGATCTCCTTGTAGGTAAATCATTTGTGGTTTTTCAACCTTGACCAGTTCAGACTAACTGATAAAGCAATTGTTTGTATGTATTGGGCTGACTTATCTATTCACTAGCCATAAATAGAATAAGGATATTCATGATCCGCCTCTAATCGGCCATGATCCACCTACCCAGATTACTTTGTTTGGCTACCTATGGGCTGTAAGTCTTCTGGTGGTCACACTAGTTGACTGTATTGCTATTGACTTAATATCAATCCAATATAAGCTCTCGTGACAAACGATTGGTTTTACTACCCCTTAGGAGGGTCTTATGTATCAAGCAAATGAAAAATTAGTTCAAGCCCATCATAAATCAATGGAATCAGTTCATGCTTTAAGTCAACTCGCTTTTGAGAATAATCAAAGTTTGGCTCAAATTCACTATGATGCAACTAAAGAAATGCTTGCAATGGTTCAAGAAAAATCAGCAGAAATTCTCAAGCTAAAAGACCCCAAAGAAATTATGACCATGTTTAGTGCTCATGCTCTTCAAGAGGCATCCGCTGGTGTTGTTGCATATCAAGCTAAAGTGAATTCAGTATTGCGTAAAAGCCATCATGAGTTAGTTGAAATGACTGATTCTGCAATTGAGCATGCTAAAGAGCGATTAAATGACTTGGTGGACGAAGCTTCTGCTAAAGCTCCCACGGGCTCTGAGGCATTTACAGCCTCTTTTAAGGCTGTATTTGAGGCTGCGCTCCAAGGCTTTGATCAAGTTCGCTCATCTGTACATACTGCTTATGCTAATTTAGAGAAGAGTGCGGATAGCGCATTAAATTCGAATGAACATGTTGTTCAGACAGCCACTAAAGCTCGCAAAGCAATTGCCGCTTCTTAATCTCAATATTGATGAATGAGATGGCCACCTTCGGGTGGTTTTTTGCTTTTGGGTGAACGACAGCAATGGGTCGATATTTGCCTACCGATTTGAAACATCTGAATGACCGTTAAGAAATCAATAGCAGTCATTTCAAGTTGTGACACAAGATTCTTTAGCTCCGCATTTAATATCGTATCCGTCAGGCCAGGGAAGGTGGTAATAACTTTTTTCTAAAATGCTAATCAATCTCTTCGCCAGCATTAAGTCCATCAGATGTATAAATTTTGGACCCAAAGATTTCTTACTGGAATTTTTTTAGATTAATACCAAGACACTTGTCACCCCAAATTCAATAGCATATGAATTAAGATATTTTTTGTAGGAGTTAACTTTTTATAAAGTTATTTCAATTTGTTAGGAATGTTTGACTATTAGTTTTATAGACAGACATTACGCACGTCGTCTTCGCCGCCTTGGAAATCTCCCGTAAAGCGTCAACCTCAACAGCTAAACACTTCTCCTGTCGTAATACAGCGTAGTACGTCCGATAAAGTTTTACTCAATTTCGTAATACATTCGTAATACGACTATTTATTCTTCAATTAAATCAATGGCCTAGTATGTATTACTTCGTATTACGTAAAAACTGAAAAATGTATGTTTTATCTCTCAAATCGCACATATTGCGCAGCCTTACATATTGATTGGTAGGCAACACATTTATCAACTTTAAGGAGCAAGTAATGGCGAAAACAAATATGAGTATTCGAATGGACGACTGGATTACCAAAGAATTAAGCGAGCTATCTAAAGTGCGAGGAATTGCTCCTAGCGCCCTAATTCGTGAATTTGTTATTTCGGGACTGGGTAAGCAAGATTCTATGGTTGAGCATTTTGATAGCGAGTCTGTGAGGGTAGATAAACAACTTAAGCTCATTACTGATACCGTGCTTGGTAGTTTGTATTACATGGTTGCCTACAGAAACCTAGATGCTGAATCAAACCCTTCCTCAGATAAAACTAAAGAAATTATTGATCTAGGAATGAAGATCTCTCAGGAGCTTTTAGAAATCCGAGCTTAACCGTGTTTATAAACTTAGATCATAGTAATCACAAAAAAAATTTAAGTGGCCCCGAATTATAATTTTCAATATTTTGAAAAGTGGGCTGTGATGATCAACCCAACACAGCCCGCCAAAAATCAAACCTCAGTCTGTTCGGCCATCTCCAAAGCATCATCCACTTCAATGCCTAGGTAACGAACTGTACTCTCTAACTTTGTATGCCCGAGGAGTAGCTGAATGGCTCGAAGATTTTTGGTTCTGCGATAAATCAAAGAAACCTTGGTGCGCCGCATCGTATGAATTCCATAATTTGCAGACTCCAAACCAATCGAGCTAACCCAGTTATGAACAATCCTGGCATATTGCCTGGTAGATAGGTGAGGGGACTCTTTAATTCGGCTGGAGAATAAATAATCTTCCAGGTGCAACCCATCAGAATGAATCCATTGCTCAACTGCTGTCCTTGTTAACTCAGTAATTTCAAATTGGACTGGACGATGGGTCTTTTGCTGCAAAATAGTTGTTCTAGATGAAACATGGTCTCCAGTAGAAATATCCCGCACTTTTAGCTTAACTAAGTCACAAGCTCTTAACTTGCTGTCGATGGCCAAATTAAATAAAGCTAAATCCCGCTTGTTGCCATTTAGTTGAAGTCGGACTCGAATGGCCCAAATATCTTTTAACTTAAGCGGTGCTTTCTGCCCTGTCAGTTTGCCTTTGTTCCAGGGTTCTTTATGCGCATTTGCAATAAGCTGTTCCATGACATTCTCCTTGTGTGAAAGGGAATACCACTTTGCGCTGAATTGAAAACGTCAGCAAGGACCGTAAAAATCCCGAAAGGAGTCAGTTGATTTAGTTGAACCCCGCTGGCAGATTCCGACCTAAAGCTGACACACAAAGAAAACCCCGCCGTAGCGCGTCTTAACTAAAATCCTATAACCTTCCTCATTAAAAGGCCAGTGCAGACTAATATGCGGCCATCTAATCTAGGATCCAGCAAAGTAGCGGCCATACTCATCTCTAAATACCCTACCAATTACAAAGATTTCTTTGCCATCATAATATTCGCGTATATCGAAGCAAGTGTGGGGTGCTTAACTGGTTTCTCCCTCTTCTTATATTGATAGCAGACACTCGATTTAGCATCAGGCACAATAAATCTCCTAGCCTCAGCACTACGAAACTACACAGCTGTTTGCATAACTTTTGAGTAGCTAAACCAGTGTAAAAAAGCCCTATTAATTAACCGCCCTGCAAGGGTCGTCATTTTCAGATAAATTAGAGAAAATTTATATCTGAGCAAACAAATAAACGATGCTTCCCGACATCCCTTTAAAGCGCCTTGACGGTCGCGAAGAAAACATTATGGACTATGCTGGCAAACTGCTGGTTGCAGTCAATGTGGCAAGCAAATGTGGATTCACCTCCCAATATCAAGAACTTCAATCTCTATATGAAGAGTTTCGTGGGAATGATTTTGAAATCCTAGCCTTTCCCTGCAATCAATTTGGCGGTCAGGAGCCAGGAAGCTCTGAACAGATCGGACAGTTTTGTAAAACAAACTATGGCGTCAGCTTTCCTATTTTTAAGAAAGTTGATGTGAACGGGTCTAACGCTCACCCTCTTTTTAACTATCTCAAAGCTGCAACTCCCGGGATACTGGGAACAGAAGTAATTAAGTGGAACTTTACTAAGTTTCTTATTGGTAGGGACGGCATCCCTGTAAATAGGTTTGCATCGGCCACTACACCGAAGAGCATGCGTACTGACATTCAAAAACTCCTCTAAAGCATGATAAGAAATAATTTATGAACGATGGCACCCCACTATCAGAAATAATTCGCAAAAGGATTAAAGTAAAGAAAGCTAGATTTCACGCAAATGACAATATTGCTGATTTCATTAAACCTGGTGAGCTAGATGGGCTTATCGACGAGGTTGCAGAAAAAATGCAATCCGTTTTAGAAAGTCTTGTTATCGACACTAAGAGTGACCATAACACTCAAAATACAAGTAGGCGGGTTGCCAAGATGTTTGTAAAGGAAGTATTTAATGGTCGTTACGTTGAGCAGCCAGCGCTAACCAAGTTTCCTAATGTCAGCCACTTAAATGAGTTGATGATAATTGGCCCAATTACCGTAAGAAGCGCCTGCTCTCATCACCTTTGCCCCATTATGGGTAGAGTTTGGATTGGCATTTTACCCAATAAAAACTCAGCTCTTATTGGGCTATCAAAATATTCACGACTTACCGAATGGGTAATGTGTCGACCTCAAATTCAGGAGGAAGCGGTAGTTGAGCTGGCCGATATGATTGAGAAGAAGGTCAAGCCGACGGGTGTTGCGATCGTGATGGATGCGGATCATTTCTGTATGCAGTGGCGTGGCGTTAAGGACCCAGACTCGAAGATGATCAATAGCGTGATGCGTGGCTCCTTCTTAAAGGACCCCAATTTGCGTCGAGAATTTTTATCATTGATTAAACCCAATTAATGAAATTACCCGAGAGCACCAAATGTCATCAACGGCCTGCATAGAATTAAAAGATCTCCGACTAAATACTCAAATTGGTACGTATGCTCCAGGGGATGCTATTCCTGATCAGCATTTACTTAATCTAACGCTTTGGATTAATCCAAAGCTCATCTTGATCTCAGAAGATTTTGAACTGACCTGATTTTTAGTACCACTCCAGAAGAGAGGATTTTTGATAATCTTCACCTTAAAGGAGTGCTAAATATGGCAAAAGGCCAACGTCTTAAACCCGAGCAAATCGTCACCTTATTGCGTCAAATCGATGTCCTGACAACGAACGGCAAAACCCTAGCCCAGGCCTGTAAAGAAGTGGGGACGGTAGAGCAAAGCTACTATCGTTGGCGCAAGATTTATGGCGGCATGAAGGTCGATCAAGCTCGTAAGTACAAAGATCTAGAACTGGAAAATACCCGACTCAAGAAGCTCGTAGCGGACTTATCGCTACGAGAAGTCATGCTTAAGGAAGTCATTAAGGGAAACTTCTAAGCCCTACTAGGCGTAAAAATGCAGCGCAGCTGCTCATGGACCAGCATTCTATCTCTGAGCGGACTGCCTGCAGTTTAGTGGGGCTATCTAGAGCAGCGTATCGCTATATGCCATTGCCTAGAGATGACGAAGAGCCGCTGAGAGCCGAAGTCATCCGCATGGCCAGCACCTATGGCCGTTACGGTTATAGATTTATTGCGGGCATGATGCGTAACGCTGGTTGGGGACAAGCGACTACCGCCAAGGTCGCTCGCATCTGGCGGCAAGAAGGCCTAAAGATCCCACAAAAGCAACCTCCTAGAGGCAGAGTCTGGTTTAACGATGGTAGCTGTATGAGGTTGCGAGCTACTCATACCAATCATGTTTGGAGTTATGACTTTGTCTTTATCAGGGACGCTTATGGTGGCAAGATCCGGATGCTCACCATGATTGATGAGTTCAGTAGAAAGTGTTTAATGATCCACTGCGCCAGAAGAATTGGCTCGATCCAAGTGATTGAGCAACTGGCTAACGCCATGATTGACAACGGTATTCCAGAGTACATCCGCAGTGATAACGTACTAAATGCAAGAACTTTTTCCAGCGATAGGCAAAGCCATACCGTAACTGCAATTTGCAGTTAAAAAATCAAACTTACTACTTGTCTATACCCAAACGGTCACTTCCACAAATAAATCAGGAGTCCCGATTAACCATAATGAACACAAGATCCGCCACTTCACGTTTTGGTCTTTACCCTACTTAAAACAATCTGAGGTCCCAGTGGAAGGTCCAAACATTATCTACGAGGTCCTTGCGGCCTCTACGGCCCTACAGAGAGGGATCGATCCACTGGGTAAAGCTTTTTCATAGTAACCTTGATACATCTGTTTTGACTTCACTAATCCATACACTACACGCGCCATCTTCGCTGCCACCGCAGTCCTTGCTTTACGTTGTAAATCCTTATCCTGCGGTGCGCCTTTAATATAGCGGCTATATTTTTGCTGAAAACTATTTTCTGGTTGAGCGATAGCAGTGTTCACTGCCATCCATAACGCCAAACGTAAACGCGCATTACCTCGTTTAGAGATTTGTTCTTGACCACGGTAGTTGCCTGATTGATTTTTGGCTAGATCAAACCCGCAATACTTCAAGAACTGACGATGATGGCTAAAGCGACGTAGATCCCCGCCTTCCGCCAGAATCGTTAGGGCATTAATCGGGCCAATCCCCGGCACACTTTGCAAGATGGCAGAATCCGGGTTATCGGCCAATACTGCTTGAGCTGTCTCTTCTAATTGCTTGCGACAAGCATTGATCTCTTGATAGCGTCTCAGTTGTATTTGAAAGGTTTTGCAAGCCAAGGAATCTGCCTCAACAGGTAGTCCAATGCTATGCAAGGCGGTCTCATAGAGCTCAATAAGCTTAGCCGCTTTATTAACCTTGCGGCCAATGACAGGGCTGGCAATCTGGCAAAACGCTTCTTGAGAGTGCTTCGTTACTGCGCTAGGGATGGGGAAGTGCAAAAGATAATTAATCCACCAGTCTGCGCGAGTACTGTTCCACCATTTACCCATCTCCGGAAAATACAAAGGCAGGTAATGAGTGAGGATGGAATGCTGCAGGCGCGTGCGACTCAAGGTCACTTGATAGTAGGTTTTAGATAACTCTTGGAGATCATGATGCCCTGCAATTAATGGGTCAACATAACGTTGAATAATCCCTTGCTTAAGCAGCTCTAAAAGCACTGCAGCATCCTTGGGGTCATTTTTATCCCAGGAGTTGAACATCACCTCTCTGTACCGGGCGCTCGCTACCGAGGAAATAAAACAGACTTCAAACCCCGCCGCTACCAAGCGATGCCCTAATGCGCGGTGGTAATTGCCGGTTGCCTCAAACCCAATAATGCAAGGCGGCGGTAAGCTCTTTAGAAAAGCAATAAAACGATCATGATCGGCAGCAGAATTAGCCATCCGAAAATGCTGCCTTTTACCCGCCTTGGTCTCGCTTAACACGGCATTAAAGTCCTTGGCAATATCGATTGCAATCCACGCCCCAAAGGGTTTATTGTTTAAGTGGTCAGCCATAGCAATACTCCTTATTGATGATCTCGCAATCACCAGCATGGCTTAAATTGCTGCGGCTGACTACCATTCTGCATGTACTATGGGCCAGAGTTTATTGCTAAAGAGCTGCGTAGTTGGTTATCTGGTGTAGGAGTAAAGACAGCCTACATTGAACCGGGCAGCCCTTGGGAGAATGGCTTTTGTGAAAGCTTCAATGGAACCCTTAGAGATGAGCTTCTTAATGGGGAGATCTTTTATAGCTTAAAAGAAGCCCAGATCATCGTGGGGGAGTGGGTCAAGCACTACAACCATGTCAGGCCGCATAGCGCTTTAGGTTACAGGCCACCAGCACCCCAAACCCAAGTACCCCAACTATTACAGAATCAACCTATGATGCTGCAATGATTTACTATAAAAAAACTCTCTTTGGTCGTGGACCTAAATTGACAACAGTTCACCCCTTGGTCCTTTGGCGGCTTGTATTAAATAAGCAGACTTAAGCGCGGAGAGCACTATTTCCATACGACTTAGAGAAAGGTGCTGACGTTTAGCGATGTCAATTGCTCTAACCGGAACGCCAAAGCGTGAATAGGCGGTGATATCAATTAAGGTATTGATAGTTTGCTCAAGCGACCTATTGATGTACTTCAGCATGACACTTTCCTTTTATTAACGACACGGTAGAAATGACTTAAGGACCTTAAATACGGGTCGGGAGACAATTTAATTCTGAACCTATTAGGGTTATTACGTATAAAACTACTAATAGAGGGGTTTTTGCTGCCCTGCAATCTAGGCACTTAAAGCGCATACTAATTAAGTAGTAACCCTAGTATTTTTAACCAAAGGAGCTTTAAATGAGACAGTTCAAACAGTTTCTGAGTAATTTGGTCATAGTTTTAGTCGAGGCTCGCAAGGCTTACTTGAGGCGCCATATGAATCATCTTTTAGGCTCATAAGTTACGTTTAACCAAAAATCACATGAAATTAACCGTTTTTCGTTACAAAGTCTGGGATCCCCAGGATGACAATGAAGCACAGATGCCTCCTTACTACGCTATCCGGGAATATATCGAAAACTTAGAAGGAGCTTCTGTGATCGAAGATGACTTTTTGGAGGTTGATGAGTCCGACCTTGATGTTTATGGAAGAATTTCCACCATATAAATTGCATGAAAAGGAAACGCACAATGCCAATATTTCGAACCGCTTTATCGTTAGCTTTTTTGTTAGTAGTAGCCAACCCATCTTTTGCTCAGGCAATTTCTAAGGATTATCAAAAAAATTGCATAAGTGAACAAGTGGCTGAGCATAAAGATCTTAAGGGTAAGACCCTTACTGAAGAAGACTTCACGGCTTACTGTGGATGTCAAGCTGAATTCGTCGCTAAAAATGCCTCTAATCGACAAGTGAATGAATTAATAATGAATCCAAAAATAAAACCTGAGTGGCTCAAGGCCATGGAGTTAAAGGGAATGAAGGCTTGCGTTATGGTTGACCCCAAAATGAATACGTAATCCTTAATACTGACTTAGTAAGCGTCGCTTTAATCGACGCTTGACCAGCGCAAGAAAAGCTACGCGAGTTGTCCCATTAAAGTGCGCCTCTTGATAGGACTACTGCTTTATCCTGCATAACCATAATTGAACCTATCCCAGAGGTGGAGCTAATTACTGCCAGAACTTCTAGAGAACTGGCGAGGGTTCGCCTTATTGGCTGCGTTAAAACGGCTAATAAGGGTATACCAATACAAAACCATAATGCAGTCGTATTTAAGCGTAATTATCCCCATCTGCATCTCCTTTTGATTAAGCGCTAGTTTAAGGTCATTACACCTATTGGCATTAAGCATGAAAGCAAAAGAGTGCTTCGAAAACATATTAATCTCATCTGACCTAAAATGTTCCAGAGCACAAAATAAAAAGCAAATCAATAAATGAGAAAAACGAGTCATAACCTGTTGGCTAGTGTTATTTGGATTGGCAACTCCTTCACCATTTTTGGTTGCCTCACTCTTGCATTAGGGTTGGCAGGATTTTTTAATCTAGATCTTCTCGCTTACGGTTTGTCATCAGGCATCAGAATTGTAGGTTCGCTTGCGATTGCCGGGTGTCTGCTTAGTGCAGTTAGTTATGGTATTCAAGATTTCAGCAAAAAATAGCTCTAAAAACTATAGGAGAATTAAATGTTTAAACGATCTGATTTTTTTATTATTTTGGCAGTGATGATTTCATTTGTAATATCGGCGTATCTATGGTTTGTTCAAAAGGATGCTCAACAGGCCATCTTCACAGCAATTTGGATTCCGGCAATCTTCACTTTCGGAATTTACTTTAAATTATGCGCATTGATGGGGGCTAAAAAATGAACTCAGATCAAATTCTCATTCCGGCGATGTTGGTTTTTGGCCTGCTGATTGTTGGTCTTGTATTAACTGTTCTGGAATTCAAGCGCCTTAATAAAGAGGATGACAAGTAAGCTAGTTATAAAATTGTTGGTCTTTCGGTATAAGTTTCGAGCTCTAGAGATAATTACCAGACTCAATACCCTCTTACTATGCTGCTCTTAAATACATTCAAGAACTAGAAGGACACTCTGTAGTTGAAGATGATGATTTAGAGGTAGATCAGTCAGACCTTAATGTTTATAGAGGGATATCTTCCCAATGATTGGCCACATCCTCAGTTCCATAAACATTTTTTACATTGTTGCGTATTTCAGGCCAGCGTGACCACCCATTTCAGGCAAATGACCGGTCATTTCATAATGAGCGTGACCGCCTGTTTCAGATTCAGCGTGACCGCTTTTGTGCTTTCCTCTGAAATGCATTTTGCCT
>NZ_JACVOY010000017.1 GCF_018882185.1 Polynucleobacter sp. AP-Latsch-80-C2 | reverse complement strand
GTTCAACTACCTGTTTGACTGCCTCTAACTTGAACTCTTCAGTAAACCGTCTTCTTGTACTCATGACACACCTCCTAATAGACTAAATATTAGGCTAGAAAGTGTCTATAGAAGTGGTAGCGATTCAAATACACTCTTTCAATTTCCCTCAAATCTTGCTCTACGCTGGGATTTCTATTTCCAGTTAGCTGATATAAATTGAAATATAAAACTGCAAGACCAACATTTTGAAACTCAGGCTTCACAGGGCCTAGACTTTTTTTTGCTCCAGTTAATGCCTCTAGAGCATCGCCGACTGTTTTTGCATGACTTATTAAGTTTTTGGCAACATAAAGACGATTGGCAATTTCAAAGTCACAAGAAATTATCTCTTTTTGAGAGGTCACACGGCTTTCGTAGTTGTGTTGCATATTTTGATAGAAAGCTGCACCACCACTAATAAATACTGAAGTTAAAATAAGCATACCGACATTACTATTAAGTATGTCGTAAATCTTTGCCCATATCTGATTAGAGGAGGTTTCTATATCCTTTTCAACTATCGTAGCCTCATCACCAATCTTTTTGGCTATTTCGTGGCGATAACGCTCTTCAGCTTCAATAAGGCTTTTTTTATTCTCGTCTAGCATTTATTCCTCGTAATAAAATATAAAAATTAATTTACTTAAGTTTTTGGAGTCTGATGCTTAGCGCTTTGCACCGTATTTTCTAGTAAATTTTCTACATCAGAAATGCGGCCATTGAGAATTGCTTTAGCGCTGTAAGCAGCCATACCCAAAACATTTTCCAAATTTACGGTTGGGGGCATCACAAGCTCTGAGCGATTAGTATGAACATCAAGTAGCGCTGGCCCAGGATAGGCTAAAAATTCCTGCATTGACTTATTTAGATCTATGGCATTTTTAACTTCAATACCTTTAATACCTACAGCCTCTGCGATCTTGGCAAAACTAGGGTTTTTGAGATCGGTGTAGTTATTTAGTAAACCGTCGGCCTTCATTTCTAGCTCTACAAAATCAAGCGCGCCGTTATTTACAACGACTATCTTAATAGGCAAGTTTTCTTGATTAATCGTAAGCAAATCACCCATCAGCATTGCCAAGCCTCCATCGCCACACAGGGCTATCACCTGGCGATCGGGATATGCTTTTTTAAGCCCGAGTGCCATGGGCATACTGTTCGCCATAGTGCCGTGTCTCAGGCTCATTAAAAATTTCCTCTGGCCGTTTACTTTGATATGACGCAAGGCCCATACCCATGATGTTCCGGTATCAGCGGTAAATAATGCATCCTTATCGGCGTAATCACTTAGGAGGCGAGCCATATATTGGGGGTGAATAACCTTGCCATCCCCCATTTCCTCTTCCGCCTTAAGAGTTTCTTGAGTTTTTTTGGCAACTTCTAGGCAGTGGTTTAAAAATTCATCATCTGTACGTTGGGCTAATAAAGGAATAAGCCCCTCCAAAGTAGGAACAACATCTCCTTGAAGCCCAAGAGTAATTGGATGCCTTCTACCTAATCTTGCGGCATCACGATCAATTTGGATAATTTTGGCATGCTTAGAATAAAACTGACCCCAGGCAAAATCAGCGCCAAGCAACATCAGGGTATCGCATTCCGACATCATATGAAAGCCAGAGTGAATTCCTAATAAGCCTGTCATGCCCACGTTATAGGGATTATCGTAGGCAACGATATCAGTAGCTCTTGAGGTATGTGCAATGGGCGCTTTTAATTTTTTGGCAAGATCAAGCAAGAGATCATGAGCTCCTTGACAACCAATTCCAGCATAAATCCCAACCTTCTTACCCGAAGCTATTATTTCAGCCGCTTTTTCCAGGTCTACTTTAGCGGGAACGCAAATCGATTTTGGAAAATGCACGGAATATTGAATCGCATCTTCCACTTCCGTTTTGCTGATATCAACAGGCAAAATAATGACGGCGGGACCCTGCTTGCTAATAGCGGCCTGGCAAGCTAATACAGCAACATGTCTAGCCTGCTCAGCGTTATAGACTTGCTCACAAAAAACTGAACAGTCTGAAAATACCTTTTGATAGTCGACCTCTTGTGGCATATCCATACCCAGAGTCATGGTATCAATCTGACTAGCGATCACGATTAATGGAATACGAGCGCGATGAGCCTCATATACACCGTTGATTAAATGCAGGGTTCCTGGCCCACACGAGCCTGCACAGCCAGCAAGATTACCGGTCATATAGGATTCTGCGGTTGCTGCAAATGCTCCAACCTCCTCATGCCTGGTGTGAATCCATTCAATACTACTTTTAGATAAAGCATCAGTCACATAATTTAGGGTATCGCCTACAACTCCATATATATGCTTTACTCCAGCAGACTCTAAAACTTCCACAAGCACTTGGGCTGCATTTTTTTTCATTTAAGTTTCCTTATTGGATACATTGCTCAATTACGCTACAGATAATTTTTAAATTCCTGGGTTAGCTCTAATATTTTTCACCATCGATTGCGTCACATTGGGCGCAGCAGAATTACCCCAGCTACCACGAACATAATTGCTTAAATGAGCAATTTCTTCATCGTTTAAGCGAGTGGCAAATGAGGGCATTGGAATATATCCATTTCGACTACCAATTCCCCTAATAATGACCTTGACAATATCCGACCCATTTGGGGCTATCACAGCAGGATTAGAGGCTAACGGTGGTATCACACCTTGAATTCCCCGCCCATTTGATTGATGACAACCGCTACAGTTATCGATATACAAGCGGGCACCTTCAATCTTTGATTTATCAATCGTCTTAACTTGATTATTCAGACTTGAACTCGCTGGCAAAGTTTTAAGATAGACGCCCATTGCCAACAAATCACTATCACTTAGCTTGCTTGTGCTGTTATGCACAACCTCCTGCATAGGCCCAAGCGCAGTGGTTTTTCCTGGGTACTTTCCCGATTTAAGATAGTTGGCAATATCTTGGGCAGTCCAAGACCCTAAACCTGTACGTAAGTTAGATGTGAGATTAAGTGCAAACCATCCATCCACCAGCGCACCAGTAAATGCCTTAGATTGCTCAATTGCTCCCATAACATTACGTGGAGAATGGCACTCGCTACAATGCCCCAATCCTTCAACAAGATAAGCTCCGCGATTCCAAGAGGCAGATTGAGAGGAATCAGGCTTAAAGAAGCCTGGAGTAAAAAATAACTCACGCCAAAACAGCATTGTTGAACGAATATTGAATGGAAACTCTAGGTGATTTATCGAAATTTCATTTGACACTGGCTTGACAGTCTGTAAATAAGCATAAATTGCATCCACATCCTCGCGACTAACTTTTGCATATGATGTGAAAGGCATTGCGGGATACATATCTTGATCTTTTTTATTTACACCATCATGGATTGCCTTAAAAAAATCATCTTTACTCCAGGAGCCGATACCAGTTTTTTTATCTGGGGTGATATTGGGCGTGAGCAGGTAGCCAAAAGGCGTGTTCATTCTGAGTCCTCCTGCAAAGGGCTGGCCTCCAGGGGTGGTGTGGCAGGATACGCAATCTCCAGCCGTAGCAAGATACTCACCTCTTTTTTCAGGGGTTTGAGCAAAAGCGAGATTGGCTACAAAAAACAAAAGTGCCACAGCGCCATTTAGCAATGCTGGAAAAAACTTTAATTTTTTCATTTTGATAACTTTCAAATATCAATTGTTATAAAGAATAACTAGCAACTTACTTTTTTTTATTACGTTCGTTTAATAACATCTGGAGCATATTAAATAGCCCAGCGCCTGAGATGGATACTGCAAATATCCCAGAGAAGGCAATAACTAAAGGTAGGCCACGCCATTCTGGGGATAGTTGATAATTTCCATATCCAACCGTGGTGTACATCTCACCCGCAAAATAAAAAGAGGCTAAAGGATCTGTAAAAACACCCATTCCATCAAGCATGTAGGCATAAAATAAAAGATCCATCATATGAGTTAACACAATCAAGAACATAACAAATGCATATGGCAGAAAGCTAACCCTCGCCTTCCAACTGATAGATGATCTTGAAATAAAGTGTCCAAAACCTTTGGTAATTAAGAGTACCAAAAAGCTATGAATAACAAATATCAGAATTGCAGAAAGCATAAAAACATCAAGGCCTCCACCGAATATATTATTGGCATAAAAATTCAATAGTTTTAAGGGATTTTGAAAATTAGTCATAGTTAACGATTGGGCAGCATAGTTCCATTAAATTTGCTGAGAGCATAACCTAGCTTTGTTGCTCTTTTTTGAATCGTAGACTTTATTTTGGCTTGCAATTCGACAGGCTCCTGCTGGGCATAGGAGAGATCTAAAAGGAGCGATATCACTCTTTGTTGCAGTCTATTAATCCTATTGGCAGCACGTAGCTCATTACATGGGCCGCCAAGTCCATACCCAGAAGCGGAGAGTAACTCTTCAAAAGATTCTGACTCTGCTTTTAGCGCCATTGCCTCATCGATGCCAGACTTTGCATCGACACCTGCCAAAGTGCTAAGTTGCAAGAGATTCTTGGAAATACTAGCTGCAATTTTTTGAGTCGACTCTACCAACTCAACTCTAGCATTACGGACTCCATATACATATTTTTGAATAAATAGAAATAAAGCGATGCCCGCTAAAACAGCCATAAAGCGTGCAATGAGAAACGATATTGGCTCAAAAGAAGTAAATGGTAGATTCATATATTCAAAATTAAGACAAATCGCCACGGTTACAACCATAATGAAGTAACGATAGTTTTGCTGAACAGCAAACCCCAACACATAAGCCAAAATAATGCCCACAAGAAATACAAGCTGATAGTTATACCTAAGGAATATTTCCAAAACTGTGGCTATTAGCAATCCAGCAATGGTGCCAATAATTCGGTTGCGGGACTTTTCTATTGTCAAACTTGCGCTAAAGGGTCCAATGATCGCAGTCACCGATACTGCTACCCATAATCCTTGATCCCACTGCAAAACTTGAGCAACTAGAAGTGAGAGAACAATTAGCCCCACGACCTGCAAAATTCTATTTTTAAAATTTAGGCTAGGCATTTTGAATTCCAATACTCAGCTAAATCTTTTAAGGTAGCGGCCAATTTGGTGTCCCTCAAAACCTCAGTGCCCTGAGCCAGTTTATCTAGCTCTATTACACGTGATTGGCTGATAGAACGATGAATTACATCAAGCACATCTAGCGTGGATTTGGCATGTATTTTTTGAGCAAATGAATTACCCCTGATCTGGAGCTGGAGTGACTTGAAGAATGGCATTAATCCATAGATGGCTGGCTGAACTTGCTCAGCCTGGTTTTGCATCGCCAAAAAGCTCATCAAGGTCTGATTATCAAACTTGTTCAAATTTGAATCGCCCCCAATAAATTGGCGATCAGCCTCTAATAAACGAAGCGCTGCACTTTTGATAACCCGATCATGAAGATTTGGAAACAGCAGTAAAGCAAATAATCCTGCAGCAGCATATTCAAAATAGAAAAGGGCATGATTTATAACACCATTGAGGTCTGTTGCAACATCTCCCTCAAGAGAAACAATCCCAATCAAAATCAAAATCCCGACTACATTGGCAGTTAATCCATCTTTAGCGATTAATCTGTAAAGAATGAGCGCCCATACCCCTACCCCTATCAATAAGCCCCACTTAAAGTATGAAACCAAGCCAAAAATGCTGTTAGTAGTCACGCAAAGCATGACGATCCCTATGTATCCCAAGATCTTTTTCTTACGTGAATTCATTGGCGGTAATTCCGTTGCTGCAACGGCAACAGCCGTAACTAGCATTTCTAGAACTGGAACTATTGGCGATTTAAAAAATGCATTGACTATAAAAAGCACAACCCCAACATAGGCTACCTTTAGGGCTGACAATCGGCAAATCCAATAAGGATCTGCCCGATCAAATAGGGGGCTACTGACTGCGTATACGAACATACGCAGACATTCCATTCTCAAGAGGATACTTAGGATCAGCGTTAGTAATTTCAATAATTACCGGAAGTCTTTGGGGTAGCAACAGCCATTTATTTTCTGTGGCAATAATCTGATTGCCCGTGAATGGCTGGGTAATCTGCCTTGTAATACCAAATGGGTTGCTAACAACAACCCCTTCGAACGATTTGCTGCCAAAGTAGATTCTTGGGTATACCGTTACTTTGTCGCCCTGCTTTACGCCAGCTAAATCCGTTTCTTCAATATTTGCTTGGACATATGCATTGCCGCTATTTACTAGAGTAAATAATGTTTCTCCGGGCGCTACATTTTTACCAATTCCTAAAAAGACGTTTTGGACTTGACCATCCGTAAGAGCCTTAATTGTGGAATCATTTAAAATAATTTCTGCCTGATCTCTGGCGCTCTTTAATACTGTCAAATTATTTTTAGCCATCTCAACTTCGTATTGATCAATTTCTAGCTGATCTGCGAACCCTGCGGTGATATTAGATTGAGCCTCAATCTTATGCTTCAAGTCAGAGAGCTCAATTTGTGGAATGCCGCCTTTGACAGAAGGATGATTTTTTTGACGGTACTGATTTTTAAGAATCTCTAAATTTTCTTTTGCTGCCTGTAAGTTGTGCTTTGTAAGATCAACTTTCTTGGATAGAGCTTTAATACTGGTTAGGCCTTTTTCATATTGCGCATCTGCAGCCTCAAAGAGTAATCTGTAGTTATCCGAATTTAGCTTTACTAAAGTATCTCCTGACTTAACTACCTGCCCATTCTTAACCAAAACTTCAGCAACTGATCCGGCCACTTTCGAAGAAACTGGCGTTTGAATACGGACAATGTAAGCATTGTCAGTTAATGTAAATAAAGAAGTTAAAAAGTATCCGATAGCAAGCAATCCACCCAAGGCGAAGATTGCTGTAGCAAAGTTGGCCTTACCCAATTTCTGACGCAAATTGAGCTGGGCAAGTTTACTTTTGAGTAGGTCGTACTTTTCCGTTAGATATTTCAAGATTTTGTTCTTCATAAATTGAGCCACCGCCCATGCTTTGATATAACTTAGCCATTGCAATTAACTCAGTAAGCTTTGTCTGAGTTACTGCAGCCTCTACTAAGTCATATTGGGTTTTGTTTTCAAGAAACTGCGACTGAGATAAAAGACCCTGGCGATACATAGAATCTGAAATCTTTAAATTATTTTTGGCTTTAGAAAATGCCTCTATGTCATGCCCCAGCTTTACTCTCTGAGCCTCATAAGCTGAGAGCGCATCATCCGTTTCACGTAATGCAGAATTAACTACATCAACATAAGCAATGGCAGCCGATCTATAAACCGCATTACTAAAACTAATTGCCCCGATTATTTTAGGATCGAGCACTAATGCAGCGTATGCTGCCTGAAAATTAGCATTTGAGCTAGCGTTAGACCCATTTTGTGTAGTTTTGATGTTGGTTACTAGCGCATTTAAGCTAATAGATGGAAAGAGTGAACTAGCAGTTGCGGTCACCCCATAGTTTGTCGCATCTAATCTTGCCCTTGCTGCAGCAACATCTGGTCTAGTAGACACTACAGATGCCGGCATATTCCCTGGAGAGGGGACATCGGTATTAATTTGATCCAATGATTGCTTAGTTTTGAATCGCCCAATGCTTCTTCCCACCAGAATTAACAGCGCATTTTGTGCTGCTTGTTGATTGGCACTATTTTGTGCAAGCTGCCCTGAAATGGCATTTAACTCTAGCTCTAATTGATTCTGGCCATATTGAGTACCTAGGCCTCTTGCAGATAATGAAGAGGCGATTTGAGCACGCTTTTTTAAAGACTCCTCCATATCCTGCAGTATCTGGGTCTGGCGCTCAGTAACTAATACAGCCACATAAGCAGTTGTCACTTGGGCAATCATTGCCGCTCTAACCGCAAGGTAATCCGCCTGTGAAGCTTCAAGTATTTGCCCAGCCTGCATTTGCCTAGCAGGCTGTTGCAGCAAATTCACTACATAAGTGGGTAAGAAACCGACAAAGCCGCCAACATTAGCCACAGGAACAGATAATCCCTGAAAGAATAAAGTCGTATTGCCGTTTATAGATCCCCCAAAGAAGTTTAGGGAAGGAAGCCAACCTAATTTAACGGTATCAAGTTGGGCTTGAGCTTGCTCAATACTATTAATCGACTGCAATATTTGTCGATTATTTTTTAGACTCTCGCTGACGAGTTCATTTAATTCATCACTTTTGAGCTCTTGCCACCATGGATATAGTGGTAGAGGCCGCTCTTGAGCAGAATTTTTAATTGCAGGCCACTGTTCTGGCATCTTGACGTCGGGCGGAGTCCCATCACCATACATCATGCAACCGCCAAGGAGAATGCCGATGGACGAGAGAGAAATTATTCTGTGTTTCGAGATAATTTTAGAGATCATGCTCGTTTAAAGGCCATCTAAAGCGGATTTATTTGAAATGATTATCAAATACATCCCTTGCTAGCAATACTCTCGATCGCGAGTATTGCTATATATTTAACGGAGATTCTTTAAGACGTAGTAGCTCGGCAAGGGACTTAATACCCAGTTTTTGCATGACTTTGGCTTTGTAGTTTTTTGTCGTATATAAAGTCAAGCCGGTTGCTTGAACTATCTCTTGATTATTAAAGCCTTTTTCCAAGAGCTTGAATACTTCAAGCTCACTTTTTGTCAAAGTTTTTAAAAGAAGCGCAACCTTCTCGCTTCTATTCAAGGCTTGCAATCTCTCTATATCCTGAGCAATTCCCTTAACAACCGCTTTTATCAACTCTTCGCGGCTAAATGGCTTTACCAAAAATTCAAGTGCGCCCTGCTTCATGGCCATGAGTCCTTGCTCTAAGGAGCTCTGACCGCTAACAAATACGATTGGGATATTTTGACCTCTTGCCAAAAGTTCAGCCTGCAACTCAATTCCACTCATGCTTAGCATTCTCATGTCCGTAATGACAACTGCCGGAGCCTCAAGGAAATCAATGGCTAAAAACTCTCTTGGGTCTCTAAAGGCATGCACGACATAACCCAGAAGCTCTAAAGTCACCTGAATAGTGTGACGCATGCCATCATCATCTTCGATAACGAAGACATGCTCCGCCTTAGAACTCTGAGCCTGGCTATTTAAAGCTGTATTTGTGGGCATATTGTGTAAAAAGATAATGGACAGTTAATTTTGCCAAAAGGTGAATTCCATAGAAACTCACGATCGTGAGTTTTAATATAACGGTATTGCCTTATTTTGCAGGGGTACGCTGATATGGCAATCCGCCCTCCCAATCACCCATTAGAAATCATTGGTAAAGTGATATCAAATTGAGCTCCCCCATACTGTGATCTTTTGTATGAAATTGTTCCGCCGTGACGCTCAATAATAAATTTAACAAGCCAAAGCCCTAAGCCCATCCCCTCCTTTTTATTGGATGTTTTAATCAATTCAAACATCTCTCTAACTTGAGCCTCGGGAACTCCTGGTCCGTTATCCGAAATTGATAAATATAGGTATTGATCATTTTGAGTCGTTTGAATAACCAATGTAGGCGCTAATGTTTTACTGCTCTCAAATGCATCGATCGAGTTATTCATCAAATTGACAATAACTTGATGTAATTCAAGACTATTACCGTTAATTGGGATTGAGGCAGCCAAGAAATATTGTATCTGTATGCGATCCTCTAAAAACTTTGTTTTGTACAACATACCAACCGAACGTATTAGGTCATCCAGTAGGATTTGCTTTTTTTCAATTCCGCCATCAACAAATATTGAACGTAGAGTTTTTATTAGGTCGGTGGCTCGTTGATTTTCATTTTCAATATCTTGCATGACTTGCTCCGCCATCGGGGAAGTAGCGCTTTTATCAAATAAAGTTTTAAGTAACTGTATTCCCAGCTTTATAGCGCCTAATGGTTGATTGAGCTCATGCGCCAATGAAACTGACAATGCTCCAGTTATCGCAGTTTTATTGGCCCTTGATAGGGAATTAATTAACTGATCTCGCTCTGAAAGCAACTGAAGAATACGGCTATTTTCACTACCAACCTGAATCTTGCTGTGTATCGCTCTTTCAGCCCAGTAACCCACCATGGCCTGGTAAGAAAGTACGTTAAAAAACATATTTACTGTTGCTATAACAATATAGGCAAATGGTATTTCATCAAAATTAATTACCAACTCTGACGCATCCGAACCAATAGCCCTCCAACTCACGGCTGCCAATCTTATAGAGGCCAGGATCAATTGGACTGCAGTAAAAACTACCAATAAGTTAAGCTGTGTTGATTTCTCTTTTTTTCGATACTTAACTAAAAATAAAATTTGCAATACCTGAAAAGCAGGTATCAGAAGAGCAACCTCAAAAGCTGCCAATGAAATATAGCCTAGCTGATGTACTACTACAAATTGAGTCCCAAATAAGATTAACGCTACTAGAAAAATTCCTATTCTTTTTCTTGAGATTGTAGAAATTAAGGAATAACAAAATAGGGTTTGAAAAACTACTGAAGCGATATGAAATAGGTTTGAAAAAACAAAAACTTTAAGGCCAAAGTTAAAACCCGAGGTGGAGTTTTGAGTGGCATATCCTGATATTAAGAATTGAGCTATGGCAAATAGGGCCGAAGCAGCCCAAAACTTAATCAGATTCGGGATCGGTCTCTCAGCAACAAGAAAGGAATACGAGCATATAACCGAACCCAATAGAATGAGTCCAAAAAGATAGAAATCGGCAGAAAGTATGTTTTGCATTTAGCTAATATAGCAATTGAGCTTCCATTAGATTTTCGATCTCAGCAGGGGGATTTGTGAGCAACTTAGTATCTTTCAGTAATTTTGCAAAAAATTACCTAGTTTAAAGTCTCGGAGTCTTTGAAACGACTGCTACTGGCCGTTCTCCGCCCCCCCCCTTACAACCCAATTACCCTGTTTATAACGTCCGCAAGCTACCCTATTAGAGCCGCTTGACCGTCACGTAACCGGACACTTCCGAGTCGGGTCAAACCGACACTCGATCGTCAGGGTCAAAATTTTATCCATCCCGTCCCAGCAGCAGAGTCGCTAATAGTCATCCAGGATCCGCCACGCTAGACCAAAGGCCACTCCAACGCTAGCCAAGCTCTAGCCATGATTGAGCCAATTGAGCACAATTAACCAGCCTGAAACAAGCCCAGAACGGCATTAAATAATGAAGATTTGGCCTGCCCAGCACGATTCGAACGTGCGACCTACGCCTTAGAAGCTTTAAAAATGAGCTAAAACAATAGCAGAAACAATGAATTAAGCCTTAATAGATCAGGTGTGGCATACACACCGAGATCTGTGGAATCGTGTGGAACTGACTATGTGGTGTGTGGCATCTACAGATGCAGGGTCGGTCTAACAAGCACTAGATGGTGTCGTGTTACGTGACGGTTGGCAGCCAGACCATGAGATATCAATTGAACATACTCGGTATCACGGAGAGATGTTTAATTAAATCTTAGCCAATTGTACCTGTCCAGCCCGGATCTTCTGCCTAGCTCGTTCAGCCTTCACGGTTGCTTGATCCTGTTTGACCCGAGCCTGCATTGACTTAATACGTTGTTGATCTGGAGTTAAAGGCTTGATTGTGGCTACTTCAGTAATGGCTGAGGGATAGCTCACTATTGAATCCATGCCAAATTGATACTGCAAAATTAAACGTGCGTGTATAGGGTTATCAGCAAATACGACTGTTTTAACCAATTGACCTTTTACACGCACACCGGCTTGATACTTGTTCATACAAGTATTTAGTCAGCCTACTTACCAAAGCCACTTCTTAGTTTGGCACTGGCTATATCAATTTGAGTATCAAGCTCCCCTGCTTCTACAGCAACTTTAACCGCCTCTAGGGCTTTGATTAAGTCTTCAGCGCTATCAACCTGAATACTAGGCTTACCTTTAGCCAATTCAATCGTCCATCTTCCGTACTTAATAGCTACGCACACTTTGCCCTCCTCAGTCTGAAACCACCAAGGCTTAATACGCTTTGGCACCTCTACTTGCTTACGTACACCAGTATGAGCATCTTTAATACTGCGGAATTTCATAAGCACAAATGGCGTTCCTGACATCTGTCCTTTAGCTAACTGGATCTGCTCCCATAATCGGCTCGAAAGTTTATTCCTCCGAATCACAATCGCTGGCTGATGTGTTGGCTTTTTTAGAGCTACTAGTTTTAATGCGGTCAATGCGCTCATGTTTCCTCCTATAAATGAAAGAGCCATTTCAATTTATTTTCGGAATAAGGAATTGGACAACCTCTTTTTTATTTTGGCTAATTTTGAGCCAGAAATTAATGGGTTTTCTTAACAAGAGCTAAATACTTTTGCGAGTTGCTGTGTTTCAAAGTGCGGTCGCAAATAGATAAAGAAGTTACTGGTAGTGAGTTACTAGTTACTCGAGTGGCAAATGAGTAACTCTGACTAGCAACACGACTTAGTGACTATCTCTTTGAGATCTGCAACTGAACTCAAAGCAACATCTTTTTGGATCTACTCCTCTAGCAACCAAGCTACGAAAGCAACAGCTCGCAACGAGAACTCAATCAATTTGAAAAAAGGAGAACGATATGAGAGAAATTGCAGTTAGAGGATTTATGAACGAGAAATTTAATACCACCTTCGGCAAAGGCTTATTTAGACGGGCCATGTTCAATGGCTCAGTAGAGCTAGGCAGCCCCAATCAAAAGTACCTAGTGGATTACTTTGAATATAGGAACTGGGAGAATACCGCCAAAACAGATGAGCAGATGGCGACTGTTCGAAAACTCAGCGAGGCTGGCATTGCAGAACAAGCTGGTGTTTTAATGTCTTGGGTCCAACATTACGATCCACTGACCAAAACAAAACTGGTTGTTGGCGGATTTAGCATCTACTCCCCAGAAACCAAGGAGCTGCATGTTGAGATTGAAGATCAAGCAAACAACACCAAGGATTCCTGGACGCTAGATGTACATCTTTGTAAAAGTACTGGCGTTAATAAGCCGGTGTTTATAGCAACCAATGTGGATTTGAACTAATTGACGCTTTGAATTTGTACAAAATTCGCCTCAAAAAAGCCCTATACGCAAAAATCTAACAGCTTCGCAATACTGAGTAGCTGGCATTACTAAAAACAGCGCATAGGGCGAATTTGAGCTACTAGCAGTAATTCGTGGGATTTTCGCCACGATCCGCACTAAATACAAGCATTGATTCGTCAATAAAAACGATTAAGAAAATATACATTTTCTTAATCGAATTATTTTTGTTTTACTAAGTCATTGATTCTTGGAAGATCTTTTGACTGCAACCCGAACTTGAGCCTCGGTTGTCCTTTTGGAAATAAGAAAACATACTCTATATGTAATTTTATTTATCAAAGGAAAACCCATAAATGGCACAAGCAAAAACCCTTACCCAAGCAGAGCTCGATCAAATACTGCGTTATGTCTCCACTAAGAAATATCCGCAGCGTGACAGAGCTATCATTCTCACCAGTTTTTGGTCGGGACTTCGCGTCGCAGAAATTGCATCGCTTAAGATGGGCGATGTTCTCAATATTGATGGCAGTATCAAAAATGAAATCCGTTTGTCTGCAGCTCAAACGAAAGGCGGTCAACCGAGAACCGTATTTCTTCCTAAGAAACTACAAGACGAATTATTGGCCTATGTCGGCACTAGACATGCCAAGATGCCAGAGATCCCTTTTTTCCATACAGCAAACAGACTGGGATTTTCTGCCAACGGCTTATGCGTATGGTTTTATTGGAACTACAAACACTCTGGCATTTCTGGGGCAACGAGCCATTCAGGCAGAAGAACCTTTATTACGAATTTAGCCAATAAAGGTATTTCAGTAAGAGTTTTGGCTAGTTTGGCAGGCCATAAATCCATTGCCGTTACCCAAAAATACATTGACGTAAATGACGATATGAAACGCAATGCAGTAGAGCTCATTTAAGTTTGTCGGTTTAACCGACAAACTAGTGTCTCTTTAAGTGACGCTGGTAATGTCAAATCACCACAAATCAAGCACTTTTCAGCCTAAGCGTTACTTTAAGTAACGGTGTGAAACTGCTTATTGGCTGCTGAGCTTATCTAGAATGAGTTGCGCTAGCGCCTTCTCGTCACCAAAAAAGGCTAACTCCATTGCTTGATACATTTGGGACTGGTTTAGATCGGAATAATTGAGCCTAAACCCAGCCTCGCTAGCTAACTGAGCAATAAACACTCGCTGCACCCGTCCATTGCCATCCCGAAATGGATGCAAGACATTAATCTCAGAAAGATAGTGGGCTAACTTCTGTGCAACTTGCTTGATATCTTGATTTTGGAATAAATGCTCTTTAGCTAAATTACTGAATAAAGTTTTAGCGGCTGAATTAATCATGCGGATATTTGCAAAACGGCTATTTTCACGGCTTATATCTACAGTCCGAATCTTTCCAGCCCAATCATAGACATCTTGAAAAAGAGCATAGTGAATTGCTTGTAAATGCGCTAAATCAAAATTACCTTGAATTGGCTCTAAATCTAAAGCCACTAAACGCGAAGCAGTCATATCAGACTCAAACGCCTCAAGCTCATTTTGATCCCTAAAGCCCAATTTGTTTTGCAATACCGGAGAACCCGGATAGCAATAGACACTATCCGCGTCGTAGCGCGACATAGCGTTCTTTAGTCTCTGCAATGATTTGATCGATTGTTTTTGATCCACCAATAAAGGCATCAAAATCTTTCATCAACTCATTGCTAGGCTTCATACCCTCTACCCGCAAAGAACCCAAGGCATTGTCAACAATGTCTTTTCGGTTTAAGGTAGTTTGATTATTTTTCATAAGGGCTGTTTTATCTATATTACGGTATTTTAAGGGGTGCTTCCAGAAAATTAAACCCTTCATTAAGACCTGCCAGCAAATAGGGCGTAGGTTGTAGCGTCGGGTAAAACCGACACCAAATGGTCATCCCCTCACCCATCTCTACCCTGCCAATCTTTCTGCACTAAGCATTGGTGTCAATTTGCTATAGTGGTGCTCAATCATCCCCACGCTGGTTCCCATCTGCTTTGCAAGAGTATGTATATCAATACCATCTGCCAATCTAAATGTAGCGTAGGTATGTCGCAGGCTATACAAGGTTCTATTCTTACCTGTCGCATCCTTTAATAAGTTAGATTCAACCATGAGCCGCTCAAACACACCATCTAGACTATGCGGAGCATCTCCTTCTGGAAATACAAAGACCTTGCGATCTAACTTGGCTTCAATCACTGCTTCTAGATTCTTATATGGCAATGCCTGCCAGGCAATTAAACGCTCTAGTGCCTCAATCACAAAATGCCTTGCTATTAGGTATCTAGGCCCCGTTTTGCCTGATACCCAGATTCTTAAGTAACGCTGCTCACCAATCCAGTGCCATTGCAAGGCTTTCCAGCGAATTGGCATACTCTCTGTGCCCTGCCTTATGCCTGTACCCAGCAAAAACTCCACATAGACCCTGCAAAGTCTACGCATATGATTACTGCGTTGATTGCGGCCAAAACGCTCCCAATCCCGCATGTATTCCAGCAAGTAGTCGACCTCCTGTTGATTAAATGCTGGCCTGATCTCTGCCCTATCAGCAACTACCTCTAATAATGGAATGGTTCGATTTCGATGGATTAGGCCCTGCTCTCTAGACCTTTCAATTACTCGCTTATATAGGCCAGCATGGCGTCTTTGGGTATAAGTCTTGGGATTCTTACCCATCTGGGATATGCGCCAAGCCACATAGTCATCTACTAGCTCTTGGGTGATGTCATTGATCTGACAATCGCCAAAGAATGGGATCAGGTACTTGGTGTAGATGTGTATGTAATCAACATGAGTACGTTTATTGGGATTGGCTTGAACTACCCTGGCAGCTGCGGCTAATTCTTGCGTGGCTAATTGCCGAAAGGTACGGGTCTTAATGGCTAGATCGCTGGCTAGCTTGACCTTGACTGTTTCATAGATAGCAATGGCTTGGGTTGTGGCTTCGGCCACCTGATCTGAGCCGGTACTTGCGGAATGCCAAGCGCCAGTAGATAACTTAAAACGGCATTGCCATTGGTGACTATGGGGTCTTTTATAGAGGGTGACGGCGCCATCAAGGAGCTTTAGAGGCTCAGGCTCGGTGGTAGTGGTGCAAAATAAGAGCGATAAATTATTCATTACAAGCGTCACTTAACAAGACACTTGTAATTATGTTTTCAGATTTGCGTTTGGGCGACCTGAATTATTTACTGTCGGTTAAACCGACACAACAGCGTAAGGGCCGCGATGGACTGTTGTTAATCACAAAGCAGCCATCACCCCACTTACCGATGGCTGGCTCAAAACGACCCGAAGTAGTCATTGATGAGTCGATCGGGACTTGACTCTGGCTCTAGGTAATCAGCAGCTCGCCAGGGGAAAATTTCACCTCGTCGCAATTCTTCTCTGGGCCTATACGATCAATTGCCAAAAAATCCATAGCCCTATCTAATGCAACAATGGGCAAATGCCACACACCTTTTTTGTAATTGATGCCAATTTGACCCTTAACGATGAAGGCAGTAATTAAGGCGGGATTAAGATCTCCAGCAGGCGCAACTGCAACTAGATATCGAGATTGAGGATCTATTGTTATTGGGATAAAAGCCTGGGTTCCTAATGGATGGCATTCCATTACTTCTACTTCAAACGGAATCAAACATGGAGTGCTTTTATAAATACTCAAACCAACTTTTCCTGACTTGTCACTTACATCTATATTTTTGAGTAGATCGTGATAGCGAATTGCCCTACCTTGATTGCATTCATAGGTAATGGCACCATCACAATCTATCAGCTCCCCATATGGAGCAAAGGCATTGGTGTTAATGACTTGAGCTTCAATCGTGGCATCCATCATTTTTGGTCAATCTTCCCCCATAGGCGCAAACGTGACACGCCGCCGTCAGGATAAAGATTTAATCTCACATGGCTAATTGGACCAGTATTGAGCAGTTCATTTTGATAAAAATGTTGATGGTCCATACTCAATTTTTGTTCGGGGAGTAAAAACTCCCATTGCTCAGATTGATCAACTACAGATAAATTTTTTCCATGCAGATTAGCGCCTTGGAGAGAAAATCTATCCGGATAGTTGCCCTTGAAGTGAGCCGTATCTAGCTCACAACGTATTGGCCTTGCACAAGTAGCCAAAGCAATCACACACCAATCATTGCCAGGATCACGACGTCTTCTAGTTTCCCAGCCTTCACCCATATTGATCCCCCTACCAGGGAGCAGTATATTTGATACCACGCCAAAATGCGCATCATTCCAAGCAACGCCATACGCCCCATTTAGCGCAGAAGTTAACTCCAGCAAGCCATTTTCATCGGTGATATTTAAACCTGCAGGCTTACCAAATACCTGTAACCTTGCAATGCCGCCATCTGGAAAAATGTTTAAACGCAGATATGCAATCTCCAGGTGATCCTTGCTTTCGGGGATTTGAAAAAACTGATGGGAGTCGCCCTGTAAGGCTTGCTGATCCAATAAACTAATCCAACTTTCAGGCTGGTTGGGATCGCTACCCACTAAACATCCATCAAGCGAGGCTGATGTTGGAAAATTTCCTGTAAAAAAACTGGTATCAATATGAACGCCTTGAATTTTTCCTGGAACAGCCAATTGGATAACACACCAATCGTTACCAGGAATACGTCGACGCCTTGATTCCCAACCATCCATCCACTTGCCATGTTCATCATATTTACCAATAGCAAATATTGCTGGATCAGGATTGAGCATTCGCTCTTTGGGAGCAAAAAAATCATCCGAGCTATCAATGGCCTTAGCCCCTAAACGAGGATCTGCCAAGTTAATAGACTGCTTAGCCCATGGAGGAAGCTCGAAAGACTGAGACTGTAGGATGGAAAATTCAGACATGGCTAACTAATGAATTATTAAACATATTAGATCTTACAAGCTAATCCTCAACTCCAGATAGAAATTATAAAAACTAGAATTTATCCGTATGCCAGTGATAATTTGAAGCTAATTCACTAGTGACCTTAAGTTTTATTTCAGGACTTGAGGTCAATGCAAAGATAATACGGTCATTAAAGTCAGTAATGATATTTTTCGACTCAATTGTAAATTCCTCGCCAACCGCTTGGTCTTCGAAATTTAGATAGTAATTTTTTGCAGCCGTAGCAACTACAAAATACATGCCACCATTTTCCCCCTCAGTCTCCAACAGACTGAACACATCCTTGGAAAACTTCTTAAATACATCAGTTCCAGAAGACCCATTTTTAAATTCAGTAGCAATTTCAATAAAATTCATATTTAACCCCGCATTGAGAAATTAATTCACTTAAATTCAAAAGACCCATCAAGAAAGGCTTTGTATACCAGGGCTAGTTAATACAGCCGGGCTCAGAACCTTCTTAAGCATATCTTGATCCATCAGCCCCATTTCCAATACAAGCTCAATGACTGAGCGATTTTCTTGAAGCGCTCTTTGAGCAATTAGGGTTGCGTTTTCATATCCAATGTATGGATTTAGCGCGGTCGCCAATCCAGCTGAAGTGCGGACTCTTTCGGCAAGGAGCTCACGATTTGCCGTTATACCTTGAACACAATTTACGTTTAGCGTCAGGCAGCCTGTAGATAAATGCTCAATACTTTTGAAAAGGCTATGGGCAATGATTGGCTCAAAGGCATTGAGTTGCAATTGACCCCCTTCAGCAGCCATAGTAATAGTGACATCATTACCAATAACCTCAAAGGCAATTTGATTCACTACCTCAGGAATTACCGGGTTTACTTTGCCGGGCATAATTGAAGATCCAGCGGCACGGGCAGGCAAGTGAATTTCATTAAATCCCGCCTGAGGGCCGCTAGAAAGTAAACGTAAATCATTGCAAATTTTCGAAAGCTTTACTGCAATTCGCTTTAATACACCTGATAACTGGACAAAGGCACCGCAATCTTGGGTAGCCTCAATTAAATTTGGAGAACCCACTAATTCTATGGCTGATATAGCCCGCAGATGCTCAATTGCATATTTTGAATAATCAATATGGGTATTAATACCTGTACCAATTGCAGTTGCACCCAAGTTAATTTCCCTAATCAGCGAAATGGCCTCAGCAAGGCGCTCTTCATCCTCTTTCATCATTACGGCATAGGTTAAAAATTCCTGCCCTAGAGTCATCGGTACAGCATCTTGTAATTGTGTACGGCCAATCTTAAGAATATCTTTAAATTCTTCAGATTTTTCGGCAAAGGCTATTCGCAATGACGCCATGGAAGAAAGCAAATGTGGAATGGCTAGGCACGTTGCCAGACGCAATGATGTGGGGTATACATCATTGGTGCTTTGTGACATATTCACATCATTAATGGGATGAAGTTTTGCATAATCCCCTTTAGAGTGGCCCATTATTTCTAAGGCACGGTTAGCAATAACCTCGTTTACGTTCATATTCGTAGAAGTACCTGCCCCACCTTGAATGACATCAACTACGAACTGATGATTTAATTTTCCCTGCTCCACTTCATGACAAGCAGCAATGATGGCATTAGCCTTCTGGATATCAAGTAGCCCTAGATCTCTATTTGCAAGTGCCGCCGCCTCCTTGACCAGTGCGAGAGACCTAATTAAATCCGGATACGATCCAATCGTTTTTCCCGTGATTGGGTAGTTTTCAATCGCCCGAAGGGTATGAATACCCCAGTACGCATCTTCCGGTACCTGTGCGTCGCCCAATAAATCATGTTCGAGTCTAAATTTCACTTTTAATAATTCCTAATAATCAAACTGTATATTTTTAAATCCGAAACAACATATGCCCTTAGGAAATATGCATTGCTCTTTCTAAACGGCGTGAAAATAAAGAGAGTGGAAAACATAAAATAAAGTAGCCTAGAGCAACAAGACCAAATATTAAAAATGGTTTAAATGTTGCATTAGCAAGCATTGACCCTGTTTTTGTCAATTCAACAAAACCAATAATTGACGTAACTGCCGTTGCTTTGACGACTTGAACGGAGAATCCAACTGTTGGTGGAATGGATATACGGAAAGCTTGAGGCAGAATAATATAACGCATCTGCTCATAGTGACTCAAGGCCAGGCTAGCAGAAGCCTCCCACTGCCCTTTTGAAACTGATTCTACTGAACCGCGCCAGATCTCAGCTAAAAATGCACTTGTAAACAAAGTTAGTCCAAGGGTGGCTGCAGCCCATGGTGGAATTTCTATTCCTAGTAGGCCTGTCCCAAAGAAAATAATGAATAGCTGAAGTAGTAAAGGGGTGCCTTGAAATACCTCAATATAGGCTTTAGTTAAATTTCGCAGGTAACTATTTTTTGAGATTCGACAAAATAGTAATGTCAGTCCGACTATACCCCCTAATAAAAAGGCAACCATTGAAAGTCCAATTGTCCATAAAAGCCCATAGGATAAATTGATAACAATATCGGAGAGAAAAATATCATTCATAATTTACGACCCGCTATCCACTTATATCCGATATACATCATTAACTGCCGCACTAATAGTGCCAATAAAAAATAAATACCGGCCACCACAAAATATGTTTCAAAGGCTCTAAAGTTTCTTGATTGAATGAAGTTTGCTGCATAGGTCAATTCTTCTGTGCCAATTTGAGAGCATAAAGATGACCCTAGCATCACAATAATTACTTGACTACAGATTGACGGCCAAACCTTAATCAAAGCAGGAGGAAGAACAACTCGCCAAAATATTTGCATTCTGGTCATTGCTAAGGAAACTGCCGCCTCAATCTGACCTTTATTAGTTGCTTGAATGCCTGCCCGGATAATTTCCGTGCAATAAGCTCCCAAGTTAATAACCATTGCCAAAATAGATGCCTGCCACCCCGTTAGCGCAATCCCAAGGGGATGGTAGGCCGAAAAAAATAAAAAATAGCTGAATTAAAAAGGGTGTATTTCTTATACCCTCCACATAAACAGTAAAGAAATAATTGAACGGCCTAATAGACCAAGCACGACAAAGCCCACCAAAGATCCCCAAAGCCAATCCTAAAGTAGTACCAATAAAGGTCAATACAATAGTTTTAGCTATTCCAGAAAATAAAATTTCTTTGTAATCAGCAATAGCCGAGTAATCAAATTGATATGCCATAGATTAATTTATAAATTAGAAATTAGAAATTTTTAGGCAGAGGGGCTTGCAACCAGCGCTTAGAAATATCGTTCAATGACCCGTCCTTCTTAGCCTGGTTAATAATCTCGTTTACTTTAGCTAGCAAAGCAGGCTCACCCTTATTGACGCCAACATAGCAAGGGGAGTCTTTGATTACGAACTTACTGTCGAGTCGGCGTAACTTCGTGCGCTCATTAAGCGCCGCTGCTGTTGAGTTCCCAATAGCCACAAGCTGGACTTGTCCAGTTAAATACGATGAAATTACGGAATTATTATCATCAAAGCGTATTACCGTAGTAGTGCTAGGAAGTGTTTTTGATAGTGCCAAATCCTCTATTGACCCGCGGAGTATTCCCAATGTCTTGCCGGCTAAATCAGACTCTGATTTGACGGGCATATCAGCTGGACCAAAAACTGCACTATAAAACGGGGCGTATGAAGTTGAAAAATCAATGACTTTTTCACGTTCAGGATTTTTGCCCATACTGGAAATGACTAAATCCACCTTATCAGTTGTCAAATAAGGGATCCTATTGGTTCCCGTAACAGAAATAAGGTCTACCTTAACCCCCATTGCTTTACCAATGAGATTAGCCATATCAATGTCATACCCCCTAGGCTTTAGATCCGGTCCAACCGATCCAAATGGTGGAAAGTCTTGAGGGATAGCAATTCGGATAACTCCAGACTTTTGAATATTAGCAAGAGTGTCAGCTCTGGCAGTCAGAGATGCCCCGATTAAGCACGCTGCGGTTACTGTTAAAAAAAACTTAATAAGGTTATAAAATTTCATTTCAATCTCCGTAATTGATATTGCTAGGGTTCAATTTTTAATATATTGATGGCTAAAGTTTTCAAATACTCATCCGCTTTAGTCGGTTAGGGAAGATAAAAACTGCTTTAGTTCAGGAGTTTGGGGGTTGCCAAACAGTTCAGTAGGTTCGCCAATTTCATGAACGCGACCTTGGTGCATAAAGACGACCCTATCACTTACGCGACGGGCAAAACTCATTTCGTGAGTCACCATTAGTAAAGTCATTCCCTCTTGAGCCAAACTCTCAACAACAAGCAATACTTCGCCAACTAACTCAGGATCTAGCGCTGAAGTTATTTCATCGCATAATAAAACTGACGGATTCATAGCTAAAGCACGTGCAATAGCAACGCGCTGCTGTTGACCGCCTGACAGTTGATCAGGAAATGCATCAAACATGCCAATTAAACCTACACGTTCCAAAAGTTTTTGCGCTTGCAAACGCCCATCTTCTTTCGAAATATTTTTAACTAGGCCTGGCGCAAGCATAATATTCCGCCCAATCGTAAGGTGTGGGAATAAGTTGAAGCTTTGAAAAATCATCCCAACATGTTGACGCAATTTACGCATTGCGCCAGCATTTTGATACAGCAACGGACATTGATCTACTGTCAGTGTTCCAGAATCAAATGATTCCAATCCATTAATACACCTCAATAGAGTGCTTTTTCCTGAACCACTTTTACCAATGATTGCAATCACCTCTCCAGCTTGGATATTCAAATCTATCCCTTTAAGAACCTGGTTATCACCAAAGGACTTATATAAGCCTGCGATTTGAACAATTGGTTTTTGACTGGTTATATTAATATTTTGCAAAGCATTTTCCATTAAATGATGATATTTAGATCTGTATCTTCACCCTACAGATCTAATTTAACTGATTTGAATATTCTAAAATTCCGTCTAGCATTAAATTGGTGCCAATCATAAAGTCTTCAATATCCATTTCCTCCTGGGGATTATGTGATCCGTTGTTATTTCGGATAAAAATCATTCCTGACGGAATACCATTATTGGAGAAGATAGTAGCATCATGGCCGGCGCCACTGGGGATTTTTTCAAGCAATAAGCTATCTTTTTGTGCAGTATCTACTAGTACCCCAATCAATTTATCATCCATTTGGGCGGCACCAGTTACAATTTTTCGATCAAATTGAAATTGCACCCCTCTAGATTTTTCAATTGCCTCACATTCTTGACGCATCAAATTATAGAATTGAGAAAGCGTTTCATTGTCTTGACTGCGTACCTCAAAACTAAAATCAACTTGCCCAGGGATTACAGAAACTGCATGAGATTGCGTCGGTGTAGAGCACACTCCTACTGTCATCACCAAATCCATCCCCATCTGCAAAAGTACACGCCAATGTTCATCTAAGCGAGTTAATAACTCCGTTACTGCTAGCAACGCATCTTTTCTTAACCAGCGCGGGACCGCACCAGAGTGCCCAGTCTCACCTATGCATTGGATTTTGTTATGCCGCATATTTCCCCGAATACCAGTAACTACTGCAACCGGCCAATTTCTGGCGACCATTACAGGGCCCTGCTCTATGTGTAGTTCCAAATAAGCCTTGATTTCCGAAGGCAAGAGTAAAGGTTTTTTAGCGCGGATTGCATCAATATTTGCGCCAACTTGCTTTAAAGCTTGACCTAAACTTTTATCTTCTGAGCGATGCTTATTCTCTAAATCTATCTCGGCTAGCACCCCAAGCAAGGCTGATGACCCTATATATGCCTTTCCATACCAGGCGCTCTCTTCACCCCTTAAGGCTAAAACCTTTATTGGGTTTTTTGTTTTTAGATTTCTCTTATCCAAAGAATGCAAAATAAGTATTCCTGCGACAATGCCAGCTAGACCATCATAGTTACCGCCTTGAGGAACTGAATCAATGTGCGAGCCGATAATTATTGGGGGTAAGTCACTGACTTCATCCTTACGCCAAATCCATAAGTTTTGGTAATCGTCCCTATCAAATTCAAGATTTAATTTCTTTGCGTACATCTCCAATGTTTTCAGAGCCTGCTCTTCCCCAACCCCAAAACTTTCCCTTGTAACCCCAATTACTGAATCTTTTGTCTGATTTCTCACTTCTTCAAATATCTCTAAAGCCAATTTTTTCTGATTTAACATTTTCCAACCCCTCCATGGCTTGATGACCATGTAATGGGGTCTTTATTGAAATCCTCGATTAGCTTTATCTTTTTTATTGGCAACTTTTCCTCAAGTGATAATTGAGCAAACAACTCGCGCCAAGTTACAAGGGAATGGATTTCTAAATTAGCATCCGATAGCAATGATTCGCTTTGGGGGTATATGTCAAAATTAACTAAGACAAATATATCCTCAATCAATGCTCCATGGTTTCTAAGTGCTATACAAGCATCAACTTTTGATTTCGCATCGGTGGTTACATCATCAATAACCAACACTCTTGCATTTGTAGAGATATTCCCCTCAATTTGAGCCTTAATGCCCCAACCAATTGGCCTCTTCCTTAAGTATAAAAAAGGCATATCAAGCCTATCCGCTAGCCACGCAGCAAATGGAACCCCAGATCCCTCTATGCCGACAATTGCATCAATTCTCTTTTTCTGAACAAAATCTTTTAATAGATTGGTTGCTGCATTTAATACAATCGAACGGCGCGCAATATCCGAAAATAGACCTTTAGTATCTAAATAAATAGGGCTTGCCCAGCCCGAGGTATAGAAAAAAGGCTGTAGCTCTGCCACGCATACGGAATCAATCTCAAGTAGAGCCTGAATTACCGCCTTACTTCCTATGTTCTTCATTGGGATACCCTGCTTTTTAACAAGCTATCCACTCTAGTTATGATTCAATTAATTTAGTAGCGAATTTTCTAAAACTAAGAGTTTCTATTTTTCGAACGCTAGTTATTAAGGTAATATTTGGAATGATCATTACCAGCAAATCTCGTCAGTTTGTCCGAAAACTCGACCTGAGCACCTTAGAGCTATTTGCCCTCATTTGCCAAACTGGTAGCATTGGCGCAGCTTCTAAAGGAGCTAACTTAGCCATTTCGACCATTAGCAAGCGTATCCAAGAGCTAGAAAATCTAATACAGATTCCAATCTTTACACGCCACTCAAGAGGGGTTCACCCAACCCCTGCTGGTGTAAGCCTATTGCGGCACGCTAGGTCAATCCTTCGTGAGCTCGAAGATTTAAGGGCTGATATGGATGAATTTTCATCTGGTATTGTTGGCCATGTCCATGTATACGCTAGTGCGTCAGCTGTTGAACAATATCTAGCAGATGAAATCGCTGGATTTGTAGCAAAATTTCCTGAAATATCTATTGATTTATCTCAAGCAACAACACTTGAGGTGATCAATGCAGTACAAACTAACCAAGCAGACTTTGGGATATGTAATGCAAATGAAAGCACCAAAGGATTAGAAAGTATTCCATTTAGAAAAGAAGAGTTGGTGTTGATTGCCCCTAAAAATCATCCATTAGCAAAGTTGAAGCGGATTCATTATCTCGACGCTCTCCCCTATGAACATATAGGTTTACGAGGGAGCAGCACAATCCAACAACTAATGAATGATCATGCAGAGATTCATGGGCTACCAGCAAAACAACGATTGAGAGTTGAAAGTCTCAGCGCTTTATGTAGAATGGTTGAGGCTGGACTAGGTATTGGGGTGATACCTAAAGGTGTATTAATTCAAATGGGAGATATGAAAAAGATCTCGTCCTTAAAAATAATTGATTCCTGGGCAAGCCGAGAGCTTTTTATCTATGCCAGATCATTTGCAAACCTGCCATCATCTGCGCAAAAGTTCATTAAGCATCTTAGCTAGATGATTTAGTCTGCAATGTTTGCATGACAAAAAAATCTTGCCATTGAAGATTTTTAGTGTTTACTACTTTTTCTTTTGCTGCATTTATTGCCAACTGGAGAGCAATTCTTGCTTTGGGGGCGGATAGACTTCCAGAGGCCATGCAGCCTACAGTATCTTTTTCAGGAAGATCAGGGCGAACGATCCCGGCCCCCGCTCGAGTAGATCGAACCAATGCAATCCCATCAGCAATGGCCTTATCTAAGGGTTCTTTCCATACATTACTAAATCCGCCTTGGCCAGTTCCAGAAATCACCAACCCTTCCACACCAGGGCTTAAACAATTTTGAATAGTTTCGGAACGAGCACCTACATGACTAGTAAGAATCTCTACCCAAGGCCATGCTTGTTCGCGGGGAATAGGTAAGTCGTCACCAGGAACTGCTTGTATAGCCTTTACGCCATCCAGCCATGATTGGCTAATGGAGTCCAAGGGGCTGCATGGGGAATCACGCAAAGGTGCATTTAGTTCACTACTATGTCGTTTAGCTAAATCTCGAGCCATACAGACATTGCCAGCAAAAACTGCAAATACACCCCCAGGACATTGGTCAACTGGTTTACTTACCCATCGAATGGCATTAATGAGGTTTGATGGCCCATCGGCACCGGGTGCGTTTGAGGGCAGCATGGCACCCGTGAGCACTATTCGCTTACTAAGCTTGCCAGCATACTTGCCACAAGTAGCGTGCAGAAATAGACTCGTCTCCTCTATGGTGTCAGTCCCGTGGGTAACAACTATGCCAATTAATGCTGTATTTGCTAGAGAGCTTCTTACCAAGTCACCCAATTGAGTCAGCAACGCCTCACTGAGATTACTGCTGTTGATGTTAGCAACCTGCCTAGAAACTATCTTTAAACCCTCAGGTAGCGCCTTCTCAATATTAGTCAAAAGGTCCCCCACATTAACCTGACCAGCTTGATAAAACAATGGATTAGATTCTGGACTTGGAGCCAATCCAGCAATCGTACCGCCCATTCCTAAAACTAAAATATGCGGGGATTGCTCGTCATTAGAAAGGGTTATGGTCATGCTTTTTTATCTCACTTGTAAGTTTAAATATTATTCCATTAATTTTGCCCCCAATATTAATTGGTGGATTCAACTACGAAGTGCAACTTTGAACAACTAGTTAAGGAGGCTAAGGATGTTTTAGTATCCAAAGCTTCTAGACCTGCAAGTCAAAGTAGCCATGACCTATCAACACCTTAGCCAAACT
>NZ_JACVOY010000016.1 GCF_018882185.1 Polynucleobacter sp. AP-Latsch-80-C2 | reverse complement strand
ATAAGGAGCTTAGAATGATCCAAGACCGTTTAAACAACCGACCTAGAAAACGATTAGGATTTAAAACCCCCAATGAAGTATTTATGCAGTCCTTAAACCGTGTTGCACTTCGTGTTTGAATCTACGTGAGGAAGAAACAAAAAGAACAACCTAATTAATAGAGAAATAAAACAATGAAAGCAAGTACAGTTAACGTTCCATTGCGCGATGGAAATATGGGCGCCTACTTAGCAATACCGGATGGACCTCCCAAAGGCGCAGTTATTGCCATTATGGAAATCTGGGGCGTCAACGAAACGATGCGTACTCATGCCAAAGAGTTCGTTGATGCAGGATACATATGCCTCGTACCTGATGTCTTTTGGCGCCAAGAGCCTAATGTAGAGCTTTCAGATCGAAATCCAGAACATGTAGCTAAGGCATTTGATTTGTATTACGACTTCGACTACAACTTAGCCGTACAAGATATGGATCAAACTGCTGAGTATCTTAAAAATTTGCCCGGCTTTAATGGCAAGGTTGGTACAGTAGGTTACTGCTTAGGTGGAAAACTTTGTTACTTAATGTGTTGCAGAACTGAAATTGATTGTGCGGTAGCTTACTACGGCACTTATATAGAACATGAAATAAGAGAAGTTAAAAATTTACACCGCCCATTTTTGCTGCACATGGCAATGAAGGATAGATGGGTTCAGAAAGAAGTTAATGACTTGCTTGAACGCAAGCTTGGCACCAGTCCATTCGTTACTATTTGCAAATACCCTGAAGCAGACCATGCATTTGCAAGACATGGGGGCTTAACCTACCGCAAGGCGGAAGCAGATCAAGCACTTGAGGTCACTCTCAATTTTTTCAATCAATATTTAGCTAAATAACTTATGACGACTACTAATTTTGAGACAGATTTTTGGAAACATGAGGAAGTGCGAAAAATTTGGGATGACATTATTCCTGGTCAACCTAGAAAAACGATCCCATATACATTGACACTCGAGGCGATTCAAAAGCTTTGTAAAGTTCTAGGTGATGAGCATCCACTTTACTTTGACGAAGAGTATGCCAAGACAACGCCATATAAAGGAATTATTGCCCCACCATCTATTCATATATTGCTGATGTTTTCATGTACCCCAGTTGATGATTGGATGCGCAGTCCTGGAACTATTAATGCAGGTCAGTCCTGGAGCTACAACATTCCCGCAAGACCAGGCGATGTCATTCGTCTAGAAGCAAGAGCTCTTGATAAATTTATCAAAAAAGAGCGTCTTTTTGTAGTTCATGACAACGTCTTCTTTAATCAAAATAATGAAGTTATATGCTCGGGTCGCGGCTGGACTATTCGACCTAATTAATTCTTCTAATCTAGCAATCCAATCGACGGACAATACTATGAGCAATGCATTTGAACAATTAAGCGTAGGCCAAATTATTAATGGCACACCATTTCACCCAACCCGAGAGACTATTCGGGAGTTCTGCGAAGCTTCACTAGACTTTAACCCCCTTCATCTTGATGATGACTATATGAAGGGAAGTTTTGGAAAAACGCAATTTGGCGGCATCATCATGCACGGCATGAATAATTTTGGAGTGATCACTAGAATGCTCACGGATTGGCTCTATCCACATGGGGGTATCCATAGAAGACTCGAAACTCGTTGGAAGTCGCCCGTAAAACCTGGCGATACTATTACCCCAAGCGCTACCATCACCTCATTAAAGACAACACAAAAGGGCCAGTGGGCTTGTCTAAATGTCATTGTTAATAATCAAAAGGGTGAGGTCGTTGCAGCTGGCGAGGCGCTCGTTGAATTTCCAATACAAATCAAATAATTTTTAAGGGGTTAGCAAATGAAGGGCCTTCTCCATTTAATTCAAAAAATTCTCTTTCTTGGATGTTTGCTTTTTATCGGTAATGTATATGCGCAGAACTATCCAAGCGGACCAGTGAAAATTGTGGTGCCATTTCCGCCAGGGGGAACAACGGATATCCTCGCGCGCGTTCTAGCAAACGAACTAACAAAGAAATGGTCGCAGACTGTAGTTGTTGAAAATAAACCTGGGGCAAGCGGCACCATCTTCTCAGAACTGCTAGCGCATATGCCTGCTGATGGTTATACCCTTATGGTGACTGCGACACATCACGTTATCAACCCGAGCTTATATAAGAATCTCAAGTACAACACCCGAACAGACTTTACCCCGATTAGCTTGGTTGCTGGAGTACCCAATGTATTGGTCGTAAATCCAGCATTTCCTGCCAAGAATGTCCAAGAACTGATTACGTATGCAAAAGCAAATCCAGGCAAGGTGATGTTTGGATCCGCAGGCACAGGTGGCGCTAACCACCTATCTGGAGAGCTATTCAAAGCAATGGCGAAAATTGATATGGTTCACGTACCTTATAAAGGCGCTGCCCCTGCTTTGAACGACCTTTTGGGGAATCAAATTTCAGTCATGTTTGATTCAATACCCGGTGTACTTAGTCATATCAAAGCTGGAAAACTACGTGCACTGGGCGTTACATCCTTAACTCGCAGCACCGCACTTCCAAATGTTCCTACAATTAGTGAATCTGGTCTTAAAGGTTTTGAAGCACTCGCATGGTTTGGTATGTATGCGCCACCACAAATGTCGCCTGAACTATTAAATAAAATCTCTAGTGATGTGCTGGCAGTTCTACAAAGTCCACAGGTAAAAAACCAATTCTCAGAACAAGGGGCTGATGCTGGCAACATGACTCAAGCAGAATACGCCAAATACGTTGATGCTGAAATCACCAAATGGGCTAAAGTAATATCTGACGCCAATATCAAAGCTGAATAATTGTGACTTCAGAGAACACCCTTCCTATAAATTCTGGAGCCTTATCGCATATTCGAGTTCTAGATCTCTCGAGGATTCTTGCAGGCCCGTGGTGCACACAAAATCTTGCCGACTTGGGTGCAGAGGTAATTAAAGTAGAACGTCCTGGGCACGGCGATGATACGCGGGCTTGGGGGCCTCCATGGATCAACATGGAGGAAAAAATTTCCAGCTACTTTGCAGCGGCAAATCGCGGAAAAAAATCGCTCACCCTCAATCTATCAACCCCTCAAGGTAAAAGGATTATTGAGGAGTTAGTCAAGATTAGCGATGTCGTAATTGAAAACTATAAGATCGGTGACCTGAAACGCTATGGCTTGGATTACGAGAGCCTTCAGAAAATTAATCCTAGGTTGGTCTATTGCTCGATCACAGGATATGGCCAGGATGGGCCCAATGCTCAAAAACCTGGGTATGACTTTGTCTTTCAGGCAATTGGCGGACTCATGAGCATTACGGGTGAGGCGGATTCAGAACCAGGCGGCGGTCCGCAAAAAGTCGGCATTGCAATTGCTGACGTAATTACTGGTATGTACAGCACTATTGCCATTCTTGCTGCATTAAATAGTCGAGAGCAAACAGGGTTCGGCCAATATATTGATATGGCATTACTTGATAGCATCATTGCACTTGGCGGTAATCAAATCACCGGTTATTTTGCTAATGGTAAGGTGCCATTTCGATATGGAAATGCACATGCAAGCCTTGTGCCCTATCAAGTGTTTGCTGTAAAAGATGGTGAAATCGTAATTGCTGTTGGCAATGATACTCAGTGGCAGCGTTATTGTGAAGCCATAGTACGTCCAGATTTAGCCCAAGATCCAAAATGGGAAAAGGTTACTGGGCGCATTACTGGACGCTCGGAGCTTATCCCTCACCTCGCCAAAACAATGCTTGAGAAAAATAGAGATGAGTGGATCTCCATACTAGAAAGCTATGATGTTCCTTGCGGACCTATCAACAATTATCAGCAAGTATTTGAGGATCCTCATGTGATTCATCGAGAAATTAAGGTGGATACTCGGTATAAGGATGGGTCAACTATCTCCACTATTGCAAGTCCTCTTAGGCTAAAGAGCACCCCACCTGAATATAAGCGCCCGCCCCCTAAATTAGGAGACTCTAACTTTGAAATCCTACACCAACTCTTAGGTTATTCAGCAGAATCAATCGAGCAGTTCAAAAAAGAAAAAATTACCTAGGACCCCTTTAGCCAAGTCGTAAATTCTTCTACTTTGGCACGAGGCGTCTGAAATGTGTTGATCTTATGTGATTGGTCCGCATAACCGATAGCCATTCCACAAACGAGCATTTCATCGTCACCGGCACCAATGATTGGTGTGATGATCTTGCTAAATTTATTCCATGCTGCCTGAGGGCAAGTTGCCAAACCATGGCTTTGAGCTGAGATCATGACGTTTTGCAAAAACATACCGTAATCCAAGATAGATCCCGTACCTAAGTCTTTATGAATCGTGAAGAAAAGGCCAATGGGTGCATCAAAAAAGCGAAAGTTCTTTTGATGCTGCAAAAACATCTTTTCTTTATCACCCTTTTCGATTCCCAATAAACCATAAAGACTCCAGCCGTTTTCACGACGACGATCAATGTAGGGACTAAACCATTTCTCAGGATAGTAGCTGTAAGCCTCTTCAAAATCTTTACCTAATTCTGGATTCTTTGAAATAGATTCATAGGCAGCGCAGACCTTATTACAAAGTTCATCCCGAATTTTTCCTTCAAGGACGTAAACCTTCCAAGGTTGCGTATTGGTTCCTGAAGGTGCCCTACTAGCCACCCCCAAGATACGCTCTATTAAGTCACGAGAGGGTAATTCTGGTGTGAATGCTCTCGCAGACATCCGCGCATTAATAACATCATCCACATTTGAATTACCCATCATCGATGACCTTTAGAAATAGGATTACTGTTGTTCAATTTTTGCCAAAGTCGCAACACGCTTCCAAAGAGCAATTTCCGACTTCTGAAATGCTGCCATTGACTCAGGCCCACCTTTCATTGTTTCAGCTCCCATATTTTCATAGAAAGCCTTTGTTTCTGGAAGTTCAGCAATCTTAGTCATCAAAGCGGCTAGAGCAGCAGCCTCAGCTGGAGGTGTCTTTGCAGAAACGGCTGCGGAAACCCAAGCGTAAGCCGTGTAATCCTTTATTCCAGCCTCTTGCATTGTAGGCACATTAGGCAAAAGTGGTGAGCGCTTTTCAGAAGAAATCCCGAGGGCTTTCACTTTTCCGCTCTTAGCCAACTCCATAGCACTGGTGATATCTAAAATTGCATAATCAACTGAACGCGTCATGACAGCAGTCACACATTCGCTAGCGCCTTTGTATGGGATACCAGTTGTTTTAATGTTGGCAGATTGATTAAACAATTCGGACATCAATTGATAGCCAGCGGAACCATAACAATAATTGAGAGTATTAGGACTTTCTTTAGCCTTCGCCACCAACTCTCCAATATTATTAAAACTAGAGTTATCCGGAACGATAAAGAGGTTAGAAACCCGAGTGAGCATAGTTAATGGCTTGAAATCTTTTACTGGATCGTAAGGCAGTGATTTAAATACGGCTGCATTTACCGCCATTGGCGAATTACTTCCGATAAATACCGTATAGCCATCAGCAGGCGCATTCAGCACTTGCTGAATCGCAATAAAACTATTGCCGCCCGGCTTATTCTCAATCACCACTGGCTGAGAAATCATCTCCGATAACTTTTTACCAAAGTATCTTGCCGAAGAATCCGTTGCACTTCCAGGTGGAAATGGCACAACAAACTTAATGCTGTGATTTGGGTAAGGCTGCGCAAATGCAGCTGAAACCCAAAAGCCTGTTGCCATTGCTACGGTGAGCTTTAAAAAACTCGCTCTCATGATTTTATAATTCTTCATTTTGTCTCCTCCATTACTTTTTAAATTCAATTAAATCCATTGATGACTATTTTTCCTACTACACCACCTTCACTCAACTTGCGACAGGCTTTACTTAAATTAATTGCGCTAATTGATTCCAGCTCTTCACTCAAAGTCGTTTTCAATCTACCGGCATCGACTAATTCGGAAACCCTATTCAAAATCTCATGTTGGGTAATCATGTCTTTCGTGCGAAATAATGATTTAGTAAAAGCACCTTCCCAAGAAAATACAACGCTTTTAGTTCTTAATAGATTCATTGGCAAGTCTACGGAAGACTCAACTAGACAACAAATCTTTCCTTGAGGGCTAATAATGTCTGCTAAATCGGCAAAAATTGGCGCGGGATCAGTCAAGCACAAGATATAGTCTACCGACTTGAAGTCCAATGCCTTTATCTGAGGTGAAAGCGGTGAACTATGATCTACGACAGCGGATGCTCCCATTGCGATACATTGCTCCTGGGTCTCATTTCTTGAGGCACTCGCAATAACCTTAACTCCTGCAACTCGTGCGCCGAGCTGAATTGCTAAGGAACCCACCCCGCCACCGCCACCAATCACTAAAAGCGTAGCATTAGCGCCACCTTGTGGAATACCCATCTTTTCGAATAAAGCTTCCCAACATGTGATGGAAGCAAGCGGTAATGCAGCCGCTTCTACAAAAGAGAGTTTTTTCGGTTTGCTGCCGACAATTTTTTCATCAACCACCTGTAGCTCACTAAAACCACCGGGCCGGATAACAACTCCTGCGTAATACACCTCATCACCTACTTGGAATAATTTAGCATCTACACCTACCGACTCAACTTCTCCTGCCACATCCCAACCCAAAACAGTTCCAGGATTTTTCGCTCCACGATACATTTTTAAATCAATGGGATTAATCGCGGCAGCTTTCACCCTAACCCTTATATCTGTGGGCTTTAGTTGCGGAATCTCTAGCTCGACATCAACAAAAGCATCTATGCCAAAGTCTTTAGTCTTGTTATCGATGTTGACTGCTACAGCACGCATTACAGATGGATTAGCTTTCACAACGTTGCTCGCTTTGAAATTGACTGGTTGCGCCGATCGCCTTGAGGTGGTTAATCTGATCATCTGTAAATCCAGCCTCGCGTAAAACGCCAATACTATCTTCGCCTAAATGCCTTGCAGGGCGCTGCAAATGATTAATTTTGGTTTTAGAGCACTGAACAGGAACGCCGAGTTGGCGAATCTGTCCTTCGGTTGGATGGGTTACGGTCTCCAGCATCCCCGTCTGAATTAAATGAGGATCATCTAAGAGACTATCAATCGTATTGAGTGGCATACATGGGATATCCGCACCCTCTAATAAGCTTAGCCATTCCGCACTGGTCTTAGTGCTCATTGACTCAGCTACTAGGGCATAGAGCTCATTGATATGTTTAGTACGGGCACCAATATTTTTAAAACGAGGGTCCGTCTCAAGCCACTCTGACTTACCGATCAAGCTGAGGAAATTTTCCCATTGGCGATCGTTATATACCAAAACACATAAATAACCATCAAGCGTCTTGTATGGTTTTCTCTCTTTAACGAGCAATCTTGGATAACCACTTGGTCCTGTTGGCGGCACAAAAGTTTGACCCGATAGATGATCACTCAATACATACTGAACCATAGTTTCGAACATCGGAATCTCGACTTCCTGGCCTTCGCCAGTAGTATTTCTAGAATAGACGGCCGCCAAAATAGCATTCGCCGCCATTAAGCCAACCGTTCTATCCGCAAGCGTTAGAGGAACATAACGTGGCTCGCCACCAGAAGATCGACTCATTAAATCAGGAACCGCTGACATGCCTTGAATTAAATCATCATAGGCTGGACGACCAGCATAAGGACCCTCTTCACTAAAACCATAAATTCCAGCATAAATAATTTTAGGATTAAGGGCTTTCAATTTCTCATAAGTAATGCCCAGCCTTCTCATTGCCAATGGGCGAATGTTGTACACCACTACATCAGCCGTTTTAGCAATCTCGTAAAAAGCTTCTAATCCCTCGGGCTTTTTTAAATCTAAAACAATGCTACGTTTATTTCGATTGACATGCAAAAAGATGTGGCCCATACGAGGAGAGTGAGTAGGACCAATTCCCCTTACGGTATCCCCTGCTGGTGGCTCAACCTTAATGACATCGGCCCCCATATCAGCTAGAGTTTGAGTGGCATATGGCCCCATCAATACGGTCGTCAAATCGACGACCTTTAAACCCTTTAAAGGTCCAAAAAATTCAATTGGCCTATTCATCAGCAAAGTTTGGAGTGCGTTTTTCAATAAAGGCATTAATTGCTTCTAGGTGCGCAGGGCTCTTATGCGCAATCACTTGCATACCTACCGACATATGTAAAATCGCATCCAATGAACTTGTTTGGCTCTCACGCATTAAACGCTTTGTCATACGCAGCACATTACCGGGATTCTTTACAATTCTTTTCGCCAACTCATTAGCGCTGGGCAGAAGATCCTCTGGGGTTGTAACCTTAGAGACTAAGCCACACTCAAGTGCTTCAGCAGCTGTAATAGGGTCACCTGTAAAAGCCATTTCCATTGCCTTTGCCATGCCCACCGTTCTCGGCAGTAGCCATGCACCACCATCACCTGGAATAATCCCAACCCTAATAAAGCTTTCTGCAAAAGTCGCCTTATCACTTGCGATTCGGAAATCGCACATGCATGCCAAATCACAACCCACGCCAATGGCTGGGCCATTAATTGCAGCAATCGTTGGTACCTCCAAGTTATAGAGCGCTTTAGTCAGCAGCTGAATACCCGTCACGTACCACTGACGAAGGCTTGCAGGGGATATTTCATCTGTAGTGAAACGCAGCATATCTTTAACATTGCCACCCGAAGAAAACACAGTGCCATTCGCTGCAATAATCACCGCACGAATAGACAAGTCAGCAGTGATTTTTTCGCAAGCCGCAACGAATTCAGGCACAGCAGTATTTCCAGTAACAGCATTACGGACCTCAGGCTGGTTCATCGTCAATGTGACAATAGGACCATCCCGTTCGTATAATAAAAAATCAGCCATGACTCACCCTTTCACGAGGATCGATAGATTGAATTAAAAAGTCTAGAGCACCATCAGCGCTACTATTGAGATAAGCCATTCCAAGCTTTTCCTGCCAGTAACCCTCAGAGCCAAAATCTAGTCGCCAATCATTTAAGCGACGCGTTAAATAATGCAAATGAAATTCTTCTGTAATGCCCATGGCGCCATGAACGGCATGCGCTATAGAGTTCACTTGAAGCGCCAACTCACTTACGCGCGCTTTACCAGCCGCTATAGTTAATGCATTTTTAGCGTCTGGACCAGATTGACATGTCATCTCGGCTGCTATCGCAGCAGCTTGCACACACTCTGCTAGGACGCTAATTTGCTGTTGAATAGCCTGGAATTTTCCAATCGATTTTCCAAATTGCTGCCGATCATTTGCATGCACCAAAACTATCTTTAGAATTTCTGACATTGCGCCGGCCATCATGGCAGTCCAAATGAGTGCTCCAGCATTACGAATAGATTCTTCAACCCCTAGATCAATGGCAGTAGTGGGCATTCTTTCCCAGAGTAAATGAGCCTGAAGTGACCCATGAATACCGGTATCCTGTACCACAGCATCTCCAACTGGCAGCAACCAAGTCTTTCCATCAATGCTACCCATTACCCAATCAGAAACCTTTCCAAAGGGGGTTGAGCGCGACAGAATCTGTCCACTTTGTTTGCGATGAATATCGCAAGATAGGCTCACTGCGCCAGCAACTGGATCAAACCCCTTTGTCGCAAGCAATGTACGTGCATAGGCTGTAGCACCAAGTGATACTGGGAGGCAATATTGCCCAGTTAGGAAAAATAATGCGTAAGCATCATTCCAAGAAACCCCAGCGCCACCCGACTCCTCAGATACGAGTAAATCAGCAAAACCTGACTCCTCTAAGGCATTCCATATAGCTGTTGCATTGCCTTGAGATTCGACCTTCCCGATAGCGCTAGGCGTGCATAGATCTTGCAATAATCTCTCTAAAGAATCTTTTAATAAGTTATCCATAATTTCTAAGTGATATTTTTAGCGTAGCCCAAGACCACGGGCAATCATGCCTCGTAGGATTTCGCGTGTGCCGCCGCGCAGTGAATAAGTCGGTGCTACTTGCAAGGTATAGACCAAGGTTCTCAATAAGTCATCGTCTATGCCAAGAGCCTCCTCGGATCCAATGGCATCTGATATCCACTGAATTAGCTCCTGTTCAAATAGAGTGCCCATATCTTTAAATAAGGCTGCTTCTAAGATAGGGCTCTTACCCTCTGCCAACTGCGCTGTAGTTGCAATTGACATTGCTCTCAAGTTGGCTAATTGAGCAATAATTTTCCCTATCAAACGTACGGTCGAGTTATTGATTTTCTCAACGGGCAGTGTTCGTAAATAAGCAAGCCATGTATCCAATAAAACAATACTTGAATAAATTCTTTCTGGACCGCTTCTTTCGAATGCTAATTCCGCATTCACCTGCTCCCATCCAGCGCCCTCATGTCCAATCAAAGCATCATCACTTAACTGTACTTTTTCAAAGAAGACTTCATTGAAATGCGCATCGCCTGTGAGATCTCGTATCTGCCTCACGGTGACACCTGGCGCGGTAAGGTCTACTATTAATTGCGACAGGCCTTTATTTCTGTCTTCTGAAGTACCAGAAGTCCTCACTAATGCAATCATGTATTTTGATTGATGTGCATTAGTAGTCCATACCTTTTGTCCGTTAAGCAACCAACCTTCTGAATTCTTCACGGCTTTAGTTTTAATACTAGCCAAATCAGAACCGGACTGAGGTTCACTCATACCAATACAAAAGAAGACTTCTGCCTTACATATCTTAGGAAGGTAAAACTCTTTCTGAGCATCAGAACCAAAGCGATTAATCAGCGGTCCACTTTGCCTATCAGCAATCCAATGAGCTGCAACTGGAGCGCCTTGAGAAAGCATTTCCTCAACAATGACAAACCGTGTATAGGGATCTAAGCCTGCTCCACCGTATTCCTTGGGTAGCGTTAAACCAACCCATCCGGCTTTGGCCATCTCCTTGCTGAATACTTCATCAAACCCCATCCAAGATCTAGCCCGAACACTAGGGGGAACATCTTTTAGATGCTCCTTAATGAATTGGCGTACTTTTTCACGTAACTGAATTGCATGATCTGGCAATTCTTCATAAGTTAAGGTGGCAAGCATGAATGTGTTTCCTAAAATTGACTTGAATTACGCTCAAAAGCTTTTTAGCAATTGTTGTTGGGTTGCCAACATTGCATCCGCATGCTCTTTAATTAATGGTTTAAACCGATTAATCGGACCACCTGCCCCCAAGACATAGATCTCATCATTAAGGCGAAAGGGAATTGCAATAGACATCAGGTCTGGAATATTCTCACCAATCACCTGATACCAACCCTGCTTTTTCTGATTCAATATCTCAGTCTTGAGCTCATGAATATCGGTGATCGTTTCATTTGTTCTTGAATCTAATTTCAGCTTCGATAATTCTTTATCTAAATCATGCTCATTTAGGGCGCCTAATAAGGCCTTGCCTGTAGCGCTGCAATGCAAGGATTTCGTCTCTCCGACTAAAGGTGAGAAGCGAACGCTTTGGGTGCACTCAGCGACCTCAAGATAAATCACTTTATTACCTTGTCGTTTGGCAAGCAAAACTGTTTCAGCGATCTCGCTACTTAAACGCTGTAGATATGGAGTAATGCCACGCCAAACAAAATCGCCATCGGAAATAAGTTTTGTAGAGCGCTCTAATTTTTTGGTTGGGTAATACCCCTCACGCCTACTGAGCTCATAGAGATAACCTCGTTCGAGCATCGTCTGCACCAGCCCATGCGTAGAGGATGGCGGAACCCCTAATTTGTCTGAAATCTGAGACAGCGTTAAGGCGCATTGCTCGTGGGCATATAGCTCAATCAAATCTAGAGTTCGGTCTGCTGTCTTAATTCCCATAATTCACATATATGAAAGATAATTCAAGTACAAGAATTATCTTAGCACGAATTATTTGACAAAGCAGTCCAATAAAAAACCCCGCCATTTCTGACGGGGTTGCTTATGCCCAGACATGTATCCGGGGGTCGCTATGCTTAATCCTTCAAGCCCAATAGCTTTGCAGGATTCTTTTTCATCATCTTATCGATGTCTGATTGAGAAACTCCAGCGGCTTTAACGGCTGCAATCTCATTCTCAACTCCATCCGGTGGAGTCATCATGCCCTGCTGACCTAAATCCGTTGAGAGCACTAAATGATCGGCACCGATTTCTTTTACAGCTCTAGCCACTACATCAGCATCAACCTTCTCCCAATGCGTCATCCACTTGTATTGGGCTGTTGGGCCAGTCATAAACTGTAAGTAACAAATTTCGATCATGGCACCCATGTCAGTCACTTGCTTTGCTTGCTCAAAGGTTAAGCCTGGAATATTGGTCAAACCATGAGTAATCAAAATATTCTTCACGCCTAATTCCTTAGCGCGTTTGACTACTGTCACTACCTCATCAGCAGAAATATGACCCGTCGCTAATATCAAATCTTCCCGAGCAATAATTTTTAATACTGCCTCTAACTCTGGAGTCACCTGACCATTTGTAGCAACTACGATTCCAGACTGATTCTTATCAACCAGTGTCTTAACGTGCTTGTCAGAGTCAAATGTTGGCAACCAAACTACCTTGCCACGCCCTCCAGACATGCGGTGCATCCACTCAACTGCTGAAGGGTTTACTCCGCCCACAGATTTATTCAGAACAATGCCACCCCATACTTCAATACCAGGAACCTGCTGCATCACTAGTGCAGCGCGGTCATTGGTGGTGACCACGTGGTTCTTAATCACAATTCCGCGCATACCCTTGCGTCTAGCAATCGTGGCTAACTCATAATCCGTCAAGGCACGGCCAAAGACGTCTGGGTCTGGATGAACGTGCATATCAATAACGCCTGCTGCAGGACTCACTTTAGGTGGCGGTGGTGGAAATCCAACCTGAGCTAGCGCTATGTTTGAGGTCGATATACAACCTGCTCCAATCAAACTGGCGATCAATACTTTATAAGTTTTTAAGCTACGCATTTTTGTCTCCTTTTTTGTTGTAAGGCCACTCTACTGCAGATGCTATCAAGCGTATTTAAGTAGTTCCCCTTAAGCCTTAGGCATAAGCACGTTCAAATACTGCTAAAGTAGCTTAAAAAAAATATATTGGAGATAGCATTAATGCAAAACATTGCACGCCTTGGATTTTTAATCCCCCCTGGAAACCCCAACACTGAGGGCGAAGTCATTAAGATGGCACGCCCTGAATTTTCAGTCCACTTCACCAGAATGGTGGCCTTTGGTGAAACTGGTAGCTTGTTAGGACAAGATGAACGCAATCAATCCCAAATTGATCATCTGGATGAAAATCTTGCGCTCATGAAATTGGTGAAACCCAGCGTTGTAGCAATGGCTCATACCGCCAATAGCTATACCTTAGGCAAAGATGGTGAGGCAAAGCTAGTGGATCGCCTTCAGAAAGAATTTGATGTTCCCTTCATTACTGCTTTTGGTAGTGTCGTAACGGCATTAAGACAAATTGGGGTTAACAATATTGCCTTTGGAACCCCTTACAGCGAGCAAAACACCTTGCGCTGCAAAAATCTGCTGGAGCAATACGGTTTTAATATCGTCAGCTTTGGCAACTTACCCGGCGTCAAGAATATTTATGACGAGACCCCCGAAAGAGCTGGACAACTCATGAAGCAAGTTGATGCCGCAGGAGCGGATGCCATATTTGTCAGTGGCGTTGGCATGCCCACAATTGATGCCCTAGAGAAAGCGGAAGCCAGCTTAGGTAAACCGATTATCTCTAGCATTGCTGCAACGATGTGGAACTCACTACGCATAGCGGGCATTAAATCTAATATTCAGGGATATGGCTCCTTATTGGCCGGAAAATATCACTAAGGAATTCATCATGAAATTATTGAAATTGACATTCGCATTTCTATCTCTAGCTGTAAGCATTGCATCAAGTCATGCGGCACCTTTTCCAGATCACTCCATTCGCCTGATCGTACCTTTTACAGCTGGCGGTAATGTGGATATCTCTGCACGCACGATTGCCCAAGGATTAACAGAGCAATTGGGTCAATCGATCATCGTGGAAAACAAACCTGGCGCCAATACAATGATTGGCACTGACTATGTTGCCAAAGCACCAGCTGATGGTTACACCCTACTTCTAGCGGGTGCAGAGGGATTAGCAATCAATCCACATGTATACAAAAAAGTAAATTACGATGCGCTTAAGGATTTCTCAGCAGTCGGTTTGGTGGGGAGTTTTCCGTTTGCATTAGTGATCAACCCAAAGTTGCCAATCAATAATGTTGCAGAATTTATTGAGTATGCAAAAGCGCGTTCCGGAAAATTAAATTACTCCTCTTGGGGTATTGGAAGTACCTCACAGATCGCATTTGAGAAGCTCAAGCAAACTAGCGGAATTGATTTAGTGCATGTTCCTTTTCAAGGGGCAGCGCCAGCGATTACCGCAGTAGCATCGGGAGATGTGGATGCCATGATGGTTCCTCTATCGGTAGCACTTCCACAAGCTAGTGGCGGCCGAATCAAAATATTGGGTATTAGCACTGAGAAACGGATTCCATCAGCAGACTCCATTCCAACTCTTTCAGAGCAAGGCGTTCCCGTAGTAATTAGCGGCTGGCAAATACTCGTAGCACCCAAGAATACGCCTGCAGCAGTGATTCAAACGCTAAACCAAAGCCTGAATAAAGTGATTAATAGTGAGGCAACACGTGCCAGCTTAATCAAAGGTGGAATCAATCCAGCCCCAGGAACTCCAGCGCAAGCCAATACCCTGATTGAATCCGAATGGTCCCGTTGGGGCAAGGTAGCCAAGGATGCCAAAATCAGCTTAGATTAATAAAAAAGCCACCCGAGGGTGGCTTTTGTTTTGACTTAAAAGACTCAATAAGTCTTATATGACAAGTATTTTCCTGAGAGCACCACCTGAACGCGGTCCCCTTTGGGATCTGGTTCACGCTGAATATCCATTGAGAAATCAATGGCGCTCATAATGCCATCACCAAACTCTTCATGAATTAACTCTTTAATCGTTGTTCCATAAACGCTCACAATCTCATACCAGCGATAGATTAATGGGTCAGTTGGGACGGCTGTTGGCAATGAGCCCTTATAAGGAACAATTTGCAACCAAGCCATCTCTTCATCGGTCAAATCAAATAACTTACCTGCAGCTTCTGCTTGCGCCTTAGTAAAAGTCATTTGGCCTAAACAGCCGGCGGTAACCCATTCTTTTGATTCGCCGATTGATTTGGCAATATCACTCCACTTCATGCCTTTGCGCACTTTAGCTTCGATAATTTTTTGTGTAACTACTGAACGGTCCATCTTTCTCTCCTTGGGATAATTTAGTTTATTTAATTTTTAATTGGTCGCTGGATCAATGCCAGGAAGCACTATTAGCGGCTTGAATCCATTTAACTCGCCATTAGCACCCTTGGTCTGCAAATCTTTGGATCGATTGACAAGAAAATCCACTAAATGATTACGCATAGGATAGTACATTGCATCATGATGCAAATTTGCACGTTTTCTTCCTTTGGGCAATGTATTAATGACAATTTCTGCTATGCGCGCATTGGGGCCATTGCTCATCAACATAATTTTATCTGAGAGCAATATAGCTTCGTCTACGTCATGGGTAATCATGAAAACAGTTTGATGTGTTTCACTACAAATTTTTAGTAACTCATCTTGAATCACGCCACGTGTTAATGCATCTAGTGCACCAAAAGGCTCATCTAATAACAACATCTTTGGCTCAATAGCAAAAGCCCTGGCAATACCAACACGTTGCTTCATGCCACCAGATAATTCCGATGGTCTTTTATTTTCAGCATGTTGTAAGCCAACCATAGCTAAGTATTTTTTGGCATGCTCAGCAATTTTTGCCTTAGACCAATCGGGATATTTTGATTTAACAGCAAAGGCGACGTTTTGTAATACAGTCATCCACGGCATTAAGGCGTGACCTTGAAAAACAACACCACGTTCTAATCCAGGGCCCTGAATTCGCTTTCCAAGCATGATGGCATCACCACCTGTCGCTGCCTCAAGTCCTGCAAGAACGTTCAGAATTGTAGTTTTACCGCATCCAGAGTGGCCAATAATACAAACAAACTCACCCTTGTCAATTTCAAAATTAATTCCTTCGAAAACTGGTGGAGCATCAGCCTTGTAGGACTTGCTCAGGTTTTCAACCTTAAGAAAAGTATTTTCAATCTGCATACGAAACCGCCTTTTGTAACTTACCGAATGCGGCATCAAGCAACATTCCAACAATACCAATTAAAAGAATTGCAAAAATAACACTTGAAAGAGATAAGTTATTCCACTCATTCCACAAGAAGTAACCAATACCTGTTCCACCTACCAACATTTCAGCAGCAACAATTACCAACCAAGCAATACCCATTGAGATCCGCATACCAGTAAGGATCGTAGGAGCGGCGGCGGGAAGGATGACTAAGAAAGCTTTGCGTAATGGCGACACCTCTAAAGTCTTTGCAACGTTTAAAAGTTCTTTACGTACATTTGCCACCCCAAAGGCAGTGTTGAGAAGCATTGGCCAAACAGAGCAAATAAAGATCACAAAGATTCCAGAAATTGATGAGTCTTTGATCGTGTAAAGCGCAATCGGCATCCAGGCTAGGGGTGAAATTGGCTTCAAAATTTGAATAAATGGATTAAAGGCTTCATAAGCCAACGGCGACATTCCTATCCAAAATCCAAATGGAATCGCCACCAACATGGCCAACAAGAATCCTAAGCCAACGCGGGCCAAGGAATATGCCAACTGAATACCGATACCCTTATCGTTTGGGCCATTGTCATAAAAAGGGTGTGAAAGCTGCTTATAGATAGTTTGCCCCATCTGAGTCAATGTAGGAAATCCAGTTTTTTGCACAGCCTCACCTCCACCCTGCCCCATAAGACTGTTGTACTCGCTAGAGTTTGTCGATGTAGCTTGCGAAGGTGCGGCTTTTTGTGTTGTTGCTAAATGCCATATAAATAAGCACATCAACAAAATTGCAATTGACAGAATTGCCCCTTTGACCTTAATAGATAACGTTTTCATTCATTTGCCTTAGATTCATGCTTTATTGGTTGGAAATGACTTTAGATAGGCAACGGGCTGACTAGGATCAAACTCCTTACCCATAATCTTGTCTTTTTTGTAGCCCGCCTTAGCTAAAGGGGGTATGGCGATACCTGTTTCACCCATGTATTTTTTGGCATCAGTCAGCAGGAAAACCTTTTCAGAAATATCCTTATAGTTAACATCACCTTTTACATAACCCCAGCGCTGCATCTGCGTCAGCATCCAAGTGGCCATGGAATACCATGGAATTGGATTGAAATCGATACGATCAGGGACGTTTTGAACATTGCCTAAGCCATCAGCAAACTTACCGGTAAGCACTTGCATGACCACTGTTTCTGGTTGATTTAAATAATTTGCTGGAGAAATGACTTTTGCAATTAAGGGCCTGTTAGCAGGGTCGCGTGCCATCGTAGAGGCATTTAACACAGCACGATAAAGGGCGGCAAAGGTGTTCGGATTCTTTTTAATGAACTCTTCAGAAGTTCCAAACGCACAACATGGATGTCCGTCCCAAATTTGTTTTGTAAGAATGTGAATAAAACCCACTTCGTCGTAAACAGCACGCTGATTAAATGGATCCGGCCCAAGGAAGCCATCAATATTGCCAGCGCGCAAGTTTGCAACCATTTCCGGCGGAGGAGTAACCCGAATTTGAATATCTCTATCAGGATCTAAACCCGCTTGCGCGACATAGTAGCGCAATAAGAAGTTATGCATTGAGTATTCAAACGGAACCGCAAACTTCATACCCTTCCAATTTTTAGGATCACGATTATCTTTATGCTTGTTTGCCAAGGTGATTGCCTGACCATTCACGTTTTGAATGGTGGCTACACGCATTTGAGTAGGATCGGACCCTAAGCCCATAGACATTGAGATAGGCATCGGCGATAAAAAATGAGATGCGTCATGTTCCTTATTAAGCATCTTGTCGCGAATCAATGCCCAACCAGCAGTCTTATTTAAAGTGACATTCAGACCTTGCTTTTTATAAAAACCCAATGGGTCAGCCATGATTAGTGGCGTGGCGCAAGTAATGGCAATAAAGCCAATCTTTAGGTCGGGCTTTTCTAGTGGGGCCTTCTCTTGAGCCATTGCCTGCAGTGATCCTACCGGCAGAAATCCTGATAAGGCGCTCATTGCCCCTCCAGCGCCAACCGCTTTCAAAAATGCACGTCTACGATCCTCTTGAGGAAATAATGCCTTTACTAAACTTGCCTCTACGAAGTCTGCATTCATTTGCTCTTCGTCAATCTTGGCCGATAAGTCGAGTGCATGATCAGCATCGGAAGCATGACGACCACAACTGCAGCGACTGCTAAAAAGAGGTCTATCTGGATCAAATGGACGGTATGAATTCATTTCTATCTCCTAATAAATTAAGATGCTTCTTGCAATACATTGAAATTGATTGGTGACTCTATTAAGGGCCTTAGGGTCTGAAGTTTTTTTCTATAGACTTCTCCGACCATGACTAATACGGGCTGCCTATCCAAAAAATGGTGATGGACATCGCCAAGACACAATTCATTTAATGTGCAGGCAAAGCTACGTTCGGTAGGTAGACTGACTGACTCCATTAAACAGACCGGAGTATTTTCCGCATAACCCTCAGCAATTAGGGTGCTTGCGATTTCCGCCAATTGATCGCGGGCCATATAGTAGATGGCGGTTTTATGATCTAGATGTGCACAGCGACTAGGTAAAGTTGTTAAGGTAAGTGTGCGACTTAATTCTCGCGTGGTAGGTGGCTGCTTTAATTGTGCCGATGCTGCTAAAGCCGTAGTAATACCTGGAACAACCTCGAAATGAACTCCCGCCTGCTCCAAAGCATCGATTTCTTCTTGTGCGCGACCAAAGATTAAAGGGTCACCCCCTTTGAGGCGAACCACTATCGAATATTTACTAGCTGCATCTACCAATTGCTTATTAATAAAGTGCTGAGAGCTAGAATGAGAACCGCATCTCTTGCCTACTGGCACCAACTTGGTGCCCACACACCACTCCAACATAGAAATATCGATTAGCGCGTCATAAAAAACAATATCAGCTGTTGACAATATTCGCGCACCACGAACCGTAATCAGATCAGCCGCTCCAGGCCCAGCACCAATGAGGTACACCCCGGCCGATACCTGCAGGGGCATTGATGATTTGATCGGTCTTTCTGCGTTGAATTCCATGCATCATTTGTAACAGTAGGCAATAGCCCTAAATTTCATACGTGAACCAAAAATGCACATGCATTTATATGGTGCACCAATGTTGAGCTTTACTAAAATTTCTTTACTGAGAAGTTCCTTATCGTTAGTTATCGATCAAAGGAGCTGAGCATGGAAGAAAAAACTACATCTAGCATTGCAACAACCGAAGTCATTACCTCCAGCGCTGCAGATGCCAATCCCACCCGCCGAAAACTGATTCAAAGTATTGGCTCAGCCAGTATTTTGTCTTTAATTGATCCCATGGTGAAAGCGGGCGCCTGGGCTGCAGGCTCTGATGCCCCCGAGAAAACTGACGTCAAGGTGAGCTTTATTGCTTTGACAGACTGCTCATCAGTAGTGATGGCCAACCACCTTGGCTTAGATAAAAAATACGGCGTCAAAATCATCCCCACTAAAGAAGCCTCTTGGGCAGCCATTCGCGACAAACTAGTTAATGGTGAAAATGATATGTCTCATATTCTTTACGGCTTGATGTATGGCTTGCAAATGGGCATTGGTGGGCAGCAAAAAGATATGTCTCTTTTGATGTCACTGAACAATAACGGCCAAGCAATTACTTTATCTAAAGCACTTTACCAAAAAGGCGTTACGGATGGTGCAAGCCTAAAAGCAGTCATGGATAAAGAAAAACGTGACTATACCTTTGCGCAAACATTCCCTACTGGCACACACGCAATGTGGCTGTATTACTGGCTTGCAAATTACGGCATCAATCCATTCAAAGACGCAAAAATTATTACCGTTCCCCCACCTCAAATGGTTGCTAATATGCGCAGCGGCAATATGGATGGCTACTGTGTTGGTGAGCCATGGAATGCACGTGCCATCATTGATGGCATAGGCTTTACGGCTATAACCACTCAAGCCATTTGGCAAGACCACCCAGAAAAGGCATTAGGAACCACTTCTGACTTTGCCAAGAAATATCCTAATACCTGTCGCGCAGTAACTACAGCGATTCTTGAGGCAGGAAAATATATTGATGCATCCACTTCAAACAAGCATGCTACTGCCGAGGTTGTCTCAGCACCTTCTTTTGTCAATACCGATGTGAGTGTGATTCAGGATCGCATGATGGGTCGCTACAACAATGGTATTGGTAAGACTTGGGATGATCCCCATGCAATGAAGTTTTATAACGATGGCTTGGCCACTTTCCCTTATCTTTCTGATGGTATGTGGTTTATGACACAACATAAGCGTTGGGGTTTATTGAAAGAGCATCCTGATTATTTAGCGGTAGCAAAAAAAGTAAACAATATCGCTATCTATAAGGATGCAGCTACTGCCTCAAAAACACCATTACCGAAAGGCGATATGCGCTCCAGCAAATTATTTGATGGCGTCGTATGGAATGGCACCAACCCCGCAGCTTACGCAGATAGCTTCAAGATCAAAGCATGAAAAAACAAAAACTCGTCATGATTGGCAATGGGATGGCTGGCGTTCGGACCATCGAAGAACTATTAAAGCTAGATCCAGAGCTTTACGACATCACCATCTTTGGTGCTGAACCACATCCCAACTACAACCGTATTCTGCTCTCTCCAGTCCTTGCTGGAGAGCAAACGCTTGAGCAAATTGTTCTCAATGATCTGGATTGGTATCAGAGTAACGGCATTCATTTACATCTTGGCAAAAAAATTACTAAGATTGATCGCAAAGAGAGAACAGTTACTTCCGATGACGGCACGGTTGTTAGTTATGACCGTTTACTTCTAGCGACAGGCTCCCTACCCTTCATCTTGCCCATACCGGGCAATGATTTACCTGGTGTAATTGCATATCGAGACATCAAAGATACCAACGAAATGATTGATGTAGCTACTCGATATAAAAATGCAGTAGTGATTGGTGGCGGATTACTGGGCCTTGAGGCGGCAAATGGACTGGCTCTCAGAGGCATGAGCGTCACTATTGTTCATTTATCAGAGTGGCTCATGGAAAGGCAGCTTGATAAAACTGCAGCTGACTTATTACAAAAATCTCTTGAAGCAAAGGGCTTAAAATTTTTACTCCAAACTTCTACTGAAGCACTCATTCCTAATGCAGTAGGTGACCGAGTTGGTTATATCCGCTTTAAAGGTGGATTAGAAATACCGGCAGATTTAGTGGTAATGGCGGCAGGCATTAAACCTAACACAGCACTAGCAGAATCTGCTGGTCTGCATTGTCAACGCGGTATTGTTGTGAACGATACCTTACAAACTTTCGATCCAAGAGTCTATGCCGTAGGGGAATGTGCCAGCCATCGTGGAACAGCCTATGGATTAGTTGCGCCATTATTCGAACAAGCTAAGGTATGTGCAAATCATCTTGCTGAGCATGGTATTGGTCGTTACGAAGGATCTGTCACATCAACGAAACTCAAAGTAACCGGTGTCGATCTTTTCTCAGCCGGTAACTTCATGGGTGGTGAGGGTACAGAAGAAATTACGCTTGCCGATCCCATTGGTGGCGTCTACAAAAAATTGGTTCTTAAAGACGATCGCCTCATTGGCGCTTGTATGTTTGGAGATACTGCTGATAGCACCTGGTATTTCAAGTTAATGCGCGATGCCCAGAGTGTTGCCGAGATACGAGACACATTGATGTTTGGAGAATCCAATATCGGTGATGTGGGCCACCAAGGGCATAATAAAGTTGCCGGCATGACAGATGCAGACGAGGTTTGCGGATGCAATGGTGTATCCAAAGGCGCGATTGTTAAAGCTATTCGTGAGCAAGGCCTCTTTACTTTAGATGAAGTTAAAAAGTGCACTAAGGCAAGTAGCTCATGTGGCTCATGTACAGGCCTAGTCGAACAAGTATTAATGAATGTATTAGGTACAGATTACTCAGCTACCCCAAGAAAGAAATCGATTTGCGGGTGCTCTGACCTCTCTCATGATGAGATCCGTCAAGCTATTCGCTCTGGTCATTTAATCTCTCAAGAGCAAGTACGCAGTGAGTTGGGCTGGAGGACGCCAAATGGCTGTGCAACTTGTCGCCCTGCCCTCAATTATTATTTGATTTCCACTTGGCCGCATGAAGCAAAAGATGATCCGCAGTCTCGCTTTATTAATGAGCGTGCTCATGCCAATATTCAAAAAGATGGCACTTATTCGGTCATTCCACGCATGTTTGGTGGGTTAACCACTCCTTCTGAACTCCGCAGAATTGCCGATGTTGCTGAAAAGTATCAAGTACCAACAGTTAAAGTAACTGGCGGCCAACGCATCGATTTACTCGGCATCAAGAAGGATGATTTACCAGCCGTTTGGAAAGAGCTGGATATGCCCTCTGGACATGCCTATGGAAAATCAATCCGAACGGTAAAAACCTGTGTTGGAGATGAGCATTGCCGCTTTGGTACGCAATCGTCAATGAAAATGGGGGTTGATCTTGAGCGAATGCTTTTTGGAATGTATGCCCCCCACAAAGTAAAACTAGCAGTCTCTGGCTGCCCTAGAAATTGCGCTGAAGCAGGCATAAAGGATGTGGGCATTATTGGTGTTGAGTCAGGCTGGGAGCTATATATTGGCGGCAACGGCGGTATTAAGACTGAAGTTGCTGAGTTTCTCTGCAAAGTCAAAACAGATGAAGAGGTTCGAGAATATTCGGGCGCCTTCCTTCAGTTATACCGGGAAGAGGCTTGGTATCTAGACCGCACCGTTCACTATTTAGCACGTGTTGGAATGGAATACATTAAGCAAAAAGTTGTGGAAGATGCAGAGAGTCGTAAGGCGCTTTATGAAAGATTACTCTTTGATCTTAAGGATGCTCCAGACCCTTGGAAAGATTTCGAACGAGCCGGTGTAGATATTCGTCAATTTAAAACTATTCCAATTGTCGAGGTAGGGAATGTCTAATACATCAACAAATCAAATCTGGCAAAAAGTAACTTCCGTAGATGAGATACCTGTATTGGGCTCTCGCATCATTCATGCTCCTGCAGGCCAAATTGCCATATTTAGAAACTCAGAAGATGAAGTTTTTGCTGTTTTAGATAAATGCCCTCACAAAGGCGGCCCCCTTTCTCAAGGGATTGTTTTTGGCAAAACTGTCACTTGCCCTTTACACTCCTGGAATATTGACTTAAGTACGGGTTGTGCCATCGCGCCGGATGAAGGCTGTGCAAAATCCTTCGAAGTTAAAGTGGAGTCTGGTGTAGTTTGGCTAAACCGTCAGGAACTAGACACCAGTCATGGCTGAAGTTAAAAGTACCTGTTGCTACTGTGGTGTTGGCTGTGGTGTCATTATTGAAACTACCGTCTCCAGCAATGGAAAATTAGAAGTCACTGGTGTCCGCGGCGATCCCGAGCATCCTGCGAACTTTGGCAGACTCTGCAGTAAAGGATCTACCCTTCACCTCACCGCAAATCCTAGCCTTCAACTGCAAGCGCGCCTTGGGTCGCCAGCAATTAGGAAAGTCAGAGGCGAAGAGCCAATTAATATTTCTTGGCCAGAAGCAATTAATACTGTTGCTAAGAAATTTGCAGACATCATCCTAGAGCATGGTCCAGAATCTGTCGGAATATACGTCTCAGGGCAACTGCTGACTGAAGATTATTACGTATTTAATAAGCTCATGAAGGGACTCATTGGTGCCAATAATATTGATACCAATTCTCGTCTTTGCATGTCAAGTGCAGTTGCTGGTTATAAACAAACCCTGGGCATGGATGCACCGCCATGCTCTTATGAAGATATTGATTGCGCTTCTACAATTTTTATTACAGGTTCAAATACCGCTTTTGCGCACCCCATTCTCTACAGACGACTTGAGGATGCCCGCAAGAAAAATCCCGATCTTAAGGTGATTGTTGTAGACCCTAGAAGAACGGATACGGCCAAGGAAGCCGATCTTTATCTACAAATTCAACCTGGCACCGATGTCGCGCTTTATCACGGCATGCTTTACATCATGCTCTGGGAGAAGTGGATCGATGAATCCTATATCAAGTCTTATACGGATGGCTTTGAGGCCCTCAGAGACTTGGTAAGAGATTTCATACCAAAATCGGTTAGTCAAATTTGCGGCATTCCCGAGAAAGATCTATACGAAGCAGCCAGGTTATTTGCCACTTCACCAGCAACACTTTCGCTGTATTGCCAAGGCCTCAATCAATCAGCATCAGGTACCGCTAAAAATGCTGCCTTAGTGAATTTACATCTTGCTACCGGCCACATTGGTAAAGCAGGGGCAGGGCCTTTTTCCCTTACGGGTCAACCTAACGCAATGGGCGGCAGAGAAGTTGGCGGCTTAGCCAATTTATTGTCAGCCCATCGCGACCTTACAAATCCGGAGCATCGTGCAGAAGTCGCTAATTTATGGGGTATTCATTCCGTACCTGAGAAACCGGGCCTTAGCGCAATACCCATGTTTGAAGCATTGCGCACCGGTAAGTTAAAAGCCATTTGGATTGTTTGCACAAATCCAGCCCAATCCATGCCAGACCTCAATACAGTTCATGAGGGCCTCAATAAAGCAGAGTTTGTTGTTGTGCAGGAAGCTTATGCCCATACCGCAACCACACTTTATGCTGATGTACTGCTACCAGCCACTACATGGGCTGAAAAGGTGGGAACAGTAACCAATTCTGAACGTAGGATCTCAAAAGTAAATCCTGCAATTGATCCCTATGAGTTCGCTAAGCATGATTGGGAAATTGCACTAGAGATTGCACGTGCCCTGGAAAAACTACTACCCGGCAATCGCAAAGAAGGAGTTGCCACACTCTTTCCATATAACAGTCCTGAAGATATCTGGAATGAACATCGAGATAGTACGGCCGGCCGAGATTTAGACATCACTGGCCTTAGCTATCAAATCCTCGAGGAGCGTGGTCCACAACAGTGGCCGATGACCAAAGGTGACTACTTTGGTAAAAAAAGGCTTTATGAAAACAGCATCTTCCCCACCAAAGATAAGAAGGCCCACTTTATCGCCGCCCCCTATAAGGCGACTGCTGAATCAGTAGATGCACGCTACCCCTTTGCATTAAATACCGGTCGCCTTAGAGATCAATGGCATGGAATGAGTAGAACGGGAAGCATTGCAACGCTATATGGTCATGCACCTGAGCCTTGCGTTGAGCTTTCCCCAAAAGATGCTGGTCGAATGAGTTTGTCTAACGGTGATTTAGTCCACGTCACCAGTCGCAGAGGAAGTGAGATCTTCCCAGTTAAGGTATCCGAAGACATTGCGTCATCTCAAGCCTTCATAGCAATGCATTGGGGCTCTGAATTTATCTCAGGATCTGCTGGAAAAACGCCAGGTCGTGGCGTAAATGGTCTTACATGCAATGTAATTGACCCTACATCCGGTCAACCAGAACTAAAGCATGCAGCCGTCAAAATTTTGCCCGCAAACCTGCCTTGGCAGCTCGTTACTTTTGGACTATTTCCTAAAGAAGAGGCATTTTCTATACAGAATGGCTTACGCAAGCATCTACCGCATTTTGATTCAGCTCAATGCGTCTTATTTGGCAGAGAGCAAGATGGTGACTTGATCGGGGTTTCATTTAAAGCAGCCCATCATGAGGATCCAAAGGAAGAGGCAGGATCCATCGCAATCCTGGCATTACAAGAAGTAATGAAAGCGTTCAAATTAGATGAGGCCTCCAAAGAGTCTGTCATGCGCTATACCGATAAGCGCAGAGGCGTCGTACGACTTGTGCGGATCGCAGATAAAGTTTTATCCGCAATGCTAACGGGTCCAGCAGAAAGTTTGGCAAGTACAGCTTGGCTTAGAGAGTATTTAGAAAGTGGTCTAGATGCCAAAGCTCTTGGTTGGTCTCTCTTAATGCCCGTTAGCAAACCTCCAGTAGAAATTAAATCTAAAGGCAAGGCCATTTGCAACTGTTTCAATATTTCCTCTGATCTTATGAGGCAATCATTAGCCAAAATGCCCCCTGGGACCACACCAGATGAGGCGCTATCCACCTTACAAGAGCAGACTCAATGCGGCACTAATTGCGGATCGTGCAAGCCTGAAGTCAAACAAATCATTGCAAATTTTCTGAAAACGGAAGTAGCAGCATAATCTTGTAATGAGTATTACATCTTTCTTAAAAATTATTGGTCGAGGCAGCAAAGGATCTGGTGACCTAGATCGTCAGCAAGCTCAAGCAGTATTTAGCCAAATTTTATCTGGCACAGTAAGTGATCTAGAGCTGGGTGCCTTTTGTATTGCTATGCGCATTAAGGGAGAGTCGGTCTCTGAATTAATGGGTTTTATGGATGCGCTACAACCTAGGATTCAAGTGTTAAATGCGGGTACTCATCCCTGTATTGTTTTGCCAAGTTATAACGGTGCCCGTAAGCAGGCTAATCTAACCCCCCTGCTCGCTGGCTTGCTATCAGATCTAGGCTTTACTGTCATTGTTCAGGGGATAGAAAAAGATCAGACAAGAGTTACTAGCTATGAAATTTTTCAAGTCTTGGGCTGGCCGATCCTTAAATCCCCCAATGAGTTTGGGGCCCTCCTGCAGAATAAGCAACCGATCTTTTGCCCCCTCGGAGTCATCTCACCGGATCTCAAAAGGTTGTTAGACATGAGAGAGCAGATTGGCTTACGTAATACAGGCCATGTACTGGCAAAGCTAATTAATCCAGTTGGTCAAGGTGCTTGGCAGATCTCTAATTACACTCATCCAGAATATCCAGAGAAACTCAAAGAATACTTTCAGTTTCGCCGTGCTAACGCCATTCTGATGAGGGGTAGTGAGGGTGAGCCCACTGCTTCCCTTCAGAGACTTCCAGAAATGCATTTCTTATTTGCAAATAATGAAGGGAAGACAAGCGCCGAAGAGAAGTATCTCGAATTCAATCCTTTTACTGATATTGATGCTAAATCTACGGCGTTAGTAACGGAGAATATCCTCTCAGGAAAAATTACTTGTCCGACCTCGATCATGAGACAGGCCAACGTCATATCCTCTATGGCTGGAGTAATCTAGACCAATGCTAAAAATGATCGTCCGGTTGCTATGGATTTCCATCGGAGCGAGTGTCGCCCTTGGATTGGCTCTTTTTTTTACCAGGGCAAGTGAATCCCCTTTAATGCTTGCTTCACTTGGTGGATCAACTATATTTCTATTCGGCTTAACAGGCGCTCCAGCAGCACAACCAAGAGCCTTATTTGGCGGGCACTTGATTAGCGCCTTTATCGGAATTGCTTGTTATCAATTATTTAATGATGCTTTATGGGTTTACTTACTAGCAGAGCTAATTACTCTAGCACTGCTCTTGTTAACTCAAACTGTTCATCCCCCCGCAGGGGCAAACCCCCTCATTATGATTCATGCACATGCAGGTTTTAGCCATCTGGCTCTTGTTGTCTTGATGGGAGTTTCAATCCTCGCCCTAACGGCTGCGATTTGGAGTCGTTTAACTCCAGGCAAAGTACTGCATTACCCAATCAAATGGAATGAGCCTTCTCCGCCATCAAAAAACTGGAGTGTTTGGGGATAGATTCTGATCTATTGCTCCTAATTAACTTTGGTGGATTCAACTACGAAGTGCAACTTTGAACAACTAGTTAAGGAGGCTAAGGATGTTTTAGTATCCAAAGCTTCTAGACCTGCAAGTCAAAGTAGCCATGACCTATCAACACCTTAGCCAAAC
>NZ_JACVOY010000015.1 GCF_018882185.1 Polynucleobacter sp. AP-Latsch-80-C2 | reverse complement strand
ACACCATTAACTGGCCTCACCATTAATACAGCAACCTTAACTGCCCATGCGATTACCTTAGCTAGCAGTAGCGCCATCTCGATTACCAATAGTGGTGCTGGTTCGATTGACGGCATCATTGCAGGTACCGGTGTGACCTTAACGAAGGCAGGAGTAGGTATCCTCACTCTGTCAGGTGCTAACACCTACACTGGTGCTACCACCGTCAACGGCGGTACTTTAGCACTCTCTAATGGGGCTGCAATTGTCGATACGGTTGCTGTAAGTCTAACTGCGTCAGGCGCAACTTTATTGCTAAATAATTCAGAAATAATTGCTTCATTGACTGGAGTATCTGGCAGTTTAGTGAATTTAGGTACCAATACCTTAACTGTTGGCGACGGCTCTAGTGCGACCTTTGCAGGTGTTATTAGTAATGGTTCCTTAGTAAAACAAGGCTCCGGTGTATTTACACTTACAGGATCCAATACTTATGCTGGAACAACAACGATTAGTAATGGCACGGTATTACTCGGCGGAAATAATGTGATTTCAAGTAGCTCGGCATTAGTTATGTCTGGTACAGCCATATTAGATCTACATGGCTACTCTAATGTCTTTGCTTCACTAACTGGTACTAGTGGCAACACTATCTTGAATAATCAAAGCGCAAGCAATTCAGTGCTTACGGTTGCGGGTGGAACCACGAATTACGCAGGCTTAATTATCGACCACAGCACTGGCTCAGGAACAGTAGGATTAAATGTAACGGGTGGTAGCTTATCCCTTACTAATCTCAATACCTATACTGGTGTAACCACTGTCAGTAGTGGAGCAACAATTGAAATTACAAACTTAGGCAACGGAGGTTCTGCAAGTGGTATTGGCCAGGCAGGTAACGGTGCTGCAAATATCATACTTGATGGCGGTACGCTTAAATATACTGGTGCAACAACTGCTAGCGATCGTTTAATTACTATTACCACTAATGGTGGAACAATCAATGCATCCGGCACGGGAATTTTAGCTCTAAACAATACGGGTAATATTGGTCTATCTGGATCTGGCGCCCATACCTTAACCCTAGCTGGTAGCAATACGGGAAATAATTCTTTAGCTGCTGTTCTAACTGACAGTGGCTCCTATTCAAGCAGTCTCTACAAAGATGGGGTTGGCACATGGGTTATCTCTGGAAATAGTAGTTACACCGGGGTAACTACGATCCATGCAGGAACTTTAATCATTAGTGGTAGTAGCTCTGTAAGCAATTCAAGCGGCGTTATAGTTGACGGCATCCTAGATATTTCTAATTTAGGAGGCACAGTTTCCGCTAAAACAATTTCTAGTAGCAACCCTGGATTAGGACAAATTTTGATTGGTGGGGATCGACTTAATATTACTAATGCCTCAGGAATTTTCTATGGCGCAATCAGTGGTACAGGTTCATTGGTTATTAGCGGTGGAACTTTAACTCTTGCTGGTAACAATAGCTTTACCGGTGGCATTACCATTAGTAACTCAATCCTGAAATATGGCGTTAGCGCTGGGGCATTGAGCAATGGAGTCATCACCTCCACAAATGGCTCTCTTGGTGCAGATAGCGCTCTTGCATCAACTATTCTGAATACAGGCATTACTGTAACTGGTGCCATTAAGCTTGTGGGGGACATTAAGTCCATCGGAAATCAGTCCTATCAGGATGTAGTAGTAGCCCCAGCTAGTGGAACTTTAGTAACACTCACGTCTACTGGCGGTAATATCGAAATGCTTGGAACGATTGATGGCCTGAATTCGAATGTTCAGTCTCTTAATATTATTTCAAATGCTTCAGCTGGAATTGTGACCTTGGCAGGAAGTAATGGATCTAACGCCCCATTAAATAATTTCTCCGTTACGGCAAATCGCATTAATTTGCTGGCTGATACTTTAACTTCAGGTACCCAAGCCTATACTGGTAGCTCATATATCGGAGATGCGAGCTATATTGGCCAGGCTATTGCCCAAGGGTTTTTATTTGGGCAATTTAATTCTATCTTTACCGATACAACCAAAGGCTTATTAATTAAGTATCTCTCACCTAATTATGTGAGAACATTGGTTTCGCGTGATCCTAGCGTAACCTTTAATGGCACGATTGATGACACAGTCAAAGATACTCATACCTTAATTACTTTGGCTATATCGGATGTATCCAGCCTAGATCCTGCAATAACATTTAGTAATTCAATAGGTAATAACGTACCTTTATATGGCCTAAATGTAGCAACTAAAAAGACTGGATCTACTTATGCTGGTGAAATTACGATTACCGGATTGGGTGTAATTACTTATACCAATCAAAGTTACTCTGCTAATTCGATGTCGATATTGCCAGCCAGTACTGGCGGTACTATTAATTTTACGATTTCAGACATTGACGGGCTCATTAATTTCACTGTGAATCCAGTTGATCCTGATTACCCTGGTTATATCTACATTCGTGGAGAGCTCAATCCAACGCCGGTAGTTGTATCAAATTACATTGCCATTAAAGGCGCAACAAATATTAAAGTATCTGAGCTTAATGGCACATGGAATGCAACCATAACAGCAGCCTATACACCGGTAACACCAAGCCCTTCATCTGATGGATCTTCGGGAAATGGTAATGAGAGTGGTAGCAATCCAGTTGCAAACTCTCAAATTAGTATTTCTCCAGTTATTGAGCCTGTAAGTAAGGAGAAAGAGGCTGCTTCAGGTACTCCAACTACCAATGCAGGTACTATCATGCAAGATATTTCTCAAAATAATAACTTTACCGTATATAGGCCTGCAGTTACTTCAGTCGCAAATGTATCGGTTACTATGGTGGAGACAATTGATTCAGCCAAGAATATTTCTCTAAGCCCGAGCGTTGGCGTTACTTCATCCAATGTTGTAGCAGGCGGAGTTGGCACAATAACAGAGAAATCATCAATCAGCTCTGCTTATATCTTGGCCCAAGATCAGACCCCAAAAGAAGTGGCAAAAGGTAGCTCTTTCGTATACCAGCTTCCTGCCAACATATTTATCCATAGCGTGCCAGGTACGGCTATGGAATACGAAGCCAAACAAGTAGATGGATCTGCATTGCCTTCCTGGATGAAATTTAATCCAGTTCAGTTAAGCTTTAGTGGTGTAGCGCCGATTGACGCTCTACCAAGCTACGATATTTCGATTATGGCAAGAGATAAGGCTGGCAACCAAGCTAGCGCTAAGGTTACCGTAAGAATTTCCTCTCGGTAGCAGGCGAATTACAGGAAATAATTTTCTTGGGCTATAGTTACCTTATGTCGATTAAACAACTCAACGCCACCTATCTTCTTCAAGATGATCGAATCCTGTTTAGGATCAACACTGAAGAAAAGACAGAATTTGGCTTCCTACTCACAAGACGTGTAGCTTTATTCATTCTGGCTGCGTCTGAACATTTGGTTGAGAAAGTTCTAGAGCAAAAACATGATCCAGCGACCGCTAAAGCGGTTGCTGATTTTGAGAAGAAAAATCTCATTAGCTCCGATATGAAGGGTCCAGAGTTTGAGTCCGGTGAGACATTCCCATTAGGTCAATCTCCCATCTTGGTATTGGACGTTACCTGCGGAATTGCTGAACCTGAGGCAGGAGGAGAGCAAGCATTCTCAATCGACTTTATCTTAGGCAAAGATCAGAGCATCAATTTAAAACTTCCTAAGCCCATGTTAATTGCGATGCGAGTGCTGCTTGAGAATCTCTGTGATCAGGCTTCATGGGGAAGGGCGGTTATTGCAGCTAGTGCACCTGAAACGAGCGGTTCTGTCTCGATTGATATTCCTGTTAGCTCAAGTACCATTCACTAAAACAAGATTCATAATCTTCTGGGCAAATAAAAAACTACCTCTGAGGGTGGTTTTTTATTTGAACTGCTTACTTCTCTATTATCTTAGAACGGCAGTTTTGCATCCGGCTTAGCAGCTAGCAAGGCCGCCTTAAATTCAGCCTGAATACGTTGAATCGCTTCATCACTATCGGCCTCAAAGCGCATCACTACAACCGGTGTTGTATTGGACGGTCTAGCTAAACCAAAGCCATCTGCATACTCAACACGTACTCCATCAATGGTGTTGATTGCCTCAGAAGTAGGGAACTTGGCGTTAGCCTTAATCTTTTCCAGAATGGCAAAGGGTTCACCTTCAGCACAGGCAAGCTGGAGCTCAGGCGTGCAAGTAGCATTCGGTAAATCATTAAGGGTCTTATTCGGATCCTTTTCTTTACTAAGAATCTCTAACAAGCGGGCACCGGTATAAAGGCCATCATCAAAACCAAACCAGCGGTCTTTAAAGAAGATATGACCGCTCATCTCGCCGGCTAAAGGAGCGCCAGTTTCCTTGAGCTTTGCTTTAACTAAGGAGTGACCGGTTTTCCACATGAGGGGCTCGCCACCATGTTGCTTAACCCAGGTCGCTAAGTTGCGGGTGCACTTAACGTCATAAATGATTTGACCGCCAGGATTGCGTGAGAGAACGTCTTTAGCAAACAGCATCATTTGACGATCCGGGAAAATCACCTGACCATCTTTAGTCACAACGCCTAAACGGTCAGCATCGCCATCAAACGCTAAACCCAGCTCGTTATCCGTAGTTTGTAAGTTCTTAATGAGATCTTGCAAGTTCTCCAAATGCGCGGGATCTGGATGGTGATTCGGAAAATGGCCATCGACTTCACAAAAGAGTTCTTGCACTTCACAACCCAAAGCTCTGAAGAGTTGACCTGCAAATGCACCACCAACACCATTGCCGCAATCCACCACAATCTTCATTGGTCGAGCCAACTTTACATCGCCGACAATGTGCTTTAAATACATTGGGAAGATATCAAAGGTCGAACGCGAACCCTGACCACTGGCAAATTGCTTTGCTTCAATGCGTTTACGTAAAGCTTGAATTTGATCGCCGTAAATAGCAGCGCCGCCCAAAACCATCTTGAAGCCGTTGTAGTTTGGTGGGTTATGGCTGCCAGTAATCATGATGCCTGACTTTGGCTTTTTGCCATCCAATACTTGATTGGCACCAAAGTACACCATTGGCGTAGCAACCATGCCTAAGTCGATCACATTAATGCCAGTAGAAAGCAGGCCTTCAGTTAAGGCTTCAATCAAACTAGGACCAGAGAGGCGACCATCACGACCGATCGCAATCTCTGTTTCACCAAGTTCACGCATTTCAGTACCAAAGGCTTGGCCAATGAGTTTGGCGATCGACGGATCTAATGTCTCATCAATGATGCCGCGGATGTCATAGGCTTTAAATATAGAGGGAGATAGTTGCACTTTAGATTCCAGTATTTATTAGTGAGCAATTTCGATAATTGAATTTAATCCTTCGCAAGCCTCTTGAAATAGGTGGGCAGGCAAGGTTTTCCATGGATGTGGCCTGGCTGATCGCAGGCGCCAATCAAATGATTTAGGTTGGTGAGTCAATATATAAACTGGTTCACCGCGACCAACTGAGAATTTAATCGCAAATGGATTGGTTTCATTAGATTTAGCATGTGTCATTGGAAGCCCAATAACAATACCAGTTCTTTCATTAAAAGTTTTTGGTGAAATGACAAGCATTGGATGCTCATCTTTCATTTCATTTCCAGTTTGTGGATTAAAGTTAATCCAAATCATGTCCCTACGTTCAGGAGCCCACGACTTTAATTTTTCCACCATTAAATAATTTCTTTCCCTGCCGCTATTGTTGCCATAACTTCGCCACTATGTTTTTCTGGATCAAAGGCCTTCAATTTTTGATTAAGGCTAAGCTTAGGTTTGCCTACTACTCTGAGAAGCACCCCATTCTTAACGACCTCTACAGAAATAGGAACCCCTTGTGATAAGTGGGCCGCCTTAGCAACTGGAGAGGTGATCCTAACCCCTAAGCCATTGCCCCATTCTTGTACTGTTTGCTCTACTTTTAGTGCTGGAGCCATTTTAACCCCCTCTAAATATTATGTTTAAACAAGTATAAACATATAGTGAAAAAAGTCAAATGCAGCCAGAATTTGATGGTTAATCTTTTAGGGTTGATTAAACAGGTTAATACGCTGTGCAGTAATCGCATCGATATTGGCATCTGCAGCTACTGAAGCAGAATCTTTGAGGGCTGCTTCAATGGGTTTTGCTAATACCTTGCCAAGCTCAACGCCAGGCTGGTCAAAGCTGTTGATATTCCAAAGTGCACCTAAAGTGGTCGCACGATTCTCATAGAGTGCCAGCAGAGCCCCAAGATAAAACGCATTTAACTTAGGCAGTATCAACAGGTTGCTTGGACGCTTACCAGGATAGGTATTGTTCGGATTGTCCGTTTGTTTCCCGTTCGCTAATGCTTGAGCTTGTGCCAAGCAATTGGACAGCAAAATACGATGATGCTCTTTGGCTTCAGGCAAATGACTCATCGGTTCACGGATTGCAATAAAGTCAATCGGAATGACCTCTGTGCCTTGGTGAAGTAGCTGAAAGTAAGAATGCTGTGCATTGCTTCCGGAGCTACCAAACACGACTGGGCAAGAGAACATCACCGGTTTACCGTCGCGGTCAACACTCTTACCGTTACTTTCCATATCGAGCTGCTGTAACCATTTAGGAAACCAATCCAAGGCATCTGCATACGGGATCACAGCAAAGGATTTAATGTCATGCTTTTCTTGCTGATACAGCAAGGTGAGCGCCATGATGATCGGAAGGTTTTCTTCCAAAGGGGCTGATTGATAGTGCTGATCAATTGCCTGCGCACCCGCTAAGAATTCTTTAAAGGTTTCAAAGCCGTATTGCAAGGCAATTGGAAGGCCTACTGCAGACCATACTGAATAACGTCCACCGACCCAATCCCAGAAAGGGTATATGTTTTCTTCCTTGACGCCAAACTCTTTAGCAGCTGGCACATTGGCAGTTACTGCAAAGAGCGCGTTGTTAATTTGGCTTTCAGTACGACCACTGTCTTTGAGCCAGCGTACAACTGCTTTCGCATTCTTGGTAGTCTCTAAAGTCGTAAATGATTTAGAGACGATGATGACGCGCGTACTGTGAGGTAAGGCGCGTTGTAAGATACGACCTAATTCAGCAGTATCAATATTGGCTAAGAAGTGCATCCGCATGCCACGACTCTCAATATTGGGAACGTGTGCAAGAGCCTCAATGGCTAGGCGTGGTCCAAAGTCTGAGCCGCCAATACCAATGTGAATCACATCCGTGATACCTACCCATTTATTGCAAAGCGCTTCAATACGATGCCAAACGTCAGCTACTGCAGGCATCACATCTTTGCCATCTACTAAAACGGGTTTTTGATCGAGATTACGTAGAGCTGAATGCAAGGCAGGGCGATCTTCCGACTGATTCACGTGTTTGCCAGCAAAAAGATCAGCAATAAACTCTTGCACTTTTGCAGTGCGGGCTTGAGCAAAGAGAGATTGCCAAGCTTGGGCGTCGATACCTTGGTATGCGCTATCTAAAACGATATCTGCAGCACGAAAGACGGATTTCGGGTTCTCTGTAGCGGTATTTAAAGACATCTAGGGATTTTATCAATAAGTAGAGGTGTAAAGAGCCCAAATCCACCTTAAAGCACTGAAAATGTTACGATTTATGCCTATTCATACTAATAAAAACGTCTGGGACAAGTAGATGGAGCAGGTAGATTGTGTCGTTATAGGTGCGGGGGTGATTGGATTGGCCGTTGCGCGCGAGATGGCACTCCAGGGTCGAGAAACCATCCTTTTAGAGCGTGAAAGTGCTTTTGGCACCATTAGCAGCGCCCGCAATAGCGAGGTAATTCATGCTGGGATCTATTACCCCAAGGACTCATTAAAGGCAAAACTCTGCGTAGAGGGCAATCGCCTTTTATATGAATACTGCCGAACCCATCAAGTATCTACCCAGCCTTATGGCAAGTTAATAGTTGCTAGTGACGATACCCAGATCAATGATCTTCAGGCAATTCTGTATAAAGCACAAAACAATCAAGTACCCGATATCAAGATGATCTCTGGTGTTGAGGCAAAAGCTTTAGAGCCACAACTTCATTGTTCGGCTGCAATACTGTCTTCATCCACGGGCATTGTGGATAGTCATGGTTACATGCTGTCTTTATTAGGCGGCTTTGAAGATGCTGGCGGCATGCTGGCCTATCAATCACCACTCATGAGCGCCAGGCCTGTTGGTGACAATGCCAGCGAGGGATTTATTCTCGAAATTGGCGGTGCTGATGGAATGCAAATTCAAACGCGTTTGCTAATCAATTGCGCCGGCGTGAGCGCGCCTGCCATTGCACAAAAGATTGAAGGCCTTGCCGCTGATCAGATTCCTAAAGCGCACTTTGCTAAAGGAAACTATTTCTCTCTTTCCGGGAAGTCACCATTTAATCATTTGATTTATCCCATTCCTGAACCAGGTGGTTTAGGGGTGCATTTAACACTCGATATGGGTGGCCAGGCTAAATTTGGTCCTGACGTAGAGTGGTTGGATATTGAGGGTGAAGGGCAAATTGATTACACCGTGGACCCATCCAGAGGTGATGGTTTCTATGAAGCCGTGAGACGGTACTGGCCAGGGTTAAAAGACGGCAGTCTTCAGCCGGATTATTCAGGGGTTAGGGCAAAAATTGTGCCACCTAATGCGCCACCAGGGGACTTTTGCTTCAACGGGCCACAAGATCACGGTCTCCACGGTTTATACAATTTATATGGTTTCGAATCCCCTGGATTAACCTCTAGCCTTGCTATTGCCAGGCATTTAGAGCGTCTTATCAAAAATTCTTTATAATTTGACCAGCTACCCCAACTAAGGGTCTGTAATGGAAGAGTGGCAGAGCGGTTGAATGCACCAGTCTTGAAAACTGGCGAGGATGAAAGTCCTCCGTGAGTTCGAATCTCACCTCTTCCGCCATATACGACAGCAGAGCCCCTAAACATGGGGCTCTTTGTTTTTGGGGCTCCTCTACCCACCACTCTACCCACCAGCAAAACATTGTCTAGATTTGGATTGAGTTGGATATAGATGGGTGGGAAACTTCCCCGCAACGCTTGGCAAGATACTCGTAAATATCAAAGGAGCGTAGGTTCTCGACGCCGTTAATGACTGGAACATCCCCATAGCTCAAAAAAGCAGTTCTGAGCCGTTCAGAGCCTATAAATGCGTTGATGGGGGATTGAAGAAAGTCGTCCACAACCTTCTTGCATGCTTCGATTGCGTCGTCCAGGTTGTCAAACTCCCCAATGCGTACCCAGGGGCTCTGTTTGCTCCTTCTAAAGTCGCTGTAAACATCAACGCTAAATGATTTCGATAAGTTGATTGCTTCCATAGTCATCCCCTGAGTTTTCCGTAGGATTGTTAGCTTACCCTCAGGGGATACCCATCATTCAATTGGTGGATTGTGCAGACCGCTCTCGAATAAATGCTTGTACTTGTTCGATTGTCCAGAAAGATGATCGACCAATCTTTATTGGTTTTGGAAACTCACCTCTCTGAACCATCAACCAAAACTTAGATTTCGATACCGGCATCACCTTTAGGATTTGTGGAATTCTCATCAAAGTAATAGGTGGAATTTGAGGGTTGGATTGACTCATCATCATCTCCTTAGTGGGCGCGCTTTAAGTTTTTACGATAAACCTGCAACGCCATCTTTGCAGAACTCATTTTTGTGTATCCATATGATCGATACAGGCTGTACAAGCGAAATGCAACCATGAAATTTAATCTCCTATTGTGTTTTGTTAAGAATCATTTTGTGTGCTACTGAAGTGCAATGTAGTCAATGAAATTTTGGTGGTCAATCAAATGTCAATACCCACTTTGAAGACGCATATTATTTTTTGACTACAAAAAAATATTTATTCATAGAAGTGACACAAGTCATATAAATAAATGGCTACAGAGCTGTCAGTAAATTCTGATAGCTTAAAGAGAGCAGTGGACACACATAGATCAATCAATACATCGAACCTCAAAATAAATTCTTACGAATTTTTTAAAGAAGGATTACAAACATTTGATAGATAAATAAATTAAAGAAAAATTCAGAAAAAACACGTTTGACGATACGCTTTCCGATTGTTAGATTCATCTCTTGCAAAGAATATTGCACGCAAGAAAAAGAACTACACGGAGACAAATTGATATGAATTACTACGAGCATCACATTGGAGATTACGCTGAAGCGACCGCGCATCTGACATTCATAGAAGATGCCACTTACAGTCGCCTCATCAGAAAGTACTACGCTACAGAAAAGCCGCTACCGATCGATGTAAAGCTCGTGCAAAGATTGATCAACGCACGATCTAAAGAAGAAAAAAATGCAGTTGTCTCGGTCCTCAATGAATTTTTTACCCTCAGTGATGATGGCTGGAGACAAGAGCGCTGTGACCATGAAATAGCCCGCTTCAAAGATAAGCAGATCAAAGCCAGGCGAAGCGCAGAAGGGAGGTGGCAATCATTTCCAGCAGAGGATTTACAACCGGAAATTACCCCAAATATCGGATGCGTTCGCAATGCGATCGCATTGCGAACGCAATACTCACCAGACACCAAGCACCAGTCACCAGTAACCAATCTCCATACACCAGGCAAACAAAACAATGGGGGTGAAAAGGAAAAAATTCCCCAAGGACCACCCATGCCAACTGACGAAGAAAAACTTTTTCAAGAGCGCATCGAAAAATACAAAAGCTTTGCAGCAATGATCAGCAAGGAGGGTCGGGCCATTGCCGTAGATGACTATCGCATCCGGGACATTGTCAATCTTGGGGTAACCGAAGCTGAGGTAGCCGAAGCTATTGCCACCGCCAAGGAAACGCGCATGAAGGTCTCAAACCCAACCCCCATCAATGCGGGCTATGTTCTCGCAATTCTGAAAGGGGCGCGCAAAAAAATAGAAACCGCCAAAGCCGATGAAGACGCTTGGTGGAAAACCAATGAGGGCATAGACACCAAAGGCAGGGAGCTCTCGATGAAGGCCCAAGGCTCTGAAAGCTACGAATCCTTCAAAACCAGAATCTTTGTCGAACTACGTAAACGCCAGGAGGCATCCAATGCAAACTAATCAAGCCATTGCGGGCGTCATTGATCGCTTAGACATGGAAGACTTTCCCATCGGATCAAAGGTAAAGACTCCGAGTGGGCGCGTAGGCATCGTGGTCAAACATCGTGGAGCCCAAAGCCGTCATGACTTATTCCAAAGAATCATCATTGAGTTTGATGAGCCAATTGGTGATTCAGTAGCATTGCAACCCCATCTTTTAATTCTGGTCTAAGCTTCATGATTGAAAATAATCAAAAGAAATCAAAGAAGCCCACTCCATCCAAAAGCAAAGGAGGGGCAAGAGCAGGTGCAGGACGCAAGGAGGGCAGCCTAACCAAGCGTACCCGTGAGATTGCTGAGGTAGCTACTGCCCAGGGCATTACACCCTTGGAAGTCATGATGAGCACGATGATGGCGCTTTACAAGGAGGCGGGTAATTGCAGTCGCGAAAGTAATCAGCATCATGACCATGTTGATAAGGCTAACGAACATGATGATGGTCGTGGCACCATGATCACGGAGAACCGCATCAAGTTACTGAACATGGCTGCTACCATCGCTAGACATGCGGCGCCTTATGTCCATCCTCGCTTATCGGCTATTGAGCACACCGGTAAGGATGGCGCACCTCTACAAAGTGGAGTCCTAGTCGTGCCAAGCGCCATGAGCATGGATGAGTGGGAGCAAGCTGCCCAGCCAAAACACTAGCCCATGAAAACCATCTGGGCACCATTGCCTGGTAGCCAAACCCTGTTTCTGACATGTCCTGTGTATGAAGTATTGCTAGAGGGCACCAGGGGTGGGGGTAAGACCGATACCTTGTTAATGAGCTATGCCCAACACGTAGGAAGAGGCTTCGGGGATCATTGGCGCGGCACACTCTTTCGATTGACCTATCCCCAACTAGCTGACGTAGTGGCCAAGAGTAAGCGCTGGTTCTATCAAATCTTTCCAGGCGCCAAGTTCAATGAATCAGACTACGTGTGGAAGTGGCCCACAGGAGAGATGCTGTACTTTCGTTATGGTGCCAATGAAGACGACTACTGGAATTACCATGGTCACGAGTATCCCTGGTTAGGATTCGAGGAGCTCACTAACTGGCGCAACCTCTCGTTCTACGAAGCAATGCATTCCACTTGTCGGTCATCTCATCCTGGGATGCCAAGAATGGTGAGGGCAACATGCAATCCATTTGGAGTGGGCCACGCATCAGTAAAGGAAAGATTTCAGATTGGAGCTATTCCTGCAGGACAGATCATTAGGCAGGAGGGCGCGTTACCCAGAGTGCGAATACATTCGACGATTTATGAGAACACTCATCTACTAAAAAATGACCCGAACTACCTGATGAGTCTAGAGTCACTAAGTGATCCAAACAGACGTAGAGCGTGGCTAGAAGGTGATTGGGATATCCATGTGGGAAGTTTCTTGGAAGGTGTATGGCAGCCCTCTAAACACGTTGTAGAGCCCTTTGCTATTCCACCGACATGGAAAGTATGGCGCTCGATGGATTGGGGGTATGCCAGGCCATATGCCGTGTATTGGTTTGCTCTATCTAATGATGGAGTCTATTACCTATGGAGGGAGCTCTATGGATATGGAGATAAAGAAAACACGGGCACCAGAGAAGATGCAACAGTAGTCGCGGACAAGATTAAAAAGATCGAGATTCATGATCAACGCCTCGGATACGAATACCGCATGAACCTAGCTGACCCATCCATCTTTTCAAAGATAGGTGCTGAGCGGTCAATAGGTCAGATCTTTAGAGATAAAGGAGTGAAATGGACCGAAGCCTACAACGCCCCTAGAAGCAGAGTAAACGGCGCACAAGAAATCATCCGACTTCTGGCTGAAGATAGGCTTAAGATCTTCTCAACCTGTAAGCACTGGTTAAGAACCATCCCACAATTACCGCCAGATTCATTAAACCTCGAAGACGTAGACACGGATGCCGAAGATCATGCCTGGGATGCTACGAGGTATGGGGTGATGCGAGTAAGAAGGTCTGAGTAATTTATGAGCCGCTAAAGCCCATAATGACCGGGGAAACGGGATAGATATAGTCGATAGGGGGTATCCTCTGTTTGCTGCTAGTAAGTAACCAGCCATTCCCCCTTGCGCTTGTCATGAAATGACATGGTTTTTGCCATTTGAGTGCTTCTAAATTGCTCTTGCGAATAAATGTCTCTGAATAAGCTGCCCCAAGGATGCGCTACTACCAAAATTGGAATGTTAGTGAGCTCTCTTGCCCTTTTCTCAATCTCTAATTTCGCTGAACTAGCTAATCTAGCTTCGGTAATTTGAATGTCAAATGTGATTTCTATGTTCTCATCACCTTCAACGGTAATGCGATGAATGGAGGATACGCCTGGAACTCCCGCCAGCATGTCTTGAAAATCAACGGGAAATAAGTATTTTTCATTATCGGGTATGGCCTCTTTTAACCTGCCGTAAACCTCTAGATAGCAACGAATTTTCCCATCTACCATTTGATATGAAACTTCTCCAACGTCCCCAGTTTGATAGCGAATGAGTGGAGAGCCCTGAGAATACAGATCCCAAATTACAATCTCGCCAGTAAGTGATTCTGGCCTATCAGGATTGTGAATTTCGATATAAAAATCTTCGTGAACCAGCATTTTATCGACCGAGGCTGGAACACCAACAGCCCCAAATTCACTTAAACCGTAGTAGGGCAGAATGTTTTTCCTATACCTTTCTTTAACCTCAAGACGGGTTTTTTTGGAAATGGGGACACCCACTACCAATATGTGCTCGAGAGAGGCGGCTTCAAATAAATCTATACCCGAATCGTACAAGTAGACATCCCGCAGTAAAAATGGATTCGAAGTAACCAAAATTCTAGCGTCAAGTGAGGTAAGTAGATCGCCAGTTCTTGAGTAACTCGATAGAACCTGACCTTGATCAACTGAAACGATTACCGCGCCACTATCCTGAAGGGCTTGGTGAAACCCATGCGCAGAACTAGTAAGTGCATACGGTAAATTAACCACAGCCACTTGACCTCGATCAACCTCTAAAAAATTTGGGACACGTCTCTTGTGATCTCGAATAAGATCATCGACTGTTTTCAAGGACATTGTCCTGCTGCTATTAATGGATCCAGAGCTAGTGCCGCTGGACTCAAAGTAAGCAGTTATCTCTTCCCATGGACATGCTAGAAAACCCTTTGGGTAGCCACGCCTAAGATCCTCCTTCAAAGTAAACGGGATCTTATCGAGTAATTCTTGTAGGCTAAATTCTTGCTCCTGAATTAATAGCAAGGCGCGTCTTAGTAAACGTTTGTAGAATGCAGACTTATTTGCTAGGTCTTGAATTCTTTGTATTAATAGAGTTGAGTTTTGTAGTTCATAGGAGATCTTATCTGCCATTGCATTACCCCGAGTTAATAAATTGCCTGTTGAAAACATGCTAGAAAGTGAAATCAATTACATTGATGCATAGCTCCTTGGATCGATCTTCGACCTTAGTTCCGCGTAGATCTACAAATTGGGCGCCTTTTTTCTTAGCAATGCCTAGCTTATTGGCTATTGCACCCCATTCATATATTTCTACACTCGTCATTTGTTTAAGAAAATGAGGGATAGCCTGCATCACCTTTTCCTCTAGCTGTGCTTTAGAGAGCGAGCAACGAATTGCCTTTTCAATTCTGATGCTGAGGTCTCCACTGTCTTCAATGACAAGCTGATATTCGTTACCAACTTCTGGAATACTAAAAATAATGTTTTCTATCTGATATGGAAATATGGTCTGTCCCAAAAATTGGACGCCATCTTGCTTACGACCAAGAATTTGATAGGCGGGAGCTTTTGATCCGCATGCACACTTAACTCGCCTTGCCAAGTCTCCGGTTTGATATCGAAGTAGGGGTGCAGCAGCGTCATGAAGTGTTGAAATAACGATCTCACCAGCTTCTGTATTGCTAAATATTTCATTTAGATTTTTATCTAAAAGCTCAAAATGCACGAATGGATTTAATGGTTCATGGTAATTTTTAAGGAGGCAGGTATGAAGTCCGGTGTCAACTTCAGTTAAACCATAATGACCATATAAATCGGCATTTCCCCAAACTTGTTCAATCCGCCTCCATTTTTGTTCAGACATTGTTTCGCCTAAATAAAATAGCTTTTGAACGCCTATCTCTTTTATTTTTCCTTCAGACTCAAGTACATCTCCATAGCGTAATAGCTCGAGTGGCCTAGAAAAAATAGCTTGAGGTTTGGTGCGACAAATAATTTCTAAAGTTCGTTGTGGTGAGCAAACGGTTGATCTAAGTCCTGTAGGTATGACCATGACTCCGCAAGACTGCAATGCTTGTTGAAAACGCATTCCAATCGGCGTCATCTCATAGGCGAGCGCAACAGCTGCACTTTCAATCTTCGCGCTGGTTAAACCCATCCATAGATCTAAATAGCTTCCAAATGCTTGAGCTTTTTCAAATGAAATATCTGGATATGCATGGAGAATGCTTCCACTAGTCCCGCTCGACTCAAAATACCCCTGTGGATGAGTGCCCGTTAGAAGGTAGCTACTGCCCTTTAATAATTCTGCACGTGAAGTCAGTGGAATGGCCTGAATGGATTCGAGGCAATCAAATTGATGCCCTCTCAGGTGAGCATACTTAGTTTTGTAAAGTGGAGAATGATTCGCGACTAATTGAAAGACGTGATTAAATCTTTGCAACCGTTGCTCAAGAACATCGACCCATAAGCCGTTCAATTTATGCTTGCCTCCCTTGCACTTGATTCTTGAAGGCTATCGAAAAAAATATTCCCATGCCAATTGCCAGAGCCATGAGCAAAAAGAGTGGGTAAGAAGAGTTCGGTGGAAGGGCTAAAAGGCCTATAAGACTAGGAACCCCGAAAATCCCACAGTAAAAACTGGCATTAAACGCTGAGAGTGCAATTGGGCGCTGATCGATATCAAATGAATCAGAAACCCAGACACTCAGAATCGGGAAACCAAGGCTGTAGCCAACCCCAAAGCAGATACCAGCCAAAATAATCGGTATTGGGCTATGTAGATTCAAGACCAAAGCAAATGCACACGCCATCAAGACAAACGAGCAAGCTACCAAGACAGGGCGCGAGAATCCGCTTAATATACCTAGCAGACCAAAGCGTGATCCAAAAAGGGCGACGCTCATTGGTAGGAAAAATAAGCCTACCGAGAAATTGTGTTGGCTTAGATATAAAGCCATATACCCAGTAACAAAACCCCACAATACGCCAATAGAAAAAATGCCCAAACCTAAGGCATGAAATCTCTTTGCGCACAGAATTTGATAATAGGAGTGCAAGCCAATTGCAGGTGTTTTACTGGAGCGGTCAAATCCTTTAAAGATTATGGATAGGGCGATGAGTGTCAGTAATGCTAGTAGTCCCGGTAATGCCATATACAAAAAGAATCCATCAGATCCATGATTCTTAAAATACCACTGGGCTACTATAGGACCAAATGCATTAGGCAGCGGAAACATTGACGCATAGATCCCAAAGAAATAGATTATTTTTGGACCACTCAATAAGCTCCTTACATAGATCATGGAGGCAGAAAAGTAAAAGCCAGACCCAAAACCAATTAGCCCACGAAAAATTGTCGAAAGAAAGCTCGAGCTAAGGGCATATTCAAGACCTATAAAACCCAATATCATCAATGCCTGACTAATGATCATCAGTCGAATGCAGCTCATTCTTTGCAAGAGAGCGCCCGCGCTAAACAAGGCAATCAAGGTTGGAATGAGGGGCGCAGATAAGACTGAGCCAATAGCCTGTTGAGAGTAGCCCTCCTCATTTAAGAGAGCCGATAAAAATATCAACGTAGATAAAGATAGTGACCCAAAGAATGTCACTAAACATAGCAAAGAGAAACGTCTTTGAGATGTGTTATTCGCGAATGCACTAGTCATAGGAAGCACATATCTCATGAATTACAGAAGAAAGAGTCTCTTCTTGCTCGACTCTCAGGCTATGGCCACCAGGTAGGATGTGGATGCTTACTGCATTTAGTGAGCGCCCGTAATCTTGAACGTAGTTAGCCGGCATTATTAAGTCACTTTCGGCGCCAATGATGTGAATTGGTTCGGCATAACATTCATCTATAGGATCAGTTGCTTGGCAAAAATCTATTAGTGCATAGATGAGTGCTTTTAAAGCCTCTGGTCGATGTGAGTAGTAGCGTTCATAGGCATTTACTAATTCGTCAAATTGATGGCCATTATTTGCAATAAATGCAGGGGAAAATACCTGCAACATCAAGTTCTTCATAAAAACATCAAAATCAGCTTGGTCTAAAATTTTCAACCAAGTTTCAAAACGCCTGATTTGGAACGGGAAAAATTTCCTTGAGGCAATACCTCCATAAATTATTGCCTTGAATTGAACGCCCATCTCTTGTGATAAATATCGGATAACATTTCCAGCAAATGAAAATCCATAAACAATTACATCACCTGGAGAAATTTTTAAGAACCTTAAAAAATCTTCAATAAATTCGGCATAGTGCTGCATCTTGTCTAGAGAGACATCGGTTGCGCTAATTCCTTGATTTGGAAATTCACAAGTGAGGATTTTGTTATATCTAGACAAATCTCTAGCAATAGGGTCCCAGCTAGATCTTGACTGAAAGTGTCCGTTGATCAAAAGCACGGGGGCGCCTTCCCCGTTAATTCTAAAGTTCCAATTCTTAAAATCTCGCATTTAAATTCCCAAAATAAATTGGGCGTTGGCTCGACCTATTAAAGCAAGATCATCTTGTGAAAATATTAGCGCTAATTTCCCAAGCTCAATGGATGGCTCATGGGCAGGATATTCGCTACCAAAAATTACTTTGTTTCTCAAATTTCTTTCTTTAGCGCATCTGAATGCAAGAATGCTTCCCACCGATGTTTCTAAATAAATGTTTTCTCTACGTTCTGCTAAATTGAGGGCCATCTGATCGGAGGTCGCATATCCCATGTGCCCTAAGACAAAATTAATCTTTTGATGAGCCTGTGCTAGGTCTGCAAGGGCCTCAATTGAGGATGCTGGATTGAGTGTGATGTGGGTGTAGATAGGTGCGGAGTATGTATTTATTGCCGCACAGATATTGCGAACAGAATCGCTTCTAAAGTCAATTTTATGAACTAAAGGATTGAACTTAAATCCTCGAAACCCCAATTTCATTGCCTCTTCAATATCTTCAGCAATGTGATAACTTGGATCAACCGTAAAAAATGGAATAAGTCTAGCTGGATTAGCCTTGGCTATATCTAATAAATAAGCGTTATTTGGTTCGTAATTTTTTACAGATTCAGTCCCGCGCAAAAAATCTCCGAGATTAGCGGGTTCTATTAGATTTCCGGAGACAATAACTGTTTTTTCGATCCCTGAATTTTCTTGGGCGATAAATAATTGATCTAAACGCTCCTTTGAATTATCCAGATGAGCATGAAAATCTATTAGGTGAATATTTTGACGGTTCGACAATGTAGTTCCAAGCTATTGACGATTGCTAAACCGCCCAGCTTTAGTTTAGCAATCACCTACCTGTAAAAGCTTATCCAGCAATGCCGGCAAAGCCTGCGATTTTGGTGAGTAATTTAATCATGAGTCTCTCCTTAGAAAATTAAACAAGCATCCAATATGCTTGTCCATCTAAGTCTATCTTCTCTAAGTGTGTAACTCAATCAGTAATATTGACCTCTTAATAAAGATGGAATTGATAACTGTAAATACATTTGTTACTTATAAAATTTCTATCACTTTATGGAAATACTTTTAAGTTGGTATGTACGAAAACCTTGCCATGAATATTGTATTTATCAGCAAACATTGACTTTTTAAATTAAGAGCCCTCACCAATTAATTCTTTGCTTCACCGATTCAAGTTAAATCTAAGATAAGTGCATCGATGCGAGATTCGCAATCTATAAATAGCATGTGCCCCAAGACTCCAACGCCCTTCAACAAAAATGGACTGCCCGCATCACGCATGCGCGCGCTCACTGGGCAACATTTCATAAGCGCGTAAGGCATAACCGCAATACAGTAGCCGGCTTTAACTGGAATGCCGACCCCACCGGCAAAGACTTTTATAGTCTTAGAGCCAACCTCATACACGGCACTATCTCAGCAGTTCTCCCAAACGTCTATGCACGTAACCCAGAGATCTCAACAACACCAACTCACTCGGGCGCTGACATTAAGCTCTTCTGCAAAACATTGGAGAAGGTCACCAATAGAGCGCTTGAACATGCCCAATTAAAGAACCGAGCCAAGTCGACGGTAAGAGCAGCGCTCACCTGTAGCTTCGGCATTCTAAAAGTGATGTATCAGCGAGATCCAAGCAAGGATTCATATATCCAGGGTCGAATCAACGATGCCCAAGAAAACCTTCTAGCCATAGAAGACTTGGTTCGAGATCTTCAAGGCGAAGATCAACATCATCGTGATGCCAAGAGAGCGGAGTTGGAAGAACTCATCAAGTCACTACAAGAGCAAACCGAAGTGCAATCCGCTGAAGGCTTAGTAATCGATAGAGTCCTTACAGAAAATCTTCTCATTGACCCATCTATCTGTGAGTTCTGGGATTACACCGACGCTGACTGGATCTGCCAAATCATTCCAATGAAGCGTAGCCAAGCAGAAGCGCTTTATAAGAAGAATCTAGCTAATGCGAAGATCTACCAACCAGGTCAAGGCGAACCCTCGCATAAGAAAGCCAGGCGCTTAGCCTCCATGCATATGGATGCAAGCAAAAGTCCGGTAAGTGATGATCAACAGATCGCAGTCTTAGAAATCTGGGATAGAACTACTCAGCGTGTTTACACCATGGTCGAGGGCGCGACAGAATGGCTGCGTGAACCTTATTCCCCTCCAAGGGCTGGAGAGCGCTGGTACCCGTTCTTCTTATTGCCGTACCAAGTAGTCGATGGTCAGTTCGTTGGCCCAAGCCTGGTTGATCTAACCGAGCGCCTACAAGATGAGCATAACGAAGCCAGAGATCGATTTAATCAACATCGTGACCTATGCATCCCGGGATGGGTAGCATCAGCCGATATCAACGAAAAGACCATTAAGAAGCACTCAGACTCCCGATTCGGCGAGATCACGATTGTCGATACTGAAGGCAAGCCCCTTAACCAAGTCATCATTCCTCGGGGTCACCCCAAGATCGATCCCATCGTCTATGACACCAGTGCGGTACGTTATGACTGGGAGCAAGTCACTGGCTTGCAAGATGCAGCGCGTTCCACGGTAGTCAGACCCAAGACAGCAACCGAAGCCAACATCTTGCAAAGAGCCTTATCAGGGCGCGTATTTGAATTCAAAGACCAGATAGAGGATTGGCTACAAGAGATAGCGCAATACAGCGCCCAAGTTCTTTTGCAGGAACTCACCAAAGAGCAGGTAGAGCGCTACATGGGGCCACCAAGTACTAAGACCACCATGGTCAATGGGGAACTAGTCATGACTATGGAGAAAACCTATGACTGGCCAGAGCTCACCAAAGACCGAATCTTTGACATGGTCGATCTACGCATAAGAGCAGGTACCACCGGCGCACCAGATGGCATAGAAGACAAAGAGAGCTGGCTCAAGGTCTTACCCATGATTACGAATCTATCAATTCAGATACAAAACCTACAAGCAAGAGGAATGGATTACGAACATATCCGTAATCTCCTACATGAGACCCTCTTGCGATATGACGATCGTATCGATTCAAATCTATTTATACCGAATGTAGAAAAACAAGCGGAGGGATGGTCACGCGATGACGACCCAAACTTAGGAATGAATTGGTTTTCTGAACAAAGGCAAAAGACAAACGCTGAAATGAATTACAGCAGCAACTTATTAAAAGAGGAGACAGGCAATGACGCAGGTAGCAAATGAGGTGGAAGGATTTAAATCAGAGGTACTCACTAAGGGTGGTTCAATTCAGAGGGTGCAGGATAGAGAGGCCAAGAAAGAGCGCGAGCGCCTTGAAAAAGAAGTCTATGAGAAGCACGCCGCCGAGAGCGCCGCAAGGCGCAATAAGGCAAGGGAAGAGCGCGCGCTTGAATTGATAGCGCAAGCAAAAGCCAGGCAAGAAGCCGCTCAATTAGATAAGGAGCGTAGCGCTCAAATACAACAAACACAAAAGGCGGAGCGTAAGAGCCAGAGTCGGAGCCAAGCAGCCAACTTACTAGATGATCTAAGTAAGACCCCCAATTCATCTCTTGCCAAGTTATCTGAGGATATTGATGAGGGCGAAGTATTGGAGGAGGAGTCAGAGGCTCTAGAGCCCGAGTCTATATTTACACCTGTTAAGGGCGAAGTGCATGTGCCATCCTTTATGCCTGCTTCAGCAGATAAGGCGCCACCACAAGCCCATGACCTAGGTGAAATATTGCCTGCACCAGTCGCTATTACCGTCGATACACTTCCAAAGACTGAGATTCAAGCTGAAACAGCTGAAGATCTAATTAAGAAGGTTTTGAACCCCGGACCCACGGATCCGAGTCCCGATGCCGAGCCTAGTGTTAATACAGAATCTTCTGGCGGCATCAAATCAAAGCGAGGGTGTGAACGTATTCAGAAAATGATTAACGAAAAACGCGACCTAGAAAAGCAGGTTGTTGATTTGCAATCTATGGTGGCCACACTTCAGGATGCAGTTCGTAAATACGAAATAGAGGGAATGCTTGTAGGCAATGTGATGACTCTCGCCGATAGTCAGAAAAAGCCTTCCGAATTAGTCACAGAAGCAAAGCTGCAAATGCTCAAGTTCTTAAATACTCGTTCAGATGAAATCGATCACACCGATAAGGCGATCTGCTTTAACAAATACATGTCAGACCCTTTCTACATGCAGGTCTTCGTGCAGAGCAATCAGCCAGAGCAGTGGCAGACCATGATTGAGTCTATCTATGAGGCGATTGGAAGGCCGGAGCCAAGCTTTGCAAGTGTTAAACCTATGGCAATCCATAGCCCTCAACCGATTCGGGCGCGAACTTCAGCATTAGGAGCGCCGTTAGCTAGTGCGGGCAATCCCATGGATCGGATTGCGCAACACTTAGGCAATATGGGAATTTAAGGTGTTTTTTTGACATGTCGCTCCTAATGGGTGACATGTCAATAAAGCTGCATATTTCTGGCTAAATTGCCCTGGAATGTCAATAAAACTGCTAATAATCGCAGTTATTGTCAATAAATCTGCCTATTCCAAGTGAATTTAGCTTTTGAAGCTGGCTAGCAAAAAAACATTCAAACTGCTATTTCGTAAGAAAAAGTGAGGATATGTTTAAAAATGTAGGAATCTATTGAAATATGTAATAAAAAGTGTGTAAATATGTGTAATCGTAAGAAAAAGTGTGAATATGTAAGAAAAAGTGTGGGAAAATAGCTATTCGAACGAAAAAGTGGGGCTTGGGGGAAATATGGGCGATATAGGCTATTCACAGGTAAAAAGTCAGCTTGATCTCAGTGCTTTTGACCCACTTGTACCCGCACGCCTTGCCTCGGTAACCAGTGTAACGCCCACCCAGAGTGAGTTGTTGATACCCGCAAAGGTGGCTCCCAAAGATGATCGCCCACTAAGTCACCTGTTTTTTGCGCTAAAGCATGAAGGAGTTAATCTCCAATTGTTATCGCAGGCCTTAAGAAAAATCCCAGCCCAAGAGATGCTGGCCGCAATTAGCGAATCGCCAACAGGCGTTTACATTCGTACGGCTTGTTTTTTGTGGGAAGCCTTTAATAAGCAAGAGTTAAAGGGCGCGCCAGTAATTACGGGGCCTATGGTTAATTTATTTGACCCCAAAAAATACATTACAGGACCAAGCATACGCAATGCCAAATGGCGAGTTAACTTCAATGGCTTGGGTTCTTTGGATTACTGCGTAACTGTTGAGCGAACCACACGTATTAATAGCCTGCTTGAATCTAATATCCTCCAGAAAGCAAATGAATTTCTATCAGAACTAGGTGGGGCCGCATCCGATAGGGCAATGTCTTGGGCTTATTTAAGTGAGACCAAAAGCTCTTTTGAAATTGAGCATGAGACACCGAGCGCTACGAAAGCAGAGGCATTTGTAGAGCTACTTAAAAAAGCCCATCTGACTACCCAGCTAGATGAAGAGTACTTAGTTGGCTTGCAAAATACCGCCATTACCAATCCTTTGGATAGAGCAGTTAACTATCGCTACCAACAAAACTGGTTAAGCAGTCCATTGCGTGGTGCTGCTGGCGTAACGTACATTCCACCGCCACCTGAAATCGTTAATGACTTGATGAAGGGCTTGGTAGATTTTGCCAATACCGCACCAAAGCAGATCGATCCTTTAATTGCTGCTGCGATTGTTTCCTTTGGATTTGTTTTTATCCATCCATTTATGGATGGCAATGGGCGCTTATCACGCTTCTTATTTCATCATGCTTTGTGCCAGTCGGGTGCTTTAAAGAATGGCTTGCTATTGCCAGTATCCATTGCGATGAAGCGCAATGAAGACGCATACCTAGCAGCTCTAAAGAGCTTTTCTGAGCCTGCTCGCAAGCGCTGGGAAGTCATTTGGATTGACGGTGATGAATATCAAATGACCTTCAAATCAGATGATTCCTTATATCGCTATTGGAATGCCACTGCCTGCGTTGAGTTTGGATTGGAGATGGCCAAGCAGGCGCTAGAAAAGGACTTAAGAGAAGAGACTGAGTTCTTGGCAAAGTACGACCTCATTTACCGCGCTATTGATGGGCAGTACGACATCAGAGGCAAAGATCTCAATTCATTAATTCTGGCCTGCATGGAGCAAAACGGAAAACTATCGGCTAACCGCCGTAAGAAATTTGCTGCAACAGTACCTGAAGAAATATTTGATGCAATTGAGGTTGAATATGCGAAGGTAGTGGGCTGATTCAAAAATCCCCAGAGTAATTCTGTCAAGGGCACCCCAAAGGGGTGGCTTGCGAACCCTTGACGGCCACGATTAAAGCAACGCTCTTTTATGCCCAGGGTGGCAGAAAGACACGTTGGGCATAAAGACCTAAAGCGAGTTCATTTAGTAACTCAACAAAAACCCCACAAATATCCCGAGCCTATATCTACCGCCCCAATAATTGATCTCAGTGCTTCACGCCTATGCGTTAAAGCTAGAGTCGCACCTAGTAGCGTAGCAATGGATGGGTTCACGCTCCATCACCAGGTATGAAGCCAACTAATTTCTTAAATAACTATTGATGGGGTGGCATATGCCAATTTCAAATACAGACTTGCAAGAACTAGCTAAGGTTTCCTTAGATGAGTACTTACGCAATCTACCAGTTGATCAAATCGCTGTAGAAAGACCATTTCTTAAAAAACTCATGGAAGGGCGCAAAAGCCTATTAGGCGCAAAGCAGAACGTAGTCGAGAACATCCGCAAAGAACACGGCAGTAACTTTAGCTGGGCCTTTGGAGAGGAGACGGTCAAGTTCAATAAACGTAATACGACTGAGCAAGCCTCATTCCCATGGCGTAGAGCGGTGGATGGTCTGTATATCGACTATGACCGCTTATTTAGTAATGGCATCAAAGTGCGTGAGGGTGGGGCGCGAGGATTCCAGCTGGAATACAACGAACGCGTACAGTTGATCAATCTCTTGGATGAGCAATTAGAAGTCCTACGAGAAGGATTCCTTAATAAGCTAGATCTTGAGCTGCACCGCGACGGCTCACATGGCGCAGATGCAGTAGTGGGACTGGATAGCCTTGTTAGTCTGGCTCCTGATGCCGGCACGGTAGGCGGTATTGATCGAGCCAAAGCAAGCTATTGGCGTAACTACGCTATTAAAGACATCGCCTCAACATCGCCAGGTAACTTAGTAGGCGAGATGGAGACTGCATGGCGCCAATGCATTAAGCATGGCGGAAGCCCAGATTTCATTATTGCGGGTGGCAAGTTTATTGATACCTATCGCAAACAGGTGACGGTCACCCATATCGCTGGATCGGGTGAGACCAAGTACATCGATGCTGGGGTAGGTGCAGGCGTAAATACCGGCTTAGCCTTCAAGGGGGTTGAAATTATCTGGGATCCCCAGTTTGATGAGCTCGATGCCATGGCTAATCGCACGGTGGAGTGGAGTAAGCGCTGTTACTTCTTAAATACCCGTTTTATGAAGCTGCGCGATGACGACTTAGATATCGTTGCCCCGATTCGTCCGCACGACACACTAGCGATGTATGCCATGGTGAATCTACGCTGCGCTTTATCTATTTCACGGGCTAATGCCCATGCGGTATTGGCTATTCAATAAGGGAAGCTCATATGACAAATAAAGAACTCATTCATAGCGACTTCCAAATTAAAGAGGTGGAAGCGGTAGTGCGTAGAGATGCATTCACGACCATCCATGTGCACGTACCGCCATATGAGACCAATATCCTTCGAAATCTCTTTGGGCGCGAGAACGTAACGGTGTTCGAGCGTCCATCAAAGACAACTATCACTCCAGAGCAGGAGTACGACCGCTTATGCGCCAAGTATGGCCATGAAGTTGTGGCCAAAGTCTTTGGTGAGGATGATGGTGATCGGTTAATGGAGATCGTAGAAGGCTTGATGAAAGAAGGTCAGCTCCCAGCACAAGAGAAGGCATTGGAAGGATCTCTTGAGCAAGAGCCATCAGAAACCAAGGGAGCCAAGAAACGCTAGCAGAAGGGATGACCACCGCTAGCAGCAGGTGTTTGGGTGCGGCTGTGGGTGTTGAGGTGACGATGGTGTGTGGGCGCGCGTAATTGCGCCCCACTGCCAACACCAAATAAAAGCCTAGGCGGTAGTGGGGCGGTGAACTTCCATATTCCAAGCATCAAGATAAAAACTCATTACATGCTTCCAATCATCACCTCTCTAGTGCAAACCTTGGCTGTCAATGGCCTTGGTCTGCTTGCGGGTGCGGTTCAGGCTAAAGGTAAAGAATTTATTGAGGGCAAGATTGGGGTGCGCATTCCGGATAACCCCAGTCAGGAAGATCTCATTAAGCTCAAGCAGTTAGAGATCGAGCAAGAGCAGTTACTACTGCAATACACCCTCAAGCAGAAAGAGCTTGAGATAGAAGAATCAAAGCTTCTAGCTGAGATGCATCGAGCCTCACAGGACAACGCTACCAATCGCTGGCAATCCGATATGGGCAGTGACTCCAAGTTATCCAAGAACATCAGACCAGGAACGCTGGTTTACATCCTAACGGCCTACCTCCTATTTGCATTGCTCTCAGCCATGGGCATTGATATCAATGAAGCCTATGTAAAGCTCCTAGGCGAATGGGGGCAGTTAGTCATGTTGGCTTACTTTGGCGGTAGATCAGTAGAGAAGATCTTTGAGATGCGCATGCATGGCTTAAATAAAAAAGAAGAGGCTAAGTGAATACAAGGGTAAGCAGCCTAGTAGCGGAGCAAGCAGCTTTCCTAATTGATGTCAGCAGATTGATTCAGTTTGCTACTGCGGAAGGCTGGGTCATCACAGGAGGTGAGCTCTGGCGCTCACCAGAGCAGCAAGAGATCTACTTTAAGACTGGTAGATCAAAGACGATGAATAGCAACCATCTAAGACGCTGCGCCATTGATCTGAACTTCTTTTGGAATGGAAAGCTAGTTTGGGACAAAGAGCTTATCCGTACGGTTGGCGAATACTGGGAAAGCCTAAGCCCCAAGAATAGATGGGGTGGGAATTTCAAGGGATTTGTGGATGTACCGCATTTTGAGAGGGTGGTTTAAAATCACCCAGACGGCTGCTTTCAGCCAATACTGGTTGGAAGAGTGGAGAATTGAAAACGTAGGATAGAGGACTAAAACAGTTCTGCACATTGGGTCTAAGCTGGTTTCGACCTACTGCCCTACAAGCACCGAATCTCGTGGCTCGCAGCGGTTTCAAATATTTCCCAAATGGCATCGACAGCGTTGAGTCGGGGGCTTAATTTTGTGACTGCTTGATGGCAATTTCTTTTATATGTTGCACAAGTTTGTGAACATTAGTCATTGGGTTTTCATTGCTAGTGTGTCCGCGTCTCTCAAGCCATCCAGCGTTTGTAATGGCGATTTCTAGCCTTGTTATTAGTTCTTGGCAAATTAAATCATCCGCTTTTTTATAGGCACGAATGTGATTTTGATTTGAGATGTATCTCACAACTTCGGCAGAGGTTCCAAATGAACGATCTGTTTGCTCAAAATGAAGCAACACCCATAGTTCAAACGATGGAATGCTAATAGCCTCTTTAATGGGAAGGGGTTTTTTAGTCCGCCGACTTAGGCTTCGTATTTTTTCTCTGGCCCTGTCAAAGCTTTCATGAATATCTTTATCAAATACACAATAGATATGGTCGTAACCATCGTTTGTTAAGTTGAGCTGCTCTGCTTTGTTAACTAGATTCACGGGCGCTGAGTCGGTGCCGTTGCCGCAAACATATATGGTAGCAGTGGCCAGCCTTAGGCTTTGACAGATAGCCTTGAGGTATTTGGTCTCAGTTTCACCTTCGCAAACAATCAGCGTTACTTCTTTGGGCGGAGTATTCCCCGCTTTTCTAGCAAATGATCTTTCGCCCCTTAATGCCGAGAGTCTACGAGAAGTCATTAGTTAATTTCCCCCACAACAGGGACAGCTCCGTATCTGCCTTTAAGGTATCCGCGTTCTAGAGCTTCTTCTTTGCGCGGATTATAGTCAAGCAAGGAATAGAGATGTGTTGCCTTTTGATTGCTTTTTTCAACAAACCAAATTTGATCTCTTCTTAATAATGCTGTATCCAAAAGATTTGTATCGTGTGTTGTAAAAACCAATTGAGCGTTACTTTTATTTTTCTTGCTATGAAATAATTCAACAAGAAATCGAGTAATTTTTGGATGAAGACTTCGTTCTAACTCATCAACTAATAAGGTTGCCCCAATATCAAGCGACCTAATCCAGCCTCCAGTTAGATTGAATAATTTCCTGGTGCCCTCAGACTCATCTTCTATGCTTAAGTGAACCACTTCATTGGTCTTTGCGTTCTTATGCGTAGTAGTGACTTTAATCATGGTCGGTTTTTGGCCAATGCCATCCTCAGGCCCGCCAAGGTTAAAGTGAAATGCACCTAGCGCAAAGGGGTTGTTACCAATAAATTGAGCTTGAGGAGGTAGCTCCTCTTCTTTAATATCAATGCCATCAATGCCAACATCAGCAGCTTTTAGGTAATCAAGGATTTTGTATCCTTCATTGTTCTTAATGAGATTAATGCTAAGCCATGGATTGAGGTCTATGCCCGAGGTAATAACAATGAGTTGATTGGCTATCCAGCCAAAAGGAGTTTTAAGTTGTTCGTTATTTAATTGAACGGCAGTAGAAAAAAACAAAGAATTATTTCTAGTGAATTCTTGCCAAACCTTTTTCTCTGCCTTATCACCCTTAAACTTCGATCCAAACCACCATTCATATTTGCCAGATTCTTTGTTTAGCTCGCGCTCAAACCAGCGTTGAGGTCTTCCATTCGGATAAGAAACCATCCACTCTTTTTCTACTGACTTTGGTGTGGCGGAGAGATGGTATTCATACTTCACACCATCATTTGCTATGAAAACAATATTGAATTCAGAGGGCTCGTTTGGGATATTTCCGTCAAGCAAGAAAGGGGTAATGCCTCCCATTGGGATGCCCTCTTGAGAGGAGGCGGAGTGAAGGATGAGCTGTTGTAATACCAGTGTAGCTTTTAAGAGATTGCTCTTGCCTGCTGCATTTGGTCCATAAACAACTGCCGATTTAAGGTATTTAGTTGCCTCGTCAGGCAGTTCAATTACATTTTTTTCAGCATGCTCCGAGTCTGTGCTGGCTACCATGCTCAGGGTTTGGCGCTCAAGAATGGACTTGAAATTGGCAACGCTAAATTCTATTAACATGTCTTCTCGTGTAATTAAATTGTAATTTACGCATATTTTCTGCAAAAAACGAATTTAAATGTAACATATAAGTGTTTTCAAGTAAACCAAGTAATTTCCACCTTAACGAAGACTGTATAAATTTACAGCGAATTATTGATGGTTAGAGCTTAAATTGGGAAGGAAAGCCATATGAACTTAATAGACTCTTTGTTTAGAAATGAGAATCGTCGCACTGCTTATAACGATTTTCTAAATTTAGTTGCGCCCCAAATAATCGTAGATCTTCAAAATGAGTTGGAGAGCATTGATTTTCATTCTTTTGTGGAGCCTGTTATTGAATTTAATTCTCCAGCCATTAAGTTCACAGTTTCTAGCGACAACAGTGCCGGGGAAGTCTTTGTATTGTTTGATTCAGCCTGGGGGACTTATGCCGTTGGGCAAAAGTCTTTGGGCGGCAACTTTAATTCAAGGTCGTTGCAAAACTCTAAAGATGCAGAAGAGGAGGCTAAATCTAGACTTAGAAATCTGATGATGAGCTGGTAGATGGTAATTGCAAGCGTCCCGCTGGACGCTTCAGCATTAATATTAGTCATCTCTTCGCCTAAGCTATATATTCTCCCCATTCGCTCATTAATTTAGAGCGCTTCTCCAATTGATCCTGCCTCCTATAAGCAGCCTCAGACTTATTCTTAATGGTGTGAGCCAGAGCAAGCTCCACAGTCTCATTTGGATAGTCAGTAGTTTCTGCCGCCCAATCCCTAAATGTAGATCTAAATCCATGGGGAACATATTGAGCATATGCCGGCATTCTCTTCATGATGGCAATGAGAGACATATTTGACATGTTATCCTTGTTGTAACGCTTGCTAGGGAATAGAGCTTCATTTATGCGATGTTCAGAGAGGTATTCATATATCTCAATCGCCCGAGAATTTAGTGGCACTCGATGAGCTTTACCGGCTTTCATCCTCTCAGCAGGAATAGTCCAAACCCTATTTTCAATATCAAACTCATCCCACTTGGCATTAAGCACCTCACCAGTTCGTGTAGCCGTAAGAATTAAGAACTCAAGGGCAAGCACAGAGAAACCACTCTTTGTTCGCAGTTCTCTAATAAACTCACCCATCTGTTGAAATGGCAGGGCAGGATGGTGACTCTTCTTCTGGATCTTGTTGGCTTTAGGTAAGAGATGGGCTAGGGCGCCTTTAAGGCGCGCTGGATTGTCTCCCTTGATGTATTCATGAGCTTTGCACCAGTCAAGGATCACCTCAATTCGTTGACGTACGCGAGTGGCTGTTTCGGTGCGAACATTCCAGAAGGGGCCTTCAACTTCACCAGTCTTCTTCTTGATTTCTTGTTCTAGAAGTTTGGCGATATGACCGGTATTGATTTGATCAACCCGCATCTTCCCAATTTTTGGATTAACAAAAGTAGCCATAGTGTTTACCCATTGATCAGCATGCTTCGTATTCTTCCATTCTGATCGTTTGGCTGCAATACAACGCTCTGCTGCAATTGAGAAGGTAATTTCATCCTCAGTGGCGGCTAGGGCTTCAGTCCGAATCCTGTTGCGCTGTTCTATCGGATCAACACCATCTAGAATTAGCTTACGAAGCTCAAGCGTTTTCCGTCTAGCATCAGCAAGTGAGCGGACCTCAAGTGGGCCCAAACCCATATCTCTGCGTTTAAATGAAGTAGGGCTGGTATAGCGAAATATCCAACTTCGCATGATTTTATTTACCCCCGGCATCACCTGAAGATATAGCCCTCTGGATTCTGAGTCGTGGTAAAAACCTGGCTCAGAGAGATTGGCAATACGACGTGCCGTAAGGCTAAATTTATTCGACATTCGGCATCCCAAACTCAACCAAAAATTACCCCTTTTGAACTCATCTTTAATCAACATATTTTATTGAATCTCAATGGGTTACACGGGAGCATGGTTACATAGAAGCCATGTCAGTGATGGGTCTAATGATGGAGTTTGAACCCCCCTTTGTACCCACCATGAAAATAAAAAAACTTAAAACAGATAAAAAAAGCTTAAAAAGCACACCTTTTTTAAGTGCTCGGCAGTCGCAACTCCCTTATGCGCTAACGATGATTTTTTCCCGTTTCTCACCCATCAGCAAGACATAGTCTCAGGTGGATTTAGGTGGTTTACACGGGAGTAGGGTCAACCGTTAAAGCCATATATTTAAAGGGTTTATGGATAATGGTAGAGTGCTTTGGAGGGGCAAAATCTAGACACCTCTTCCGCCATAGCCTTTAGTGATCCAGTGAAACCACCTCCGGGTGGTTTTTGCTTTTTCCCTCTCAGAATTAATCCATCTATCCCATCTCTCCTTGTTGTTTTTACACGATCCCCCACTTTATTTTTACTATAGTAGTGAAGTTCAGTACTTCTGTAGTATAGTAGAGGGAATGAAGCGAC
>NZ_JACVOY010000014.1 GCF_018882185.1 Polynucleobacter sp. AP-Latsch-80-C2 | reverse complement strand
ATAAGGAGCTTAGAATGATCCAAGACCGTTTAAACAACCGACCTAGAAAACGATTAGGATTTAAAACCCCCAATGAAGTATTTATGCAGTCCTTAAACCGTGTTGCACTTCGTGTTTGAATCTACGTCATGAAAAAACACGCACATTACAGATAAATAATAGGTTAAAAAATTGCCAGAAATGAACCTCATTTTTATTCGAGAATTACTCTGTAATAGAGCTAAAAATACTAAAGATTGAGTGCAAAAATAGATAAAAATAAAGCATAGATTTAGTGTTCATTTTTACTTAAAAAATTCACCAAAAATAGTAAAAATCTTTACAAATGAAATTGCAAAAAAGACTCACATTTTTTTAAAAATAGTGTCATCTAAAAATCCAAAAAACTGGTATTTTTTACCTCAATTTTTTGTACAAAATAAGCTTCAAATTATTGGCAGAATACCGTCCTGAAAACGGACACAAATTTGCCTTTATTTTGATCTGCAGGTCTGCCTGATCATTACTAAAAAATAAACCAATTCCAGCAGTATTTTTTAATCGATATTTCATCTACAACTGCATGAATATATTCTTCGATTGATGTGGATTAATGGCTGTGCAATTGAGTAAATGCAGCACACGTATAGATTCATTTTCAAGTTTTAATTACGCTTGTAATCACGCGCAAATGTGCTTAATTTCAATCAAAAATTGGCGGATTACTGATGCCCTAGGACTTTAGTAAAACGATGGGGTTGCGTCATTGCCATGCGATTTATTGTTGAGAATATTTCATAAAGCGGAAAAATCATCAAAATTCTTGGGTTTTTTACCCATTTATTAACCCTTGGGTGAATTCAGAAAACCCTCGTAAAACGCGAAAATTCTCTCTGTCGTTTTACATGTAAAGACCTACGATTTGTTCCTTGATTTGCTTACAGGGTCGCTCCCTGTAAAAAATTCTCTCCTAGATTCGCATTTGCAGAATCCAAACGCCAAACGCGTAGCAATTTTTTTATTGCTCGCATTAGCGGTCTTGTTGCATGTCAATTTTTCGTATGCACAAACGGTGAATGTGAATATGAATCCAGGTGGTGGAAAAGTCGTCGCCGGAACAGCAGTCATTACTCAATCCGGACTTCAAACGAACGTTAATCAAACGAGCCAAAGAGCAGTTGTAAATTGGGACAGTTTTAACGTCGGAAAAGATGCCTCCGTCAACTTTAATCAGCCCAATAGTTCGGCGGTTACTTTGAACCGAGTTACTGGTTCATCTCCAAGCGTCATTGATGGTGCAATTAAAGCGAACGGACAAGTCGTTTTGGTGAACCCAAATGGCATCACTTTTGGACGTGGTGCACAAGTTGATGCCGCGGGTGTTGTTGCAACGACGATGAACATCTCGAACAAAGATTTTATGGATGGCAAATCCACCTACAAAGGTGACGGTACTGGCAAGATCATCAACGAAGGAAAAATCACTACCAACACCAAAGATGGTTACATCGCATTGCTTGCTCCTGAAGTTCGTAATGACGGTTACCTGATCGCCAAAATGGGTGCAGGCACGGTTGCCTTAGCAGCCGGCAAGCAAATCACCTTAGATTTTCGTGGCGATAGCCTCATTTCCGTCAAAGTTGACGAATCAGCCATTAATGCTCTGATTGAGAACAGGCGCTTAGTCAAGGTCGAAGGTGGCTTAGTCATCATCGCTGCAGGCGCAGCTAATAACCTCATGAGTTCAGTGATTAAGAACACTGGCCGTATCTCCGCTTCATCATTACAAAACAACGGCGGTGTCATTGAGCTCGTAGCATCCAATATCACCCAAGCTGGGCAAATCAGTGCTAATGGCAAAGGATCGAACGCTAATGGCGGCAAGATCACCCTGCAGGGCGAAGACATCACTTTGGCTGACGGATCAAACACCAATGCCAGAGGAGTGGCTAACGGCGGAACCATTAACGTAGGCACTACTAAAGTGACCTATACCCAAAATGCAGATGGCACAAGAACTGATGTAAAAGCGGAGAACCTCGCTAAAACCGTTACCGTTGCAGAAAAAGCCACAGTAGATACTTCCTCTACCAATAAAGGCAATGGTGGCGACATTAATATCTGGTCAAGCGTCAAAACCATCGTTGCCGGTACCTTTAAATCTCAAGGTGGCGCATTGGGTGGTAACGGTGGCTATGTAGAGACTAGCTCCTCAGGCGTACTAGAGATCCTCAAATCCACGGTAGTGGACGTCACAGCTAAGTTGGGTAAAGCAGGGCATTGGCTCCTAGATCCAGAAGAGATGACCATTGGTGCCTCAACCGCAACAGCGATCTCTTCAGCTTTGGCAACATCAAACGTGACCATTGAAGTGAAGGGCGATCTCACTGTAGCAGCTGGCGCAGCGATTGCTCCGACTAATGGCGCAGCAACCACATTGACCTTAAACGCGACAGGCACCATTACTAATAACGGCACAATTAGCACCAGTGATACCGGTAGCCTTGTAACTAACTCTGCTGCCTTATCCCTAGCAGCCGGTAGTACAACTAGCGCCAATCAAATCACAGCTACTGCTCAGGCAGTGTCGGTTAATGGGGCGCTTTCCTCAACTGGTGGCTCAACTGGTTCTATTAATGTCACAGGCGGCGCGATTATCGTAGCTGGACGAGTGAGCTCAAACGGCTCAAGCACGACCAACAGCACCACCACAACGAACACTGCAACGACTAGAACCAGAGAAGAAGAGTTAGCAGCTCAGGCACCAACTGCACCTACGGCAAATGCCAACACAGCTGCTGCGCAAACTAATGCTAAAGCACAAGCTGCTGCAGCAAGCACTGCAGTTGCGGCAACAGTCGCAAGTAATAATGTGACAGCGAACGCTGCAAAAGTATCTGCTGCTGCAGTAGTTGTGAATAACCCGAGTGCTGGCACTACTGTAGTAACTCCAGCGGTTAATGTGATTAACTTAACTGCGCCTACAACAGCAACACTCAATACCAATATTGCTAATGCTGCCCAAGCAGCAGGGCAGGGAACGACTACGATTATTAATGTGGCAAGCGCATCAAGTGGAGCTACGCCAAGTGCGCCATTAGCGAGCCTAACCTTTACTGCGCAATCACCAGGTCAGATTGCAGCAACTACTGCAGCAGCAAGTGCATCTTCGAATACTGCGGGCGGCACCATTACTCTGACTGCAAGCAATAGCGTTACTGCCACATCAACAGCAACGATTACTGCTAATGCAGCACCAACTACAGCTGATCAACCTGCTATTAGTTCGGCTGGTGGCTCGATCAATATTGCCGCACCACAAGTCATTACTCAGTCTGGTTCCGTCATGCAAGCTAACGGCAACAACGGCCCTGGTGGTAACTTTAATCTGCAAGCTACCCAACTTTCTATTGCGGGCCTAGTTCAAGCAAACGGTAATACAGGCGGCACGATCACAGCAGTAGCAACATCAAGTAATCTTCAAGCTGGATCTTTGATCCAGGCAAATGGTAATAACGGCCCAGGTGGCGCAATTACCCTTCAAACAATTAATAACCAAGTTATTAATAACGCTCAAATCCAAGCCAATGGCTCTGGTAACGGCGGCAATATTCAAATTAGCACCACCCAAGGTGACATCAATTTACAAAGTGCACTGATTCAAACTAATGGCGCAAATGGCCGTGGTGGACAGATCGGCATTGCAGCAACCAACTACACAAGCCTCGAGTCTTCAGCAGTAGAAGCAACTGGTTTTACCCAGGGCGGCACCATCAAAGTCGGTAACGATGCCCAAAGCAGCGCCTTACCGTTCTCCATCTTTACTAATCTTGATGCCAATAGCATCATCAAGGCAAATCAAACCAACGCTCTAAACAATACCTCTGGTGGTTTTATTGAAACCTCAGGTCAAACGATCAACTTACTCTCAAGCATTAATGCGGGTAGAGGAGGGATGTGGTTAATTGATCCAAATAATATTGAAATTAGCTCTGGCACAACTGCAGGCGGTACTTTGCCGAGCTTCACAGCTGCCAATGCTTCCTCTGTGGTGAAGGCTGCCGATCTTCAGAGTCAAATAAACGCCGGTACTAGCGTTGCTCTCATAGCGAACGGCACTATCACCCAAACATCTAACCTCAGTTTTACCCCAGCAACTGGCGTTAACGTGAGTCTAACTTACGACACTACTTCTGGAACTGGTCAGTCCATTACATTGACAGGAACGACTACCAATACAGGTCTTGGAAATCTCACCCTAAATTATTTATCCAGCGGTCAAATATTTATTAATGGAGCAATTAACTCCACTAGCACTGGAAAAATTAATTTACTTGCCCAATCTTCTTATGCTAGCAATGCAATAGCATCATGTTCATTGGGAATATGTGCCAATATTTCAAACGGGGCATCAGGCAGTATCACTACTAAAGGTGGCTATGTAGTCCTTGATGCAACTGGCGGATCAATTTCGGGAACAACAATTACTCCGGGAACGATTGCGAATGCGCCTATCTACTTGGCCGCAGCCATTAATACCACCACATCTGGTGCAACAGGCAGCAGTGCGGGTGGCAACTTATCAGTAGCCGGGGCTGACTCAATTGCAAATGGCGTAGGCGCTTTCGAATATTCAGTTGGCCTCAATATTGGCGGAAACGCAAGTTTTCAATTGAAAACTACTGCAACCGCAAGTTATGGATTTGTAGTCAATAGCTATGCAACAACAGCGCCTTTAACTGCCTATGGAAATATTGACATTAGTAATACAGGTGTGAATGCAAACTCAGTTGCCCTAATTTACTTAACTTCAGCTTTAACTTCTACTACTGGCAATATCAACTTAACAGCAACGTCGACAAATACAACCATTGCTACCAACCCCGGTGTGAGCTCAACATCAGCCGGTACCATTACTGCCAATACCGGAGCAATCACAATCAATAGTAGTACTTATGTAAGTTCCCCGGTTGTTCTTGCCGGTGCTATATCCGCCAAAAGCATTGCAATTACTGGCACATCAACCACAGCGTCAACTATTGTTTCTTTAGGTGCAATGACAATTGTTGCTGGCGGGTCTAATCTTTCGGTAACGGCAAATAATTCTGCCGGGGGTGCAAATACAGGTATTACCCAGACTGGAACCATTACCGATAATGCGGTGGGCTCCAGTATCAGTTTTATTAGTAACAATCTGATCAATCAAGTCGGTGCTATTACCTTGGTGGCTAACACATTGACTGCTACACCTGCCAATATTACTTACGATACATCTGCAGGCACAAAGGCTTCCACTATTACCTCTGGTGCATTAACGATTGCAACTGCTACAAGTACTTCCGCAATTAACTACATTGCTAAGTCTGCTGGTTCAGCAATTAATCCAAATATTATTGGTCAAAGTTCTGTAGTGTTGCCAGGATCGATACTGCTTGATAATACGTATGGATGTGCTGGCTCGGGATGTGTACCAGTAAGTGGGTTCATTAATGCTACTAGGGCCAATTTATCTACCTTAGCAACTGCCTCCGCAGGCATCACAATCTCTACAAGCAATGCGCTATATGCAAAAAATGACATCACCATTAATGGTGTTAGTAGCGCTGTTCAGGGCGTATACACGCTGGCCGGAATCACCTCGACAACGGGGGCCATTTCAATTAGCGGATCTACCGTAAGTGCATCTCAGGGTATAAACTTTGGCAGCGCGATTGTCGCCAATGCTGGCAGTGTCAGCCTGACTGGTACTACTACTAATGGCTATGGTGTTTATGCTGGCACATCCGTAATCACCGGTAATGACATTACCATTCTCGGCACATCTACAGCTGCGCCAACATGGGTTGTTTATTTAGGTGCGTTAACTATTAATAGCGCTGCTGCAGGTGGAAGCATCACCGTTACGGGTAATGTCATTAACTTGCCAGATTCCAGTAATGGTATTTATCAAGTTGGAACGATCGCAGCGGCTGTTGGTACAAACATCACCTTTAATTCCAACAACATCATTAATCAGGTTGGTGCGATTAATTTGTTAGCGAACACGACTGCAAATGCTACAAACATTATTTACGACACCACTACCGGCACCAAGGGTTCCAATATCACGGGTGGAGCAGTAACCATTGGCTCAGGGCTAAATTCCTCAGCAATTAATTACATTGCGAAGTCACTGGGATCCGCTATCAATCCAGGTGCAATCGGATCTAGTACGGTTGCCTTGCCTGGCTTCATCTTGGTAGATAACACCTATGGTTGCACGGGCTCCAGCTGCACTCCGGTGACGGCTCATATCAGTGCAGCTGCAAATAATCTGGTTGCTAAGGCAACTACATCAGTTGGTATCACTATTAATGGTGTGATGTATGCCAATGGTGCAATTACCATCAATGGCGCAAGTAACTCCACTTATGGCATTAGCGCTTCTGCAGACATCACCTCAAAAAATGGTGACGTTACGCTGAATGGCTCAACCGTAGCTTCAATTGGCGTCTATGTGACGGCAGCCAATATCGTAACGGGAAATAACATCACGATTAATGGCGCTTCAATTTCTGCCCCGAGCTGGGTCACTCAAATTGGTGCACTCAAAATTAATAGCACTTCAGTTGGTGGCAATATTGTTGTAACCGGAAACGTAATCGGCACTCCTGGTGCAGCTGGAGGTATTTATCAGATTGGTAATATCAACGGCGCCAATGGCTCAAACATTAGCTTCATTTCCAATAATGATATTAGCCAGAGTGGGGCACTCATTTTGGTTGCCAATACTAGTGGCAGCGCTGCCAATATTACTTTTGATACGACAACAGGCGATAAGACATCTTCAATCGTCAGTGGAGCATTAACAATTGCAGCTAGTACATCCACCTCTGCAATTAATTTCATTGAAAAATCTGCAGGAGCTAGCCTTAATCCTGGGGCGATCGGAACGAGTGCAGTTAATTTGCCCGGCTATCTTTTAATCGATAACACTTTTGGTTGTTCTGGTTCTGGGTGTACTCCAGTAACAGGCTTTATAAACGCCACTACACCGAATTTAACGTCCCTTGCGACTGCATCGATAGGCGCAACGATTAATGCCGCAATCTTTACAACAGGCAATATCACCATTAATGCTGCTAGTAATACCAACCGCGGTATCGACGCCTCGGTCAATATTACTTCGACCAATGGCAACGTTGTGATGAATGGCGCTACAGTCAGCACCATCGGCGTTTATGTTGTAGCAGGTAATACTGTCACTGGAAACAACATCACCATTAACGGTACGGCAACTTCTGCTTCAGTTAGTTGGGTTGATCAAATAGCGGGATTAACAATTAATAGCGCTGCTGTTGGTGGCAGTATTACCGTTACCGGTAACGTTATTGGTATTCCTGGCGCTGCTGGTGGTATTTATCAGATTGGCAATATTTCTGGGGCTAGCGGCTCCAATATCAGCTTTATCTCTAATAACAACATTAGCCAGTATGGTGCAATTAACTTAGCTGCAAATACTAGCGCTAACTCATCTAATGTTTCTTATGATGTGACGGCAGGTAACAAGCTATCTACGATTCTGACTGGCCAATTAACGGTTACAGCAGGATCCCTTTCGAATATTAATTACTCGGTACTAGCTTCTGGAGCAGCAATCAACATTGCTAGCAACGTGACTGTGCCTGGCGCAATTACTTTAGATAATACCTACGGTTGCTCAGGTTCAGGATGTGCGCCGGCAACCGGCTATATCAATGCTTCACTAGTAGGTTGGACCAATCTGCCGACAACTGGTGGATATGGTGTTTTGGTAAACGGAAACCTTAGTGGTACGGCCATCACTATTAATGGAGTTAATGCAGGCGGAACTACGGGGGGCGGTGGCTCTGTAGCTTTGGCTGGAGGCTTAACGGCTACTAGCGGCAATATCAATATCACTGGCTTAACAACAACTGGTATTGCTGTTGGTAACTTATACGGCAGCGCCTGGGGCATAACTCCGATTATTGCTAATAGTGGAGCAGTCAACATTACAGGAACCTCAACGACAACGGGTAATGGGGTTGAGCTTGGACCCAATAACTCCATTAGCGCCAAGTCCATCACTATTATTGGTTCAGAAGTAGGTGGTCAGTACGCTGTTTACCTTAATACTTTAACCATTGTTGCCGGCGGAACAAACCTCAACGTCACTGGTACCGTGGTTACCAATACCGATACTGGTATTTATCAGTTAGGCAATATCACTGATAATGCAGCCGGTTCAAATATCAGCTTTATTACTAACGGTAAGATTAATCAAGGCGGCGCAATTTCCTTGGTATCCAATACTGCCTCTACAGCAGTGAGCGTGACTTACAACACGACTAGTGGCACGAAGGATTCCAGTGTTATCGCAGGCACATTGACAATTGCTGCAGGTACAAATACTTCGCCAATTAACTACATTATTAAAACTGCTGGCGCAGCCATTAACCCGGCTGCGATTGGCACAAGCACATTGCTCTTGCCAGGCTATGTATTACTGGATAACACCTATGGATGTTCAGGAGCAGGGTGCACCCCAGCAACCAACTTTATTAACACCACTACAGCTAACTTGGCGTCACTTGCAACTGCATCTGCCGGGGCAACAATTAACTCCGCTATCTATGCCAGCGGCAACATCACCGTAAATGCGGTCAGCACCAGTAATGCTATCGACTATTCAGTGGCAATTACCTCAACTGCTGGTAACGTAGTGATGAATGGTGGAACAACGGTAACTCGGGGCGTCTATAACAGTGTTGCCTCCACAATTACCGCTAACAATATCGTGATCGTCGGTACCTCATCTGGAAATCCTACTTGGATTTCACAAATTGGTGCGTTGACGATTAACGGCGCTTCTATCGGTGGCAGCATTTCTGTAACTGGTAATTACATCGGTACACCGGGAGCTCTTGGAGGTATCTATCAAACTGGCACTATTACCGGCGCTAGTGGCTCAAATATTAGCTTTATTTCCAATAACAATATTCAGCAATATGGAGCGATTACTCTTGCCGCCAATACCAGTGGAGTTGCTGCCAATATTACTTATGACGTAACTACTGGTAATAAGACCTCTCTTGTTCTAACTGGCGCTATCAGCATCCCAACGGGATCAACTTCGGCTATTAACTACATTATTAAATCAGCGGGTTCAGCAATCAATCCCGCTGCAATTGGTTCAAGCACTTTGGTATTGCCAGGCTATGTGTTGATCGATAACACCTACGGTTGCTCAGGATCTGGTTGCACTCCAGTTTCTGGATTTATTAATACTACGACTGCTAACTTAGTCAGCTTGGCGACAACGTCTGTTGGAGCAACGATTAATAATGTGATTTATGCCTCTGGCAATATCACTATCAATGCTGCAAGTACAAGCAATGCGATTGACTACTCGGCTGTAATTTATTCAACAGCCGGAAACGTTACCCTCAATGGCGGCACTACAACACTTCGTGGCGTCTATAACAGTACAGCTGCAACCATCACCGCTAATAACATTACGATTCTGGGTACCTCATCTGGCAACCCTACCTGGGATGTGCAGATTGGCGCTCTGACTATTAATAGTGCCTCGATTGGCGGCAATATCACCGTCACCGGCAATTACATTGGAACGCCAGGCGCTCTCGGGGGCATTTATCAAACTGGCGCCATTACTGGTGCTAGTGGCTCCAATATCAGCTTCATTTCCAATAACAATATTCAGCAATATGGGGCGATTGGTTTAGTAGCCAACACCAGTGGTACGGCAGCCAATATTACCTACGACATCACTACCGGTAACAAAACTTCTAGCGTCTTGGCTGGGGCGATTAGCATCCCAACAGGATCTACTTCGGCCATTAACTACATTATTAAAACAGCAGGTTCTGCTATTAATCCTGCAGCAATTGGTACAAGTGCTTTAGTGTTGCCAGGTTATGTATTGATTGATAACACCTATGGATGTACCGGTTCTGGATGCACGCCTGTCTCAGGCTTTATCAATACCACGACACCTAATTTAGCTAGCTTAGCTACAGCATCTGTTGGTGTAACAATAAATAATGCTATTTATGCGAGTGGCAACATTACGGTAAACGGTGTCACTGGTGGTACCTCAAATACTGGTATTGACTATTCCGTCATACTGACATCAACAGCGGGTAATGTGATTTTTAATGGTGGCGCAACGGACGGCCGTGCTGTATATAACAGCGTTGCTTCAATCATCACCGCAAACAACATCACTATTACTGGTACTACAACGCTCGCACCGGCATGGGTATTGCAAATTGGTGGATTCACAATTAATAGCACTTCAGTAGGCGGCAGCATTACAGCGACTGCTAACGTCATTGGTATTCCAGGTGCTGCTGGTGGTATTTATCAAATTGGCACCATTACTGGTCGTAGTGGAACAAATATTCGTTTCATCTCAAATAATGATATTGATCAGAGCGGCGCTATTAATTTAGCGATCAATACCAGTGGGTCAGTTGCTAATATCGTCTTTGATACAACCACTGGTAATAACACCTCTAAGGTCGGCTCTGGAGTTATTACTGTTGCTGCCGGCACCTCGACCTCCGCCATCAACTACTTAGTCAAGACCAATGGCGCGATCATCTCCGTACCAGCCATTACTGTTCCAGGTTATATCCTCTTGGATAACAGCTGCTTAGGCTGCGGCACTGCAATCACCACGTCAACTGCCGCTACTAATGGCGCTGCGATTACGATTACCGGTGCTTTATCTGCAGGCTCTTTGGCAGGTTCTACGGGTGTGACGATTAATGCGGTAGCGAACGGAACAGGCGTTGGCTTTACCCAAGGCGCCAATGCGATTAGCTCCGCTGCTGGCGGTGTGACGATTACGGCTAATAGCCAGACTGGCGTTGCTTACTCTAGTACTGGCAACATCACCGCGACTGGTCAAGCGATCACGATTACAGCAACAACTACGACAGCAGCAAGCATTAGTGATACCGGCACCATTAACGGTGGGGTAGTGACCCTTACTGGAACCCAGTCCACATCGACCGCTACTGCAACACCAATTACTGCTACTGGTGCAATTACCGCTAATAGCCTTACCGTGACAGGTACTGGCGGCGCATCAACCACCATCGTCTCTTTAGGCGCTATTACGATTAATGCGGGTGGCGGCAATATCACTGTCACTGCAAATAACGCCGCTGCAGGAACCAATACCGGTATTACTCAAACTGGCGCGATTAACGATAACGCAGTAGGTTCGAACATCAGCTTTACTTCGAATAATGACATTGCTCAAAGCGGTGCAATTACATTGGTGGCGAACAGCGGTACACCTGCAGCTAATCTTATTTATGACACAACCAGGGGAACTTTAGGGTCCACTATTGCTGGCGGAGTTCTAACATTTACTACGGGCACAGGCTCCGTTATTAATTATGTTGCTAAATCAGCAGGTGCGGCTATTACTCCTGCAGCAATCGGAACCAGTACAGCAGCATTGCCTGGCTACGTCACTATTGACAATACCTATGGTTGCACAACAGCGCCATGCACACCGGTTAGCGGATTTATTACCACGGCTAATGCATCCACCTTAGCTACCGCCTTAGATGGCGTGAAGATTGCTAGTGCAATTTATGCTGCTGGGGATATCACGCTTAAGGGTGTATCGACTACGGCATCTGGAGTAACTTATTCTGCCGCCTTAAATACCTCTAGTGGTGCAATCACTATCACAGGAACATCTGTTGGTACTGCAGCAAGCAGCTATGGAATCTACGCCAGCGCTGCAGCGGGAGTTGTCAGTGCAAGCAGCGTAACTGCTGGAGTTGTTACCATGAGTGGTAGCTCGGCTGGATCTACCAGCCTTGCAATTAGCGCCGCAGCTTCTGCAACCATTACTGGTGCATCAGGCGTGTATTTAACCGGGCGGGGAGTTGGTGGCGGAATTACGACTGCTGCTTTAATTAAGAACTCAGGAACGCTTGGTGGTTTGACGGTCGATGCAGCCGGCAGTGTGAGTCTTGCGGGTGCTAATAATGCCGGTGTTACAGGCATGCGTATTATTGCTGGCAATGGTATCGCAGCAGGCACAATTACTGGTGGCGATATCACATCCCTTGGCACTCTCACCAATACGGGTGGTGTAATTGCAATCTCTATGGCTAAGCCTGAAGCGTCACCTTATGCGATCGCTGGAGCGCTCGGTATCAACACTACGAATGCTGATGCTACAACGAATATCTCTTACGGTATTGCTGGTGGTATGCCTGTTCAACCAGGGAATTATGTCAGCGGTAACTATATTAATTACCGTCAAAAGATCACCAGTACCCTTGCTATCTCCGTAACAATCAATAGTGATTACACCGCCGTCTATGGAACTGCATATAACTCTAATGCTGCCAATGATTGGATACAGGCCAATGCAACTGTTAGCTTTACTGGTAGTAGCACCGCGACATTTGGTTTGGCAGCTATCACTAGCGGCTCTATTGCTTACATTAAATCCGTACTCGTATTTAGCCCAACAGTAGGTGGTACAACAGCGCTAAATGGAACTAACGCTAATGCGGTTCAAACTAATACAGCTCTTACATCGACAAGTATTTCTGCGTCTGATGGGTCAACTGTTACTGTGATCCCCGCTGCTCACAAATACACCATTACCCCAGCAGTGCTAGGTATCGCAGTATCTGGTGTTTATAACGGCACAACTACCTTTACTAGTGCTAATTCCACTATAGCTGCAACTGGACTTGCAGCTTGGGATACTATCACTTCAGTAACGGCAAGCTCAGCTAATGCCAATGGCGTAAGTACCTATGTAAGCTCAATAGGTGGTACATCGACAGTTGGTAGCTTCTCTGCAAGCAATTATCTAATCAATACAAGCTATAACGGCACCTTATCAAGCGGCTTACCCGTCAATACTTCCCAGAGTGCTGCTACCAATAAGGTTAGCATTACACCTGCGCCATTGGGCATCACTATTAGCGGTGAATATAGCGGCACAACAACCATTGTTCCTACGGCATTTACCGTAACCGGCTTAGTTAATAGCCAGACCATTTCAGCCATTAGCTCAGCAACAGTTAATAACATCAATGTGGCTGCTAATAACAGTAATTACGTAACGGGCATCACGGTAGGCGGTGGCACAGCTTCCATGAATAACTACAGCATTACTGCTGCATACAACACCTTGTCCGGTAATACTCAAAATACCGTGACCCTGACACCAAAGGCTTTGAGCGTTACTGGTATCACTATTGCTGCTAAAACATATGATGGTACGACTAGCGCTACTGTATCTGGTGGCTCATTGGTCGGCGTAGCTACAGTAGATCTGGCAAATGTCACTCTGACTCAAACTGCAAGCTTTGTTTCAGCAAATGCAGCTAATAGTGTTGCGCTCATCATGGTGGATAGCATTGCAGGCTCAGCCGCCGGAAATTACACCTTAACTCAGCCAACCGGTGTCACCGCCAATATTGCTCGCAAGGTGATTACAGTGGGCGGAACTCCTTTGGCGGCCAATAAGGTTTATGACGGTACAACAGCGACCACTATTTCTGGTGGTACTTTAGTCGGTGTCATTACAGCGGATCTGGCTAACGTGAGTCTTACCCAAAGCGGTAGCTTTACGCAGAGTGGGGTGGGTTCAGCAATTGGTGTTGTCGTTAGCACTGCCATTAGCGGAACTGCGGCATCGAATTACCTAGTAACCCAACCGGCCAACTTATCGGCAAACATTACTGCAAAAGTACTTACCGTTACAGGCACTACTGTAACTGACAAGGTATACAACGGCAGTAACGTGGCTACGGTTACTGGTGGCACCTTATCTGGCGTGATCGCTGGAGACCTTGCTAGTGTGAGCTTGACACAAGCGGGCACATTTAGTTCTGCAAATGCTGGAAGCGCTATTGCTGTAACAATCAGCGACAGCATTGCCGGTACTGCGAGCGCTAACTACAGCCTAGTTCAGCCTACCGGCATTGTGGGCAAGATTACTCCGGCCCCATTGGGTATCTCAGTAGCAGCGATTTATAGCGGATCCACAACGATCACTCCAACTACATTCTCAGTAACTGGCTTGGTGAATGGTGAAACGCTCACAGGTATCTCCAGCGCAGTGATTGACAGCATGAATGTCGCTGCAAATGCTGCTAACTTCGTGCGCTCAATCACGATCAGCGCTGGTACGGCTAATGCAAATAACTATTCATTTGGAACTGTAGCAAGTACTACCTCTGGCAATAGATTGAACAGCGTTACTTTGACGCCTAAGACGCTAACCGTTACAGGCACTCTTGCTGATAAGAAGGTTTATGACGGCACTACTAGCGTAACAGTGTGGGGTGGATCACTGGTTGGTGTTATTGGCGTTGATGTGGTGACACTAAAGCAGGTAGGTACTTTAAATAGTGCCAACGTAGGTAGTGCTGTTCCTGTGGTGATGGCCGATACCATCTCTGGTTTCTCAGCTGCTAATTACAGTTTAGTTCAGCCTACAGGAATCACTGCAGCAGTAACGCCTAAGACTATTACGGTCAGTGACGGTACTGTGGCGAATAAGGTATACGACGGTACCACCAATGCAGTCCTCACTGGCGGAACATTGGTTGGAGTATTAGCGGCAGATGCATCAAACGTTATCCTCACACAAGCAGGTCGTTTCTCATCCCCTAATGTGAGTAACGGCATCATTATTATTGCCAGCGCATCAATTTCTGGAAGTGCATCTAGCAACTACAGTCTCATACAGCCAACCGGTATTACCGCCAACATCACACCAGCCATGCTTGGCATCTCGGTAGTTGGTGTGGCCAATGGCACTAATACCATCTCACCAATTTCATACACGATTAATGGTCTGATTAACGGCCAAACGATTACTGGATTAAGCAGCGTTTCCATCAAGAGCTCCAGCATCTCTAGTAACGGCAGCAATTTTGTGACGGGTATTGTGATCTCAGGCGGTACTGCCTTGGCAACAAACTATGCATTCTCACCATCCTATAACGCTACTGCAGGTATCTCTCAGAATATCGTTACCCTAGTTGCCCAGAATCAAAAAATCCTGACAGTCACTGGAACAGTCGCAACGACTAAGACATACGATGGCACGACATCAATCGTGATTACAGGCGGTGTTTTGGTTGGTGTTACTGCTGGCGATACCGTCACCCTGGTTCAATCAGCAACACTGATTAATCCGAACGTCAGCACTTCTGCTGCCGTGGTCATGAATGACTCTATTACTGGCGCATCAGCTGCTAACTATATTTTGGTTCAGCCAACTGGCATCATCGCAATCGTGAATCCTGCGCCATTGGGTATTGCGGTAACGGCCGAGTACAACGGCACAACCAATATTACGCCAGCTTCATTTGTAGCTACAGGCTTGGTTAATAGCGAGACGATTACTGGATTATCCAGCGCAATCTTCAGCGCAAGTAATGTTGCTAATAATGGCAGCAACTACGTGACTTCTATTGTGAGCAGTGGCGGTACTGCCGTATTAAGTAACTACAAAATTACCCAAGCTTATAACGCCACTACAGGCAGTACTAAAAACGTAGCAACACTGACACCAAAAGCCTTAACGGTAGGCGGCGTTTCTGTTGCCGCCGATAAGATCTATGATGGCTCCACCACCGCAACGATTACCGGCGGATCTTTGGTTGGCGTGATTGGTTCTGATGCCGTTGTCTTGAATCAAGCAGGTTCGTTTGCGCAGAATGGGGTAGGGACTTCCATTGCCGTGACTGCTGCTGACACAATCACTGGCTCCGCAGCAGGCAACTACTCTTTAATTCAGCCAACTGGCATCACTGCCAATATCACACAGAAGTCTTTGACCGTTAGCGGAGCAACAGTTTCCAATAAGGTTTATGACGGCACTACAACTGCAACTGTCATCGGCGGCTCATTAGTTGGTTTAGTCGGTACCGATGGCGCCAACGTCACATTGGCCCAGAGCGCCACTTTTGCATCCGCGAATGTAGGTAACGGTATTTTGGTGACATTCTTAGATAGCATTAGCGGTAGTGCGGCGGCCAATTACTCACTAGTTCAGCCTAGCGGCGTGAGCATGAATATCACTCCCAAAACGCTAACAGTGACTGGCACTGTAGTTTCTAATAAGGTCTACGACACCACTACAAATGCAACAGTAACAGCGGGAACCTTGTCCGGTGTGATTGCTGCTGATGCTGCGAATGTCACCTTGGTCTCTGCAGCAAGCTTTAGTTCTAGCAGCGTTGGCAATGCGATTGCATTGGTCATGAGCGATAGCATTACGGGTTCAGCCGCAGGCAACTATGTTCTAACGCAACCTACAGGCGTTACTGCCAACATCACTGCTAAGGCGCTGACAATCACTGCAAGCAATGTCACTGGTGTGTATGGCAGTGCTACTGGTTTAGGTACTAGTGGATTTACGCAATCAGGATTGCTTTCTGGCGACTCTATTAGTGCAGTGACACTCTTATATAGCGGAAGTACTTCAGTCCCGGGCACCGTGAATGCTGGCAGCTATAGTGGCGTAGTTGCAGTGAGCGCAGCAACTGGCTCCGGCTTATCGAATTACGCGATTACCTATGTTGCTGGAAATTTGACGGTAGGGCAGGCAACACTGACCCTGAATCCAAATGCCCAAAGTGCGGTGTACAACGGCAATACCCTAAATGCGACGACATTCTCGGCTAATGCGAGCAACTACACTGCGACAGGTTACAAAAATAGTGACTCTGCAGTAAATGTGCCACTCAGCTTTACCGGTAGCCTTGGATTTACTAGCGGCGGTTCCGCTGCTTCGGTTCTGAATGCGGCTACTTATGCTTACACAGCTGGAACGCTGGCAGTAAGCACTATTAATACAAACTATGTAGTTGTATTGGCGGGAACCTTAAGCAATCAATATGTAGTGACTCCTGCAACCGTTGCCATCAGTGCAAGCAAGGTGTATGACGGCACTACGGACTTTACAGCAGGCGCCGCTGGCACCAGCTTCACTATTACTACCGGTATTGGTTCTCAGACATTAGGCGTGACTGGCACAGCTAGCGCAAGTAATGCCAACGTTGTTGGGGTTAATAGCCTGAATACCACTGGCTTAAGTTTGGTAAATGGCACTGGTTCAGCTAGCAACTATGTATTGCCAGCTAGCACGAGCAATGTCCTGATTACGCCGAAGACTGTTGCTGTTTCGATCTCAAGTCTATCCAAGGTATATGACACCACTACAGCAGCCACATTAACTGCTGGTACTGCATTAACAGACGGATCTTATGTTCTGACTGGTTTTGTGGGTAGTGAAGGTGCGTACATTACTCAAACAACAGGTAGTTATAACAATGCCAATGTAGCAAGCGCCACTACAGTGACTGCAGCGATTGGATCTGCATTTGTAGCGAAGGCGGGAACTACTCTATCCAATTACGCACTGCCAAGTTCAGCTGCTACTGCAACAGGTGGAGCTACCATTACTCCAGCATCATTAACAATGACAGCTAATGATGCGTCAACCTATGTTGGCGTAGCACCAACATCATTGACCTATCAATTGGCTGGCTTGTTGGGTGCCGACACAGCTAGTTCTGCAATCAGTGGGGCAGCAGTCAATTACACAGCCAGCCTACTCAATACGGCGATGAATGCGCCAACATTAAATGCATTGACGCCAACAGCCACCTCATCAAACTACAGCTTGACCTTCGTAAAGGGCTCATTGATGGTGGTTGGCAACTTCCAAATGATTGTGAATGCCGGCAGCAATACAGCCAGCTATGGCATAGTCAACTCTGCCAACGAAAACTATTTGGGTAATGCGCTCACGACTGGCAGCAATGTGTCTGCTGGATATTGCACCAACTGCGGTGTTGGCGTTGTAAGTCCCAATATCGTTAGCTTGACTATTACCGCCCCAACTACCGGCAGCAACGTTTGGACTGCTACTGATACCTTGGGTACAGGTTCAGGTGCTGGAACAGGGCAGGGCAAATACACTTTCACCATTACCCCAACCATTGCATCTGGTTCATATAGCGCCGGTGGTAGCGTGAATATCGGCAACTATGTATTAAGTGCCGGCAATTTATCCACGGTTTCTGGCTACACCACCAACTACGATGTTTCTAAGTTGGTAATTTATAACGTCGGCAACCTCAATATCACTCCAAAAGTCTTGACAGTGAGCGGTTCAGCTGTAGCAAATAAAACTTACGACGGTACTAATGTGGCAACAATCACTGGTGGTCAGCTTCAAGGTGTTGTTGCAACAGATGCATCCAATATCGGCTTAGTGCAAAGTGCCAGCTTTGCCTCTATTAATATTGGCTCCGCTATCAGTGTTACTGCAGTGGATTCACTAAGCGGCACAGTTGCTGCCAACTACGTGCTAACTCAGCCAACAGGATTAAGCGCCAATATTGCAGCCGCTCCAGTAACGATTAGCGGTTTGACTGCATCCAACAAGGTGTATGACACCACTACTGCTGCTACCTTGAGCGGTACAAAAACGGTTGTCGGTCTATTAAGTACCGATACTTCTACTGTGAGCGGTAATGCGACAGGCACTTTTGCGACAGCTAATGCCGGTCTTGCAATTGACGTTAACGTCAATGTAAGCAGCCTGGCTCTATCTAACGCCAACTACTACGTCTCTGGTGTGACTACGCCATTAACTGCCAACATCACTCCTGCACCAGTCACCATCGGTGGCCTGACAGCGGCTAATAAGGTGTATGACACTACTACTGCGGCGACTTTGAGTGGCACTAAAACGGTTGTTGGTCTATTGAGTACTGATACTTCTACTGTGAGTGGTAATGCAGCTGCTACTTTTGCGACTGCTAATGCGGGTAGCGCAATTGCTGTGGCAGTGAACGTGAGTGGTTTGGCTCTGTCTAACGCTAACTACTATGTTGCTGGTGTCGCTAGCCCATTAACTGCCAACATCACTCCTGCACCTATCACGATCAGTGGCCTAGCTGCTTCGAATAAGGTCTATGACACAACAACTGCAGCAACCTTAACTGGAACATCAGCCATTGCTGGTGGTCTATTAGGTAGCGATACGGCTACTTTATCTGGCACAGCAACAGCTGGTAACTTTGCTAGCGCTAATGCAGGCAACGCTATTGTGGTTACTGCAAACTTGAGTAGCTTGGCTCTATCTAACGCCAACTACTATGTTGCTGGTGTTACTAGCCCATTAACTGCCAACATCACTCCTGCACCAGTCACCATTGGTGGTCTGACAGCAACTAATAAGGTATATGACACTACTACTGCTGCTACCTTGAGCGGTACAAAAACGGTTGTCGGTCTATTGAGTACTGATACTTCTACTGTGAGCGGTAATGCAGCTGCTACTTTTGCGACTGCTAATGCGGGTAGCGCAATTGCTGTGGCAGTGAACGTGAGTGGTTTGGCTCTGTCTAACGCTAACTACTATGTTGCTGGTGTCGCTAGCCCATTAACTGCCAATATCACGCCTGCGCCGATCACCATTAGTGGTTTGGCTGCTTCTAATAAGGTCTACGACACTACAACCGCAGCAACCTTGACTGGCACATCAGCCATTGCTGGTGGTCTATTGGGTAGCGATACAGCTACTTTATCTGGTACAGCCACAGCAGGTACCTTTGCGAGTGCTAACGCAGGTAATGCGATTGCAGTAACAGCTAACTTGAGCAGCCTGGCTCTATCTAACGCCAACTACTACGTCTCTGGTGTGACTACGCCATTAACTGCCAACATCACTCCTGCACCAGTCACCATCGGTGGCCTGACAGCGGCTAATAAGGTGTATGACACTACTACTGCGGCGACTTTGAGTGGCACCTTGGCTATTTCTGGCGGATTATTGGGTAGTGATACAGCCACCTTATCTGGCACAGCAACGGCCGGAACATTTGCCAGCGCTAATGCAGCTTCAGGTATTACCGTGACCGCTAATCTGAGTGGTTTAAGTATCTCCAATCCAAATTACTATATTGCCGATGTTGCTACTGCCTTAACTGCGAACATCACAGGTAAACCCGTCACGATTACAGCGAATGCGCAATCCACTACTTACGGCACTGCGATCGCTAGCTTAGGAACTACTGGTTTTGTAAGTAGCGGATTTATCGGCGGGGATAGTGTTAGCGCCGTGACCTTAACTTACGGTGGTTCTGCTGGTGTTGCGGCTACTGAGAATGCAGGCACCTATAACGGTGGGGTAGCCCCAAGCAATGCTGTAGCAGTTGCGGGAACTTTATTGTCCAATTACGCCATTACCTATGTCGGCGGTAATTTGGTCATCAATCCTGCGGCCATAACAGTTACGGCTGATACCAAGACAATGACTTATGCGGCTTCTAGCTTGCCAATTCTGAGCTACGTTGCAGTAGGCTTGAAAAACGGCGATACTCCATTTACTGGCGCTTTAACTACGGCTGCAACTGCGTATAACGGTGGAGTAGGGTCAGCATCGAATATCGGTACCTATGCAATTACTCAGGGCACTCTGAGTGCTGGATCTAACTACACCATTAGCTATACACCGGCACTGATAACAGTAACGCCAGCAGCCTTGATCGTTAGCGCAAATGCTCAATCCTCCACTTATGGCTCAGCATTCACTTTGGGAAGCTCAGCATTTACTTCTACCGGGTTGGTGAATGGCGATACTATTTCTGGAGTTGGTTTAACGGTTGCTGGTAATGCAGTCGTGCCTGGTACTACTAATATTGGTGCATATACGATTGTTTCCAATAACGCGGTTGGTGCTCACGTTGCTAACTACACCATTACTTATCAAACTGGTGTACTGACGGTAAATCCGAAACCAATTAATGTGGTGGCTAATTCTACGACGATGGTTTATGCGGACGCTGCCTTACCGACTCTCACTTATCAAACAGTGACTGGTCTAGTAAATGGCGACACGATGAGTGGGGCATTGATTACTGCAGCAAGTGCTTATAACGGTAGTGCTGGATCAGCATCTAATGTTGGAACTTACGCGATTACCCAAGGCTCTCTCACTGCTGGCAATAACTATGTGATTAGCTATACTCCGGCAAATTTGACCGTTACTGCTGCACCATTGACTGTGACTGCGCTTGACCAGACCAGTATATATGGATCTTTGGCAGTGATTTCTCAGTCCGCCCTCACAACACCAACCTCTGGTTTGGTGGGAAGCTTACGTAATGGAGATTATGTCAGTAGCGCAACCATTCTCTATAACGGCAATCAAGTGATTCCAGGAGCGATTAATGCTGGAACGTATGCGAATGCAATTTCTATTGCTAATGCTGTTGGTGCTGGCACGACAAATTACAACATCACCTATGTTGCTGCTAATTTGAGAGTTAATAAAGCAACATTGCTTGTCACTGCAGTTGCAGATGGTAAGTTTGTTTCTCAAACAGATCTCGTTGGTAGCGCTACTAATTGTGGTGGTTTAGCCTGTGCTGGTGGATATGCAGGTGCAATGTATGCCGGTTTTGTGAACGGTGATACCTCTACTAGCGGCGCATTAGGCAGCGCAGCTTTAGTAATTTCCAGAACAAATGATCAGGTGAATACCCCTGGCCTCTATACCAACGTTCTATTACCAAGCGGATTAAATCCACAAAACTACTTAGTTCAGTATGTTGCAGGTAACTATGTAATCGCCCCAGCAGAGCAGTTATTGGTGAAAATGGCTAATAACGCTACCGTTTATAGCACCGCTCCAAGTTATGGATCTGTGACTGCCGCTTACTTGAAAGCTGACGGTACAGTTATTAGTGGTATTCCGGTAACGGTAGTTGGGAATATGGTCACTATGAACGATGGCCTAGGATCAACGGCGCAATTTACCGCCAATGCAATCAATCCTGTCAATAGTAGCTCTGGAAATCTCTCGGTTGGTAGTTATGCCTTAGGCGCCAGTTCACCAAGTATTACCGGAAGCAACTTCAATTCCATGGCGGTGATTGGTGGTTTGGATGTAACACCGAAGCAACTCGCCTATGCTGACTTGGGTATTGCAGGGGTATCCAAGGTTTACGACGGTTCCGTTTACATGAATAACTTGGCCATCACAGCAAGCAGTGGTTTTATTGCTGGCGATGCCATAAGTGCAACAGCAACTGGTACATTCTCAACAAAGAACGTAGGCACTGGTATTGCATACAACTTGGGTGTGCTCTTAAATGGAGCTGATAAAGCCAATTATCAAATTGCAGTTAATGCCTTGGTCAATAGCGGTCTTTATGCTGGCAGTAATGGCGTTATTACCCAGCTCAACTCTGTAACTTATACAGGGCCTAATAGCGGTGGTAATTGGTCTAATCCTGCTAACTGGACAACGACTGGTACCACTACCGTTGGTGCTATTCCAGATTTATCGAACGTAGCTAATGTGATTATTCCAGTTGCAACATCTGTGGTTTATGACAATGCAGTGGCAGGACCTATCACATCAGCGGTAGTCAATAACGGCAATGTGAACTTCAACCTCTCATCTGCAGCAAATATTGCAATGACTATTGCAGGTGCTGGTAGCGTGACGATTAGCAATAGTGGCCCAATTACCTTAAGCGGTATTAACAACTATGTGGGCGGCACCACTTTAAATGCTGGATCCAGTCTGATCGTAGGCAATGGCTCTGCTATTGGCGCGCCGAACATTACTTCAAACGGTACTGCAATTAATCCGGCCTCATTCAGTACCTTAAGCGCAGTGACATTGCCGTATCTCAATATCACTAGCGGTACGACCCAATTGTTAAGCAATATCACCACCACTGGAGCGCAGACCTATAGCGATTTGATTTTGGGATCAACGGTAAGTGGTACAACTACTCTGAGAACTTCCAATGCCAATATTAATTTCTTGGGCAAGATTGATGGAGCGACTGCTAAGTCACAATCTTTAGTTGCCAATGCTGGTACTGGAGTCGTCACCATTGGGGATAGTGTTGGCTCAGCGGCGCGTCTCAATTCCCTTGCGATGACTGGCTCAAGCATTAACATTTTGGCGGACATCATCACAGCAGTAGGGCAGACCTATAACGGTAATACATTTATTGGCGATGCGTCTTACCTTGGCCGCACCCCAACTGTCGGATTCTTATATTCCGGCTATAACAGTTATTTCCAGTACTCAACTCCTGCTATTACCAGCACCATTAAGTATCTGAATATGAATCCTATTTATATTCGCACGATGATTTCTGAAGATCCAAATGTCACATTTAATGGCACCGTAAATGACTTAGTGCCAAATACCCATACCTTATTGGTTGCTGCAATCGCGCCTGATGCAACGGCAGGCTCTAGTGCTGCATCTAGCGTGAACTTTGGTGCATCTGTTGGTAACGTATCGCCACTCTATAGCCTCAATGCGCAAGTGGTAGTTAATCAAAATCAGGCAAATTCTGTCTTAAATTATGTTGGAACTGTTAGCTTGGTTGGGAATGTCTCTACCTATTCAAACCAGACTTATCGTGCCAATTTAATGACGGCACAGGCTACAACTCAACCTGGTACGGTAACCTTCTCTGTTTATGACCCAACAGCCACCATTACTTATTTATTGCCATTGCAAACCAGTGGCGCTGGGGCTGGTCAAATGAATCTCCAGAATCCGGGAAGCTTGGACGCATTAACAATCAATGGTTCGAATAATTACTCTGCTAATCAAAACACTGCCGGCACCAATAATTGGGGTAGTCCTGCCGTCATAACACCAGCGCTTGGTTATGTGCCGCAAGTCTTTGTACCTCCTACATTCGTTCCGGCTGGATTGCCTGCATACTTCCCTCCAGCTTCTCAGCCATTAATACCTGCGCCCGCTAATTTTGTGGCACCAATTGCAGTTCCTGTAGCGATGCCAACGCAAAATTCGCCATTAACTAATAATGCTGCAGTTGCATCAACCATTCAGAACTCTACGAATTTTGTGTTCTTCTCTCCTGCTCAAAACAGTGGAAGCGTCAATGTAGTGATGGCTCCTGATGCTAATGCTGTTGCTGGTTTGAAGATGTTTGCTGGTATGCAGGCCTTTAATAAGGATGCCTTAATTCCAAAACCAGAGTCTGGCATGGTGAATATTTTAGTCAAAGTGTTGATTAACGGTGAGCCAACTACTTTAGCTTCTTCGTCACCGGTTCAAGGGTTTAAGTTCACAGTGCCCGAAGCATTATTACCTGCTTCTATTGTGGCTAACACCGCTACCTTGACCGCTTCACCAACAACCGGTTCCGTTATTGAAAGGGCGATTCAGTCTGATGGTTCACCTTTGCCAACCTGGCTCAAATATGATCCTGAAACAAATACTTTCAGCGCATCTCAAGTGCCACCGGGCGCAAAACCAGTTGAAATTAAGATCCAATCCATCAGAAATGGTCAGGTTATGGAAGAATCGCCTCCTATCTTGATTGATACCAAGTAAGGCTTGTGTGCACCACCTAGGCACATCTTTGGCATAAAATAAGCCCATGAAAAAACAACTTATTTATTCTCTCCTGGCTGGTCTTTTAGTGATCAGTCAGTCGATCTATGCAGCCGATAAGCCTGCTTCCAATAATGTGGATTTCTTTGCAACAGTCAACGGCACGCCGCTTACCAATGGCTTGCTGGATCTTAATGTCAAAGCAGCAATGGCTCAAGGTCAAAAAGATTCACCAGAACTCAAGAATGCACTTAAAGATGAATTGATTAATCGTGAGTTACTTACTCAAGAATCGATTCGCCAAGGCTTAGATAAAGATATCGACTTCCGGGATCAGATTGCTCAACTCAAGCAAACATTGATGATTCAAGCATTTTTGGAAAATCATTTTCAGAAGAATCCTATTTCAGATGCAAAGCTACGCGAAGAGTATGACCGCCAAAGAAAACTCATTGGTGAAGGTGCATCTGCGACCCAATATCGCTTGAGCCAAATTATTGTGACAACTGAAACTGATGCAAACGATTTAATCCGACGCATCCAGAAGGGTGAGCTCTTTGGTAAGTTGGCGCAAGACTATTCCATTGATCAAGCTTCAAAAGCCAATGGCGGTCAAATTGGTTGGGTATTGCCAGGCCAGGTTGTAGCCCCTGTAGCCAATGTGATTGTGAATCTGAGTAAAGGTGCCATATCTAATGCACCAATCCAAACTCAAGGTGGTTGGGTGATTGTGAAGGTTGACGATAAGCGCGCATTCAAATTCCCAACGTTTGATGAGGCTAAGCCGCAGTTGCGCCAAGCCATCGTGCAGCAGTATCTGGCTGAAACTGTTAAGAAATTGCGTGAATCTGCCAAGATTGTGATGTAAGCTCATCCCAATGAAAAAGCTTCTACTATCCACGCTGTTTTTCTTAAGCCTCTCATCTCAGCTTGCTATTGCGGGTGAGAAGGTGGCTTATCAGAGCTGGATAGTAGACATGAATGGCGCCACTACAGAAGCCTACACATCTAATGATTCCAAATCCTCTTTTGGGGTCTTTTGTGCGGCTGATAAATGTTTGTTCTACCTTCATCAAGCTTTGCAGTGCCAACCAGGTGCTAAGTACTCTGTGCTCATGAATAGCGCAAGCATCTCTACAGCCTTATCCATGCAATGCACCCAAATTGGCGGTAATCTCTTTCAGATCTTGGATCCCTTTGATGCCGTGCTCAATGCTGTTAAAGCAGGGGACACGATTGGCTTTGCAGTAGCGCTGCAGTCTGGAGCATTTGGCGTCACGCGCTTTAGCTTGGCGGGTTCAACTGAGGCCATTAGAAGGGCTCTTGAGGAGGCTGCAAAGGCTGCTCAACGCCCAAATCAGCCTGCACCAGCGACTCCGGTACCAGTTCCACCTGCTAATTCTCCGGGTATGCGTGGCCTCAAAGATATTTTGATTTAAATATGGGTTTTGGTATTTGCACTACACGCAATACCTTGGCAGTTCTTTGCAGCGCGCTCCTTGTGGCCTGTTCTAGCACTAAAAAGCCAATGGCAGTTCAAATACCCAATGAGACATGGTGGCAAACCGCCAATACCAATCTAAGCGCCAGTAGCGCAGAAAAGAATCTAGCTACGGTTCGTCAAAAAATGGTGAAAACGGTCCCCTTTCCATTTATTGTGGGCTTATCAGATTCAAAAGAGATCAATGCCTTTGCAGAGCTACAAAACAATCAGCGCTACATCATTTTTACCAATGGTTTCATTGCGCAGTTTGGCAATGATCCTGATGTCATGGCCACCGTCATGGGTCATGAGTTAGCCCATCATCAACTGGGCCATACGCAAGCAGATTACGCCAAGAATCGCGATGCAGCAGTAGATGCCACTAGCCAAGCCTTAGGCATGATTGCGAGTTACTTTATTCCCTTTAGCGGCTTAATTATTGGTAACGCCGCCAAGGGGGTAGGTCTCACATTTAGTCGTAATGATGAACGCTTAGCTGATGAGATGGGTATGCAGTGGGCAATGCAAGCGGGGTACTCTCCGTGTGGAAGTTATCGCTTTGCTGCCAAGATGAACGCTTTAGGTGAGGGTGCAGCCATTCCGTTTCTATCTACGCACCCTGGTAATAGTGAGCGCATGGAAAACGCAGATCTCTACGCACAAAGTAAAAGGGCCGCACCCTGTAGTGGCGACCCCGGTAGCGACCCAGTCATGACTCAGGCTAAGTAATTAAGCCATCATCAAAATGTATAGCTACCGGTAATCCAGCCACGAGGATTGGTAGTGGTGCCATCGGTATTTACTGCTTGTCCATACTGGTTGTATAGAGGATTTTTACCCACTTGCCAAGCTACTGAACCAGCAACGTTCCACCCACCAAAGATCCATTTAAGACCCAAGCCCGCACCCATTAAAGAGTAAGTATTGTTGGCATGGGTTTGACCCTGCCAGCCTGGATATAGATTTTTGTATTGCTGTACAGCGCCAGCATCAAAGAAGGCGCTGATTGTGAAATTCTCTGGTAACTGGCGACGCAATTCGGCTGTAGCTAAGCCACCTTGTGAGCCACCACCCTGTGCAACTGGATAGGCGCGCACCCCATAAGGACCTCCTAGATAAAACTGCTCTGCGGAGTTTAAGTTAACTGAAGCAGCTTGACCGCTGACAGCAACATAGAAAGAGGTTAATCCGTCTTCAGTCAGCTGTTGATTACGACTTCCAGAGAGGGCCAATTTAGAAAAGCTAGGCGGGGTGTAAGCGCCATAACCTTTGGAGCTGGTTCCTAGAATATCCAGGTAGCCTTGTACTACAGAGACCGAACCAGTCGAGATGCCGCCGCCAGCAAAGCCGTCATAGTGGTTGCCTGACATGCCAATAGAAAAGTTATTAATGTTGTAGCTGCTGATGACATATTGAGTCGTATTATTTTTATTCATGTAACTCTTAATGTCATAGTTCAGAGTTGCATTGAGGTTTGTTGCCTGACTACGAATGAGTGGATAGGCTGCACTCAAACCCGTTGTCCATGCATCGCCCACACCGCTATTGGCAGACACATAGCTACTGACGTTCTTATAGTTCAAGTAGGTTCCAGCTACTCCTAAGCGAAGACCATCAGGAGAAACAGGCAAAGAGTAGGCCGCTTGAATATATTGCGAACCTTCAGAAGCAATTCCGTTAATCGCCGCTTGATCACCAATGCCTGTAACGTTATTGGCATTTAAAGCAACCACGCCTTGGTTAGCACCAGTAGTACGGCTTCCGTAGTTATTGAGTTCAACACGACCGGCAGCAATAGGGGGTTCAGTGAGCTGTACTCGAACAGCAGTCTCACCATCATTCTTGCCTGGCTCTAATTGACTAGATACCATTACACCAGGAGTTTCATTCAAAATGATTAAGGCACGCTCCAAGTTATCCATATTGAGCGGACCGCCGACGGGATTTGCATAAGTAATGTACTGGGCAGCACGATCTTTACCAAAACGCGTGTTGCCTTGCGGGGTGTCCACAATCACTTCGCTTAACTTGGCTTCAGTAATCAAAATCTTCACTACGCCATCAGCAATCTTTTGTGGAGGCAAAATAGCTTGAACAGTAAATCCCTTAGATCTATACAAAGCGACAACAGCATCACAAGCCTTTTGCAAATCATCAAAATTGACGGGTTTGCCTACCCATTGCTTGAGAACACCCTGAACCGTAGCTTCAGGAAGTAGCTTTACCCCTTCCAAAACGAAAGAATTGACCGTAAAGCGGACTTCACCCGCTTTAGAGGCACTTTCACGTGGAGCGGTAGGTTTGGCTGATTCTGGAAGGGCAAGGGGGGAGGGCAAGGGGAGTTGACGCTCTAAATTCTGCTGCAAGGCGCCGGCATCAACTTGGGCATAGACAGCGCTAGAAATGCTAGCACCCCCTACAAAAAGTGCTAATGCAGAGTAAGACAGCTTGTTGAGGCGAAAAAAGGTGTTTTGAGTCATTTTCTCTATTAAAAACATATATTTAATGAATAGCCTCCATTGTATTGGATTGAGATATTCAATGCAGGCTAAATGGGGCAAAAAATAGGCTTATTTGCACCCCAAATAGATCCATATTTGAAGTCTCCAGGAAATCCAATTTAGAGCTCAAAAAATACCCCAAAAAGATCTCTTTTTTGATCGAAATCGTAAGTCAAAATAAGTCATTTTTTTGGGTCTCTATTTAGAGCACTTTTGATCAGCAAATAGAGTAAAAAACAAATCCAATTTCGCCAATCAGTAGAGAGAAATGATCGTAAACAAATCTCTAATGAATTGATTGTATGCATCAAGTAAAACGATCTAAGTGTTGATTTCAATAGTAATTTTCAAACTCATCACTTCAAAAAAACTTCATGTAACTTATGAAGAATGAAAAATGAATTCACACCGCATGAGTGGAAATTTAAGCAACAAAATTTGACCTAATTTTCGTCAAAAAGAAGATCTATTTTGATGTCAAAAAAGCACAATATTAATGATGAAAATGACACTCAAAAAGAATCAAAAAAGGGCGCAGAAATGAGCCTAAAAATCATTCAAATTTACCTCCCGAAATGCCATTATTTTTTGACCTCAAAATTGACAAAAATTTAGGCTAGCAAGTAGCTAAAAAGGAGAGCATTTAACTGCCAGTTCTTAGCTAAGATTTTTCTAAAAAATGACTATATAGAGATCATGAGGCGAACTAAAAATTTCACAGTAGCAGCACAGCGGATTGGTAAAAATTTCAGTATTCAATACAGGTAAATTATTCAAATACTGGTGCGAATAAATCCTTAAAAATTTACCCTTAATTTAGAGGGTAAGGGTGCAAAAATAACCCATTTTTTGACCCCAAATCCAGGAAAATTCCAGCCTAAAAAACAGCATTTTTACACCTTTAAAAAGGGGTCAAAATTCTCCAAAATCCTCTTTTTTCAAAATCCCACTAAATATTTGGGCTTATTAAGTTGCGCTAAATCCTTGAGATATAGGGGCTCATTTTTTCATTTTGATTTACTTGAGCTAGGCGCTTGTTAGCCCTAGGGTGAATATGCTTAAATAAGACTTGAACCCCAAATATCTATTGGGGTTTTTGCATATTAATGCGTAGTTAATTTTATAGCGATTGTTAAATTAAATTTTAGTGTTTTTAGTGGATAAATTTTGTTCCCCATGCAATCAGTTGTTCTCACACATCTGTGTGGGTGCCGAATGTTGCGCGCAAAATTTATTGAATGTGTTTTATTTCGTAAGACTGAGCTTAAGGCCAATTTCATCGCACATCATTCAGACTAAATTTTTAGCTCAGCATGTATGGCGATTACGAGGTAAAACTTATCCTCAAATCATCACCTTCAAGGCGCAAAATTTGGACCATAATTTGTGGTCCATTTCCGTTTTAAAAAAGGCCCCTGTTTTTATTCAAAACAGCGGGCAGATCAGATCTCAAAATACCCATCAAATTTCTACGCAAAAATTCTTTTTCATTGCGCAAATTCTGTTAGCAATTTTGGTCATCTGGGTTGCACAAATTTCGATCGCTCATGCGCAAAATAATGCGCGTGCTTTACCAACTGCTGGACAAGTTGTTGCTGGTACTGCAGTCATTACTCAATCCGGATTACAAACTCAAGTTAATCAAGCTTCACAAAGAGCAGTGGTGAATTGGGAGAGTTTTAACGTCGGAAAAGATGCTACTGTGACCTTTAATCAGCCCAATAGTTCGGCAGTCACTTTGAACCGCGTTACAGGCTCTTCTCCATCGGTTATTGATGGGGCAATTAAGGCTAACGGACAGGTGGTTTTGGTGAACCCCAATGGGGTCACTTTTGGCAAGGGATCCCAGGTTGATGCAGCAGGGGTCGTAGCGACCACTATGAACATCTCCAATAAGGACTTTATGGACGGTAAATCGACTTATAAAGGCGATGGCACCGGAAAAATTATCAATGAAGGCACGATTAGCGCCAATGCTAAGGATGGCTACATTGCCCTGTTGGCCCCAGAAGTACGTAATGACGGCTATTTAATCGCCAAAATTGGCTCAGGTACCGTTGCTCTGGCAGCCGGTAAGCAAATTACTTTGGACTTCCGTGGAGATAGTCTCATCAGTGTGAAAGTTGACGAGTCAGCAATCAATGCCCTGATCGAGAACAAACGTTTGGTCAAAGTTGACGGTGGCTTAGTCATCATAGCTGCAGGTGCAGCAAATAGCTTGATGAGCTCAGTGATCAGGAACACCGGCCGTATTTCCGCCTCTTCGATGGTTAATAACGGGGGCATCATAGAGCTAGTTGCGTCCACAATCAGCCAAAACGGCACGATTAGCGCCAATGGCAAAGGAGCAAACGCCAACGGCGGCAAGATCACTTTGCAGGGCGATGACATCACTTTGGCTGCTGGATCTACGATTAATGCCAAGGGAACAGTAAACGGCGGTACTGTAAACGTTGGCACCACAAATGTTCAATATACCCAAAATGCTGATGGTACTCGTACCAATGTTCAAGCACAAAATCTCGCTAAAACTGTCGTTTTAGAAGCTGGTGCAACGATTGATGCCTCATCAACTCAAAAGGGTGATGGCGGTCAGATCAATCTTTGGTCAAGCATCAAAACCACGGTTGCAGGTACTTTAAAAGCACTCGGTGGCATCCTAGGTGGCAACGGTGGTTACATAGAAACGTCATCAGCGGGTACTTTGGTAATAGCTACAACAGCAGTTGTTGATGTTTCTGCCCCTAAGGGAAAGAGCGGAATGTGGCTCTTAGATCCGACTGATTTAGTGGTTGATAGCTCTACAGCAGCAGCGATTTCAACGGCATTAAGCACCTCTAACGTGACCGTCGATGTGGCCGGAAATCTCACAGTAGCTGCTGGGGCGACCATTTCAGGTGCTGGTAATTTAACCTTAAACGCAACCGGAACCATTACTAACAACGGCGCAATTACAACCGGCTCAACTAGTAATTTGGTGATGAACTCAGCTGCTTTATCCCTGTCTTCTGGAAGTACTACTAGTGCAAACCAGATCACCGCGACTGCTCAGGCAGTGACCGTTAATGGTGCATTAAGTAGTTCTGGTGGCTCAACTGGATCTATTAATGTGACTGGTGGCGCAATTGTTTTATCCGGTTCAGTTAGCTCAAATGGCTCAAGTTCAGGATCAGGCAGCAGCTCTTCAAGTAGTTCTAGCACTACTGTGGTGCGTACCAAAGAAGAGGAGCTCGCCGCCCAAGCACCTGCTGCGCCAAGTGCGAACGCCATTACAGCAGCTGCCCAAACCACAGCTAAAGCCACCGCAGCTGCCGCAAGTGCTGCTGCTGCTGCCACTGTAGCAAGTAACAATGTGGCAGCGAATGCCGTTAAAGTCTCCGCATTAGCAACCCCAATTAGCCCATTAATGAATGTCGTAAATCTAGTTGCCCCGAATGCTGCAGTCCTTAATATCAATATTGCTCAAGCGGCATCTGCAGCTCAGTCTGGTACGACCACCATTATTAATGTGGCTAGCGCTGCAAGTACTGGAGTACCATCTGCCCCGATAGCCAGTTTGACCTTCACTGCTCAAACCCCGGCTCAGGTTGCAGCCCAAGCAACGGTAGCAACAGCAACGCCTAATAATTCAGGCGGCACAATTACCTTAGTGGCTAGCTCTAGTGTGACTGTTTCCCCAACAGCTACGATTACGGCAAATGCAACTGTTGCACCCAACTCAACTGACAATGCCCAGATCTCAGGAGTAGGTGGCACCATTAGTATTGCTGCTCCACAAGTAACAACTCAAACCGGTTCGGTAATGCAGGCTAACGGCAATAACGGCCCTGGCGGTAACTTCAATCTCCAAGCTACTCAACTTTCTATTGCTGGCCAAGTCCAAGCAAACGGCAACACCGGCGGTACCGTTTTAGCAGTAGCAACATCAAGCAGTATTCAAGCTGGAAGTCTGATTCAGGCGAATGGTAATAACGGCCCAGGCGGCGCAATTACCCTGCAAACAGTCAATAATCAAGTTATCAATAACGCCCAAATACAAGCCAATGGCTCTGGTAATGGCGGCAATATCCAAATCACCACCACCTCTGGCGACATCAATTTACAAAGTGCTCTCATCCAAACCAATGGTGCCAATGGCCGTGGTGGACAGGTTGGCATCGCAGCGACAAATTACACAAGCCTTGAATCATCGACAGTAGAAGCAACCGGATTTACCCAGGGCGGCACCATCAAAGTCGGTAATGATGCCCCAACGACAAATAACGCAGGTGGCACACTACCGTTCTCGATCTTTACCAATCTAGATATCAATAGCATTCTCAACGCAGCGCAAACCAACCCAGCTAACACCACCAACGGTGGTTACATTGAGACCTCTGGTCAAATTGTTAACTTACTCTCTTCCATTAATGCTGGTAGAGGAGGAATGTGGTTATTGGATCCAAATGATCTATCCATAAGCAACTCTGCATCTGGAACTGCTTTTAGTTGCGGATCTTCGCCGTGCTCTTACACTGCAGGCACTAACTCAGTAATTACTAATACTAGCGTAATTAACGCTTTGAATTCTGGTTATAACGTTACTCTTTCAGCATCTGGAAATATTTCGGTTGATCAAGGAATTCAGGTTACCGGATCCAATACAGAGACGTTGACTTTAGCGGCTGGATCGAATATTACCCTTAATGCACGAATATTAAATAATGCTTCTGAAACATCTCAAACCTCATACTATGGCACATTAAATCTCACCCTCAATGCTACTGGAAATATTTCAGGATCTATATACGCACCACTCAATGTGTCTGGGGTTAGCACTTTTAATGTTGGTTTAGGATCGGGAGAAATACAAGGGACTATAGATGGTAGATCGATATTAAAAACTGGGTCTGGTACCTTAATATTGGGTCATTACTCTAATACTTATACGGGCGGAACTGAGATAACTGGTGGAACTATTCGATTAGTAAATACCGGAACTAACGCCTTGGGTAGTGGGAATGTCGTAATTAGATCTGCTGGTACTTTAGATCTTAATAGCTACTCATCATCAAACTCAATTCAGTTGTATGGTGGAACCATTACAAATAGCAACTCGAGCGCTATCAGTGCCATCACTGGTAGCATCACCTTGCTAGCTACCACCTCAAATTTGAACGCTGCCAGTGGAGCAAGCCTTAATATGAATTCGGTGTTGTCAGATTCTGGTGCTGGCTACGGATTAAATTATGGCAGTAGTGGTAATGCCGGCACCGTAATATTATCTAAGGCCAACACCTACACCGGTGGTACCACCATCAGTGGGGGTACCTTGCAACTTGGTGCTTCCAATGCAATTGGAAGCAATTCTCCCGTGATTATGGCTGACAATACAGTGTTAGATCTCCATGGCTTTAATGACTCGATTTATTCATTAGCAACCTCGGGTACTGGTGGTGGAGTTTATATTCAGAATTCAGGATCTAGCACCAATACATTGACCATAGCAGGTAGCTCTGCATTTACTAAGAGTTTTTCTGGTGTTATCCGTGATAACAACGGCGGTACTGGTGTTGTAGCCTTAACTCTGAATAGCTCTGGTAGCGTTCAAGCTCTCTCTGGCACCAACACCTACAGTGGTGGCACGACGATTAGCGCAGGCACTCTTAAAGTAGGGAACGCTACTGCCTTAGGTAGCAATAGTGGGGCAGTAAGTGTTGCTAGTGGAGCTGCATTAGACCTAAATGGCATCACCATGACCGCTACTAATGCCTTAACCTTAAATGGTACGGGTATCTCTAGCGGTGGCGCCTTACTGAATAGCAATAGCACAGCTGCAACCTATGCTGGCTTAATTACCTTAGGTAGCGCCAGCTCCATCATCGGCGGTACTGGTTTAATTACTTTAAGTAATAGCGGAACTATTACGGGCTCTGGCTTTGGCTTAACCTTAGGCGGAGCTCAAGGTGGAGCAGTGAACTCTGTCATTGGCACTAATGCAGGAACCTTAACTAAGCAAGATGCTGGTACCTGGACTTTGACTAATACCAACACCTACAGCGGTACTACAACCATTAGTGCGGGAACATTAAAACTCGCCAATGTTTCTGGCACAACCATCCCAACTACTGCTGCCATTAGCATGAGTGGTGGTACTTTGGATCTAGACGGTTATAGCCAAATCATTGCTGCACTCAATAGTACTGGTGGCACACCTTATGTTACTAACAGTGGCTTAAGTGACGTTACTCTGACCTTTGGCGGAGCAAGTCCTGGAAGCTTTAGTGGCGTTATTCAAGATGGCACCAAAAAAATAGCTTTAACTCTTAACAGCAGCAGTAGTGGCACCCTCACTCTCTCTGGCACCAACACCTACAGTGGTGGCACGACGATTAGCGCAGGCACTCTTAAAGTAGGGAACGCTACTGCCTTAGGTAGCAATAGTGGGGCAGTAAGTGTTGCTAGTGGAGCTGCATTAGACCTAAATGGCATCACCATGACCGCTACTAATGCCTTAACCTTAAATGGTACGGGTATCTCTAGCGGTGGCGCCTTACTGAATAGCAATAGCACAGCTGCAACCTATGCTGGCTTAATTACCTTAGGTAGCGCCAGCTCCATCATCGGCGGTACTGGTTTAATTACTTTAAGTAATAGCGGAACTATTACGGGCTCTGGCTTTGGCTTAACCTTAGGCGGAGCTCAAGGTGGAGCAGTGAACTCTGTCATTGGCACTAATGCAGGAACCTTAACTAAGCAAGATGCTGGTACCTGGACTTTGACTAATACCAACACCTACAGCGGTACTACAACCATTAGTGCGGGAACGCTGCAATTGGGTAACGGTACCTCTGCAGGCTGGATCTCCAATAGCAGTAGCGTTACCAATAATGGTACCTTGATCTTTAATGAACCTGTTGGCGGCGGTGGCGATACTTATAGCGGCGTTATTACTGGTAGCGGTGCTGTAAAGCAAAGTGGTGCTGATAATTTAATTTTTGGTAATAGCTTTACTGCTAATACCTATACTGGTGGCACTATCATTACTTCGGGAACCTTGACTTTAGGCACAAGCGGTGCCTTACCGTCAGATCATGACGTCATCATTGGTGCAGGTACTTTGGATATCAATGGCCTTACTGTGAATCTTGGTGCTGGCACGATCTCGATTACAGGGGCAGGCACCTTAAGCGACTCAATAGGCGGGGGTAGTATTACTGCCGCCTCTTACAGTGCAACTAATACCTCAGGGATTGCCACTATCTCTGCAGTCTTGGGTGATTACAGTCCAACTCCAAGTGCTTTCACAATGAATGGTAGCGGTGGTACGCTAATGCTATTGGCTGCTAATACCTATACTGGAGCAACGACCGTTAGTGCCGGTACTTTAAAACTTGGAAATAATGGATCTGTTTCAGGGTTTGGCTCTTTGACTGTTTCTCTTGGCGGAACATTGGATGTAGCTGGTTTATCTATTAATATCCCCATAAATTTAAATGGCGGCACAATTACAAGTAGCACAGGGAGTAGCGGTGCAATCACAGGCGGGATTACATTGGGATCGAGCATTTCATATCTCAGTGCGGCACCAACTGCTACTCTCACAATTAGTACTACTGCCATTACTGAGGGAAGTGGTGGCTATGCCCTGACTATTGGTTCAAGTGCAAATACTGGCAACGTAGTCTTTTCATCTGCAAACTCCTATAGTGGTACTACTACGGTGTCATATGGGAAATTGATTTTAGATACGAACGGAAATATTGGGCCTGATTCAAGTAATTTAGTTATTACTAATTCTGGAACACTTGATTTATCTAATCATAATTTAACTGTTAATAATTTAACGATTGCTGCTAGCGGCTCTTTAATAAACTCTTCAAATAATTCAAACTTAGTAGTAAACGGAACTGGCTCAATTGCAGGATCAATTTCGAATGGCGGAAATCAAACCTACAACGGTGCGGTACTAGTTGGAAATGCAAGTGGTGCAGGTGTTACTCCTCAACTCACCGCTACTGGTAATGTCATCTTTAATTCAACAGTTGATGATGCGGGGGTTGCTGGAACAAATTCATTAACTGTTAGTTCCGATGCAACAGGGCTTTGGGGGTCTACAAACTTCTATGGAACTGTTGGCGGGATCAGGGCTTTAAATAATTTAACTACTATTGGCATAGCAAATTTACGATCTGATGTATATACAAAGGGGTCACAAAGTTACAACTATGATGTTTACTTGTATGCCAATAGCTTATCTCAACTCACCAACAATACGGTTACCATAAATCCAAATGCTGGTAGCGTTACATTTAATGGAGCTGTCAATGCTGGTTGGGCGATGGGAGCTATCGTATCTTTAGCCGTTATACCAAATTCAAGCTCACAACTAACTACTTTTAAAAGTGTTATCGGAGATGTGCATTCTCCCCTTAACCTGATCATTGGGGGAGCAAGCTTAATAAGTGCTGCAATCACCACCACCGGTGCTCAAACCTACACTGGCGCAGTGACACTGGGTAGTGATATTGTATTAACTAGCTCTGCAGCAGGCACGAGTGGCGATATTACTTTTAGCTCAACAATTGATAGTAGTGT
>NZ_JACVOY010000013.1 GCF_018882185.1 Polynucleobacter sp. AP-Latsch-80-C2 | reverse complement strand
AGGCAAAATGCATTTCAGAGGAAAGCACAAAAGCGGTCACGCTGAATCTGAAACAGGCGGTCACGCTCATTATGAAATGACCGGTCATTTGCCTGAAATGGGTGGTCACGCTGGCCTGAAATACGCAGTACATTTATCGATATAGGTATTCCTACAGACTACATTAGGGCGCAACAACTTATAAAATTCTAGTTATTTATTTTCGTTCAAGATTTTTTAAAACAATTATGGTGGGGTTTTCAATAATGATGGAATAGTTTTTTGGTGATTCAACTAGTTCGGGCCAGTTTTTTATATCAGTATTTTGAAGAAAAATATAGTCAAAATATTTGGCACAATCAAATCCTTGACAGTTTCTTATCTCAGGAAAAACCGAATATGAGAGTGGGGTTAATAAACCATCTAAAGAGTACATACCAGAGAGTGCGCTACCCGCAAGGTTAGTCCCATCCTTTGCCCAAAGTCTGTCTCCAGGCTTTGCAAGCCCATGAAGAGTATTGCCAATCTTAACCCACGGTTGCATAAAAGAGGCGTAATTTGAGAGGGAAAAACCATCCCTATGCTTAGCACGCGTTAGGGAGAATTCTCCTCCAAACACAAAAATCAGAGATGTTATAAAAACCCCAGCTTGTACAGATAGTAAAAGCATAGTCTTTTTGGCAACAGAAGAATTTTCTCTTAATAGCAATGCGCCAATTGCTAAAATAGCAATATTGGCGGGTAGTAGGTAGCGAAAAGTAAAGCCCATGTGCATATAACCAGAATACGCATGGTATATATTGATACTTAGAAAGCCTAAAAAAATCATAACTAATGATTCTTGATGAGATATTTGGCCCTCACTAGATGCTAATCTAGCGGATGAAAATTTATTTTTTATTGTTTGGAATGTATAAAAAAGCGCAGAGATATAAGATATAAGCAGAAAAATGCTAATACATATTGAAGAAATTAGATGAACTACTCCATTGCCGATAATGAAAATCTTAGATTGACCATTTTGGAAAATAATATGGCCAGCAAATGATTTAATGTATGCGGGTGTTGGCAGCCAATTATTAAATAATAATTTGTTGTAGGAGAGCCAAAACGCTATGCTGCATATGAAAAATGCTATAGCAGTAATTTTTAAGCTTTGCTTTCTATGAAAAATAATAAGATGAAATAGCGGGTAGATAGAAGCTAAAATAAACTCTGGGCGAACTAAAATTCCCAGACTTAATACTAACCATCCAAGAATATGTTCTGGCCCATACCTATTGAAAATATAAACCACTAGCAATCCCCAAAAGATTGCAAGGCTAGTTTCTATTCCTCCAAGGAACCATAGGTAGGCGGGGATGTAGGTAATAAAACCAAACAAAAGAAGGTAGATATTATCCGACCCTTTAAATTTCATTTTGTATATTAAAAAGATGCATGCAAAATAAAACGATATTCCAATTATTTTTATGCCTGTATTCCAATCATGGAAATAGTGGGCTAAGGAACCTATGTATGGCCAAATCAAGCTGGTAGATATATTTATTTTTTCTTCTGCATTCCAGTTTGGAAAGCCAAGTTCAATTACATTTTTAGTAATTCGGTACCCCATCCACTTATCATCGTTATCAAAGTCCCAGAAATATAAAATTGCACAAGAGAAAAATAGGGCAATTAATATAAATAAATCTTTTTAGATTTAATATATTCAAATACCTGCTCATAATTATTTTTATAAATGAGAACAATAGCCACTAAAGAGCCTGCAATCATCGGAGAAATTAAATATAGCTTGTCAATCAAATATTTATTGCATACACCAATGCATGGCACATCTATACCGAATAAGTAATTTCCAATCCCCGTCAAATACAGGAACAATAGCTGAAATGAAAGAATTAGCGCGTAGGATTTTACTAAAGCACTTTTCATTCTATTTACCTTTATTTTTGGAAGTGCTGCTATATATTGTTCCGCTTACTCGTTTTCCTAGTAAACTTAAACCACGCACCAGCAATCTCTTCCACGAATTAATCCATTGACGTAACTCAGAAAGCTCTGCATCTCTGTCTGCAAGTTCTTTTGAGAGGATACTAACTTCATGATTTAGGCGAATTTTCATTTCGTCTTCGCGCATATTAAATACTTCAAGCTGACGTTCACCCAATGTAGTGAAATAATCACGCACTTCATTGTTGGTAAGCTCTGGAGCACCCAGCCATTGGGCGGAGGATGGATTGGCTTGATTGTTAATGCAAATCACTCCTAAGCCTTTGGAATGTGGAAAAGAGATATGGGCATCGTATGTTTCCTGCAATTCGGCCCAAAATTTCCAGACGCCAAATCCATGATCACGCATCTCGGTGTCATGAAACAGAACAATTGCGTTAGGAGCAAGCTTTGGGAGCCAGGTTTCAAAATCATGCTTAACGGCCTCATAGGTATGCAATCCATCAATATGCAATAAATTTACGCTGCCATTAGAAAATTGGTTAAGAGCTTCGTCAAAAGTCATGCGAAGTAAGTGTGAAAACTTACTATAGTGAGCGTCATTATGAGCGCTGACTTCTTTGTATACAGTATCGTCATATTGACCTGCATGCATATCACCTTGTCAAGTATCTACTGCATAGCATTGAGTAGGTAAATGTAATTCTTTGGCGGACTGACAAAATGCAAAGTAGGAGTTTCCAGAGTGAGTACCCAGCTCTACAAAGATTTTTGGGCTGATAGCCCCCATAACCCAGTATGCGAATGGTAGATGGCCTACCCATGGGTTTGGTGATTGTAGTGATAGGGGGCGAAACCCTGCGGCCTTTAAAGGGCTAAAAGCGGTCATTTAAAAAGTCACTTTATAAGTTTGTAATTTTTAGTATCGGGTAAAAAAATAATTAGTCGATTTTCTGGGATTCGCGAACCATCCAATGGCGGCCATTACCCAAATCAGATGTCTTGCAAGGATAATCTCCATTACGGAAATAATGAGTAACTAAGCTTTTGCGGGTTAGTTTAGGATTAAAAATTTTACCGCCCCCATGAAATAGTTGACTATGCCAAATGAGGCAATCGCCTTCTTTGGGAAGAAACTGCTGCACCTTCAGGCCGCGTTGATCAATCTGAGATTGCATGTACTCCTGAAAGGCATCCATTTCATTAGCAATGGATGACATAGCACCGTTAGAGAAAAGATAAGGGGGAATTAAGTGTGATCCTGGGTAGTATTGAAGTGGCCCAGCATCGGGATGGCAGTCTTCTAGTGCAATCCAGGCCGCCGCCAAATTAAAGTCTTTGGGAGGTGTCATATATAGGCTGTCGTTATGAAACCATTACTGTGACCCATATTTAAAGTTCAGAGAATTGCATAGCATGGGATCGCCATGTAAAAACTCTCTTAAGTACTTTGTCAATAAGGGTTGAAGTGCTGCTTGACGAATGAGCTCATGCTCCAAGTAAAGATCATTGATCTTAAAACTTTCCAGCTCAGCATCATCTGGACAGTCCTTAAGATAAATACGCTTTGACTGGGTACTGACATAGATGTCAATGATCGTTTTCTCATTTGTCTTTTTATTTTTGAGAATTTGATCCACTAAATCCCGAATATTTTGAGTTTCGATGCTAGAAAACAGTTTTGGCAGAACAATATAGCCATTTTCTTTCCAAAAATCGAGATGCTCTTTTTTAAGAGATAGGCGATTGATAGTTTGTTTGATGGACTTGAAGGGCATGGATCAATTATAGCTATTGGAAGCACTTCTGTAGGAGGTTTTAAATTCCTAAATGCTTTTTTAAAGCAAGCCCCTTAGCCTTGCTTGACAAAACGCTGAAATCGTATGGGTTTCTTGTATTTCACCTGCTAAAAGAAGGGATTCAAACTCTTTAACAGAGTAGCGCTCAATAGCTTCAACACCCTCGTCAAGCTGAGGGGATCCTAAAGATTGCAGTTGGGTAAAAAAGAGATAAGAGCCATTGGCAAAAAGATTGGTGGTGCCATAAATAAAGCCTAACGGAATCAACTCACCAGCTACTCCTTCAATTTCTTCAAGCAGTTCATTTCTGGCAGTTTGTTCCAGAGTGGCATTCTCATCAATAGCGCCACGAGGGATTTCTAAGATCGATTTACGCAATGCGTGACGAAAATGTCGGATCAAAATAAGCTTATTTTCAAAAATAGGAAGAACAGCAACCCCCTCATTATTGCGATTCATGGTGCGAGTATGTAGGCGAATATCGCCATCCGAAAACTCTACCGCATCTCGAATAACCGTAACCCAAGGATCTTCTGAAATAATGCCTACCTGTGATTCTTCAGGGGGTAGTCCAAGCACTTGATTGCGTAGTAATGATGCTTGTTCTGCAGCATATATTTTTTGTGGATCAAATACGATTCGCACGCTCTCTGCATTGTTGGAAAAATGCTTGGGATGTTTTCTGGCGAACTCTAAATAGTATTCAATGCGTTTTAAAAAAGAGGAATCCATCGATATTGATTTCATTCGTTAGTAAATTTACCTACTGCCAATAGCATTACACCAATCGTTATCGTGCTCACTCCTATCCAGCGAACGGCTGTAATACGCTCTTTGAGAATAAGCGCGCTAATGAGCACTGAAAAAATGATGCTGGTTTCCCGAATCGCACTCACACCCCCAACACTTGCTTTGCTCAAAGACCAAATAAAAATCCCAAAAGAGGTTAATCCTAGTATGCCTGTAAGGGCTGTATTTTTCCATTCAATTGCCCAAATTTTTAGGGCTTTTCCTTGGGTTGCCCATAGGGCATAAGCAATAAAAACTAAGCCATCCCAAAAGACGAGGTGAACAGTAAAGGAAAAAACGCTTTCAGTAAAGCGTACACCATAAGCATCCAATACAGAATACAGGGCAACTGTTGCAGCGGCAAACCCTGCTAATAGAAAAACAAATGTCGTGACTTGTTTTTTAAGGCCATCGGTCACTAAAAAATACACTCCAGCACACACAAACAGAATGCCTAAAAGGGCAATCATGCCGGGTTTCTCACCTAATGCAAAAAAGGCAATCATGACTGCTAATACAGGACATAATCCTCGGGCTAGGGGGTAAGCAAGGCTTAGATGGGTATTTTGGTAAAGGTGCGCTAGCGCCACCTTATAGGCAAAATGAATCAACACTGAGAGGGCAATAATACCCATTGCCCAGGGCGAAAGTGGGCTAGCCGTGAAAAGCAAAAGAGCGCACACCGAAGTGGTGGCGACATTCATTCCGCCAATTGCAATAATTTGATTGCGATTGGCTTTGATGAGGGCATGCCAGGAAGCATGCAATATCGCTGCGCTAATGAGGGCCGCAATAACTAAGGGATCCAAAAGGTGAGCCTAGAAAAAAATACCATTATCGCGCATCACTATGAGATTCCTGTCTTAGAACTGATTTCACTACATCAATTCGGTTGTGCGTAGCCTTCTTATGAGTAAAAGTAGGCGCCACCCAGTTCTCTATTAGTCTTGTAGGTACTGGCGTCAATGATGGTCCTAAATAATGCTCTGGAGACGCGATACCAAATGCCAATCTCATGCACTGCTGAAGAGTGCGGTGACGCAGCATTCGAGCGCTTTTAGAGGCTCAGATCGTGGTCGATGATAAAACTACGCGTTACTTGATGAGCGCCCAAAATCGTAAGATCAAAGCCAATCAGGCACTAGCTGCTTTGAGGCAGATTGCTTGGCAAGCAGACGATAGGGCTCGAACAGTCAATCTAGGCACAGATCTAATGCCAGTAGTTCAGCCAAGCAGTCAAGGGGGCGATCGTTACCTTGGAGCAAGGCGGTGGCAATGCGAACGATGCTAGTTTTACGATCTGCGCCTAAATAGGCTAAATGGGTAAACCAAGCTCGAATTGGTTTCAAGGAGAGTAGGGTGGGGGCGGTGTTTTGCCCCTACCGCTTCTATATTGCATGTTTGAATTACAAGTGCTTTGCACCATTAGACAAAATAGACTAGCGAGGTAATTGAGTGGGGCGCAATTTGTTTAAACCTTGCCAGCACCCTTTGATCCAGTCAATATCAATATCGCTCACGTGGGGAGTAGGGGCAGGAGCTCCAGTCCATAGCCCTTGTCGCTCATAGATGGAATGGGCCATATACAGATTGGTAGAAGTGCCAATGAGGGTTGAAATGAGTAAAGCCGTCGCAACCCAGGGATCCAAAATTCTTTTGGTATCTTTTTGAGCTAAGTGCATGCCAACGGCTGCGCTTAGAAAAATCACCGAAATAAAAATACAGACTAAAGCGCTCGTATAGTGCCAGTATGCGCGGTAAGCAAAAAACTCAGAGGCGCGATTAATAAACATTTGCAATAAGGCAAAGAGGGCAAAAAAAGCCCCAATTTTAATAAAACGGCTTTTATGGGTTGGCGCTAAATAGTGGTGATAACAGTAGCACAGTCCGCTCACGATGAGAAAGACAAAAAAGGTGCCAATTGTGAGGTAGCTATTGACCCACAGTTTGATTGCAAATTTCCAGGCAGTATCCAATAAATCCAGGTAGTCAAGCGCAGAACGCTCGAATGAAGTTCCCGCCATCTTCATGCGTTTGTGACTGCCAGGCGCTACATATTGGGTCAGAACGAGACCGGCAATACAAGCGGACATAAATCCCAAATATTCTATTTTAGAAAATACAGTGTTTTGGTGTGTACGTATCAAGGCAGAAAGTAAGGTGATTGCCAAGACAATGATGATCGAGGTGGTAAGTGTAGGACCAGTGGTGCCCGCCAATAATCCCAATATAGATAACATCACTAGCCGCAAAATCGATGGCTTAGATAAAAAATGCACAATGGCATATCCGAGCAAGAACAGCGTCACTAGCTGCATGACGTAATTGCCGTTATTGGTTTGCCAGTGGGTCAGGCCATGGGCAAATGCATAGGTTTCCTGAATGGCAAATACGCGATTTTCAAAAATAAAGCCATTAAAAGACTCGGGAGCCCATAAAAATCCCCACCATAAAAAAGGAATTACGATCAATAGCAGTAGTTTGCCCAATCGAGGAAGGTTTAGGTGATAAGAAAAAAGCAATACGATGGCTGCGCCTAGCCCAAAAGCAGTGATGAGAAACGGAATAGAAGAGGCTAGCGAGATTGGAAGGTGCGCTAATGGCCAGCCTACCCATAAATCCAGATTTAATAGCGCAAAGACATAAGCGCTCTGATTATTCCATGAGTGAATAATGGGTTCGATAATGCCGCTCATACTGACTGTCCAGGCTACGCAATAATCATCGGCTGCTGGTCTTAGCCAGTGGGATACGTAGATGCTCAAAAGCACATTGAGCGCAATCAAAATGAAGGCTACTACATAGATGAAGCCAGGCGTATGGCTTAAATAACGATGGGGTAGTTTCATAGTCATTTCATTGGTTGCTTCAAAGATAGAGCCAGCATGGTCAAACTATTTTTTTTACCACTAAGGTTTGTAAATACCCTTTTTTAAATAGCACTCCAAGTTGGAAAATCATGCTTACTCCAAGGGTATAGACATATTTGATCACTATATTATTCGCTGGAAAATCAATCGATTGAATGGGAGCGTTATGGTGAATGACATCGATGATTTTCAAATCCTTGGTATTGCTAAAAAGCTTTTCTAAGCTATCTTGCGAAAAATGATTGAGGTGATGGGGATCGTATAGCCGATTAAAGATCGATGACACGCCACATAATTTTAAAAAGTTAGCAATTTGATAAAGTAGCCCCGTCTCGTTAATGGTCATAATACACGCAATACCATTAAGATTTAATAGGGAGGATATTCTTGCTGGAAAAGAATCCACCTTATCGATATGCTCAATAAAGGCAAGCGAAATCACCGCGTCAAAATGTTGATCAAATTGATGATGATTAAAGTCGCCACCAATCAACGTTATTCCATCTTTGTGCAGATTTTTTGCAGACAAGTCAATTCCTGTCAGCTTTAAATCTTTGTTCTTGTCATGCAGGTAATATAAAAAATCGCCATTACCGCAACCAATATCCAAAATCGATTTGCAATCATTAGCAGTAATTAAGCCCAGTAACTTTTGAAATAAGGGAATGTTTGGATTTTTAAACCAGTTCTCATGGGTTTTCAGATAATAGTTGACATCGTATGTCTCTTTAACTCTGATTGATTGTGTGTCGGTAAAAGGGTGATTGCATACTTGGCATCTATAGATATCTGCTGCGCTTGAACTTTTCCAAAAAGGGGCAGGCAATGCGCAAATCGGGCAGTGAAGACTTGGATGAAGGCTATTATTCATTTAATTGTGTATGGAGGGATTGCGAATGGCTGATTTGCTCAGGGGCTAGCGAAAGGACTTTTGGTTATTAAAGATAGGCTAATAGTAGTAGTGAAAGATCTTCATGAACCTCATAACGCATTTTCACCAAAATTGGTATTTAAAGCCAGTTTTTCTAAAAGATACATTCAACCTAGAGCTTTGGGGGCTCAGAAATGCAGCTCTTAGAAAGAGCCCAATAGCTGATCAGTGGGGAAAATTCGTATTTTTATAATCATTTCTTGTACTAGCATTATCTAGGCATGTCTTATTGGTGCCCCCAGAAGGTTGGATTCCCTCATATTCGTTGATTTTATACATCCTCATTCATAATATGGGTAGATAAATCGACTAGAAAAGTATGTAAGGACCATCCATTTTGTCAAATACAAAAAAGAAGCCTGAATTTGATCAATTGGCAGATGACTATGCGCAGCTTTTGAGTCAGGCGGTCACCATGTCAGGAGAGGCGCCTGACTATTTTGCTGAGTACAAGATCGCTGATCTGGCGCAATACTTAAGATCCCAATCTTTTGCCCCTCGCTCGATTTTAGATTTTGGCAGTGGTGTGGGTAACTCCATTCCTTTTTTTCGCCAGTATTTTGCGCAAGCAGCTTTAAACAATGCTGATGTTTCAGAGCAAAGTAATGCGGTAGCAAAAAAATGTTTTCCAGGAGATGAAAACTATTTCCAGATCTCAGAGGGCATTCCACTGCCAGACAATAGTCAGGATCTGGTATTTTCCTCCTGTGTATTTCATCACATTGATCCAGCAGAGCATAGTTTTTGGCTTGCGGAGATTATGCGTGTTTTAAAGCCGGGTGGCTATTTAGCCATCTATGAACATAACCCTTTTAATCCCTTAACTCAGTGGGTTGTGCGCCACTCTCCACTTGATGTCAATGCCATCTTGATTTCACCCAAAAAAATGCAGCGCCAATTTCATGCGATAGGCTTTATAGAATCTACTCTGGCTTATAAAGTGTTCTTTCCAAAAGCGCTCGCTTTTTTAAGGCGGTATGAACATCTTCTGGGCCCTATTCCCATAGGGGCGCAATATCGATATGCTGCCAAAAAACCGATAAACTGAGCTTATGAATTTAATGCCATCTCCGATACGAGTATCCATTGTTATTCCAGTTTATAAAGGCGAGAAAAGTTTGCCTTCTTTATTGGGTGAAATTGCTCAACTTCATCAGGTACAAACTACACCGTCAGGCAATATCTTTGAAGTTTCAGAAGTGATTTTGGTTCACGATTGTGGTCCTGATCATTCAGATGTAGTGATTGAGCAATTAGTGGAGCGATATGATTTTGTTCGCTCCATTTGGTTATCTCGTAATTATGGCCAACATCCGGCAACTTTGGCGGGGATGGCAAGTTGCACTGGTGATTGGGTAGTAACAATGGATGAAGATCGCCAGCAAAATCCCCAGGATATTGCTCCCATGTTAGATCTTGCAATAAAAGATTCTCTGCAAATTGTCTATGCAAAACCAATGAATGCTCCACCACATGGTTTGGTACGAAATATGCTTAGTGCCACAGCAAAAAAAATTGCGTTAACACTTTTTGGCGGCTCGCATACTCCTGGCTCATTTAATAGTTTTCGCTTGATTGATGGTGAAATAGCGCGAATACTAGCTGCCTATTGTGGCGATGGCGTCTACTTGGATATGGGGCTATTTTGGGTGGCAACGCGCATTGGTTACTGCAACGTCCTTTTACGTCAGGAAGATAGGCAGTCGAGCTATTCAATGGGTATGTTGTTGGCGCACTTTTGGCGCATGGTACTCACTTCTGGGACTAGGCCTCTCAGATTGATTGCGATTGCAGGCGTACTTTCTTTTATGTTGGCAATATTGTTAATTGTCTATGCCTTGTATGGAAAATATATCTCTAGCACTCCAATACAAGGCTGGACCTCCTTGTTGGCGATCACCGCTTTTTTCTCTGGATTAATCATGATCTCCATCGGCGTTGTCGCTGAATACCTGGCTTTAAGTATGGGGATCGCCATGGGTAAGCCCTTGTATATGATTTCGAGTAAGCCAGTACGTCCCATTCGGTAACATGAAAAAAGCGTGGGTCATTGGGGCGGGTGGTTTGCTGGGCTCTCATTTAAGGGCAGAACTTCAAGCGCAATCGGGCATACAACCATTTATCCCAAGCGCTTTATTTGCGTGGGATAACAGTGAGACACTTTTGCAGCAGTTTAAAGTGGCAGTTGAAGATTTTGCACGGACAGTGGCAGCAGAAGATGAGTGGATGATTTTCTGGGCTGCTGGCATTGGTACTATGCATAGTACTGATCAAGATTTAGCTGGAGAAACATATTTTTTTACACACTTTTTTCAATTGGTTTTGCATTCGAACTTAAATCTGAGTAAGGGAGTATTTCAGTTTGCCAGCTCTGCAGGAGCGCTCTACGCTGGATCAGCCGATGGTGTGATCAATGAAAGTTCACCAGTATTTCCGATTAATCCATATGCCAAAGAAAAGTTAAAGCAAGAACAGGTTTTAGAAAATGCTGTTCTGCAAAATCCCCAATTAACCGTATTGGTAACGCGCATCTCTACTTTGTATGGCAATCGAGTCAAGCAAGTAAGCAACCAAGGATTGTTGGCAAAAATTAGCCATCAAGTCGTTCGCAATCAAGCAATACATATTTATGTACCACTAGAGACAATGCGCGATTACATCCATGCTCAAGATGCAGCCAGTTGTATTGTGAATACCACTCTCAGTATTCGGCAAAAAGGAGGAGGTTTTTATATGAAGCTGGTTGCCTCAGAAAAAGCTTATTCGATTGCAGAGATTATCGCCATATTTAAAAGGGCCGCCCATAAAAACATCAAAGTCATTCATTATGCAATTCCAACAGCTGCTTACTATCAGAAAAATATTCAATATCGCTCAAGTTTTTTGAAAAATGACTTAGATATGTCGGCAAGAAATCTATTAATTGGAATTGCCCAGTTACTCCAAAGCGAGCGGCTCTTATACGGTCATCCAAAAATCCATCAGCAAAAGCATTCTTAATATAGACTCGATTTTTTTAAATCTATCTGGTGGGTTGCACGAGTCTACTGAAATTTTGCCGATAGCAGGCCAATGCCTAATGCCCTACTATCATCCTTAGAGATGCCGGTCTGAATCGGTGAAACTGACCCTGGTGTGCTGAACTGGATTTCCAATGATCTAGCATCATTCATATCACTTGTATTAATCGGCACCACAACAGTATTGGAATTGGCATCTTTTAGCGTAAATACTTGAATAGGCCCTCCATTGACGCGCACATGCAGTGATTGCTCGGGATGGCTTGGCGAAATAATGGTTTTCAGATCAAAGGCGATTGCTCGGGTTTTAGTTGGCACATTGGTAAAGCGCAGCATCGCCCCATCAGGTTGCGACCAAATTCCCCAAGGTTCTTGCTCGTGCCAATGCGCTCCCAGATACAGGGATCCATAGCCTTTGGGGTTAAAAAGAATAGGGCGTTTTAAAGTGATGCGGACCAATTCATCGGGAAGGCGAGGTTTGCCTTCCTTGGGAACATCAGTGCACCGCATTTTTTGCTCTGTCATCAAAGTATAGGCTTGGTTAATTTTTGAAGCGTCTGGTAAAAAATATGCCTTGGCCATGGTGGGGTAATGCCAGTAGAGGCGATATTGGTAGAGACTAAAAAATACGACACCAATACATAGTGCAGCAATATACACGCGCCTACTGTTAAATACCCTGGATAAAAAATGGAGCAAGACGCCAGTGAGGATGGCATAAAACGGCCAGCACCCGATAGTACGTAGAGCATGGGGATTACCTTCATTAGTGAGCGCTGCTGGAATAACATTACTCACAATGCCTAAAAGTGCTATGACCAGTAATTTTTTTTCAGCGTCTGAGAAATAAGCTAGAGTCGATTTTTTAAAGCGCAGCATTACCCAAGTGAGCGCGCCAACAATGAGCGCTGCGCCATCTAAATAACTAAGCTGCCCAAAAAGTCCAATCGAGTGACGCGGATTTTGATCGCCGCCAAAAAATAAGAATTGAGGACTAAAGTGAGCAGCAAATTGTTTGATGCCAATCCAAGCTAATTGCGCTCCATCCAGATTGCGATACGCATTGGTAGAGTAGGGACTCCATAGAGAGCGCAGCTCTGAGCGCGCTATGAACTCCGGTATTTGCATTTGCAGTATTAAAGGAATGGCGAGTATTAATCCCCAAAGAGAAACCCAGGCTTTTGATTTCAGATTTACGCCTGGATAAAAGAGCCAGATTAGCGGAATAGCAATGCGTAGTGGCGAATAAGAATAGGCTGCCAGGGTCAGTAGAGCAGCAGTTAAAAAGGCATCGGCAAACCGGCGGTTGGAATAAAGAGCGGCAATTAAAAAGAACACACCTAGCGGCGGATCCCAGGTAATGCGCGAAAAATGAAATGACCAGGGCATGATGGTCGCTGCAAAAGCCACATAAAGCGCTACTTTTTTGGAGGACTCATTTTTAATCCATGCATAGAGTAGCCAAATGGTTAGCATCGAAATAAAGGCGATAAAAGCACGCAGGGCAAAAATCGAATCACCAAAAAGTGCTGCCCACATTGCTTGGCCATAAAGATAAGCGGGGGTGTAAAACGCGTCATTTACGCCAGGGGCAAACAGCGGCAAAAAATCGCCGTAAAAATCATGCCCAGTTTCACGTAGGCAAAGTGCATTTACAACGCCGGCGACTTCATCAACATAAAAGCCCGGAGGGGTGTATTCCAACCCAAAAAATTTGAAGCTATTAAGAAAAATAAGGAGGTAGATCAAATCAACAATGAAGTGAGGTAAATGCCAGAGCGGATCTCAGAATATGCATGCTTACCTAAATCATAATTGATTTAGGTTGAACTGGCGACCCAAGGATAGTTGGCATCAAGTAAAGCGTCACACCATCAATTTTTAAAATTCAAAAGCAATTTTTTCAATACCAATCCCCAGTTTTCTGGTATCTAGATTGCGAGGATCGATCTCTTTGGGGGAGGTGGGGGTAGGTGGGATAATTTGTATCGTGTTTGAGGATTCTGAGAGATCAAAAGGCACTTTAAATAATTGCATCTCATTACTTAAAACAATTTGCTTTTCACTCGAACCTATTTTGATGGTGGTCGGCGCCCCTACATTTGGCCCAAACCCCTTGGCGGTAATGAGTAGATTGATTTTTTTGGGCAATAGTTTGACAAAGGTCAGGGTTACCCATTTAGCGTTATTAGCCTCACTCCACCTTCCCCAGACTTCTGGACTACTAAGGCCAGTGTGCTTCACTACAAAATAGGGATAAGCAGCTTGATTTAGCAAAAAGCCTTTACGTAAGAAAAGATAAAACGGATTTAATTCATTAGAAAAATTGAGTTTGTAAACGGCGTACCAGCGTTCTAAATCCCAAATGCTTCCTGACACAATGGTATGAATGACATCATAAAAATCATGCAGGGCAGGATCGACAATCTGATTTGTGTTACTGGCTATGGTTTCTAGATAGCCTGCTGGAAGATCACGAAAGTAATGACCTACTCGCCAGCTAGGGTCTGGGGTGATAGGAATCTTGCTCAGAAAGGGATCGGCTAGCGCGCAATCGATAATGAAATGGGTGGCTGGGCCAAAAGAGAGGATGGTAGAAATAGAGTTATCGCAAATCACCTTAGTATCTTGAATAGTTTTTAATCCAGATTCCCAGTGCAAGGGTCTAAAAGTCTCACGTTTAGCATTAAGCAACCCATAGGATTGGTAATAAAAACCTCTTTCATCCGCAATGCCAGCGGCTGAAATTTTATGAGATTCATAGTAGGAATCGCTCAGGAGGGTATATTTCATATTTGAAATTCCGAGCACTAAAAACAATAGTAACAATAGTTGAAATTGCTTTTGAGAATAGGCTTTAGAGCCAATAATAAAAATAGCCAGAATAAATGGTGCTACAAAAAAACGCCCTGACATAAAGTCGCCACCAATGTAGAAAATGTACAGAAGATATAAACCAATGCCATAAGCTATGGGCTTTAATTTGGCTTGTTGTAATCCAAAAAAGAGTCCAATGAAAATTACAGGGAGAGTGATAGAGTCCGCTCCAATTGAATCGAGAAAGTACAGACCGCCTTGGATAATCGATTGATCTAATGGAATACCGGTGCTGAGCTTGGCATAAGCAGTATTTGGTACGAGTGAGCCATAGTAAATTAGGGAAATTGCGCTCCAAGCCAAAGCAGGGAGTGCACCTAAAAAGATGCCTAGGACTAATAATTTTTTAGGAAGGCGGCTGTAATAGATTAAGCGGAGCCCAAGAGGGGCTAATAATAAAATGGCATCTTGCCTAGAGAGGTAAACACAGGATGCGATAAAGAAAAAGGCAATGAACTTTTTTAACTGTGAATGTTCTTCGACTTGGTTAGCTAGCAGTAGTGCGCAAACGAGCAGTACATTGGTGAGGGGGTTTTCTAATCCAGAGCTAGAGTAGTCTATGAAGGCTTTGGAGCTGACGATGCAGATTCCAGCCAAAATAAGGCTCTTGGTATTCATTTCTCGCCGGGTGAGTAATAAAAACACTGCTACAAGTGAGCAGGCGATGCAGGCAATATAAGCGGCGCTAAACGGATTTTGGGTAATGAGAGTAAGACCCGAGAGCAGAAAAAACCAAAGCGGATGGGTAAAGCTTTGAACGCGCTCACTTAAATTGAATTGGGCCCCATAGCCATTTAAAAAATTGAGAATCGGTCTAAACGTAAAGCCCATATCATCGCTAATCCATGCAGTTCGGATTAATTCGACTAAAAAGATAGCAATAAAAATGAGCGCAAGGTGCCGTAAGTATAAGTTCAGCTTTAATTGCATCGGAGTGTCTTGTGCTATCAACTGGGCAAACTTCTCATTATTTTAGAATCTTTAATTATATAAATTTTTATAAATATTAGACATTCTTTTTCGTCTATCCGCTCCTGCGTTTGAAGGGGGAGGGGGTGAAGTATTCGCTGGGGAAGTTACAAAACACACCATTGGGGCCTGTCCCGGTTTTTACAAAACGAACTAAATAGCCCTTATTGAGCTAATTGACTCAATAAGGGCTATTTGCTGATTGCTCCCTTGCCCCTTTCATGGGCCTAGCCTTGGCGAAAATCCCGTAGAATTTTGCAAAACGAACTCAGACTTTGGATTGGGATGCTATTCGCCTTGGGTAAAAGTGCTTTAACATAAGCCATGCCTTCCAAAAGCCTGATTATTTATCACTACTTTGAAAAAGATGCGAGTTATCGAGATAACTTTTTGCACTTTCTCATCTTTGGTATTAGCGCTGCGCACGATTATGTTGTAGTGGTCAGTGGTGAATGTTCTGTCGATCTGCCGCGTTTAGATAACGTTCGGTATGTCATAACTGAGGCCAAAAAAAGTGATTTTGGTGGCTATGCCCAGGTGATTAATGCAGGTCTTGATGTGGCAGCGTATAAGGCCGTCGTATTTATTAATTCCTCTGTACGTGGCCCTTTGGTTCCACCTTATCAAACCCAGTCATGGCTAGAGATTTTTTTGGCTCCTTTGGCAGGAGATGTGGGGATGGTGGGCGTCTCGATCTGCACCTTAAAAGAAGACTTTCGCCATTCGATCCATTATCAAGAGCGCTTTGGTGGGCAGCCTCCTTACTCACATGTACAAACCATGGCCTATGCCATACGCCCAAAGGTGCTAGATCAACTCATTAGCGATGGCTTTTATCAAGAAGATCGGGATAGCAGCAAAACTTTGGCGATTGAAAATTACGAAATTCACCTATCTCAATTAGTTTTGGCGATGGGGTGGAATTTACGGGGCCTCTTGCCAGAATTTAATCGCATCGACTATCGCTTGCCACATGTGAACCCTAATCCGAGCTCTACAGTGGGAGATCCCAATGAGGTGCTGGGTTACTTTGGACGCAGTGTTCATCCCTATGAAGTGCTCTTTGTTAAAACCAATCGCCACCTCTATACCGAGGGCTATTTGGACCGCTTAGCGTACTCTATGTATCAGGCTCTGCCTAATGCTTTACCTCAGACGCTACTCTCCAATAGCAGTGTCCAAGCTTATGTCGAGAAAATTCGTGCTAGCGCCTTATCCAAACAAGCAGTAGCCGATTTTAGCTATCTGCCCGGGCAAGTTGAAGATGCTGCTCAGCTAGCAAGGCTGACTGAAGAATTTGCTTACAGCCAAGTGCAATTGCAAAACATATTGAATTCGACTTCTTGGAAAATCACAGCGCCCTTACGCCGCTTGATTGCCTTACTGCACAAATAAATATCGATCCAAACTGTTAACTAAAAGCATTAGCTGTCAATTTTTTTTAGTTTGGATCCTTAAAGGCGTTTGCACGTATAACGCCACCACCATTGTTGTAAAAAATGAGCCCTTAATTGAGTGCTAAATGGAAATGGTGCCTCGGGATGAAGCTTTGCAAAATAAGCTTGATATTGTGGCAAAAGAGTTTCTAGCTTTGCCTCGGGGAACTTCCAATTGAGGTAGCGCACTTCTTTAGAAAAAGCTTCTGGGCTAATGCCAAACTGGCTTTGCCCTTCCCAAATGCCATTGGCAATATGAATGTCATTAATGATTTTGACTTTGAGTTTTTGTGCAAAGACTTGGTAGTAAAAATCGCAATCAAATAAAAGCTTGAGATGCTCATCAAAAGTAATTTTGGTAAGTATTGACTTGCGAACAGTCAGCACTGAGGGTGAGCTTGCGGTGTTGTTGCCAAATAGAAAATAGGGATTTTCTACTGGAGTCATTGGGTTAAAAAAGGTTAGGCTATCTTGCGTATGGGTAGCAGCGCTCATGATGCAATCAGGATCGTGCTGCGCGATCTGCTCAAGCACAGTTGCCAAGTAATTGTCTTCTACCAATAGATCATCTTGAAAGAGGATTTTGACAAAGGATCCCTTTGCATAGCCAATGGCACAATTGAGGTTATGGGCTGCTACACCTTTGCCAGTAGTGGTTCGGTGGTAGTGCACAATAATCCCATCTGGTTGATTGGCAATCAGGTCTTTAGTAAAGCGTTCAACAAAATATTCAATCTCATGATCAGCTGATTGATCGCTAATACGTACTTCAATCAAAGCGGGATCTCCAAGTCGCTGCTTTTGGATGGAATCTAAACAGCGTTTTAAGAAAGTGACCCCTTGAGCCTTCATCTCATAAGTAGGAATGACGATCGAAATGATGGGCGGCGATACTTTGGGCATGTGCTTATGGATAGTAAGAGATGGCGCTCGGGTAGCGTAACAAGCCAATTGGATAGCCTTGTGCTTGCGCTATATGCGCTAAGCTGCGTTCAATGGCGTGCATGATCGTGGCATCACTTTGGCCTTGCTCAAGATCAAAGTCACTAGGCGTAAAGGGATAGTTGAGCAAGGGTTTGAGAGCTTGTGGGTTAGCCCAAAACATCGTGCCCGCTGGAAATTCAATATAACCATCAGGCGGCTGGGGTACTGTGAGTTTGTTGCATAAATCATGCGCCCCCGCTAGATTTTGTGCCCACTGACAATTTTGCACGTCAATGAGCGGAAACTTTTGTGGGTAAATCAGACCATAGGTGGATAAAAGCTCGATGATCTTGGGTATGCGTTCTTGCTGATTAGAGAGCAAACCCTTCCAAAGATAATCTCGCCAAAGATTGCCAATAGCATTGGTAGCTACACTTTTTTTAGTGTGGACATGGGCGATGCAATCGTATTGTAGTAAGTCTTTTCCATAAGCGTAGAGCATGGGTCCAAGGTCGCGACCGCGATTAGGGGTAATACGAATGTGTAGCGCCTGTAATTGCGCTAGCCCGTGAAATTGACTACGCAGTAACTCTTCATTTGTAGCATCGACTGCAGAGATCAGTAGATCGAAGGGCAATGGAAACTGCGATAACAGTGCTACTAATTGCGGGACTAAGTCGAGATAAAAAATATGGGCGTGAATCGCAATTTTTTTAGAAGGCGATGTTGTTGGACTGGCGATCTTTTCAAGATCGATGATGTGAATTGAGCTAGGGCGATTGTCAATAAAGAATGCGCAGGCTTTCCTCCAATCTTGATAAGCCGAGCTTTGTTCAAACACACTAGGCAGATTGCCAAAGAGAAAATTGCGCCAAGCAAATCGATAGGGTGGCGGCATTTTTTCAATTGATACCAATAGCTGATGTTGCAAGTGGTTGGTCGCGCGAATTTTGGCGCTACGCATTAGGCGCAAGATAGTTGATGGTGGAGAGAATTGCGTCATACAAAAATAATGCGCACTAAGCCTTAAGGCAAAAATCGCTTATGAGTTACTTCCCAGTGTGCTTGCTCACTCTTGGGCGTTTTATTGTCAATAAATGCACCTTCATAGCCCATACGGTTTTTGATCCAATTGCCCAGTTCTGGTAATTGAGCAACGCTACTAGATAGCCAGCTACTCGTAGTAGCTTGCCATCCCAATCTTGCTCTAGCTGCTTTTAATGCTTGAGTCGCTTGTGCCATGTAAGTTTGATAATCCTCACTACGCTGTCCTTCCATCATGCGAAAGCCTCCAAGCGGGTAACTGACGCCATGGAGCTGCGCAAATTCATAAAAGCGGCACCACAGCGCAAAGTCACCGGCCAAATCGTAATTAGGAATAGCGGCACCTGCTTTTTCCCACAAGGAGCGGCGCCAAAAACTCGACTCTTGTTGGAGCCAATATCCTTTTTTGGTAGTGGTGGGTAAGTAGAGGCCATCTAAAAAGGCTTGCCGGCTAAATCCCGGTAGCATTCTGACTTGCGCTAGGTTGCCTTTAGCATCCCAAGAAGCCGGTTGCAGGGAAGTGATCCACTCTACTGAATGGAGCTGCGAAAAAATATCAGCAACGACAAAGAGGGCATTGGGTAAAAGCTTATCATCGGCATTAAGCCAACACATAATCTCACCAGAAGACTTGGCTAAACCTTGATTGATAGCATCGTATTGACCACCATCGGACTGACTTTGCCAGTAAGTCAATTCATTGGCATAGGTTTCAATAATTTGCGCGCTGCCATCGCTGCTAGCACCATCCATCACGATGTATTCCAAGTTTGGATAGCCTTGGCCAAGAACGGATTCAATCGTTTGGGCAATCGTACCTTTAGCGTTAAATGCAGGGGTGACTATGCTGATTTTGGGATGGTGCATACAGCTGCGCTCTCAATCTGAGGGTAGAGGTGCTCAGTATAAGCTTTTGGGATGGGTTTTCAGGCCAAAATACCTCAAGTGCGCCTTCAGATGGATCGCTAAAAGCCCTTATAATTCATGGCATTATGTCATTTCCCTTTTCCGGCCAGGCCGATAGATAAGTCTTTATGGATCCCGTTAAATTTTTTGATGCAGATGTGATTGTGATTGGGACGAGTATTGCGTCTCAATCGGTGATTGGTCAGCTGCGCAATACAAATTTACGTATTTTGGTGCTTGAAGGCGGTGATTATGAGCGTACGGACTTTGCCGATAGCCTCACCTTTAGTGATGAGCGTGGGCATTACGTTAACCATCATTGGGGCGGTCATTGGTCGCGCGTCTATGGTGGCGCCTCGCGCATCTGGAATGGCTTTTCGGCTCCCCTAGAAAAATGGGATATGGTTGGTATTGATGGTAGGCCAAAGTGGCCAATATCCATCGATGAGCTGGAGAAATGGTATCGCCTATCGGCGCCTTTGATGGGGGAAGATCCCTCAATCGCCAACTTAGTCAAGTACGACACGGCCAAGCTTTTTGTAGACCGTCCTTACATCATCATGGATCCACCGTTGTCTTATTCGGATCCCAAGTTGCTGACCAAATTGAAGAACGTGGAATTACGCGTCAAACACAACGTCATCAAATTTACGGCCGATGAAAGTGGAGCTCATATTAATGGGATTTGGTATTCAGTTGATGGAAAAGTGCAGTTCGCAGGTGTCAAGAAAAATACCAAGATTGTTTTAGGTGCTGGTGGCCTGGGTAATGCCCAAGTTTTATTACAGCCTGCAGAGAACCGTCAGGTACCTGTTGGAAATGAATCGGGCCTAGTGGGTAAAACCTTGATGGCTCACCCGCATGTCCCAACTGGCGAGGGCTTTGTAGATCCTAAGGTAGTGGCAAAACCCACTTGGGCTCAAGTCAAATACCGTAAATGGCTACCTGCTTACATTGTGGGAGCAGACTATAAAACAAAACTCAATTTACTCAATGCCTCGATCTCCCTTACCTTGGCCGCCGTGCGAGAGCTCAGCCCCAATGAAGCAGCAGTGCAAGAGTTTTATGAGAAAAAGTGGGGCAAGAAATTAGAGTTACATACTTTTTATGCTCGTACAGAGCAGCTTCCTAATCCAGACAATCGCATTGAAATTGTGGCGGAAAAAAATGGTGCAGGTTTACACAAGCTCAAAATTTATTGTGTCTTTGGCGCTAGGGACATGATGTCCATTGATACGACTGCCAGGATGTTGGCTGATCACTTATTGAAAAATAAGTTGGGTGTTACCACCATTGACAATGAGTCGATTTTCTTGAATACCTGGGGTTGGGCGCATCCAAGCGGAATCACCCGTTTTGGCAGTTCACCAAAAGACAGTGTCTGTGATAGCAATGCACGGGTGTGGGCGTATCAAAATTTGTATATCAATGGAAGCAGCTTATTTCCAACAGTGGGATATGCCAATCCTACTTGGGGTATTGCTGCTTTGGGTATGCGCTTAGGTGATCACCTTAAGCAAACTTTTGCGAAGAATGGCTAGGTAAGGTCACCTTATTTATGAATAGAAGACAAATTCTCAAATTAGGGCTTAGCTCCACCATTGTTGCTATGGTGAGCCCCTGGGTGATGGGTCAACCTAGTAAAGCCCCAGCTGCAGCGCCTAATCCTGCCTCTACGGTTGTCGATGACACCATCTCATATAACGCAGGCTGGGTGATTCAGTTAGATGATAAGGCGCGCCTGCTTGAAATTGAGGCTAGAAAGAATCAAGAAAAAGAAGAGCTATTAAAACAAAAGGCGAACAAGCAGGGCGATGGTACTGCAGCGCCTAAAGAGAAGTCCAAATCGATTGGCGACAAAATGCAGGACTGGGCAGGAAAGATCAAAAACTTATTTTAGACCTCTCTATTTTCAGGGGAATATGACTGAAATTTTTGTTCACCATATTTCTTTTTGAATGTAATCTTTGCGGCTCCCATATTAGTGAAACTCGTTTTACCTATGCAAACACAAAAAATATTCTTGCCTGGCGGCGCAGGTTTGGTAGGGCAAAATTTAATAGCTCGGCTAAAGGCTCGCGGGTATAGCAATATTGTGGTTTTTGATAAGCATGTCACCAATACCGCTATTTTGAGATCCCTACATCCTGATATTGAAGTTGTTGAGGTTGATTTATCTAAGTCAGGCCCATGGCAAAAGCGCTTTTCAGAAGCAGATGTCGTTGTGATGTTGCAAGCCCATATTGGTGGATTAGATTACGCAGACTTTGTTGCTAATAACATCACCAGTACTGAGCATATTCTGAGTACCATGAAAACGGATCGACCCCCCTATCTGGTTCACATTAGTTCATCGGTAGTGAAATCGATAGCAGATGATTTTTATACCCGTAGCAAAATTATTCAAGAAGAGATTGTGCTTAAAAACGGCATAGATTGCCCCATTTTGCGGCCCACCTTAATGTTTGGTTGGTTTGATCGCAAGCATTTAGGGTGGCTCTCACGATTTATGCAAAAGACCCCCTTTTTTCCTATTCCAGGCAATGGGCGCTTTATGAGGCAACCGCTTTTTGTGGGAGATTTTTGCGACATTATTATCAGCTGTATCGAGTCCCGCAAGGCGGGTGGAATATTCAATATTTCTGGCCAGGAAAAAATTGATTACATCGATATGATTCGGGTGATTAAAAAAGCGACGCATTCTTCAACTCGCATTATCAAAATTCCCTACAATGTGTTTTATGGCTTACTGTGGTTGTGGAGCTTGGTAGATAAAAATCCACCTTTTACTACTCAACAATTAGAAGCTTTGGTAGCTAAGGATGAATTTGAGGTAATCGATTGGCCAGCTATTTTTAATGTGAAATCGACCCCATTTGAACAAGCAGTTGCTCAAACTTTTACACACCCTATCTACAGTAAAGTAAGCTTAGATTTTTAATGAGCCAACATACTCCATCCACGAGCAAAAAAGAACGCATTGCTGTTCTTGGCGCTGGTCCTATGGGCCTAGCAGTGGCATATCAGCTAGCTCGCGATGGTTATGAGCCCGTGATATTTGAAGCGGATGATCGTATTGGCGGCATGACTGCTGCCTTTGATTTCTCAGGTACCAGTATTGAGCGTTACTACCATTTTCATTGCACTTCAGATCAAGCATTTTTCGATATCTTGAAAGAGCTTGGTCTATCAAATCAATTACATTGGACGCATGCCAAAATGGGATTTTGGTTTGGCAATCAATTGCAAGACTGGGGCAATCCGATCGCGCTCCTAAAGTTTAAGGGTTTGGGTCTTATCGCCAAGATCCGATATGGCGTACATGCTTTTTTATCAGTCCGTCGCAATGATTGGCACAGTTTGGATCATAAGGATGCAGTGACTTGGGTAAAAAAATGGGTTGGACCTGAGGCCTATGATGCCCTTTGGCGGCTATTGTTTGAATATAAGTTTTATGAGTACACCCATAATCTATCTGCTGCCTGGATTTGGAGTCGCATCCGCCGTCTTGGTCGTTCGCGCTATGACTTATTTCGGGAAAAATTGGGCTACTTAGATGGTGGATCCGATACGCTCCTGCGCGCCATGCAAAGTGATATTGAAAAGCATGGTGGCGTGATACGCCTAAGTACTCCGGTTCAAAAGGTGCGCATTGAAAATGGAAGTATTCAGGGCGTAGAGCTCAAAGATGGATTTGAATCCTTTGATAAGGTGATAAGCACTATTCCGCTGCCTTATGTACCTAAGCTAATTCCAGATTTACCCCCAACGATTTTGCAGCAATTTATTGCGAAGAATAATATTGCTGTAGCCTGTGTCATTGTCAAAATGCGCAAAGCGCTCACGGATTATTTTTGGCTCAATACTAATGATCCGGAGATGGATATTCCTGGCCTAGTGGAATATTCCAATTTGCGACCCATGGGTGAAGAGCACATTGCCTATGTGCCGTTTTATCTGCCGGGCGAGCATCCTAAATTTGCAGAGTCTGATGAGGTCTTCAGGAGCAAGGTGAAGGCTTACTTTAAGAAGATTAATCCAAGCCTATTGGACGCAGATTTTATCGATATGCGGGTGAGTCGCTATCGTTATGCTCAGCCGATCTGCGAGCCAGGATATTTAGACAGCTTGCCGCCAGTGCAATTGCCGATTCAAGGCCTCTGGTTGGCTGATACTTCCTATTACTATCCAGAAGACCGGGGAATTTCAGAAAGCATTGGTTTTGGTCGAAAAATGGCAAAAGCCGCTACAACATCCATATCTTAGGGGTTGATGCTTCTATACTTGGGGCAATAGGGATTCTGATTACACGCCGGAAGGTGTGTCGCCCTCAAAACAGCAATAGTGACTAGGAATTGATGTAAATGAATGGAAGTGACTTAGCAGAGTTATATAAAATCCGTTTTGCAGAGGATCAGTTGCCTCGAAAAAATGATATTTGGCGAGTCATTTGCCAAAATTTCCTCCAAAAACTGATCAATCCGGGCGGCACAGTTGTGGATATCGCTTGTGGTTATGGGGAGTTCATCAACAATATTGTCGCTAAGCGAAAAATTGCAGTAGACATGAATCCGGATACGCGAGCTTTTTTGAGTCTGGATGTTGAGTTTCACCAATGCAATGCACTTCAAATTGATAAAGAATTGCTAGGCTGTGCCGACACTGTCTTTACTTCCAATTTCCTTGAGCACCTTCCTAGTAAAGATGTCTTAAATGAATTTTTGCAACAAGTCATGGGTCTATTGAAGCCGGGTGGTAAGTACATCATATTAGGGCCTAATTTGCGCTACATCCCAGGCTTATATTGGGATTTTTATGACCATCACTTAGGCTTGACGCATCTAGCCTTGATTGAGGCATTGCTGATGCAAGGATTTAAGCCTGAAATTTGTATTGATCGATTTTTACCCTACACCACACAAAATAGATTGCCAAATCACCCCTGGTTGGTAAGACTTTATCTTCAGGTGCCTTGGGTTTGGAAGATTATGGGACAGCAATTTCTGATCGTTGTTAGCAAGCCCAAATAAAAACAGAGGGCTGGGGCGTGAAAAAGATTTTTAGCGCAAAAACGATTTCCACACCAATTTTAGTTTTACTGGCCTTTGCATTATTATTGCTTCGAGCTTGGCCTCGACTCATACATCCAGAGGTTTGGATTGAGGACGGGGTAGAAAATATCTATGGTCTAGTGAACTATGGGCCTATAGATATTTTTAGACCAGTGGGTGGATATCTTGTCCTTGTTCCCAAGTTAATTACCTTAGTTTCGCTCTGGGTTTCTTTTATGTATTACCCTCTGGTTAGCACCATTTTGGCTTGGGCTTTTACTATTTTTGTTTTTATAGTAATTGCTAAGTCACCGCTGTATCTAAAAGGGCAAATTTTTCTGGCAATGGCATGTATGCTCATCCCATCAGATCCAGAGTGCTTTGGCTTGCCAATGTATACCTACTGGTGGAGCAGTTTACTGCTGTTTGTGATGGTGTTTTGGAGACCTCGTCAATATACCCCACTCAGAATTATCTTGATTTGTCTTTCATCACTTTCGTCACCAGTGTGTTTGGTTACTTTGCCACTTTTTTTGGTGAGATGTTTTATCTTTAAACAAGATCGATCGGAAATTAGACTATTTGGGTTGGCGCTTGGATGCGCTTTAGTTCAGATCTACGTCATGCATTCCCATGGTAAGTCAGCAGATTTCAACTTACTTTTTTCCTATCGCGCAGTATCGGTATTTTTAGGTTCTTACGTTATTGGAAATATAGATCCTGGCTTGAATTGGCTGGTCGGATGTTTGCTATTAGGGTTTATGGGTTGGGGGCTTTATAAAAACCGAAGCTTCCCACTGATTGCTTTGTATTACTTACTTTTAGTAAGTATATTGATGTCAATATATCGTGTCGATATTAATATTCTCAATCCAGTTAATGCTGGGCCGCGGTATTTCTTTTTCCCTTATATTTTATTGAGCTGGATCTTGATCCAGCTTGTATTTGATGGCCGCTATTTAATGCTGAGACTGGGGACAACTCTCTTTTTGCTCTCTTCAGTGGCTAATGCCATTCCACATCTCCAACGTAGCCATGAAGTACTCAATTGGCGGAGTCATATAAGTGACTGTTTACTTGCCGATAAACATTTATTTCCTGTGCATTATGTTGGTAGCGCTAGCGGTGTTTGGACTTTTGAGTTGACTAGAGAACAATGCGCTAATTTAGTCAAACGCGACTTTTTCTACCGAGTGCCTTAATGTCAATTTTTTCCTCAGCACTCAATAAGAACCCTTTGCATTGGCGTTATTTGGAACCAATTATTCGATACGGCCTGATTTGTTTTACCTTATCTATTGTGATTGGGCTCTCTTGGTTTCAGGGACGCTATCAAATCGATCCACATCATTGGGGCTTGATGTTGAGCAATGTGCAAGATATGGTTAGAGGGCGCCTTCCATATCAAGAAATATTTTTGCAATATGGAATTCTCACGCCCATCATTCAAGGCGCATTTTATGTTGTGCTTGAGGGTACTCTTCAGTCGATTTTTTTTGCAACAATTGCAGCCTATGCAATGGGGTTGTTGGGTATTTATTATCTTAGTTATGAACTAAGCTCGAGTCGAAAATTAGCCTTGTATGCATTGATCAGTTGCGCCTTATTGCATCCGATTGTCATTTACCCTTGGTCCAATTATATTGCTTTCCCCTTTATAGTTTTTGGCCTGCTTTTTTATATCAAAGGGCACAAAAAATCTTGGAATTATTTTCTTTCGAGCGTGCTGCTTTCTCTTGCCGTACTCTGCCGCGAGGGGCTCCTTATGCCCGTTATCGCTTTTGCGGTTAGTGGAATATTGCTGAAATTGGTTTATCGGGATCGATTCATTCAAGGCCGTGAGCTCGTTTATTTTTTAGTGGGACTGAGTTTTCCATTGGCGCTATTTTTTATTTATTTGATTGGTCAGCAGATCTTGGGATACTGGTATATCGATGCCGTATTACTTCCCCAAGCATATGCCCGTCAATTAATGGGCAATGGAATCTGGGGATCAGTAATGCATATGCTGAGCTATTTCAGCTTCGGCTTGCGGGTATTAGACGCGCGTTTAATGCTTTTAAGTTTGACTGTGTTTGCTTCAGCTTGTACCTGTTGTGCTGTGCTTCTTGGAATTGGTTGGCTGCGTGATCGCTGGAATTGCTTCATGGTGGGCCTTTTGTCACTACTACTATTGAGTTCCTCATTGCATTTGACGGAGTTATTTAGGCTTGCAACAGGGATGGTGGTGGGCGTTCCCTTGCTTTATTTTGTAGCCAACCGTTATAGGATTGCCACATTACTATTCTTGGGGTTTTCGATTGTTTCGGGGTGGACGATTATTTCAAATCCCCATAATGATTGGTTCCCGACCACTGAGCAACGCTATGATGGCTATAAGGGGGTTAAGCCATCAATATTTATGGGGCAGAGGTGGCCAAAGAAGACCTTCGATTATTACCAGGCAGTACAAAATGATTTGATGACTTTGCAAATGAGGGGTTGTGGCATCCAGTTCCATATAAACGATACTGAAGATTCATTCTTAGCAACGATTAGTCCCTTTAATGCCTTCCAAATGGCACCCTTTGGAAGGGGGCTTGCCAGTTCCCCAATACCCCTATTTGATGAATTGCGTCCTGAATTCAATTTTCAGGAAAAAATACGCTCCTCGAATGAGTTAGCAATTCTGACCTTTGAGGATAGAAAAGTATCTCATTTTGAGCCTCCAAAGGGCTATTTCATCTTTTCTAGCTTCCAGGCGCCTGCTGCTGCCTTTATTCCTGAGGGTAGGCGCTTGCTACTTTTGGCCCCATTAGCGTGTATGCCACCCAGTACCAATTAGAGCGCTATTCAAGCAGTTTTTGATGCACTTTGGGACCTTTTTAGTTTTTGGGTTTGGTCTTCTAAACTGAGATAATTGCAGCATTTGGTAAATAAATCCATGATTCTAGGAATTCTTTAAAAATGAAGGCTGTCATTTTAGCGGGGGGCTTAGGCACCAGAATCTCTGAAGAGAGTTCTGTGCGACCAAAACCCATGATTGAGATTGGGGGAAAACCCATTCTTTGGCACATCATGAAAATGTATTCCCATTACGGCATCAATGATTTTATCGTTTGCTGTGGCTACAAGGGGTATGTCATTAAAGAGTATTTTGCAAATTATTTTTTGCATATGTCTGACATTACTTTTGATATTAAAAATAATTCTATGGAAGTGCATCAGCATTATTCTGAACCATGGAAAGTGACCCTGATTGATACTGGTGAACAAACAATGACCGGCGGACGTCTTAAGCGAGTACAGCAGTATGTGGAAAATGAAGAGGCCTTTTGTATGACCTATGGGGATGGGGTTTCTAATATTGACATTGCTGCCTTGATCAAGTTTCATCAAGAGCAGGGATTATTAGCTACCTTAACTGCAGTCTATCCGCCCGGCCGCTTCGGCGCTTTAGATATTCGCGATCACAAAGTAAATACCTTTCGAGAAAAGCCCAAGGGTGATGGCGGAATGATTAACGGCGGATTTTTTGTGCTTTCGCCAAAAATTTTCCCCTTACTCAAAGATGACTCCACCGTTTGGGAGCAAGGACCATTAGAGGCGCTTGCCAATCAAAAACAGATAGCAGCCTATGAGCATCACGATTTTTGGCAGCCTATGGACACCTTGCGTGATAAGAATTACTTAGAGGAATTATGGGCCGGTGGTAAGGCGCCCTGGAAGAATTGGTCATGAAGGAAGCAGTAGATCCACAATTTTGGTCCGGAAAAAAAGTCTTTTTAACTGGACATACTGGCTTCAAGGGTGGCTGGCTCACAGTTTGGTTGCATTCAATGGGGGCAAAAGTCAGTGGCTATGCGCTTTTCCCTAACACTAAACCTAATCTCTATGAGGAGGCTCGGGTATCGGGTTTATGTGATCATTCTTTCATTGGGGATATTCGAGATTTATTGACTTTACGTCAGGCGATGAATCAAGTTGCCCCTGATATTGTCATTCATATGGCCGCTCAACCATTGGTGCGCTACTCTTACGAAAATCCTGTAGAAACATACGAGACCAATGTAATGGGAACGGTTCATCTTTTAGAGGCAGTACGAACTTGCCCTAGCGTCAGAGCGGTGGTGATTGTGACTACAGATAAATGCTATGAAAATAAAGAATGGGTTTGGGGCTATCGAGAAAATGAACCAATGGGTGGTCATGACCCCTATAGTAATAGCAAGGGATGTGCGGAATTAATAACAGCTGCTTATCGACAATCCTTTTTTTCAGAAGTAAATTATTCAAGCCATCGTGTGGCAATGGCTTCTGCTCGTGCTGGTAATGTAATCGGTGGCGGCGACTGGTCGACCGATCGACTCATTCCAGATGCCATTGCCGCATTTGAAAAGAAGGTCCCCCTTTTAATTAGAAACCCATTAGCCATCCGCCCTTGGCAGCATGTATTAGAGCCTTTATCGGGATATCTGGTTTTAGCTCAATCCCTCTATGAGCAAGGCGTTGCTTTTAATGGAGCATGGAATTTTGGCCCCCAGGACGGTGATGCACGGACAGTGCAAGAGGTCATCACATTGTTCATTGCCCAATGGAATCAACGTATGGGCGAGGTAGCAAGCTGGCAGCAAGATCATCAATTTCAACCACACGAAGCACACCTTTTAAAGCTGGATTGCTCTAAGGCCGGTCAGTATTTACATTGGAAAGCAAAGTGGTCACTAGAGGCTGCTGTTGATGCCATTGTGCAGTGGCATCAGGCATTTCAGCGCAAAGAAGATTTGCAAGTCTTAATGCATGAGCAGATTAAGATGTATTGCGCTTCTTAAAATAAATTTAAACGTAGAAAAAATATGACCGAGACTAAAATTTCAACAGATCAATTTGCCAAGGATAGAATTCGTTCAAAAATTCTTGAGCTAGTTCAAGAGTACTCTGACTTGCAATATGCCCCTCAATCCTTTATTGCTGGTCAAACTCTTATTCCACCTTCGGGAAAAATGATTGGCGCACAAGAGCTCAAAAATATGGTGGAGGCTTCGCTCGATGGTTGGCTTACAACGGGGCGTTTTAATGAATTATTTGAGAAAAAATTAGCAGAATTTATTGGTGTTAAATATGCTATCACGGTAAATTCAGGCTCCTCTGCTAATCTAGTAGCTTTCTCAGCCCTAACCTCTTCTAAATTAGGGGATCGTGCAATTCGTCAAGGTGATGAAGTGATTGGGGTAGCAGCTGGCTTTCCAACTACCGTTAACCCAATTTTGCAGTTTGGTGCTGTTCCCGTTTTTGTTGACGTGGACTTGATAACACACAATATCGATGCCGCTAAAATTGAAGCTGCTATTAGCCCAAAAACCAAAGCAATTATGTTGGCTCATTCCCTGGGCAATCCATTTAACTTGGATGTGGTTACCCAATTGTGCAAAAAATATAATTTATGGTTGATTGAGGATTGTTGTGACGCTTTGGGTTCGACCTATCACGGTCAAATGGTTGGTACCTTTGGCGATATCGGCACTTTAAGTTTTTATCCAGCACACCATATTACTATGGGTGAAGGTGGTGCGGTATTTACCAATAACTATGAACTTAAGCAAATTGCAGAAAGTTTTCGTGACTGGGGTAGAGATTGTTATTGCCCTCCTGGTAAAGACAATACCTGTGGCAAACGTTTTGCCTGGCAATTAGGTGGCCTACCATTTGGTTACGATCATAAATATACCTACAGTCATTTAGGATACAACCTCAAAATTACAGATATGCAGGCTGCTTGTGCGTTAGCTCAGCTAGAAAAGGCACCCGGATTTATTCAAGCGCGCAAAGATAACTTTGCCTTCTTAAAAGAGCGCCTCAAATCTTGTGAAGAATTCATTCAGTTGCCACAGGCAACGGAAGGATCTGATCCATCTTGGTTTGGTTTTCCAATAACCCTGAAGGATTCTTGCCCAGTTTCCCGTGTAGATCTAACGACCTATTTGGATCAAAATAAAATTGGCACACGTCTTTTGTTCGCTGGCAATCTCACCAGCCAGCCCTATATGTCCAATGCAAAATATCGTATTAGCGGCGAGCTCACCAATACTGATAATGTGATGAATAATACTTTCTGGATTGGTGTGCAGCCTGCATTAACTCAGGAAATGCTTGAGTACACAGCAAAGCATATCGAGACTTTTTTGGGCGTAGATTTCTAACCTAGTAATTGGCTAATGAACGATAAAATTAAAGTAAGCGATTTAATTGCCCAAGCTCTTGAAGAGCTAGATATTCGACATGCCTTCGGCATGGTTGGTGCCGGCAATGTACATCTGTTTGAGGCGATCGCAAAAAGAGGTTTCACCGAGATTATTTGCATCCATCATGAGCAAGCGGCTACCATGGCAATGCAAACTTACTACCGCACCTGCGGCAGAATGGCTGCTTGCTTATTAACTACGGGGGCAGGTGCATCAAATGGTGTTACTGGAGTGTTATCGGCGTGGGCCGACTCAATTCCTGGAATCATTATTGCTGGTAACGAGAACTCCAAATTTACTAAACTGGAAAACCCCCTGCGAATGTGGGGCGTGCAGGGCTACGATTCAGTAGGGGTCGTCAGCAGTATTACTAAATATGCCAATCGTGTAATGTCTCCATCAAAGGCTATCTATGAGATTCAAAAAGCAGCATTTACTGCTTTGAATGAGAGGCCGGGTCCTTGTTGGATTGAAATACCAATGGATATTCAATCAAGCCGGATTGATCCAACAGATCTGGAGCAATTTATACCGCCTGTAAAAAAGACATCACAAGATCAGTTGCTCATTGACCAGGTTGATTTAGTGGTTGAGTCTTTGAGGTCGGCAAAGCGTCCAGTGCTATGGCTTGGTCATGGAATTCGCTTGGCTGGCGGGGAGCAAGAAATTGAACCTCTATTAAAACAATTGGGTATTCCTGCCTTGGTATCGTGGGCTGGTATTGATATGGTTGATTCTGGTCATCCCTTGATTTATGGTCGAGCAGGTGTTTATGGCCAAAGATCGGCAAATTTTGTTTTGCAAAATTGTGATTACTTACTCACTATTGGTACACGTCTAGCAATACCCCAAGTTGGGTACGATTTATCAGAGTTGGCGCGAGATGCCATCATTGACGTGGTGGATATTGATGAAGACGAAGCAAAAAAACATCAGTCGAGAGTGCGCTCAAGTATTGTGTGTGACGCAAAAGAGTTTATAAGAATGATCGGCGAGCGCCTTCAACAGCAGGCGCTATTGCCAAAAGAAGAGTGGGTTAAGCAATGCGATCTTTATCGCCAAAGATTTCCTTGGGTCGATCAAGAGCATGACGATAAAGAAGATTTTATGAACTCTTATCGTTTTATGGAGCGCCTTAATCAATTCTTTAAAGCAAATCAGGTAGTAGTTACTGATATGGGGACTGCACTGTTGTCAGGTCATCAGGTATTGCATATGAAAAAAGGCCAGCGCTTAATGACATCAACCGGTCTAGGGGAGATGGGCTTTGGGCTGCCCGCAGCGATGGGGGCATCATTCGCCTTAGATCGTGGTGAAGTAATGTGCCTTAATTGTGATGGCGGCATGATGCTTAATTTGCAGGAATTGCAAACCATTGCACATCATCATCTACCCATCAAAATCATTGTTTTTAACAATGATGGGTACTTAATGATTAAGCATACCCAAAATGCGTTATTTAAAAATAGTCATGTTGGCACAGATAAAGCATCAGGAGTCTCTTGCCCTGACTTTTCAAAAGTAGGGGCAGCTTTCGATATCCCCACGTATCAAATTGACAACTGGGAACAGTGTGGCCCAGTTTTAGAGCAAATACAGGCTAGTAAAGGCCCAGTAATTTGTGAAGTTTTCATGCATCCCAAACAACTCTTTTCCCCAAAATTATCTCTAGTAATTCAAGAGGATGGAACTTTGGTATCGCCTCCTTTGGAAGATCTTTCACCACTTCTATCGAGGGATGTATTGAAAGACGCAATGATTGTGGGTATGCATGAGAAATCAAAATCCCTATAGCAGGTCAAAATAGATCATGACTATTGATGTGAAATCTCCTAAAAAATTAAAGATTGCAATTATTGGTTCTGGCAATATCGGAACGGATCTTTTAGTTAAATCGACTCGCTCGGAATTTATTGAATGCACTTTATTTGCCGGTAGAAATCTCAATTCTTTGGGCATGAAGCGCGCCAATGGGTTGGGGGTTACCATTTCTGATCGTGGCATTGAGGCCATTATTAACCAACCAGAAATTTGTGATCTGGTATTTGATTGCACCTCAGCTCAGGCGCACATCGAACATTGGACGGCATTAGAAAAGTTAGGAAAAATAGTCATAGATATGACTCCCGCAAAATTAGGCGAGCTTTGTGTACCTGCCATCAATGCAGATGAGTGCGCAAGTCAAGGGTCGAAAAATATCAATATGATTACCTGTGGTGGCCAAGCTTCAATTCCAATTGCTTATGCGATTTCTCAAGTACATAAAGAAATTGAATATATTGAAGTAGCATCTAGCATTGCTTCTCGGAGTGCTGGGCCGGCAACTCGACATAACTTGGATGAGTATGTAGAGACGACTGAGGCGGCATTAAAAAAATTTACTGGCGCCAAGAAAACAAAAGCCATTCTCATTTTGAATCCCGCTACTCCTCCAATTGATATGCAAACCACCATATATGCTAAGGTGCTTAATCCGGATATTGATCGTATTCAAGTGGCTGTCTCGAGCATGGTTAATAAAATTTGCCAATACGTTCCAGGGTATAAATTAATCGTTGAGCCAACAATTGATGGCGATCGTATTTTTACGACAATTAAAGTAATTGGAATGGGGGATTATCTTCCGCAGTATGCTGGTAATCTAGATATTATTAATTGTGCCGCTATTTCCATGGCTGAATTGATTGCCAAATCAAAAAATCTTTGAGGTTGATGCATGAATAAGCGAATATTAATTTCTGATCCCACGCTGCGCGATGGCAATCATGCCATTCGGCACCAATTAACTAGACAAAACTTTATTTCTTATTGCCAGGCCGCTGAAGCAGCCGGCGTGCCTGTTGTTGAAGTAGGGCATGGCAATGGTTTGGGCGCTTCATCTATGTTGGTAGGTGAGTGCAAATTAAACGACGAAGAAATTTTGTTTGTTTCCCGCGAAAATTTGAAGAATACTCGAATGGCCATTCACGTCATTCCAGGATTTTGTACTATTAAAAATGACTTAGCTCGAGCAGTAGATTTGGGGGTTGATATTTTTCGCGTGGGCTCACATTGCACTGAGGCAGATATTACTGCGCGTCATATTGCTTATGCTAGGAACGCAGGTAAAGAGGCGTATGGCGTTTTGATGATGAGTCATATGGCATCTCCTGAGGTATTGCTCGAGGAGGCAAAAAAGATGGAGTCCTATGGGGCTGAAGCTATTGTGATTATGGATTCTGCAGGAGCATATTTTCCTAGCGATGTCACCGAGAGAATCATAACTTTGGTAGATGGCCTCAATATCCCAGTAGGATTTCATGGGCATAATAATTTAGGGATGGCGGTAAGCAATTCAATTGCAGCCGTTAATGCTGGCGCAAGCATTTTAGATGGCAGTATTCGTGGCTTTGGAGCAGGCGCAGGGAATACCCAATTAGAGGTGTTAGTTGCCGTTCTTGGGCGCTTAGGCTATGAGACTGGAATTGATTTATATAAAATTTTAGATGCGGCAAGTATTGCTGAAAAAGAATTTAATCCAGTAGCCCCTTTTAGCTCGCCCATTTCAATAGTGAGTGGGTTGGCTGGCGTTTTTTCCGGCTTTTCTAAGCAAGTAGGTGCGATCGCTCAGGAATATAAAGTAGATCCTAGAGATATTTTCTTCGAGCTTGGCAGGCGCAATGCCGTAGCAGGTCAAGAAAGCCTTATTTTAGAAGTTGCAAAACAATTGGCAAGTGCGCAAGAGAAGCGGAGCTAGGAAATGACCTCCCAAGATTTAGCAGTAAATATGCTTACAGAGTTACGCAATGATTGTTTGGCTGCGGCGGTAAATCAACCTGAACTCCGAACTCAGCTTAAAGCAAAGCGCATTGCTGTGACTGGAGGCACTGGGTTTATGGGTACCTGGATTGCAGAAATGGTGAGTGCCCTTAATGATGAATATAGCCTTAAGGTTATATTGGATCTCTATGCGCGAAATACTACGGGATGGGCCAAGAAATATCCTCATCTAAGCTCTCGCCCAGATATTTTTCTGAGAACCCAAGATGTTCGTTCACCTTTTGAATTTCAAAAAGAAACGCATTTTGTGATTCATGCTGCTGGAATTCCTGATAACCGTATTCACTCTTCTGATCCACTACGGGTCCATCAAACTACTGTGCTTGGGACTGCGAATACTCTTGATGCCGCAAATCAGCTCAGTGGATTGGAGAAATTGCTTGTTGTGAGCTCGGGCCTCGTAGTCGGTAATTCTAATCAAGGTAAATCAATTTTAGAATCTGATCATTTTTCATCGGAAGTTGGCAAACTTCATAATGTCTATGCTGACTCAAAACGTGCTGCAGAAAGTCTCGCCTCCATTTACCGTAGTCAGTTTCGCATACCAATTGGTATTATTCGGCCCTTCACCTTTATCGGCCCTTATCAGGATTTAGACCGACCATGGGCATTAAATAGCTTTATGCAAGATGCAGTGACAGGTCGAGAAATTCGCATCCACGGAGATGGTAGTGCACGACGTAGCTATTTATATGGATCTGATGTGGCCTGTTGGGTATTGGTGGCTTTAATCAAAGGGCAGAATGGCGGTATTTACAACTTAGGTGCCTCACAGCCAATATCGCATACAGATTTAATTGATTTAATTTGTATGAAAACTTCTTTAAAGCCCCGTTTAAGTTTTAATACAAATAGCGGTTTGGCCAAATCAAATCATACGGATGATTTTTACCCTAATTTGCAGGCAATTCAAAAGTCCTTAAATGTAAATCAGACTTGCTCTCTAGAACAGGCGCTAGATAAAACTTGGCGTTGGTATTCGCATCGCTTTGCTTTGTCCAATCGATAGGCTTTAGTTAACTCTATGCGAATCGCTATTTTTGGAGGAACAAGTCAGATTGCAAAAGACTTTGTTCTTAGCAGCTCGAATTTCGGTAACGATGAGCTTATTCTCTTCTCAAGAGTAGCAAAAACAGTTGAACATTGGCTTGGAGGAAATGGTCTATCAGGCCGCTATAGCTCTAAAGATTATGCAGAGTTTGAGACTGCTTCGCCATATGACGCCATTATAAATTTTGTGGGAGTTGGTGACCCTGCAAAGGCTTTAAAGTTGGGTTCAGCCATTTTCGAAATCACTGAGCAATATGATCAACTTGCGATAAAGTATTTGCGTAAGTATGCCCAATGCCGTTACATTTTTATGAGTAGTGGGGCGGCATATCTTTCTGATTTTAAGGAGCCAGCTAATGCTGCTATGGCTTCAGTGCTACAGTTAAACCAAATAAATCATCGTGATTGGTACGGGATTTCTAAGATGTATGCAGAAGCACGTCATAGGGCTGATCCTCAGCTGGCAATTGTAGATATACGAATCTTTAACTACTTTAGCCATACACAAGATATGAGCGCAGCTTATTTTATGACTCAGGCCGCTCAATCCATAGCTAATAGCATCATATTGACAACTTCCTCTGATCCTATGGTTCGAGATTACTTACATCCCCTTGATTTTTATCAATTGGTGTTCAAAATTATCGAATTTCCTGCTATTAACTGCGCCGTCGATGCTTATAGTAAGGAGCCAATTGATAAGGCTACTTTATTGCGCGTAATGGAGTCGAGCTTTGGATTGAAATATCAAATTTCAGATAATGCATCAGATACTAATGCTACTGGGCTAAAGCCCTTTTATTATTCCGAGAATCATTCAGCATCCCATTTTGGATATAAACCCCAATATTCATCTTTGGATGGCATTAAAAAAGAGTTATCGCTGCTATTAAATAAATCATAGCCTTCTAGGCTTGCCATGTAGTCTTAAACGTTTTATTGGCAGAGAAGTGGAAAATTCAGAATATAAATTCTCTTATCAGCAGGACATGCCCAATTTCATTGGCTACAATCACTTAATTACTCAATATTAAGCTTTGTTTAAAGCTAAGGACTTCACAAATGGCTTCATTAATTAGTCTCTCCATTCCTTGCTATAACGAGGAAGAAAATGTTGATGAGCTTTATCGTCGTATTTGCGAGACTGTTGATAAAATAATTCAATACCAATTTGAATTTGTCTTTATTGATAATGCTAGCGAGGACCAGACGGTACAAAAATTAATCTTTTTGGCCTCAACGGATCGACGAGTCAAAATTATTGTTAATACCCGTAATTTTGGGCATATTCGCTCTCCTTACTGGGGGATAATGCAAACAAGCGGTGATGCTACGATTGCATTGGCTTCAGATCTCCAGGATCCTCCCGAGCTAATTCCTCAGTTTATTTCTCAGTGGGAACTCGGCTGGAAGGTGGTCTTAGCAGTGAAGCCACGAAGTAAGACGAATTTTTTTGTACATAAATTACGTCGCTTGTACTATCAGATTTTAGATGGCATTGCCAATATTGATTTGGTAAAGGATGCCACGGGATTTGGTCTGTATGACAAAAAAGTATTAGATCAAGTTCGGAAAATTTCTGATCCCTATCCCTATCTTCGTGGGCTCATTTGCGAATTAGGATTTCCAATAAAGACAATTCCTTTTTTGCAGCCTAGACGTGAGCGAGGTATATCTAAAAATAATTTTTATACTTTATATGATATCGCCATGCTGGGTATTGTTAGCCACTCGCTAGTCCCCATAAGATTGGCTAGTATTTGTGGCATTGTGATTGGATTTATGAGTTTATTAGTCGCTATTTTTTACACCATCATGAAATTACTCAATTGGTATTCTTTCCCAGTGGGGATGGCTCCAATTGTTATTGGTATATTTTTACTATTTAGCTTACTCTTTATTTTTATTGGAATTCTAGGGGAATATATTGGATCTATTCACTCCTACGTAAAAAACCGCCCTATTGTTGTGGAGCGCGAAAGAATTAACTTTGAAGAGTAGTCATTGTTTTCTAGAGACAGCATTAGGTCTCAAGATTTTGTAGAGGGGCCAAATTAATATGAAAGCCCAAGATAATATAGTGAATGACAGCATAAATTTTAGCCATTTTGGCTCATATTCCATGGAAATCAAGTGCACTCCATTTACTGAGGAAATTTCCATAAGCCCCAATTTATTTTTTTGAATTTCTAAGGGCTTGTGATTTTGATCATACCCTCTCCAATTGGGCGAATAGGGTGTCGTGATAACAATGGATTGATTCCCTAAATCCCCTAAAAGTTTTATCTTGAGTTGGTTTGGGGTTAACGAAGTTAACTCATATCGAATCGGCTTGCCATCAGACGTGATTGCATAATATTTTAAGATCTCCATCTGACCTTCGGCGATGAGTTTAGTGATCGCAGGGTTCCTTTGCGGCAAATATCCTTCGATAAGTGGTCTTTTAGAATAATGCTCATTTTCTGAATCTGGATATTCCGGGAATAGATCTCTAGAATTTGGCGGAATCGTAAAGGCAGGCAAAGCATTTTTAATGGCTTCCCTTTGCCTTTGTTGAATTGCATTAGCTTGTACTCCGAATCTTGTGTTGAATCCCTCTAGATCCCATCTAATGCTAGCTAGATATATTTGGGATAGGGATAAAAAAACTATGCATATAGATAGTAAAAGCCTTGTAGGCTTGGAGCTATTTGCAATCTTTTGAAATGAAATGAGAGATGTGATTGAAATAAGTGCTGTTATAGAAAGGTACTTCCAATCCCTATCAGCTTGAGTGAAATAGGTTGCGATAATGATGATGATAGTTATCAGTATTGCCGACTTATATTCTTTGGGACTATATTGTGAATCTTGGTAGAGCTTGGACAATCCCAGCGATCCTATGGTGATTAATAAGAAGACTAATAAAATGGAAAGCCATGCATGAAAGCGGATTTCTTTGAAACCTGACAACAAACCCACCAGAAATTTCGCTACTGCATATTCCTTTGAAAGGCATGCCATTAAAGTGACGGCAAAAGCAAGTAGGGCAGCAATCATTACCCTATTTGGTTTAAATAGTGCATAGATAAGACCGCCTATCAAAATTGATGGCACGTATAGCATTACATCATGACCTCCAAATGGATCTGCTATGAATGGATTGACTCTGTTATCAAAAAGATTTTTAAGAGATTCAAGCTGTATGGCGGCTGTAAACGGGTCAACATTCCTTTTGGTAAAAAAATCTAAACCAAGATTAATAAGAGTTTCTGTTATTGGTATGCATAGCAAGAGCGCACAAAGAGCTAATGAGGTTAAAAAATAAACTATAGGAATCCATCCATTTCCTGGAGATTTATTTGAATCAAATCCTGCCAATGAAAGGTGGTGAATACATATAAGCAATAATGCCCAGATTCCCAATAGTTCAAGCATCAATAAATTTGTACCTAAATAGCCAGACGTAAATGCAAGCCCCAGCCCTCCAGCAAGTACTGCAACTCCAATTGAATTTTGTTTTGAGATTTGATACGCCCCAAGACAAATCCATGGGATTGCAACTGCAGAACCCATGGCCTCTAAATTAATTTTGGCTTGAAATAGCAGATAAGGGCTTAGGGAGTAGCTTAAAGCACCTAAATATGCAATAAAGGTTGAGGATCTGGTTTTAAGCCACAGCCACATTCCAGTAAATCCAAGGAAGTTCAGTACAAGTATTTCTAGGACAAATAGAACAGTGTCATATTTTCTTAGAAGGGATAGAGCCCAGATAATTGGTGAGAGCCCGATGGATGTGTAAATTGAATGCAGAGGAACTCCTGCTCCAATATAGGGATCCCAAAGCGGGAAAATACCTGATCTTAATGAAGCTGAAATAAGAAAACGCGTAGGAAGCCCTAAAAATGCGTTGTCGTGCAATATTGGGAATGGAGTATTAAATCCACCAAAGAGGTAAAAAAGAAACGTATTTAATAAGCCAAGTGCTAGAACAAAAAAAGTCAGCTTATAAAATCGATTATTTAGGCTCTTCAACGTTAGGCCAAGCATTTATGTCATGTATTATAAAAATTAATCGGTAGTGATTGAAGAAATTATAACAAATCTTGGCGATTGATCATATATTAAAAATATAATGACTCAATCAAATTTGGTCTTAAGGCTTGAAGAAATTATTGCATGCTAAAACAGCATTTAAACACTAATTATTCTTTCATAAACTTGAAGTTGTTTTTTCAACTTTTTTTTATGATAACGGTTTTATTCGTCTTTATCCCATTTAAACCAGGGATGCCTTCCGATGCTAATCCACTTGATCCATCTTGGATTTTGGGTGTGAATTATGCAGTCTCTAAGGGCTGGGTGTTTGGTAGGGACTTTATGTTTACATTCGGCCCTTTTGCTTCGATTTATTCTAAGGGATACTATCCCGCCACTGATGATCTAATGATGTTCGGAGCTGCATATCTTGCCATTCTTTATATGGGGGCAGCGCTATATCTAGCAAGAGAATGTGTATGGTATGTAGTGGCGATTCTCGTTGCCGCGACCTTATTTTTAAGCATATCTCCTGATGCTCTATTGCTGTCATATGCGTTATTAGTCGCAATATTTACTTTTAAAACTGCCCCTGTTGTTTTAAAGACTACTACTGAAAAAAATCAATTAACTATATTTACAGCAATATTATTTAGTGCTTTTGGGCTTTATCCTCTAATTAAGGGGACCCTTTTCGTCCTGTACTTTATTGTTGCTTTTTGCTCAATTGCCATCCTTTTTTACTATAAAAAATGGCTTACTGGAGTTGCGGTTTTCATTGCAATTCTCATGTCTACTTTCTTTTTTTGGGGCTATTCAGGGCAATCTCTGGTTAATTTACCGGGCTACTTTCTGTCCATGAGTGAGATCATCTCTGGCTACAGCGAGGCCATGATGATTTCTGGGGATATTTCAGAAATTTTTGCATATCTTTTAGTGTCGTTAGTACTGCTCGTTACTATTTCTAAAATTGATTCTTCTAAGGTATTGAGGTTGTATTTAGGTTGCGTCTATCTCATTTATCTCTTTATTTCATTTAAGAGTGGATTTGTTAGACATGATGCCCATGCATTAATTTCTGCAAATGCGCTACTTTATGCGAGCCTACTCCTTGTGCTAGTGGCCCCAATTCAAAATTTAAAGCTAAGTACCGTAGCGTCTATGATTTGTGCATTTTTTATAGGATTTCATTATTTGACGCTAACAGGTGCCATTACTTATTTAACTAATACTTATGAAGATGGTCTAGTGGGCCTAGTGACTCGCTATCAAACGGAGGATCGGTACACTCTAGAGTATGAGCATTCTCTGACTCAAATTAAATCACGCTCAGGCTTTCCGGACTTGCATGGATCTGTGGATAGCATTCCAATCAATCAGGCTAAGTTAATTAGTAATGGGTATGATTGGCAACCTCGCCCCATTTTTCAAAGTTATGCAGCTTATAACCCCGCTTTAGCAACAAGAAACTATAACTATCTATTGGGAAGCAATGCACCAGAAAATATTATTTTTCAAGTGTCAACCATTGATGATCGTTATCCAAGTCTTGATGATGGACTAAGCTGGCAGATTTTGCTATCAAACTACCACCCTATAAAGGAGATAGATGATTTTATTTTTCTAAAAAGGAATAAAGGCATTAATGCCGTTGATAGTAGACGTCTTTTATTAGTTGGTGAGTATGTAATTGGAAAAAAAGTAATTCCCCCTAAAAATAATGGATTGGTTTATATGCAGTTGGATATTGAACCAACTCTTTCAGGAAGGCTGCTAAACATCTTTTTTAAATCAAGTGAACTGAGGATGATGGTATATCTTAAGAGTGGTGCAGTCAGGAACTACAGGATTATTCCCAGCATGGCTAAGACAGGGTTTATCCTTTCCCCCCTCATTGAAAATTCTGTCGAGTTCAGTTCCTTATTCTTGGATCCTAAGATTTTGGCTCCAAATGAGGTTGAGTCATTTGCTATTTATCCGGAGAATAAAGCTTGGGCTTGGAAGCAGGCCTTCAAGATTCAATTTTCTGAATTTAATTTTCCCCTCAAATCTCATAAAGTAGAGATGAAATAAGATTTCTTACGGGATATTAAGCATTTCAGGTAAGTTATTTTTAGCCCAGGGAATAAAGTATGCCTCAAATAGCAGCTTACTCGCATATTCCGATAGATGATGGTCCTCATCTCTAAATGCTGGCATGCCGTTAATAATAAATGAGCAGCTTTGATCTTTGCAAAATAAGTCATTCTGGTTGAATCCAAGAACCTTTGGATTAGTTATATTGATTTTGGAGATCAATTGATTGAATTGGCTTGTTCTCTCTATGTATTCTGAGTAAGGAAAATTGCAGTCATTTTTAGTTTTGATGAGTGGTCGTGAAAAGCACGACTTAATATCATAGCTATGGTAAATATGAGGTGCAAACAGGATGACTCTCGTATTATTGGCTTCTAAAAAATCGATTCGTTTTTTTAGAGCTGCATAGCTTTCTTCATTAGCTGATTCATCATTCAGGCCGCCTATGATGATATAGCGTAAAGACTTTTCATTCTGAATAATTTGATTAATAAAGACTTGCTGTTCATAAGCTTTAATCGCTCCACATGGATGCGGAGATTCGTCTCCCTTTTTACTTGGGGGGGGTTCTAACCACTGCGCAGAGCAGGCCCCAATTGATAAAACGCTATGATGCTTTAGCCGCTGATTTTCAACGATTCCCGGATATAGTTGATTGGCATAGCTACTACCCAATACAAGCAGAGTTGGTGGCTTATCTGTATTTGCTACGCAAAACCACCACGCATAATTTTTAGCTGGCGCAAAGGGATATTGTTTCTGACATGCATCATTTGTGGAGTATTTCCACATAGATCCTACGAATTGTGAATTGATAGCTTTGGCACTTGAGATTGAGGCCCTATCCTCAAACCCATTTCTGATTCCCGTATAAAGCCCCATAGACGAAATGATAAGCAAGAGAAGTATAAGTGCTAAAGCTTTCTGTTGTTGGTATTTGCCAAAACGGATAGGGATTTCCACAAAACGATAGCTTAAATACGCTAGCAAGAATGAGGTGAGAACTATTAGAGCTCGAACAAAGTGAGGCGGTGTTCCCCCCTCCATTATTCTTGCGAATGAGAGCAATGGCCAGTGCCATAGATATAGCGGGTAACTGATAAGACCAATCCAAACTAACAGTCGATTTGATAGGATCAACTTATTAATGATTGCTTTTGAGCCGGAGGCAATGATGAGTACCGCCCCAATGGTGGGTATTAGCGCCCACCATCCAGGAAAGTTTATTTTTTTATTAATAACAAAAAAACCAGCTGCTATTAGTAATAAGCCCGCGATGGAGATAATATTTTTTGTTAATAATGAGATTTTTTTAGATTCATTTAATCCTAAATAGGCTAGGCATGCGCCCATTAGCAGTTCCCAAAAACGCGTTTGTGGGGAATAGAAATCTGCTACAGAATTAAACGCAATATTTGCTTGAAAAATATTGAGGGCAAAAGAACAGGCGCCAATAAGTACGGTTATCGCTAAAAAATTCCATTTAGCTTTGTATGAGACCCATAGAAGAACTGGCCAAATAATATAAAACTGCTCTTCAATGCCAAGGCTCCAAAGATGAAGCAATATCTTTGTTTCAGAGCTGTTGTCAAAATATCCTGATTCAGACCATAGCAATAGATTTTCTACAAAAAATCCACTTGCAGCGGTATGAATTCCTAGTTGCCGATATTCATCAGCCAGTAATGCAAACCAACCAAAAATGAGGGCGCAGACTAAGACTAGAAATAGCGATGGAAAGATGCGTCGTATCCGATGACCATAAAAATCTAAAAAGCTAAAGGTACCACTTTCAATTTTTCTAAATATGATGCTTGAGATGAGATAGCCTGATATCACAAAAAAGATATCTACCCCAATGAATCCACCTGGAAGTCCATTGGGAAACGCATGGAAAAGAACTACCGAAAGTACTGCAATAGCTCTTAGGCCATCTATATCTGGTCTGTAATGTGGGGGCAGTAGCGCTTTCATAAAGTTCCCGGCGCTATCTATGGGATGGTTCTATAGCCTAGGGCACGCATTTTTTCATCAAAGGAATTAATGCTTTCTATTTTTGATAGGACCCCTTTTTGTTGGGCGTAATTAAACTCATATAACCAGAGGTTATCCGCGCCTGTTTTCCACCATCCATTAATTTCAATATCATTATTTCTTATCAGAAGTCGATTAAAGTCTTGTCTTTTTGAATCAATAACAGCACCATCTTTAACTTTTCCATTCGAGAATAAAGCGAGAGCCCCACCAAAATCCCAAGGTTGACTAAAGATGATTTCGTCGTTGTAATTTGGGATTAAAAATTTAGGAACATCTCCAATGACAACTATTTTATTGGGGGCATTTTCCCGTTCAATTAAATTCAGTACGTCGCTAATGATGATCATTTGAATCTTCCAAGACTCAATATAGTTATCTCTTTGAATTGCAAAGGAAAGGGTACTCATAGCCCCAAAAACAATAATCAGCGGAAGAATTAGGATTTTTCTCAGGGCCACAAGACTGCATAGGCTGCCCAAAAGAATGCTTAATGAAAACCAGGTGGAAGAGAGCCCACGTGCTTGGTATCCCCAGGAGTTAGCCGATTCATTTGAGAGTATGAAGATGCTTGAGGAAGCTAAAAAGCATAACGTACTCACCACTAAAAATCTTAAAGCCACACCTGTTTTTTTGCTCACTTGGGATTTAAAAAATCCAAGGAAAATAGTCAGCATGGAGATCGTGCACAAGATGAAATAGCTTGGTTTTACATAACTTGTGGATTTTATAAATAGATTGGGGATTTGAGCAAAAAAAACATGTCCCCAGGTATGCAGCTTAGCAAGCATTTGTTGAGGATTAAGCTTCAAACGGGAGTCCACCTCCATAAATTGGGGCGCGATACCTTTTTGCCATAGAACAATAATCGCTAAAACGGCGGCAATAGGCAAAACAAATCGAATGAAATAGTTAAACCAATTTTTTCGAAGTGTATTTGGATTGATGATGAATGGTAGAAGGATTGTAAAAACCAACAAAGGCAAAATTACTTCATAGGTTAAAAATGCTATCAACAAATAGACATAAGTTAAAACATATGATTTTTTGTGTGAGGAGTTTACGAAATTATTTAACTCATTAAGGGATAAAGCCCACAATAGAAATGAAGCCGTTGCTGTTAGCTGGTTGATGGGGGAGGCAATGACAGGCATTGCAATAAATGGAATAGCTGCAAAGAGTGCAAAGACAATAGATGGGCCATTTCCTACTAAGCGAGAAATCACTCTTCGAGTTAGAAAAATGGCCAGTAGGTAAGTTACTGTATTTAATATTAAATAGCCGGGAAAAAAAGTTCCGAATATAAATGTGCTTATAGTAATTGGCAGGGGGGCCAAAGGCCTATTGGAAAACAAAGGAAACCAGCTTTGATAGCAATGAAAAAAGCCATCACAATCAAGATTATGGGCAATGTCTCCCCAGTCATCAACGATGATTCCACCGTTCATAATGAGGGGCAAATAGGCAGCAACACAAAAAATGGCCAGCGCAATAAAGGACCAGTTAAGGTTTGCTATGACAGTGCTATTGGTCCTAGGCATTAAATCTATGATTCCTTAAATGGGTGCTAAATCTATAGCCTAATTTTATATGGGGCCGCTCTCCCTCTTGCCCCTACTCAAAAACCACACTCTTAAGCCCAATACCCAATAGGCGATCATCTGGAGCAATACCCAATGCCTTAGGGCTTACTGCCCCGGGTATCTTAAAGGCAATATCGAGCCATTCTTTGCCTTG
>NZ_JACVOY010000012.1 GCF_018882185.1 Polynucleobacter sp. AP-Latsch-80-C2 | reverse complement strand
ATCTTCTGGAGTCTTGAGGTCCTTGGCTAGTTCGTTGGCTAAGGCTTGTAATTTACTACGATCCATTGTGTTGTGTTCCATGTGGCTATCCTTCTATGAAGGTTAATTGACCGCAGGAACTTACACAAATTTATTTACAGGGTCCAATTACTCCCCAAAAACATAATCCCAATTCTCCACCCAGAAGACCATTGTGCCGCCACAGCCCTCAAACTAAGGCTCCTTATCCACCAGCGAGAAAATCTCAGGTAGCAAACCCTATCTCAGACCCACAATCCCTTGATCAAATAATTAGAAGTGGAGCTATTTCAAAGTTACCGCCTCCATCGCAGCAGCTTGTCCCAACGCCGCCCGCCCAGCCTTAATCTTCTGCCTAGCTCGCTCAGCCTTTACAGCCGATTGATCTCGCTTAACGCGATCTTTCATAGACTTAAGTCTAGCTTGCTCTGGGCTTAATGGCTTAACTGGAGCTATTTCATCGAATCTCATAATTAACCAATCTGCAGGGGTTGATACGGCACGTTTTTAGCGCCGAAGATGGCTTGAAATAACTTATATGCTTGAGCTTGATTTTGAGCGTAGAGAATGGTTTCTACCCACATACCTGCTGCATTCACAGTTGCCCTATATCTTTTCATATAGATATTTAGCAAGGCCATAATCCCTCTACCTCAAAAACAAAGTCGCAACTACGCCCTAAATCTCTGTAATACGCAGTATCTTTCCTCCCCAACAGCGTGCTATAAGCTTAGCTTGCTCTGCGTTAGCAGCATAGATAATTGTTGTTACTTCAGAGTTATATATTTTGATGGTTAGTTGATATGTTTTCATATAGATATTTAGGCGCGACTTTGTGCGTCTAAATATTTTTAGGATGCCAAATGGCCGCGGTGAAGATTGCAGGCCATTGTTTTTTAAACTCTACCTTTTAAACCCATCCCTTAGTCCCGCACTAGCAGTCTCGATTTGCTCATCTAACTCCCCCGCCTCTACTGCCGCTTTAATTGATTCAAGGGCTTTAATTAAAGCCTCACCACTTGCTACTTCAACGCTAGGCTTACCTTTGGCCAACTCTATAGTCCAGCTTCCATATTTCACGGAAACACAGACCTTTCCGTCTTCATTCTGAAACCACCATGGCTTAATACGCTTTGGCACTTCGACTTGTTTACGCAATCCTGTTTCCCGATCTTTCACAGTCTTGTACTTCATGACTACAAATGGCGCTCCATCCAGCTGACTCTTTGCTAACTGGATCTGTTCCCACAGTTTTGATCCCAGCTTATTCCTACGTATAACGATTGCTGGCATGTTGCGGGGCTTTTTGACTGCGACTAGCTTGAGATGACTTAATTGGCTCATTTAATTCTCCTATGTAGTTAATGGGCTCATTAAGTGTGTTTTCGATAAGGCGCTTTGGTCGACCTCTTTTTAGATCACGAGCAAATCGGCTCATTTTGGACATAAAAAATATGGTTTTTATTAACAAGGGCTAAATATTTACGAGTCGCGTAATGAGTTGCATTGAGATGCGATTAAGAAATAAGTTGCAGTAAGAGATGCAGTTAGTTGCTGTATTTGGGACAAATGAGTAGCTCTGAACAGCAACTCAAGCAACAGCAACTATCTTTTGTCTCTGCTACTCCTTGCATCTCAAGCAACACCGCGACTCCTTTCAACATTCAAGGAGATTAAAAATGAAAGAAATCACAGCCCGCTTATGGGAAAACAAAATGTGCGGAACAACCTTTGGCAAAGGTCAATATCGCAAAGCTATCTACAACGGCACACTAGAGATCCCCAGTCCTTATGCCAAGTATTTAGTAGATTTTGAGGAAGTTGAAGCATGGTTCCACTTTCCAAAGAGTACAGTGCATGTGGAAATGGCCAATCGCCTCAAGAACATCCCTACAAATGAAGACGGGGTTTTAATGAGCTGGATATATCGCTATGAAGCTGGGATCAAAAGCGCAGTTGAAGGCTATGCGTCTTTGGATATGAACTACAGCAGAATTTATATTGAAATTAAAGATTCAGAGCACGGAATAAATGATTACTGGGAACTGCCTATACGTAGCTGTATTGCTAGAATTCCCGGCAAACCCACCCCAGCACTGATAGCGACAACGCAATCAGAGCTAAATTCCCCTCAAAAACCGTCTACAAACGGCGTATTTTCGGGGGGACATAAGCAAGCACTTGAGAACTTACAAAAGTACGCTATCCAGTGATTTGGGGTGTTAGCTAAGGTCGTCGTCTAAAGACGACAAATCTTAGTAAATATTGCTAAATACTTATAAGCAAATACGGGTTAAGAAAATAACTATATTCTTAACCCGATTTGTAAGTCATTGATTCTTGGAGGGTCTTTTTGTCTTGTTACACGACACTTAGTAAACAAACTGAGGTCGACCTTTTCCTGTTAAGGAAACATACTTAAAACGCACATTTTATTTATGACAGGAAAACCAAATGGCACAAGCAAAAACCTTATCCCAGGCCGAACTTGATCAAGTTCTGGACTACGTTAGTACCAAAAAATACGCTTTGCGTGATCGCGCAATTATTCTCACCAGCTTTCTCGGAGGACTAAGGGTCGCCGAAATCGCTTCTTTAACTATGGGGGACGTAGTGAACCCCGATGGCACCATTAAAAACGAGATTCGACTATCGGCAGCGCAGACCAAAGGCAAATATCCCCGAACCGTCTTTGTTTCACAGCGTTTACAGGTGGAATTAGCCAACTACCTCACAACAAGACATGCCAAAGGCGCTGATATCCCCTTCTTTCATACCGATCACCGATTACGTTTTAGCCCCAATGGCTTATGTGTGTGGTTTCATCAGCTTTATAAGAATGTGGGCATTAGCGGCGGAAGTAGTCATTCGGGAAGGAAATTTTTCATCACAACTTTGGCTAATAAAGGCATTGGTGTACGAATCTTAGCCTCATTAGCTGGCCATCGGTCCATTGCGGTGACTCAAAGGTACATCGATGTCAATGATGAGCAAAAGAGACAGGCCGTTGAATTGATCTAAGTGAGTTCGGGCTCAAGGGCTTTGCTCAGGGTTGGGTCATGGTGAAACATCAGTCCGATTGTATAAAATCATGCTATAATGCAATCATGCAGCATGAATATAGGAGAATGCCATGGGCGCAGTCATAGATCACCAGGTTATTAAGTCGATTGGATCAAGCGGACAAATTTCGCTTGGTAAAGAGCATGCAGGACGTCAAGTACTGGTAGAAACGCCTGAGCCAGGGGTTTGGGTAATTCGTACAGCCACGGTTATTCCTGATAATGAACGTTGGATGCATACGCCTGTCGTTAAAAAGGACTTATCAGCCGCTCTAGCTTGGGCACAAAAAACCCCGGCAAAAGCGACTGATCTTTCTAAATTAAAAATGGCTAAAGCGCATGGCACGAAACGTAAAGCCTGAGCCATTAGTTGAGCTTGATCTCAATAGTCCGGTCTTTCAATCTGCTTGGGAGACATTGGAGTTAGTCGAACAAGAAAAGGCCTTTGCTACTTTTGAGAAAATCACGCAACTGACCTGGAACCAGGTTTATCGTGACAAAGGTCTTAAATGGGAAAAGATTCATAGTGTCCCCGCCCCAAAGGGTATCGATGCGCTCTACTCCTTTCGGGTTAGCAAATCAATTCGGGGAATTGGCTTTAGAGAGGATCATTTTCTTAGAGTGTTATTAATTGAGCCAGACCACGATGCTGCCTACGGAAAAAAGTAAGTAGCTAAGCAGCTATTAGACCCTAATCAACCAGCCCATCACCCGGCTGGTTTTTTTATTTTCAGAGCGAAGTAGTTGCCTAAGATTAATAGTAAATTGAAATCACTTCACTGAAAATTTTCACAATAATTTCACATTTAATTTTTGCATGGAATTTTCAAACGAAGTTTTTTGGTGATTTTTTCTCACAAATAAAATCGCCTGCTAAGCCCCTGTTCATGTGGCTTTGATTTTTCCTATTTTTCTGTCAAGGAAATAAAACAACGCTGTGATTTGTTCGAAAAATCTCAAAAATATACAGTGGCTCCATCAACACAAAAAGTTTCATCAGCACTTTCGCTAAAACGTGTTGGTATTTTTTTAAACTTGAAGGAGCAACACCATGAGAATCACAGCAAATCAAAAGCATGAAATCGCCAGTGCAACATTGGTAAAACTAGATGCATTAGCAAATCGACGTCAAGTTTGGCAACGTGACTTTTACGACAAATCCAACAAGGGTCTTTATGCCCTCCTCTCAGAGTGCCTTGGCATATATTACGAGATTAAAGGCAGCCCTGCTGAGAAGGTTGTATTAGAAGGCATCAAAGCAAACCTGGAAGCCCGCAGCATTAAAGTACAAACCAGCACTCCAGTACTGACCTTGCTCGTTAAATACGTGTTTAATGCCGAGCGCCGCCGCGCAAGCGCATACTCACGTGCATTACGAGTAGCAGCTAAAGAGGCAATTTCCGTAGACAACTTTTCCGACTGGGTCGCTAAAGTTGGCGGCGTTGAGGAAGTTGCCAGCACCAAGGGTATTACTGATGAAACTATCAAAAAGCGTAGTCAGCTTGATAACAAAGTAGCAGAGGTTAAGCAATTACTCGTTAACCAGCTACAACACCCCTTAGCGTTGGTACCTAAAACTGCCTTAGCCCACCCAGCCGACTCTGCTGAGTACACCTTGTTAATTGGCAAGATGTTAGCCAGCGGTCAAACGCAGGTCTAAAGCGTTGTTCCGGGTTCGTCTGGCGCCATGATTGAGCAGGCGATACGCAAGATCGCGCAAGAATTGCTCAACAAGGTCGAGGAGCATGTCAAAGCCCAGGCAGAACTCGCAGCGCAAGCGGCGATTACTGAAGCAGCCAATCAAGCCTTCTTCAAAGAAATGGCTTAAGCCTTTGCAAGTCTTGACAGGGGTGTAGCACTTACTGGCTCACCCCTGCTTTTACCCAATCAGAAAGGAATTACTATGAGCTTCGCACTCAAATACGCCCCAACTCGTCTCGACGATGTAGTTATTGGCAGCCAAACCCTTGAAAATAGGCTATCTGACTACATCAACGAGCGCGACTTAAAGCCCCTCATCCTTCACGGCGGGGTTGGAACTGGCAAAACCACGATTGCCAATTTATTGCCTGATGCCATCGAAAGTAAAAAGGCAGAAGTTACCCGTCTTAAAGCAGTGGAATTTAATTCCATCAACGATGTCATGCAGACTTTTGAAGATCACACCATGTTTTATCAAGTGTTTACGATCAATGATCAAAAACGCAACTACATTATTTCCAATGAAATTAACTTCACCCCCAAAGCAGCAATAGCTTTTAGAGATGTAATCGATGACATGATCGGTCATACCCAGTTCATCTTTACAACGAACTACATCGATCAAGTCGACATTGCCTTACGTGATCGTAGTAATTGCTTGGCTGTGCCTCCAGTAACAGCAAAAGACTGGCTTTCCCGGGCTCAGTGGATTTTGCAATAAGAAGGTATTGCTCTGCCGGATGATCAACTCATGAAGATTCTAACAACGCAATTGCAGGTGAGTTCTAGCAATCGTAAGTTATTGGAGCGCCTAGAGGATTTTGTTAGATCTGTTCGTAACCCGCCGAGCAATCCTGGCGGGGTTCTTGAGATATCACCTGTACCAGAGCCAATTAATCCTTTGATGGCTGCTTAACTTCACCGGTACTAGCCCTAGTGGCTAGTACTTATAAGGAATTAATATGCGCTACCCTAGAACAGTCTTTGTTTTTGACACTCCAAACCATGGAATAGATCAAGAATACTTTCAGAAGATCAGCTCATCTTCACAGCAGATCTATATACGCGGGCATTCAAAACCAATTGGGACAATTGATTCAGAGCTTGATGCCATCAAACTACTGGATGGATATCTAAACTTTACAGGTCCAAATCGCTCTTATATGGTCATCGGCAATCTAAAGCATGTCGAATTTATTGCTACTAGCCTGGCAGATAAGGATTGCTCCATCTACTGGCTCATGAATAAGAATTCAGCTTTATGCATTCGTGCGGCTTTAAGCGCCTTACTTGATCTTCATGAAATGGAAGCCTTATTTAACGAGGCACTTTACTACTACACCAAATCCAGAGATCGGTATCAAGCATTATCTGACTCAAAGCACATATCAAGCGATGATTTTCCTCAGCTCATTTCTGACATTATCGATGGACATACGCAAGTTGAATTGAGGGCCGATATTGAAAGTTTTTTATGCGAAGAATTGCATATTGGAAAATTTGAGATCTAAGCCAACTTAGCGGCTGCCATCATCGGAGTCAATTTTGAGTAATGACGCTCAATCATTAAAGTGGAGGTACCCATTTGCCTAGCGAGGGTGTGTATATCAATACCTTCAGCTAGTGCAAATGTGGCATAAGTATGGCGTAGACTATAAAGACTACGATTGCGCCCTGCTACATCTTTAAGTAAATTGGATTCCTTTAATAGATTCTCAAACTGAGGATTAAAGTTATAAGGCTGAACCCCTCTTGGGAAAGTAAATATCAGACGATCTAACCTAGCCTCAATCACTGCATTAAGGTCTTTATATGGTAATTGGTGCCAAGCAATTAATCTTTCCAAGCAATCAACTACCAAATGCTTGGCAATTAAGTACCTAGGCCCTGTTTTACCCGATAGCCAGACCTTGAGATACCGCTGATCCCCAATCCAATGCCATTGAAGATGCTTCCAGCGCATGGGCTTGAGCTCAGTACCAGGCCTAGCCCCTGTATAGAGTAAGAATTCCACATAAGAGCGGCATAGCTGTCTCATCTCCTTGGTACGCGATGATCTGCCGACCTTTTCCCAGCTCGGCATATAGGCTAATAATTGAACGATCTCCTCTTTACTAAAAGCGGGTCTTGCTTGACTGGGGGAGCCATGAGGGTCTAATAAAGGCACCCGATAAGTATCGGCGATTAAATTTTGCTCTCTTGCTAGAGCGACTACCCGGTTATAGGTCGTAGCATGGGTACGCTTAGTACTTGCCTGCGGATCCCTACCCATCTGGGATAAGCGCCAAGATTCAAAATCCTTAACCAGCTCGGGAGTGATTTCCTTTAATTGGCATTTTCCAAAAAATGGGATGAGGTATTTATTGAGAACAAACTTGTAATCCTTAAAGGTAGCTTTTCCATTACCTTCTTTATTGGCAATATCCATTGCCACGAGATCTTCTTCTGCTAACTGCTTAAATGACTTGGATTTGAGACTTAATTCCTGACTAATCTTAGCCATGACCCGCTCATAAAGCGCCACAGCTTCTTGCTTGGCCTCCTCAATATCTGCTTGCCCCGTGCTCATGGAATGCCATTGATCATTGGGCAGCTTAAAGCGGCATTGCCATTGATTGCTGCCTGATCGCTTAAAGAGACTTACTAAACCTCGGTGGAGGCGAATTACATCAGCAGATTGGGATGTACTAGATCTTGCGAAAAGCTGGTTAAGATTTTGCATTTAAGTGTCACGTTTCGCGACACTTGTAGTTTAGTTTCAGATTTAGAAATGGGCGACCACTATGTTTGTCGGGAAAACCGACAAAAAAACCACCCCGAAGGGTAGCTTTTATCATTCTGATTTCAAGAGTTCCGCAGTTAAATCATTTTGCGGGTATGGAAGCTTATCAATTAGCCATGTCTTTGACTTTCCAGATTTAAACACCTGGTTCAAGTCAATTTCTACGAAGTTTGTACGATTTGCATAGTTTGCAATTTTCATACGGTTATTTTTTAAGTCTTTGATATTGACCCACTGCGTGTAATCAGAAAATACCTGTTTACCATCTGAGGATCGAGCGACGCCAACTGGGATATCAACGTTATTGAGCACATGGTCAGCAGCCTGCATAGCTTCAACGCTATTGCTTGGCTGATAGGTAAAATGCTTGAGATAAGTTGCTCTGACAAAACGTGATGGTGGGGTGTAATCTGCTGGTAAACCCATTAAACCACCGCCCTGCCCTAGTTCAGTTACGTTGATGTTATCTACCGTTACCGATGACGTTGCTGTGGATGTAAGCGATAGATAGTTGCGCACATTATTAAGATGCCAGTCATACGTTGGGGCGTTAGTTAAGACTCCCGCAACGTTGTTATGGATCATCATTTGACCCTTAACAAACTCCACCACAATACTGTCACCACTACGATCCGTTAAGACAAGGTGTAACCAAGGTGGGGTTGGCAATCCCTTGACTTCGCTTGGGTCAAACCATACTTTATATTTTGGCAGCTCACTTCGCAGCTCCTTAACCGAGCCAAACATGCCTAAAATGAAGCCCCCTAAGTTCAAGATAGAAACGTAATTCTTATCTTGCGGAGTAACGGTTTGATATTGAGTAAAGCCAGGTAAAAAATTTCCGCTAATACCAAGGCCAGCCTCATTTTGACCCTCTAAATATGCAGGAGGCCCTGCTAATACTCCAGGCGCAATTGCGACAAAAGCATACTTACTCGATAGGCTTGTTATAGGCAGCTTTAGTGATGCTGGTGCGCTAAGGGAAATAGGCATGCCTTTGGGGTTTGCCGTGAGCTGCCACTTCATATCAAAAGCCCATTCCATGGTTCTTCCCGCAACTACCGATCCATCTTTTGCAACTATATTGACGGCGGTACAGGCATCACTTATTAATGGGGAAAATACTAGGGCAGCTGAAACTGAAGCGGCTACCACTTTATTAATCATAGTTTGTTTCATAGTCATCTTTCTGGGTGGCTTAAGTTGATCATCAAAATACTAATATTCATATGTAAATATAAATATTAGCGGCAGGTAAACGCAATACAACATTTAAAGTATCTGTATTTGTAGTGAGCTTTATCTTATTTTTTGGCATTGTGATTAGTCAGTTATGAATGAGCGCTAATACGCATTATTTAAATTCGATAAATCATTAAGGAGTAAGGAGATGTCATATCCAATAAAGTACTCCCTTATTTTGGAAGAAGCACAGTCAAACCTAGGTATCCACCAAACCCTTTAGCACTTGTAGGTGTAGTTGTAATCATATAGGTTGGACCAGCTTGTACTTGAGTATGGTAACCAAAGAGATTGACAGTTTTTCCGCCACTCAAAGTAAGCTGGTTAGTGGCTGCCTTTGCGTCATAGTTATAAGTAATCTGACTACCTAAGTTATAGGTCCAGGCAGCATCTGTTGTATAGGAAATACTAGGCTGAATATTGAAGACATTGGCAGATCCCCCAGCCATATTGCTGCCAACACCCCACGAGTTATAAGCGACAGCCCCGATGACCCAATGGTCTGGGGTAAAGTAGGCGCCCGCTGAAATCCCAAGCCCCGTTTGTTTAGAGCCATTATTTGTATTATTTGCAGGCAGCTGAAAATAAGGTCCAATACCAGCATAAAAATACTTTGCGTATGCGGGCCCAAAATATGTAGCTAACTGTAATGGTTGAGCTTGATTAGTAACTTGCTGATCATTGGTATTGTGATTTAGAGTTAGCATGGGATTTACGATCAACTGCAAATCACTTCCAAGCGCTACTGGGATGATCGGGTTAAAGCCATATTGATTTTGTTGGGATAAATTATTTGCACCCAACTTTTGGTTGTAGTTGTATGTAACCGGTAACTGAATCTGTGGATACAACACATTTTGCATCTTTTGAGCTGACTTAGCCTCATCGCTCATTGTGCTCTGAGATGTTTGCGCAATTGCAGCGCTATTGAAGATACCAATCACCAAGAAAATAGCCCTCTGAAACGGGGATAGGGTAGTTTTTTTCAACATCTTATTTATTCCAGAATAATTAATAACTTAGGCGACATCTTCATTAACTGGTTTGTAATTTAAGACACCAAAATATGATTTGCTAATACTTTCTTGGCTTCATGTTCATTTTTGATAGGAATTAGCTTTAGACCTCACGCTTCCTAAATCTTGGAGCATTGTAAAAAGACCGGCGCCCGAGATTGAGGCTGAGAAGAGTCCAGTAAAGCCAATAATAAAAGGTAGGCAGCGCCATTCGGGAGCAAGTTGATAGCTTCCATATCCTAGGGTGGTGTACATTTCACCGGCAAAATAAAAAGAAGTTAAATGATCAGAAAAGACATTCATACCATCTAGCATGTAAGCCAAATAAAGCAAATCTATTAGATGAGTAGACATTATTACAAGCATTGTCAACGTATATGGAATAAAGCTAACCCTTGACCTTAAGCTGATTGAATTGTTATGTAAAAAATATTCATACTTTTCCGTAATAAGAAGAATAGTAAATCCATGAAGTGCAAATATGGCGATTGACGTTAATACAAAAACAACCACATTAAATTGGAAAATATTTTCAAAGTAGAAAGCAATAAGAGTTAATGGGTTTTGGAAATTTGTCATAAATGTAAATTCACTAAGACCTAAATTATTGTGAAAGTGGCTTTGAATCGCCATCCAAGAGAAACTCTAATGAAGAAACGTCTATTGATGGATTTGAATCGTACCCACCCCCTAGCGAACTTAACAAGGCAATCCGATTTAAACGCAGTAGTGCGTTATCCCTAATGAGCTCTGAATCAGTAGTAAGTTGGGCATTTTGAAGGTTCGCAACCCATAAAAGATCACGCTTACCAACCTTGTACTGAATGGTGGCAATATCGACGGCAGTAGCACGATTTAAAGCAGCTTTACGCGTACTTGATACCCTTTTCATGAGGTATTGTTCGTTATAAAGTGCGCCCTCAACTTCGCTAAATGCTTTAAGAACAGCACTTCCGTAGCGGGCTACTTCTGTTGATTGTTGGGCGGAGGCAATTTCGATTTGCGCTCTTAGTGCACCACCCTCATAAATTGGCAAGAAAGCACCTAATGCTCCTGTTGCCAACCAAGGATTTAATTTCAATAATGCGAGTGCTGGATCCGCTATATCGCCACCCAAAAAAGTTAAGCGGAATGAAGGTAAAAGCGCCAACTTGGTAGCTTGAGACCGTCTAAATGAGGCTAGAACCCTTTTTTCTGCGGCAATGACGTCTGGGCGTCGATTCAATAGTTCCGCAGGAGCGCCAGTATTGGGTAGGGGCGTTAACTCAGGAAATTCCTTGGCGACTGCAATTTCAGCGGCAGGATACCTTCCAAGTAGCAACTCTAATGATCGACGAATTTGAGAGTAGGCATCTTCTGCTGCATCTAAAGCAGCTTGTGCGGAGTCAACATTTGCCCTCATCACCATCAAATCTAATTCTGTATCTTTTCCAGCTTTAACCCGAACCTCTACTAAGTTGAGTAAATCGCCGTAAATTTTGACCCTCTGCTGAGAAAGTAGCACGAGGCGATGTGCTTCAATTGCTGTGTACCACGCTCTAGCAACTGTCGCAGCCAAAGATTGGCGGGCATTTGCATACTCCATTGCAGTAGCTTCAAATGCTTCAGAAGCTGCCGCCCGCTCAGACCGAAACCTGCCCCAAACATCAATTTCCCAGGCCGCACCAATATAGGCCATTTTTGAATTTGATAGGCCACTCACGCCCTCGCTTGTAATAGTTCTGCCTCCACCCACAGCACCAATACTTGGTAATAAGGCCGCACCCACTACAACTACACTTTGCTGGGCTACTCTGACTCGCTCTGCAGCAATAACTAAATCAGGGTTATATTTAATTGCTTCGAGTACTATGGCCTCTAACGTAGGGTCATTCAGAGACTTCAGCCAATCATTTGCCACAAATCCTTTAGGGAATTGTTGGCTTTCAGAAGACTTCCAAACGCTTGGAATTTTTGTATCGGCAGGTAATGCATTTTTAATGATTTCATCTTGGGTTGGCTTTGGCGCAAGGGCACAACCATCAAGCACTAGGCAGGCAGCAATAGTGCCAATGATCTTTAAACGCATCACTCAAACAAAGAGAATGGGTATAGAAAATTTGACCAAGAGTAAGACCGAATATCCACTTTCCGCATTGCTGAGATCGGGCTAGCAGGATGCGTATAAATTGCTGCTCTAGCTTGTGCCCCAATCGGAAACTTACCCTGATCTGAGTCATTCATCTTAATAGCCACACCAAATTGATTTCTTGGACGATCGGGCGACTTATAGTTAAATGTTGGCAAATAGCCGCTGGGTAACAATTGGCCTTCTCTACTTCCCATCCATACTGATTCCACCTTTCCTTTAAAGATTTGACCAGGATATAAATTAAATGCCACTTCTACCTCTTGACCTGGTTTTACATACTTTAGATTCTCTTGAAAGAAATCAGCCAGCAAAAAACGGTCAGCATCACAAATAAATGAGGCAATGGCACCAATACGATAATCTCCAGCAAGAGTGCCTGGACGAACTTGAATATTGATTAAGTATCCATCCTCTGGTGCTGTAATAAGGGTGTTATCCAAATAAAATTGAGCTTGAGATTTCTCCACTTCTGCAAGTTTGATAGTTGCCTCTTCAGCCACCAACTGAGATTCCCACTTCTGAACATCTTCTTGTGGGCCGGCGCCCTTTCTCACCAAATCCTTAGATAACTTTAATTGGTACAAAGCGTAATTCATTAAGCCCATTGCTTTTGCATGTTGAGCTATAGCCTGATCAAGCTTTTCCTGATAAGGGCGTTTATCCATTTGAAATAGAGCCTGCCCTTTTTTTACATGGGTATTGGCCTGAACGAGCACATCAGTAACTAAAGTAGGCTCCGGCAATCGCGGAGTAATTTGAATGGTTTGTTGAATCATATTAGCCTCTGTTGAATAAGGCGTCATAAAACGTAGACCAACAAAAAAAATTAAATATAAATGTATATATGATATGGCTAACAATACAGCCCATATCTTTGTAAATTTCAACCACTTTAAGCGTACAAATACCAACCAAGAAACAAAAATATCAGCAAAGATAATTACGAAGCCCAATAACATATTTCTATCTCAACTCTTATTTAATTCGCTGTGAGAAGAAGATGTTTGAGTAAAAATACTTCCTTCTTCTTTTTTGAGCTCAGAATTTTCTGCCTTGATTGCAGCCTGCTCCTCTTTTGGAAAGCGTCGGATATCTACTATGCTACTGGGGTTAAATGCCCACATAAATGCCTTTAACCAAGGAACAATTGCCACCAACCCCAAAAGACCCATGAGTTTTATGGCTTCTGTATCAGGGTGATTACGTGCACTTGCAATTCGCCCTGGAATACTTGCTAGTAACAGTACGATTGTTAACAAAATAAAGCCAACTAACCCCAAAGTAATAAAGGTGACCAAATCCCAAAAGGTGATATCAAAATCTTGCATCTAATCAAACTTTCTTTTGCGAAGTTGCAGGCGGCTTTCGATTCTTTTCCCTAGATCGGTAAAAGTTAACACTCCGGCAACGAGAGTGGCGACTAGGTAAAAGCAAAATGACAGACTCAGACTTTGATTGCTATCTAAAAGCCTATCAATCGACATTAATGTGACAATTAAGGGATATGGAAGCATTAATAATGCAGTCCGTTGTATTTGGGTTTTAAACAATTTATTCTTCACGGTAGTGGGTTAGATAAATTCACAGCAATAGCCCCCACAAAAAATGTGGGGGCATACCTTTTTTATCAATCTAAATTAATTGCATTCGTGGTTTATTAATTAATGCCTGCAAGTCAATAATTATGCGGTTCCAAATACAAATGGCTCTGTAGGGACAAACAAACTTGCCGCATTGCCTGCGTAATATTTACCGCCTGCAATAGGCAACTTCTTAACTGGCGCGCCTTTAGAAAGGTCCACATCCTTTAAATCAACCCAGAAAGCATTAGGTGTCGTAGCAGAGTCAAAGTAATAAATCATATTTTGGTGATCTGTAACTGTGCGCCAAATAGTAGATGAGACATTAGGCTTGCCTGGGGTGGTGATACCCAAGGGAGTACTTGCACTTCTCATGATTCCCATAACAGAAGCAACGGCTTGATATTGCATTTTTTGTTCTGGGACGGCAGAGATGTAGTTCTTATCTATAGACTTTGGCACGACTCCTACAAAATAAGAAGCTCTAGCAAAGCGATCTGCTGCGCTAATTGTTCCAGGCAAGAACTCATTGCCGCCTATGGTCTTCCAATATGCATTGAGAGCAAGCTGCTGATCAAAGACGGGGGAGTTGGTCATCACTTGGTATTCTCTACCATGATGAATGGTCAATTTTCCCTCAATGTATTCTAAAATTGCAGAGTCGCCACTTGGATCAGACAGCGACAAGTGCAAGCTCGCTGCACGGCCATTAGGCAAGACTGGGGATTTAACTCTAAATGGCTCTAGCTCCAGTCCAGCAACGGCCTCGGCAACAGTTGCATAGTTATCTAATGCATATTGAGCCCATAAGGTAATAGAGACGGGGGCCTTACCATTCAACGTCCCGTAATCAGATTCCGCCAGATAGAGTAAATTACCAACCAGCCCTTTTTCGTTAACCCCATCCGCCGTTCCGATGTTGTAACCAGAAACAATCAGGCTGCCATATTTTGAAGTCCATTCCAGCGAACCTGCGCCACAAGCACCATTGCGAGCCATACCTGCTGGGAATACCCATAGATCGCTCTGCATATCTTCACCCCAATCCATTGAGCGGCCAGTTACAACTAAATTATTGTCACCAAGGTAAGTAACTCTTGTACACATGCGAATCTCCTATATAGGTTTAGAGCCAAGAAAAATCAAAGTTTTAGTCAAAATATTGGGTATTTAATGGCTGTTTAAGATAAAGCTAATTATAAGCTTCAACTATTGTTGGGGCATTGCTATTCTGTAGGGCAATAAAAACAATCTTGCTATGTGGCATTTGCATACCCCAGTTGCCAGCTGGCTCTACTTTTGCATTTTTACCTACGAGTTGAAAGACAAATTTTGAATCTGGATATTCTTTCAAATACAGAAAGCCTTTACCTCGAACGGTTTCAGATGGTAGCTCGTTTAATAGTTTTTGAAATTCTGCCTCCGTAGTGGGGCTCGCCGATTCATAGATCCAACTACGAAAGAGCTCTTCCGCCTTAGGAACCTGCATTTGCAGCCCATCTGAAATTAAACTATTACCTTGCTGACCAAGTGTCCTAGTGCTTGCTCCCAAAAGAAATTCAAGATTAATTTGGCTAGATAACTCGTTGAATAGCAGCACTCTCGGATTAACGCTACTCACAAAACCCTCTGCTGCAACTTGTGCATCCCCAGACAATGAGAGAGACTTAGATAAAAAAACAATATTAGAATAAGCTAGTTGCAACTTAATTAGCTTTAATTCTTCTGGTGTGTAAGTGGGCAATCTTTCGCAATCTAACAAAGTAACAACTATTTCAAGAGCAGCATAGTCTTGCATTGCGCTGTCACTTAAGATTCTTAGAACTTCACCTGGATTGGATGCGCCAGAAGCTTCGATGATGATGGCATCTGGACGTTGCTCACGTTTTAAAACTTTGAAGATTGCACCTTGTAAACCTGAAGCAATAGAACAGCAAATGCAACCGTTTTGTAATGCAATTACCCCATCAACAGCCCCATCGATTAGATTAGCATCGATATTTATAGCGCCAAAATCATTAACTAAAATAGCCAGCCTTTGGCCTTGGGCTTCGGAGAGTAGGCGATTAAGAAATGTAGTTTTGCCAGATCCAAGATAGCCCGCAATCAAAATGATTGGGATTGCGGATACCACTGTAGTATTGCCTTTATTCTCAGTCATTATCTAGAGCATATTAGGCAGCAATTGGTCGTCGCACTGGACGACCTGGGCGCACCTTCACATCTAAATTTCCATTCTCAATAAGTAGAGTCCCGTTCACTATTACATGAACCATCCCAGTCGATACCTGGTTTGGCTTCACAAACGTACCACGGTCCTCCACTTGGTTCAGATCGAACACCACAATATCAGCATCAGCTCCGACCTTGAGGCGCCCTTTTTGGGTCATTTGAGGCGTAGATTTTTCAAGAATTTGCGCTGGAATCAAAGACGTTTTACGAATAGCTTCTAGCAATGGAATACTCTTGGCATCGCGAACATACATTTTAATAAATCTCGCAAAAGTGCCACAACTTCTTGGATGAGAATAGGCATCATCTGGTAAAGGCCATACCCCCTCCTCAATAAATGTAGGAACTTTAACGTCGGGCCCTGATGTCATCCATGGCATTGCATCGCTAGCGATTGCACCACCCGGAAATAGAACAGATTTTGCCAAATCGTCAGCATCTTGAGGATTGGTTTCAGGGCGTAAAAAATGGCAGACAATAATATTGCCAGGATCTGCCTTCTGCATTGCCGGCAACGAACTATCGTTTAGCGGAAGACCGTTATATTCAATATCGCTTGCTTGCAGACCGCCTAATCTTTCTGCCCAGTTAGGTAACATCAAAAATGCAGCGCCAACTACCGTACTGAAAGCACCGTATGGATATGCTTCAACAGAAATATTTGCGCCATTTTTCTTGGCTTCAGAGACCATATTCTCAATATCACCAATATCGCGCATTGATACGCTATTCAAGTGGCAAATATGCATATGAGCGCCGGGATTGAATGACAGGCCAATTAGCTCTTCAATCGCTTGAAATGTACTTTCAGGTTCACTGGTACTAAAGTAGCGTACATGCGTAAATGTGGGCACATCGTATTTTTTAGCAAGCTCAGCTAATTGATAGTATTCCTTGTAACCTAAACCCGGAGCATAGCCAGCATTAACGCCGATTCCAATTCCGCCATCTTTAAGGCCCTGCTCAACTTCACTTAAGATAGTTTTAAGTTGATCGGCTGTTGCAATATCATATTGCCAGTCGCTTTTATCCATGGACTCAAGAGCCCAGCCTAGAGTTGGTTGTGGAACCTCCTTTTCGAAGGCACTAACACGAGCCATCACACAGGAGGCTGAGGCACCGTAATTTAGCGGCCGACCTTCTTTTTGAAGGTTTTCATAGTATTGCGCAATGGGCAGCATCCCTAACTCCAACTCTAAGGCTGTTGTAACTCCATCAAATGCTTGCATCCAGTTAGCGCTAGTAAATTGCCCATGAGCGTGCAAGTCAATAAATCCAGGAGCTACAAATAACCCAGTAGCATCAATTGTTTTTACACCCTTAAGCGGATCCTTCGATATTGCAGCAATTTTCCCTTGATTAACGCCCACATTACCCAGTCCATCCCATCCAGAATCTGGATCAACAATATGGCCATTGCAAATTACCAAATCAAAATTAGCGTTAGTCATGTCCGTGTCTTTCTTAAAATTAGTTAATTGATATATAAGTTCAAGTTATTGGTAATGGGTTATTCAATTAATGAGTATGAAGCGCACTAAATACCTCAGTCGAGAAACCCTGTACTCCACCTATGAAAATTTGGACTCCAATTGCAAGCAATATGAATGCGAAAAGGCGCATGATTGCATTTGTGCCTGCGGGACCCAATGCTCTCTGAATGAGGGAGGATTCTCGATAAATCACATAAATCACTAGAGAAAGAGCAAATAAAGCAAGTACCGTTCCAACTACTGCGGGCATTTCCTTAAAAAGATCTAGGGATCTACCATCTTGATAGCCAGCTACCAAAGAAATTGCTGTTGCGATGGACCCAGGCCCAGCTGTAAGAGGAAGAGTTAGTGGGAAAAAGGCATTACTACTTGCATTAGCATCTGTGATTCCAGCAGAATCATCATCACCTTTACTTGAGCTTTTCTGATTAAGTAAGCCCCACCCCATTCCAATGACAACCGCACCACCTGCTAACTTTAGGGCTGGCAACGAAATCCCAAAGAACATCAGCAACTGAGTTCCAATTAGCATTGAAGTTAGCAATAAGATGAAACAATAAATACTTACACTAAGCGCCAATCTGTTCTTAACCTCTTTAGAACAACCTTGAACCATATTAAGAAAAATTGGCCCATCACCCAATGGGTTAATCACTGGGAATAAGGCTGTAAACACAGCTACAAAACTTCCAAAAGCAACTGAAATCATTACCATTCAAAGCCCCCAACGGTAGGTAATTTTTTAAAAGTTAAAAGAAGCCGCCAATTGGGGTCCCTTCATAGTTGTTTTTTGCAAAAGGCCGTTACTACTCATGCCGTAATACAAGGCGCGATAGGCCAAGGAAACGTCTATCCATTTGTCAAAAGTCTTGCCCACGCCAATCATTCCTTGCCATGTCAGAAAAATAACAGCACTATCAATAAAGAAATACACCATAAAGTACTATGTACTAAAGTATGTAGTGCTTTATGGCTTACAAAATGGGGCATTGTTTTCAAGTTAATATCTACTTAAACTAAATTAGATATGCCTATCCCCAAATTGGGGCATTATTCATTTACATAGGATTGATGTGGTTGAAATTGGATTTGAAATAAGCACTTTTAAAGGAAAACGGCTTCATGCAACCCATTAGCGTGCTTATCATCATCTATAGCTTCATTACTCTTGGTACAGCAACAACGCTTTACTTCACATTTAGAGGGAAGTTTGATGCTTCGGCAATGCTATTCCTTGCGGTAGAGATATTGATGCTCGGAGTTGTCGGTCTTAATTTTCTAGCAAAACAAGATTCAAGTTACGCTGTGCCATGGCTATTTTTTCTGTCTAATTTTCTAGTCATCACCTCTGAAATTGTGCTCATTTTTAGCATCTATGGACTTGATCGAAAAGTAAACTTTAAAAAGCTATATCTTTTAATTCTTCTTAGTGCTATCTACTGCATTTTTATGGAATATGCGCGGGTTAATTTAGGTGCCACTTCACCAATTGCATTCCAGTGTAGCGTCTCTGCTTTACTTGCTTTTATTGCTGCTTACGTCTGTAGGACAAGTATTGATATAGATTTGAAACGTAACCAGTTTCTTAAATTAATTTCCTATTTACAAATTGGCGTGGGCTTAATATCCATGATTCGCTTTATTAGCTTCTTCACCTCAGATCCTATCGCCCCAAGAAACCCCAATGTTACAAGCTCCATCGTTATATTTTTTGCAATCTACTTAACGTTAAATGTATTTCGCTACATTACCTACCAGTCCTTACGTATAAGCTGGGTTAGTATGGGCAATACAGGGATTAACTTCTTAAATAGGAACCTTTTTAATTTAATTAATGAGAAAGAGCAGTTGCTCCAAAATCTCATAAACTCCAACAGGATGATCGGAGTTAGCGCACTTGCATCCTCACTTTCACATGAACTTAGCCAGCCACTAACAAGTATCGCCCTTCAAACTGAGGCCGTTAAAAGAGACCTCAGCATCAATACAGACAATACGAGATCCATAAAGTCGCTCGATAACATCGGCTCACAGATTAATAGACTATCTGTTTTAGTCAAAAACCTGAGGCAACTATTTAAATCTCAGAATAGCCAATTAGCTTCTGTTGATCTGGCTAGCATTACAGATGAGCTCATTGAAATCCTAAATTTCAATCTTCATTCTCCAAAAATTACCTTAACTAAAAATTATCAATCTAAGCCGATAATTGATGCAGATCCAATTCAGATTCAGCAAGTGCTAATTAATCTCTTGAATAATTCTATTGAATCGATTTCTGAAACTAACTTACCTAATAAAGAAATCACCATTTCTATATGGCAAGATGATAAAAATGCAATGGTATCTGTTCAAGATACGGGTATAGGAATTAGGAGCGAGCTGTTACCAATCATTTTTGACTTATATAAATCCTCAAAAGGATCTGGACTTGGAATTGGCTTGTGGCTCTCTAAAACCATCATAGATAAACATAAGGGCACTATTACTGCATCGAACAACTCTGGTGGAGGTGCAAATTTCACTATCGCCATCCCCTTGTCCCAAGTTAAATCATGAAAAATTGCAGAGTTTTAGTTGTTGATGACGACAAAGAGGTGAGACGTGGTTTATTTGAATGGCTCTCTTATGATTATGAAGTGCAATGCTTTGATTCAGCTAAGTCAATATTGGCAGCAATAAACCAACTCGCATTTGAAAATGGATCTCCAACTTGTATTTTGCTAGATTTACAAATGCCAGATATGAATGGCATGGAGCTATTGAATCAACTTCAGCAGCTAAAGATTATCCACCCCATTATTTTTATGAGCGGCAACGCAAATCAGGCCGATATCATTGAAGCCTGGCATGGGGGTGCTGTTGACTTTGTTCTGAAACCATTTAGCGCTGCACAAATTAGCTCAACACTAAAATCATTATTCACTGAAATAGCAGAAATAAGGGATGAAGATTCATCAGGCTCTTCAGCAGGTAAACATGCTGATACTCCAATTCCCATAACCAGTAGAGAAGCGCAAGTCTTACTTTTACTTGGAAAGGGGCATAAACAAATAGAAGTTGCGCAAATGCTAGGTATATCCATAAGCACCGTCAAGATGTATAGAAATTTCTTAAAAAATAAACTTAATCTCAATACACTGGTTGAGCTAGCGTTATTCTGTGATGAGCATCGCCAATCAATTTCTGCTTTAGTCAATACTAAAACTGATAATCATGGCTAGGGTCTACCATTGGCCGAAAGTTGCCAGTCGACTAGTCGGTTAACCCGATAAACCAGCGTCACGTCTCGTGACACTCTTATCTGAGCCAATCGAACCTCTTTAAGCCCGTTGGTCGCGAGTTCGAATCTCGCTCTGCAGGGCTTTCATACCCAGATCCCTAAGTTTGGATAAGCCAGTATCGTGATAAACCGCCAAAACACAGTCAATTTACAATATCCCTTTTAAGCAGCACCCCCATCAGAATTAATGAAGCAATCCCTAAAAAGATCCCTCTATTGCGCCCCACTGCTCTACCCTTTATTGGGCTGGGGAGTTGACCTCCAACCAAACGATATTGTTGCGCCATTACCTGATAAACGTTATGCACAGGTCACATACTTCAATACTGAAAACTCTACTTTCTATAAAAATGGTTCCGTAGTCTCTTCAAAGCAATTTGGCAGCCCTGTATTGGATGCTCAAAGTGTCATCGCCAAACTAACCGGCACCTATACCCTTGCAAATCACCCGGCCGCTTCTTTTGTACAGCTGCCTTATGGATCCGTCAGACCTGCAGGCTCTTTATCTGGAATGCCTTCAGATACGGGAGTTGGGGATGTTACTTTAGCAACAGCAGTTTGGCCCTACTTTAATAGAGAGACTCGCACCTATTTGGGCTTAGCGGCATATGTCACGATTCCTACTGGGGGCTACTCAAGCATGCAACCCTTCAACATGGGTGGCAATCGTTACACAACCGATATTCAAATGGGTTACCAGCAAAAAATAATTGGTGATCTTGACGGCATGTTTGCAATTGACACCATGTTTTATGGCGGCAATAGTCAGTGCTCGGTGGCATGCCTGTCTTCAACCAATGTTGCTTTAAATCAAAAACCGGTTACCACCACCCAAGCTGGCCCGATTTATAAGATAAATCAAATATTCACGGTATCCGCTCAGTACTACTACGTAGCAGGTGGTGCGACCACAATTAATAACGTCTACCAAAACAATGTCATCAATACCCAGCGCTTTATGCTAAGCAGCCTAATGCATACAGATATTGGCAGATTCTCTCTGCAGTATGGGCGAGATATGGGGATTCAAAATGGACTCATACAAACCCGCGTATTTACATTACGGTTTATGAAAGAGTTTTAGCGCTTCACCTGGCGGCCCATATTTACTCCAAAGCTACCACCTTAATTTCGTCGGTTTACCCGACAAGCCAATGTCGAAACCAATCGTTCACCATCTAAACCCAATCGACTCCACAAAACTCATCGCCAATATCATATGACTTTCTTGGCAGGTTTAAGTAAATGTTTTAGCTACTGTTCAGCACAATTCTTAAGTCTTTTAATCCGTTGGTCGCGAGTTCGAATCTCGCCCGACCCACCAAAAATAAAGCCCTTGAACGTATATCCAGGGGCTTTTTCATTACAGAGACTGAAGAATGTAGAGCAACGGTTTTTATATCCGTTGGCATACAACCGACTCTGATTGATACTTAAGATTTAATGGCGTAACCCTCATAAGCGAATCAAGCAAGAGGAGATTTAGCGCCATCCGCTTGCCCAAAGACTGGCTCACGCTTTTCTAAGAATGCTGTGATGCCCTCCTTATAGTCGCTTCCCATATAAACATTCTTACGTAATGACTGAAGATGCTCGAATACTGCAGGATTCATAACGGCTGCATCAGATAACATTTGAGCTTGAGCCTTCAGAACAGAATTTGCTTGAGGCGATCTTTTTGCAATCGTTCTAGCCATTTGATAAGTTTTAGCTTCGAGCTCGCCAGAAACATATAAGTGATTGAGGATACCAATTTGCAATGCTCGATCTGCACCAATAGGATCGGCAGTTAAAAACATTTCTTTCACAACGTTTAGCGGCATTCTTGACATGAAATGCAATATTCCACTTGCGGTATATGGCAGCCCTAATTTAGCCGGAGTGATCGCAAATGTAGAGTCATGGTCCCCTATTGCAATGTCACAACTCATGATTAAGTCTGTGGATGCGCCCCAAACAGATCCATCCACCATCGCAATTACCGGAGCCCGAAAGGCGCGAATAGATTTGAGAAGCACCATGACAGGATCGTCTGCTGGCAAGGGATCACGCTCAGACCTTGGCAGCTCCATTACATCATGCCCTGCCGACCAAACCTTATTCTTTTGATCTGACCTGAGCACAAGAACCCGTACATCCTCTTTTCCAAAAACCTCTATGGCGTGGTGCATCTCTTCGATAAGACATTCGCTCAGAGCGTTTCGCTTATCGTAGTGATTGAAACGAATGGTAGCGATTAAGTCTGCCTGCTCGGTTTTGATGTATTGATAATTCATTAGGCTGCAATCAAGATGTCGCCAAGTTCCATTTTTTCCCACCAGATAAATGGCAAAAGATAAACAGGCTCACCTGGATTTTGAAGAATTTCCAATGCGCCATCATTCGTCTTATTCGCCTGATACTTTCCAGGAATTAGCGGCTTACACCCCTTATCCGTTCCGTCCTGACGACGTATTCTGGCAATAATGTTACGAGTGACATAGACGTACATAATTCCTCCTAAATTAAAGAGCCGACTGAATATGGTTACGGACCACGGGATAAATTTGTCCATCCCAGCGTTTTCCATTAAAGACGCCGTAATGACCCACACCTGCTTGGAGATGATGTGCCTTCATATATCCCGGCAGGCCATTACACAGATCTTGTGCAGCTAAAGTTTGGCCAATGCCGCAAATATCATCACGCTCACCTTCTACCGTAAGTAAGAAAGTTTTTTTAATTAGCTTGGGATTGACTAAACGACCGTGATAAGTCAATGTTCCCGCCGCTAAATCGCGATCTATAAAAACCTTTTGAATAGTCTCTAAATAGAATGGGGCAGATAAATCCATGATTGCAAAATACTCTTCATAAAAATCATGAATAACATCTGCTTTTTCATCCTCGCCACTGATACGGTACTCATAAAGCTTCCTAAATGATTCCGCATGGCGATCGGGATTCATACTGATAAATGCCATGAGCTGCAAAAAACCCGGATATACCTTGCGTCCGGTACCGCCAAATTGACTTGGAATAATGCCAATCAGCCTATCTTCAAACCATGTAATTGGCTTACTTGTTGCCAATTCATTCACCTTGGTTGGATTCATACTCACATCAACGGGCCCAGCCATTAAGGTCAGGCTGGCAGGCACATAAGGACTTTTATCTTCAGACATCACGGCAGTCGCCGCCAAGCATGCAACAGTCGGCTGGCATACTGCCATCAAATGCGTTTGGGGTCCAATTACTTTTAAAAAGTTAATAATGTGCTCTACGTAGGCATCAAAATCAAACTCGCCACAACTTACTGGAATGTCACGAATATTGAGCCAATCAGTCACGTAAACATCATGGTCTCTTAGTAGGGTTTTGATGGTCCCGGCCAATAAAGTCGCAAAATGGCCTGACATTGGTGCTACCAACAAGATTTTTGGCTGACCTTCTATCCCAGGTTTTATAAAGCGCACCAAATTACAAAAGTGTGTCGAATGCACTAATTCCTCTTCCACCATCTGCTCAACGCCAAATGAATCAATGATGGATTTAATCTTGAAGTCTGGTCTAGAGTGCGTAAATCCCAACAATGCAATTTGCTCATAATGGGCTGCTAATCGCTGCATAGGATTTAGACTGAAGTTTCCAAACCAATTATTGGAAACGCGCTCCGAGGCTTTAGCAAATAGCCGCATAGGGTTGTGCAAATTTGCAAAAGTTTGATATGCCTTATACATCATCTATGAGCACCACTTTCTATATGACGTAAGGCTCGTTCGGTGATTTTGAGCGTAGGATCAAATACTCGACTCAAAGAAACATCATTCGCAATGATGGCCGCAGTTTGCGCAGCACGCGCAGAAACAATTGATAAATTTACGAAACCAGCCACATTGAAAGTCTTTAGAAGATCGAGTGATTGTTCATCCTCAATAGAGATCTCTCCAGACTCAATTTTTTGATAGAGCTCGCGGTAATACTCACGCATTCCATCAAGCTCTTTAGCTAGCGTCATAATCCGCTGAAATAAGACAGCAAAATCAGATGCTAGCGGATTATTTTTAATCACTTCCATGGTGTAACTCCAGGCACCTCAGCAGGCCCTACCGACACAGGCACGGTACCAAAGTCAGCTGGACCAACAATCTCTATATATTCCATGTCAGGGGAATAATCAAAAAGATAGTGAACAATACCGGGCATTTGGTGAACCACATCACCCGCTTCTACCAAGGTGACCTTATCTTCATACATGAACTTAGCCCAGCCTTTAGTCATGATGACAATTTGAAAATCAGCCACGTGGTAATGCCAACCAGTTCCATCCTCTGGGGGCAGATTTGCCTTTACTAAATGTGCAATGACTTTACCTTTAGTGGCCTTAGCCACTCCTAAATCGCGGTAGTGAAAAAAATCACGAAGACCTCCAGGCAAGAACTCCGTATGCTCAGGCTTGATATGAGAAAAATCGGTATCACTTTTAAACTTTACTGGTGCATTCATGATTAAAACTCCACTTCCAGTTCTTCGATGTCATCGGGTTCTTCTAGGGCGCCCATCACCCATTCCTTCATTTCAGGCAGAGCCATGATGTGCTGGCAATACTGACTACAGGCTCCATCCAATTCAATGTTGTAAGTCAGGAATCTAGTAACGACTGGTGCAAACATCGCATCAGCCAAGGTGGGCTCTTTCCCAAATAAGAAAGGTCCACCATAGGTAGAGAGGCAGTCTTGCCATATGATCAAAATTCGATTGATATCGATTTGGGCTTTGGACCACACCTTGAAAGAATCAAATTTGGCTTTGATATTCATAGGTAAAGAGGCGCGTAGTGCAGAGAAGCCCGAATGCATCTCACCACAAATCGAACGGCAATGCGCTCTTGCAATAGGATCGCTTGGTAATAAATGAGCCTTAGGATTGAGTTCATTAAGATACTCACCGATGGCCATCGTGTCCCAGACTTTACAACCATCATGATCTAATCTAGGAACTAAAATAGATGGGGAGAGCAATAAGAGCTCAGCACGGTTATCAACATCATCAGGATGTACTTGTACTTCCTGAAATGGCAGGCCCGATAATTTGAGCATCAGCCAGCCACGCAGCGACCATGAAGAGTAATTTTTACTACTAATGGTTAGGGTTGTTTGCTTGGGCATATCAACTTTCTAAGGGTGCGCAACTACAACTTATTCCTTCTTTACTAGCCCCTTTGAAGGGAATGCCCTTTTTTTGACGACTTTTGCCCAATTTTGGGCATACCCTCCTTTAGCGCACTAATCTTGTGCGACGCAATAATGCACCCTTGTGGGGAACTTATAGACTTTGATTCATGTCTATACATGCCTCCCTACACCACGTAACCGAATATGAGTATGACCGCCCTGTCAACCTCGGCCCCCAAGTCATTCGCCTGCGACCTGCCCCACACTGCAGAAGCCATATTCTTTCTTACTCTCTCAAAATTGAGCCAGCGGATCACTTTATCAACTGGCAACAAGATCCATTTGCAAACTACCAAGCGCGCCTAGTCTTTCCAGAGAAAACGACACGCTTTAAGGTCACTGTAGATCTTGTTACTGAGATGGCGGTATACAACCCATTTGATTTCTTCCTAGAGCCAGATGCCGAAGAATATCCTTTTACCTACAGTAAAGATCTAAAGAAAGAATTGCGCCCCTATTTAGGGAGAATGCGTAATGCAACTTTAAATAAGTATCTGAAATCAGTCGATCGAAGCCCTAGACGCACGATTGACTTTTTGGTTGCACTCAATCAAAAAGTCCACACTGATATCAACTACCTTATTCGCATGGAGCCTGGGGTTCAAACGCCTGATGAAACCCTGGATTTAGGTAGCGGCTCCTGTCGTGACTCAGCATGGTTAATGGTCAATATTTTGCGTCTTTGTGGACTGGCATCCCGTTTTGTTTCTGGCTACCTCATTCAATTAAAGCCTGACGTTAAGTCACTCGATGGTCCTAGCGGTACCGAAGTTGATTTCACGGATCTACATGCATGGTGTGAAGTGTATTTGCCAGGTGCTGGCTGGATCGGTTTAGACCCTACTTCTGGACTCTTTGCTGGTGAAGGTCATATTCCTGTAGCTTGCACGCCAGAACCCTCAGGTGCCGCACCAATTGAAGGTGGCGTCGATGAGTGTGAAGTGCAGTTCAAACACACAATGGAGGTCACTCGGATTTATGAGTCGCCACGTGTTACTAAACCCTATACCGAAGATCAATGGCAAGCCATCGTTGATCTGGGCCACAAAGTAGATCAAAAATTAATCGCTGGCGACGTTCGACTCACCATGGGTGGCGAACCCACCTTTGTTTCTGTCAATGGACGTGATGAACGAGAATGGAATATAGATGCACTAGGCCCCACTAAACGCGCTTACGCCACTGAACTTGTTGAGAAACTGCGCAAGGAATATGGTGATGGTGGATTTTTACATTACGGGCAAGGCAAGTGGTATCCAGGCGAACAACTTCCGCGTTGGGCACTCTCAATTTATTGGAGAGCAGATGGTCAACCCATCTGGAAAAATCCGAAACTTTTTGCGGATGAACGTGACCCTATTAAATATACTAGCAAAGATGCGGAAAAATTCGTTCGCACCCTCTCAAAAAATTTAGGTTTAGTTGATAAATTTATTGAGCCAGCCTACGAGGATATTTTTTACTATCTCTGGAGAGAATCTAAATTACCAGTCAATGTAGATCCTTTTAAGTCAAACTTAGATGACGAGATGGAGCGCACACGCTTAAAGCGGGTATTTACTCAGAAACTCGACTCCGTCATTGGTTACGTACTTCCAATCGAGGCAGACGCAGGCCGGAACTACTTTGATACCCAATGGAAAACAGGCGCCTGGCTATATCGAGAAGATCGCCTCTATTTATTACCCGGTGATTCACCAATGGGCTATCGTCTACCGCTAGACTCTTTGCCTTGGACTAATAAAGCAGATTACCCCTATTTAATCGAACAAGATCCTTTTGCTCCACGTCCTCCGTTGCCGACCAGTGCACCTGTTGTCCTTCAGCAGCCCCCTTCATTGAATAGTCCAACGGGAACACAGGGCAAGTCGACCTCACATTCTGGCAAAACTATTTGGAGTCAGTCGCAGGAAGTTCGCCATCCACAGCGCCAAGAGTCAGCAGCTTGGATTACCCGAACAGCATTGTGCGTAGAAACGCGTGACCCAATGCGTTCAAATGGTCCGGCAGCTGAAAATGATCATGGTGGTAAGAGTGGTGTGCTGTACGTCTTTATGCCACCACTATCTCGACTTGAAGACTATCTCAATCTATTGAATGCCGTAGAAGCAACAGCAGAGGAACTTCAATTTCAAATCGTCATTGAAGGATATACACCGCCCCGCGATCCAAGAATTAAGCTCTTACAGGTGACACCCGATCCCGGTGTGATTGAAGTCAACATTCATCCAGCCCATAACTGGAATGAGTTGGTTTCTCATACCGAGTTCTTGTATCAAGCTGCGTTTGAATCCCGTCTATCAGCAGAAAAATTCATGACTGATGGCAGGCATACTGGAACTGGCGGTGGAAATCACTTTGTGATGGGTGGCGCCACCCCGATCGATAGCCCATTCTTGCGCAAACCAGAGTTATTGGCTAGCCTCATTTTATATTGGCACAACCACCCCAGTCTGAGCTATCTTTTTAGCGGGATGTTTATTGGCCCAACTAGCCAAGCACCCCGCGTGGATGAGGCGCGCAACGATCAACTCTATGAACTAGAGATTGCACTCAAAGAAATTCATGAAAATCGTAAAAAATATGGTCAAAGCATGCCGCCGTGGATGGTTGACAGGACTTTACGAAATATTTTGATTGATGTGACAGGTAACACCCACCGAAGCGAATTCTGCATCGACAAAATGTATTCACCCGATAGTCAAACGGGTCGCTTGGGATTACTAGAGTTACGCGCATTTGAAATGCCACCGCATGCTCACATGAGTATTGTTCAGCAACTTCTTATCCGGGGATTGATTGCACGCTTCTGGGATGAGCCATACCTTGTTCCTGCTACACGCTGGGGTACAGAATTGCATGATCGCTGTCTATTGCCTACCTTTATTAAGATGGACTTTGATGATGTGATTAAAGAAATGCAAATTCATGGCTATGACTTTAAAGCGGAGTGGTTCGCGCCTCATTTGGAGTTCCGCTTCCCCCTTATTGGGCAAGTGCAAACCATGGGAACGGAAATTACTCTTCGCATGGGTCTTGAGCCTTGGCATGTCATGGGCGAAGAAAATGCCGTTGGTGGAACTGCAAGATATGTAGATTCTTCTCTTGAGAGAATTGAGGTGCGTGTAACAGGCCTCAATCAAAGTCGCTACACCATTACCTGCAATGGAGAACCCTTACCCCTTCAATCTACTGGTACCGCCGGAGAATATGTTGCTGGCGTTCGTTACAAAGCATGGAATCCGCCATCTAGCTTGCACCCAAGCATTGGCGTTCACGCGCCATTAGTTTTTGATGTGATCGATACCTGGATGAAGCGCTCGATAGGTGGCTGTCAATACCATGTGGCCCATCCTGGCGGACTGAACTACGGCACTTTCCCAATTAATGCCTACGAAGCCGAGAGTCGACGACTTTCTCGATTCTTCCGCATGGGGCATACCCCTGGAAAAATTGATGGAATACAGGCCAATATTGATCTGCAAGGTAGCAAGGAATTTCCATTTACGCTGGATATGCGTCGATGAGACAATAGGGTGTGGACTCCTCACACGTAAACCCCTTGAAAGCTATAGCCAATCCAACTCTGGTGGAAGAGATTGCGCGCCTCTCTCCTGAGGCCCAAGAGGGTCACTATGATGAGTTGCGCGGAAATTCATCAGAACTATTGCCGCACTGGAAAACCTTCTTTGAGCAATTGGGTCATTCTGGTCTCTCTGATTTAGACCAACGTACGCAAGAGCTTAATCGCCAAATCCGTGATAACGGCATTACCTACAACGTTTATGCTGATGAATTTGGACCACAACGCCCCTGGTCGGTAGATCTATTTCCACTCATCATTAATCCTGATTCATGGCAAGAAATTCAATCGGGTGTTCTGCAAAGAGCGCGATTATTGGAGGCCATCATTGCGGATATATATGGCCCTCAGAATTTACTTAAAGAAGGCTATATCCCTCCTGCATTGATCCAAGGTCATCCAGGTTATCTGCGCTCTATGCGTGGCGTAAATTTATGCAGCAAAAAACACCTACACATCATCGCCTTTGATTTGGCAAGAGCCGCCAATGGAAAATGGTCGGTGCTATCACAGCGTACACAAGCGCCATCAGGCCTGGGATACCTCCTAGAAAACCGCAATTTAATTGCGCGTCAATTTCCAGCAGCATATGAACAGATGCATATTGCGCCATTAGCGAGCGCCTATCGCGACTTAATTGAGACTCTTAAACAAGAAAGTCCGGCAGGTAGCAATGCTCATATCGCCCTTCTTACCCCAGGCCCTTACAACGAAACCTATTTTGAGCATGCCTATTTGGCGCGTTATTTAGGATTAACTTTAGTCGAGGGTGGCGACTTAACCGTCCGCGATCAGCGCTTGTTTCTAAAAACAGTACGTGGTTTAGAGCCAGTCCATATTTTACTTAAACGTCTTGACGATGAGTTCTTGGACCCACTAGAGTTACGCTCAGACTCCACGCTAGGTGTACCCGGTTTACTTCAAGCCATCAGAGCCGGTAATGTAATCTTGGCTAATGCTCCTGGATCCGCTTTCTTAGAGTCGCCAGCCTTATTGGGATTTCTTCCTGCCATTAGCGAGCGCTTGCTCAATGAGAAAATCGAATTACCTGCGATGGATACCTGGTGGTGTGGAGAGCGTGCGGCATTAGCATCGGCCATTCCAAACCTAGGTCATAGCGCCATCAAGCCAACCTATCCCAATAGCTCTGGCCATCAAAACTATGAATCCACGCTTGGAGGGGATCTAACTCAAGCACAATTAGATGAATGGGTAGGACGCATCACACGACAGCCAGATGAACATACTGTTCAGACTTATATACCGTTAGCTCAAATGCCAACATGGCTCAATGCTTTTAATCTCAATGATGCATCTCTTATCGAGCCCCATTCTTATATGCTGCGCGTCTTTGCCCTAAGTAATGGTCCGGATAGTTGGCAAGTCCTCCCGGGCGGATTAGCAAGGATTGCCTCCAATGAATCAGAAATTGCTTCAATGCAAAGAGGTGGTAGTAGTGCAGATGTTTGGGTGCAAAGCACTCAATACATACAAGATAGCGGCACCCATAGCCAACAACTAGTCCAGACCAAGGGAATGACTTTACGTAAGCGTTTGGTTACTAGCCGTGCAGCAGAAAATCTGTACTGGTTTGGTCGATATACCGAGCGCAGCGAAAATATCTTACGACTAGCCAAGCTGTACCTTGAAAAGATTAATAGCGAATATACGCCCTCCAAAAATTTATGGATTTGGCTAGAAAAACTTTGCCATCAATATGGTCTTATTCCGGAAGGTGTTCCAAATAATTTTGGGCCCGATGATGTGCGGCATCGAATCTTTGAAAGAACCCTGATTAACTCATTAAACGCTAGCGATCATGTCACTAGCGTAGGCTTTAACCTCCAAGCCATGAAGAGAACAGCCTCAAATGTGCGAGAGCGACTATCTCCTGAGCAATGGAGCACTATCAACCACTGTATTGAAAACTTTCAAGCAGATTGCCATAAAGCAAGCACCTTCCATGACTTTTCATCGTCACTGGCCATTGATGCACTCAATCGAGCAAACGGCTCGTTATCTGCTATCACTGGCGCACAAACCGACAGAATGACCCGCGATGATGGCTGGCAATTACTATCTATTGGACGCCATATCGAAAGGCTGTCATTCTTAACAACAGCACTTGATTTAGCCATTGAGTTTGGGCTTTTAAATAACCCAAATATGGATGACTCAGGCTATATCGCCCTACTCCAACTGTTTGATAGTACGATTACTTTTCATGCACAGCACCAACAAAGTAGAGACCTTGCTCCTCTTATTAGTCTATTAGCATTGGATGATGAAAATCCCCGCTCACTAGCATGGGTTAGCAAGGCTTTGCGTGCAAGATTATCAAAGTTAGCCGGGACCGAGCGAGATAATCCAGATGAGCTTACTCGTAGCGTAGTCAATTTCCAGAATTATGATCTAACCCAACTCTCAAGCTTAGATCAATATGGAAATCTTTCAAATCTGAGGGCCTGTCTACAACAATGTTCGCAGTCGGCGTGGAATGTTTCCGATGAAATTAGCGGACGCTACTTTAACCTGATTCACTCAAATGAATATAGCGTCCAGCTTTAAGGTTTGCCGTTTATGTTGCTAGAAATTATTCACGAAACCCACTATTCCTACGATCCTAATGTAGAAATAGCTCAGCATTTTGCGCATCTAAAGCCTGCGTCGATGGATACGCAGCAAGTACTCAATACAGAGATACAGATCAACCCCAAACCTGCTTGGTATGAAGAAAATTTAGACAATTATGGCAATGTTTGCACCTTTTTTTCCCTCCAAAATAGGCATAGCCAACTTTCCATCAACGCCAAGTCTTTGATTGAAACCAATAGCAATATTGGTCCTGGTCCTGAGCCTGGAGATACGCCGCCCTGGGAAGCGGTTCGAGAGTATTTCCGCTATCACTCTAATAACCAATGGGATGCGGCTTCAGAATTTTTATTTACCTCTCCATTTATTGCGCTTCGACCTGAGTTTGCAGAATTTGCTAGGGCTAATTTCACAAGCAGTAGGCCAATCTTAGAAGCGGCGATTGATTTGACGCAGCGCATCTATGGTGAATTTCATTACGTTAGCAAGAGCACTGATATTGGTACGCCTGCGCTTGAGGCATTGCATAAGCGCGAAGGTGTTTGCCAAGATTTTGCACACATCTTAATAGCATCCCTACGAAGCATTGGTTTACCGGCCAAATATATCAGTGGTTATATCCTAACGAACCCACCGCCGGGCCAGGCTCGCCTTATTGGCGGTGATGCATCACATGCATGGGCCTCAGTTTACGTACCGAGCATTGATTCAAATGGCCAGCTATCCGCAGGAATGTGGTGTGATCTTGATCCTACAAACAACCGTTGGGGCTACAGTAGTCCAGGCGAGGATTATGTGCATCTTGCCCAAGGCAGAGACTATGCCGACGTATCTCCTGTTAGAGGCGTCATTCATGGTAGTGCGGATCATATTTTGGATGTAGCAGTTACGGTACGGCCTGCAGACTGATTTTTAACCTCTAAATGTGCTCATCCACCTACTAGCAATCCCTTAGTTTCGATAAACTCAATAATGAAGTTGAGTCCTTGGCCGGATTTCACACTACCCATAATGAAGGGTCGATCACCACGCATTTTTTTAGCATCTGATTCCATAATCGGCAAAGAGGCTCCCACATAAGGTGCCAAGTCGGTCTTGTTGATAACCAATAAATCAGAACGCGTAATGCCGGGACCCCCTTTGCGAGGGATCTTCTCGCCACCTGCTACATCAATGACGTAGATAGTGAGATCAGAAAGTTCAGGGCTAAAGGTTGCCGCTAGATTATCTCCGCCAGACTCAATAAAAATAATGTCGACATCTGGAAACTGCTTTTGCATGCGGTCAACTGCCTCTAAATTGATAGATGCATCCTCGCGAATGGCGGTATGCGGACAGCCGCCGGTCTCAACACCCATAATTCTTTCGGGTTCCAGTGCTTCTGCAACAGTGAGTAAGCGCTGATCTTCTTTAGTGTAAATATCGTTCGTAATTACAACCAAGTCATACTTATCACGCATTGCCTTGCATAGCATTTCAAGTAAAGTTGTCTTGCCAGATCCAACAGGGCCTCCAATACCAACACGAAGTGGGGGATTCTTTTTAGTTCTCATGATGCCTTTTGTTTACGAACGGAATAATCGGGAGTACTGCGTCTCATGCCTTGAAGACAGAATCGCCAACATAGGTGAAAAATTATCAATCATGGATAAATCAGATTTTGCTCTTTCTTTAGCTTCAGAAACCATTTGAGGAACGAGTAAGCGAATCTTGGTTAGGGCCTGCTGCCCCGCTACCTGCCCCAAAGGAATGGCTTTGAGTGAAGCAGCCACTTGATTTTCGATCCATGAAAAGGCGTAGGCAGCCAAGCCATTTTGCGCTTGGATATTCAAATGAAATGAAGCGTAAGTATGGGCTATCAGCAAAGATAAAGGTTTCATACTGGCGAGTTGCTCGACAGATTCTCCACCCCAGCCAAGTGATTGGGCAATTTGCAGAAGTGACCAACCCATTTGCTCAGTCTCCGCTCGTAGTTCTTGCGTTTCTCGGCTGGCTAAGAAGTAATCGTTGAGATCTTGTGCTGCTTTTTGATCTCCATCAGCCCACGCTTGATAACTTAGCAACCATAAAGGCGCCTCAGAGCGAGCAAAGACACCCAGAAAGACTTCTTGTATCCAGCGCTCAGCTGATGCAGCATCTTTTACCAAGCCAGAATCGATAGCAGCTTCAAGACCTTGAGAATAGCTATATCCACCAATAGGTAAAGCGGGTGAAGCCAACTGCATTAATGCAGTGATTTCGTTGAGATCAATCGTCATGGGAATGATTGCATCCAGGTCCGTGAACATGGGGATGCTCATGATCGGCATATACCTTTTGCGCTAATGCGTAGTCGCTGTCAAATGTTTCAGCATGACTATGACGATGGCCCCCACCATACGCACCCGTCTCCGGCTCAAAAGAGGCGCGTTCTTTTTTTAGTTCAAGGCCCAACTGCAAAATCATCGCTTCTAACACTGAGTCGGGTTCCATTCTTAAAAAACCCTCACCAACTTGAACCGGGATATGACGATTACCCAAATGGTAAGCGGCCCTCATCATTAGATTTGGATCGGTTGATCTGATGGTGACGACCTCTTGATCAGCGGCCGCAATCCGAATCATGGAACCATCATCCGCTATCAAGATATCGCCATCTACCAAGACATTACCTCTAGGCAAAAAGAATAGGGCTTGACGTCCATCCAATAGGGTTTCAGAAAATCGGCTCTTATTGCGTACTTCGAATGGCAACTTCAGCTCTATAGCCCTAGCCAAGATAGCTTTAGCTAAACCCTGGCCTCGGGGAATTATCTTTTCAATGCGCAATGGTTCAGACATAGATCTTCTTAAAATAGGAAATAGCGTTGGGCCATTGGCAAGACTTTCGCTGGCTCACAGGTAAGCAACTCACCATTCGCAATCACTTGGTAGGTTTCTGGATCAACAGTGATATGTGGTTGCCAATCGTTGTGCACCATGTCAGCTTTGGTAATGGAGCGGCAGTTTCGCACTGCTTCTACTTGCTTTTCCAGGCCATAGGCCTCCCGAATATTAGCCTGCATACCCGCTTGAGAAATAAAGGTTAAAGAGCTATGACGAATACCCTGTCCGATACCAGCAAACATATTGCGGTAATGCACTGGCTGCGGCGTTGGAATAGATGCGTTAGGATCACCCATCGCGGCAGCAGCAATCGAACCACCTTTCAGAATCAATGAAGGCTTCACGCCAAAGAAGGCGGGCTTCCAAAATACTAAGTCTGCGTACTTGCCCACTTCAATAGAGCCCACCACGTGTGAGATTCCATGGGTCACCGCAGGATTAATAGTGTATTTAGAGATGTAACGCTTCACCCTGAAGTTGTCATGACGATTACTATCGCCCGACAACAAACCTCGTTGGGCTTTCATCTTGTCTGCGGTTTGCCAAGTACGAATAATCACTTCACCAACACGACCCATGGCTTGAGAATCTGATGACAGCATTGAGAAAGCGCCCAAATCATGCAAGATATCTTCGGCAGCAATCGTTTCCCTACGAATACGAGATTCTGCAAAGGCAATATCTTCAGCAATCGATGCATCTAGGTGATGACACACCATCAACATATCCAAATGCTCATCTAAGGTATTGACCGTGAATGGTCTTGTAGGATTGGTAGATGAAGGCAGTACATTTGACTCACCACAAGCACGAATAATGTCCGGGGCATGACCACCGCCCGCACCTTCAGTATGGTAAGTGTGAATGGTTCGCCCTTTAAAGGCTGCTAAGGTCGTCTCTACAAAACCAGACTCATTTAAGGTATCTGTGTGAATCGCTACCTGTGTATCTGTTTCATCGGCAACACTCAAGCAGCAGTCAATTGCTGCGGGTGTGGTTCCCCAGTCCTCATGCAACTTCAGACCAATAGCGCCAGCATTCACTTGCTCTCGTAAGGCCGCTGGCAAACTTGCATTGCCTTTACCAAGCAATCCAATATTCATAGGATAGGCATCAATGGATTGCAGCATGCGCTCAATGTGCCAAGGCCCTGGAGTGCAAGTGGTTGCAAAAGTTCCGGTAGCCGGACCAGTGCCTCCACCAATCATGGTGGTGACGCCGGACATTAAAGCCTCTTCAATTTGTTGAGGGCAGATGAAATGAATATGGGTATCAATTCCACCGGCCGTAACAATCATCCCCTCGCCAGCAATAATTTCAGTGCCGGGGCCAATGACGGATGTAATACCAGGTTGAATATCGGGGTTACCTGCTTTACCGATATCTGAAATCCGTCCATTCTTAATCGAGATATCGGCTTTCACAATACCCCAGTGATCGATGATCACAGCATTGGTAATTACAGTGTCGGCACAGTCCTTGGATTCACGTTGACTTTGACCCATACCATCACGAATTACTTTACCGCCACCAAACTTGACCTCCTCACCATAAGTGGTGAAGTCTTTCTCAATCTCGATCATTAAGCCAGTATCAGCAAGCCTTAAACGATCTCCCACAGTTGGGCCGAACATTTCGGCATAGGCGAGGCGACTAATCTTAGCCATTACACACCTCCCATGACGCGACCAGCAAATCCATAAATCTTTTTATCGCCAGCAACTTCTACAAGCTCAACCGTTCTCTTTTGCCCCGGCTCAAAGCGCACAGCAGTACCAGCAACGATATTGAGGCGATAACCTTTGGTTTTCTCACGCTCGAACATAAGTGCATCATTCACTTCATAAAAATGAAAATGGGAGCCAATCTGAACAGGCCTATCTCCCCTATTAGAAACCTCGATAGTGAGTGTCTGACGTCCTACATTGAATTCAATATCCCCCGGCTCAATAAACATTTGCCCTGGAATGAAGCGTGAACTATTCGTACTAGATGAAGCGCTCATACAGAAGCTCCTCCAATGACTGCTAATGAAAGCTGCCCTACAAGGCCTAAGCCATAAATCAAACTGACGATCCCAGCTCCCTTAGCAAACAGTTTGGTCTTTTGTTTGAGAGCACCCACTAATAGCCCCCCAGCAAGATGTAATGCGCCAGTAGCCAGCACTAATCCAGCCATATCCTGCGCCACTAAAGTAAAGTCCAAATGAGCTTGAGAAAACAACTGGGCATGTGCAAATCCATGAAAAACGCCAAACATCGCAAGCAAGGCCAGGATCCATTTAGTGGAATACTGCTTTTTGGTTAAGAGCAGCGTACCAATCCCAATGACCGAAGTGGCGATACCGAATTCAAAGAATTGGAGTGGCGCTCCTAACATTCCAGCAAAGACGCCCATCATCATTCCCAATAAAAAGGCCAGGGGCCCTACCCAAATTTGCGTGAGCACAAACGCACTCCAAAAACCCACCAACAAAATGACCAGCAAATGATCTAGCCCGCTAAAGGGATGCAAGATGCCCGACATAAAACTGATACCCGTTTCATGCCCCGGATGTGCATAAGCCATGCTTGAAGCCATTAGAAAACAGAGTGCACCAAAAAACTGAGTAGTGTTTTTAATTGATTTCATGATTTTCTCTCTTACACAATCGGGTTGTGGACAGTAACCAACTTTGTTCCATCCGGAAATGTCGCTTCCACCTGAATATCGGGAATCATTTCAGGAATACCTTCCATCACTTCGGTACGACTTAAGATTGTTTGACCCTCGTGCATGAGCTGCGCTACGGTTTTACCATCGCGTGCACCCTCCATGATCGCAGCACTAATTAAGGCGACTGCTTCTGGATAGTTCAACTTTAAGCCCCTGGCCTTACGTCTCTCAGCTAGCAATGCAGCAGTAAAAATGAGGAGCTTATCTTTTTCGCGTGGCGTTAATTCCATATTTAACCTTTATATCAATTCTTATGATGCCCACAAGCGCAATGGCTGTGCGGGAACTCCATGCACTTGTGGTCTTAATGTAGACCACATATCAATCATCCAATTTCTCGTCATCTCAATATCATTTGAGACCGCCCTCACCAGCAATACCCCTTGCGGCAGATATGTAGCCCCAGCTCTTAAAGCATCCGTCCACGGCATCATGGGCGAAATTGATTCCGCAAGAGCGCTTGAGCAAGCAGGCCCTACTGCCCACAAGGTAGAAAATACCGGCCAAGACCCAATTTGCGGCAAGGACTTGTAATGCCTATCCTCTGCATCAATCTGTCCATTTTCAATCCACAATAATTTACCGTCACGATAAATTTGATTGCGCATATGGACTCGACCTTTACTCCACTCTTCACTGGATGCATGACGACCTAACATCGCTGCATCCCACCCAATAAAAGAGGAGCTACTTTGTAAGTTGAGTTTAGTGAGGATCTTTGCATCCGCACCTTTAAAAAAGAGATTTTCTTGTGGCAGCCAATCGAGTTTGGCATCTTGCGCTAAATCAAACTCGATGTCTTGTGCGGCTGGATTCTTAAAAGACTTGTACCACTTCGTCGCACTCGGCGTAGAAAGCACCACATGACTACCTGCACCCAAGCCAACTTTAATATCCAATCGATCTCCACCTGCAATTCCCGCTGGCGGATGAAGAATGACGGTATGAGAAATCTCTTCGCCCTCAGGATAGAGGGCCTTTTGTACCCGCAGAGGTCCTTCATGAAGGCTGCGCTTGAGAACCGTACCAATATCAGAATGCTCATACTGAAGATTTAGGCTAGCTAACCAGCTCGGACTTAAAGACCGAATGAGCTGTTTTACTGCGTTATCTGGAGCCAAGAGCATTTAGGAAGACCATCAAGATGAATACGTGTATCCACTTTAAACCGAAATCATCTCCTGGATGCCATTTGCATCCATATCTACCCCATTACCCCGGGCCACAATTTCTCCACGGCGCATTACTAGGTAATGATCTGAGAGGGCTTTGGCAAAATCATAGTACTGCTCCACCAAAAGCACGGTAATCCCCATCTCATCGACCAATCTACGCAAACAGCGGCCAATGTCCTGAATGATGGAAGGTTGAATCCCTTCCGTTGGCTCATCTAGAATGATGAGCTCTGGCTGGGACATTAAGGCCCGCCCAATTGCCAACTGTTGTTGTTGCCCACCCGAAAGATCACCACCACGACGAGATTTCATATCCGACAAGATCGGAAATAAGTCGTAGATATAAGGGGGGATAGATTTAGAGCTAGAAAATTTAGCAGCTCCAATCAACAAATTTTCTTCTACGGATAAGCGGGGAAAAATTTCGCGGCCCTGTGGAACATAAGCAAAGCCTGCATCTACGCGAGACCATGGCGGAAGAGTTGCTAACTCCTGCTCATCCCAGGCAATCGAGCCTGTCTTGACTTTGACAACGCCCATCAGGGATTTGAGTAAGGTGGTTTTACCAACACCATTTCGGCCAAGCAAAGTGGTGAGCTGCCCCTTAGGAACTTCAAAACTCATATTCCGCAATATATGACTGCCGCCATAGTACTGATTTAAGTCTTTTACGATCAACATAATTAGCGTCCTAAGTAGGATTCAATGACGCGCTCATCTCGCTGCACTTCATCGAGCGTTCCTTCAGCCAATACCGATCCTTCTGCCAGGACGGTAACCTTACCTTTATCGCCTGCTAAAGCAGCCACAAACTCCATATCATGCTCCACCACTACCATCGAGCATTGTCCCCGTAAGGAATTGAGCAACTCCGCTAAGCGCATTGTCTCTTCGTCGGTCATGCCGGCAACTGGCTCATCTAATAGCAGGAGTTTTGGTTGTTGCATTAAGAGCATGCCGATTTCTAGACGCTGCTTTTGTCCATGCGATAAAAGACCGGCATCGCGATACGCCTCAGACTCTAACTGTGTCAACGCCAGTACCGCCTCCATCAATCGACGTCCTTCAAGATCTACTTTGGCTACCAAAGAATGATGCCAAGACTTATCACCCGCCATAGCAAGCTCTAAGTTCTCCCATACTGGGTGGTGCTCAAAGACAGTTGGCTTCTGAAACTTACGCCCAATACCAATTTGCGCAATTTGTGGTTCATTCATGGTCATGAGATCAATCGTTGAACCCAAATAGACAGAGCCTTCGATCTCAGCAATATTAGAGCGCGTCTTACCGGTAATCACATCCATCAAGGTAGTTTTACCTGCACCATTAGGCCCAATGACACAACGCAGTTCACCTACATCGATCGCCAACGAGAGATCATTAATTGCTCTGAAGCCATCAAAATTTACCGTCAGACCTTCGACATACAAAATCCCAGTATGACTGGTATCAATCCCTTTTTCTAGAAAGTGCGCGCTCATTTAGCGCCCCCTTTCTTACCAAAGATTTGGTGATAAACACCCAACAAACCATTAGGTAAAAACAAAGTGGTCAATACAAACATGAGGCCTAAGAAAAATAACCAATACTCAGCAAAGTTTGCAGTGAAAAAACTCTTGGCACCACTAACTGCAAATGCGCCAATAATTGGCCCGAGTAAGGTGCCGCGCCCACCAACAGCAACCCAGATCACCATCTCAATAGAATTGGTGGGCGACATCTCGCCTGGATTAATGATGCCAACCTGAGGAACAAATAAAGCGCCAGCAATGGCACAAAGCACGGCAGATAAGACCCAGATAAATAATTTGAAGCCCAGTGGGTTATAGCCACAGAACATCAGGCGCGATTCAGCATCACGAACAGCGGTAATCACACGACCCATTTTGGAAGTAATCACCGCACGGCAGAGCAAAAAGCTACTCACCAATATCAAGAAAGTAATCAGGAACAAAGTTACGCGAGTGCTCGGTGCGCTAATGGAGTAACCCAAGATGCGTTTGAAATCCGTAAAGCCGTTGTTGCCACCAAAACCCGTTTCGTTGCGGAAAAATAGAAGCATAGCTGCGTAAGTTAACGCTTGGGTAATAATCGAAAAATAGACGCCTTTAATTCTGGAGCGAAAAGCAAAGTAACCAAACACCCATGAGACAAAGCCTGGAATCAAAATCAACATTAAGAGCATCCACCAAAAATGCTCACTGCCCTTCCAGAACCAGGGTAATTCTTTCCAATCTAAAAAGACCATAAAGTCAGGTAACGCACTTTTATATACGCCTTCGGCCCCAATTTGACGCATCAAATACATGCCCATGATGTAACCACCAATAGCGAAGAACAATCCGTGACCTAAGCTCAAAATTCCACAATAGCCCCAGACCAAATCGAGCGCTAAGGCTGCAATCGCAAAACACATAATCTTGCCGATCAAGGTTAGCGCATAAGCAGACATGTAAAACATGCTTGTGTCAGGAACCAATAACGAGAAGATCGGTACGCCAATGAGTACACATAGGGTCAGCGCTGCTAATGCGATATAGGCACGCTTACTCAGAATGGACTCCCGCTCAGGGATCTGCAAACTAAAGCTAGTAGAGGGAGCAAGCTTACGAATATCCATTAGTCAACACTCCTTCCCTTGAGGGCAAAGAGACCTTGAGGACGTCTTTGGATAAAAATGATAATAAATACCAAGATGGCGATCTTCGCCAATACAGCACCAATAAATGGCTCTAATAATTTGCTGGTAATCCCCAGACCAAATGCGCCATAAATTGTTCCAGCCAATTGACCCACACCACCAAGCACTACCACCATAAATGAGTCAACGATATAACTCTGACCTAAGTCTGGGCCAACGTTACCAATCTGGGAGAGCGCTACGCCACCAAGACCTGCAATGCCTGCGCCAAAGGCAAAGGCATACATATCTACGCGAACGGTTTTGACGCCCACACAAGCAGCCATCGTGCGATTCTGGGTCACCGCCCTTACAAAAAGACCCAAACGTGTTTTATTCAACACCAACCAAGTCACGATCACCACTGCAATAGCGAATGCAAAAATAATGATGCGGTTATATGGCACCACTAAGTTGGGCAACACTTGCATCGCACCGGACATCCACACTGGATTTGCAACCTCAACGTTTTGCGCACCAAAAATAGTTCTCGTTAACTGAATCATTAATAGACTGACGCCAAAGGTAGCCAATAAGGTTTCAAGTGGGCGACCATATAAAAATTTAATGACCGTTCTCTCAATCAAGATGCCTACTAAGGCAGCAGTAATAAAGGCGACTGGTAAGGCAAACAATAAATACCAATCCACATACGCAGGGGCATATTGCCTAAATATTCCTTGCACCACATAGGTTGCGTAGGCCCCTACCATCAAGAACTCACCATGCGCCATATTGATTACGCCAATGAGTCCATAAGTAATCGCCAAACCTAACGCACACAAGAGCAACACGCTGCCGTAACTCAGGCCTGCAATCACGTTACCAAGGATCTCGCCACTAAACTCCGATTTCTTAATTTTGGCTAGTGCTTTTTCAGCAGCCTCTTGGACTGGACCACCCTCTTTTGCCAAAGGTGCCAATAAGGCAGCGACTTGAGGATCTCCACTATCGCCTAAGAGCTCAATCGCTTTTAACTTTGCTTCCTGGTTATCCGATTGCAACGCTAAGAGCGCCCATAGTTTTTCTACTTTAGGCTTGAGGACTGGGTCCTTTTCAGAAGCCATGAGTTTTTCAACTAGCGGCAAAGTATCTAGCTCAGGATCTTTAATTAAAGCATCTACTGCCTTAGTACGAATCGCCACATCGCTCGAGGCCAGCTGTAAACCTAACAATGCGTTATCTACTTTGCCACGCATCAGGTTATTCAGGACCACCTCTTGTAACTCTTCAGGCTTTACCGTAACAAGCTGCCCAGTAAGTGCGTCGATATATTGATCATTTTTTTGAATGACAACACCTTCAGGAGACAAAAATAATGTCTCAGTACTCATCGCTTGCAAAATCTCTAATGCTTCAGGACTGCCCTCCCTGGACAAGAACTGAACTGCCTTCACCTTGGCGTCAAAGCTCTCGCCAAAAATAGGCTTTAAATCGCCTACAGTCATCTTAGCTAAAGCGAGACTGCAACTCAGAGCCAATAAAACTGATAAAAGCAATTTAGATAAATGGGGGTATTTCATGAATGTTTTTGAAAGCCCTCCCCCGCCTGGGGGAGGGAATTTCTATAGAGAATTACTGTACTGAATCAGGCTTACCTGCGTTACCGTCGATATACGGACTCCAAGGTTTAGCTGGAATAGCTGTTGGAGTTTTGTAGATCACATTGAACTGACCGTCAGCCTTGATTTCGCCAATCATGACTGGCTTAGACAAGTGATGATTAGCACCCATGACTTCAACATATCCGCTTGGAGTATTGAGTTTTTGGCCAATCATTGCCTTACGAACAGCATCAACATCAGTTGTACCGGCTTTTTCAACAGCGGCTTTCCACATCAAGATACCAGTGCGGCTGGCTTCCATTGGGTCATCTGTCAAAGGCTTGCTAGCACCAGGCAACTTCTTCGCTACGGAGTAAGCAGCCCATTCTTTTTTCCATGCATCATTCACTGGATTTTTCACTGACATGAAGTAGTTCCATGCCGCTAATTGACCTACGAGTGGCTTGGTATCAACACCGCGCAGCTCTTCTTCACCTACAGAGAAGGCAACCACTGGAACATCTTTAGCCTTCAAGCCAGCGTTACCCAATTCTTTGTAGAAAGGAACGTTTGAGTCACCGTTAATGGTAGAAACAACTGCAGTCTTACCACCTTGTGAGAACTTCTTAATATTGGCAACAATTGTTTGATAGTCAGAGTGACCGAATGGTGTGTAAGTCTCTTGAATATCCTCATCCTTAACGCCTTTTGACTTCAAGAAAGCGCGCAAGATTTTGTTTGTTGTACGTGGGTATACATAGTCAGTGCCCAAGAGAACCCAGCGCTTAGCGCCGCCGCCCTCTTTGCTCATTAAATACTCAACCGCTGGAATAGCTTGTTGATTTGGGGCTGCGCCCGTGTAGAACACATTGCGGGACATTTCTTCACCTTCATATTGCACTGGATAGAAGAGCAAACCATTCAACTCTTCAAATACGGGCAATACAGATTTACGAGATACTGAAGTCCAGCAACCAAATACCACTGCAACCTTATCTTTAGTGAGCATCTGTCGCGCTTTCTCTGCGAACAATGGCCAATTAGAAGCAGGATCTACTACTACTGGCTCTAGTTGACGACCCAATACGCCACCGCTTTTGTTAATTTGGTCAATGACCATCAAATCCATATCTTTCAGTGATGTCTCAGAAATAGCCATCGTTCCTGATAAGGAATGCAAGATACCTACTTTGATAGGTTCTTTGCTTTGAGCCATAGCCAAATGGCTTAAGCCAGTAAAGCTTAAAGCTGCTGCTAAAGCGGATAACTTCAAAATCGATCTACGTTTCATATATCACCTCTTGAGTAAATTAGTCATGTGGGCCCGGGTACTGAATGCCTACGACCATTAGAGGGTGTTTCATATTGGTGCAAATGGGAATAATCACCAGAAACGTGCTGATGCACCAAATAGGGACATGGAAATTACATAAGCGCACGCTAAAGAGGCAAGCCGATATAGAGAAATGAAATGAACCAGTCGGGATTAACTATAGAAAAAACCACTCGAAGGTGGTTTTGACAATTTTCGGCGGTCTGGTTCTAATTGAGAGTCATTCTCAATTATCTGATAAGATAAGAACTATTCTCATTTAGCATATTTGTAATTTACGATGTTTTTCTCAAATGGCTCTAGCCGCACAGCCCTTATAGGCATAGTTGGCACCCTTTATTTGGGTGTACTGTCTTCGCCTGCGAAAGCAGAAGCGCCTGTTAGCGATCTACCAATTATTTTGGCTGAAGCACCTGTCAGTGACTCACCTAAAGTTGACGGTGCCTATGCGTTAGAGGGAGAAACGGAGCAATGGAGTGTTCATGGACAATCCACTTATATCGTTCAACAGAAAAATAACTTCAACTCGCCCTACTACGGACAAAACAGTCTTCTCAATAAATCTGAAGGTGGTGGTGGGAAAAGCTATACATTAAGCGCTACTGCTTTTTTAGGTGCGAGACTCTGGGAAGGAGCTGAAGTCTACTGGAACCCAGAAATGTTTGAAGGAACGCCTTTTAACGGACAACTTGTGGGTCTAGGTGGATTTCAAAATGGTGAATTACAAAAAGGTTCATATGCTCCACCCATCTACTATACCGCTCGTGCTTTTATTCGACAGACCTTTGGCTTAGGTGGAGGCAAAGAGCATATTGAAGGTGGGCCCAATCAGCTTGCTGGAAATCTTGATAAGAATAGAATCGTCCTTACCTACGGTAAGTTCGCCACATTAGATTTCTTTGACCAAAATAGTTACAGTCACGATCCTCGCGCACAGTTTCAGAACTTTGCCCTCTTCTCTATGGGCGCATATGGCTATGCTGCAGATAGTAAAGGCTATACCTATGGTGTTGTAGCCGAGTGGTATCAAGATGATTGGATTTTAAAAGCGGCAAGGCTGGCAATGCCCACTATTCCCAATACCGCTCAACTTGATTACAGCATGAGCCAAGACTACGGCAATCAAATTGAATTAACCCATGAACATGAACTCTGGGGCAAGCCAGGAGCAGTCAGAGCTCTTTACTATCAACAGCATGCCTTCATGGGCAATTATCAAAATGCGATTAACCAAGCTCAACAAACCAACAGCACTCCTGATGTCACTAGTGTTCGCAAAGCGGCACAAAGTTCATGGGGCTATGGGTTAAATATAGAACAGGCCATTAATGAAGATGTTGGGATATTTGGTCGCTGGAGTTGGAATCCAGGAACAACAGAAGCGCAGACTGTAGATATCAGTAGATCACTATCAGGTGGTGTAAGCATCAAAGGCTCCAGCTGGTCGCGCCCCAAAGATACAGTTGGCATAGGTTATGCCATCAATGGAATCTCTTCGTCGCAAATTAGCTATTTACAGCAAGGTGGCATGGCGGCATTTATCGGCGATGGCGCGCTTAGCTATAAGAAAGAACAAATATTAGAAACTTTTTATAGCGCAAAAGTTTATAAGGAGTTGTTTATTTCGGCTGACTACCAACGCATTGCCAATCCCGCCTATAACTCCGCTCGAGGCCCAGTAAACTTCTTTGGCTTAAGAGCACATATAGAGATGTAATGAAATAAGGGATTCTGAATCCGATAATCAAGCAAGTTTTAATAGCCAAAAGAGATACTTCATCAAATGTCCGATCGTGTATTTCCGCGCTACCCTGAGCCCGCCAGCGTCTAACTAGGCCTTTTAATTTGTTGGTCGCAAGTTCAAAAACGCAGTTTAGGCGAAGCCAATCTCGCCCGACCCACCAAAAATAAAGCCCTTGAATGCATATTAAGGGAGGCTTTTTCATTACAGATGGAGAAGAATTTAGAGCAGCAGACTTCATGCCCGTTGGTGTCAACTTCTGTTAACGACACAAAGTCGACGGCCAAATAAAAAACCACTCGAAGGTGGTTTTAGTGTTTCTTGGTAGCTCGGGGTGGAATAGACCGGCGACTAAGGATGCCTAACTGTATTCTTATTAATAGTATTGCTGAGTTGTTTGCGCCTTCTTAAAAGATGCCCCATTATCCCCGCATGGATCAGTATTGCTATGGCAATTCCTAAATATTGGAATGCTCGATCACTACCAAAATTTTCTTGATAAAGCGTATAAAAGCCCAGAGGGATGAATAAAACAATGGCAGTAATCAATCCAGGGTTATAAGAACGCAAAATGAATGCGGCCAAAATGTGAACAAACGCATTAACTAAAACAAGGTAGGTAGCTATAAGACCAAAGCCAGGATTTACATAAAAAGCCAAATAGAGTGAAGCAGCAATAACACCCCATACTCCAAAAATATTGATCACGAATCCAGCTTTGTGAGTTAAAAGATTCCGACCGCGCCCTAGATGATTATTAAGAAAAATTCTAAATCGGTCATCATCCCATTCTTCATACTGGTGAAGCATATAGATAGGTAAGGCTAAATAGAAAAGTTTCAGTTGAGTTGGCCAGCCTATAGTGAGCAGCGGCATTAAAAGCAGCATGAGTAATCCGGCTAAGAAACCGCCATAAACCCAATTTTTATATATTCTGTTCATCATTAAGCATCACCATACCTCAAACACCACTAAAGACCAAATGAAAAAACCACCCGAAGGTGGTTTGAGTGTTTCCTGGTTGCCTGAAGCTGTCCCGACAAACACCTGAGATTCTTTGAAAATATTAAATTAACTTGCGGTTTTAATCTGAAAGCTATCAATATCGCCTCTTCGGCGCACCACCAAAAGATTGCTTGTTCTCAATATGTCTAAATGTAATACGGCCTTTGCTCAAGTCATAGGGAGAGACCTCTAAAGAAACCTTATCTCCAGCCAATATACGGATGTGATTTTTTTTGACTCTTCCTGCTGTATAGGCAATAAGCTTATGGCCATTGTCTAAAGTAATCCGATAACGAGAATCTGGCAGAATTTCATCAACAAGACCTTCCATTTCAAGCAACTCTTCTTTTGCCATTTAACATCCTTAATAAAAATAAAAAGCCCAGTCATGCTGGGCTTTGAACCAGGCAAACAATATCCGCCTGATATTTGCTTCTGATTTAAACAGGTTGAATATTGGATGCTAACTTGCCTTTAGGGCCAGTAGTAACATCAAAAGTAACCGCTTGACCTTCAGCTAATGACTTAAATCCGTTGCTATTAATTGCTGAAAAATGGGCAAATAAATCTTCGCCACCGAGTTCAGGGGTAATAAAGCCGAAGCCTTTAGCATCGTTAAACCATTTCACAATTCCGTTTGCCATATCTGACTATTCCTTAAAAAAATATAAAAAGGGATAATGCCCCAAATGAGGCGAAAGTCAAGAATGGCGGGGGAGATGCTAAAAAGAACTATCGCAGAACTGCGGTGTTAATTACTAGTACAACAACACTATTAGCTTGAAAATCGCTAATTGGATTTTACTCTACTTTGGCCATAAAAGGTATCTTATTAAGATATCACCTCTATAACAGCCATAGAAACAGGTAAAAGTGCTTTGGTAATCCGTTGGTCGCGAGTTCGTCTAGTCCAACCCGCCCTAAATATAGCCTTTAAATGCATATTAAGGAGCTTTTTCATTACAGAATCAGAAAAATTTAGAGTAACAGCCTCACTATCCGTTGTCGCCTAAGGACCCGTGTTGAGAACTAAGTAAAAAAAAAGCCACTCGAGGGTGGCCTTAGATGGGAGAAATATTACCTCGTTTATTTCTTAGGTGACTTTGCATAGCGCAGATAAGGCAACTTTTTATCAAGCTCACCATACTTTGCGGTTGCTTGCTCATCATTTAAAGCTAAGCCCACTATCACGTCTTGACCTGGAGTCCAGTTTGCGGGAGTTGCTAACGGTACACCATCGGTAATTTGAATGGCATCCAACGCTCTAAGAATCTCCGCAAAATTACGTCCAACAGACATTGGATAGGACATAGTCAGCCTCAGCTTTTTATCTGGGCCAATAATAAATACCGTACGAACGGTGGCGCTATGGGCTGGTGTACGGCCATCTGGCAAATAAGCATCTGCCGGCAACATGTCATACAGTTTAGCTACTTGCAATGAAGTATCGTCAATGATTGGGAAGTCTGCAGGCGCTCCAGCAAAAGCAGCAATATCTTTTTTCCACTTTTGATGATCTTCTACGCTGTCTACAGATACACCCATAACCTTAGTATTGCGCTTAGCAAATTCTGGGGCTAGTTTGGCAACTGCGCCAAACTCAGTCGTACATACTGGTGTGAAATCCTTTGGATGCGAAAATAAAATGGCGTAACTATCACCCATCCAATCGTGTAATGTTAACTTTCCCGCAGTGGAGTCAGTTGTAAAGTTTGGTACAACATCATTTATACGTAGCGACATATTCACTCCTTAATTAAATAGTTTATTCATATTACCCCCTATTAAAAACCAATGGGGTAGATAATAAAATGGATCTAGTGAACTAATTTAACGCTAACCGTGCTCAAAGGGAATTGGTAATGCTTATTACATGCCCAAACTGTCAGAAAATGAATCGCCTGCCTCTAGAGCGGCTAAATGAGAACCCTATTTGTGGCGTCTGTAAGTCAGGCCTCCTATTGGGGCCAATTGAGGCCGATCAAGCAAGTTTTAAAGAAATTCTTACTCAGACTAAGTTGCCAGTCATTGTAGATTTTTGGGCACCATGGTGCGGGCCTTGCAAAATGTTTGCGCCAACCTTCCAAGCTAGCGCAATGAAATATGGAGAAAGGGTTCTGCATATCAAACTCGATACCGAGGCTAATCCAGCCGTCGGCCAGCAATACAACATTCGATCCATTCCAACTTTAGCAATTTTTAAAAATGGTACTGAAGTTGAAAGAATCTCTGGGGCACTTCCTCCCACACAACTAGAACAGCTAGTTACGAGATTTCAGTGATGAGCCCAAAAATGGCAGACCTAAATTACTCGAAGTAGCAATCAAAAGAGACAGTCTCAGCGCTTCTAATGGTTTCAGTAGGACTGGAGCCCTGGATAACGGTCTCACTTTCCGACAGCAAAGCGGACCATTAAATCATTCGTTCTTATACATATGCACAGTGCCACCGCATGTAGCAAAACACTGGCTATATGTTTCATCACATTGATAGTAATAACGCTCGTAGAGTAGGTCACGGACTCAATCTCGCCCGTGCCGCCAAAAATAAAGACTTATATATAAGTTCTGGGGTTTACTAATCTAGCTTTCTAGGTTTTCCAAAGCGCCCTTCATTTGGATAGACTGAAGTTGTGGAAACTGGACCCATACCAATAATTTGAATCTCTGTTGGCCCATTGATTGCGCCATCAAAATGCACCACGCCAGCTGGATGAAACATCATGCTGCCTGCTGGCAATCCAACTGTTGTTGCAGGATCCCATCTTGCATCTGTACCGGCATACCACGTACCTTTGATAACAGTAACAAAGCGATCTTGAGAGTGGGAGTGCGGAGTACTCATAATTCCAGCGGGGAAAATATTCCGAACTACATACATGCCAGGCTTGTTTGGATCACCAAAGAGCACTGTCGTTTTTACTCCTTCGGGAGCATCCCCCCATATCACTTGATCTGGCTTAACGATTACAAAATCTTTCGCGCCAGCTGAATTATTTTGTGCGCCTACTACTAATACCTGTGTAAGAAAAATTACAGTAGTCAACCCTTTTATTGCAAGCTTGATATTCATTAATGTCTCCACTTTAAATAATCGTAGATTCAAACACGAAGTGCAACACGGTTTAAGGACTGCATAAATACTTCATTGGGGGTTTTAAATCCTAATCGTTTTCTAGGTCGGTTGTTTAAACGGTCTTGGATCATTCTAAGCTCCTT
>NZ_JACVOY010000011.1 GCF_018882185.1 Polynucleobacter sp. AP-Latsch-80-C2 | reverse complement strand
TAATATAACTACAAAATGAAAAGAATAGTTAAGGAGATGTGATGGAGCAGCACAGCGAAGTAGCACATGGTATGCAAATTGATTGGGATGTGAGCATACCAATGGAGGATGGAATCGTGCTTCGTGCAGATATATTCAGGCCTATTGATGCAGGGCAATATCCAGTAATTTTGAGTTACGGGCCTTATGGTAAAGGCTTGGCATTTCAGGAGGGATTTTCTGGAGGCTGGGATCGATTGGTTGCAGCTCTTCCAGAGGTTGCCGAGGGTACTTCCAATACCTACGCAAACTTTGAAGTTGTTGATCCTGAAAAGTGGGTCCCTGATGGTTACATCTGCATTCGAGTGGATGCACGTGGATCAGGAAATTCCCCTGGCTTTCTGAGTCCAAAATCGATACGTGAGACACAAGATATGTATCAGTGTATTGAATGGGCAGCAGTTCAGCCTTGGTCCAATGGAAAAGTGGGCCTTAATGGAATTTCGTATTACGCAACAAATCAATGGTATGTGGCTTCAATGCAGCCCCCTCACTTAGCGGCAATGTGTGTCTGGGAAGGCGCAGCAGATTACTATCGAGACAATACTCACCATGGCGGAATATTAAGTCAGTTTTTAGTTACCCTTTATGACTGGGCGGTATGGAGAGTCCAGTATGGGGTAGGAAAAAATGGTCTCAAAAGTAAGGCAAATGGCCGCTTGATTTCGGGTGACGAAACTCTCACTCCCGACGAATTGCGCGCTAATAGGATTGATATTGAGAGCTCTCTATTGGCTCACCCCTTAGACGATGCTTACTACAAAGACCGCTCAGCGAATTGGTCAAACATAACCGTCCCCTTTTTATCTGCTGCAAATTGGGGTGGTCAAGGACTTCATCCAAGGGGTAACTTTGAAGGCTTTACAAGAGCAAAGTCTTCGCAAAAATGGTTAGAAGCGCACGGACTATCTCACTGGACTCACTTCTATACAAACTATGGAATAGAGCTACAAAAACGTTTTTTTGGGCATTTTTTAAAGGGTGAAGATACTGGCTGGGATAAGCAAGCCCCTGTTCAATTGCAAGTTCGCTATGTTGATCGGTTTGTGCAGCGCTCAGAAAATGAATGGCCTTTGCAAAGAACTCAATGGTCAAAGTTTTATCTCAATTTTGAGACATTGAGTCTTGATGAAGCTCCAAGCATTGATGGGGTGAAAATTACTTATGACCCTATGGGTGATGGAGTTAAGTTTCTATCAAAGCCATTTGAATCTGAAACAGAGATTACTGGGCCTCTAGCGGCAAAACTATTTATTTCATCGAAAAGTAATGACGCAGATATTTTTTTGGCGTTCACTTTAATTGATCCAGATGGCAAAGAAGTTACTTTTCAAGGATCCAATGATCCTCATACCCCAATTGGTCTTGGTTGGCTTAGAGCATCGCATCGAAAGCTGGATAAGGACTTAAGTTTGCCTTATAGACCCTACCATACGCATGATGAAATCTGGCCTCTCATTCCAGGCAAAGCAGAGGAACTTGATATTGAAATTTGGCCAACCTGTATTGTTGTTCCAAAGGGATATAGGGTAGCCTTGACAGTCAAGGGGAATGATTACCACTACGATGGGCCTACCATTCGTATCCCTGGTATAGGTTATGAAATGTTTGGTGTCGGACCTTTTGTTCATACCCATCCAAAAGATCGCCCAGCTGAAATTTTCAACGCCATGGTGTCGCTTGAGGCTGATTCAAGTCGTCAACCATATTTATTGCTCCCGATCATTCCCAAAAAAAAGGTCTGAAATGCAAATTTTCCGTAGATTAATTTATTGTTTGATCATGGTTGCTAGTGGGCCTACTTTTGCTCAAGAGGCTTATCCAAATAAACCAATAAAGATTTTTGTTGGATTTCCTGCTGGGACATCTACAGATATTATTGCAAGGGTGTATGCCCAAAATTTAAGTGAAGCCTTAAAGGTGCCGGTGGTGGTGGAGAATAAGGCTGGGGCCTCAAGTAATATTGCCGCAGAAAGTGTTTTTAATGCCGATCCCAATGGCTACTCTTTATTACTAGGGACTATTGCCAATAGCATCACTTCAAGCCTTTATAAAAATCTCGAATTTAATTTTGCGAATGATTTTTCCCCCATCGCAATGGTTGGAAGTGCGACTACTGTATTAGTTGTGAAGGCTAATTCAAATATCTCCAATGTTCAGGAGTTAATCAATATGGCTAAAACTAATCCCAAAGAAGTTACCTTTGGTTCTGCAGGCATTGGAACTGCGCCCCATATGGCTGGAGAGCTTCTTAATTTAATGGCGGGCATCTCAATGCTGCATATTCCCTATAAGGGCAACAATCAAGGAATTACCGATCTTATTGGCGGACAGTTAACTGCTGTTTTCACTCCTCTTCCTACTGCTATTAACTTTATTAGGGATGGAAAGGTAAAGGCATTGGCAGTTACATCACTTAAACGTTCAAATCAATTGCCTGAAGTTCCAACATTATCTGAATCTGGATTCCCAGGATTTGATACCTCTATTTGGTATGGCTTTTTAGCGCCTAAGAAGACTCCTAAGACTATTATTAGCCAGCTCTCTGAGGCTTTGCGTAAGGCATCTAATGCGCCGGTGGTGAAATCACAGTTGCTAACAAATGGAGCTGAGGCGACATACTCTGGACCGGACGAGTTTGGGAAATATATTCAGTCAGAGTCTCAAAAGTGGCAGAAAGTCATTGAAAAGTCTAAGGTGAGTATTGAGTAAACGTAATAAATGGCTTACTCATTTGCTGATCCAATTCGGCCAACCATCTGAGCCCATTTTGTTCGCTCGCTTTTGGTAAAGGCAGTCAAATCATCTGGTGTTGATCCAATGGTTTGAATAGAGTCAGCTACATAACGTTCTTTTAGTTGCGGCGATTTAAGGGCTACTAAGACTGCGCTATTCAGCTTTTTAATAATCGCTGGCGGCGTGCCCTTAGGTGCATATAAGGCGTACCAAACTTCAGATGAGTAACCTGTTACACCACTTTCAGCTAAGGTAGGTACATCAGGATAAATAGGCGATCGTAGCGGTGTAGTTACTGCCAATAAACGAATCTGCCCATTCTGAATAAAGCCCTTGGCACTTCCTGCCCCAACAAAGGAAGCATCCACCTGTCCAGATAAGAGATCCGTATAGGCACCCCCACCGCCTTTATAGGCTACATGCAAAATATCGAGCTGTGCAATTGACTTAAGTAGCACCATAGATAAGTGAGTCCCACTTCCATTACCAGTTGAGGCATAAGAATATTTCCCCGGATTATTGCGTACTAAGGCAATGAACTCTTGAACATTTTTTGCGGGTACGGAAGGATTTACCGCAAGGAAGTAGGGCGCCTTGGCGATTAAAGAGATGGGTTCAAAATCTTTAATAGCATCTACTTTTGAGTCTTTAAATAGAGTGTTGTTAACCGCTGCTTGTGCAGTGAGCATCAAAATGATGGTGTATCCATCCGGAGGCGAATTAGCAACATACTCCATAGCGATATTGCCACTTGCTCCACCACGATTTTCTGCAAAAACAGTTTTTCCTAATATCTTCGTTAATTCATTAGCCAAGGGCCGGCCAATAACATCGGCACCACCACCCGAAGAGTAAGGCAGAATCATGTGGATAGGCTTTTCAGGGTACTGTGCGTTTGCCAGCAAGGGGGCAATGAGAAAAGCTAAGCAAGCTAAATATTTCATTGAGGTCTCTTTATTTATTTTTTGATTAGTGCTTTAGTAGCTGAAACGCGTTCTGCTGTTGCTTTGGCCAGATGAGCTCTGCATTCCTGATTCCATGCCAATGCTTTATCTGCGCTGTCACTCTCCTCAGTCTGCATGCGTTTAATCTCCGATAATTGGGGGCCACCATATCCCTTACGATTGAAGATCATTTGGACAGGATCCGCACACTTTTTCCAATCCTCCTCGCTTAATGGGAAGGTGCTTTGATGATTTTCTTTGTATAGCTGAGCGGCTTCTTCATAACGAATTTCTTGCAAGCGTATTTTTCTAGAGCGACCAAAGTCAACTATTGCAGAAGCAAAATGATGGCCAACTCTAAAAGGAATATTGGCTTTTTGCAGCAACATATCAGCTACTTCGGTAATAGTAGAGTAGTCAGCATCTACTTCTGCACGAGCCTGCTCCTGATCAACCACGATGCTATTGATTACTTTGTTAAATAAGGTAAATAACCTAACGGGTCTGGTTGTTGGTAGCGGATCATAGGCTCTGTAATCAAACATTCCTGTACGGACGTTATGGGCTAACATGAATGGCCCTTGCATTTCACTTAAGAGCAAGCTACTTTGCGCCCTTAGTTGTTCAAGTGCAGCTGGATTTCGTTTCTGTGGCATCAGACTGCTCACACCCATGAGTTCGCCAGGGGCTAGTGTTAACCATGGAATAGGTGCGGCATATTGCGCATGTAAATCTTGGGCGAATTGGCTAATCTGTACTGCACCCATACTTAAGATCGCTGCAAATTCAAGGCAGCTATCAACAGGAGCAAGATGGTTTGCATCGTAAGCATTTTCGACTGCGCTATCAAAGCCCAATAATTTTGCAAGCATGATGCGATCAATTGGAAAGCTTGAAGTGCTCAGTGCTGCTACGCCTAGAGGGCATTGATTTAATCTTGCATATGCTTGGGTCAGGCGGTCTAAAAGACGGCCTAATGCGCTTGATTGAGCCAACAGATAATGTGCAAAAGTAGTTGGTTGCGCCTGTACTCCATGCGTATAGGCGGGAATAATAGTTTCTTGATGTGATGCCGCTAAGCGCACAATATCAAGCCTAGCTTGTGCGAGAGCGAGATGGGCATTCAGAAGATCATCGCGTAAGTTCATACGCGATAAAGTGGAGGCGATATCTTGGCGGCTACGTCCGGCATGAACTAGCGAGGCATCCTCTCCAATTAATTTTTCAAGGCGTTTTTCATAATCCAGATAATTGCCTGTACCCGATGGATCAACAGGATCTATTGCCTGCGCAAGTTGTAAAACGCCATCTGCAATACGTGAAGTGGCTGATGGATTAAAAATCCCTACTTTTGCCAGCATCACAATAGATGCTTCATTGATGTCACTCAAGAAACCTAAGGATCTCGGTCCACCGCGAAAGCTCTCATTAACATCGGTTCCATGGCTGGCTATATGGGTGGGCGTATTTTGTAAATTTGACATGTTGTCTCTAATCAGGATTATTTTTTTATTAACCGAGTCTTGGGTAGATTGGTTTTGAAAAATAATACGCTTTTTGTTGAGGATGATTTTGATGGATGCCAAAGAAAATTCTCGACTTGGACTCCAAGGGTTATTACTTATATGGCAGGTGCTAAAAATAGTTATGCTGACGTATGCCTAGATTAGCGAGCAGGAGACAAATATGAGTTTGGTAATTACACCCGAAAATCCTTTGAGGCCATCATTTGTTGGTGTTGTGACAGGGGTTAATTTAAGTAAGCCCTTGGATCAGCAGTCGATTGAGGCGATAGATCGCGGTATGGATCATTATGGTGTTTTAGTTTTTAGGGATCAGCCCTTAAGTCAAGATGAGCAAATTGATCTTTCAGTTCAGTTTGGGCCACTAGATTCTGGATTGCGAAAAGCAACTGGGGCCGCAACGCGATTTAAGTACGATCAGCTTATTGATATCGGTAATGTTGCCTTAGATGGATCTATTGCAAATAAGGATAATAAAAAGCTCATAGGAGTTTTAGCCAATCAGTTATGGCATAGCGATAGTACTTTTCAGAATTTGCCAGTGAAATACTCCATGCTGTCTGCGGTTGTGGTTCCCGAGGAGGGTGGGCAAACCCAGTGGGCTGATTTGAGAGCTGCGTGGGATGCGCTTCCAGAGTCAACAAAGAAGTATGTAGAGGGAAAGACGGGCTGGCATTCTGCATTTCACTCAAGGATCATGCTCGGTGATAGTGATTACTCTCAGGAGCAGCTTGATAAATTTCCTCCAGTTGAGCGCCCATTGGTTCATACCCATCCAGGCTCAGGAAAAAAAGTCTTATTCCCAAGTGTTCATATCACTCATGTGAGTGATTTAGCGGTGCCTGAGGGCAGACTGCTTGTTGCGGAGCTGTTGGAGCATGCAACCCAAGCGCAGTTTGTTTACTCTCATAGTTGGCGTCCTGGAGATTATGTGATGTGGGATAACCGCTCGACATTGCATCGTGGAACTCGTTACGATCTTTCTATCAGAAGAGATTTGCGGAGAACTACTACATTAGAGCGAGATTACGTGCCAGCCGAAATTGCAGCCTAACGCTTTATTAAACATCAAAGGCAAATAAGATGGGTAAGCTATTTTGCAGATTATTAATCGGCATTGCATTAGTAAATGCTGGTGTATCAATGGCCCAGACCTATCCATCAAGACCGGTAAAGGTAATTGTTCCTTTTGCGGCAGGTTCTGCTTCAGATACCATTACTCGGTCGGTCGCTGATAAGCTGACTATTTCGATGGGGCAGCCATTTATTGTTGAAAATAGAGCGGGTGCCGGAAGTACTATTGCTAATGACTATGTGGCCAAATCTCCCCCTGATGGCTATACCTTATTGATATCAACCGCTGCATTGCCTGTTGGGGCAACGGCCTATACCAATCTTCGTTACGATACCAGTGCGTTTACATCGGTAACAGTATTTACGCATTCACCTCTAGCGCTTGCAGTGAATCCGAACTTTCCTGCAAAAAATGTTAGCGAATTTATTGAATATGCAAAGATGAATCCCGATAAGGTTAACTTTGGATCCCTAGGTATTGGGACATCTCATCACGTTACGGCTGAGAAATTAAAATTAGACGCTGCCATTAGCATGGTTCATGTGCCTTATAAGGGCTCAGGACCAGCGCATCTAGATTTGATGGGAGGTCAAATTCAGGTGATGTTTGATAACTTAGTCGCTTTGATGCCGCACTTTAAAAGTGGCAAGTTGCGACCTTTAGCGGTCAGTACATTAAAACGGAATCCTCAGTTACCAGATGTCCCAACATTATCTGAGTCCGGGGTGAAAGGTTTTGAGGCAGTGGCTTGGTTCGGCATGGTTGCGCCTCCAGGAACTCCAAAAGACATTGTTTATAAATTGAATACTGAAATAGTGAAGGCACTTAACACTCCCGAACTTCGTCAGCGTTTAACGGACGGCGGCTCCGAAGTCATTGCAAATTCCCCAGAAGAAGCCGATCGATTTTTAAAGTCTGAAATAGCCAAATGGGGAAAAGTTGTTAAGGCGGCCAAGATAACCGCTGAATAAGTTGTCAAATATTGGTTAGTCCTAAGCCTCCCCTTCAATATTTAAGAATATTGGTTTAATTCAAGCCTTGATTTAAGTCTCTAAAGTATCCATGTCTAATTACCATTACTATTGACGGTCGTCATTACATACCTATAGGAGATTAGCTTGGACTCAAACAAAAAACCAACCATTGGATTTATCGGCCTCGGGATTATGGGATCCAGCATGGCTGGGCATTTACTCGCAGCTGGTTATTCTGTGAATGTATACAACCGCTCTAAAGACAAGACCACCGCCTTGGTTGAAAAGGGTGCGAAGTGGTATGACACGGTTGGTGATTTAGCCGCAGACTCTAATGTGATTATTACCATGGTCGGTTACCCATCAGATGTTGAGGACATTTATCTGGGTGCAGGCAAGATCTTGGATAGAGCAAAGAATGCCTATTTAATTGATATGACAACCTCAAGCCCTTCATTGGCGATTCGTATTGCGCAAGAAGCTGAGAAGAAAGGCTGCCATTCTCTAGATGCACCTGTTTCTGGTGGCGATATTGGGGCTCGTAATGCCAAGCTATCAATTATGGTTGGCGGCACTCAGTCTGACTTTGATGTAGTCCTACCGATTTTGAAAGTGATGGGTTCAAACATCGTTTTACAAGGTGGCCCAGGCGCAGGTCAGCATACTAAAATGTGTAATCAGATTGTGATTGCTGGAACCATTATGGGTGTCAGTGAAGGTCTAGCCTATGCCAAGAAAGCAGGCTTAGATGCCAGCAAAGTAATGGAGTCTATTGGTGGTGGCGCTGCATCTGGCTTCCAGTTGCTTAATTTAGGAACTAAGATGATCGATGGCGATTTTGCTCCAGGATTTTATGTTGAGCATTTCTTGAAAGACTTAGGTATTGCACTCGATGAGGCAGGCAAGAATAAGTTAGACATGCCAGCACTCTCTTTGGCTAAGCAGCTCTACGATGCTTTGGTTGCAAAGGGTTGCGGTCGCAATGGAACCCAAGTGCTTTACACCAAATATATCCCTTAATTAGCTAGCGTTTTTAAGACTTGCTATGAAGTTTCGTTTGCGCCAAATGGAGGTGTTCCGGTCAGTAATGTTGACCGGAACAATTAGTGGCGCTGCGAAAATGCTCTTTATTTCTCAGCCTGCAGTAAGCCGCTTGATTTCTCAAACAGAAGAATCACTAGGCTATAAGTTATTTAGTCGCGTAAAGGGAAAGTTAGTTCCAACCCCAGAGGGCGAGGCCTTATATGCTGAAGTAGAAGGTTTCTATCAGCATGCCCAGCGCGTTGATGATTTTGCTTCAGATCTTTTGCATGGCCCCGCGGGCGTTTTAAATATCTCCTCTAGTCCATGCTTGAGTTATTCGGTAATGCCTGAGGCCATTACCCGTTTTACTAGACGCTATCCTGGTATTCAGGTGAATTACCACACCACAATGCTCAACAGCATGGCTCAAGAAATTTTAAGTAATAAAGTTGATCTAGCGGTTTCGGTACTTCCACTAGAGCATATCAATTTAGAGGTACAGCCATTTCGAAGTGGCAGGATGGTTTGCGTTATTCCGGACTTGCATCCACTTGCACCAAAGCAAAAGATTTCCTTAGGGGATTTAGCTCAGTATGAGTTAATTTCCCATCACCCGTCCATTCAGTTTGGAAAATTAGTGCGCACTGCTTTTGAGACTGCAGGCTTGGACTTTAATTCACGGATTCATATCCATCAAACTGAGGTTGCCTGTTCCTTAGTGCGTGCGGGTATGGGCGTGGCAATCGTTGATGAATTTACGGTTGCTAACGGAGCTTGGGTTGGCTTGCAGGTGCGTCCCTTGGAGCAGGACATCTTGCTCAAGCCATCTATTGCCCGCTCAGTTTTTGATCGCCAAGGCACTCATGCTGAAAAGTTCATTGATATCCTACTTTCTGGTTACCCATAACTTGATGTTATGGGTAATGCAATAAAAGGCATGGCTAATCCCTAGTTTGACCTTAATCCATTAACACTAATGGTATATACGGGTTAGCTTTCCACCTCTGCTTCAAGTATTGTTTTCTGAAATATAAGAATGGCTGGAGGAGACATGAAGATTGGACTCATTGGAGTTGGCAATATAGGATTTCATTTTGCTAACCGCCTGATTGCAGCAGGATATGAACTATGCATCTATGACAAAAGTCAGAAGGCGCTAGATCGACTCTCTAGTTCGGGGGCAAAGATCTGTGCATCTACTAAAGATTTGGCTTCCGAAGTAGAGACTGTATTGCTCTGTTTGCCGATGCCTCAAATCGTTGCCGATGTCGCATCAGAAGTTGCACAAGGTAGTAAGGTGAAAGTCGTTGTAGATTTATCTACTACTGGCCCCTCTGTTACAAAACAAGTGGCAGCTGTTCTGGAAAAGAATCATATTCCACTAATTGGTTCTCCAGTGAGTGGCGGCATTGTTGCCGCAGAGAAGGGGACACTAGCGGTCATGGCTTCCGGCCCCCAAGATATTTTTGAAAGTATCAAACCAATACTGTCTGCCTTGGGAAAAAATATTTTTTATCTTGGCGCTGATCCGACTCTTGGTCAGACAGTGAAAATTATCAATAACACCTTATATGCTACAAGCATGATTGCAAGCTGCGAAGCTTTGGTCTATGGCGTTAAGGCTGGCTTAGATTCCAAGACAATGCTGGATGTCATTAATGTCTCTAGCGGCCGATCCTTTGCAACTCTCGAACGGATTCCGCAGTGTGTCTTAGATCGCAGCTTTCCAGTTCGCTTTACGACCGAACTCTTACATAAAGATGTGAAGATGTGTATTGATGAGGCAGAGAAGCTAGGGGTTCCGATGCAGGTTAATCCTGCAGCCCGTCAGTTCTTGGCGTTTGCTATGTCACAGGGCGATGGGGATAAAGACAATGTGTTTCCAATACATCATATTGAAGAATGGGCTGGAGTGGAGCTTGGCAGTAAGTCAAATTAACTTTTGAATACTGAGACGCCTATGAAAAAAATCATTGCCATTACCCTTTTATGTTTATCTCTGGGGGCACATGCTGCTTATCCAGATAGACCCATTCGCTTAATTGTTCCTTTTCCAGTTGGCAGCATCACTGATGTAGTCGCTCGGACATTGGCGGAGAGTATGGGTAGCAATCTTGGGCAGGCAATCGTAGTGGATAACATGGGTGGAGCTAGTGGAATCATCGGTACTAGCGCTGCAGTGAATGCATCTCCTGATGGCTATACATTATTGATGGTGGGCGTTACTACTGGCGCAAGTAACGTCAGTGTATTTAAGAATCTCAAATACGATCCGAGAACAGATTTCACACCCATTGGATTGATTGCAGAGGGGCCATTTTTATTGGTTTCTTCTACCAGCCTTCCCGTTAAGACTACCAAGCAACTGATTGAATATGGCAAGAAGAATCCAGATGCCTTATCTTATGGCTATGGCTCTGGAAGTGCACAGATGTGTACCGTTCAACTTCTCACTATGGGTAATTTCCAGGCCACTGGCGTTTCTTATCGCGGTGTTCCACAGGCGATGACAGATTTAATAGGGGGCAGTATTCAATTTACGATTGCAGATTTCGTAAATGGATTAACTGCATACAAAGCTGGGCAGGTAAATGCGTTGGGTGTTACTACAAAGACGAGATCGCCACTAGCTCCCGAAATTCCAACACTAGCAGAGTCAGGTTTGCCGGGATATGACCTGACGGTTTGGTTTGGTCTTGCAGGTCCAGCGAAATTACCGCCAGAGGTAGTGTCTAAGCTATCTAAGAGCTTAAATGATGCGCTTGCAAACCCAAACCTAAAGAAGCGTTTTGTAACTTCAGGGTTAGTAACTTCTGCATCAACTCCACAAGAATTTGGCAAGACAATCGAATCTGATATCACTAAGTGGGGAAAAATATTTCAGGCAAGTGGTTTAGAGCAACAGTAATCTATCAAAATTTATTTGGAGGAGATAAAGATGTCATTAATTAATATTAGAAAAAAATTACTCACAGTAGAGACGGTGTACCACGAGCGTGGTCCAGCATCTAAGGTGCCTTTAAAAATTGGCGTAATTGCTTGCGTAATTAAGAATCCGTATGCAGGCCGCTATGTAGAGGATCTCTCTGGCTTAGTGAAGGATGCTCGTGAAATGGCTAATGAGATGGTTGTGGAGCTAATTGATGCCTTAGGTGGTAAGGACAAGATTGAGACTTACGGAAAAGGCGCAATCGTTGGCCTGGATGGCGAGTTAGAGCATGGCGCTATTTGGCATGAAGCCGGTGGTTGGGCTATGCGAGCCGTATTAACGAATGCGAAATCTATTGTTCCTGCTGCAAAAGTAGTTGCAGGTGCAGGCTATCGTTTGCAAATCCCGCTTCACCATATTGAGGCATGTTATATCCGTAGCCACTTTAATACGATTGATGTTGGCATGGTGGACTCACCACGTGCCGATGAATTGGTCTACGCCTTGGCAATGTCGACTGGTGCTCGTGTACACGAACGTTTAGGCGGGCTGCGTGTAGAGCAAATTTCTGTTGGTGATGGTCAGCGCTAATTTAGCGCTTATCAGCAAATAAGGAGTCATTTCATGAATAGATTGATCGCGATTCTAGTTTCCAGCTTTTGGGTTTGCGCTGCATCTGCGCAAAGTGATTGGCCACAAAAACCCATCTCTTTGATTGTTCCCTTTGCTCCTGGAGGCAGTACTGATATTACTGCTCGTCTGGTAGCTCAAAAATTAAAGGCGCAATTAGGTCAAAACGTCGTGGTTGATAACAAACCAGGCGCTGGAGGTAATACTGGCGCTCAATATGTAGTCAATGCACCATCGGATGGCTATACCTTACTGATGGCCACGAGTACTTTGGCTACTAACATGTCCTTGTTTAAAAACTTAACATTTGACCTGCAAAAAGATTTGGTGCCCATCTCCCAAGTGGCATTAATTCCAAATGTATTAATGGTGAATAACGATGTACCCGCTAACAATATGACTGAATTTATTGCTCTGGCCAAGCAAAAAGAATTATTTTATGGGTCAGCTGGAAATGGTTCATCACAACACTTATCTGGTGCGCTTCTCAATAGCATGATTAATGGAAAAATGACACACGTTCCATATAAGGGTGGTGCGCCTGCAAACGTTGATCTGCTCGCTGGCCAAATTCAGTTGGTTGTTTCACCTTTAGTTGAAGTACTGCCCTATATTGATAGCGGTAAGTTAAAGCCGTTGGGGGTTACTACTAAAACTCGTACACCGCGACTGCCAAACGTGCCAGCAATTGATGAGGTATTGCCTGGGTATGAAGTAGCTCTTTGGAATGGCATTTTGGCGCCAGCAAAGACTCCAGCCCCTATCGTGAATAAATTAGGTGCAGCCATTAAGAAAGTCATGATGGATCCTGAGGTACAAAAGACGCTGGCAGATCACGGATCCAAAGCCATTGGCAGTAGCCCAGCAGAATTTAAAGAGCTCATTGCTATAGAGGTTCCAAAGTGGGCTCGCATAGTGCAAATTTCTGGTGCAAAGGTTGAGTGATGATGAAAATTAAATATGCCATAGCGCCAATATCATTAGTTTCAGCACTAGCACTCTCAGCTTGTGCTGGAATAGGTGGTTCTGATACATCAAAATTTCTGTCGATTCAAGATGGCAGGGCAGCATTAGTGGATGGGGTGGGTAAGGTTGGAAAAGCGCAAGATACCCTGGCCTTGGTGGAGCTAAAGGATGACAAATTACGATTGCATTCGGAGTTGGTTATGCCAACTTCACTAGTGGGCCCTCCTGCTTCGATCGCAGTTTTACCGGATAAAAAATATGCTCTAGTAACGGCTGCTACAAAATTAGATCCAAGCGACTCAAATAAGGTGATCTCATCCGATCTAATTTCATTAGTGGCCTTAGGTAACGGCAAAGAGTCTTTGAAAGTAGTTGATACTATTTCATTAGGCGCTGGCCCATCAGGGCTTGCTGTCAACCGAGCCGGTGATCTTGCTTTAGTCCCTAATCGCGCAGGCGGCACAGTATCTGTTGTAGAAATCAAAGGTCAGAAGCTGACTGAGAAGCAAAAAATTACTATCGGAGATAAATCTGGACCTAGTCAAGTTGTGATTACTCCCGATGGTCGCCGTGCTTTGCTGACTCGTGATGGCGACAATCAAATTTCCATCCTAGACATCAATGGCAGCAACATCACTTTGAATAAAAAAACAATTTATGCAGGACTTAAGCCCTATAGCATTGATATTGATGCGAGTGGGAAGTATGCGGTAGTGGGTAATCTAGGGGGCGGTCAAGGAGATGCTGACACGATTAGCTTGATTAATATGAGTGAAGAACCACCAAGGGTGGTTGATACGTTAACCGTTGGGCAAACTCCCGAGGGAGTTTCTTTCTCGCCAAATGGCAAACTCATTGGCGTCACCGTCATCAACGGCAGTAATAAACCTAAGACATCACCGTTTTATGCAGAAGCAAGTTATAAGTTGTTTGGAATACAAGATGGCAAATTAGAGTATCTATCGGAGGTAAAAGGTGGTCACTGGCTTCAGGGTCAAGCTTTTACTCCTGACGATCGACATGTCTTGGTGCAAGATGCTTATAACCAAGAGATTCGTCTTTATAAGATTGATGGAAAAAAAGTTAGCGATACTGGTGAAAGACTGAAGATGAAGGCAGCTCCAGCTGCAATCAGGTATTGGAATTAACGGAGAAGCAATGAAGCCCCTGGCATTGGTATTGGTGTACATCACAGAAGAGCATCGTGAGCTGGTATCTCAGCACTTTGACATGATCTATGCCCCCAATGAAGATTTGGGCAAGGATCGTAGCAATGGAGCGGCTCAGATTGTATCTAGAGGCAAAGATATACGGGTTGTTTTAACTAATGGCACGAATGGTTTGCTTGAGGGTGAAATCGATGCCATGCCAAATCTAGAGATTATTTGCACACTGGGTGTTGGCTATGAAAATGTTCCTTTGGATTATGCAAAATCCAAAGGAATTCGGGTAGCTAATGCCGCCGGAACCAATGACGATTGCGTTGCAGATCATGCAATGGGTATTTTGTTGGCTGCTATTCGGAAAATTCCCATTATGAATGCTGGCGTGCGTCATGGTATGTGGCGGGACGATATTCCAAGGCCGCCTCATGTCTCCTATAAAAAGCTAGGCTTAGTGGGCATGGGTGCGATTGCTAAAAAAATAGCTAAGCGTGCTAAAGCATTTGAGATGGACATTGGTTATTTCAGTCGTACACGTCGTGATGAAACGGGATATCAATATTTCGATAGTGTGATCAGCTTGGCGAAGTGGTGTGACTTTTTAGTGGTTGCAGCACCTGGTGGAAAAGAAACTTTTCACATGATTAATGATGAAGTGCTCGCAGCGCTTGGCCCTAATGGGGTGGTCGTTAATATTGCCCGCGGAAGTTTGGTTGATACCCAAGCATTAGCTAGAGCATTGGCTGGTAATATGATTGCAGCTGCTGCGCTAGACGTATACGAGAGTGAGCCCAAACCGCCTCAAGCACTTCTTGAATTTGAAAATGCAGTCTTAACTCCGCACGTTGCCGGAATCTCCCCGGAGGCAATACATGCTTCTGTGCAGCGCTTTATAGATAATGTCAATTTACACTTTGCAGGCAAACAACTGCTTACCCCAATCGATGGAATTTAATACTTAAGGAATCATTATGTGGAATGGAATAGAAATTAAGGACCGTGTGACACCTTCAGTTGAGGGAATCAAAGCCTTAGCCCAGTTTCCTACTTCAATTGTGGGTGACGTTACCGGTCGTCTAATTGGCACTAGCGGACTTTATCCAGTGAATAAATCTGCCGTAACCGCCTGTGGGAATGCGGTGACTGTGAAGGTCCGCTCCGGAGATAATCTGATGATTCATCTTGCGCTCAGAATGTTGCAGCCGGGTGATGTTTTAGTGGTGGATGGCGAAGGCGATATTACACGAGCCCTCTTTGGCGAAATCATGATGAGCGTTGCTAAAGCTAAAGGTGCAGTTGCTGCGGTGATTGATGGCGCAATTCGTGATGTCAATGCTTTTGAGAAAGCGCAATTCCCATGCTGGGCAAGAGGGGTTAACTTAAGAGGGCCTTATAAAGATGGTCCGGGTGCTGTCAATGTTCCGGTGTCTATTGGGGGTCTCATTATTAATCCAGGTGACATTGTTCTCGGTGACTCCGATGGTGTCGTCGCCTTTTCTCCAAAAGTAGCATTAGAAGTTGCTCAGCTTGGTAAGGAAAAAGTTGCACAAGAAGTAGCTACATTAAAGTCCATTAAAGACGGTACGTATAACGATTCATGGATTGATGCTGTTCTTAAGGCAAAGGGTTGTTAGTGAACTTAGATATGCAACGCCTTCTACGCAAGGCTGGTATTAGTCTTCTAGGTATCGTTGCATTATTTGCAGTAGGATTTTCACAAGCCATTTTTGCTCAGGATGCTTATCCATCAAGGCCAATCAAATTTATCGTGGGCTTTCCAGCGGGCGGTGGGACTGATGCAGTATTAAGAGCAATTGCTGCGAAGCTCACTGAAAATTTGGGTGTTTCTGTAGTGGTTGAGAACAAGCCAGGGGCGAATGGCAATATTGCTGGTGAAATGGTCTCAAAAGCAGCGCCCGATGGATATACCTTTTTATATAACACCTCATCAATGGTGTTAAGTCCTTATCTATACCCAAAGCTTAACTACGATTACACACGTGAATTGGTTCCGGTTGCTCTGACTGCCAATATTCCTTTTGTATTGGCAGTGACACCTTCATTTCCGCCAAACAATATAAAAGAGTTTGTAGCGTATTTAAAGGCAAATCCGAACAAGGTGAATTACGCTACAGCAGGTGAGGGTAACGTTACGCATCTAGCCACAGTATTGTTCCTGCAGAGTATCGGAGCACAAGCGAGCCATATCCCATACAAAGGCGAAGCACCGGGCTTGGCAGATTTGCTAGGTGGGCAAGTGCAATTTATGTTGGGTAACTCAAATTCGCTAATCCCTCAAATTAAGCAGAAGAATCTCAAGGGTATTGCAAGTGCAAGTTTAAAAAGAATGGCTGCCTTACCAGAGCTTCCGACTTTGTCGGAGACCATTCTTCCAGGGGTGGAATATGGTGCCTGGTCTGGCGTGATGGCGCCAGCGGGAACGCCAAAACCAATAGTCAGCAAGATGAACACCGCTCTAAATAAAGCATTACAAGATCCTGAACTCAGAGACAAGATTATTAGCACAAGCGCTGAGGTTCGCGGCTCGAGCGAACAAGAGTATGCAAGCTTCCTCAAATCTGAATCTGATCGCTGGGGTAAGGTCATTCGGGGATTGGGATTGACCCTAGATGATAAGAAATAGACGCTCAAATTAATTTCTATGGAGCTGTATAAGGAATATGGTGCAACACAGCAAATTTGTTTTCATTGCTTAAAAAGTCTCACCTATACTATAAAAAATAAGTAGTAAAAATAATAAAAATTGAGACAGAGTAAAAATGCAAAACGATGATTTATGCTTTTTATCAGCGACCGAACAATCTGAATTAATTCGTTCAAAGAAGATTTCTGCTACACAGCTGATTCAAGCACACCTCGATCAGATCGAGCGCCTTAATCCAACCTTAAATGCAATTGTTACCTTAACTGCAGAATCTGCAATGGCAGAAGCTGCTAGCGCGGACAAAAAAATGGCTGCCAACGAAGTGGTAGGTGTTTTGCATGGATTACCTGTTGCACACAAAGATTTATTTTTGACGAAGGGCGTTCGAACGACATTTGGATCTTTGGCTTTTAAAGACTTCGTTCCAGATGTTGACTCTTTGCCTGTCGAGCGTCTTAAAAAAGCTGGTGGAATTAGTTTAGGTAAGACCAATACTCCAGAGTTTGGCGCTGGTAGCCAAACATTTAATGCTATCTTTGGCTCAACCCCCAATCCATATGACTTGACGAAGACTTGCGGGGGCTCCTCGGGAGGTGGTGCGGTTGCATTAGCAAGCGGCATGATCTCTATTGCCGATGGTACAGATCTGGGCGGCTCTTTACGCAACCCAGCAAGCTTTTGTAATCTCGTTGGAATTCGTCCTTCGGTTGGCAGAGTGCCATCATGGCCTGAATCCTTAGGTTGGTACACCATGAGTGTGCCTGGTCCCATGGCGCGTACTGTTCAAGATGTTGCTTTGGCAATGGCGGCAATGTCAGGTCCCGATGATCGCTCTCCAATTTCTCTAGAGGCGCCTGGTGAGATGTTCTTAAATCCTTTGGCACGATCATTTAAAGGCTGCAAGATTGCCTTTAGTGCCAACTTAGGGGGATTACCTGTTGAACCAGAAGTAGCCAAGGTAATTGAATCTACTAGGGCGGTGTTTCAGGACCTGGGTTGTGAGGTCATCAATGACGAGCCTAATATTTCTGAGGCAGATGAAATCTTCATGCTTTGGCGTGCCTGGAGAACTGAGTTACGCATTACGCCATTATTAAAAGAGCATCGTGCACAAATTAAGGATACGGTGATTTGGAATGCAGAACAAGGCTTGCCCATTACTGGCCCGCAACTAGTTCGCGCTGAAGCGAAGCGTACCGAGCTATATCACCGCATGCGTGAGTTTTTCAAGAAATATGATTTTCTAGTGCTTCCCGTTTCCCAAGTTGCGCCATTCTCCATTGATCAGGAATATCCCGCCGAAATTAACGGGGTAAAAATGAATACTTATATTGATTGGCAAAAGTCGGCTTATCACATCAGCGCATTGGGCAATCCAGCGATCTCTGTCCCCGCAGGTTTTACTAGTGATCACTTGCCGGTAGGCATTCAGATAGTGGGACGCCATCGAGATGACTTTGGAATTTTGCAACTTGCTTATGCTTTTGAGCAAAAAACCCAGTTTGCTCAAAGACGGCCTCCAATATGTAGTCAGTAGTTCAGGGATTTAGAAATAAGCACTAAATGCATCAAACACATTGTGAATAAAAGGAGTATTAAAAAATGCTGAAATTCTCCCGTTTCTGGTTGGTGTTGTTGAGTAGTTTGGTGGTAATTTCAGGCGTTGCTATCGCAGCTCCTTATCCTGAAAAGCCGATTAAATTGATTGTGGCTTGGTCTCCCGGTGGCACTACTGATATTTTGGCGCGCATTATTGCGCAAGGCTTATCTGAAAAGCTTGGGCAAACCGTGCTTGTTGAAAATAAGCCAGGCGGCGGAAATAACATTGGTACTGAATACGTGGTTCGCTCAGCACCTGATGGCTACACGCTCAATATGACCAATCCAGCAAATGCCATTAATGCTTCTTTATATAAAACACTATCATTTAATTTCATTAACGATACTGTTCCAGTTGCGGGTGTAGTGCGCACCCCTAATGTGATGGTGGTCACGGCTGCTTTGCCAGTGAAGAACGTAGAAGAATTTATTGCCTACTGCAAAGCTAATCCAACTAAAGTCAATATGGCTTCCTCGGGTAGCGGATCTTCGATTCATTTATCCGGTGAGTTATTTAAGATCATGACAGGATGCAAGATGGCTCACATTCCTTACAAGGGAGCGGGCCCAGCATTGAATGATTTGATTGCAGGACAAGTACAAGTCATGTTCGATAACTTGCCATCTTCATCTGGCTTTATTAAGGATGGCCGTATACGTGCCTTGGCGGTCACTACATCCATGCGTGAAACATCTCTACCAAACGTCCCAACGGTTGCTGAGACTGTTCCAGGGTATGAGGCTAGCGCTTGGTTTGGAGTGAGTGCTCCTAAAGGCACACCACGCGAAATTGTGGAAAAACTGAATGTGGCGGTGAATCAATTACTCGCAGATCCTAAAATTCAGAAGCGTTTATCTGAGCTGGGCGGAACCCCAATCCCCGGTACTCCTGAAGATTTTGGAAAATTGATTTCAAGCGATACCCAGAAGTGGGAGAGGGTTGTAAAAACCTCAGGCGCTACAGTTGATTAAGGCTGACCATTTCATTTAAACAATTCTTGAAAGTAAAGTTTCCGTGAATAAGAAGAACGTACTCATTACAGGTGCTAGTCGTGGCATCGGCAGAGCGATTGCAACTCGATTGACCCAAGACGGCTATCGCGTCATTAACTTTGATAAGGCGGCGCCAGCCGCCCTATTGGAAGATGAAGAGTTTCATTGTATTGATGTGACGGATAGCAAAGCTGTTACTCAGTTGGTTCAAGAGATTGCTGGGCGCACCAAAGTGCTTCGACTGGTGAATAACGCCGGCATGATTAAGCCGGGTGCACTGGAGGATGTGACTGAGGCAGACTTTGATGCAGTCTATGCCCTCAATCTTAAGGCGCCAATGGTATTGGCTCAGTCTTTGTTGCCCTATATGCGCAAAGCCAATTTCGGAAGAATTGTGAGCATTGCTAGCCGTGCAGCACTGGGCAAAGAAGAGCGAACAGCGTACGCTGCAACCAAAGCAGGTGTGTTGGGCATGACTAGAACCTGGGCTTTGGAATTAGCGCAATTCGGTATTACGGTAAACGCTATCGGACCTGGCCCCATTGCAACAGAATTATTTACCTCAGGCAATCCGCCCGGCGCACCAAAAACAATCAAGATTATTGAGAGTATTCCCGTCAAAAGAATGGGCCAGCCGGAAGATATTGCGCATGCAGCAGCGTATTTGATGGATGATCGCGCTAGCTTTGTGACTGGCCAAACACTCTACGTATGCGGTGGTATGACGGTAGGTTTGAGTAACGCGAGTTAAGTCAATCTGAGATATTTCTGGTCCAAACTTATCCGTACATTTAAATAAAACCAAACCCAATTTTTTTTGGGTATTATTTACGTAGAGGAATAAATTTCTTTATATTTATTTGTAAATAATTATTAAAAAATACAACGGAGACATGATGAGCATCAAGCCAGAAAAGCCTTACAAGGATATTCTCTTTGAAGTAAAAGACCAGGTGGCATGGATCACCATCAATCGCCCAAGAGTGTTAAATGCTTTTAGAGAGCAGACTTTGGATGAGATGATTGATGCGGTTAAGTTGACCAGAGAAGATCCTTCCATCGCTTGTATCGTTTTTACCGGAGCCGGCGATAAGGCCTTTTCAGCTGGTGGTGACTTCTATGCAATGAAACGCCTTACCTTTACTAACGGATCGATGTGGAATGATCGGATGTTAGGTTTGGCAATGGCTATTCGCGGTATTCCAATTCCGGTAATCGCCATGGTCAATGGCTGGTGCGTTGGTGGTGGACATGAGTTGGCACTCTGGTGCGACTTGGTCATTGGCTCCGAAAAATCAGTCTTTGGACAAACGGGCGCCAAGGTTGGGGCATGCCCAACAGTGGGCGCAACACAATACTTGCCGCGCATTGTAGGTGAGCGCATTGCTCGCGAAATGATTTTCTTGGCCAAGCGCTTCAATGCAAAAGATGCCGAAAGCATTGGCCTGATTAATAAGTGTGTACCTGAGGCAGACCTGTTAACTGAAACATTGGCTTGGTGTGAAAACATTAAGAGCAATAGTTCGCAAACCATTCGCATGACGAAGAAGAGCTTGAACTTTGAATCTGACCAACTGTATGCTTCTTGGCAGCATGGTATGGAATTGCTTGCTTATGTATGGGGTTCAGAAGAAAGTCTCGAGGGTATGAATGCCTTCCTCGAAGGACGTAAACCAGACTTCCAGCAATTTAGATTGAAGAATAAGGCTGCGCTCGAAGATTACATGGATGGATTTAGAAAGAATTTGAACGCGCCTCCTGATATGCGGGACTAGAGGTCAGCGTCATGAACCACAGTGTTCAGTCTGATTCTTCAACTCAGAACGAAGGCGCGCTAGCGGGACTAAAAGTACTGGATCTCAGTCGCGTTTTAGCGGGCCCATGGTGCGGACAGCTTTTGGGTGATCTTGGGGCGGAGGTTGTCAAAGTGGAGTCACCAGGAGGTGGTGATGACACCCGCGCCTGGGGTCCTCCATTCTTGGAAGGCGAGTCAGCATATTTCTTAGGTTGCAATCGTAATAAGCAGGGCATTGCCATTGACTTCTCTAGCGCTGATGGGAAGCAATTGCTTGCTCAGCTCATACCCCAGTTTGATGTGCTGATAGAGAACTTTAAAAGTGGCACGCTCGATAAGTGGGGGTTTGACTCTGCTTGGTTTGAGAAGAATGCTTCCACTTTAGTGCGTTGCTCAATCACCGGTTATGGCAGTGCTGGATCTCAATCGGGATTACCTGGCTATGACTTTATCTTGCAAGCTGAATCTGGATTAATGAGTATTGCTGGAACAGTCGATGGTGACCCGACTAAGTATGGCGTTGCAATCGTCGATTTGGCTACTGGCATGATGGCAGCCAATGCAATTCAAGCAGCATTGCTAGCGCGCTATAGAACGGGCAAAGGACAGGCAGTTGAGGTCTCTTTGTTTGATACCTCAATCGCTTTATTGGCCAACGTTGGCAATAGTCATCTTGCTACTGGAAAAGAATCTGGGCGCTATGGCAATGGACATCCTACGATTGTTCCCTATACAACTTACCATTGCTTAGATGGCATGGTTGCGCTGGCAGTAGGTAACGATAAGCAATTTGCTCAACTGTCTAAGCTCTTAGGTCAGCTTGAGTGGGTGGAAGACGTTCGATTCAAGACCAATTCGGCGCGGGTACAAAATCGCGATCTGATTGATGACTTGCTAGCTGAAAAACTCAAGACCTTTTTGAGTGATGAGCTCATTGATTTATGTAGATCCAATGGCATTCCGATTGGAAGAGTCAATACGGTAAGTCAGGCTCTCGCTTCAGAACAAACGGCCGCAAAAGAAATGGTTCTTGAGATTGAGCATGGTAAAGCAGGTAAGTTCAAGTCTTTAGCATCTCCTTTGAAGATGCATGGTTCGACTAATAGCAAGAAACAAGCCCCCCCGATGTTGGGCGAGCATACCGATTTAATCTTGAGGCAGTTCCTAGGTTTAAGTGATAGCGAATTAAGTAATTTAAAAAATAAAAAAGTAATTCAATAAATCCCATATTAAAGGGATGGAGGAGTCAAAATGCAGTTAGCCTTAAGCAAAAGAGGTAAGTCCTTGCTGCTGGTTCTTGCTTTGCTTGGAGTATTCCAAGCAAAGGCATGGGCTCAAGCAGATACTTATCCTAATAAACCCATCAAGCTCATTATTACTTGGCCAGTTGGCGGCTTTGCCGATACGCTAGGACGTACAGTGGCCAATCAACTCGGCGCAATTCTGGGGCAGCAAGTGGTAGTAGAAAATCGTGGCGGCGCAAATGGCATGATCGGCGCTGACGCGGTAGCCAAGGCAGCGCCCGATGGTTACACCTTGATGTTCCAGTCGGTGACATCGCATGCGATTAATCCAACCATGTATGGCAAAACTCCTTATTCCACAGAAAAGGACATCATGCCTTTGGCAGTTGTGGCATCGGTCCCAATGTTATTAGTAGCCAATCCCAATTTGCCAGCCAAAAATATTGCAGAGTTGATAGCTTTAGCTAAGAAAGAGCCGGATGCGCTTTCTTATGCAACCTTTGGCAATGGCAGCGCTAGTCATTTAGCGGGCGCACTCTTTACTAGTCAAGCCGGCATCAAAATAATGCACATTCCCTATAAGGGAGGAGGTCCAGCAATCACGGATACTTTGGGAGGTCAAGTCCCAATGAGCTTTTCTGCGTTTGGCCTTGCCTTACCTCATGTTAAATCCGGCAAGCTCATTGCTCTGGGTACTACAGGCCCAGCCCGCGCCAAACTCCTACCAGACGTTCCGACAATTGAAGAGGCAGGTAATCTAAAGGGCTATGAGATGTCGATTGTCTATGCAGTATGGGCGCCAACAGGTGTACCCGCACCTATTCTCAATAAGTTGGGTAAGGCACTGGAGCAAGTGGTGGCATCGAGTGCTTTTAAAGAAAAAGTTGCAAGTGATGGCGGTGAAGTGATGACCATAGCAACTCCAGCAGAAAGCAATATCTACTTTCAAAAAGAAATGCAACGCTTAAGCAAGATCGTCAAAGACGGCAATATAAAGGCAGACTAATATGAATCCGATATTTAAAAAAGTAATTGGTGTTCCGCTCATTCTTATTTGTGCAATCGGTTTAGCAAATGCGCAAAATAAGGAAGTAAGTTCATACCCCAATAAACCCATTCGGATTATTAATCCTTTGGCTGTGGGTGGTGCTGTGGATACTATGGCTCGTATGTTGGCACCCACCCTCCAAGAAATTTTGGGACAAACCATTGTGATTGAAAGTAAGCCAGGTGCTGGCGGTACGATTGGGGCAAACTTTGTTGCTAAGTCTGCGCCCGATGGTTACACCATCTTGATGGTGTATGACACCTTTGCAGTAAACCCGCACGTCTATAAAAACTTACCTTTCGATTCCTTTAAGGATCTTGCGCCCGTCACAGAACTCGTCAAGATTCCTTTGGTAGTTGTTGCGGGTAATAAGTTGCCTGCCAATAATTTACGTGAGTTGACTGAGTTATCTAAAACAAGACCAAACGGCATCAATTTTTCTAGCGGAGGCGCTGGTAGTTCAGGGCAACTGGCTGCGGAGTTACTTAAAGCAAATCTTGGTATTGGTATGACGCACGTCCCTTACAAGGGGGGTGGTCCAGCGCTCACCGCAACGATTGGTGGCGAGACCGATATTACGATTTTGGGTGCGGTGATTACAGTCCCACAAATTAAGGGTGGTAACTTAAAGGCCTTGGCAGTGCTGGGTAAAAAGCGTACTCCTGCTTTGCCACAAGTACCCACAGCAAACGAACAAGGGCTGACTAATTTTGATGTGAGTTCTTGGGTGGGTGTATTAGTACCAGCGGGTACACCAGCACCGATTATTGACAAGATCAATAATGCATTTGCACAGGCCCTAAAAAATCCTGCGGTTCAGGCGCGTATGGCTGAGCAGGGCAATGAGGTAGTCGCGAGCTCACCGGCTCAGTTTGGTGTGTTTCTAAATCAAGAATCTGCTAAGTGGGCCAAAGTCATCAAGGACAACAATATTCAACTAGAGTAAGTGCTGCTTACTCTAGTAGTGATCAATTAAGTCTTGAGGTTTAATAATTTGGCAGCGTTGCCACCAAGTATGGCAACGCGGTCAGCATTGCTTAATCCCGGTGTAGCCATGACATGCTCAACTGGGTATTCTTCCCATGGAATAGGGTGATCGGTTCCAATCACAATTTGACTAGCGCCTACCTGAGCTACAAGATGACGCAGCGCTTCTGGCGTAAATACCAATGAATCAAAGTAGAGTTGATTGAGATATTCAGTCGGCTTTTTCTTGAGCACAATATTGGGGTCGCAGTTTTGCGGAGATACAAAACAACTATGGTCCATGCGTGGCGCATAAGAGCCTAAGAACCCGCCGCCATGGGCTGCCAATATTTTCAACTTAGGATACTTATCGAGTACACCTTCGTAGATGAGGTGTTGTAATGCGATAGTGGTGTCTAGTGGATTGCCAATGACATTAGACATCCAGCCGTTTCCTTTAAAGCGCTGTGCTAGTTGTGGGGTGCTTTGTGGGTGAATAAAAAGGGTGACATTCAGCTCTTGGGCTTTAGCAAGCACTGGATGGTATTTGGGGTCTGAAAAATCTTGGCCTAAAACGCTGCCACCAATCGCGGCACCACATAAGCCTTGGTTCTTGATCGCATTTTCAAGTTGTTCTACTGCCAATTCTGGATATTGCATAGTGAGAGAGGCAAATGCCGCAAACTTATCAGGCCGCATTGCGCAGAGCTCAGCCAGATGCAGGTTATTGAGGCGGCAGATTTCTGCGGCAGTATCTTTATCCTTGCGATACCAGTAGGGATTAACACTCAGTACTTGCATATCAATGCCTTGGGCTTCCATGGCCTTAATACGTTCATCAATTTTAATAAAGTGCTCAGGTATTCCTTTAGTGGGAGGAGGGACGGATTTAGCTTCGTCCCCCATTAAGTCAATCGCATCCTGAAACATACAGTGAGCATGCACATCAATGGTTTTAATGCGCTTACCATTGATAAAGATTGGAGTCATGCGCTTGGGTTTGCCATCCTTGAGGTCTGCAGAATGGGCTAGGCCACATCCGCAAAAAAATAATCCACCAAGTGCTTTGCCAGATGTTTTGAGGAATGATCTACGGTGGTTCATATACAACTCCAAAGAAAGGCTTGAAACAATAAATTACACGATTTTGACTGAATTTGGGTATACCCCAATAGTGATGATCTAATAGCAAAATCATGTTGCCAATTTTGTATTCCTATCGAAGATGTCCATATGCTATGCGGGCGCGTATGGCGTTGCAATATGCCGGTATTCAAGTGGAGCACCGAGAGATTGAACTTAGAAATAAGCCTCAATCGATGTTACTAGCTTCGCCTAAGGGAACCGTTCCAGTCTTATTTGTCGAGGGGCAAGTGATTGATCAAAGTCTGGATATCATGCGCTGGGCTTTAGGAAAATCTGATCCGGACAAGTGGAGCGATGTCGATAAGAATATTGCTCAGTCATGGGTAGATGCAAATGATGGACCGTTTAAAAAGCTACTAGATCAATATAAATATCCCAATCGTTATCCCGAGTTAAATCCAGAAGTGACATTGAGTGCTGCAGAAGCGTTGATGCTCAAACCCATGGAGGAGGCGCTACAAGCAAGCCAGTATTTATTGGGCAATCAAATGACTTGGGTAGACGTTGCTATCTTTCCATTTATCAGGCAGTTCTCCATGGTTGATTCACAAAGGTTTGAGCAGTTGCCCTATATAAACGTAAAGCAATGGTTAAGTCGATTTCTGGAGTCAGGGCTATTTCATTTAGTAATGCAGAAATATCCTTCTTGGAGGGATTGATGGAGGCAGCTTAAGTCCTGTTGCTAACAGATTAAAATACCCGAAATGAGTGAAGTACCTCTTCAAGTCGCCATTTTATGGAGGATTAAGCGAGGTAAATTGCGCAAAAGGATATTTCAAGGGAATCCATGGAGCCATTAGCAAACTTAAAAGTGATCGAAATGGGGCAGTTAATTGCTGGACCATTCGCAGCTAAAACATTGGCTGATTTTGGAGCGGATGTGATTAAGATCGAGCCGCCTAAAGTCGGGGATGCATTGCGCAAATGGCGTTTACTAAAAGATGGGACCTCTATCTGGTGGCAAGTGCAATCACGCAATAAGCGTTCCCTTTCTTTGGATCTAAGGCAAGCTGAAGCACAAGATATTGTGCGAACCTTAATTTGTGAAGCGGATATCTTGATTGAGAACTTTCGTCCTGGAACTTTAGAGGGTTGGGGTCTTGATCCAGAAAAATTATTGGAGCTTAATCCAAAGTTAATTGTGTTGCGTATTAGTGGTTATGGGCAAACAGGGCCATACCGTGATAAACCAGGATTTGGTGTTGTTGCTGAGGCGATGGGTGGCTTGCGTCATTTAACGGCAGAGCCAGGAAGAGTACCGGTACGTGTGGGTATTAGCATTGGCGATACCTTGGCGTCTTTACATGGCGTGATTGGTATTTTGCTGGCATTGCAGGAGCGCCATAGTAGCGGCAAAGGACAAGTCATTGATATTGCACTGTATGAAGCGGTGTTTAACTGCATGGAAAGTTTGTTGCCGGAATACAGTGCATTTGGTGAAGTGCGACAAGCTGCAGGAAGTGCCTTGCCTGGTATAGCTCCAACGAATGCTTACCTTTGTTCTGATGGCGGCTATGTTTTGGTCGCCGGTAATGGCGACAGTATTTTTAAACGCTTGATGACAATGATTGGGCGCGATGATTTGGGTAATGATCCTCAGTTAGAAAATAATGAGGGTCGCGTTCAGCGTGTCACCGAATTAGATCAAGCTATTGGTGCATGGGCGAGAACAGTCACTACCGACAAGGCCCTGGAATTATTAGATTCTGTAGCGGTACCAGCAGGTCGCATTTATACCGTTGCTGATATTGCTACCGATCCGCACTATAAGGCTCGCGAGAACATTCAGATGATTCAGATGCAGGATGGCTCTAAGGTAGATGTGCCTGGCATTATTCCGAAGTTATCTCGTACACCGGGATCTATTAGAAGTCTTGCCCCGGATATCGGCGCGAACACAGACGAGATATTAAAGGGAATTGGCCTGAGCGATACTCAGGTCGCCTCTCTCAAAGAGCGCGGTATAGCATTTACAAAATAACGATAGATATAACCATATATAGAGAAGATATAGCGTAGACCATGAGCAGAATTTATTTCAATGATGTTGTGACCAGAGATGGTTTTCAGATTGAGCCAAACTTCATTCCAACTGACGATAAAGTGAAATTGATCGATGAGCTCAGTGAATGCGGTTTTGCAAAAATTGAAGTAACTTCCTTTACCTCGCCTAAGGCTATTCCAATGCTGCGGGATGCTGAGGAGGTAATGGGCCGCATTAAACGGCTGCCAAGCGTTGAGTACACCGTATTAGTGCCCAATCTGCGAGGTGCTGAACGTGCCTTAGAAGCACGGGCCGACGAATTTAACCTCGTCATGTCCACGTCAGAGACGCATAACTTGGCTAACCTCAGGATGGGTCGAGAAAAAAGTTTTGCAGGCTTGGCTGAGGTTATTACGTTTGTTGATGGCAGAGCTCCAATCAATGTTTCCTTATCTACCGCTTTTGGATGCCCCATGGAGGGAGATGTGCCTCAATCTGTTGTTGAAGCATTTGCTCTGCGCTTTGCTGATCTTGGTGTTAGAGGCCTGACGATTTGCGATACGACTGGGATGGCTAATCCAGATCAAGTGAAAAAGATGTGCGATGCAATGCAGAGGCGTTTTCCTAACTTGCAACTGACTTTGCACTTCCACAACACCAGAGGGATGGGTTTAGCGAATATCCTAGCCGCAGTTCAATCTGGCATTACACGCTTTGATGGTTCATTAGGTGGTTTGGGTGGATGCCCGTATGCACCCGGAGCGAGTGGGAATGTTTCAAGTGAAGATGCGATTCATATGCTCGATGCGATGGGCTATGACACTGGTATGAATATCCCTAAGTTATTGCAACTTGCTAAAGAGTTACCACAGATTGTGGGACATGAAGTTCCTGGTCAAGTAGCAAAAGCTGGGAGCACATACACCTTGCATCCTGAGCCTAGCTACGTTGATGAACTCCGACGCGCTCAATAATTTAAAAAGGACGCTACATGATTGATCATTTAGATCACTTGGTGCTGACAACCGCAAAGGAAGTAGAGTGCGTGGATTTTTATACCTGCGTTCTGGGAATGAAGCTGGAATCTTTTATTGGGGGCACCCCACCAGTCGAGCGCAAGGCCTTTAAGTTTGGTAATCAGAAAATCAACTTGCACATTAAGGGTAAGGAGTTTGAGCCAAAAGCTGATATTCCGACTCCAGGATCGTTTGATCTTTGTTTTATAGCTGATCGCCCGCTGGCAAAGGCTATTGAGCAGCTTGCAGCTGAAGCTTGGCCCATTATTGAGGGTCCAGTCATTCGTACTGGTGCAACGCAAAAAATGAACTCAGTGTATGTCCGAGATCCGGATCAGAACCTCATTGAAATATCTGAACTCATTTAAGTATTACAAGCTATTAATAGATATTTATTGTGAGAGAATTCTGCCATTGTCTTGAGGTATTGCTGCCAGTTACATCCATCCTTTGCTGATGAATATTTCTCTGTGGAATCATGATGTTTAATAAAAATAGTGAATTAGCACTTTGGTTCCTAGTGGCGCTTTCTATAGTGCTATCAATCTTTGGTGCAACGCCGTTCGCAGTGGGTTTTGCTGGAAGCTTGAGCTTTATTGGTATGGTTGCTCGACTGCTATTTGCCTGTATTCATGGCACTCAGCGCTTGGGTTGGCGTAAGTTTGGCATGATCTTTGCCATCACCTGTATTGTGAGTTGGGGCTACGAATCACTCAGTATCGCAACAGGCTTCCCTTTTGGACATTATGTATATTCGGCAGAATTAGGGCCAAAATTGGGCGCTGTCCCCTTGATGATCATGCCTGACTATTTTGGTGTGTGTTATCTGGCTTGGGTTATAGCGCATGTGCTGTTAGATAAGTTTGATCGACAAATAGATTCTCGTTCGCTGTTTGCGATTCCTGTGATTGCGGCTTTTATTATGGTGATGTGGGATATGAGTATTGATCCAGCATCATCGACAGTTAAGCATGAGTGGATATGGCGAGATGGGGGTGGCTACTTTGGAGTTCCCTTTTCTAACTTCCTTGGATGGTTCCTTTGTGTTTATACCCTCTTCCAACTTTGGGCTATTTATTTAATCCGCACAAAACAGTTAGAGTATTGTTCCTTGGATGACTATAAGTCGAGTTGGTACTTTCCCATCTTCCTTTACGGATCTATTTTTATTCAGCCAATTATGGCTGCTGCTTTTGTAACTGATTGCACTATTACCGATGCCAGCTCTCAGGTTTGGCAACTAAGGGCGCTTTTTCAATCTTTGGGGCTCGTATCCCTTGTAACAATGTTTTTTGTCACCTGCCTAGCCTTTTTCAAAGTGCAGAAGAATGTCAATTTGAAGTAAGGGATGGACTACCTTATGACTGATAACACTGAGCTCAAACCTGAAGATCCAAGCTCTTTGAAAGAGGGCGAAGGAAGCGTGCAATCGGAGATTCTTTCGGATAGTGAGCGCAGGGCTAAGTACGGTAGCAATAGTTCCAGAAAGGCCACGCAGAGTAAGCGGGAAATGATGGAAGCCTTATCTCGCGAGCGATTTCCCTGGGAGGAATAAGTCGAAATAGGGCATTCCCAGTTTGAAGAGTGATGTTGTAAGGGATTTTCAATCCTGGTTGGTATATTCTTCCTGCAAGATAATTTAAAAATCTATCCCATTTAATTTCAAAGGCTTCTCATGGAAAAGATGCATTTCATCAGCATGGACCAAGGAACGGTAGCTGATTTTGAGGTAATGAAAAAAGTGCATGAGCACACATTGGCAGTTTTGCCGGATCAGCTCTACGGGCTTCTGGAGAATCTCGCTAAAGATACGGCCTACAACATTACTCGAAAAGAGCATTGTTTACAGGCTGCCACGAGAGCTCTCCGTGACGGTAAGGATGAAGAATATATTGTGGTTACTTTGTTTCATGATATTGCTGAACCCTTGGGGCCTTTCAATCATGGAGAAGTGATCGCATCGATCTTGCATCCCTTTATATCCAGAAATAATTATTGGATGCTGGTTCAGCACGGTTTATTTCAGACCTATTTCTATGGCGATAAAATTGGGGTGGATCCTAATGCACGTGATCAGTACAAATCTGATCCCGCATATGATCAAACAGTAGAGTTCTGCGCCAAGTATGACGAGATCTCTTTTGATCCTAATTACAAAAGTGAACCACTTTCAACCTTTGATCCAATGGTGAGACGGGTACTAAAAAAGCAATGGGTTGCTCCATAGGGCTTGCCGGTTTAGCTGGATAAGAAAAAGTCACCCAATGTACTGAGCCCCTAAGGATGCAATTAGGGGCTTTTTTACAACAGTTATTCAGGTTTAATATTTTTTGACTGAATAATGACGGCCATTTTGGCGACTTCAGCTTTTAAGAATTTGCTTGCTTCCTCAGGCGTGCTGCCTATAGGTTCAAGACCTAGTTGTTCAAAGCGGGCTTGGATATCTGGTGAGCTCACTGCGCGTTTTGTTTCATAGGCTACTCTATTCATGATCTCTTTAGGGACGCCAGTAGTGGTTAAGAACATAGACCAAGTGGCACAATCTAAATCAGGGCCGCCGGCCTCTGCAAGGGTGGGAAGATCGGGAGCGCTCGCAAGGCGGCGAGGGGACATTAGCGCGAGGGCTTTGATGTTATTGCTGCGCACTTGAGGCAAAAGCGTTGGCGGAGTATCAATTAATACTTGAATATTGTTGCTCATTAAATCCTGTAGTGCGGGCCCAGAACCTTTATAGGGCACATGAACCATATCAATCCCAGTCGCTATTTTGAATTGTTCGGTTGCCATATGTGCAGCAGCACCAATGCCAGAGGACCCAAAAGACAGCTTTCCGGGATTCGCTTTTGCATAAGCAATAAATTCTTTAAGATCTTTGACGGGTAGCCCCTTGCTAATGGAAAGAATCAGGGGTGTGACACCAACCAGGGAGACTGGTGCCAAGCTTTTGAGGGGGTCAAAATTCAGAGTGCCAGCATAGAGTGTAGGGTTGACTGCATGCGCAGCTAATACATTTAAAAAGGTATACCCATCTGGCGCTGCTCGTGCGACATACTCCGAGCCGATTAATCCATTGGCGCCGGGTTTATTTTCAATCACGATCGTCCAGCCAGTAAGCTCAATCATTTTCTGGACAACAATACGTGTAGAGGTATCGCTTAACCCGCCGGGGGCGTAGGGCACAATCCAGCGAATGGGTCTAGTGGGCCAATTTGCAGCCACAGATTCAGTCGAAAAATAGAGGTCAAATAATCCCGCCCCCATCCCAAGTCCAAACAATCGTCTATTCATATACGTTGACCTTTCAATGAGGTGCTGTGATTCAAGAACTTGATTCCATCTTATCACCGCATGCTGATGGCCATTATTCGCTTTTAAATACCATAGTAACAATGTATATTAGTTCTGCTTTTAGTAGATAAATACGGTATTTCATGCTGTAATTATCAAATAATTCAACAATTCATCCCTTGAAAATAATGACAATATTTATTAAATGTTTAGTGGCTTCAGGCGCACTTATCAGTGCCATTACTGCGTTTGCACAAACTGCATCGCAAACGTCGGCAACTTTGTATGAGAATGTACGTGTGTTTGACGGCACCGCTGAAAAGCTAACAGCCCCAACCAATGTTTTGGTTGTAAACAATCTCATCAAAACAATCTCTAGTAAGCCGATTCAAATACCTGCTGGCTCAACAGTAACTGTGATTGCTGGCGGTGGCCGTACATTGATGCCAGGTCTTAGTGATGCGCATACACATATTTGGTTGACTCCAACATTAGATGTGTTGATGCAAGGAGATGCTAAACAATTAAATGACATCGCCTATAAAACTGCAAAAGAGATGTTGTTAAATGGTTGGACAACTGTGCGTGATATGGCTGGACCTACAGTTGCCATGAAAAATGAGATTGATGCTGGAAGGGCGATTGGCCCACGTATCTATCCAAGCGGTACTATGATTTCTCAAACCTCAGGACATGGTGACTTTAATCCACCTGATGCGCTCCCACGGAGCTTAGGCGGCGAATTATCTCTCGGAGAAAAATTTCGCATTACTTCCGTTGTCAATGGTCGCCCCGAAGTCTTAGCCGCTACCCGTTTTAATTTACGCAACGGATCGTCGCAAATTAAGTTAGCTACTAGTGGTGGCGTTTCATCGGCTGACGATACTCCAACAGTACATGAATTTACTTTTGATGAAATTAAAGCAGCGGTAGAAGCGGCATCTGACTTTGGTACCTATGTGGCCGTTCACGCCTACAACCCAGTTTCAGTGCGTCGTTCGGTTGATGCTGGTGTGAAGTCAATTGAACACGGTCAATTACTCGATGAAGCTACAGTGAAGTACTTGAAAAATAAGGATGTTTGGTTAAGTACTCAAAATTTTGAAGAATTTCACCCACCGTACACCCCATTTCAGATTGAAAAAGAACATCAAGTTGTAACGGGTCAGAACAATGTTTTCAAGTGGGCATTGCAAAACAATGTGAAGTTGGCATGGGGTACAGACTTCTTTTTCCAGCCTGATGGTGTTGTGCAGAATATCCAGTTATCCAAATTAACCCAATGGATGTCTCCTGCTAGAGCACTCAAAATGGTGACTCATGACAATGCGCAGCTATTTGCGATGTCTGGGCCACGTAACCCTTACCCCGGTAAATTAGGTGTTGTGCAAGAGGGCGCCTATGCCGATTTACTACTGGTTGATGGTGATCCAACGAAAAACTTGGATATTGTTGCGGATCCTGCAAAAAACTTCCGTGTCATTATGAAAGATGGCAAGATTTATAAAAACACTTTGTAATTTAGAGTTATAGCTATTAAAGAAACCCGCTTCGGCGGGTTTTGCACAGACTGGGTTGCTACTTACAAAATTTGAATAGAGAAAAATGAAATGATTTATAAAGGTTTGAAGGTATTTATTGTTGCAGGTATTGCACTTCTCATTTCAACGGCCCATGCGCAATCGGATAATTCTCCCATTCCAAAGATTTCTGATCAATGGCGGTTTGAGCTTACTCCCTACCTTTGGGCGCCAAGTATTGGCTCCACACTGAACTACAAAGGACAGTACGTTCAAACGGCAGATTTGAGCGCGAATAATATTATTAGCAATCTCAAGACTGGTGCAATGCTTGCAGGTGAGATGCATTACGGTAATTGGGGGGTAATGGCCGATGTGGTGTCTGCTACTTTGCAAAAGACTAGTAATTCATCAGTTACCCCGCAAGCTCCGTATACCTATCAGATTGCCACTAAAGCAACATTGCAGCAAACCATCCTCACGGGTGCTGCTACCTACAACTTGATCAACAATCAAGATGCCACCATGGATGGTTTATTGGGGGTTCGGTGGATCGGGGCGACAGCAACGCTGAACCTTGCTGTCAATGGTGTTTCTGCTGCCATCAACGGCGACTCTAAGACGATGAGTACGGCTGATCCTATTGTGGGTTTTAAAGGGCGCTATCGAATAGCCAATTCGACTTGGTATATCCCTTTTTATGCTGACATTGGCGGCGGCGGGGGAACCACTAATGTGACTTGGCAGGCAATGCTGGGTATAGGCAAGGCGATTGATAAAGGAATTGATGTTTCATTAATTTATCGTGGTTTGTACTACGACATGAGTAGCTCAAAGACCAATGGCCAAGGCCTACTTCAGAAGACGACCTTCCAGGGTCCACAATTATCAGCAACATTTAACTTTTAATTCAAAATATTAATTAGAAAATATTATGTGTACTTCATTAATCATCAGCGATGTGAACGGTAATGCTTATCATGGCAGAACATTGGAGTTTAGTGTTTTTGTTCCCGTGAACGTAAGTTATATCCCCAAGGGCTCCAAGATTGAATCAGTTACTCCAGATGGGAAACAAGGCGTTACTTTTAATAGCAAATATGCAATTACTGGAATGACATTTCCAGCAATCGCTGGCTCAAAGCAAGAGGCTCTTGTAGAGGGTGCAAACGATCAAGGACTTTCTTTTTCAGCCAATCAACTGAATTTCTCTACTGCGCCGCCAGTTGGAAATGACTCTAGCAAGATTTTATCTGTCGCAGATTTTGGAACCTGGATACTGGGAAATTTTTCAACAGTTGCAGAAGTTAAAGCAGCGGTTACCAGTGGAAATACTGAATTCTGGTTGCCTCCAGTTCCTATTATGGGTAATGCACTCGTTCCCCTTCACTATGCCATCTTTGATAAAGCGGGTAACGGACTTGTTATTCAGTTCCAGAACAATAAAACTAATATTTACGACAATCCAGTGAATGTGCTAACTAATGCGCCAGAGTTTCCTTGGCATTTACTTAATCTAAATAACTACACCCAAACTAATGTAGATATTAATAACGCGCAGTATGGCAAATTGCCAGTTTCAACAGTTGATTCAGGTATTGCTCTATCGGGACTTCCTTCATCGCAAACTTCTGCAGGCCGCTTTGTAAAAGCTGCTTTCTATACAAACTATGTACGCAAAGCTAAAACACCTGACGAAGCAATTCAGACGCTAAGTCACATCATCAATAACTTCGATCGACCCTATGACCTAACGATTGATCCTCCTGGTGGAATGGGTGATGGTCCTCGTGGAAATTCATCATCAAGTGAAGTAACAACTTGGACGCTAATGGCTGATTTATCCCGTAATCTTATTTATTTCAGAACAATTGATGCTCTTAATTGGACAATGATCGATATGTCTAAATTGGCAAATAGTAAGCAGATCAAATCAATTCCGATTACAACTGCGAGTCAAACTGGCGCTGTTGAGCTGAACCAGTTCTATAGCTAAACCAGAGCCTTCTAAAACGAGTCGCCTCTAAGGATTTTTATGTTTGCCACCGCCTTTGCTAGTTTTGTCGCAGTCTTTGCCGCTTTATTTCCAGTTATTAATCCACTAGGGGATGGGCCTATTTTTCTAAATATGGTGCAGGGTTGCTCCCTGGAGGTTAGAAACAAGCTCGCAAGAAGTGTGAGTATCAATGCCTTCTTTTTGCTATTTGTGTCCATGTTGATTGGGCCGCAAATACTACTTTTCTTTGGCATATCCTTACCAGCTCTTAAGCTTGCGGGTGGAGCTGTTGTTATTGGGATGGGCTGGAGTTTATTAAATCAAAAAACTTCATCAAGCAAAGATTCTGGTGACTCAGCAGGCATTACAGATGCAAATGCAAATAATGCTGTATTTTTCCCGCTAACTATGCCTTTAACAACTGGTCCTGGTTCAATTGCTACAGCGATTGCATTAGTGGCTGCTTATCAAGACGGGAAACCCCTGAATCTATTACATGAGCTGCCTGCAGTCATGGGCACTATAGCTGCATTATTAACACTTTCTGTAGTGATCTATGTGGTTTACCGTGAATCTTCTGGTATCCAAAAATTGCTAGGTCCTGCAGGTACCAATGCATTAATGCGCCTTTTCGCCTTTATTTTATTGGCAATTGGAGTGCAAATATTCCTGGGTGGTATTAACGGATTTGCTTTAGAGCTCTCCAAACTGATTCCTGCTCATTAACACGTTGTTCTAATGCTATTTTAATTGAATCAATATAGGAGAATTTATGTGTACTAGAGTTACTTACCTTGGTGAAAATAATTTAGTTGTCACTGGTCGCTCAATGGATTGGGGTGAGGACATGCACAGTGATATTTGGACATTTCCAGCTGGAATGGCTCGCAATGGCTCCTGTGGTGCTGGGTCTCTAGAGTGGACTTCAAAATATGGCAGCGTTATTACCGCTGGTTACAACATTGGTGCTGCTGATGGGGTTAATGAAAAAGGCTTAGTAGGCAATCTACTTTACCTTGCAGAATCTGATTACGGCACCCTAAATGGCAAAGCGCCAATGTCGATTACGCTATGGGCTCAATATGCATTGGATAACTTTGCATCCGTTGCTGAAGCTGTTGCAGGTCTGCAAGCAGAACCATTTAGAATTAAATCACCTATCTTGCCTAATGGTCGTGCAGCTAGTTTGCATCTATCGCTGTCAGATCCAACTGGCGACTCTGCTATCTTCGAATATGTTGAAGGAAAATTAACTATTCATCATGGTAAAGAGTATCAAGTGATGACAAATTCTCCAATCTTTGATCAGCAGTTAGCTCTAAATGCGTATTGGAAGAGCATTGGTGGCAATGCGTTCTTGCCTGGAACTATTAGTGCAGCAGATCGCTTTGCTCGTGCTTCCTTTTTCGTTGGCATTGTTCCAACATCCATTGATAAGAATTATATTTCTGCTGTCCCGGAGCAAAAAATGCAATATCAAGCTGTTGCCTCTGTCATGGGAATCATGAGAAGTATTGGCGTTCCACTGGGCATTACCACCCCAGACAAACCAAATATTTCATCTACTATTTGGCGCACAGTAACCGATCATCAGAATATGATTTATTACTTTGATTCAGCAACAACGCCAAATACCTTCTGGGTTGATTTGAAGGATATGGATTTTTCAAAAGGAGCGCCAGTCAAAAAGTTGGCAGTCGCCGGAGGCAAGTATTATTCTGGTAACACGGCTAGCCAGTTTGTACCTACAGAGGCTTTTGCCTTTGGATCGGCGTAACAAAACCTGCGAATTCTCATGAGCTCTTGGCTCATACCATGCTACACAACCACCTTCGGGTGGTTTGTTGCTTGTATTCTGAGCTCCTCGGCATAATTGGCTATTAATATGTAGGCTATTTTCTTAAGAAATATCGCTAACCCTTGATGAAACTTTTCATTTCCCTACTAATTTGCTTTCTTTCAACTATTTGTTCGGCGGAAGATTTATTAGTGCCTCTTTCAAAGTTTGATAATGATTCTCAGAAGTTATCAAATGATCGTGTATTAGAGTTTTGGGGCTATAACACCTCGGATGGGGGCAATAATTTTCAAAATGCGTTCACCTTACGCTATTACAACCCTCTAGAGGCCGGTGATTGGAGGGGGAGAATTCGTTTAGATACTTCTGTCGTGTCTTCCTACAACCTAGATACCTCCCGAAGCAATTCGCAGCAATATAGTAGTGGAAATACTATGGTGACTGTATGGGGTCAAGATAAGGATTTTTTAAATCCTTTGGGAGCGCTAGTTGGTGCTCGGGTGATCTTTCCGTTCGGCAATAATGGACAGTGGTCGGTAGGACCCCAGTTAAGCTGGACCTTTACCCCGCAGGTGGATAGCCTCTTACATGTCACCGATTTTTCCCCATTGCTGCGTTACATGTATAGCTTTGATAGCAAAAATAATAGCTTTACTGTCAATCCCGGCCAGCCACCTCTTTCGCGTTATCTGCAAATCTTTCCAACGGTCGGATTTGAGCTAACACCAAAGACTATGCTGCGTTTTTGGGATGAAAATGGAATGGCATATAACGCTGCAGGAGGGGGCTGGTTTGTGCCGCTGGATGCGATGGTGACTCACCGCTTAACGAATAATCTGGTTGTGGCACTTGGGGCCAGTAAGCAGCTTCTACAGACATACCCTCAATATAACTGGACGGCCTACGGTAAAGTGTCTTTCAATTTTTAATGATGATTAATAGCTTTAATTTTGCAAAGAGGATTTTTATGAGGGGATTATTCCGTTACCTATTGATAGGTGGTATCGCTCTATTTTCAGTCACGGTTTTTGCCGACCCGCCGATGCAGTCTTTCTACGCATCTGTGATGAAAATGTCTCCTGAGGGAAAATTAGGAAAAGTCATTCAGCAGGAAAAGATTGCTACTACCATTAAGGGGGCGCAAGCTTGGAAAATTGCTTACATCTCATCTGATATTGCAGGGCGCAAAACAATCTCAACAGGTTTGGTAGTTGCGCCTATAGGCCCAGCTCCAGTTGGTGGACGCCCCGTAATGACTTGGGCGCATGGCACAACAGGCTCTGCACAAAACTGCGGCCCTTCACAAGTAATTGATCCAGCGGTTCCTTTGAATGAGTATTTTTTGATCGGTGGAAATTCTTGGACTGATTACGGAATTCCTGCGATAGAAGAGTTTCTCAAAGAAGGTTATGTTCTTGTGGCGACCGATTACCAAGGTTTAGGTAGTGGCGGTAAGCATCAATATAGTGTTGCAGCCACTAATGGCATGGATACCATCAATGCTGCACGTGCTGCAGTGTCAATGAAGGAGACTGGTGCCAATAAAAAGACCCTGGTTTACGGATGGTCCCAGGGTGGTGGTGCTGTCATTGCACTGGCCGGAATGCCGGATTACATCCAGCAAACTGGCACGGTGTCTGATAATCTGGATATTGTTGGTTTTGTGGCCTTGGCACCGCAGGATATTTCCATACTCGCTCCGTCCGGCAAGCTTGATCAAGCTTCTGCTGACAAATATTTTCAAGACTCACAAAAGATGTTTTTGGATAACGTCTTTAATTTCACTCACGCAACGATGTATTACTGGGGAACTCAAGCCGCCTTTCCCAATCTCAAGCTTTCTGATATTTTTACCGATGAAGGTGTAAAAGTTGCCAATGCAATTTATAGCAATAAATGTATGCATACGGCTAGTGACACCTTTAACTTTAATTACGGTTCAAGCTACGCAAGTTTATTGAAACAGAAGCCAAGCAATACTATTGCATGGGCTCAGGCAATGTTAAAGGGCGGCGTCCCAGTCGTAAAACCGCTTGCTCCGATACAAATTTACTTTGGCTCAAAGGATACGGCCGTTCCGCCAATGATGCATAAGCTCTATCAAGAGCAAGCCTGCAAATTGGGTGGCAATGTTGGAAGAATGCAGTTACCAGGCGAGCAATCGCACTTTACAACCCCTGGATCTTCTAAGCCATTTTATTTGGAATGGGTGAAAGATCGTATTGCTGGAAAGCCTTTAGCAAATGGCTGTCTAGGAAGCTAGGAGGCAAATCTCTTAAATGTAAAGCTGCCTTAGGGCAGTTTTACATTGCATAAACTCACTGCTACAACTAGAGGCTTCGACCCTGAATGATTCTTACTAAGAACATCACAATTGCAATGACTAAAAGGATATGAATAAATCCACCTAATGTATAGGATGTGATTATTCCAGCCAGCCAAAGAATGAGAAGTATTACTGCAATAGCTTGAATCATATAGTTCCTTTAATATACGATTTCTACTGTAGTCTTCCTCAATTACACTGTATGTGCGATGGCGTACCTATGAATGGTATTAGCAGGCATCAAAATAGAGCGGGTATATGGATAATCAATTAGAAGACCACGAATCTGAAACACTCGAAAAGCAACAGGCTGCAAAGAAGAGCACTTTAGTAAGTGTTGTTGTTAATATCGGCTTAACTGTTTCTCAGGTGTTTGCGGGTATTGTTTCTGGCTCTCAAGGCTTGATTGCTGACGGTATTCATTCTGCGACAGATCTTGTGGCAGATTTTGTCGTACTCCTTGCCAACCATCACAGCGCTAAGGATGCAGATGAAGATCATCGCTATGGCCACCAACGATATGAAACGGCTGCCTCTCTCTTTTTAGGAATTTCATTATTGGTCGTTGGTGCTGGCATGCTTTTCAAAGCTGGAGAAAAGATTATTAATCCAATGCCGGCTGGACAAATTCAAATTCTTGCTTTGTATGTGGCTTTAGCCTCCTTAATTGCTAAAGAATTACTTTTTAGATACATGTTGATGGTAGCTAAGCGAGTTCGCTCCTCTATGTTGGTAGCCAATGCTTGGCATGCTAGATCTGATGCAGCTTCTTCATTGGTGGTATCCATAGGTATTGTTGGCGCTTTATTGGGGCACCCAATCTTTGATGCTATTGGTGCTTTAGTGGTTGGTCTAATGGTGGCAAAGATGGGTTGGAAGTTTGGCTGGGATGCCCTGCATGACTTGATGGATAGAGCCGTTTCAGAGGAAGAGCATCGACAGATTGAGCAGATTATTCAATCTACCGATGGGGTGAAAGGCTTTCATGATCTTAGAACCCGTAAGATGGGAGATATGATCTTGGTAGATGTCCATATTGATGTGGATGCCGATGCATCCGTTCAGATTGGGCACGATATTGCCCTGAGGGCTGTAAATCAAATCAAGAAAGAATTACCAGTTCTAAATGTCATGACCCATATAGAACCTATTTAATAGCTTGGGCGAGATTAGCTTCGCCAAGACTTCGTTTTTGAACTGCGACCAACAGATTAAGAGAAATATTTAGATGCTGACGAGCTCAAGTTCATGCGGAAATGATCATGATTTTTATTCTATTTAAGATTATGAATTCCATGGCGCATCATCATTTTCGCTGACCCATTTCGTAGCGTCTTCGTACGCGCATGCTATTTGGTATAGCAGGTTTTCATTATGATGATTTGTGGCAATTTGGATTGCAAGCGGCAATTTTTTTGAGCTAAAACCCATGGGCATAGTTAAGGCTGGATTCCCCGTTAGGCTATAGATTCGATTGCATGAGCTGCGTGGCCCGGTGGCATTGTTCATCAACTCATCCATCGTTTCAGGCGGGAATTCACGCCCAATCGAAAGAATGCCATCCATATGCTGATCGAATAGCTTGGAATATTCAGCCTCTAAATGCCATCTGCTAATTAGAGCCTCTTGATATGACGCATAATCTATCTCTCTGGCCTGAGCTAGCTTTTTAAGAAGGCCTCCGCCCAAGTTTTCAGGTTGCTCTCGGTAGGTCTTTTGAAGTTGTAAATAGGCTTCGTAGTTAATGATTTTGTTAGCAATAATCGGTGCTTGCGAAAGATTGGCTGGATCTATCTCAATGATTTTCGCGCCTAATTTTCTGAAAACCTCAATTGCTTGAGTAAATGCCGCTTGAACCTCGGGGCTAATATTTTGTTCTGCAATATTTTTATAAGCTACTCCAAGACGGAGATCTTTAATTGGGCAAATAATTTCTTTTAATTCAGCTGCATCGCTTCGATTTCCCAACATTCCCTGCAATAGGAGGAAGTTGTCCCGAACTGTTCTGGTAATGGGCCCAGCATGATCTAGTGAAGGTGCAAGGGCAATCACGCCATCAAGCGAAATCAACGCGCGAGTTGGCTTAAGGCCGACTAATCCACACGCTGCTGCCGGATGCCGGATCGATCCACCTGTATCTGTACCGGTTGAACCCAAGACAAATCCAGCTACAACTGCAGCAGCGGAACCACTGCTTGAGCTACCGGGCATATGTAAGGTATTCCAGGGATTTAAGGCTGGAGGAAAATAATCATTAGCTTCTGGTGAGCCAAATGCGAACTCATGGCATGCGCTCTTGCCAATGGTGATGGCGCCTTGCAAGTCAAGGAGCTCTACTGCAACTGCATTTTTATTTGGGATCCAGTCTTTAAGGGACTTAGAGTGGGCTGTTGTCGACACTCCTTTTGTCATAAAAACATCTTTATGGGCAACTGGGATTCCATGAAGCGCAGATCTCACTCCATTTTTAGCAATTTCTTTAGTCGCAATCTTTGCCGCTTCTAACGCTTGGTCAGGGGTAATGGTAACGAAGCTATGAATGCTATTTTCAGTTTGGTTAATACGCTCTAAACAAGCCTCTACCAGTTCGCTTGGGGTTAATTCTCGATTGCGAATGAGCTCACTTGCCTCAAGAATAGACAGTGAGGCGGGGGAGGAGTATTTGATTCCCATTTGGTTTAATTTTTTACTTTAAGACTTTCAAACCAGTCATATATTTGAGACCCATTCCAAAAAACAACACCTTCATGGCTAGATAGATATTGAAGCATCTCTCGTAAGTATTTAATCCTGTGTGGCACACCCGAAATATATGGATGAATACCAAAGGTTAAAATACGAGCCCCTTGCTCTTGAGCTTCTTCATAAAGACAATCAAAAGAGTCTTTGGTGCGCTTTAGCATTGCATCGGATGGTTGGTTGGCAGATAGCATGATGCCAATATCATTTAGCTCGATGGAGTAGGGAATTGAAACTAATGTGCCATGATCGGTCTTCACATATTGAGGAACCTCATCTAGCACCCAGTCGCCAAACCATTTAAAGCCAGCCTCTTTAATGAGATCTAAGGTGATAAATGTTTGTCCGCGGCCAGGCCCGAGCCAGCCTTCAGGTTTTTTGCCTGTGAAGCGAGTTAAAACCTCAATTGACTGCTCAATCATTGCTTTTTGATCAGGCACTTTTTGAATGGCCATTTGTTCATAGCAATGAGCCATAAATTCCCAGCCAGCATCAAGAGCTGCTTGCGCAACCCTAGGGCGTGTCTCGCAAACTTTGGCGTTGATTGACATAGTCGGTTTGATGCCAAGATCCTCAAACGCCTTTAATATTCGCCAAAATCCAACGCGCATACCGTATTCATGCCAAGTCCAGTTTGGTAGGTCGGGAACTTGCGCTACTCCACCTGGAGGAGGTGATACCGTCCTAGGCATCGGTCTAGAAATATCCCATTCCTCGATATTGACAACAGGCCATACGATAAGCTTGGCGCCATTTGGCAGAGCTAATGGCTTACGATCAACAATCGCCGAAAAGGCTAGGCGTTCGTTTGGGCGCATAGCCACATCTTCAGCTGAACTTGGACTATTAATGGATGGATTTGTCATGGTGGTAATCTTTGTTGTCAAAAGCAGAAATTGAATTAAAGAGGGTGGTTATTTTTATTCTTGAAACTGAATCATAATCCCAGTTTACCGGAGCTTTTTTGATGCTTCGATGCGGTGCAAGATTATTTTGATGGTAATTGCCTCAGGGCATAATGAAATCATAAAAGATATATTTAATTAGTGGAGTGAAAATGAGTGCATGTCGGTATTTGATGGTTGGTTTACTTTCAATTCTTGTTGCAGCAACTAATCTTGCAATGGCTCAGGGGCGTCCATATCCCGCTCAAGGTCAGTCAATTAAAATTATTGTTCCTTTTGGGCCCGGTGGTTCAGCGGATATTATTGCTCGAATGTTTGGGCAATATTTGGAGGGGAAAACAAATCAGCCGGTTATAGTGGAAAACAAACCTGGCGCAAGCGGAATGATTGGTACTGAGTATGTGAAAAATGCGGCGCCAGACGGGTATACCTTGCTGCTTTCAACTAATACAACTCTTGCTGCCAATATGGGCTTATTTAAGAAGGTTCCATATGATCCAATGAAGGATTTTCAGCATATTGGAATGTTCGGATCTGCCCCTTTGGCCGTATTGGTCTTAAAAGACTCCGGATTAAATTCAATTAATGATTTGGTTGTTTATGCCAAAGCCAATCCAGGTAAAGTTTTTTATGGGTATTACAACTCTGCATCACAAATGGCAGCGGAGCTATTTCGCACAAAAACAGGAGCGCCTTTAAATGGGATCCCATACAAAACCATTGGTAATGCGGAACAAGATTTATATGGAAAGCAAATTCAAGTCATGTTCATGGAGTATCTGCCTGCAACGGCACAAATTGATGGTGGAAAAGTCGTAGCATTGGGGGTTACGGGAACATCAAGATATAGTGCATGGCCCCAAGTTCCTACGGTTGCGCAAACTTATCCTGGTTATGAGTTATCTTTTTGGGCGGGACTCGCCGCGCCTGCAGGCACTCCCCCTGATGTAGTTAAGAAATTAGATGGATGGATGATTGAAGCTTTAAAGGATCCTGGTTTTGTTGCGCGTCTAAAGCAATATGGATTAGAGCCTGCTAAATTGTCTCAACCCGAGTATGAGCGCTATGTAGGATCTGAAATTAAGCGCTGGGGTCAAATGATTCGTGACGCAAAAATTGAGCAGCAGTAGTTTTTCAATAGCTAAATAAACCATTGCTCTAAATTTGCCTGTTTCTGTATTGAAAAAGCCCCTGAATATGCATTCAGGGGCTTTATTTTTGTGGGTCGGGCGAGATTCAAACTCGCGACTAAGGGATTCCAACAAGTAGTTAGGCCCTGACGGACTCAGAGTAACGCTGAATTTCACGGAAATTTAGCTATATCTTTCGAAAAGAACTGCATAACTTTTCTGTAGTATTTTTTCTTTAATCAAGTTGCTTCATTCTGACCAATTTAGTGACGAAAGTGCACTATTTAAAGGCTAAGTTATATATGTGCACTAGTTCGGTGCAGGGACTAGGGTGAGACCCCTAAGGCACATCTAAATTCAGAGGCATGTAAACATCGCAACTTCATAGCTCAATTGCTTGTAGTGCGCTTTCAATTTTTTGGTCTCAACTTAGTGAATATCATGGATTTAATATTAAAAAACGCCCGAATTAACGGACGTACAGAGACAGTAGATATTGGCATCAATCAGGGAATGATTGTTGCTATTGGGAAGAGCCTTTCTGAGGCTCATGAAATCCTCGATCTAGGCGGGCGCCTGGTCGTTCCACCTTTTTGTGAAACTCATATTCATCTTGATAAGTCATGTATCTTGTCTCGCTGCCACAGCACTACAGGAACAATTGAAGAGGCTATAAGCCAAGTTGCACTTCAGAAGAAATCGTTTACCCAAGAGGATGTGTACGAGCGCGCTTGCAAGACTCTAGAAAAATCAATATCCCATGGCACGATGCATATGCGGACTCATGTCGAGGTTGATCCTGTCATTAGCCTTCGAGGGCTTGAAGGCGTTTTTGCTGCAATCGATCAATATAAGTGGGCTATTGATGTAGAGGTATGCGTTTTCCCACAAGAGGGATTAACTAATAATCCTGGTACCGAAGAGTTGATGATTGAGTCAATGAAAATGGGTGCTAGGGTAGTGGGTGCAGCGCCCTATACAGACGCAGATTCGAGAGAACAAATAGATAGGCTATTTCGTATAGCCAAAGATTTTGATGCAGATATCGATATGCATTTAGATTTTGGAAATAACGCTGACTATTTAGATGTTGAATACGTATGCCAAAAAACTAAAGAATTTCACTATGGCGGACGCGTAGCTATTGGCCATGTAACTAAGCTGACTTACCTTCCAACGGAACACTTAGGCGATGTCACTCGAAAGCTTTCTGATTCTGGTGTAGCAGTCACCGTATTGCCATCAACTGATCTTTATTTGATGGGGCGAGACCATACTTGTAACCATAACCGTGGCGTTGTGCGTGTCCATGAAATGCTAGAGCACGGAGTCAATTGCAGTCTATCTACAAATAATGTATTGAATCCCTTCACTCCTTTTGGCGATTGCTCATTAATTCGTATGGCAAACCTGTATGCAAATATTGCTCATGTCAGCGAGCCCAATTTTCACGACTGCCTGGATATGGTGACTACTAGATCTGCCCAATTAATGCGCTTATCTAACTATGGTATTGAAGTAAACCATCCAGCAAATTTAGTTGTGCTTGATTGCACGTCTTCTTCGCAGGCTATTGCCGAGCTAGCCATCCCTTTATTCGGGCTCAAGAATGGTCGCCGCAGTTTTACAAGAAATGCAGTAGAAATTCATCATCCACATCACATTTAACTTAACTTCACTTTTGCTTAAAAGGTAAATACATGAAACTTACTCCAACTCAATATTTGGGATCTTTGCTCCTTCCTTTGATGTTTCTATCAACCCCCGCTAGCGCACAAGAGCAAGTCAAGATTGGTCTTGTAGCAGCGTTGTCTGGAGACTCAGCGCTCTCTGGGGAATCCATTGCCCGTGGAATGACTGTTGCAATTGATGAAATTAATGCAAAAGGTGGGGTACTTGGTGGTAAGAAATTGGTTTTAGTAAGACGTGATGACGAATCTAATCCAGCTAAAGGTCAGTTAGCTGCAAGAGAGTTAATTGAGAAGGAAAAGGTTGCAGTGGTGTTTGGTGGAATCGATACGCCAGTATCAATGTCCTTAATTAACGTGATGTCAGAATTAAAGACACCTTATATGGGTGTTTGGGCAGCCGGTACAGGCATTACTAACAATAATAAAAATCCTAACTATATGTTTAGGGTCTCAGCTGTTGATGAGCGTGTAGATGCTGGAATGCTCAAGTATGCGCAAGATAAATTTAAGTCAAAGCGCCCTGGATCTATGTTGGTTAATAACCCATGGGGTGATTCAAATATGAAGGGTTTAGAAAAAGCAGCCGCCGCCCTCAATATCACGCTAGCAGGCCAAGAAAAATACAATGTCAACGATATTGACACTACAGCTCAGTTAACACGCCTTAAAAATGCTGGTGCTGACTCCATTATTTTAGTTGGCAATACTGGAGTTGCAGCACAAGTAATGAAATCTATGGAGCGCATGAATTGGAATGTTCCAGTAGTTTCACATTGGGGTATTTCAGGTGGCCGCTTTGATGAATTAGCAGGTCCTCGCTATAAGGATGTTGTTTTCGTTCAGACTTATAGTTTCTTTGGCAAGCAAAGTCCAGTTGGCGATAAGGTAATTGCAGAACTGAAAAAACGCTATCCAGAGATTAAGGGCGTTAACGACATCGTAGCTCCTGTAGGCACAGCTAATGCATATGATGCAACTATGCTGACAGCGCTAGCTATTAATAAAGCTGGTTCAACCAACGGTGAAAAGATTCGCGAAGCATATTACGAGCTCCCTGAATATAAGGGCTTAATCAAGACTTACAAGAAACCATTCTCAGCTGAAAGCCAAGATGCACTCACAGATCGTGACTACATTTGGGTTCACTTTGTTGGTAATGCTGCCGTACCTGTAAATTAATTCAATCATCCCCGTTACTATCCTTAAATTATGATTTCTTTAGATGTATTAATTGCAGGCTTAGCAACGGGGAGTATTTACGGGTTACTGGCGCTGGGGTACCACATCACCTTTGTAGTTTCAAATACGGTTAATTTTTCTCTTGGCGCCACACTTATGTTTGGTGCAGTGATGTTTTATGAGCTGCATACACGCCTAGGCCTTGATATTTTCCTTGCCGTTCCATTGGTCTTATTGATATCTGGGTTGCTTGGGATGGTTGTTGAGCGTTTCTTCGTTCGGCCTTTTTGTCAAAATAATTCTGTTTCCTGGCTACTATCTACGATTGCCTTTGGGATTATTTTAGAAAATATCGTTCGATTCACATTTGGCCAGGAACCTAGAAGTATTCCTATGCGGTCTATTTCTGAGCCTATTCGTTTATTCAATGCCGGAATTTATCCGATTGAATTTATTATTCCTGCAGTAGGGATAAGTGTCGCGCTAATGCTATGGCTCTTATCTAAAAAAACCATTGTTGGCAGAGCATTATTGGCGGCAGCTCAAAATCGAGATGCCGCAATCCTTCAGGGCATTAATGTTAAAAAATTAATCATTTTGGCGTATGTAGTATCAACAGCTCTAGCCGGTTTAGCAGGAATGTTAATTGCGCCAAAATTAAATGTCTCTGCCGGTATGGGCACTCTGATTGGTTTAAAGGCATTCGCTGCTGCAATTATTGGTGGGATATTGAGTGCTCCAGGTTGTCTCGTAGCTGGAATTGGCTATGGCGTCTTTGAATCCATTGTTGCCGCCCAATTGCCTTCTGCATTTAGGGAAATTCTAGGTTTTGGCCTGCTTATCGTTATTCTGATATTCAAACCCAATGGTCTCTTTGGAAAAAAAGGGGTTTATAAGGTATGAGGATCAATTCAACAGCAGTAGTGGCTACCCTCCTCATTTTATTGGGCATATTGGGAGTTATTTTTTCTCCAAATACCTATTGGCTCTACATATTGGGCATGGCTGGTATCTTTTCAATGGTTGGTTATGGCTTAGCCTTGTTGATTGGTATTGCTGGGCAGATATCGATAGGGCATGCTGCCTTTTTTGCGATTGGTGCGTATACCGAAGCCATCCTCACTACTAAATACGGCTTTAGTTTTTGGCAGACTTTGCCTATAGGCATATTGTTAGCATTTGCCTTAGGTTTAATTTTGGCTGCGCCTGCATTACGAGTCAAGGGTCCTTATCTGGCAATGGTGACTATTGCATTTGGTCTGATATTAGAAAACATCATTATTGAAGCGGAGCCAATTACCGGAGGTTTTAATGGCATTTCTGATATCGATAAGCCTAGTCTATTCGGACTTGTATTTGATATCCGTTGGCATGTTGGGTTAATTGTCTTAAGTGCAGTATTAACTGGTTTTGCTTATTCATTCCTTACTAAATCACGCTTTAGTAAATCACTTAAAGCTTCTAGTGATGCCGAAGCAGCTGCGATCGCTATTGGGATAAATCCAGTTCAAATTCGGAGTTTCGCTTTTGCAATTTCTGCTGGAATCACTGGATTGGCTGGAGCCCTTTTTGCTCCAATGGTAGGGTTTATTAGCCCTGAAAATTTCAATTTATTCCAATCTATCTTATTTCTTTTGCTCACCATCTTAGGTGGAGTGGGAACCCTAACCGGACCAGTTATTGGTGCCATTATTATTGCTGGCCTACCGGAGGTCTTATCGGGATTGGCGGAGTATCGAATCCTCGTCTTCGGAATATTGTTAGTGTTAATTCTTTGGATTCGCCCAAATGGAATTGCCTCTCTATACGAAGCCAAAGCGAGCTCTAAAAACCCGAAAAAACGAATTGGAAATGGCAATATCGATCAATGGCTTAAAGCGGGACTCCGAAAAGGTTTGTTAAAGATAGAAGATCTTACTATTCGTTTTGGCGGAGTGAAAGCCGTTAGTAATGTGCGTTTTTCAATCGAGCCCGGAAAGATCGTAGGCCTAATTGGTCCAAATGGTGCCGGTAAGACCACGCTACTGAATTTAATTAGCGGTTTTTATCAAGCCGGAAGTGGTCATGTGAGTCGCTCGGATGAAAATTTATCATCACATCCAACTTATCAACAGTCTGGCCTTGGCATTGCTAGAACATTTCAGGCTACCCAATTATTTGGCTCGCTTACAGTCTATGAAAATTTATACATAGCTTTGCCAAAAGGGGTTGATCATGACTTCATCATTTTTGAATTGCTCAATTTAGTTGGATATAAGCAAGGGTTGGACTGCTATGCCAGTGAGTTGGCATTTGTCGATCGCCGATTAGTGGAGATTGCTCGGGCGCTAGCTTGTAACCCAGACCTCATCTTGTTAGACGAGCCCGCTGCTGGTTTATCTGCAAAAGAAAAAGACGACTTGAGCCAATTGCTTGCTTATCTTGCTGGTCTTGGTATTCGAGTATTGCTAGTTGAGCATGATGTCAGGCTGGTCATGGGCACTTGCGATGAAATCGTCGTGCTAGATGGTGGCCATGTAATTGCCCAGGGTGCGCCTGAGCAGGTGCGCGAGATGCCTCAAGTCATTGAAGCCTATCTGGGGGTTGCAAAGCTTCACGTTGTTGCCAAAGCAGAAAATCTAGATCCAAAAACAGTTTTAGAGATTAGTAATCTATCAGCTGGCTATGGCAATTTGTCGGTCTTAAAAGATATTGACCTCATTGCAAAAAATCATGAGACCTTAGCCTTGCTCGGTGCAAATGGCGCGGGTAAGTCCACCTTAATGAAGGCGCTGTCGGGATTGATACCTAGTAAAGGAGTCATTCGCTTTAAGGGTAAGGATATTTCTGGTGTTCCTGGACATCAACGGGTATCCCTTGGATTGGCACTTGTGCCAGAGGGTAGGCAGGTATTCCCGGAGCTAACCGTTGGAGAAAATTTATTACTGGGGGGCTATATAAAATCGGCCTCTATGCGAAAGCAAAGAATTGAAGAGATGCTTACACTTTTTCCTCGTCTTCGAGAACGCTTTAATCAGCCGGCTGGAACTCTTTCGGGAGGTGAGCAGCAAATGCTGGCGTTTGGACGGGCAATGATGTCAGCGCCAGATCTACTGCTATTGGATGAGCCCTCTTTAGGCCTTGCTCCGAAGTTAGTGGCTGAGGTTTATCAGGCAATCCAAAAGATTGCAGGTGAGGGTACAGGGCTAATTGTGGTGGATCAATTCGCTAAAACCGTATTGCAGATTGCTGATCGTGGATACGTATTTTCTTCTGGAAAAATTACCTTAGAAGGTAATGCAGCCGATCTACTGCAATCAGAGGAAATGATTAGCGAGTATTTAGGAGAGGGTTAATCTGTTTTAACAAAGGTCAAAATACTACGCTGTAGACCTTTATCTGCCCAATTAGGCATAACGCGCCAAGTAGTCAAAACGCGCAGACGGTTATCTTTGATTTCAAATTGACGCCTTTGCTCGGTATTAACCCAATCAGGCTTCCAGGCAACTTGAACGCTCGTAATCCACTCATTGCCCTCAATGCGATAGGTTCCCGCATAGGACACCAAGCTGTTTAATAGCTCAACGCTATCCTCGCTACTTGAGGCTGGCTTTCGACCTTCACCAGTTAGCGTGACCATGACATGGTTATTTTCAGTGATGCAGATGAATCCAGTCGGATTCTCTCCGAGAGGATAAAAAAACTCACCTGTTGCTTGAACTTCCACCTCATAGGAAAATAATTTCCATATTCCTACAAGCGACTTTTTGATTTCCATAAGCCTTATTTTCGCATCTCTGCCTGAAATATTTCAAGTGCTTTTGATTTGATCTGAATGAAGTCGGGATGACTTATTGCTTCAGGTAAGCGTGGTTTTGGCATATCAAAATACAAAAGGGAGGCAATCGCCGTTGGCCTTCTGGTAAGAAGGAGAATCTCATCGGCTAGAAAGACCGCATCCTCAAGATCATGGGAGACAATCATCATGGTTGTTCCGGTCGCAATATTGGCTTCTTGCAGCTTTTCTCTGATGAAGAGTGTCATTTCAAAGTCTAAGGCTGAGAATGGCTCATCTAAGAAGAGTATCTCTGGCTTGGGGGCTAAGGCTCTCATGATTGATATGGTTTGCTGTTGACCCCCAGACAGCTCATAAGGGTATAGATTCAGATTGAATCGTATTTCAAATAGCTGAACCAATTCTTCAACGCGAGCGGCTACCTTGGCCTCACTCATTCCGGTGCGCCTTAGTGGATAGGCGATGTTGTCACGGGAACTCATCCACGGAAAGAGGGCATCTCTATAGTTTTGAAAGACATAGCCGATCTTGGTATCTTTTAAATCTTTTCCATCAAACAAGACCTGACCAGAGTCATAGGGTATTAGCCCTGCAATCATATTGATGAGTGTAGATTTTCCGCAGCCGTTTGGCCCAAATATAGAAACAATCTTTCCATACGGAATTTCAAAATTAAAGTCTTTATAAAGAGTCGCGCCACCAAACTCTTTGCATAAGTTCCGAATAGTGACGTGGGTGCGTGGCGGATTTTGGCTCATGCTTTTCCGCTCCAGTGAACTAACTTCGATTCAGTTGCCATAAAGATTAAATTCAGTGCGTAACCCAGTGCGCCGGTAATGAGAATTGAGCTATACATATCTTTGATATTAAAGACTTGCTGGGCATCGATAATTCGGTGCCCAAGACCAGCTTCGGACCCAATGAACATCTCCGCGACAATCACAATAACTAGCGCTAGGGAGACACCAGTCCTAAGTCCTACAAAGGTTTGAGGCAGGCTTTCCATGAGGAGGACATCTTTAAAAATATGGAAGTTACTAATACCCATAGTCTTGGCTGCCATGACCCGAGTTTTCTTGGCATTCATTACGCCATAGGCGCTATTAAAGAGAATGACAAGCACGGCTGCAAAGGCGGCGATCGCAATTTTATTAATATCAGTAATACCAAAGATCAGCATGAACAATGGAATCAGTGCCGAAGAGGGTGTTGATCTGAAAAAATCAATTAAAAATTCAACGCTTCTATAAGCTGGAACTGAACTACCCAAAATGACGCCAAGAGGAACTCCGATTACGCATGCAATGAGAAATGCATAAAAGGTGCGAAGTACAGTAGCCCAAAGGTCCTTGAAAATAGCACCCGTAACAAACAGATGGCCCATGTACTCAAAGGTTGCATCCGGAGCAGGTAGCAAGGTTGGTGATACCCACTTGGCCGATAGTGTTAGTGACCAAAGTAGATAAAGCAGGACCGGCCCAATGAAGGGAAGCACCATAAATAGGTGCTTACGATGTTTCAAATTCATTATTAGGACTGCTTGTAGATAAGTGTTAGTGCCGATATCGGTTTTTCAAATACCTTACGCTCGGTAAATACATCAAATAATCTTTGTAATGCCTTTACATCAGCAGCTTTCACTTCGTTATATTGAATGTATCCACTAATTGGTACTTCTTTAGCTAGATCACCATCAATCGCTGTATAGCCCTTGAGATATTGATTTGCAGCGATACCTTCTTTGCGCACATAATCAACACCCCCCGCATATCCCTTGAGGAATCCATTAACCAAGTCAGCTTTTTCTTTGAGTGTCTTTGTGTTTAGGGCAGCAGCACCACCTATCCATGGAAGGTTGTCGCCTAAAACATATTTTGATACAACGCCTGCGCCAATTGAGCGAGAGATTTTTTGTTGTTTTCCAATAACGGCAGTTGGCTCAAGTACATAGGCGCCATCAATTTGACCGGCTACTAAAGCTGGAAGAATTTGAGCAATCGGTAATTCAATGACTTGCGCGTTGGTTGCTCCTGCCCCTGCGAGTACAGCTTTAGCGAGGGTAACGTTATTAATTCCAGGGCCACAAGCCACTTTTTTACCAGCAAGTTCAGAAATTCCTTTAATGCTGGAATTGATTGGAACAATCACTTGGTCCAAGATATATTTTTCGTTTGCATAATTCATGCAGGTGAATTTGATTGAGCCAGGTGACTGTGCATCAGCTAAGGCAAGCGCTGTAATGGCTACCCCGTTTGCGCAACCATCAATCCTGCCGGCAATCATGGCTTCTACTACCTGGTTTGGGCTGGCAAACTTCACGGCCTCAACATTGACGCCTGCTTGTTTGAAGAGGCCACGCTCAACAGCTGCATAAAAAGGTAGGCCGGCTGCAATGGGCCAATACCCAATTAATAATTTCTTTTCTTCTGCTTTTGCGCTAAGGCCCATAGATCCCATGGCCAAAGCAAGACTAGATTTGAGGCCGAGGGCCAGTGCGTCACGTCTAGAGAATTTTTTTGAGTTCATGCATCCATTCCTTTAAGTAATGTATGCATCCTAAGGCTATCTTGTAGGTATTAACGATTAGTATTCTTCACTTTGGTGCATTGATTTCACTTAAAAGGGGCATATCCATATTTTGCTTGGCCAGGATGGATACCCCAAATGGTGCATCTTGAATGGTGAGCAAGGGTAGAGTTACTTGAGGGAGTCCGCAAAGGCCAGCAATGCAGAGTAGTTGAAAGCTATTTTTTCTAAAGTCATCGAGCTCTTTGGGGCTTGAGTCCAAGAGTGGTGCTACATCAACGACTGTGGGAAGTATTAAGTAGGTATTTTCTGTGAGTAATTGACTCATCCTAGCGATTACTTTTTCACGCTCGGAAAGGGCTTTCATTTTTTGTTCTTCAGTAATGGAGCGCGCAGCCTCAAAACGTTCTTTGACTCCAGGCCCCATTTCACCGAGATGGTCTGAGGCCCAAGCACCATGCTCTTCCCAGACTTCTCCAGCTTGAATAATTCTAAATATCTCCGCCCAATCTTTAAGCTCACAGTTACCAATCTCGACTGTGGGTATTTGATTTTTTCCTAGCTTGTATGAAATGGCATCTTTTGCTTGTTGAGCAATGCTCTCTGGTAATAAATCAAAGGCCTCTTTTAAGAAAAAGAAGGATGCGTTAGCCTTTGTGGAGCGAGTTTCATTCAGAAGCACTTCGCCAACCTTCTGGAGGATTTCTGGATCTCGTGCAAACCAACCTAAGGTATCAAAACTTTTTGCTAAGGGGCGAGCATTCTTAAGGCTGATGCGTCCATGGGTAGGGCGGAAGCCATATATACCGCAAAAGCTAGCAGGGGCTCTAACAGAACCACCGGTATCAGAGCCAATAGTAAAGTCAACGAGATTGGCCGCAACCGCCGCCGCTGATCCACTAGAAGATCCACCGGGAACTCTGTTGGGGGCTGCGGTATTTAAGGGTGTGCCGTAATGCGCATTCATGCCTAGAATGCTATAGGTTAGTTCATCGGTATGGGTCTTACCAAGCAAAGATGCGCCAGCATCTACAAGATTGAAGATAAAGTCGGCGGTCTTTGTAGGGATCGGATGTGAGTTTAGCCATGCAGGACTCCCAAATCCAGTGGGAACATTGGCGATGTCAAAGATATCTTTTATGCCAAAGGTTAAATCTTTTAGCGGGCCTGATTTCTTCGAAAGTATTTCTATCGGAGCTTCTGTGCAAAAGGCTCTAGCTATATCGCGTTCAAAAATTGTGGGCATAATGGACCAATAAGTGAGTAATTGAATTTATCTTAGGAGTGTAGGGCATGTGGAAAAATTTTTCCAAAGAAGAGTTAGATAAGGCTTACAACAATTCTTTAGCAGTTGCTAATAGCTCAGAGATTGTCCAGTCATGGGTTCAATCTAGCATCTCAGCTAAGGCAAGACTCCATGGTGACCGTGATATTTCTTATGGTGATACGAAATTTCAATCCTTTGATTTTTTTCCCGCAGGGGAAAATGCTCCCGTGATCGTATTTCTGCATGGCGGATTTTGGCAAATGCGCTCTAAGGATGACTTTACTTTTATTGCTCCGCCATTGGTTAAGGCAGGTTTTAGTGTTGCCATGCTTGGCTATCGATTAGCACCCCATGCCAATATGGATGAAATTGTTCAGGATGTCAGGGATGGGCTTAAGGCTATTAGAGCTCATATGAAAGAAAAGAATATTGCCTCTCAAAAGATATGGCTTTTGGGTTGGTCTGCAGGCGCCCATCTCATTTCTATGGTTCATGATGAAGAGTGCGTCCTTGGTGGGACCGCCATTAGTGGGATCTACGATTTAGAGCCTATGAGGCACTGCTATATCAATGTAAAACTGCAGTTGGATGAGGGTGCTTCATTAAAAAATTCCCCAATTCTGCTTCCACAGAAGGCATCTAAGCCTCTGGATATCTTTGTAGGAGGGGCTGAATTACCTGAGATGCAAAGGCAGTCGCATGATTTTTCGAGCTATCGAAATTCCACCAATGCAGAAGGTATTTTTAAGAATCTACCCGAAAGAAATCACTACACAGTACTAGACGATCTCATTAATAGTGATGGAGAAATATTCAAGTCCTTAGGTAGGCGCTTGATTTAAGTTTTCGCTATACAAATAACAAAGCCACCTAAGGGTGGCTTTGTTATTTGTATTAACCAGTGAATTGATATCGCGCGCACCACATTGATGAATACTGCACTTTTATTGATGAATGACGCACTAAATAAATGCAACAGCACAAGCTGATGTGGTGGTGACATGTAAGTATCAACCCTAATAAAAATATTTAATGGAGATCGATAGTGACTGTTCCTGTAGTTCAACTTTCATTGGATTCAATACATAAATCATTTGGTAGCAAGACTGGCCCAGTGCCGGTTCTAAATGGACTCACGTTTGACGTGATGGAGCAAGATTTTCTGAGCATCATCGGACCCAGTGGGTGTGGAAAATCGACCATATTTAATATCATCGCTGGTCTCCTAGAGGCTGACAACGGCAGCATGATCTATCGAGGCAGCAAAATTCAAAGCCTCAGAGGCAAGGTCGGTTACATGATGCAAAAAGACCTGCTTTTTCCATGGCGTACGGTTCTGGAGAACGTCATGCTTGGTTTGCGGGTTCGGGGTGAGGATGATGCAAACGGAGTTGAAAAGGCAAGAGACTATCTCAATACCTTCGGGCTGTCCGGCTTTGAGAAAGCGTACCCTCAGACCCTTTCAGGCGGTATGCGACAACGCGTTGCGCTGATTCGCACCCTTTTGATGGATCCCGACATACTGTTACTAGATGAGCCATTTTCGGCGCTGGATTATCAAACTAGGCTCTACCTTGAGAGTGTTCTATTAGATGCTGTGGCAAAGTTTAAAAAGACAGTCATCTTAGTTACGCACGATATTGATGAGGCTGTAGCCTTATCTAAACGCGTGGTTGCGCTAAGTGGTAGACCTACTGTAGTTAAAAATGTGCATCAGATTGATATTGAGCGCTCTTCCCCTATTGAGGCTAGATCACATAAAAATTTTGGAGAGTATTTTCATCTACTTTGCTCTGAATTAGATATTCAAACCAGAAAGGATGAAATGGTATGAAGCAAGAAAAGAAATCCATCAGCCAAATGCTCGACACAAGTTTTGGAAAGTCCCTAATCCAGATTTTATCGGTCGTGATTTTTTTTGCTATTTGGCAAATCCTGGCTGAATTTGGAGTTATCTCCGAGTTTTTAGTTGGCACCCCGTTTGGGATTTGGAAAAGATTCATAGCGAGCGTGAAAGATTACTCCCTCTTTATTGATACGGGCTATACGCTCTGGGAAGCCTTATTGGGCTTTGTTATTGGTACTGTTATCGGGACAAGCATTGGCTTGCTCCTGTGGTACTCAAAATGGGTTTCCCAGATTGTGGAGCCTTTTATTGTTGCAATTAATAGTGTTCCCAAAATTGCATTGGCTCCCATTATTTTGCTTTGGTTTGGAACGGGCCTAGGCGCTAAGGTTGTATTAGTAGTTTCAATGACAGCAATCATCGCTCTCATAGCCGCCCATCAGGCAACCAAAGAAGCTGATAAGGATTTGCAATCCTTACTCTACTCAATGGGTGCCGACCATAAGCAAATATTTCGTCAGGTAGTTGTTCCCTCATCAATGCCGGCAATTGTTTCCAATTTTAGGATCAATGTTGGTTTTGGATTGGTTGGCGCAGTTGTCGGTGAGTTTATTTCATCGAAGGCTGGTTTGGGGCACATGATTTACAACGCATCAAGTTTATATGAGCTTAATTCAGTTTGGGTTGGCCTCTTTATGTTGATGATTGTTGGATTCTTTCTGTATCACGGTATTGATGCCTTGGAGCGCTTTTTATTCCCGTGGCGCATTGATACAGGGCGCACTCAAATTCGGATGTAATTTTTTAATAATCTCACGGAGGTTTTTTCATGAAATCGATTTATAGCAGGCTGCAAATAACATTTACTGCATTAGTCATCGCTGGCATGTCGTTTAATGCCGCCGCTGAAGTAAAAGCAGTGACTATATCCCAGGCATTTCAGTCAATGTTGTACTTACCCCTCTACGTCGCAATAGATAAAGGTTTCTTTAAAGATCAAGGCTTAAGTGTTATTAAAGAAACTGCTGGTTCTCCTACTGCAGCTTTATCTTCGGTACTTTCTGGTAGTTCGCAATTTTCAATCCATGGTCCTGAATGGACTGCTATTGCTGCTTCAAAAGGCGCCAATGTCGGCATTATTAGCAATGCAGTGAATGGCGCGGCGGTGTGGATTGCAACAGCTCCTGATGTGAAATTTACCAACATCAAAGACATCAAAGGTCAAAAAGTAGTGACTGGATTAATGCCTACAACAAGTACTTCCTTATTCTTGAAGTTGCTTAAAGAGAATGGTATGAGTGATAAGACCGATATCGACATGATTCAAGTTCCCCTCGGCACTGAGCCTGCAGCTTTGCTGGGTGGTCAAGCGAAAGTTGCTGTGCTATATGAGCCAGGCCTAGATCAAGTGGCGATTAAAGGGATGAAAGTTGTGTTGGGCTTTCCAAAAACATATGGCGCTTACGCTTTCTCCTCTATTACTGCAATGAAGACAGTTGACCCAGTATCGGCTCAGAAGATGGTCAATGGTATGGAGGTTGCACTTCGTTATATGGCTAAGGATCCTAAGGGTACTATCGAGGTTGCTAAGAAGCAATTTCCAACACTCGATCCACAAGTCGTTGAAAATGCAGTAACTCGCATGATGAATGAGAATGTATTTCCAAAGAGTGTTCAAATTACTCCGGCAGCACTCAAGATTGCAATGGATACGCAAATTGCTTTGGGTAACCTTAAAGAGCAACCTGTATATGAAAACTTTATTAACGAAACCTATATTCAAAACGCTTTGAAACTAAAGTAATCTTTTCTATTGATCTACTTGGGGCGTATATTTGCGCCCCATTTCTTTAAATAAATTAAAAATATGAAAAATATAATGGGACTGACTGAGGCTTGTAACTTAATCGCTGCCGATCAATTAAAGCCGGTAGATTTATTGCAAGCCAGCTTTAATAAGGCAAATGAAGTAGAGCCTACGCTTAGGGCTTTTGTTTCAAGAGCCTCATTGGATTCAATGGTAGAGCAAATCCAGCCAGGTCCACTCTCAGGAATTCCGATTGCTGCTAAAGATATTATTAATACAGTCGATCTCCCAACAACTAACGGGTCACCTATTTACAAGGATAAGACACCTGCTGAAGACGCTGCGATTATTAAAAAAATTCACAGTCTGGGGGGCGTAATATTTGGCAAAACAGTGACAACTGAATTTGCCTGGCGTAATCCAGGGCCAACCACAAACCCTGTAAATCCTGAACATACTCCTGGTGGATCCTCCAGTGGATCGGCAGCATCCGTTGGAGCAGGGGTGGTGCCATTAGCGCTGGGATCACAAACACAAGGATCGATTATTAGGCCGGCAGCATATTGTGGTGTAGTGGGTTACAAGGCTAGCTATGGTGCAGTTTCTAAGCTTGGCGCTCACGCCTTATCCTATTCTCTTGACCATATTGGGTTTTTCACGCGCTCGGTTGATGATATGGCGTTTGCTTTCAACAATTTAAAAAATAGCGATTCGTCAGACCCGGAGTTAATTGTTATTCCAGATTTGGTATTTAGCGTAAAGCGAGAGTTGCCTATGCTCGATAGACCTAAGATTGCTTTACTGGAGACGCCGCTGGACCATATGATGTCAGATGAGCAGAAGCAGGTTTTGAGTGCTGCAGCCAAAAAGCTTGAGGAGTCGGGCGCTATCGTTCAGAAGCTATCGTTGCCTCAAGAGTATTGGGATGGGATTCAGGCGATGAATCTTATTTTGGAGTCAGAGGCCGCTGAAATACATGCGCATCACTCAGAACATGCGAATGATTTACTAAGCACCCATATCCAGGAGTTGGTTGCTAGAGGTTTAAAGCATAGTGCTCCTGCGTATATTGCTGCAAAATTCTTACAAAAAAAGCTGCGCGCTTCAATTGCTTCGTATTTTGATGAATTTGATGCATTCTTAATGGCTCCTGCAAGTGGAGAAGCTCCGAAGAGCTTGGTTTCTACTGGCGATCCCGTTTTCTGCGCTCTCTGGAGCTTTTTGGGAACTCCTTCCATTGCGATTCCTGCAGGTAAATCAAAGAATGGTTTGCCACTCGGCATTCAGCTCATTGGGAGCTATAGAGGTGATGCTAAATTACTCAGCGTAGCTAAATTTTCAGAGTCCGCTCTAGCAAAATAATCTCTACATGTCCCATCCTTTGAAGTTCTACTTACGCTTGTTAGGGTGAGGTATGTCAATTAGCGATATAGCTTGGTTGATGCTAGGTGGAAGCCTATCTGGCTTTTTAGCAGGCCTGCTAGGAATTGGGGGTGGGGTGATTTTAGTTCCACTAATGATTCTGATATTTGGTCGTTTAGGCTTTAGTGAAAATGTTTTGATGCATATGGCTATTGCTACAGGCATGGCTAGCGTGTTATTTACCACCTCTTCTGCTGTGATAACCCATCAGAAACGTGGGAATATCAATTGGAAACTGGTTGTTGCTTTATCCCCCGGCCTTGTATTGGGGGCTGTTGTTGGGGGTGGTAAATTTTTTGATGTCATTAATGGAGCTTGGCTATCGCTAGGATTTTCCATTTTTATGATTTACTCATCTACCCAAATGATTCTGAATAAGTCTCCTCATGCAGCAAGAAGTTTGCCAGGAGCCTTTGGACTCTTTGCTTTTGGTGTCTTAACTGGTGTGATCGCAAGTCTATTAGGTGCGGGCGGTGCTTTTATTACAGTCCCATTTATGATTTGGTGCAATATCAAGCCCCATAATGCAATGGCAAATTCCTCTGGTTTAGGTTTTCCAATTGCTGCATCCTCTACATTGGGATATATCTATGGAGGCTGGGGTAATGCTTCCTTGCCCGAGTACTCGCTTGGCTATATATATTTACCCGCTTTATTGTGCATTGTTATTACGAGTATTCTTGCAGCACCGCTAGGGGCGAGAGTGGTTAGTAAGCTAGAGGCACCCAGATTAAAGCGTATTTTTGGATGCACTCTTTTTCTAGTTGCATTATTCATGCTCAATGAGAGCAGAAAAGCGTTTGGGTTTTAAGGCAACCCCCTTAATTCAATCACTCAAAGGTTAAGTCCTGATCTGAAGCTTGTTAAATGGGCTTAAGTTGGCAGTACACACTAGATTGTGTATTTACATTCCTTACGAAAAACAGCGATTATTTTCTGCATTCTTAGAGGTAATGACTAAGACTGTTGGATCAAAATAGGCGTTTCCTAGGGCTTTAATCGATTGTTTACGAAGATAAAAATGCTTCCATTGGTCACCAGTCTTGGAATTCATAACAACAATGCAGCGATTTTCATTGAGCTTGCTTTTGATTTCAATGAAGTTCATGCCAAAAATATTGCATGAGCGCGTCAATACGTCTGCGGAATTTTGAGAACCCCGTTCCCATTTTGAGATACCATCACATTCACTGGGCTCATAGGCAAAAGCATTAAATGAAGAAACTAAGAGGGCGATGACGAATAGAATTTTGTTCATTAGGATAAGGCCTCACAAGAAGATTGGATCACTGTGAGAATAAATGTCTGCCTTAAATCT
>NZ_JACVOY010000010.1 GCF_018882185.1 Polynucleobacter sp. AP-Latsch-80-C2 | reverse complement strand
CTAGCCTGATTAACCAAAGCCTTAAAACCTCTGAAAACCGAGACTTAGCGAATAAGACTCTCAATCAGATGGTGGATGACAGAATCAGTGATGTGAGAAGTCTAGAGGGGAAGTATTGTTCTTGAGGGATTCTTAGTGGCTTCGTAGTTTTACTAAGACTCAAGTAGTCATTGTACGATTGGGCTTATGAAGCCTTTGATTGCCCTATATTTTTTCATTCTCGCCTTAATTCAGGCGGGATTGCTCCTGGGTATCTATAACTATTACCGCTCACAAATTACAGTTAGAGCCAGCAAGTATTGGATGATCTCCTTATCCATTAGCATTCTTGCGCTCACCACCTTTGGGGCCGGTATTTTGACTGTTGGTGATTTATCAAAGCCACAATTTAACTTTACGATAGCCAATAGTCTTTTCGTTGCCGCCGCAATATTTCAAGGATTCTTTTGCTTATCCTTGAATCGCCTCTTATTGAGACGTGATTTCACAATCGCTGGATTTGGATTTCTCCTATTCTTCATCGCATTTGAAACCCTTAGGCACATCGGTACATTTGAAAGTCGCACTATTTTCATGGCCAGCTTGGCGAGCTTGCTTTATATGTGGCAGATCTTGGCAATTCACAAGAAACGTAAGTCTGAGCCTTCTATTCAATTGCAGTACCTTCAGTATGTGAGCTCTGCTGAGCTTTGTTTTGCGATTAGCCGCGTTATTATTTTGGCTGCTCAATCATTTACGATTCGAGAAGTTGGTCAACTACCACAAGTCTTAATCTTTTTTACGATTGCTCAATTAGTAATGAATACCTTGGCCTATATTGCTATTGGAGGGTATTGGTCAGAGCACATTTCTAAAGCTAACCTTCGCTCGGAAATAGAAAATAAAGAAATTAAGGATTTACTCCAAGAGCGAGAGGCGCTAATCAATTCCTTATTAAAAGCCAATAAAACGGTGGCAACAGGGGCGCTTTCTGCCTCTATTGCCCATGAGCTTAATCAGCCGCTTGGTGCAAGCCAGTTAAATATTCAGTTTCTACAAAAGAAATTGGCTGATGGTGAATTAAATCCTCTAATGCAAAAAGAAGTTCTTGAAACCCTGCTTGCCGACAATCAAAGGGCTGCCAATGTCATTCGGTCACTGAGATCAATCTTTACAGATAAGAAGTTGGCTTCTGAAGTTGTTAAATTTACAGAGTTGATGAGCTCAATTGAGGCTATTGCGCTTCCTGAGTTGCGGATGCAGCATATTCGGCTGAAATTAAGCATTGATCAAAATCTGGTTATGCAAATTCATCGCAGCGAACTGCAGCAAGTTCTGCTAAATCTCATTAATAACGCCATATTAGCGCTAAGCAAATTTTCAGCTATTGATAAATGGATTGTCATTACCGGAAAATATACAGAAGAGGGCGTTGAAGTCTCTGTTTCTGATAATGGTCCGGGCATTCCTCATGAAGCTAGAGAGCACTTATTCGAATTATTTTCAACTAGCACGCATCAAGGCATGGGTCTTGGTCTTTGGTTGTGTAAACACATCATTCAAAGGCACGGCGGGAAAATCTGGTACGAAAATGTACCTAGTGGGGGTGCAAAATTTTCCTTTACGCTCCCATCCGCCCTTTGATCCTATGTTATTCATAACGTCTAATATTTATTAAATTAATCTGCTGCTTGAGCAGTAAAAAGGGTTCCGAAGAACCCTTTTTTGTTTTAGCAAAACGACGCTGATGATTTCAGTTGATTAATTTAGATCTACCTGCAGGCGCGCATCTTTAACTAATTTAGCCCATTGATTGCGGTCTTTATTAATAAAGTTAGCAAACGCAGCTGGGGTGCCGCCACCGTCTTCAGCCCCCACTTCAGCCATCTTGGCCTGCACTTCTGGTTTGCGTAAAACGGTATTGACGTCAGCATTAATTTTTTCAACAATCTTTGGATCCAGTTTTGCTGGGCCCATTAAGCCGTACCAAGCAGTAGCTTCGAAACCTGGAAAGCCCAATTGATCCATGGTTGGAAGACTAGGGTAAGCAGCGGAACGCTTGGTGCGTGTTTGTGCCATCGGAATGACTTTGCCACTTTGAATGTGGGGTGTTGCAGCAGCCATGGTTTCAAATGCGTAAGTAATATGACCCGCCATCAAATCAACCAATACGGGACCGCTACCTTTGTAAGGAATATGAAGCGCTTGAGTTCCAGCGGTATGCATCATGAGTTCAAATGCGAGATGCTGAGTACTGCCATTCCCCGCAGATCCAAAAGTCACTTTGCCAGAATTCTGTTTTAAGTAGACTACGAGATCTTTAACATTTTTGGCGGGCGCATCTACATTGGCAATCAAGATATTGGGTGTAATGCCTAACAAAACAATCGGCGTGAAGTCCGTGATTGAGTTGTAAGGCATTTTTTGGCCTAAGGCTGGGATGATCGACATGGCATTGACGTGTGCCAATCCAAGGGTATAGCCATCGCTTGGGGATTTAGCAACAAGGTCGGCTGCTATTGTTCCAGCAGCACCACCTCGGTTATCAATAATCACCTGTTGGCCCCACATTTGGGAAAGATTGATGGCAATGATTCTGGCTACAGCATCAGAGCCACCGCCTGGAGGAAAGCCAACAATCAGCTTAATGGGTTTGTCAGGCCAGCTCTTTTGGGCATTCGCTACCAATGGGGCGGCAAGCATTCCCACCAGAGTTGCACCAGCAATCAATGTGTGAATCAGATTTTGAAAGGCATTCTTTTTTTGCATCTTAATGAACCTTGTTAGTAAATGCGAAAGTAAGTTTCGGAAACTTTACCCCAGAAAGATCTCTTGAAGATTATTGAGATAGCGTAAACCCTGAGCCGTTCCCTTCAATAAAGTAGGATTGGAATCAAGTAAACCTTTTTTTGTGGCCTCATCAAGGCTTTTGCTAATGACGTTTAGCGGGAGGCCTGTACGTTCTGTAAAGGTATTGGTGTTGACGCCATCCGTTAAGCGCAGGGTATTGAGCATAAATTCAAAAGGAAGATCAGCAGTTGGGATTTCCTTGGACTCAACTAATGCATTCCCTTTGGTTTCCATACTCTGCATATAAGTCTCGGGATGGCGTTCACGTACTTGACGCGTAATCTTGTCTGGAAAAGAAATCTTCCCATGTGCTCCTGCGCCAATACCAATGTAATCACCAAAGCGCCAATAGTTCAGATTATGTTTGCACTCCATTCCTGGTTTCGCATAAGCAGAGACTTCATAGCGTTTGTAACCTGCCTTCGTAAGAAGATCTAGGTTTTTCTCGAATATTGCATCTACATCATCTTCGCTCGGTAGCTTAGGTGGAAAGCTAGCAAAGTAAGTGTTTGGTTCCAGGGTGAGGTTATACAAGGAAAGATGCGGGGTTTTAAATGACAGCGCTGTTTCAATATCTTTCTTGGCATCTTCAAGGCTTTGCATGGGTAGGCCATACATCAGATCTAAGTTGACTGATTGAAAGTGTTGCAAAGCAATGGCTATTGCTTTCTTGGCTTCTTCACCATTATGAATGCGCCCCAAGGCTTTAAGCTGGATGTCTTGAAAACTTTGGATGCCCAGTGAGACCCGATTAATGCCGGCTTTAGCAAAGCCTGCAAATTTCTCAGTCTCTACAGAACCGGGATTGGCTTCCATTGTAATTTCAGCACCAGGCTCTAACTGGATACGAGCACGAATAGCTGACAACAAGGTATCCATACCTTTGGCAGAGAGTAGGCTGGGAGTACCACCACCGATAAAAATACTATGAACTTGTCTTCCCCAAATGCGGGGTAATTCAGTTTCAAGGTCGGCGATTAATGCGTTGATATATCGCTCTTCATCAAAACCTGTTGCGCCATCCTTCACTTGATGAGAATTGAAATCGCAGTAAGGACATTTCTTTTCGCACCAAGGAAAATGGATGTAGAGCGCAAGCGGTGGAAGCGCCGTCAGACTCACTTTATTCACACTGCTATTGATGGTCATTCTGTAGAGCGCTTTTGTAATTGCGCGATGAGTTCGCGTAATGCCTTGCCGCGATGGCTAACGGTATTCTTTTGTGCTGGATCTAGCTGTGCCGCTGTTAATTGAAGCTCTGGCAAGAAAAAGTGGGGGTCATAACCAAAGCCATTTGCACCTTGAGCTTGATCGACAATTTCACCATTCCAGCGGGTTTGCACAATGAGCGGCTCAGGGTCTTTGGCGCTATTGACTAAAACTAGCGCACAAACATAGTGTGCAGCTCTATTCGAAATTTCTCGCAAGGACGCAATCAGTTTTTGATTATTGGCAGCGTCATTTGTAGGTTCGCCGGCATAGCGTGCAGAGTAAACACCTGGCTTGCTATCCAAGGCTTGTACGCAGATGCCTGAATCATCCGCAAGCGCAGGAAGACCGCTGGCTTCACTGGCATGCCGCGCCTTGGCTAAGGCATTCTCTACAAAAGTATGAAAGGGCTCCTCACAGGAAGGAATGCCTAATTGACCCTGAGGGATGACTTCAAAATTCAATGGCGCCAATAAGGCTTGAAACTCGCGCAGCTTACCCGCGTTATTGGAAGCAAGAACCAGTTTTTGCATGACCAAAAATTAATTAAACGCGTCTATTTGTAATTGGGTTAACTCGCGAATACCTTGATCTGCTAAATCTAGGAGGGCACTTAACTCTGCGCGGGAGAAAGTAGCTCCCTCAGCAGTGCCTTGTACTTCAATCATGCCACCTTTACCAGTCATGACGACATTCATATCGGTATCGCAGGAGGAGTCTTCTGGATAATCCAAGTCGAGCACTGGAGTCCCTTGATAAATGCCGACTGAAATTGCAGCAACGCTATCCAAGATGGGGTCTTTTGTGAGGACACCACTTTTCAGAAGTTGATTCACTGCATCTCTAGCGGCAACATAAGCGCCAGTAATGGACGCTGTTCTGGTTCCGCCATCGGCTTGTAAGACATCGCAATCTAAATGAATAGTGCGCTCACCTAAAACTTTTAAATCAAAGACGCTACGCATTGCACGACCGATGAGGCGCTGAATTTCTTGGGTGCGACCAGATTGTTTTCCACGAGCGGCTTCGCGATCACTGCGCGTATGGGTGGAGCGGGGGAGCATGCCGTACTCGGCAGTCACCCAGCCTTCGCCGGAGCCTTTTTTATGGGGTGGCACTTTTTCAAGGATGCTGGCAGTGCACAGGACCTTGGTATCACCAAAGGCGATTAGAACCGACCCTTCGGCATGCTTAGTAAAGGCCCTGGAGATGGTGATTGGTCGTAAATCTTGTGGCTTACGTCCGCTCGGGCGGAGCATTTGGGTGGCGTTTGGGGTGCTCATAAAATTTGGTCCTCTGAATTGGCTATCAATCTACAATATTCCCATGATATCGAGCATGACTGGTTATGGCAGCGCTTCCCGCCAAGTCTCCCTAGGAGGCGGTGTGGTTGCAGATCTGCAGGTGGAATGTCGGGCTGTCAACAGCCGCTTTCTGGATTTGGGATTTCGTCTTCCGGACGAGTGCCGAGGAGCGGAGCCTGCTCTGCGTGAGCTGGCCACACAAAGCCTCTCTCGGGGAAAGGTGGAGTTTAGGGCTGCCTGGCGGGTTAATGCTGGAGCCGCTGCTAATAGCAAGTCCAATCCCCATGTTCTAGGCGCCTTAAGCAAGGATCGCCTAGATGCTCTCTATACCCTCCAAGAAAAGGCTCAAGAAGCGTTTCCTAAAGCCGCCGAACTCAGTATTGCCGAGGTACTGCGCTGGCCAGGAGTAGTTTCTGAGCCACGTGGTGAAGAAGAGGGTTGGATTGCTGCCACGGTAGAGGCTGGACGCGCTGCATTGGCTGCTCTCATGGACAGTCGTCATGCTGAAGGTAAGGCGCTTGTTGGCGTGCTCACCACCATCACTAGTAAGATGCGCGCGATTGTTGCTGTCATCGAACCTAAGGTGCCTTTATATGTCACCCAATATCAAGAGAAATTAACTGAGCGCTTATCCGAAGCTTTGGCTGCACAAGAGCAATCTAAGGGTGGACCAGAGTTAATGGAGCGTATTCGTCAAGAAGTAGTCCTCTATGCCGTCAGGATTGATGTTTCAGAGGAGTTCGCTAGATTAAAGACGCATCTACAGGCTGTTGATACCGCGCTAGCGGGTAAGGGGCCTGTCGGCAAGCGTCTCGATTTCTTGATGCAAGAACTCAATCGTGAAGCCAATACACTGAGTTCTAAGTCCGTATCTGAGGAATGTACCCAAGCAGCCTTAGAGCTCAAACTCTTGATTGAGCAGATGCGCGAACAAGTTCAAAATCTCGAGTAATCCTTACAATCCCATTATGACTAGCCCAATCTCTATTCCAGCCTATCAAGGTAGCATGCTGATGATTGTTGCGCCATCTGGTGCTGGCAAATCATCCTTGGTCAGTGCTTTATTGCAAGATGAAGCTAGTTTGAAATTATCGCTTTCCACTACGACTAGGTCACCCAGACCTGGAGAAATCGATGGAAAAGATTATCGATTTGTTACAAAAGAAGAATTCATTCGCGAACGAGATGCAGGTCATTTCTTAGAGTGGGCAGAAGTGCACGGCCATTTTTATGGCACCTCTAGACCGTGGATTGAATCGCAGATGCAATCTGGCAGCGATGTCATGTTGGAAATTGATTGGCAGGGCGCACAACAGATTCGTAAACTCATACCTTCAGTACAGTGGATTTTCATTTTCCCGCCTTCCATAGAGGCGCTTGAAGAGCGTTTACGCAAACGCGGGCAAGATGATGAGGTAACCATTCAAAGGCGTTTGGCAGCGGCACATATTGAGCTGCAGCACGCACACGAGGCTGACTTTATCGTCCTAAATGATGCCTTTGATCAAGCCTTGATCGACTTAAAGCAAATTTTAGCTGCCAGCCGGCTGCGCTCAGGACCCAGTATGGCCAGAAACCCAGCGCTTTTGAAGCGTCTCGGAGTCTAATCAGTTATCCTATAGGTATTGAAGCTAAATTAAGTGAGTCCAGCATGGCCCGTATTACTGTAGAAGATTGCCTTAAAACTATCCCAAATCGTTTTGAATTAGTGTTGGCTGCGACTTATCGTGCACGCCAATTAGTTCAAGGTCACTCCCCACGTGTTGAGTCCAGAGATAAAGCTACTGTCGTTGCTTTGCGCGAAGTGGCTGCTGGTGTAACTGACCGTGACATGTTGACCAAAGTACCTTTGTAATTTAGGAGTTCCGGTGTGGAGCTCCCTCTTGGTACTCAAAAATCATCGGAATTAGTAGGAGGGGTCTCGCCCAATGAGGCCTCACTAGGAGTACAACAAAGCGATTTGCTTGATGCTCCTGAGCAAAATACTAAGAAGTCTATTCTTGCCACTTTGTTAGCGCAGTCTAGCCGTCATTTATTCGGCCCAACTTCTGCGCCCAATTTACCGCTAAAGCACCAAGTCGTTTCGATTGAAGGTTTGCTTTCAAAGCTTACCTATCTCAAGCCAGATGAAGTAACCCTCATTAAAAAAGCATTTCAGTTTTCTGATGCGGCGCATTTAGGTCAGTATCGGCATAGTGGTGAGCCTTACATTACCCATCCTGTTGCAGTGGCAGAACTATGCGCTACTTGGCGTTTAGATGCGCCCTCCATCATGGCGGCACTATTGCATGACGTGATTGAGGACACTGGGGTTTCTAAATCAGACCTAGTCGAGAAGTTTGGTAGCAAAGTCGCGGAGCTGGTCGAGGGCTTAACCAAGCTCGATAAATTAGAGTTTCAAAGCCATGCCGAAGCGCAGGCAGAGAGCTTTCGCAAGATGTTTATGGCAATGGCCCGGGATGTGCGAGTCATCTTAGTAAAGCTAGCCGACCGTACACACAATATGCGTACCTTAGATGCTGTTCCAATGGAAAAGCGTCGTAGGGTGGCAGCAGAAACGATTGAGATTTATGCACCTATTGCACATCGCTTGGGTTTAAATATCATCTACCGCGATTTACAAGATCTGAGTTTCCGCTATTCCATGCCGATGCGTTTCCGCGTGATTGAAGGCGCAGTGAAGAGGGCGCGCGGTAATCGTAAGGAAATGGTTGAAAAGATTTTGCAGGCTTCACGTATGGCTTTTGCAAAAGCGAATCTCGAGGTTGACCTTCGTGGCCGTGAGAAAACACTCTTTAGTATCTACAACAAAATGCGCAGCAAGCATGTGAGCTTTTCTCAGGTGTTAGATGTATATGCATTTAGAGTCACTGTACATTCTGTCGATGAGTGCTATCGGGCCTTAGGAATTCTGCATTCCTTATTTAAACCGATGCCAGGGAAGTTTAAGGACTACATTGCAATTCCTAAGCTCAACGGCTATCAGTCTTTACACACCACGTTATTAGGCCCATCCGGCGTGCCTGTCGAGTTTCAAATTCGTACCACGGAGATGCATGCAGTGGCTGAGGCGGGTGTAGCAGCGCATTGGGCTTATAAAGATGGCTCTCCAGATATGAGTGAGGTGCAGAATCGCGCACATCAGTGGCTACAGTCATTAATTGATATTCAAGATAGCAGCGGCGATTCGCAAGAGTTTTTAGAGCATGTGAAGATTGATCTCTTCCCAGACGCAGTGTATGTCTTTACACCTAAAGGGCAAATCCGTGCGCTTCCTAGGGGAGCAACGGCTTTGGATTTTGCTTACTCGATTCATAGTGATCTTGGAAATAACTGTGTTGCCGTCAAGATTAACGGCCTGCAATTGCCCTTGCGCAGTGAGCTCAAGAATGGCGACATTATTGAAGTTGTTACTTCTGCGAATTCACAACCCAATCCTGGGTGGTTAGCATTTGTTCGTACCGGTAAAGCGCGTGCCTCGATTCGCCATTCCTTAAAAACAAAACATTATTCAGAATCTCTGCAGCTCGGTGAACGCTTACTCGCCAATGCATTACGACAGCAAGGTGTAGATGCCGCCTTAATTACTCCAGAGATTTGGGAAAAGCTGATGCATTGGACGGGTGATAAGAATCGCGAAGAAGCCTGCGTCAATATTGCTTTAGGGCGACGCTCGCCACAAGAGCTGGCGATTCGGATCAAGATCTTGATTGATGATGAAGGCGGTTCAGAGCAGATGCGCCTGGGTGCGGCTGATTGGGTTACTCCAGCCCAAGAACTGCATCATCATCAAAGGCAGGCTATCTTGGTTGATGGCCGTGAGGGTAACTCAATTAGCTTTCAAACCTGTTGTCATCCAATTCCAGGCGACAATATTATTGGCTACCTAGGTAAGGGTGAAGGCCTGCAAGTGCATACCAATGAGTGCCCAGTGGCCCTCCGTATGCTCTCAAAAGATAGCGATAAATGGGTTGAAGTGGAGTGGGGCAAAGAACTTAATCGCGAGTTTGAAGTTGACTTAGCGATTGATACCCGTCAAGGCAAAGGTGTACTTGCCCGTGTAGCGAGCAGCGTAACTGCTGCTGACTCCAACATCATGAATGTATCGATGGAAGATCGCTACAAGGAAGATTCCGTCACTATTCGTTTTACGATTCAAGTCTATGACCGCCTGCATTTATCTAAAGTGATGCGTAGTTTGCGTACCAATCACGATGTGATGAGAGTGACCCGAACTCGGGCGCTATAAGTCCCCAATTCTCTTATAAGTACTGAACATCGAGAATTTCAATTTCAGCAGGGCCATTCGGCGTTTGAATTTTGACGCAATCACCCAGTCTGGCTTTAATAAGGGCCTTTGCAATTGGGGAAATCCAGCTGACATGACCCTTGTCTAAATCAACCTCATCAACACCCACAATCGTGATAGTGGCCTCTTTTCCGGCCAATACTCCTTCGAGCAGACTATAAGTAACTGTGGCACCAAAAAAGACCTGTTCGGCATCGGCATCGCCAGATTTTCTGGCCAAATTATCGACAACTACCGCAAATTCAAGGCGTTTATTGAGAAACCGAATTCGCCTATCTATCTCCCGAAGTCGCTTTTTTCCGTAGATATAGTCCCCGTTTTCCGAGCGATCGCCATTCGAGGCTGCCCAGTGCACAACCTTGACAACCTCAGGCCGATCAAGGTTTAGGAGCTGCAGGAGCTCGCTTTTGATGCGTTCGTGACCAGCGGGGGTGATGTAGTTCTTCTCTTCCATGGCATAATTATGGCTGTTGCGGCTGTAGCTCAGCTGGATAGAGTACTTGGCTACGAACCAAGGGGTCGTGGGTTCAATTCCTGCCAGCCGCACCAACCTATATAGGGCCTAGTTTTTTAACTAGGCCCTTTTTCAATTTTGGACATTTTATTAAGCTTTTTTTGCTTGATCCCTTATAGTTTCAATATGGACATTCCTCAACCCGCCTCTTCAGATAGTAATAAGCCAGTTGCGGTTTGGTCGCTAATTGACGACGCTAATGCAAAAGTGCTTCTCAGTGGCAAGGTGGATGTCTATTCTTTAGGTGGAGTTTGGGGTCAGATTCGCGAAGCACAAAATACATGGCTTGCGCACGGGGATGGCAAATCCAAAACCCTGACGTTTGATGCTTCCCAAGTAGGCTCTCTAGATGGTGCTGGTATGGCCTTCTTAATCGACATAGAACAAGCTCAGCAAAAAGCAGGTGGAACTTTCTCTCTTGTTGGTTTGGATGCACGCTATCAGCCCTTGTTAAAAGAGTTTGATCCGATTGCCAACTTATTTCCGGTTCCTGTTGTAAAACCTCAAACCAGTTTTATTGTGAGCACGGGAATGGCGACGCAGAATTTTCTGGATGACGCTAAAGGGTTGATTACTTTTACTGGCCATCTTTCTGCAGACTTAGCGTGGTCGGTGATGCATCCTCGCCAAGTTCGCTGGGGAGACTTTGTTAACGCCGCGGTTCAGGCGGGCATTGCAGCTTTGCCGATTGTTGGCCTAGTTTCTTTTTTGATCGGTGTGATCTTGTCATTCCAGGCCGCTATTGGAATGAAGCAGTTTGGAGCAACCTCTTTTGTCGGTCCTCTGGCCGCACTTGGTATAGTTCGTGAAATGGGCCCCTTAATCACTGCCATTTTATTGGCAGGTCGATCCTCAGCAGCGTTTGCTGCCGAGATCGGTACCATGACGGTGAACAGTGAGGTCGATGCATTGGTGACTGGTGGCTTAAGCCCGATTCGTTTTCTAGTGGTGCCTCGTGTACTCGCCGGTATTTTAGTAATGCCTATCCTTACCTTATATGCCGATATTGTGAGTATTTTGGCTTCAATGTTCACCATGCTGGCATACGGCATTCCATTTATTAATTTTTACAACGGAATGCTTTCCGCTGTTGATGTAGAAGACATCGGATCCGGCCTAATTAAGGCAACCCTATTTGGTGTCGTGGTCTCTGCAGTGGGTTGCCTGCGCGGTATGCAAACCGGAACGGGCGCCGCTGCTGTGGGCATTTCTGCTACTCGTGCTGTAGTAAGCAGTATCGTAATGATTGTGCTCGTGGACGGCATCTTTGCAGTCATCTCCTACAAAACAGGCTTCTGATGAGCGCAGATACTACAAACACCTACGCAATCGACGTTCAAAACCTGACGGTAGGTTATGGATCGAACGTGCTAATGAAGGATCTCAATTTTACTGTGAACAATGGTGAAATTTTTGTGATCCTCGGCGGTTCGGGCTGCGGTAAATCCAGCCTACTTAAAAATCTCTTTGGCCTTTATGAACCGCTTTCTGGCGATGTCTTGATTGAAGGTCAAAACATCACAACAGCCCATGGTGCTCAGCGTCAAAAAATTATGACGAGCTTTGGTGTGATGTATCAGCAGGGCGCCTTATTCGGCTCTATGAACTTGCTCGATAACGTCACACTATTTATGCAGGAATATACGCAGCTTAGCCAAAGTGAAATGAACCTCCTAGCTCGCTGTAAGTTAGATTTGGTAGGCTTATTACCTTATGAGTCTTATATGCCTAGCGAAATTAGCGGCGGTATGCAAAAACGTGCCGCGATTGCTCGGGCGATGGCACTGGATCCCAAAATCTTGTTTTTAGATGAGCCTTCTGCAGGTCTTGATCCCATTACTTCAGCAGATCTGGACAGTACGATCATGGACTTGTCAAAAAATCTCGGCATTACCTTTGTCATCGTTTCTCATGAACTGGCCAGTATTTACGCTATCGCCGATAAAGTCATCATGTTAGATAAAGGCGCCAAGGGCATCATTGCCGAAGGTGATCCTAAAGTATTAAGAGATACCAGTACCGATCCACGAGTCCATCAATTCTTCAATCGCATTATGAGCAAGGATGTAGCATGAGCAATAACTCTAATCCCAATTATTTCCGTCTTGGCGTATTCGTGCTTGCTGCAATTGGAGTACTAATAGCCGTTGTTTTGATTTTTGGATCTGGCAAGTTCTTCAAAAAATCATTCTATCTAGAGACATATATAAAACAGTCGGTTACCGGTTTAGATTCTGGGGCTGCGGTGCGATTCCGTGGAGTCAAGATTGGACAAGTAACGACGATAGGACTTTCTGGTGATACCTATGAGAAGAATTTACCTTTTGATCAAAGAAGACAGTATGTTGTAGTTCGCATGAAGATCTTTGGTGAAGAGCTTACAGAAGAGCAGCTTGCTCATTTTGTGAGGGAACATTTACGTGCGCGCGTGAAGTCGATGGGTATTACTGGCGTTAACTATATTGAATTTGATTTTGTTTCAAGTGCTGCAGATTACCCTCCATTGCCATATGACTGGGTGCCTGAGTACCCGGTTCTTCCTTCTATGCCTAATCAAACCGACGAAATCATTTCTGGCATTGAAAAGTTTATCGCCTCAGCCAATGAAATGAATATCGAACGTACCCAAAAAAGGTTAGATGAGGTGCTCGGCAGTTTAAATACGATGATGGCGGGAGATGGCAAAGGGAATGAGGGCATCATTCGCTCTGTAAAAGAGCTCAATACCTTGTTAACTCGTATGGCTCAGGTGACCGATAAGAATGAGTTAAATATTTTGATGCGCGAATTAATGGGTGCTGTTGTGTCCTTGCGTCAAACCGTCACCAGTGCTCAAGGGGATACCACCGCCACCCTAGAGAACATTAAGCAGGCAAGCGAGAACTTAAATGAATTAAGTCGCATTGCGAGCCAATCGCCTGCTAGCCTGATTTGGGGAGAGCCGCCACCGAAAATCGTACTGCCGATGAATGGCACACAAAGCCCATCAGGAGTCCAAAAATGATTAAATTAATTCTTACCTGTGCGGCACTTTTCACCCTAGCTTCCTGCTCATTGCCATCACGTGCGCCTGTTACGCCAACCGCATGGTTGGTTGCACCAGAGCGTACCGGTGCGCCCTTAAAGCCGAAGACAGAATTTTGGCTCAAGATTGGCGCTGTTTCAGTGGCGCCTCCCTTTGATGGAAGGTCTTTCGTTTATCGCTTGGGTGATCAGCGCTACGAAAAAGATTTCTACAATATTTACTCAGCGATTCCTGCCGAGATGATTGCTAATTCTGAGCGTCAATGGATTAATCAGGCAAATATTTTCTCTCTCACTGTAGGGCAAGGAAATAGCTTCTTTCCTTATTACACACTCCAAACCACAGTTAATGAATTTTATGGCGACTATCGCATCCGCCCAGAGGCGGTGGTGTCATTAGAATTTATTCTTACTGCTACTAATGCTGGTATTGGTAATCCCATCATTGGTGCAAATCGCTACAGCAAGCGAATTGCACTTAAAGACAATACCCCTGAGGCACTTGCTTTAGGGCAGCAACAAGCCCTTGCCGAGATCTATCAAGAATACGAAGCTCACTTATATAAATATGCCGGTAATTTACCCAAACCAATAGGACAGTAATCATATGAAATTGTTTTCACATCGAGTCTTAGTTATTACTGCAGTCCAATCCATAGTTTTTGGTCTTGGACTAATCTCCAGCGCTGCTGCTGTAGCTCAGTCTTTTCCAAATAAGCCTATCCGCTTGGTAGTGCCATTTGCACCAGGCGGTAGCACCGACATCATTGCTCGTGCCGTTGGCGATGCATTAGGCCGTCAATTGGGTCAGCCTGTGATTGTGGAGAACAAGGCTGGTGGTGGTGGCTCGATTGGCGCCTTAGAGGTCATGAGGGCGCCTAAAGATGGATACACCATTGGTATGGCTACCGTTTCAACTACTGCAGCCAATCCGGCGATTAATCCCAAGATTGGTTATGACCCCATTACTGATTTCACGGCTATCACCAATATTGCCGCGACTCCAAATGTGATCGCAGTCAATCCCTCTTTTCCTGCAAAAGATTTCAAAACCTTCATGACCGTTTTGAAAGAGAATCCTGGTAAGTATTCTTATTCCAGCTCAGGCACTGGCGGTATTGGTCACTTGCAAACTGAGTTATTCAAAAGCCTAGCAGGGGTCTTTATTGTGCATATTCCTTATCGTGGTGCTGGCCCGGCGCTGGCCGATACCGTGGGCGGACAAGTCTCCATGATTTTTGATAACTTGCCATCTTCATTGCCTTTCATCAAAGATGGAAAGCTGGTGCCGATTGTTGTGGCTGCGCCTAAACGTTTAGCGCAACTACCAAACGTGCCTACATTTGCTGAAGTGGGATTGGCGCCGGTGAATCGGATGGCTTACTACGGCATCTTGGGGCCTGCAGGTATGCCAAAAGATATCGTTGACAAGTACTATGCAGCCATCCAAAAAGTTGCTACTGACCCGGCTGTCAAAAAGCGCATCGAAGAAACTGGCTCTATTATTAATGTGAATGGACCTGACGCTTTCTCAAAAGAAATTAAAGCGGAGTACACCGTCTATAAAGAAGTAGTTGCAAAACAAAAATTACAATTAGATTAAAAACAAGAATCTTGGGGGACGTATGGATTTAGGAATTAAAGGTAAAGTTGCCCTAGTCATGGCTTCGAGCCGTGGCTTAGGTCAAGCGATGGCAGTATCACTGGCCAAAGAGGGTGTCAAAGTAGCCCTGACCGGCCGTAGTGCAGAAGGTCTGCAAAAGTCTGTGCAATTAATTCAGGCTGCTGGCGGCGTTGCGCTGGCCTTGAACTGGGATTTGTCTGATCACACTGTGATTGACAGCTTAGTTTCTCGGGTAGAAAAAGAACTCGGTCCGATTGATATCTTAATAAACAATACTGGCGGTCCTCCTCCAACCCCTGCAGCAGGGCAAGATCCTGCTTTGTGGTTAAAGAGTTTTAACGATATGGTGCTTTCATTGATCGCCATCACCGATCGAGTTTTGCCGGGGATGCGTCAACGCAAGTGGGGACGCATTATCACTAGTACGACATCCGGGGCTATTGCTCCGATTAAGAACCTAGCTATTTCTAATACCTTGAGAGCTGCTTTATTGGCTTGGTCTAAAACCTTATCTGCTGAAGTTGCAGCAGAAGGCATTACCGTGAATATCATCATGCCTGGACGAGTCGCTACGGATCGTTTACGTCAATTAGATGAAGCGCGCGCTAAGCGTGAATCCACAAGCTATGATGAAGTGGTCAAAGCCAGTTTGCGTCAAATTCCGGCGGGTCGTTATGGCGATCCAAAAGAGTATGGCGATGCTGCTGCTTTTTTAGCTAGTCAGAATGCATCCTTTATTACTGGCACAGTCATGCGCGTAGATGGCGGTCAGACCCAAGCGGTTTGATTCGATCTCTATCTAGTCTCTTCAGAGGTCTGAGACAGGACTTACGATCAACCGAGTTACTTTGGTTGATCGTAGCCTTAACACTTTCAGTAACTGCTTTATCAAGCGTTAGCTTCTTGGCTGACCGCATGCAAAGAACTTTTGCGTTTGATGCTCGGCAGCTTCTTGCTGCGGATTTGCTTATTGCTTCAGATCAGCCATTGCTTGAGCAATTTACCCAAGAGGCGCAAAGGCGTAATCTACGCATTGCCAATACTGTGGTATTTCCGAGTATGGCTACGGTTGGAGCTCAGAGTAAATTAGCTTCTTTAAAGGCGGTAAGTTCGCAATACCCCTTACGGGGTAGCTTAAAAGTCCAATCCCCCTCGACAGCAATCGTTCCAGTCAAGCTTCCTCCGGGTGAGGCCTGGGTCGACGCTGCAATGTTAGCGAGTTTGCATGCGCAGATAGGAGATTCCATTGCATTGGGTTCTCGTCAATTGCGGATTGCCGGAGTGCTTACTCAAGAATTAGATCGTGGTGCGGGCTTCATGAACTTCGCCCCTAGGGTCATGATGTCACTTGATGACTTGGCATCTACTGGCTTACTTGGGCTTGGAAGCAGGGTGACTTACAGACTTTTGTTGGCTAGTGAGGATGCGGATATTCAAGCTTATGAAAAGTGGGCGTCTGGATTTATAGAGTCCGAAAAATTGCGCGGCTTGCGTGTCGAGACGCTTGAAAATGCTCAACCTATAATGCGCAAGACTTTGGAGCGGGCCGAGCGTTTTCTGTCGCTCATTGCACTACTCACGGCAATGGTTTCTGCCGTAGCTATTGCGTTATCGGCACGTCGCTATGTATTAAAGCAAGCCGATTCGTGCGCGGTGCTGAAGTGTTTTGGCTCCAGCTCTAAGGATATTTTAAGAAGGCAACTGCAAACTCTTGCAAGCCTAGGCATCATCGCTGCAATTGTGGGTTCGGCAATCGGTTACCTCGTGCAATATGTGCTGTTATTGCTCTTGGGTAATCTGGTGATCACCAATCTTCAGTCCGCCTCTATTTGGCCGGTATTGTGGAGCACGGCTTTATCCTGGTTTCTGTTGATTGGGTTTGCTTTGCCGCCGCTACTCGGGCTTGTCAGAGTCTCTCCTGTTCGCTTGATTCGAAAGGACTATGCAGGTCTCCCAGGATCAGCAATTTGGGTGGCTCTTTTTGGCCTTGGTGTCTGCCTAGCTCTTATCGCTTTTGCTGCGCGTGATTGGAAATTGGCCCTTTGGACGGCAGGTAGCTTTGGTGGTGCCGTGATTCTTTTTGGCTTGATCTCTTGGATGGCTTTATGGCTACTCGGGAAAGTTCGCAGCCAACGATTTGCTATTCGTTTTGTACTGTTAGTGCAAAGCAGAAGTGTGGCCTACGCCATCATTCAAATTACCGCATTAGGTATTGCCATTATGGCCTTATTAATGATTCTCTTATTGCGCCAGGACTTATTAAGTGCATGGCAGGGAAATATTCCTATAGATGCACCCAATCGCTTCATGATCAATGTGCAGGAGGATCAAAAGCAGGGGATTGATCGGTTATTAATTGACGCTGGAGTTCCCAAGCCAGAGTTCTACCCCATGGTTCGCGGCCGCTTAGTGGATATTAACGGCCAAGCCATTGCCCCCAATGATTACCAGGATGAAAACGCCAAGCGCTTAGTCGATCGTGAGTTTAATCTTTCTTATACCGATGTCTTGCCTAACGGTAATCGCATTATTTCTGGAAAATGGATTGCCGGTGAAGCCCCACAAATCTCGCTAGAGACTGGTATTGCCAAAACATTAAAGTTGAAGATTGGCGATCAGCTTAGCTTTGAAGTCGCTGGGGAAAAAATTAGCGCTCCCATTACTTCATTACGTAAACTCGATTGGGGATCCATGCGGGTAAACTTTTTTGTGATTATGCCGCCGAACTTATTAAAGCAAATGCCGCAATCCTGGATTACTTCGTATTATCAGGACTCGAACAAGGGTGACTTAGATTTTCGTTTAACCCAAACCTATCCGAACCTTACAGTAGTTGATGTCACTACTTCTTTGCAGCAAATACAGGAAGTACTCAATAAGTTAACTGCTGCATTAGGTTTATTGTTCTTCTTCACCATCATTGCGGCTGTATTGGTATTGATAGCGGCAATCTCTGCCACACAAGACGAACGATATAGAAATGCTGCCCTATTAAAAGCACTCGGTGCCTCACGTAAGGTGCTTGCTCAAATTGCTGCTGTGGAGTTATTGTTAATTGGCGCTATTTCTGGTGTGTTAGCAGGTACTGCTGCTGGGCTAGCAGCTTGGGCACTGGGACGCTTCGTCTTAGAAATTGAATTTCATGCTTTTACCCAATCGATATTGATGGGGCTTATATTCGGAGTGGTGTCTTGCTTGCTAACGGGCTACCGGTTTCAGAAAAAAATCCAAAGTGCAACAGCGATCGAGTGCCTCAGGGCTATCTAAGAGAGCGTCACTAGGTTTTTTGGTAGCTCAACTAGGCGTGTGCCAGCGAGGCGATCGGGCAGGCCTTGGCGCTCTAAGGGGCTACTGCGGTCAAGATAAATGCTCAGTGGCCAAAAAAACAGGGCTACTGTAAACAGCATTTCAATAATCTGCCATTTCTCAAGATGGAAGAAAAATTGTAGGCCAACACAAGGCAATAGCCACAGCGAACCAAAAGCATAGCGCCAGAACGCTTCACGTTTGTTGATATTGTGACCATTGCGCCCAATCATGCGCACACGCCAGGTTTGCATCGCGAGTGTTTGACCAGACTTCGTCCAATACCAGACAAAGTAAATTCCCAGTACAAGGTATAGATACAAAAAAGTAAGCCAGCTGGGGAGGGAAATATTAAATAGAATTCCTAAACCCAAGTTTGGCAATAGGAATGTGAAGGCAACTACACCAAGCAATACGAGCTGTTCATACAAGCTGCAAGATACGCGGCGCCAAAATTGGGGTGAGGGTAATACGTTTAATTCCGCGGGCGTCATAGAGCGGCTTGGCAATCAGTTGGGTAAGGTTTAATTATTGGTAGAGCTTGGTTCAGAGCTTGCCGGAGTGTTGTTAGTCTCGTCTGGTGCGCTAGGAGAAAGCGTTGGTTTTTGCTTAATAGGATGTTGCTGCAGTGTGGGTGCACTGGCGGCGGTGGGTTTCTTCTTCGCCTCAGACTCCGCTAGCTTCTTCTTTTGTTCATCACTTAACTTTTGATAAGCACTCCACGCCTCTGCTTTTTTCTCGGCAGGAAACTTCAGACTGCTGAGGTAGTTGTCGCGTGCAAGTCGACGATCTTTTTGAGAAAGGTTAGACCAGCTCGCCATTCTAGATTGAAGGCGTTCTTGATCTTGCTCACTCATCTTGGGATAAATATTGGAAACCTGAATCCATTTTTTACGGCTATCGGGAGACATATAGTCCCAATCGTCCTCAAGAGGCTTCAGCATTTTTTGTTGTGCTGCCTTCAGACTTTCCCATGTACCATCCGGTTTTTTCTCAGGAATGCCGGTAGCTTTGGTATGGCCCCCGTTTCCAGGAGCTGGTGTTTGGGAGTAGGCAAGATCAAGCGCTAAAGGACCTATTGCTAAAGCTAAGCTAGCGCTAGCAATCAATGGTTTTAGCTTGAAAGACATTATTCGATAGTGTCTGGTTTATTTGCTTTGGATTGAATCTGGGCTATCGCTAGCGGAATCAGAGAGCGGGCCGTTCTTTAAGAAAGCCATAAATCCACTATCAGCATAGGCATCTGGTGGAACATCGTCGGTTAAGAGTGCTGCATCCACCTCAGCAATGTCGTTAATGCGTGAGTCATCTTGCCATTGGGCGATACCAATGAGGCCAAAGATCAATACAGCTAAAGGAGCTGCCCAACCAATGGTGTCCCAAATGCCATTGGAGGAGCTAGAACCCCAAACGCCAGTAGAACTTGCTAAGGCGCGCTTCTGTATACGCACTTTTTCAGGCTTTTTCAGGGTGAGGGCTTTCATGCGCGCTGCATAGAGGCGATCTTTAATGCCAGAGGGCAAATTGGTGGAGCCTTGACGGAGCAGGGCTGCACTAGCCCGACCAAATTGGTCAGCTTCTATCTGGGTTAGTTGATCATCTAGGTGTTTCACAGCGTAATTCCTTTTAATTTCAATGCTTTAGCCAGGGTTTGGGTTGCCCTAGAACAATGCGTTTTGACACTACCTTCGCTACAACTCATGGCTTTGGCAGTCTCAGTAATACTGAGCTCATCCCAATAACGCATCAGGAAGGCTTCTCGTTGACGTACAGGCAATTTAGCTATTTCTGACTCTAGGGACTGTAAAAGCTGACTTTGTTCCAGTTTATGTTCACCATCTTGGTGAATTTCACTGTCATCAGGTGCAGAAAGTGATTCCAAGGGGTCAAAATCATCGTTTTCATCCGATTTCTTGCCCATATTGGAAAATAGGGTTACCCAGGTATTTCTGACCTTTTGGCGTCTAAACCAGTCATGGATCCGATTCTGTAGGATTCTTGTAAACACCAATGGGAGCTCATTAGCTGGCCGATCCCCATACTTTTCAGCCAATTTGATCATGGCATCCTGAACAATATCCAAAGCCACATCGTCATCACGCACGGCGTAAACGGCCTGCTTGAAGGCGCGCTGCTCGATACCGCTTAGAAAGTCAGATAGTTCTTGGGCTGATGCCATGCAATGGATTAGACCTCAATCAGAAGGAATCGAGCCATTTTAGGGGATTGCTATAGAATATAGGGCTTACTACCTAGATTCTCATTTACGAAGTGGTTTTTCCGGTAGCAGCGCCGTTCGAACTCGGGCCATAAGCAAGAGACAGAACAGACCAAACAATTTTTTGCCGAAAATTGCAAAGGACGAAAGAAAATGAATACAAGCAGCGCCGAATTTTTAGCTACTAAAGCTAACAAAGACACAATCAATCCCAATACCGTAGCAGCGCCTCCAGAAATGATTGGTGCGGAAATGCTTGTGCATGCATTGCACAAAGAAGGTGTTGAATTCGTTTGGGGTTACCCAGGCGGCTCAGTCCTTTTTATCTACGATGAAATTTTTAAACAAGATAAGTTTGAACATATTCTGGTTCGCCATGAACAGGCAGCTGTTCATGCGGCCGATGGCTATGCCCGCGCAACCGGTAAGGTTGGTGTTGCATTAGTCACATCAGGTCCAGGCGTTACCAATGCGGTTACTGGTATTGCTACGGCATATACCGACTCGATTCCGATGGTGATTATTAGCGGTAACGTACCAACATACGCCATTGGTGAAGATGCTTTTCAAGAGGCTGATACCGTTGGTATTACCAGACCTGTTGTTAAACATAACTTCCTAGTAAAGGATGTTAAAGATTTGCCTTTAGTTTTAAAGAAGGCTTTCCATATTGCACAAACAGGACGTCCAGGACCAGTCCTCATTGATATTCCTAAGGACGTATCTGCCGCTAAAGGCCCTTTCGTTTATCCAGAAACCTTGGAGATGCGCTCCTACAACCCGGTTGTAAAGGGTCATAGCGGACAAATTCGTAAAGCAGTTTCTTTATTGCAAGAAGCAGAGCGTCCATACATCTACACCGGTGGTGGCGTGATCTTGTCTGATGCTGCACCTGAGTTGAAAGAATTTGCCGACTTACTGGGTTATCCGGTGACGAATACCTTGATGGGTTTAGGCGGCTTTCCTGGTACCAGCCCGCAATTCTTGGGCATGCTTGGGATGCATGGAACCTACGAAGCGAATATGGCAATGCAGCACAGTGATGTGTTGATTGCGATTGGTGCGCGTTTTGACGATCGCGTGATTGGTAATACTTCGCACTTTGCAAGTCATCCTCGTAAAATCATTCATATCGATATTGATCCGTCTGTTATTTCTAAGCGCGTTAAGGTTGATGTTCCAATTGTTGGCAACCTCAAAGAAGTGTTGCAAGAGATGACTGCGCAACTTAAAGCAGCTGGCCCCCGTAAAAACGGCGACAAGGTGGCCGCATGGTGGGATCAGATTAATGAATGGCGCAAGAAAGATTGTTTGAAATACGACGAAGCTTCACAAATTGTTAAGCCTCAGTATGTTGTTCAAAAATTGTGGGAGCTTACTGGTGGTGATGCCATCATTACTTCTGATGTAGGCCAGCATCAAATGTGGGCTGCCCAGTTTTACAAATTTGATAAGCCACGTCGTTGGATCAACTCAGGCGGTCTAGGCACGATGGGTGTAGGCCTGCCTTATGCCATGGGTATTAAGAAAGCATTTCCGGAGACTGATGTATTCGCTATTACTGGCGAAGGATCAATCCAAATGTGTATTCAAGAACTATCCACTTGTAAGCAATACAACACCCCTGTCAAGATTGTTTCTTTGAACAATCGTTACTTGGGAATGGTTCGTCAATGGCAGGAGCTCACTTATAACAAGCGTTATTCCAGCTCCTATATGGATTCATTGCCAGACTTCGTGAAGTTGGCTGAAGCCTATGGTCACGTTGGTATGCGTATTGAGAAGAAGTCTGATGTTGAGGGTGCTCTCAAAGAGGCGATTCGTTTAAAAGATCGCACCGTGTTCATGGATTTTCAAACTGACCCAGAAGAAAATGTATGGCCTATGGTTCAAGCAGGTAAGGGCATTACTGAAATGCTCTTGGGTAGCGAGGACCTCTAATGCGACATATTATTTCTGTACTGATCGAAAACGAACCGGGCGCGTTGTCACGAGTGGTAGGCCTTTTTTCTGCACGTGGATACAACATTGATACTTTGAGTGTTGCACCTACTGAAGATTCATCCTTATCTCGCATGACTATCGTCACTTTTGGTTCTGATGATGTCATTGAGCAAATTACCAAGCACTTAAACCGATTGGTTGAGGTAGTTAAGGTGTTTGATTTAAGTGAAGGGCCTCATATTGAGCGTGAGCTCATGATGATTAAAGTTCGTGCTGTAGGCAAGGAACGCGAAGAGCTCAAGCGCACTACCGATATCTTCCGCGGTCGCATCATTGATGTGACTGATAAGAGTTACACCATCGAGTTAACTGGTGATGGTGCCAAGTTAGATGCCTTTATTGATTCAATCGATCGCGCATCCATTCTAGAAACTGTCCGTTCTGGCGGATCTGGTATTGGTCGTGGCGAGCGAATTTTGAAGGTTTAATTTTTTTAACTGATTTATCAAGCAACAAATACATTTTCAACACAAGGAAAGAGCATGAAAGTTTTTTACGATAAAGACGCTGATTTGTCCCTCATTAAGGGCAAGAAAGTCACCATCATTGGTTATGGTTCCCAAGGCCACGCACACGCATTGAACCTCAATGACTCCGGCGTTAACGTAACCGTTGGTTTACGTAAGGACGGCGCTTCCTGGAATAAGGCAGCAAACGCAGGCTTGAAAGTAAAAGAAGTGGCAGAAGCTGTTAAAGATGCTGACGTTGTGATGATGCTGTTGCCAGATGAGCAAATTGCTGATGTATACAACAAAGAAGTGCATGCCAATATTAAGCAAGGCGCGGCTTTAGCCTTTGCTCACGGATTTAACGTTCACTACGGTCAAGTTCAACCACGTGCTGACTTGGATGTCATCATGATTGCCCCTAAGGCACCAGGACATACGGTTCGTGGTACTTACTCACAAGGCGGCGGCGTTCCTCACCTGATCGCTGTATACCAAGATAAATCAGGTTCAGCACGTGATGTGGCTTTGTCATACGCTACTGCCAACGGTGGTGGTCGTGCCGGCATTATCGAAACCAACTTCCGCGAAGAAACTGAAACAGACTTGTTCGGCGAGCAAGCTGTTTTGTGTGGCGGCGCAGTTGAGTTGATTAAAGCTGGTTTTGAGACTTTGGTTGAAGCGGGCTACGCTCCTGAGATGGCTTACTTCGAGTGCTTGCATGAGCTCAAGTTGATTGTTGACTTGATCTACGAAGGTGGTATCGCCAATATGAATTACTCCATCTCTAATAATGCAGAGTACGGTGAGTATGTCACTGGCCCACGCGTTGTTACCGAAGATACCAAGAATGCAATGCGTCAGTGCTTGAAAGATATTCAGACTGGTGAGTATGCAAAGAGCTTCATCTTAGAAAACAAAGCAGGTGCTCCAACATTGATTTCACGTCGCCGCTTAAATGCAGAGCACGATATTGAAGTGGTTGGCGCTAAGTTGCGTGCCATGATGCCTTGGATTGCTAAGAACAAGTTAGTTGACCAAACTAAAAACTAAGCAGTCAGTAAACGTTGTTTTATTAAATAAAGGCTCAGAATAAAGATGATGTATCCACACCCCATTATTGCGAAAGAAGGTTGGCCGTATTTAGCGCTAGTGGGGTTCTTTACTTTGCTCGTTCAATACCTTGGTGGTTCAGCCTGGTCTTGGCCGTTGTGGATTCTCTTTATCTTTGTTCTGCAGTTTTTTCGCGATCCTCAGCGTATTCCTGCGCTAGGTCGTGACCTCGTGTTATCTCCGGCTGATGGACGTATTGTTGTTGTTGAAGTAACAAATGATCCTTATGCACAACGTGAAGCATTAAAAATTAGTGTTTTCATGAATGTATTCAATGTGCATTCCAATCGTAGCGCTGTTAATGGACTGGTGAAAGAGATTCAATATTTCCCCGGTAAATTTGTGAATGCCGATTTGGATAAAGCATCTACAGAGAATGAGCGCAATGCAGTAGTCATTGATGCTAACGGTCAAATTGTGACCTTGGTACAGGTTGCTGGTTTAATTGCACGCCGCATTCTTTGTTATATCCATGTTGGTGATCGCCTCAAAGCGGGTGAGCGCTATGGATTTATTCGCTTTGGTTCGAGGGTGGATGTGTATCTGCCTTTGACTGCAGAACCGTTAGTCAGTGTTGGTGATAAAGTATTTGCAACCAATACTGCCTTGGCCCGTTTGCCAGGCTTAGATTAACTTCATCACTTTTACTGGAGCGATATTTGCCGACATTTCGCCGCCGTGGCCGTATAGATCGTAGTCGCTTATCTCGCTCACGTTTAGACAATCCTCCAGAGGATTGGGTAGAAGAGCTCGGTGATGGCCTAGATTACGAAGTAGAAGAGTTGCATCCGCAAAAACCTCGTCTGCGTAGCAAGGGCATTTATTTACTTCCAAACGCATTTACAACGGCCGCTTTATTCTGCGGTTTCTTTGCCATAGTGAATGCCATGAATCACCAGTTTGAGATTGCTGCTATTGCTATCTTTGCATCACTAGTATTGGATGGTATGGATGGACGTGTTGCTCGTATGACCAATACCCAAAGTGCCTTTGGCGAACAATACGACTCCCTGGCCGATATGGTTTCCTTTGGCGTTGCTCCTGCATTGGTTGCCTATGAATGGGCACTGAAAGATTTGGGCAAGTGGGGTTGGTTAGCTGCATTTACCTATTGCGCAGGTGCCGCCTTACGCTTGGCTCGATTCAATGTGAATACCGGAGTAGTGGATAAGAAGTTCTTTCAGGGTTTACCTAGCCCAGCTGCAGGTTCCTTGATGGCTGGTTTTATCTGGCTGGCTGATGACAATAAGATTCCAGTGCGCGATACGGCCATTCCCTGGATTACCTTTTTTATCGCCGTTTATGCTGGCTTGACCATGGTGTCTAATGCCCGTTTTTATAGTGGTAAGGCATTGGATGTGCGCTACCGAGTGCCATTTGGTGTCATGGTTTTATTGATTTTGACCTTTGTGCTCATATCTTCCAATCCACCATTGACGCTCTTTGGCTTATTTGTGGTCTATTCCATATCCGGATACATCGTTTGGGCCTGGGAGCGAATGAGCGGGAAACGTTTTAGCTAAATTTCAATTTTTAGGTTATATTTAATCCATGTTGATGAATTTCTCACCTTTATCTAGCCTGCTTCTACTAGCACTAAGCCTTAAGCTTGGGGCGGGTAAGGCCTGAGTTGATGAGATCTCAATAAATCATTAACCACCACATACCAGCCCCAGCATATTGCTGGGGTTTTTGTTTTTGAAGTTTGAATTGAGTATTTAGTAAATGATGCAACCAGAATTGGAGAGCAGTGATGAGCGATAAAGTAATTATTTTTGACACCACCTTGCGTGATGGAGAGCAGTCTCCAGGCGCTTCTATGACCAAAGATGAAAAAGTTCGCATTGCTCGCCAGCTGGAGCGTTTAAGGGTTGATGTCATTGAAGCTGGATTTGCTGCTAGCTCGGAAGGTGACTTCCAGGCTATTTCAGCGGTAGCCGCCGCAGTGAAAGATTCTATTGTGTGTTCCTTAGCTAGAGCCAACGATAAGGACATTACCCGTGCTGCCGATGCTTTAAAGGCAGCAAATGCAAAACGTATCCATGCGTTTTTGGCAACCAGTCCGTTGCATATGGCTGTGAAATTGAGGATGTCTCCTGAAGAAGTGTTGGAACAAGCAAAACGTTCCATTCGCTTTGCGCGTAACTTGGCCGATGATATTGAGTTCTCAGCTGAAGATGGCTATCGCTCGGAGATGGATTTCTTATGTCGCGTGGTTGAGGCTACTATTAATGAAGGCGCTTCAACCATCAATATTCCTGACACTGTTGGGTATGCAACCCCAGAGTTATACGGTGAATTTATTAAGACTTTGCGTACCCGTGTACCCAATTCTGATAAGGCGGTATGGTCTGTTCACTGTCACAACGATTTAGGCATGGCTGTTGCTAATTCCTTAGCTGGCGTGAAGATTGGTGGAGCTCGTCAGATCGAGTGCACCATTAATGGTTTGGGCGAACGCGCAGGCAATACAGCCTTGGAAGAAATTGTGATGGCCTTGCGTACCCGTAAGGATTATTTCGATTTGATATGTAATATTGATGCTGCTCAAATCGTTCCAGCATCCAAAATGGTTTCCCACATCACTGGTTTTGTGGTGCAGCCAAATAAAGCGGTGGTGGGCGCCAATGCATTTGCACATACTTCCGGCATCCATCAAGATGGTATTTTGAAAAATCGTGAAACTTACGAGATCATGCGCGCAGAAGATGTAGGGTGGACTGCAAACAAAATCGTTTTGGGTAAGTTATCAGGACGCAATGCTTTTAAACAACGCTTGCATGATTTGGGAATTGTGGTCGAGGCCGAAGCGGATGTGAATGAAGCATTCACACGATTTAAGGCTTTGGCTGATCAAAAAGCAGAAATCTTTGACGAGGACATCATTGCCATCATGTCTGATACGGCTTCAGCTGAACAGGGCGAGCATTACAAATTTATCTCCATGAGTCAGCACTCTGAGACCGGAGAGCGCCCTAAGTCACGCATTACTTTGCGCATTGGGGATAAGGAAGTGAGCTCAGAGGCTGAAGGAAATGGCCCAGTGGATGCCAGCTTAAATGCCATTGAAGAGGTGGCTAAAAGCGGGGCAGAGCAATTGCTGTATTCAGTAAATGCGATTACTTCTGGGACTCAGTCTCAGGGCGAGGTCACCGTGAGACTCTCCAAGGGTGGGCGTATCGTGAATGGCGTTGGTACAGACCCAGACATCATTGCTGCCTCAGCAAAGGCCTATTTGGCAGCGTTAAATAAGCTTCATGACCCTAGTCAGGCCAAGATGAATGCCCAGATGACCCCTTAATTTGACTATAAATCATTGATTTATAAGGGTTTTTAAAAATATTACCTTGGGGAGCGCCTTTTTAGAGTTCACGCCCGCTTAAAGCGGGTATTAGCCCCAATCTGATACAATTCGAGGGCTTTGATTTATAAAGCTTTTTTGTTTTATTTTGTTAATAACGCACGACACGAATTGGGTGAAAGCTCAGGTGTTCGCAAGTAAGGAGTATTAAAAATGGCAGTTGCTGATATCAAAACGGCGGAAATCGTCAAAGAAAACGCGCGCAGCGCAAACGATACGGGTAGCCCTGAAGTTCAAGTTTCATTGCTTACAGCCCGCATCAATGAATTAACCCCCCATTTCAAGGCTAACGCTAAAGACCATCACAGCCGTCGCGGTTTGTTGAAGATGGTTTCACGTCGCCGTCGCCTCTTGGATTACCTCAAAGGCAAAGATTTGGATCGCTATCGCGCATTGATCGAGAAATTAGGTCTCCGTAAGTAATTCTTATCGGTATTGCAATGCCATCTCACTTAAGGTTGTTTCTAACGAGAACCAGTCTTAAGAAGGTGGCATGTTTTTTGGGCGCTTCAAGATTATTTGTGTAGGGGATCGTGTCATTCCAATGAGCTTCTGGGGTTTATGCAGAGCCTCCCTGGAATGGCATCCCTTGTAATCTTCAATCGCTCCAGTGTTGTCGTGACACTGCTTTATCCCACGACAAGCGCGACCCTCATGTGAGGCTTGCGTGAACAATTTGGAGAAGATCAGAATGACTATGTTTAAAAAAGCAGTAAAAACGTTTCAATGGGGTAATCATCAGGTAACGATGGAAACAGGCGAGATTGCTCGTCAATCTGGTGGTGCCGTTATCGTGAACGTTGATGACACTGTAGTAATGGGAACAGTGGTTGCCTCTAAGTCTGCAAAGCCAGGCCAATCCTTTTTTCCGTTAACAGTTGATTACTTAGAAAAAACTTACGCTGCAGGTAAGATCCCTGGTGGCTTCTTCCGCCGCGAAGGCCGTCCTTCAGAAGGCGAGACTTTGATCTCCCGTTTGATCGATCGCCCATTACGTCCTTTATTCCCAGAAGGTTTCTTGAACGAAGTTCAGGTGGTAGTGCATGTGTTGTCTATCAACCCTGATGTTCCTTCTGATATTCCTGCATTGATCGCCGCATCAGCAGCCTTAGCTATCTCTGGTATTCCATTTGCTGGCCCAGTTGGCGCTGCACGTGTTGGTTACGCTAACGGTCAGTACCTCTTGAATCCAACCCGTACTGAGCAAGCTACTAGCGAACTCGATTTAATTGTTGCTGGTACACAAGCTGCGGTATTGATGGTTGAGTCCGAAGCCAATCAATTGTCTGAAGAAATCATGTTGGGCGCGGTTGTCTATGGCCATGACCAAATGCAAACTGCGATCAACGCAATTAACGAATTGGTTGCTGAAGCTGGCAAGCCTGATTGGGATTGGACTGCTGCTCCTAAAGATGAGCCATTCATCGCTAAGGTAACTGCTTTGGCTGAAGCGCCATTGCGTGAGGCATATCAGATTCGCCAAAAAGGCGCTCGTTCAGACAAACTCAAAGAAATTACTAAAACAGTAGTGGCTAAGTTGCAAGAAGAGGGTGACGTAGATGCAGTAGCAGTGAACGACATCTTGTTTGAAATCGAAGCCAAGATTGTTCGTAGTCAGATTTTGAATGGCGAGCCACGAATTGATGGTCGTGATACGCGTACTGTTCGCCCAATTGAGATTCGTAATGGCGTACTGCCACGTACACACGGTTCAGCATTGTTTACCCGTGGTGAAACACAGGCTCTCGTAGTAGCTACTTTAGGTACTGCACGTGACGAGCAAATTATTGATGCACTCGAAGGTGAGTATCGTGATCGCTTCATGTTCCACTACAACATGCCTCCGTTCGCTACTGGCGAAACAGGTCGTGTAGGTAGCCCTAAGCGTCGTGAAATTGGTCACGGCCGTTTGGCTAAGCGCGCATTGATTCCAGTATTGCCAAGCCCAGAAGATTTTGCTTACAGCATTCGTGTAGTTTCAGAAATCACTGAATCTAATGGCTCCTCATCCATGGCCTCTGTTTGTGGCGGCTGTTTGGCAATGATGGATGCTGGTGTTCCAGTGAAAGCTCACGTTGCTGGTGTCGCTATGGGATTGATTCTGGATGGCAACCGTTTTGCCGTGTTAACCGACATCTTGGGAGACGAAGATCATTTAGGTGATATGGACTTCAAAGTAGCGGGTACCGCGAACGGTATTACTGCACTCCAGATGGATATTAAGGTTCAAGGCATTACTAAAGAAATTATGCAAGTTGCTTTGGCGCAAGCTAAAGAAGGTCGCTTACATATCTTGAGCAAAATGCAAGAAGCAATGGGTTCAGTTCGTACAGAATTGTCAGCTCATGCTCCACGTATGGTTTCTTTCAAGATTCACCCAGACAAGATTCGTGAAGTCATCGGTAAGGGCGGCGCAACTATTCAAGCCTTGACTAAAGAAACGGGTTGCAGCATCGACATTAAAGATGACGGCACTGTAACGATCGCTTCTACTTCTGCTGAAGGCATGGCTGAAGCTAAAGCACGCATCGAAGGCATTACGGCTGAAGCTGAAGTAGGCAAGATCTACGAAGGTCCAGTTGTGAAGTTGCTCGAGTTCGGCGCTTTAGTAAACATTCTGCCTGGTAAAGATGGCCTATTACACATCTCAGAGATTTCAAATGAGCGTGTAAAAGAAGTCAAAGACTATTTGGCTGAAGGCCAAGTAGTTCGCGTGAAGTTGCTTGCTGCTGATGAGCGTGGTCGTTTGCGTCTATCCCTCAAGGCTGCGATGGCTGATGAGGGTGGCACGATTGCTCCTTTAGCTGGCACTGCAGAAGCTGTAGCTGATGCAGCTCCAGCTTCTGGCGAATCGGCTTAATTAGTACAGACTAGGCACGAGCGGGAGTTTCATATGCGCGTAATGGAAATTAAAGAGTTTGGCGCTCCAGAAATGCTGGTGGTTGCCACTCGCCCGGATCCAGCAGTTCCTGCTGCTGGTACGGGTGAGGTTTTAATTAAAGTTTTAGCGGCTGGTATTAATCGCCCTGATGTATTGCAACGTAAAGGCCATTACCCAGTTCCAGCTGGTGCATCTGATATTCCCGGCCTCGAAGTTGCTGGTGAAATTATTGGCGGTGACCTATCCCATGAAGATAATCTTTTTGGATTAAAGATAGGCGATAAGGTATGCGCCTTGGTTCAAGGTGGTGGCTATGCAGATTTGTGTAGCGCTCCTATTGCGCAATGCTTACCTTATCCCAAAGGTTTTACTGATCAAGAGGCAGCAGCACTGCCAGAAACTTTCTATACCGTTTGGAGTAATGTGTTTATGCGCGGCCAGCTATCAGCTGGTGAGACGCTATTAGTACAGGGCGGTTCTAGCGGTATCGGTGTAACTGCGATTTTGATTGCTAAGGCTTTAGGCTTTACCGTTTTTGTTACGGCCGGCAATGATGAAAAGTGTGCGGCCTGCATCAAATTGGGTGCTGATTTAGCTATTAACTACAAGACACAAGATTTTGTTGAGGAAGTTAAAAAAGCCACTGATAGTAAAGGCGTTAACGTGATTTTAGATATGGTCACTGGTGACTATGTCCAGCGTGAAATTGATTGCCTCGCCGACGATGGTCGCATCGTAATTATTGCGATTCAGGGCGGCTCAAAGGCTGAAGTGAGTACGAATCAAATCTTACGTCGTCGATTAACCATTACCGGTTCTACATTGCGTCCACGGCCCGTATCTTTCAAAAAGCAAATTACACAGCAATTGTTTACCCATATTTGGCCATTGCTCAATGCCGGTCAATTAAAGCCTGTAATTTATAAAACATTTGCACTTGACCAAGCATCGGATGCCCATCGCCTGATGGAGTCATCAGAGCATGTTGGCAAGATTGTCCTGACGGTTTAATTATTCTTTAGCGTATGCGTCCACTGATCGTCATCGGCAACTGGAAAATGAATGGCAGTCTTGCAAGTAACCAAGATTGGATCAAAACCGTTGCTCGCGGTATGGATAGTGGTATGCCTGCTGGTCGTAAATTTGCTGTCTGTCCGCCATTTCCCTATTTATCTCAATGCGCGAGCTTAATTAAAGAACACTCTTTGGCATTTTTAAGTTTAGGTGCTCAAGATGCCTCTGCCTATACCTCAGGAGCTTATACCGGAGAAGTGGCAGCCTCGATGCTCAAGGAGATGGGTTGCAGTTATGTGATTGTGGGTCATTCGGAGCGCCGCCAAATGCATCATGAAGTGGATGAGGTGGTGGCTACAAAAGCTTTACAAGCATTAGATAACGGGATGACCCCGGTGATTTGCGTAGGCGAAACTGCAGACGAGAGGAACTCAGGTAGGGCACAAGAAATAGTTTGCTCACAAGTAGCCAAGCAAGTATCGGTTTTGCAAGATCGCCTGGCAGACTGTCTGATTGCCTATGAGCCGGTCTGGGCAATTGGTACCGGCAAAGTAGCAAGCGCTCAAGTTGCACAAGATATGCATCGCGCTATACGCCATCAATTGGCTGAGTTTGATGAGGATGTGGCCTCTCATGTAGGAATTTTGTACGGTGGCAGTGTCAAGCCTGACAATGCTGTTGAATTGTTTGCAATGCCTGATATTGATGGTGGATTAGTTGGGGGCGCATCACTGAACCCTCAGGATTTCCTGGCCATTTGTCAGGCATAGATTTTTTATTGGAGATGAGCTGTGGAATGGTTTAAGACTTTATTGATCGTATTACAGGTGATTTCGGCATTAGCCGTGATTTTGTTGGTTTTGTTACAACAGGGTAAAGGTGCTGATATGGGCGCTGCTTTCGGATCAGGTGCTTCGGGCAGCCTATTTGGCGCAAGTGGGTCAGCAAACTTTTTATCGCATACCACTGCAATTTTTGCCGCAGTTTTCTTTATTAGTACCTTAGGAATTACCTGGCTTGGTAATAAGAAGGAAACAAGCCCAGGAGTTTTGTCTGGAACAACAGCGCCAGTAGTTGCGCCGGCTGCTCCTGTAGCTCCGGTCCAAGATCCAACAAAACCTGCGGTTCCTAAGTAAAAAAGTAGGTTTTTACGGATTTATCTACCTCTAATTTAGGGTAGTTCAGTGGTGCAATGCAGTAGAATTGACAGGTTTTACAAGATGCCGACGTGGTGAAATTGGTAGACACGCTATCTTGAGGGGGTAGTGGCTTAGGCTGTGCGAGTTCGAGTCTCGCCGTCGGCACCAAATGAAGAATTTGTAGGGGTTTTTGCTCTAAATCAAAGCTGTATGTAGTGGAATAATTGACAATTTGCTGCTTGTAAGATTTATCGGACGAACGACTCAGGACCATTTTGAATCTCGCTAATTACTTTCCTGTTCTGCTTTTTATCCTCGTAGGTATTGGGGTGGGTTTAGTCCCCATGTTCCTCGGAAAAATTCTGGCTCCTTCAAAGCCTGATGCTGAAAAACTGTCACCATATGAGTGTGGTTTTGAAGCTTTTGAAGATGCACGTATGAAGTTCGACGTGCGTTACTACCTTATTGCCATTCTTTTTATTCTATTTGATCTAGAGACTGCATTTCTATTCCCTTGGGGTGTGGCATTGCGTGACATTGGTTGGCTTGGCTACGCTTCCATGGTGATTTTCCTTTTGGAATTTATTGTGGGATTTGTGTATATCTGGAAAAAGGGCGCTCTCGACTGGGAGTGATCGATATGGCATTAGAAGGCGTTCTCAAAGAAGGATTTGTTACCACTACAGCGGACCAGTTGATTAACTGGACACGTAATGGTTCTTTATGGCCAATGACTTTTGGATTGGCATGCTGCGCAGTCGAGATGATGCATGCTGGCGCATCCCGTTATGACTTAGATCGTTTTGGCGTAGTTTTCCGCCCATCTCCTCGTCAGTCTGACCTCATGATTGTTGCTGGTACCTTGTGTAATAAGATGGCACCAGCCTTACGTAAGGTATATGACCAAATGCCTGAACCCCGCTGGGTAATCTCAATGGGCTCATGTGCCAACGGTGGCGGTTATTACCATAACTCTTATTCAGTAGTTCGCGGTTGTGATCGTATCGTTCCAGTAGACATCTATGTGCCTGGTTGTCCTCCAACTGCGGAAGCGTTGATCTACGGCATCATTCAGTTGCAATCGAAGATCGCTCGCACTAGCACGATTGCGCGGAAGGCTTAATTTATGTCAGATCGTTTAGTTCAGTTAGCCGCCAATCTAGAAAAAGTTCTAGGTAAGCGCGCGCAATCGATTGAAATTGCGCTAGGTGAAGTTACTGTTGTTGTAAATGCCGATACCTACTTTGAATCCGCCATGCTGCTGCGCGATGATCCCTCGCTCGCATTTGAGCAGTTGATTGATTTATGTGGCGTTGATTACCAAGACTTTCGGGATGGTGCCTGGAGTGGACAACGCTTTGGCGTGGTGAGCCACTTATTATCTTTGGCGCACAACTGGCGTCTGCGAGTGCGCGTATTTGCGCCGGATGATAGCTATCCATTGGTGGCCTCCATTACATCAGTGTGGAGTTCAGCCAACTGGTTTGAGCGTGAAGCGTTTGATCTCTATGGCATCCTATTTGACGGCCATGAAGACTTACGTCGCATTCTGACGGACTATGGATTTATTGGTCATCCATTTAGAAAAGATTTCCCTATTAGCGGTAATGTAGAAATGCGTTATGACCCAGAATTAAAGCGCGTTGTCTATCAGCCCGTTACTATTGAAGCGCGTGAGATTACTCCACGTATCGTTCGAGAAGAGCAATACGGAGGTCCGGTTTAAGTCATGGCACAAATTAAGAACTACACCCTCAATTTTGGCCCTCAGCATCCTGCGGCGCACGGCGTATTACGCTTAGTGCTTGAGCTTGATGGTGAGGTGATCCAGCGCGCTGATCCGCATATTGGTTTATTGCATCGCGCTACAGAGAAGTTAGCTGAGACCCGCACCTGGATTCAGAACGTTCCTTACATGGATCGCTTGGATTATGTGTCAATGATGTCCAATGAGCATGCTTATGTCCTAGCCATTGAAAAGTTATTGCAAGTTGACGTTCCCTTGCGTGCTCAATATATCCGCGTGATGTATGACGAGTTGACACGTTTATTAAATCATCTCCTGTGGATTGGCTGTCACGGTCTAGACGTAGGTGCGATGGCAGTATTCTTGTATGCATTCCGTGATCGTGAAGATATCTTTGATATGTACGAGGCAGTATCTGGTGCGCGCATGCATGCTGCCTACTACCGTCCAGGTGGTGTTTATCGAGATTTACCTGAGCAGATGGCTCAGTACAGTAATTCCAAGATTCGTAGCGCATCTGCTATCAAACGTCTAAATGAAAACCGTAGTGGCAGTTTGCTGGATTTCATTGAACAATTTACGAATGGCTTTGATGCCAACGTAGATGAGTACTGCAATCTTTTAACGGACAACCGTATTTGGAAACAGCGTCTGGTCAATATTGGCATTGTTACTCCTGAACGCGCATTGCAACTCGGCTTCACTGGTCCGATGTTGCGTGGCTCCGGCATCGAGTGGGATCTGCGTAAGAAGCAACCATATGAAGTCTACGACCGTCTCGACTTTGATATCCCAGTAGGTGTAAATGGTGACTCATATGATCGATATTTGGTCCGCATGGAAGAAATGCGTCAATCGAATCGCATCATCAAGCAGTGCGTAGCTTGGTTAAAAGCAAACTCAGGTCCTGTCATGAGTGATAACCATAAAGTTTCTCCACCGAAGCGCGTGGATATGAAAACGAATATGGAAGAGTTGATTCACCATTTCAAACTGTTCACTGAAGGTATTCACGTTCCGAATGGCGAGGCTTATTCAGCTGTTGAGCATCCAAAAGGAGAGTTTGGTATTTACTTAATTTCTGATGGTGCTAATAAGCCATATCGGATGAAGATTCGTGCCCCTGGTTTTGTACATCTTTCAGCAATGGACGAGATGTCACGTGGCCACATGTTGGCTGATGCGGTCACCATTATTGGTACCCAAGATATTGTGTTTGGGGAGATTGACCGCTAATTGAGCGTGCCAAGGATTATTTAATGACAACAACCCTTCAACTTTCCGATAAAACGCTGGCGGATATTGCCCGTAACGTCGCTAAATATCCACCAGAGCAAAAGCAATCTGCTGTGATGGCTTCATTGATTGCTGCCCAGACTGAACTAGGTTGGGTATCTCCTGAAGTTATTGCTACTGTTGCGCAAATCTTGGAAATGCCAACGATTGCAGTTGAGGAAGTCGCTACTTTCTACAACATGTACAACACCAAACCAATTGGGAAATACAAGCTTGTTATTTGTACAAATTTACCTTGTCAGTTAACCCATGGTGAAACTGCAGCGACTTACTTAAAGGAAACTTTGGGTATCGGCTACAACGAAACAACTCCCTGCGGTAACTTCACCTTAAAAGAGGGTGAGTGCATGGGGGCATGCGGCGATTCACCGGTAATGCTCGTGAATGACAAGCGGATGTGTAGCTTTATGAGTAAAGAAAAAATTGATGCTCTATTAAATGAGCTCCGTGCAGAAGGGAAAGCAGCATGACTAGCTTGCACGATCGTCATATCAAGCCATTAATTCTCGCTGGATTAAATGGCGATAACTGGCGTTTAAAAGATTATGAGAGCCGTGGCGGTTATCAGCAGTTACGTCGTTTAATTAACGATAAGGTTGCGCCAGATTCCATCATTGCTGAATTAAAAGCATCATCATTACGTGGTCGTGGTGGCGCTGGATTCCCAACGGGCTTGAAGTGGAGCTTCATGCCACGTCAATTTCCCGGGCAAAAATATTTAGTTTGTAATAGCGACGAAGGTGAGCCGGGTACTTTTAAAGACCGCGACATCATGCGTTACAACCCGCATGCTTTGATTGAAGGCATGATCATTGGTGCATACACCATGGGTATCACTACTGGATATAACTATATCCATGGTGAAATCTGGGAAGTGTATTCACGCTTCGAAGAGGCATTGGAAGAAGCTCGTGCCGCTGGTTTACTCGGCGATAAGATTTTAGGAAGTGATTTTTCATTCCAACTTCATGCTTCTCCAGGTTGGGGCGCTTACATTTGCGGGGAAGAAACTGCCTTGTTGGAATCTTTGGAAGGTAAAAAAGGCCAGCCGCGCTTCAAACCACCATTCCCGGCCAGTTTTGGTTTGTATGGCAAGCCAACCACAATCAACAACACAGAAACATTTGCTGCAGTACCCTTTATTTTGGCGATTGGTGGTCAAGCTTATTTAGACCTAGGCAAGCCAAATAATGGCGGCACAAAGATTTTCTCTGTCTCGGGTGATGTAGTGCATCCCGGCAATTATGAGATTCCATTGGGCACCCCTTTTGCTGAGCTCTTGAAACTCGCCGGGGGTATGCGCGATGGCATAGCTTTAAAAGCGGTCATTCCCGGTGGATCATCAGCCCCAGTAATTCCTGGCGCACAAATGATGGATTTGACGATGGATTACGACAGTATCGCTAAAGCTGGATCGATGTTGGGTTCAGGCGCTGTCATCGTCATGAATGAAACACGCTGCATGGTTCGTGCATTAGAGCGTTTGTCTTATTTCTATCATGAAGAATCATGTGGTCAGTGCACTCCTTGTCGCGAAGGCACTGGTTGGTTATGGCGCATTGTGCATCGCATTGAACATGGCCAGGGTCATCCTGAGGACATGGATCTGCTTAATGATGTAGCGGCCAATATTCAAGGTCGTACCATTTGCGCATTAGGTGATGCGGCTGCAATGCCAGTGCGCGGTATGTTGAAGCATTACATGGATGAATTTGCGTATCACGTAGAACATAAGCGCTGCTTAGATTCTGCAAAACCTTTATAAGTTATTGAGCACGGGACATCTTAAAGTGAGCATGGTTGAAATCGAATTAGATGGTAAGGCAGTAGAAGTTCCGCAAGGTTCGATGGTGATGTACGCCGCGAACAAAATCGGTACTTATATTCCTCACTTTTGCTATCACAAGAAATTATCCATTGCTGCTAATTGTCGTATGTGTTTAGTAGAAGTTGAAAAGGCACCAAAACCTTTGCCAGCTTGCGCAACCCCAGTGACGCAGGGAATGAAAGTATTTACGCATTCAGCTAAAGCAGTTGAAGCGCAGCGTTCCGTAATGGAATTTTTATTGATTAACCACCCATTAGATTGCCCAATTTGTGACCAGGGTGGTGAGTGTCAGTTACAGGATTTAGCTGTTGGTTATGGAAAGTCAAATTCTCGCTATGAAGAAGAGAAGCGCGTCGTATTTCATAAGAACGTAGGCCCATTAATTTCCATGCAGGAAATGTCACGTTGCATTCATTGCACACGTTGCGTTCGTTTCGGTCAAGAAGTTGCCGGTGTAATGGAGCTTGGCATGATTAATCGTGGCGAGCATTCTGAGATCACCACCTTTGTGGGTCAAACAGTGGATTCAGAGCTCTCTGGAAACATGATTGATATATGTCCTGTTGGCGCATTAACAAGCAAACCATTTCGTTACGCCGCTCGGACCTGGGAATTGGGTCGTAAGCGCTCAGTGAGTCCGCACGATAGCTTGGGTGCAAACACTACTGTTCAGACAAAAGCCAATAAAGTGATGCGTGTTGTTGCCCTTGAAAATGAGGCAATCAACGAATGCTGGATTAGCGATCGCGATCGCTTTTCTTATGAGGGTTTAAATAGTGCAGACCGCATTACGACGCCAATGGTTAAACAGGGTGGTCAGTGGTTGGAGACGGACTGGCAGTCTGCGTTGGATTATATTGCCCATTCCTTGAAGACGATTGCTGCAGAGAGTGGTGCTGAGTCCATTGGTGCTTTGGCACATCCTATATCTAGTACTGAAGAATTGCACCTTTTACAAAAGCTGATTCGTGGCCTGGGATCAAATCAAGTCGAAACCCGTTTGCGTCAAACTGATATAGCCGGAGCCTCAAGCGCGCCTTGGCTAGGTATGCCAATTACCAAGTTAAGCGAGTTAGACCGCGCCTTGATCATTGGCAGCTTCTTACGCAAAGATCAGCCTGTGATTGCTGCACGTATTCGTACTGCTAGCAAGCGTGGTTTGCAGGTAACGCGTATTGATGCGGGCGGTGATGACTGGTTAATTGCCAGTAAAGGTATCGCTGCTGCACCAAGCGGATGGTTGAATGCATTAAGCGAAGTGACCATAGCCATTGCGAAGGCGAAATCGGTATCTGTACCAGTCGGCACATTCAATTTACCTATCTCTACTCAAGCTCAACAAATTGCGGATAGTCTGCTCTCTGGATCTTCTTCGGCAGTATTGCTGGGCTCTGCTGCGATTTCTCATCCACATGCATCAGATTTGCATGTTTTGGCTCAATTTATTGCCGAACAAACAGGCGCTACTTTTGGCTTCTTGCCAGTAGGTGGAAATGCCGTTGGCGCATCACTCGTGAATGCCAATGGAGCAGGGGTCCAATCAGTTCTCTCAGGTGATCGCCGTGCAGTAGTGCTGATGAACATTGAGCCTGATTCTGATTTACCCAATCCTGCACTTGCGCGTGCTGCTTTAGCTAAGGCCAATACTGTGATTGCTTTAACTGCCTTTAAGAGTGCTGATCTGCTTGAAGTCGCTGATGTCATCTTGCCAATCTCCACTTTTACAGAAACAGTCTCTACCTTTGTAAATGCAGAAGGTCGAGTGCAAACTATTCAGCCGTCTGTAAAACCTTTGGGTGATTCACGACCAGCATGGAAGGTGTTGCGAGTATTGGGTGGCCTATTGAACTTAGACGGCTTTTTATTCAATATGCCTGAAGAGGTATTGGGTGAAGCCCTGGGTGATAACTATTGCGCCAAATTGAATAACCAATCTAGTGCCAATACGCTCGTCAATGGAAATCTAGCCCCGCACTCTGGTCTAGAGCGTATTACTGATGTCAATATATATGCCGGCGATCAAATTGTTCGTCGCTCCTCAGCATTGCAACTAACGCGCGATGCTAAACGTGGCAATCAAATTGGGATGGGCCAGAAGATTTTCTCTGAACTGGGATTGAATGAGGGCGATGCTATTTGCGTTACTCAAGATAATCAATCTGTCGTGTTACCTGCGACCCTTGAAATCAATTTAGCGCCTGGTGCCGTGCGTATTTCTGCTGGAACTACGGCTAGTACGAAATTAGGATCCATGTTTGGTCCTGTAACCGTTAGTAAGGCGTAAGGGACGAGATGGATAATTTCTTGAACCTCGTTACCACCCATGGTGAGGCTATTTTTGGTTCTCTTTGGCCGCTTGTATGGGCCTTGGTGCGCATCGTCATTATTGTGTTGCCGATGTTTGGATGCGTTGCCTACCTAACACTCTGGGAGCGTAAGTTAATTGGCTGGATGCATATCCGACTCGGACCAAATCGTGTGGGTCCATTAGGTCTCCTGCAACCAATTGCAGACGCTTTAAAGCTTTTATTAAAAGAAATTATTGCTCCGGCACAGGCTAGTAAGGTTCTTTACTTTATTGCACCGATTATGGTGATCATGCCTGCTTTTGCAGCATGGGCGGTAATTCCATTTCAGGCAAAGATGGTGCTTGCCGATGTCAATGCTGGTCTTTTGTACATCATGGCTATTTCATCCATTGGTGTTTATGGCGTGATTCTTGCTGGCTGGTCATCTAACTCTAAATATCCTTTCTTGGGCGCAATGCGAGCTTCTGCGCAGATGATCTCTTATGAGATTGCTATGGGCTTTGCTTTGGTTACGGTGTTACTGACTTCTGGTTCGCTCAATCTCAGTACGATCGTTGCCTCTCAAGAGCAAGGGTACTTTGCTAGTTTGGGCCTCAATTTCTTATCCTGGAACTGGTTGCCTTTATTGCCAATGTTCTTGATCTACTTCATCTCTGGAGTCGCAGAAACCAATCGTCACCCATTTGACGTTGTCGAAGGGGAGTCTGAGATTGTGGCTGGGCACATGGTTGAGTATTCAGGCATGTCCTTTGCAATGTTCTTCTTGGCAGAATATGCCAACATGATCTTGATTGCAGCTGTTGCCTCAATCATGTTCTTGGGTGGCTGGCTACCCATTGTTGATCTGCCAATCTTGCGCGATATTCCAGGCTTCTTCTGGTTATTTGGAAAAACATTTTTCCTCTTATCCTGCGTAATTTGGCTGCGTGCCACATTGCCGCGTTATCGCTATGACCAAATCATGCGTTTAGGCTGGAAAATTTTTATTCCCATCTCAGTCTTCTGGGTGGTTGTTATCGGCGCCTGGGTTGTTTCCCCATGGAATATTTGGAAATAAGTTGACCAATCATGTTTAAGAAAATTTCCCAATTCCTCGATAGCTTGATGCTTAAAGACATCTTGACTGGCATGTCCATTACCGGTCGTTATCTCTTTAAGCCAAAGATCACCATTCAGTATCCCGAAGAAAAGACCCCTTTGTCACCTCGTTTTCGCGGCCTACATGCTTTGCGTCGCTACGAGAATGGCGAAGAACGCTGTATTGGATGCAAACTTTGTGAGGCAGTATGCCCAGCCTATGCAATCACCATCGAAACAGCTGAGCGTGATGATGGTACTCGTCGCACGAGCCGTTATGACATTGATTTAACAAAATGTATTTTCTGTGGTTTCTGTGAAGAAGCCTGCCCAGTTGATGCGATTGTTGAAACTAATATTTTTGAATACTTTGGCGACAAGCGCGGTGATTTGTATTTCACTAAAGAGATGCTTTTAGCGGTAGGTGATAAGTATGAAAAAGATATTGCTGCTAACCGTGCTATTGATGCACCTTACCGCTAATCGAATAAAGCACAAATACATATGACATTCGATCCATCTACCTTATTCGCCGTTTTCTTTTACGGCTTTGCAGGACTCTTAGTTATTTCTGCCTTGCGCGTAATAACTGCTCGTAACCCAGTTCATGCTGCCTTGTTTTTAGTTCTTGCTTTTTTCTGTGCCTCAGGACTGTGGATGCTCTTGAAAGCAGAATTCCTTAGCTTGGCTTTAATACTGGTTTACGTCGGCGCTGTCATGGTCTTATTCCTTTTTGTGGTCATGATGCTTGATCTCGATTTGGAGCATTTACGTCGAGACTTTAGAAAGTTCCTCCCAGTAGCCTTTTTGATGGGTGCTGTGATTGTGCTTGAGCTCTCCATAGTGATTATTCGCAGCTTTATTGGTACCACTGCTCCAGTGCAACCCATGCCTGAAGAAATGATGGCAAACAATACTCAGGCTCTGGGCATGCTGATTTTTGTTGATTATGTGTATGCCTTTGAAGTGGCCGGTGTTATTTTGCTGGTCGCTATTATTGCTGCCGTTGCATTAACGCTGCGCAATCGTAAAGATTCAAAAGCCCAAAATATTCATGAGCAAGTCAATGTAGTTGCCGCTGATCGCATGCGCATTGTGAAGATGGATTCAGATATGGCTGCAAAGCAAGATGTTAGAGGGGAGAAGAAATGAATATCACTCTTGCTCACTATTTAGTTCTGAGTGCGATCTTATTCGCTACTAGTGTTATCGGGATTTTCTTGAATCGTAAAAATGTCATCGTTTTATTGATGGCAATTGAGCTCATGTTGCTCTCGGTCAATATGAATTTTGTTGCCTTCTCGCATTATTTGGGTGACATGGCAGGCCAAGTATTTGTATTCTTTATTCTGACTGTGGCAGCTGCTGAAGCAGCTATCGGTTTGGCAATCTTGGTTGTGCTCTTCCGTAAGGTTGACACCATCAATGCCGATGATCTTGACCACCTAAAAGGCTAGTCATGCAATTGACCCTCAACATTCCTATTCTCTGTGCAATTCCGCTGGCCCCATTAGTGGGCTCCATCATTGCGGGCTTCTTTGGTACCAAATTAGGTGGTAACCGTATTGGTCATGGCGCAAGTCAATTTGTGACCATCTTGGGCGTAACGATTGCGTTTGTACTCTCTTGCAACGTCTTAGTGCAAGTGATGGATGGTTTTTACTTTAACGGCACTGTGTATCGTTGGATGCAGCTAGGTGAGCTCAATTTAGATATTGGCTTTCTCATAGATCCCTTAACCGCAACGATGATGTGTGTTGTGACCTTTGTCTCTTTAATGGTTCACATTTACACCATTGGCTATATGCAAGGAGAAGAGGGTTACAACCGCTTTTTCTCCTATATATCTTTATTTACCTTTGCCATGTTGATGTTGGTCATGAGCAATAACCTCTTGCAGCTTTTCTTTGGCTGGGAAGCAGTGGGTGTTGTGTCCTATCTTCTGATTGGCTTTTATTTTGAGCGTCAATCAGCAGTGTTTGCCAACATGAAAGCCTTCCTGGTTAATCGTGTCGGTGACTTTGGATTCATTTTAGGAATTGGACTGATATTAGCAAGTACCGGTTCAATGCAATACGACGTTATCTTTTCTCAAAATACTGCCTTAGCAGCGCAAACATTGCCTGGTACTAGTTGGAATTTGATGACGGTAATTTGTATTTGCCTCTTTATTGGTGCTATGGGTAAATCAGCGCAATTCCCATTACATGTTTGGTTGCCTGACTCCATGGAAGGCCCAACCCCGATTTCTGCTTTGATTCACGCTGCAACCATGGTGACTGCCGGCATCTTTATGGTTTCACGCATGTCACCGTTATTTGAATTGTCTGATGTTGCTCTGAGCTTCATCTTGATTATTGGTTCTATTACGGCGCTCTTTATGGGCTTCCTCGGCATTGTGCAGACCGATATCAAGCGCGTAGTTGCCTACTCGACACTATCTCAGTTGGGTTATATGACTGTAGCGCTGGGCGTTTCTGCCTATCCCGTTGCCATCTTCCATTTAATGACCCATGCATTCTTCAAGGCTTTGTTGTTCCTTGCGGCGGGTAGCGTTATTTTGGGAATGCACCATGAGCAAGATATGCGCAAAATGGGCGGCCTTTGGAAATACATGCCGATAACTTGCTTAATGATGTTATTGGGTAATCTTGCATTGATTGGGACGCCTTTCTTCTCCGGCTTTTACTCTAAAGACTCCATCATTGAGGCTGTAGCTGCTAGCCATATCGCCGGCTCCGGTTTTGCCTACTTTGCTGTTATGGCAAGCGTGTTTGTTACTGCTTTATATTCATTCCGTTTGTATTTCTGGGTGTTCCATGGGAAAGCCCGTTGGGGTCATGCGGATAGCCATGATCATCATGCTCATGCAGAGCAGGGCGACGATCATGCTCATCACGGTTTAGCACCAGGTGAAAAGCCGCATGAATCGCCAGCAGTAGTCACGGTGCCATTAATTTTGTTGGCAATCCCATCGGTGATTATTGGGTTCTACACGATTACGCCACTGTTATTTGGAACTTACTTTGGCGACTCTATCTTTATAGACATAGCACGTCATCCGGTGATGAAAGAACTAGAAGATGAATTCCATGGTCCGATTGCAATGGCTATTCATGCATTTACCTCGCCTGTATTTTTGCTTGTAGTGCTAGGTGTTTTAACTGCTGCTATTGGTTATCTTTGGGTTCCTAAGTTGCCCACTAAGGTTGCAGAAACATTTGCGCCAATCAAAAAATTATTTGATAACAAATACTATCTTGATGATTTAAACCAGGCTGTATTTGCAAAGGGCTTGCTGTGGATCGGCGGTATCTTATGGCATCGCGGTGACCAGAAGGTAATTGATGGTTTTTTTGTTAATGGCAGTGCGCATGCAGTAGGGCGCTTTGCTGGTGTGATTCGCCATTTGCAATCCGGCTATCTATATCACTACGCGTTTGCAATGATTGCAGGCCTGGCGGTATTGTTAGCTTGGGTTTTGTACGCTTACCTGCCTTTTGTTCGATAGGCCTTTGTTACTTAAGTAGCCACTATGATTCTTTCTTATGCCATTTGGACCCCGATTATTTTTGGACTCATTATTTTGTTTTATGGGTCTGAGAAGCCATCCGCTGGTGTTCGCTGGTTAGCACTCATCGGTGCTGTCATCAGCTTTATTGCCACGCTTCCTCTCATCCTAAACTTTGATATTGCCAATTCTGGAATGCAGTTTGTAGAGAAGGTAAGCTGGATTCCTCGTTACGACATTAACTACTATCTTGGCATAGATGGAATCTCGGTCTGGTTTATTGTCCTTACAGCATTTATTAATATTTTTGTTGTGATCGCCGCCTGGGAAGTGATTGATACCAAGGTGTCGCAATATTTTGCTTCATTCATGATCCTCTCAGGATTGATGATTGGTGTTTTCTGCGCCCTTGATGCCTTATTGTTCTACGTCTTCTTTGAGGCAACTTTGATCCCGATGTACATCATCATCGGCGTTTGGGGCGGACACAATCGTATTTATGCGGCGTTTAAATTCTTCTTATACACATTGCTTGGCTCATTGTTAACTTTGGTTGCCATGCTTTATCTCTATAACGTGACCAATACCTTTGATATCTTGGCCTGGCAAAATGCCCGCTTAGATATAGTTGAGCAAATATTGTTATTCGCAGCATTCTTTATGGCATTTGCGGTGAAGGTTCCAATGTGGCCCTTGCATACCTGGTTGCCGGACGTCCACGTAGAGGCCCCAACTGGCGGTTCTGTAGTGTTGGCAGCCATCATGTTGAAGCTCGGTGCCTATGGTTTCTTGCGCTTCTCGTTGCCTATTGCTCCAGATGCAAGTCAATATCTTGGCCCGTTCATTATTTTCCTGTCATTGGTGGCGGTGATTTATGTCGGTGCCGTTGCATTGGTACAGAAGGATATGAAAAAGCTGGTCGCATATTCCTCTGTAGCACACATGGGTTTTGTCACGCTTGGTTTCTTCCTCTTTAGTCCTTTGGGTATCGAAGGCGGTATCGTTCAGATGATTTCCCACGGCTTTGTAGCGGGTGCCATGTTCTTGTCGATTGGTGTCTTGTATGACCGCATGCATACCCGTCAAATTGCAGATTACGGCGGCGTAGTGCATCGGATGCCAGCATTTACTGCTTTTGCAGTATTGATGGCGATGGCAAATTGTGGATTGCCAGCGACTTCTGGTTTCGTTGGTGAATTCATGGTCATTCTGGCAGCAGTTGATTATGACTTTGTAATCGGCATCTTGGCTGCAACAGCATTAATTCTGGGTGCTGCCTATTCTTTGTGGATGGTGAAGCGCGTGTTCTTTGGCGCCATTACAAATACCCACGTTGAAGTATTAAAAGATCTCAATGGCCGTGAGTATTTCATGATGGCCGTCTTAACGATTTGTGTCATTGGAATGGGCGTTTATCCAAAACCGTTTACTGACATTATTCATCCTGCAGTCATTAATCTGTTACAGCATGTTGCTGTTAGCAAACTCTGAGTAAAAGCAAATGCAAGCATTCGACCTATACGCCATCCTGCCAGAACTCGTTTTACTCATAGTCACCTGCCTACTGTTAGTGCTAAGTGTTTATGTACGTGAGAACCCAAGCTCAACACCTAGGGTAGAGCAAGACGTATTTCATACACCACGTGGCGTAGGCTTTGTATATTTCTTCTCGATCATCTTATTGGCTTACTTGATATTTTTATTTGTAGGCCGCATGGGTGACGTTTCTCTGGTTGCTATGAATGGCTTGTTTCAATCAGACCCATTTTCAAATTTATTAAAGGCTTGTTCTTGTGGTGCGGTATTGGTAAGCCTGATTTATTCTAAGAAATATCTCCAAGATCGCGGCATGTTCCGCCCAGACTTCATTGTTCTAGCTTTGCTGGCTTTGCTAGGTCAGATGGTCTTGATCTCGGGGGCCAACTTATTGACCTTGTATCTCGGCTTAGAGCTTATGGCTTTGCCAATGTATGCATTGGTTGCTATGCGCCATAGTAGTGAAAAGAGTGTAGAAGCGGCAATTAAATACTTTATCTTGGGGGCTTTGGCTTCTGGTTTCTTGCTATATGGCATGTCGATGCTCTATGGCGTGACAGGCTCATTGGATCTCATTGAGATCTTCAAAATAGTCGCCGATCCGCGCATCAACCATCTCGTAATGGCATTTGGTCTGGTATTTATTGTTGCTGGCCTAGCATTCAAATTAGGGGTTGTACCTTTCCATATGTGGGTGCCCGATGTCTATCAAGGCGCTCCAACTGCAGTGACCTTGATGATTGCAGCTGCACCAAAATTAGCGGCCTTTGCTTTGTTATTCCGCTTGCTAGTCAATACCTTATTGCCACTCTTAGGTGATTGGCAGCCGATGTTGGTCTTGCTCGCTGTTCTTTCTCTGGTGGTTGGTAACGTTACTGCTATTGCCCAAACCAATATCAAGCGCATGTTAGCTTATTCAGCTATTGCGCAAATGGGCTTTGTCCTCTTGGGTATGCTTTCAGTATTTGACGATCATGCTTTTAGTGCTTCAATGTTTTATGCCATTACCTATGTTCTAACAACATTGGGTACTTTCGGTTTATTGATGATCTTATCTCGCAAGGGTTACGATTGCGAAACTTTAGATGGACTGAAGGGTTTAAATAAAACCCATCCTTGGTTTGCATTTATTGGATTGGTAATGATGTTCTCCTTAGCCGGTATTCCACCAACGGTAGGTTTTGCGGCTAAGCTTGGTGTCTTGGAAGCTTTGGTTGATGCAGAACACACTTTCTTAGCGGTGATAGCGGTCCTTGCATCTTTGGTAGGTGCTTTTTACTACTTGCGCGTAGTGAAGGTAATGTACTTTGATCAGCCCGATCATGAAATCACCGTTACTGGATCAGGTTTTGCTAAAGGCATTTTGGGTTTAAATAGTATCTTGGTTCTGGTCATCGGAATAGTTCCTGCGGGCCTAATGAGTCTCTGTTTGGATGCAATGCGCAGAACCTTACTGGGATCTTAAGAAGCTCACCAGCAATGAATAAGGGCTCCAATTTGGGGCCTTTATTATTTAAAGTTTGTCATTAAATCGTCATTTATTTTTTGCAAGATGAATGTTTCATTAAACGAAAGCTAGCGCACCATGACTGAAAAATCATTTAAAGATTTGCCTACTGGTGACCAGCACTTGCGTGAAGACCGTATCTCTGGCGAGGATATCTATGGCGGCATCTTTTTGCATATGAAGCGCGATAAAATTTTACTGCCGGATGGTCAGGAGGCTGTCCGTGAATATTTAACGCATCCTGGCGCAGTAGCAATAGTCGCCATATTGGATGATGGCAGAGTTCTTTTAGAGCGTCAGTATCGTTATCCAATATCAAAGGCCTGCATTGAGATTCCTGCTGGCAAGTTGGAGATTGGTGAGGATCACCTTTTGTGCGCTAAACGTGAGCTTGAAGAAGAGACAGGCTATACCGCTAAAAAATGGAGCTATATTCGCCGCATTCATCCAGTCATTTCTTATTCAACCGAGTTAATCGATATTTATCTTGCTGAGGACTTAGTGCCAGGCAAAAGCAAGTTGGATGATGAGGAATTTTTGGACGTATTTGCAGCTCCCTTAGAGCAACTCATTACTTGGGTGGAAGAGGGGGAGATCACTGATGTTAAGACCACGATCTCTGCATATTGGTTAGATCGCTATAGACGTGGTCTGGTAAAGCCTCAGACTATTGAATAGGCTTAGCTAAAACCTATTAAAATAGGGGTATTGAATTTAGTACTTTTGCCCCGATATAGGTCTTATGAAAGTTTATAACCTTGCTTGCCCTTTAGATCATCGCTTTGAAGGGTGGTTTGCCTCAGAAGAGGACTGCCTTGCTCAGCAGGATAAGGGAATACTAGCGTGCCCGGTATGCGATAGCACCGATATCAGCAGAATGCCTTCAGCCCCCCATATAGCCAAGTCTTCTTCAACAGATTTAACTGTACCTAAGGCTGAAAACACCAACCTCAGTGGTGATGTTGTGGCACTTACGAGCAACGACCATTCTCAGCTAGAAGCCCAGGTTCAAGCTGCCTTTTTAAAGGGGATGCGTGATTTAATGGGCCGTTCTGAGGATGTAGGTAGCGGCTTTGCTGAGGAGGCTCGAAAAATTCACTACAAAGAGGCCCCAGAACGGAGCATCCGCGGGCAAACTACCTTAGATGAGGCAGAAGCTCTTAGGGATGAGGGTATTGAAGTGATGGCTGTGCCATTCATTCCAGCATTCAAAAATACCCTCCAATAAGCCTCCTTACAAATCCCCTATACTTGCTCTGACGTCCTTTTGGACCTAACTTGTTTGACGGGGATACGTAAATGAAACGCATTTTTCTGCTTTTAGTTGCCACGCTTTTTGCCTTGGGTCTGTCCGCTTGTTCAAAGAATGATTCAAAAGAAATTAAGGTGGCTGTATCTCCTGCTTCACCGCCAATGGTCTTTGAACAAAACGGCAAGATTGTCGGTGCCGATATGGATATTTTTGAAGGTTATTGCAAAGCACGTGGCTGTACCTTAAAAGTAACTCCTTATGATTGGCAAGGAATGTTAGGTGCAGTTTCTAGTGGGCAAGCTGACGTGGCCTTTTCAGGGATTTCTATTACCGATAAGCGTAAAGAAGTAATGGATTTTTCTCAGCCTTATTACGATAACGCTTGGCACTTAGTCAGCATGAAAAATCGTGATATTAAGATCAAAGACTTAAGCGAACTTAAGAAATATAAAATTGGCTATCCTCGCGGAATGGCTTATGACGATTTAATTCGTAACGAGCTAGAGCCTAAAGGCTACTATTCATTGAGTAAGGTGAAGCTTTATCCATCTTATACAGAAGTCATTACTGATTTACAAAATGGCAATATCGATCTTGCCTTTATTGAGGAGCCAGTCCTAGCGAACTACATTAATAAACTCAAGCTACCGATCGAGAGTGATTATGTATTTACCGGTTACGATAAATTGGGCTTTGCCTTTGTTAAGGGGTCTAAATTACGCGATGATTTTGATGCATACCTCAAAGAGCTTGGTCCCGACAAGATTAAAGCGATCCTAGATAAATGGATGAATTGATTTCTAGGTAATAGGGCGCAACAGTGAATTTCTACGACATCCTTGCGCAACTCGCGCAAGGAATTTCCTATACGGTAGTAGTTACCTTGGTTTGTAGTGCGACCGGTCTAGTCATCGGCTTAACTCTGGCCTGCTTACGACGTCTCTCTATTCCTGGGCTCACGCCCATCATTGATGCCTATACCTATGTTTTCCGTGGGGTACCCGTTTTGGTCTTACTTTTTATGGTGTACTTTGGCTTACCTAGTGTCGGCCTTAAAGTGCCGCCCTTGATGGCTATGGCAATGAGTTTAGGGCTTGTTACCTCGGCTTATCTTGCAGAGGTATTTCGAGGTGCTTTTAATTCAGTCAATTCCGTTGAAATCTTGGCGGGTGAGGCTATGGGATTGAGCAAGTTACAAGTACTCTGGTACATTGATTTGCCCCAAATGCTGCGTTTTTCTGTCCCCGGCATGATTAATGAATTTACCTCTGTTCTAAAGTATTCGCCTTTTGCTTATACCGTCGGTATTCCGGAGATTACCAAGCAAGCAATCGCTCTCACTTCAACCACCTTACGTGGTGTTGAGGTGTATTTTGCCGTTGGTATTTTATATTTCGCTATTTATCGAATCCTATTGGTCGGCATTCAGCTCATCAATCGACATTACCAAATACCAGGGCTAGGCAAAGCATGAGCTCTCAACATAATGAATTAGAAGGAATTGCACGATGTCGTTAATTCAGGTGCGTGATCTAAAAAAGGTCTATGGTGAGCAGGTAGTGCTCTCAGATATTAATTTTGATGTTGAAGATGGCCAAGTGAGAGTGCTGATGGGTGCCTCCGGCTCTGGTAAGTCCACCATATTGCATTGCCTTAATCGCCTAGAGAACCCAACATCAGGTTCAATTATTTTCCGTGGAAAAGAAGTCGCGGGTCCGGGAGTTGATGTCCGTGCTTTGCGCAAACAAATTGGTTTTGTATTTCAGCAATTTGCTTTGTATAGCCACTTAACAGTTCTAGAAAACGTCACTTTGGCCTTGAAAGTTCTTGAGGGAATGAAGAAGCCAGAAGCTGATGAGAAAGCATTAGCCACTTTAGAAAAATTTGATATGGCTATTCAGCAGCATAAATATCCAGCGCAACTCTCTGGTGGTCAGCAACAGCGCGTTGCTATTGCCCGTGCTCTAGCGATGGATCCGGCGGTATTGGTCTTGGATGAACCTACATCTGCCTTAGATCCCATCATGTCACGAGATGTTGCTGATCTGATCAATCGGCTTCATGAGGCTGGTATCACGATGTTATGTGTAACCCATGACCTTGCACTAGCGCAAAATATTTCTGATACGGTCATGTTCTTGGATAAAGGCGTGATTCGCGCTGATGAGAAAATTTCTATATTGGCAAGTGATACTTCCGATCCAGATATTCAAGCATTCTTCGGTAATAAGGATGGGTTTAAATGAACGCTTGGAGGATCTTTGAAGCAGATCTGATTACGCAGATGCCGCTGATATTGGCGGGTCTGGTGAACACTCTGAAGTTGGCGGGATTAATTAGCGTAACTGGCTTGCTTCTGGGTATAGTCGTTTTTTATCTATCCATCAGCAAGAACTATTTTATTCGCACGGCTACCAATTCTTATATTTCCTTCTTTATTGGGATGCCACTCATCGTATTGCTCTTTTTGATGTATTACGGACTGCCACAGTGGGGATTGCGTATGGATCCCTTTGTCGTTGCCGCTATTGGATTCACTCTCAATGTCGCAGCCTATAACGCTGCGTATATAAAGACCGCTTATAACGGTTTGAATTTTATCCAGCTGGAAGCTGCTGCTGCACAAGGATTTAGCCCGTTTCAGATCTTTCGCTTAATTACTTTGCCTCAGGTAATGCGCTTATCTGTTCCTGCTTTAACGAATCAAGTGATTGGCAACCTGAAAGATAGCTCGGTTGCCTTTTTAATTCAATACACGGAGTTTTTTGCCCGCATGCAAGAGTTGGCTGCAAGTAACTTTCAGTTCTTTAAGGCCTATCTCTTAACGGCCATTGTGTACTTAGCCTTGGTATCGGTGATTGTTCTGTGCGCGCGAGCAATTGAACGTAGGGTAGTATTCCCAACATCCTAAAATAACACTTTAGGTAGCCAATAAAAAAGTGACCCTGAGGTCACTTTTTTATTTTGAAGTATGGCGTTAACTTACTTCGATGTTGGCATCACAAACTCAGCGCCTTTAGCAATGCTTTCTGGCCAACGTTGCATGACACTCTTTTGTTTAGTATAGAAGCGAACACCTTCTTTGCCATAGGCGTGCATATCGCCAAAGATCGATTTCTTCCAGCCGCCAAAACCATGCCATGCCATAGGCACTGGAATAGGTACATTAATGCCAACCATGCCAACCTGAACACGACGCGCAAATTCACGGGCAATATTGCCATCGCTCGTGAAGCAGGCAACACCATTACCAAATTCACAAGAATTTACGAGGTTGAGAGCTTCTGTAAAGTTGGCTACACGCAGGCAAGAGAGTACTGGTCCAAAAATTTCTTCTAGGTAAATCTTCATATCTGGAGTGACATTGTCAAATAAGGTGCCACCAATGAAGAAGCCATTCTCGTTTCCGGGAACCTTTAAGCCGCGACCGTCTACCAGGAGTTTTGCGCCGGAAGCGACGCCACTCTCAATGTACCCAGTGATGCGCTCTAAAGCGGCCTTGCTAACAATAGGGCCCATCTCAGCATCAAGCTCCATACCATTTTTAACTTTTAAGGTTTTGGTGCGCTCGATCAGCTTTGGCATGATCTTCTCAGCGACATCACCAACGAGTACCGCAACAGAGATGGCCATACAACGCTCTCCAGCCGAACCGTACGCGGCACCGACTAATGCATCAATGGCTTTATCAATATCAGCATCAGGCATGATCACCATATGATTCTTGGCACCACCTAGGGCCTGAGAACGCTTACCAAAATGAGCACAACGCTCATAGATGTAGTTAGCAATAGGCGTAGATCCAACAAAGCTTACTGCTTTGACATCTGGATTTTCAATTAAGGCATCAACCGCTTCTTTATCACCCTGAACAACGTTAAACACGCCATCCGGCAATCCGGCATCTTTTAAAAGCTTTGCCATAAATAATGCGGCGGAGGGATCAGTCGGGCTAGGTTTAAGAATGAAAGTATTGCCACAAGCAATGGCCATCGGGAACATCCACATCGGCACCATCACAGGAAAGTTGAACGGCGTAATGCCGGCAACTACACCTAGGGGCTGACGCATCACCCAGTTATCAATATCAGTGGAAACCTGTTCTGTATAGTCGCCTTTTAATAATTCTGGAATGCCGGTAGCAAATTCAAGAATTTCAATGCCACGGGTTACTTCACCCTGGGCATCGGTAAAGACTTTGCCATGCTCTGCAGTAATCATCGCTGCCAGCTCATCGCGATTTGCATTTAAAAGCTCTAAATATTTAAAAAGGATGCGGGCACGGCGCAATGGGCTCGTTTGGCTCCAGGTTTCAAAAGCCTTTTGAGCAGTAGCTACTGCCGCGTCAACCTCTTTTTTGCTAGCCAGGGCAACCTTGCGGGCAACTGAACCTAATGTGGGGTTAAATACATCCGAGAAACGTCCATCCTGAGGGTTGACCATTTTTCCGCCAACATAGTGACCAACATCTTCTTTTGAATCAAAGGCTTTAGGTGCATTCATAGTCATTTGTGCTTATTATTTCTAGGGTGTAATTAATATAATAAAGCCGTTTGGCGCTTTGGCCTGCACGACTTCGCTGTCTCGTTTATTCTGATTTCTTAACATTTTATAGCTATAAGTTGATTTTAGTTATTTGCCCATTTTTGCAAGTTTTTAAAGGTCCCGAATGAGTCTTCTTTTTACCAACTACACCCTAAATAGCCCTCGTGGCCCCCTAAAACTGGCCAATCGGATCGTAGTTGCCCCAATGTGCCAGTATTCAGCGGTGAATGGCGAGGCCACTGACTGGCACCTGATGCACTGGGGAAATTTGCTCAATAGTGGGGCCGCCTTGTTCATTATTGAGGCAACAGGGGTAACGCCAGAGGGCCGTATTACACCCGCCTGCCTGGGATTATGGGATGACCGTACCGAGGCAGCCCTAAAGGACAAGTTATCGAGAGCACGCAAATTGGCACCTGCCACCCCTGTTTTTATTCAATTAGCCCACGCTGGACGTAAGGCTTCCAGTGCTACGCCATGGGATGGTGGCCAACTCCTTGCGGTAGGCCAGGGTGGATGGGAAACTACCGCTCCTTCAGCCATTCCACAACTTGAGGGAGAGCGATTGCCTCACGAGCTCAACAAGTCTGAGTTAAAGGAATTGATTGATGCATTTGTGGTGGCTGCCCAGCGCTCTGATCGAATTGGCGTTGATGGTATTGAGTTGCACGGTGCACACGGATATTTATTGCATCAATTTTTATCTCCTATTGCCAATCAGCGTACCGATGAATATGGCGGCTCTTATGAAAACCGTATTCGTTTCCCATTGGAGTTATTTAAGGCGGTTAGAGAAGCTTATCAGGGCGTTCTTGGTATACGTATTTCAGCGAGTGATTGGATTGAAGGGGGATGGACTCCAGAGGAAACGGCAGATTTTGCCGCTCGCCTAAAACCACTGGGTGCTGACTTTGTGCATATTTCTTCTGGCGGTATTTCACCAGCACAAAAAATTGCCATCGGGCCAAAATATCAAGTTCCATTTGCCAAGATTGTGAAAGATAAATCAGGATTACCAACCATGACAGTTGGGCTTATTACCGATCCACATCAGGCAGAAGAAATTTTGCAACAGGGCGATGCCGATCTGATAGCGTTGGCACGAGCATTCTTATACAAACCCCGGTGGGCTTGGGAGGCAGCTGCTGCATTAGATGGCATCGTTCCATCTAATGAGCGTTACTGGCGTTGTTTACCGCGTGAAGCCCAAGCAATATTTGGCAATGTCAAAGTCGGTCAACGCTAATAAAAATTTTATTCAGGAGAAACCCATGAAGACTGCTTTCTATGCTCGCAAAATATTACTAGCGCTTAGTTTGACGTTTACTTTTAGTATGGCTTGTGCCGATACTTTTCCAGATAGACCAATCACATTAGTAGTGCCAAATCCTCCGGGTGGTCTAGTGGACACCTCTGCACGGCTATTAAGTGAACCCTTAACCAGAGTTATTGGGCAGCCTGTGATTGTTGATAACAAGCCAGGCGCAAGCGGAAATACGGCTTATCAGTATGTTGCTAAAGCGAAACCCGATGGCTATACCTTGCTTATTTCTTATTCTGGATATCACGTTGGTAACCCAGCTTTGATGGATAAACTTCCGTGGGATCCGATCAAAGATTTTTCACCAGTCGCTCTCTTAACAGTATCTACCAATGTGATTGCTGTGCACCCGTCGGTGCCGGTAAATAATCTCAAAGAATTCATTGCTTATGCAAAAGCCAATCCCGGTAAGTTAAATTATGCTTCCCAGGGCAATGGTTCTGTATCTCATATTGGTACAGAGATCTTTAAGCAAACTACGGGCATCGATATGGTCCATGTTCCCTATAAAGGTTCTGGCCCAGCGGTACAAGATGTTCTAGCCGGCCAGGTTCAAGTGTTTATTACTACGCCACCTTCGGTAATGCAGCATGTTCAAAGTGGAAAGTTGAAAGGTTTGGCGGTAACAGGCAAGAACCGTCATCCTGGAATGCCTAACGTACCGACTACAGCCGAAGCTGGCCTAGCTTCATTTCAGCTTGAGTCGTGGGTAGCTCTATATGCACCCGCTGGTACTCCTGCTCCCATCATTACCAAGTTAACTGATTCAGTGAAAAAGAGCTTGGCTTTGCCTGAAGTCAAGGAGCGGGGCGATGCTGCCGGCGTTGAGTTGCGCTATCTAAATCCTGCTGCAATGGATGCTTTGCTGAAAAAAGAATTGCCTTATTGGAATAAGGCAATTAAATCTGCCAACATCACGCTAGACTAAAACGATATCACTAGGCCTGGTCTCGCAACGCGGGATCAGGCAATGCGAGCGCAAATGCTCTTGCGGCACTTAATAAGAAGTGATCTTTTCCAAATCCAGCTATCAGTTGAATGCCAACGGGAAGTCCATTGGGACCATGGCTAATATTAAGATTGATGCAGGGCAGTCCTAATAATGTCCAGCCACGACAAAATACTGGATCACCCGTCCCTTCTTTTGCCAAAGGCGCTTCGCCTAAAGCGCTAGGAGCAATCAAGATATCAATTTCTTGATTCAATAATTGCTTTAGTGATGATCTTGCCGAAAGCGTCTTCACTAGATCGCTTTGATATTGATCGTAGTGAATTTGAGCGCCTTCAGTTAGTTGCTTGATGAGTTGAGGGCTCAACTTTTTTGCAAAATGCATGCGCTCAAAAAGAAGGGCGCGTGACATTTCAGAACTCATAATGCGCGCTTGTGTCTGAGTAAGATCTTTGCATTCAATAGGAAGATGGATGTCATTTACCGCGCCTTTGGCAATGGACTCCGCAGTAAATCTTGCTAAGGCTAGTGCCGCAGCGGTTTCCTTGCTGGCCAATGACCAATCCTCCGTTTTACAAATGCCGATGCGAGGTTTGTTATGAAGGTCTTTAATATTGATTAAATCATGATCATCACTCATGGCAGCAACGCCAAGCGCAACGTCACCGACACTGCGCCCGAAGCATCCCAAAGTATCGAGAGAGGGGGCAAGTGCTTTTACGCCCGCCGTCATGATCTTTCCGAAGCTAGGCTTAAAGCCAACTACACCGCAATATGAGGCTGGTCGAATAATGGATCCCGCTGTTTGGCTGCCAGTAGCGAGTGGGACCATAAAATCGGCGACAGCAGCTGCCGAGCCGCTAGAAGAACCCCCGGGCGTGAACCTACCATGGTGTGGATTGACCGTAATCGGGGGTTTAAAAGTCGCAAATTCGGTGCTGACGGTTTTCCCTAAGATGATGCCTCCAGCCTGACGCATCAGTGCTACAGAAACAGCATCAACCACCGGGTAATGATTGGCATAAATAGGCGAGCCATAGCTTGTAGGTAGGTCATAGGTATCAAAAAGATCCTTTACCCCAATTGGCAGTCCATGCAAAAGGCCCTTAATAGCCCCTTTATCGAGATCTTTGGCGCAGCTGAGGGCATTCTCCTTGCCAAGGCTGGCCCATGGCTTCACAGGGCTTTCACGTTGTCCTATGCGGTCAAGGCAGGAGAGAAGTAAATCAGTGGCTTTTATCTCTCGTCTGGCGAGAGCCTTAGCTGCCTGAGTCGCGCTGAGGCTTTCTAGATCTTTCATCTGAATATTCTACTAAGGGTGGCGTATGATCGCAATTTAACGTTTTGAACCACCCTAGAAATTTGATCAAATGAAGCAACATTCCGTAAGAGAAGCATGGCTTGACGATGCCGTGAAACACTTAGAACCTGTTTTTTCTAAAGCAGGTTATGCCATTCCACCAGTCAGAGTTTCTTGTGGCTTTCCAGCCTCTAGCAGTCCTAGAACAACTCTGGGGCAGTGTTGGCCAAGGGAGCGCTCGGTAGGTGGTGTCAATGAGATCTTCATTTCCCCAAAAATTGATGATCCTGTTCAGCTTTTAGATACCTTAGTTCATGAGCTTTGCCATGCTGTAGATGACTGCTTCAGTGGGCATGGAGAGGACTTTAAGGGGATTGCTCAAACCGTAGGTCTAGAGGGTCCAGCAAGGATGGCTCATGCCACTGAAGAGCTTACCGTTCGTCTGATGATGATTAGCCAAGAATTAGGTCCATATCCACACCAAGCGATTGTTTTTCCACCACCTAGACCAAGCAATGCCAGCCGCAGCAAAGCTAAATGCGGACAATGTGGCTTTGAGGTTACTTTGCTCAAGAAATGGGCTAGTTATGGAGCGCCTATCTGCCCTAAAGACAACATTCGTATGCAAGAAGATATTCCTGAAACGATTGAAAATACGAGTGAACACGATAGCGAGTCTGTCGGTAGCGTTAAAAAAGCCCCCGATGAAATTCGTCGCGCCATTAGCTAAGCCCATGGGCTATATAGCGGTAAAATTTTCCTATCAAAAAACCCCCATACAAGAGACTTATTCATGAATGCAAAAAAAATATTTAAGAATCCAAAGATTGCAGTGATTGCTGGCGATGGCATTGGCAAAGAAGTGATGCCAGAGGGTATTCGTGCCCTTGAAGCTGCTAATCGTAAATTTGGAATTGGTATGCAGTTTGATCATTTTGATTTTGCAAGCTGCGATTACTACCTCAAGCACGGCAAGATGATGCCTGACGATTGGTTCGATACCTTGATGAAATACGACGCTATTTTCTTTGGCGCTGTTGGTATGCCCGACATTCTTCCTGATCACGTTTCCCTATGGGGAAGTTTGATTCAGTTCCGCCGCGGTTTTGATCAGTACGTTAATTTACGCCCAGTCCGTTTATTGCCTGGTGTACCTTGTCCTCTGGCGAATCGAAAGCCTGGCGATATTGATTTCTTTGTTGTCCGTGAAAATACTGAAGGCGAATACTCTAGCGTTGGTGGAAAAATGTTCCCCGATACAGACCGCGAGTTTGTGATTCAAGAATCTATTTTTACTAGACAGGGCGTTGACCGAATTTTGCAATATGCATTTGACTTAGCCCAAAGCCGCCCTAAAAAGCACTTAACTTCTGCTACTAAGTCAAATGGTATCGCCATCACGATGCCTTATTGGGATGAGCGTGTTGAGGCAATGTCCAAGAAATTTACAGATGTCCGCACCGACAAATATCATATCGATATTTTGGCGGCACACTTTGTTATGAATCCAGATCGTTTCGATGTCGTTGTTGCTAGTAACCTCTTTGGCGATATCTTGTCGGACCTTGGGCCAGCTTGTACTGGGACTATCGCAGTAGCCCCATCTGGAAGCATTAATCCTGAAGGTAAATTTCCATCACTATTTGAACCGGTTCATGGATCAGCCCCGGATATCTTCGGCAAGATGATTGCCAATCCCATTGGTCAAATCTGGAGTGGTGCAATGATGCTCGATCATTTGGGTTACCCAGAAGCTGGGCAGGCTATTTTCTCTGCAATTGAGAAGGTGCTGGCTTCAGGTCCAGGACATGCGCCATTGACGCCAGACCTTGGCGGAAATGCCAAGACTGATGACTTAGGTAAAGCGATTGCAGCGGCTGTTTAAAACGTTATCACTCGGTTTTTTGAAAAGGACTCCATACGGAGTCCTTTTTACTTGCCTTTGCTATTTCAGCTAGAACCTTTTCATGGAGCTGACAGTCTTCATCGCTAGCGGCAATAAATTTCAAGCTGGTGGGCAATGGTTTGACTTGTCCCGAAGAGTCCGATCCAACGGTATAGTCGATTAAGTCAATTGATAAATCTTCTTGACCCCTAGTCATTGCTACATAAACTTCAGCGAGAAGCTGTGCATCTAATAACGCGCCATGTAAAGTTCGATGTTGATTACTTATCGAAAAGCGATCACAAAGTGCATCCAAGGAATTTCGCTTTCCTGGAAACATCTGACGAGCCTCCAATAAGGTATCGGTAACTTTACATGCTAAATTGCGAAACGGTGGACGTTTTAAGAGGGCAAACTCGTTATCTAAGAATCCTAAGTCAAACGCGGCATTATGAATAACAATTTCAGCGCCATCCACAAATTCAATGAGCTGCTCAACAATACTGCCAAAAACAGGTTTATCAGAAAGGAATTCCCTAGATAAGCCGTGAACAGCAAAAGCACCAGCATCAATATCGCGCTCGGGATTAATGTAGTAATGAAATGTTCTGTCTGTGAGGCGACGCCCCATCATTTCAACGCAGCCAATCTCAATAATCCGATCGCCAGTAGCAGGATTTAAGCCGGTAGTTTCAGTATCGAGAATAACTTGACGCATTAGGTACCTTCAAGGATGGAAGCGGGAATCTCCATAGGTCCATTACCAGCGTACTTATCTAGATAAAGATAAATCACAGGCGTAATGATCAAGGTCACGAATTGCGAGAATATCAGGCCACCAACTACGCTAATACCAAGAGGTTGACGCAACTCAGCGCCAGCACCAATACCAAGTGCAATTGGCAGGGCGCCCATCAAGGCCGCGAAAGTGGTCATCATGATAGGTCTGAAGCGGAGTACACAAGCTTCTAGTATGGCCTTTTCCGGTGTCAAGCCACGATTGCGCTGTGCATCCAGTGCAAAGTCAATCATCAAAATCGCATTTTTCTTCACAATACCAATGAGCAGCAAAATACCGATAGAAGCAATCACCGTAAGCTCAAATCCGAAAATTCTCAACGCTAAGATTGCACCAATGGCCGCTGACGGTAATCCAGCCAAGATGGTCAGTGGATGAATATAACTCTCATACAGAACACCCAAAAGAATGTAGATCACTCCAAGAGCAGCCAAAATCAAAATCACCTGTCCTGATTGATTGTCTTTAAAGACCGCTGCATCACCGCCATAGCTGGTAATGATGGAAGGTGGCAAACCAATCTCTTTGGTGTACTCTTCGATTTTCTTAGTAGCATCTCCAAGGAAGACATCAGGCGCCAAGTTAAATGAGAGGGTAACTGCAGGAATCTGGCCTTGATGGTTAACTGCTGTCGGACCAATTGTTCTGGTAAAGGTTGCAACGCTAGATAGCGGAATTAATTTGTCGGTAGCACGACCTCGAACAAATACTTTATTCAAGTCAGCTTCATACTGTCGATCTTCCTCAGCGGTTTCTAAAATCACATAGTAAGTGTTGACGGGTGTGTAGATGGTCGATACCTGCTTTTCACCATAGGAAGAGTAAAGGGCAGAACGAATATCTGCGATAGTAACGCCTGCGCTAGCCGCCTTCTCTCGATCGATATCAATTTTGACATTTAGCCCCTTTAGTTGTGAGTCACTTGTAACATCCCTAAATATTGGGTCTGTACGTAGTTTTTGCATGAGCTTATCAGCCCATTCATTCACGCCTTCAAAGCCTACGCTTTGCAAAGTAAATTGATAGCGGCTTTTACTGCTTCGTCCACCAAGCTGTAAGTTTTGTACTGGGCGCATATACACCACAAGACCTGGTATTTCTTTGAATTTCTGACGTAGACCTTCCATGATCTTGGCCATCTTAGCTCGATCACTTTTTGGCTTCAGAATAATAAAAATACGACCATTATTTCTGCCTGAACTAGCACCACCACCCACTACGGAAATTGAGCTCTCAACATTTGGATCATTCTGGACAAGTTCAGCGGCTCGATCTTGTAGCTTAAGCATAGAAGCGAATGAAATATCTTCAGATGCCTCAGTCGTAGCAAGAATTTGTCCGATATCCTCTTCAGGGAAAAACCCCTTCGGACTATTGATAAATAAAAATACCGTAATTACAAACGAAGCAACTGCTCCCCAAAGGACCGTTTTTCGATGACGTAAAGCTAGGTCCAAATAGTGAATATAGGTTGAGAGCATCCAATCGAAGAATCGATCAAATTTTTTATTGATAGTGAATTCCTTGGCATGCACTCCAGGCTTTGGAAGGAATCGACTGCATAACATTGGAACTACTGTTAAAGAGACAATAGCTGATACAAAGATGGACAGGGAGACTACCACTGCAAACTCTCTAAATAACAAGCCAATTGGGCCAGCCATAAAGAAGAGGGGGATAAATACCGCAATTAATGAGATGGAGATTGAGATAATGGTGAACCCAACCTCTTTGCTGCCTTTGAGTGAGGCTTTAAGAGGTTCCATACCTTCTTCGATATAGCGCATGATATTTTCAAGCACCACAATGGCGTCATCGACCACTAAGCCAACGGCAAGTGTAATTCCAAGAAGCGAAATGTTATCTAGGCTGTACCCCAAGAAATAAAGGAGGAAGAATGCTCCAATCAGTGAAATAGGCAGACTAATGGATGGAATTATCGTTGCAGATGCATGTTTTAGAAATAAGAAGATAACCAATACAACTAGCAGAACAGTAAGAGCAAGAGTGAGATTGACATCATGAATCGCCTCAATAATAGATAAAGAGCGATCGTTCAGGAGTTGAAGTTTGATCGAATCAGGCATTTGTTTTTGTAGTTGAGGTAACAACTTCTTAACTGATTTGACAACTTCTACGGTATTTGCATTAGGCTGACGCAATACTGCAATTGCAATGGATCTTTCGCCATTCGCGCTTGCGAGCGTTTTGACATCTTCGTAACTCTCAACAACTTCAGCAACATCTTTAAGATAAATGGGCAAGCCATTTTTTTGACTAATGATGAGATTGCCAAAGTCTTCAGGCCTAACAAGCTGTTCATTGGCGTAAATGGTAATTGACTGACGTGGACCATCTAAAACACCAACAGGACTATTGGAGTTCGCTTTGTTGACTGCAGTTGCAACGTCATCCATCGTGAGGTTGCGGTTACCTAATTCATCTGGATGAACTCGTATACGAACAGCATAACGTTTGGCGCCGTAAACCAATACTTGAGCTACACCGCTAATAGTGGATAAGTTTGGAGAAAGTAAGTTTTCTGCGTATGCATTTAATTCGGACAAACTAATCGATGGAGAATTCATACGAACGACTAAGACTGGTGTGTCTGCTGGATTGACCTTGCGATATGACGGTGGAACTGTCATTTCAATTGGCAGACGTTTTTGAGCCCTAAGCAATGCAGCTTGAACATCTACTGCAGCCTTATCAATATCACGATTGTTATTAAATTCAAGTGTAATACTGGTGCTACCCAATGAGTTAACAGAGCTAATAACCGTAATGCCATCAATCGTTGAAAATTCTTTTTCTAGCGGCAATGCAACAGCTGAGGCCATATTTTCTGGTGAGGCGCCGGGTAAGGAGGCGCTGACAGAAATAATAGGGGTGTTAAAGCTTGGTAAAGCTGCAACAGGAATATTAAAGTAGGCAACTATTCCGGCAACGACGGTTGCTATAGAAAGCAACACCGTCATTACGGGGCGCCGAATACATAATTCGGAAAGCGTCATTTTTTCTCTGTCGCAGGATTGTTATTGGGGGTAGTCTCAGGCTTAGCTTCGCGCACCTTGCTTCCAGGTCGCAGGTTTTGTTTCCCTTCAACAACTACCTTGTCGCCAGCTTCAATACCAGTAATCACGGAAGAACCTTGGTATTCATAAATCACTTTTACCGGCTTGGAAACAGCTTTTCCATCTTTATCTATCGTATATACAATGCTTCCTCTTGGATTCATGATGATTGCTTGAGAGGGAACAGAAAGCGCATCTTTCAAGGTATTTGCGACCAAGGAAACACGCGCAAACTGGCCTGGCAGTAATGTCATTGCGACATTCGGAATCTGGGCTTTCACCCTGACAGCTGCAATAGATGGATCAACCTGGTTATCAATCACCAGAACCTTACCTTCGTAGGTCTTTTTGCCAGAATCACCAACAGTTACTTGGACGGACATAGGCTCGCCATCAAGCTGATTCTCAAGCAAAACGGGAATGTCCTTTTCAGGAATAACAAACTGAACATTAATGGGGTTGAGCTGTGTAATGGTAACCATCGCTCCAACACTGGATGTTGCAGTCGAGCTTGTGGCTGTAGTAACAACGTTACTGGCTTGTACGAGCGAGCCTGGGAATACATTCACAATTCCCGCGCGCCCATCAATCGGGGAGCGGATGAAATCAAAGGATAGCTGGGTTTCTGCTGCTCGTGCCGCTGCCAGTGTGGACTTGGCATTTGCGGCCGAAGTTTCTAAACCTGCCTTAGAAATGAAATTTTTAGCAACCAGCTCTTTTGCGCGGATGTATTGGCTTTGCGCATCGTCTGCTAGGGCTTTCAGCTTTTCGTAGTTTGCCTTGTCATTGCGATCATCTAGTGTAAAAAGTAAATCCCCAGCTTTAACCTCTTGACCATCCTTGACATTGATTTTGACCACCGTATTGGTAATCATTGGCCTAATATCGACAATGGCATTTGAAACAATGGTTCCGGTAGCTTCAATAATGAGAGGAATATCCTTTTTATCCACCACGATAGTAGTAACCGTAGTTGGGCTACCCGCCTTATCGGATGCTGGAAAAAAGTAATCGTAGGTCTTAGACCCTGCGTACAACACAATCAGCGCTATCAAGATGCGCCATTTAAATTTCAGAACAAAAGACTTCGCAGATGAAAAGGTAATGCGCGGTAAGCGAGGCAATAATTTTTGCCATAACGCGCACAGGCTTGACTTAGCAATAGCGAATAGCTGGAAAACTTTGGCTGGTAATTTATTCAGCGTAGATTCAATTTTTGACACGGTCTCGTTTTTCTTGGTTTTTTAGGATTCTAATGGGGTTTTTGATCGTTATAGCGCAAGTGCATTCTCTCATAAGCGGCCCAGGAGCGAAGGCTGCTGGGGCTATTTGCCTTATAGTAAAAACTCCTCCACCCCTTTATTAGCCAATTGATCGGCCAGCTCATTCCCAGGATGTCCGTTATGCCCACGAACCCAGTGCCAAGAGATATCGTGATCGGGGAGCAGGGCGTCTAATTCTTGCCATAAATCAGCATTCTTCACGGGATCTTTACTGGCAGTCTTCCAGCCTCGTTTTTTCCAACCCTCAAGCCATTCAGTCACCCCTTTTTGGACATATTGGGAGTCAGTCCAAAGCTCTACGGAGCTACGCTGTTTGAGGGCCCGAAGTGCGAAGATCACGGCGCTGATTTCCATACGGTTGTTGGTAGTGTGCTTTTCCCCGCCATGAAGGTGTTTTTCATGCTTTCCAGAGCGTAAAACGGCTCCCCAGCCGCCTGGTCCGGGATTGCCTTTACAGGCGCCATCGGTGTATATCACGATATGGTGGGCGGAATGGGGCATGGCCTTACTGTAATGGGTCTTTATTAAGATTGCCTTGCTCTGCAGCAGGACTTAAGGGTGCAATTGAAGGAATTAGGCTAGTTTGCACCTGGCCAATTAAGCGAATCCCTTGGTGGCGCTTGATCGCTGAAACGATAAATACTGCACCAAAAATGGGCCACCAGCGATTACCCATGGGTTCCAAAAAATCCATTCTGGCAATTCCTTGACCTTGAAGAGGTAATTTGTAACATCCAAAGTGGCCACGATCGAGTGAAAAATTGAGTAATTGCAACCAATCCTTGATGCGCATGAGCCCAATAAATTGTCCGTCCCTGGGGAGATAGGGCGTACCTATTAACCTGCTGATGTATTGACGTGCACCCCAAAGGCTGGCTGGGTTGAATCCTGAAATAACGAGTCGTCCTTCGGGCCGAAGCACTCGATCCACCTCGCGCAGTATTTGGTGAGGGTCAGCGGCGAACTCTAATACATGGGGTATAACAATTAAATCGATACTTTCACTAGCAAATGGGAGTTCTGCGCTCTCTCCATTGATGAAGTGCCAGGAAGGGTTGGCCCGTAACTCAATATTGTCATTGGCGTGCAGTAATAACACATGCAAAGGCATGCGGTTTTCTCGTAATGCATTGATTTGCGGAAGTCCCACTTGTAATGCATGGAACCCAAACACGTTATCGACTATGCGATCAAAACACGTTTGCTCCCAATTCAGTACATATTGACCTGGGGGCGATTGCAACCAGCGCTCCCATGAGCTCCATGGGGGTGCGGGGGGCTGAATCGGAATGGGTGGGGTTGGTATCATCGCTCTATGGAGAAGAATACTTTATTGCAAGTTTGGCCGATACCGGCATTTGATGACAATTACATCTGGTGCATCCATGATGGTCAATCAGCGCTTATTGTCGATCCGGGTGATGCTGCTCCTGTTTTGCGTTACCTTGAGCAAGAAAAATTATCTCTCTCCGGCATTTTAATTACACACCATCACGCTGATCACACTGGTGGAATCTTGGATCTACTGCGCAGTTTAGGCGCCACTATTCCAGTCTATGGTCCTGCGCATAACGAAATTCCAGGGCGCACACAAGTTGCCATGGAAGGGGACAAGATTGAGATAGCAGAGCCACGCATCAGCTTTAAAGTCTTTGAAGTTCCAGGGCACACCTTAAGCCACATTGCGTATTTTGCCAATATGCAGGCCAATGTTGTAGAGCCAATGCTTTTTTGTGGCGATACATTATTTGCATCCGGATGCGGTCGGCTATTTGAGGGGAGCCCAACGCAAATGAGTCATTCCTTAGCAAAATTTGCCGCATTACCGAAGAACACTCTGGTGTACTGCACTCATGAATACACCTTATCCAATATTCGCTTTGCGTTAGCGGTAGAGCCAAATAATCCGAATCTTATTTCTTGGTTTGAAAAGGCTCAAGCATTACGAGCTCAAAATTTACCAACCCTGCCGACTACGATTGGTCAGGAGTTGCAAGTCAATCCATTCATGCGCTGTGATCAAGCTGATGTTATTGCAGCAGCTAAAGATATTTCTGGTGAAACAGATTTACCCACAACAGCCCATGTTCTAGCGGTCATTCGCGCCTGGAAAGATCGTTTCTAATGCGTTTGTTAATGTCAGTATTGACGCTGGCTGTTTTTCTATCGGGCTGCGCAAGTACTGGTGATTGGTCTTCTGATACTCCTACCAAGACCAATACCAAGGCATCAAAAGCTGCACGTGTAAACCTGCAGAATCAATCCGTCAGTAAGGTATATGCCCCATCAGATAACCTGTGGCTACGTATACGAGATGGGTTTCAGATGGAACCCATGAATACCCCGCTGGAGATTGAGCAGGTGCGATGGCTGAGTGCTAGACCTGACTATGTTCATCGCTCAATGGCGCGATCATCAAGATATCTTTTTTATATTGTTCAGGAAGTCAATGCGCGCAATATGCCTACCGAAATTGCGCTCCTACCTTTTGTTGAGAGCGCCTTTGTTACCAACGCAAAATCTAGCGCAAAGGCGGTAGGTCTTTGGCAATTTATGCCTGCAACTGGAAAAGACTTTCGGTTAACGCAAAATGTTTTTAGGGATGAACGCAGAGATGTATTGCAGTCGACCGATGCAGCATTAGATTATCTACAGCGTTTACATAATCAATTCGGTAGCTGGGAGCTCGCCTTAGCTGCCTACAACTGGGGTGCCGGAAATATATCCAAAGCTCAAAAACGCAACATTGCAGCCGGATTACCGACCGACTACGATAGTCTAACAATGCCTCAGGAAACTCGAAACTACGTCCCAAAGTTAATGGCCTATCGACAAATCGTTCTCGATCCTAACGCCTACGGAATTGTTTTGCCTGAGCTAGAGAATCACCCGTACTTTGTCGCTGTAGATGTGGGTAATGACATTGATGTGGCGCTTGTCATTAAATTGGCGGAGATTCCAGCTGAAGAGTTCCAGAATCTCAACCCCTCATTTAATAAACCTGTGATTTTGAGTAATGCCAATCAGCAGATACTGCTTCCTTTTGCTCATGCCGAGATTTTTCAGGACAACCTTAAGAATTACACAAAACCCCTTGCATCGTGGACAGCAGTTAAGGTAGCCAAAACGGAGGGCCTTGATCAGGCAGCAAAAACCTTAGGGGTTGATCCAGAGGTGCTACGCAATATGAATGGCATACCCAGAGGCATGCGTATTAAAGCCGGATCAACCTTGATTGTTCCCAAGACTAGCGGCCGGGTAGGGGATGTGTCGACCGCTATGGCTGAAAATGCCAGTCTGAGTCTTGAAAAGCCCCCGCCACCACCGCCTCCTAATAAATGTGCCAAGCCTACAAAGGTCGTAAAAGGAGCGAAACCGGTGAAGTGTACCCCTGTGAAGCAAGTAAAAACCATTGAGAAAGCTGGCTCTAAGGGTATTTCTTCTCAAAATAATGCTGCATCTCAGCATAAATCCGCATCGACAGGGCTTGCAAAATCTGCGAAAAATGGTAGTTCGACTAACTCCAGCGGCAAGGGAGCTAGCAAAAAACAGTAATTTCAGTCACTTTTTATTTAGGTTGAACATGTCCTACAAAGCTCATCACGAACGCTCGATTAAAGACCCGGATGGTTTCTGGGGTGAACAGGCAAAGTTAATTCACTGGGAAAAACCTTTCGAAAAAGTTCTGAATTACGCAAACCCGCCATTTGCTAGATGGTTCGAGGGTGGTTTAACAAATCTTTGCTACAACGCAGTTGATCGTCACGCTAAAGAGAGTCCAGATCAAATTGCATTGGTGGCCGTTTCAACAGAAACAAACCAAGAAAAGGCATATACCTATAAAGAGCTATATGAGGAAGTTAATCGTATGGCTGCAATTTATAAGGCCAACGGCATCGGTAAGGGTGATCGTGTGCTGATTTACATGCCAATGATTGCTGAAGCCTGCTTTGCAATGTTGGCCTGTGCTCGGATAGGCGCTATTCATTCAGTTGTATTTGGCGGATTTGCTTCCCACAGCCTAGCATCCCGGATTGATGATGCAAAACCCAAGATGGTAGTTTGCGCTGAAGCTGGAGCACGTGGCGGAAAGGCTGTTCCTTACAAGCCTCTATTGGATGAAGCCATTACTTTGGCAGGCTATAAGCCAGAAAAAGTCTTGATTGTGAATCGCGGCTTAACGGAATACACCATGATTGCTGGACGTGATCTTGATTATGCAGCTGAGCGTCAAAAGCATTTGAATGACATTGTGCCAATTGAATGGGTTGAAGCAACCCATCCATCCTATATTTTATATACCTCAGGTACGACTGGAAAACCAAAGGGTGTTCAGCGTGATACGGGTGGATATGCCGTTGCTCTAGCCTCATCCATGAAACATATTTTTACTGGTAATGCTGGTGAAACGATGTTTTGTACGTCCGATATTGGTTGGGTAGTAGGGCATAGCTACATTATTTATGCGCCACTGCTTAGTGGTATGGCAACAATCATGTATGAAGGTACTCCGCTGAGGCCAGACGCAGGTATTTGGTGGGAGCTTGTTGAGAAATACAAAGTTTCAGTGATGTTCTCTGCGCCAACGGCAGTTCGCGTTCTGAAAAAACAGGATCCTGCTTTCCTAACAAAATATGATTTGTCATCGTTACGAGCTTTGTTTTTAGCAGGCGAACCATTGGATGAGCCAACGGCAACATGGATTCATGATGCTATCAAGAAACCGATTGTCGATAACTACTGGCAAACCGAAACCGGTTGGCCAATGCTGGCGATTCAACGTGGCGTGGAAGTCATGCCACACAAATTCGGATCACCAGGCGTTCCTTCCTTTGGTTACAACATGAAGCTGTTAGATGATGCTAGCTCCGAGGAATTGGGCCCCGATCAAAAAGGCGTTATTGCCATTGAAGGTCCATTGCCTCCAGGTTGCATGCAAACTGTTTGGGGTGATGACAAGCGCTTTGTCAGCACTTATTGGGAAACGATTCCCGGCAAGATTATTTACTCAACTTTTGACTGGGGAATTAAAGATAAAGATGGTTATTTCTTTATTCTAGGACGTACTGATGACGTGATTAACGTTGCTGGACATCGCCTTGGAACTCGGGAGATTGAAGAGAGTATCTCTAGCCATCCCAACATCTCCGAAGTGGCTGTAGTCGGCATTGAAGATAAGCTCAAAGGTCAGGCTGCAATTGCATTTGTGATTCCTAAAGATTCTTTAAATACAGCAACACTTGAAGCTGAGTGCATGAAAACTGTTGATAACACTCTGGGTGCGATTGCTCGTCCAGGGCGCGTTTATGTTGTCTCTGCGCTTCCTAAAACACGCTCTGGCAAGATTGTCCGTAGGGCATTGCAAGCGGTTGCGGAAGGTCGGGATCCTGGCGATATCAGCACCATGGAAGATCAGACGGTTTTAGCTCAGATTAAGACCATTATTGAGGCTGGCGCTAAGACCTAGTTTTTGGGGTAACCGCCTCATCCTATTCAGTGTTTGGAGTGGATGGCTAGCTTGGAGGGCCAGTTAAGCAGGGATTCAAGGGTTTACGAGCAAAACTGGTATCATTGCAAGGTTCGAAACTTAATAAATACCCTAGCGCTTAAAGACACTCACCTCCCGCATAAACAAGCCCCGGGTTGGTATTTTTGGGGGTTTTGAGCGTCGGATGGAGCAGGGACTGGAGATGGTTTGTCACCCTTGCTTCCTTCTTTTCCCCCCGCCGTGTTGGCACTAGCCGACGGTACGATATTTCCCGGATTTAGTATTGGCGCCCCTGGCGAAACTACCGGTGAAGTTGTTTTCAATACCGCTTTAACTGGCTATCAAGAGATCATTACTGATCCTAGTTACTCCCGTCAAATTGTGACCTTGACCTACCCGCATATTGGTAATGTAGGAGTAAATGCGCAAGATGCAGAGTCAGATCAGGTGCATGCCGCTGGCCTTGTTATTAAAGACCTCCCTAAGCGTGTTTCCAATTTCCGCTCTGAAAGCAGTTTAGATCACTACCTCACTCAGGCTGGTGTTCTTGGTATTTCAGGGATTGATACTCGGAAATTAACTCGCATCCTGCGTGATAAAGGTGCCCAATCTGGCGCTATTGTTGCTGGAAAACTTGGTGATGATTACGAAGTATTAGGCAAGAAGGCGCTTGATTTAGCCAAAGCATTCCCAGGTATGGCCGGCTTAGACCTTGCAAAAGTGGTTAGTACTAAAAATTCCTACGAGTGGCGTGAAGCAGAGTGGGATCTTCATGGTCCTGATGGCAAACCTGCCTATAGAACGTTAGATAAAACTAAGCCGACTAAAAAAGTAGTTGCCTATGATTTTGGTGTTAAGCGAAATATTTTGCGCATGCTTACTGAGCGTGGTTGTGAGTTAACGGTTGTACCTGCGCAAACTACGGCTGCTGAAGTGTTGGCCATGAATCCTGATGGCGTATTTTTCTCAAATGGCCCCGGCGATCCTGAGCCGTGTACCTATGCCATTGACGCTGCAAAAGAAATTATTGAAAAAGGTATACCTACCTTTGGCATTTGCTTAGGGCACCAGATCATGGGACTGGCAGCCGGTGCAAAAACCTTAAAGATGAAGTTTGGTCATCACGGCGCAAATCATCCCGTAAAAGATTTGGATTCTGGAAAGGTTGCAATAACCTCTCAGAATCATGGCTTCGCAGTGGATGCTAATACTTTGCCAGACAATATTCGCGTAACGCACGTTTCCTTGTTTGATGGCTCCTTGCAAGGGCTGGCCTGGAAAGATAAACCAGCACTCTGTTTTCAAGGGCACCCTGAGGCCTCACCTGGACCTCATGATATTGCCTATTTATTTGATCGATTTGTGGAGCTAATGAATGCTGCCAAGAAGGAGGGCAAATAATGCCTAAGCGTAGCGACATTAAAAGTATCCTAATTATTGGTGCCGGCCCTATTGTGATTGGTCAGGCATGCGAGTTTGATTACTCTGGCGCTCAAGCATGTAAAGCTTTGCGTGATGAGGGCTATAAAGTTATTTTGGTAAACAGCAATCCTGCAACCATCATGACTGACCCAGAGATGGCTGATGTTACCTATATCGAGCCAATAACCTGGGAAGTAGTAGAGCGGATTATTGCTACTGAGAACCCTGATGCGATTTTGCCGACGATGGGTGGTCAAACTGCACTTAATTGCGCTTTGGATCTTCATCGCCATGGTGTTTTAGAAAAATATGGATGCGAGCTGATCGGTGCCTCACCAGAGGCGATTGACAAAGCGGAAGATCGTCAGAAATTTAAAGATGCTATGACGAAAATCGGCTTAGGCTCTGCTAAGTCAGGCATTGCACATTCCATGGATGAAGCCCATGAAGTGCAACAGCGTATTCAACAAGAAACTGGCAGCCTGGGTTTCCCAGTTGTGATTCGTCCTTCTTTTACGATGGGTGGATCTGGTGGTGGTATTGCCTATAACCGCGAAGAGTTTGAAGAAATCTGCAAGCGGGGTCTTGATTTATCCCCAACACGCGAACTTCTCATTGAAGAGTCATTGTTGGGTTGGAAAGAATTTGAGATGGAAGTGGTGCGGGATCGTAACGATAACTGCATTATTGTTTGCTCGATTGAAAATTTAGATCCGATGGGCGTGCATACCGGTGACTCGATTACCGTAGCTCCAGCACAAACTCTGACGGATAAAGAGTATCAATTGATGCGAAATGCGTCAATAGCAGTACTGCGTGAAATTGGAGTGGACACGGGCGGTTCAAATGTTCAGTTCTCTATCAACCCAGTAGATGGTCGCATGATCGTGATCGAGATGAATCCTCGTGTTTCACGTTCATCTGCTTTGGCATCTAAAGCAACCGGTTTTCCTATCGCCAAGATAGCGGCTAAATTAGCGGTTGGCTATACCTTAGATGAATTGAAAAATGACATCACTGGTGGCGCTACGCCGGCATCCTTTGAGCCCTCAATTGATTATGTTGTAACGAAGATCCCGCGTTTTGCCTTTGAGAAGTTCCCTCAAGCAGATTCACGCCTAACCACCCAAATGAAATCTGTTGGTGAAGTAATGGCCATTGGCCGCACTTTCCAGGAATCCTTCCAAAAAGCACTACGCGGTCTAGAGGTTGGCGTTGATGGTCTAGATGAAGTTTCAACGGATCTCGATGACATCATTCAAGAAATTGGTGAGCCTGGTCCTGATCGCATTTGGTACTTGGCTGATGCATTCCGCATGGGCATGGGCTTAGATGAAATTTACAGCGAAACAAAAGTCGACCCATGGTTTTTAGAGCAAATCGAAGACCTCATTGCGACGGAGACTGAATTAAAACTCCGCAAGATCGATAGTCTATCTGCTGCAGAATTGCGCGCTGTAAAACAAAAAGGTTTTTCAGATCGTCGTCTCGCAAAATTGCTAGGCGTAGATGCCTCTTCCGTTCGCGCTGCGCGTCATCGCCTAAAGGTCGTCCCTGTCTACAAGCGGGTTGATACCTGCGCTGCCGAGTTCTCGACTAATACCGCATACCTATATTCAACCTATGAAGCTGAACATGGCGAGTGCGAATCACAGCCCACCAATAGAGATAAGATCATGGTGCTGGGTGGGGGTCCAAACCGTATTGGTCAAGGTATTGAATTTGACTATTGCTGCGTACACGCTGCCTTAGCTATGCGTGATGATGGTTATGAAACCATTATGGTCAACTGCAATCCAGAGACGGTATCCACAGACTATGACACTTCCGATCGCTTATATTTTGAGCCCTTAACTCTGGAAGATGTTTTAGAAATCGTTGCTAAGGAAAAACCAAAGGGCGTGATTGTTCAATACGGCGGTCAAACTCCTTTGAAATTGGCCTTGGATTTGGAGCGTAACGGCGTCCCCATCATTGGCACCTCACCTGACATGATTGATGCGGCTGAAGACCGTGAGCGCTTTCAAAAGCTATTGCAAGATTTGGGTCTGCGTCAGCCGCCCAATCGCACAGCTAGAGCAGAAGATGAAGCATTGAAGCTTGCAGAAGAGATTGGTTATCCATTGGTTGTTCGCCCATCTTATGTATTGGGTGGACGCGCCATGGAAATAGTTCATGACGGCCGTGATCTTGAGCGTTACATGCGTGAGGCAGTTAAGGTATCACATGATTCACCCGTTTTACTGGATCGCTTCTTGAATGACGCGATTGAGTGTGATGTTGACTGTATTAGCGATGGCTCACGCGTATTTATCGGCGGTGTAATGGAGCATATTGAACAGGCTGGTGTTCATTCAGGTGACTCAGCATGTTCATTGCCGCCTTACTCCCTCTCCGATGAAACAGTTAAAGAGATTAAGCGCCAAACTGCAGCCATGGCAAAAGGCTTGAATGTGATTGGTTTAATGAATGTGCAATTTGCAATTCAGAACGTGGATGGCAAATATGTTATTTATGTCTTGGAAGTAAACCCACGAGCCTCTCGTACAGTACCTTTCGTCTCTAAAGCTACAGGATTGCAATTAGCTAAGATTGCAGCGCGTTGCATGGTGGGTCAAACTCTCGATCAACAGGGTATTAAGGCAGAAGTTAAGCCACCATATTTCTCTGTGAAAGAGGCAGTATTTCCATTCAATAAGTTCCCTGGAATTGATCCAATTTTGGGGCCTGAGATGCGCTCCACAGGCGAGGTCATGGGCGTAGGTAATACCTTTGGTGAAGCCTTATTCAAATCTCAGCTAGGTGCTGGCATTAAGTTACCTAAGAGCGGTACTGTTGTTCTTACCGTTAAGGATAGTGACAAGCCTAAAGCAGTTGAGGTTGCTAAGTTACTTCATCAATTGGGCTTCCCAATGGTGGCTACCAAAGGAACTGCTGCTGCGATTGAGGCAGCGGGATTGCCTGTGCGCGTTGTAAATAAGGTTAAGGATGGTCGCCCTCACATAGTCGATTTAATCAAAAATGGTGAAATTTCATTGGTATTTACTACTGTCGATGAGACCCGGACTGCCATAGCTGATTCACGTTCGATTCGTACCAGCGCTCAAGCTAACAACGTCACTTACTACACGACGATTAGTGCGGCTAGGGCGGTGATGGATGGATTAATGGCTTCCCAAAACGGCAATAGAGAATCGCTCGAGGTTTATTCTTTGCAAAACTTACATCGGTCTCTCATTTAATCTAAAATTGATTTTTATAGGCGCAATTAGGCGCAAGAATATAAGTTAGGTTGGCAGCATGAGCACAATTCCGATTACCAAACGTGGCGCAGAACTTCTTAAGGAAGAGTTGCATCGCCTCAAGCATATTGAGCGTCCATCTGTAATTAATGCGATTTCCGAAGCTCGCGCACAAGGCGATCTTTCGGAAAATGCTGAGTACGATGCTGCAAAAGAAAAGCAGGGCTTTATTGAAGGCCGTATCCAAGAGCTTGAAAGTAAATTATCCGCTGCTCAGGTGATTGATCCTGCAAGCTTGGATGTCACTGGTAAAGTGGTATTTGGGGCCACCGTAGATTTAGAGGATCTTGAAGATGGTTCCAAATTAACTTATCAAATTGTTGGTGATGACGAGGCAGATATTGCTGTAAATAAAATCTCTATTAGCTCTCCAATTGCACGTGCTTTAATTAGCAAGGAAGAGGGTGATGTGGTTGCTGTTCAAGCGCCCGGCGGCAATCGTGAAGTTGAAATCTTGGCGGTACGCTATATCTAATGGCTACATCTCAAACCCAGCGATTATTTAATGTAATTTCTGGGCTTTGGGTTGGCAGCTTTTTTACTATTGCCTTTATGGTTGTGCCAACCCTTTTTTCAGGCTTGGGCGATCGTCAAGTAGCGGGAATTGTTGCTGCATCTATTTTTAAATATGAAGCGTATTTAAGCGTTTTCTTAAGCGCATTGCTGATGGTTTCGGCTAATTATTTTGTTCGTCAAGGATTCAACCATTACCGCATCATTCGATGGATTTTATTGGCAATGCTTGCTTGCGCCATTGCCGGTGCATTTATTCTGATTCCATGGATGAATGGCTTGCGCGATCAAGCATTGTTTGCAGGGCTACCTCTGAGCGAATCTACTAACGCTGCGCTATTTTCTCGTCTTCATGCCGCTTCAAGTAGCGTTTTTATGATTCAAAGCCTGCTAGGCCTGATTCTAGTTTGGCGTTCAAGCAAGATACAGTAGTTACTTCTTGTATCAATAAAAAACGCCGTCTAGCGGCGTTTTTTATTTTCAAAATCTTTAAGATCCCAGTGACTTCTTCTTGGTACTACTCATTCGTACTTTGCGCTTTTTGATAGGCGCAGGAGCTGCTGAAGCTTTACGATAACCAGGAGAAGACCAGCCAATTTTTGATTCAGCTGCGTCGGCACGTAGAACACGTTTTTTGGGGGTGGCTGACTTCACTGCAGCAGCTCTTGCAAATGGAGACTTATTTGCAGCAGAGCGACGATCCGATCTCTCTGAGTCGCTAGTGCGTACTCCGGCTTTTGTTTGGGTGCGATTGGGCTGTCTCTTAGTGCGGGGAGCTTGCAAACTCTTCTTCGTTTGTTTGCTAGATCTTCCTAGGTTTGAAAAAGCCTCATCAACAATATCCTTGGGCTTCCAAAGTACGAGCAACTTCCCAATATGCTGAACTGGCGCTGCCCCCAGCTTGTCACAGAGCTCTTCGTACATGGCAATGCGTGCTTCGCGATCATCGCCAAAAACACGAATCTTAATCAGGCCATGGTGGCTAATAGCCAGTTTTGCCTCTTTAATTACAGCAGGTGTGAGTCCATCTCCGCCAATCATGACAACAGGACTGAGGTCATGTGCGTCGGCTTTGAGTGATTTTCGTTGTATAGGGGTAATAGTAAGAGCAGTCATGGGCTCGATGATAGAGCATTGACTATAGAAATTAGGCCTGTTTTGAACTATTTCTATGGTTTTAGCTTGATTCCTTTGCCTTGGAACGCATAAACAAGGAAAATAGAGGGCGAAAGTGGGTAAGTTGTGGCAAAGAATAAATTTAATAAAAGTTGGTTGCAGGATCATCTAACAGATCCGTATGTGAAGATGGCTCAAAAAGAGGGCTATCGTGCTCGAGCTGTTTATAAGCTGAGCGAAATTGACGAACAAGATCACCTCGTTAAAGCAGGTATGACTGTTGTAGACCTTGGAAGCGCTCCTGGCAGCTGGTCTCAGTACGTTCGTAATCGCTTAACCGAGCTCGGCAAGGGAAATCCCAAGATTGAGTCCGGTAAACCAGACGGTATCATTATTGCGATTGATATTTTGCCTATGGAGGATATTGCTGATGTCAGCTTTATTCAGGGCGATTTCCGTGAGGATGAGGGCTTAGCTGCTCTGGAAGCGCTCCTACCTAAAGACGCAGAGGGTAAAGTGGATCTGGTTTTATCGGATATGGCACCCAATTTATCAGGTGTCGGTGTTGCCGATGCGGCCAGAATGGCTTTCTTGGCAGAGATTGCCTTAGATTTTGCTACCGCCCACCTCAAGCCAGAGGGTGCTCTGTTGATTAAATGCTTTAACGGCAGTGGCTATAGTCAGATTGTTGAATCCTTCAAAAAGGTCTTTAAAACAGTAGCGTCTAGGAAGCCAAAGGCATCTAGGGCCCGTTCCTCAGAAATTTTCCTATTGGGCAGAAACCTGAAACCTCCAAAATAGTCCCAATAACCCCCCGAAATACAAGGGTTTATTAAATAAATACGCCATTAGCTCTTGAAAAAGGCTGGTAGTAGAATCAAATACTTAGGTAGCAATCCGCTTTAACTGCTGGGCTAATCCAGAAAAGGACTCATTTTGAACAGCAATATGTTCCAAAAAATCGGTGTATGGCTCATTGTGGGCTTAGTGCTTTTTACTGTTTTTAAACAGTTTGATAAGCCTAAGGACCAGAACCAAGTTACGTATTCCCAATTCATGGATGATGCCAAGGCTGGAAAAGTAAAACGTGTTGATGTTCAGGGCAGAACATTGCAAGTAACGCCTGCCGACGGCAATAAATACTCGATCATCTCTCCCGGCGATATCTGGATGGTAGGGGACTTGATGAAGTATGGCGTTCAAGTAACTGGCAAGGCTGACGATGAGCCTAACATGTTGGTTTCCGCCCTGTACTATCTTGGCCCTACATTACTCATTATTGGTTTTTGGTTTTTCATGATGCGCCAAATGCAAGGCGGCGGTAAAGGCGGAGCATTTTCTTTTGGAAAATCTAAAGCGCGCTTGATTGATGAAAATAGTAATACGGTTACTTTTGCTGATGTAGCGGGTTGCGATGAAGCCAAAGAAGAGGTATTTGAATTAGTCGACTTCTTAAAAGATCCACAGAAATTTCAAAAGCTAGGCGGGCGTATTCCTCATGGCGTTTTGTTAGTTGGCCCTCCAGGTACTGGTAAAACCCTCTTGGCGCGTGCTATTGCGGGTGAGGCAAAAGTTCCTTTCTTCTCCATTTCTGGTTCTGACTTTGTAGAAATGTTTGTTGGTGTTGGAGCGTCTCGCGTACGCGACATGTTCGAAACCGCTAAGAAAAATTCTCCTTGCATCATTTTTATTGATGAGATTGATGCTGTCGGTCGCCATCGTGGTGCTGGTATGGGTGGTGGCAACGATGAGCGTGAGCAAACACTGAACCAAATGCTTGTAGAGATGGACGGTTTTGAGAGCAATAGCGGCGTCATTGTTGTGGCCGCCACGAATCGTTCTGATGTATTGGATAAAGCATTACTACGTCCTGGCCGTTTTGATCGTCAAGTCCATGTCGGCTTGCCTGATATTCGCGGTCGTGAACAGATTTTGCAAGTGCACATGCGTAAAGTTCCCATTGATCCCGATGTTAATGCTGCAGTATTGGCACGCGGTACACCGGGCTTCTCTGGTGCTGATCTAGCCAACTTAGTGAATGAGTCTGCATTGTTCGCCGCACGTCGCAATAAACGCGCAGTTGATATGAAGGATTTTGAAGACGCTAAAGACAAGATCTATATGGGTCCAGAGCGTAAATCTGCAGTAATGCGCGAAGAAGAGCGTCGCAATACGGCATATCACGAGTCCGGCCATGCAGTGGTTGCCAAGGTTCTACCTAAGGCTGACCCAGTACATAAAGTCACCATCATGCCGCGCGGCATGGCGCTTGGCGTTACATGGCAGCTACCTGAGTTTGATCGTGTGAACTTATATAAAGATCGCATGCTAGAAGAGTTGGCAATTCTGTTTGGAGGGCGAGCTGCTGAAGAAGTGTTTTTGCACTCTATGAGTACTGGTGCATCAAACGATTTTGAGCGCGCTACGAAAATGGCTCGCGACATGGTAACTCGTTACGGAATGAGTGATAGCTTGGGTACGATGGTCTATGTTGACACTGAATCCGAAAGTATCTTTGGTCGCAATAGCACCAAGACTGTTTCCGAATTAACTCAACAAAAAGTAGACGCTGAAATTCGCATGCTGATTGATAGTCAATATGCTTTAGCAAAATCTATTCTTGAGCAAAATCGAGATAAGGTAGAAGCTATGGTTACTGCATTGCTTGAATGGGAAACTATTGATGCTGAGCAGATTACTGACATCATGGAAGGGCGTCCTCCAAGAACGCCTAAGCCACCTCCAGCTACGACCTTCGGTAATTCTGCTGGTACAACAGGCCCAGCCGCTGGGAATGCTCCAGCTACAGCTTAATCGATCATTCAGCTGCTCGATTGATGACTACACTTAATCAGCCCGCAACATGGCGTTGCGGGCGTTTTCTTTTTGACTTTTCAAAACGTCAGAGACCACTGGTGATGGGTATTCTGAATGCAACGCCTGACTCCTTTTCTGATGGCGGAAAATTTAGAACACCTAAAGATGCTATAGCTCAAGCAGAGCTCATGATTTCCGCTGGTGTTGACATCATTGATATTGGCGGAGAGTCTACCAGGCCCGGCGCAGAACCTATTTCATTGCAAGAAGAGTTAGATCGGGTTCTTCCCGTCATTGAAGCATTGAGAGACTGTGGCGTAACTCTATCAATTGACACCTATAAAGCCGAAACAATGCGACAGGCCTTAATTGCAGGCGTGGATTGCGTGAATGATATTTGGGCGCTTCGACAAGCGGGTGCAGTAGAAGCAGTATTAGAAAATGCTGATTGCGGCATCGTGTTGATGCATATGCAGCGCGACCCTCAAACTATGCAATTGAGTCCCGAGTACCAGGACGTCATTTTTGAGGTGTTGCAATTTTTAAAAGTGCGCTCCGAACTTTTAATTCAAAAAGGGGTTGATCAAAATCGGATTGCGATTGACCCAGGATTTGGCTTTGGAAAAAATCTTGAACAAAATATTAGCCTGTTGGCAAACTTTCAAGACTTTACAAGTCTAGGTTTACCCGTTTTGGCTGGAATTTCTAGAAAGTCGATGCTTGGCAAGATCACTGGCAAGGAGACTAATGAGCGGGTGTCCTCCAGCATTGCAGCAGCCATCATGGCGGCGGATCGGGGAGCCAAGATCGTACGCGTACATGATGTTCCGGAAACGGTCGATGCTTTAAAGCTCTGGGATGCGATCCATAGCCACATTAATACCTAATGAACCATCTGAACTGACCTCAGTTTTATAATGATTTTTATGAAAAAACAATACTTTGGTACTGATGGAATCCGCGGCGAGGTAGGGCTATTTCCAATAGTGCCTGAATTTATTACTCGCCTTGGTTATGCGGCCGGAAAAGTGCTGACGAAAGATGCTAAACCTGGTGAGCGCAGCAAAGTGCTTATCGGAAAAGACACCCGAATCTCTGGATATTTATTGGAGGCGGCATTAGAAGCGGGGTTTGCTGCTGCTGGTGTTGATGTCATGTTGTGTGGACCGATGCCAACGCCAGGTGTTGCGTATTTAACTAAGGCCTTGCGTTTGTCTGCAGGTGTCGTCATTTCTGCATCACATAATCCCTTTCAAGATAACGGCATTAAATTCTTTTCCGCTAATGGCGACAAGCTATCGGATGAATTCGAATTGGCTATTGAGGCTGAATTAGAAAAGCCGATGGGATGTGTTAATTCCAAGGAGCTTGGAAAAGCGTTTCGCTTGGATGATGCAGCTGGGCGCTATATTGAATTCTGCAAATCTACCTTTCCAGGGGAGCTCAATCTGAAAGGTTTGAAGTTAGTGGTTGACTGCGCGAATGGCGCCGCCTATCACACTGCCCCGCATGTTTTCCATGAGTTGGGCGCAGAAGTCATTTCAATAGGCGTCAATCCAGATGGTCGAAATATCAATGAAGGCTGTGGAGCTACTTCGCCGGGTGCTTTAATTGCCAAAGTTCAAGAAGTCAAGGCTGATTTAGGTATTGCACTTGATGGTGATGCAGATCGACTGCAAATGGTCGACGCTTCAGGGCGCTTATTTAATGGTGATGAATTACTTTATGTTTTGGCCAAGGATAGAGAAGAGCGCGGACATAAGCTTGGAGGTGTGGTTGGTACCTTGATGACCAATCTAGCGATTGAGAATGCCATTCAAGTTCTGGGCATTAGTTTTGAACGTGCCAATGTTGGTGATAGGTATGTTCTAGAGCTTCTGAAACAGAAGGGTTGGATTATTGGTGGAGAGGGCTCCGGCCATTTGCTATGTCTGGATCAACACTCCACGGGTGATGGAACGATTGCCGCACTTCAGGTGCTTGCAGCCATGAGCCAAAACAAGAAAAGCCTTGGTCAACTCCTTGAAGGGGTCAATATATTTCCACAAGTACTTCTCAATATTAGATATAAAGCAGGTTATGACTGGAAATCAGATCAAGCCCTTGCAAAGCAAATAGCTATAGTTGAAGGTGATCTTAAGGGCATTGGTAGGGTGCTAATTCGTGCTTCAGGTACCGAGCCCCTTGTTCGGGTAATGGTAGAGACGCAGAATGCTGACATTGCAATGTCAGCCGCAAAGAGTATTGCTGAGCTGATTCCTGCAATCTAGCTTGCTGATTGGGGTATCACTTTACCATTCCTGACAAAATCTAAGTCATTGTTTTTAATGGCTTTTTTAATTATTACTAGATTGTCATAAAAGCGTCATAGTCAATCCGTATCGTCCTAGTATCGCAAAGTTGCGTTGCTCCCATCTAAGGACAAATTACATGAAATCTATTTTGCAAAAGGTATTAGTTATTGGTGCCATCTCATTGGCTCAGACTGCTTATGCTGTTGAGATGACTGGCGCTGGCTCATCCTTTATTTATCCTGTTCTTAGCAAATGGGCAGAGACATATAAAGCTAAAAGTGGTGACAGCCTTAACTACCAGTCTATTGGTTCAGGCGGTGGTATTAAGCAAATTAAAGCTAAAACAGTCGATTTTGGTGCTACTGATGCTCCTTTGGCTTTTGATGACCTCCAAAGCCATGGCATGGTTCAGTTCCCTGCCATTATTGGTGGTGTAGTAGTGGTGGTAAATATTGAGGGTGTTGGCCCAAATCAACTCAAGCTTTCAGGCGACTTGCTCTCGGATATTTTCCAGGGGGTTGTAACAGATTGGAGCGATAAACGAGTCGCTCTCTTAAACCCAGGTATGAAGATTCCTTCTGGCCCAATTACTGTTGTAACCCGTGCCGATGGCTCTGGAACAACTGCAATTTTCACTAGCTTCCTATCTAAAGCTAGCAGTAACTTTAAAGATGCGGTAGGTTTTGGTGCGCAAGTAAAGTGGCCTGCAGCCTCTACAGTTAGCGGTAAAGGTAACGAAGGTGTTGCTGCTAACGTGGCTCGTATTAAGAACTCTATTGGCTATGTAGAGTATGCATATGCTAAAAAGAATAATCTGAGCTATACGCAAGTACGTAATGCTGATGGTGCAATGGTCTCTCCAACTTCCGAGGCATTTGCTGCTGCTTCTGCAGGTACGGATTGGTCTAAGTTTCCTGGTATGAATACATTTATCACGTATGCTCCAGGGGCAAAAGCTTGGCCAATTACGGGCGCTACTTTTGTAGTGCTTTATAAAAAGCCAGAAAATAAATCCCAAGCAGCTGCAGTATTGAAATTCTTTGATTACTCTTTCAAAGATGGAAAAAAAGCTGCTTCAGAATTAGATTACGTTCCAATGCCTGACGCAACTGTCGAGTTCATTCGAAAACAGGTTTGGTCACAAGTTGACGCTAAGTAATTATTCCTTGTAATTATGACCTTTACGACCCTGGATGCCAGGGTCGTTTTTTAACTTTAGCTTAAGTCTAATGATGAATAATTTGGAATCAGCAGGGGCACCAACGCTACTGGCAGCAAGAATTGCGAGACTGCAACGCATTCAAGATTTTTTATTTCATCGCGTAACACAATTTTTCTCTCTATCAGTACTGTTTGCATTGCTAGGAATTATTGGTTCTTTATTTTTTAATGCATGGCCTGCATTAAAAGAGTTTGGACCAGGTTTTTTTATTACTCCCACCTGGGATATTGTCAATGGTGAATTTGGTGGATTGATTGCCATCTATGGAACCTTAGTCTCATCGATTATTGCGCTATTAATTGCTGTGCCACTTAGCTTTGGTATTGCTTTTTTCTTAACTGAAATTTGCCCACCATCCTTAAGACGTCCACTTGGAACTGCGGTAGAGTTATTAGCTGCAGTGCCATCGATCATCTATGGCATGTTTGGTTTATTCATTTTTGCTCCAATCTTTGGTGACTATATTGAACCTGCACTTCAAGCTACATTTGGTCAAATTCCTCTGATTGGGATTCTATTTTCGGGCCCACCCAATGGTATTGGTATGCTGTGTGCAGGCTTGATACTTGCTTTAATGATTCTTCCATTTATTGCCTCTGTCATGCGCGATGTTTTTGAAATTGTCCCACCAGTTCTTAAGGAGTCAGCTTATGGAATAGGATGCACTACTTGGGAAGTTGTGAGAAATATTGTCCTTCCATACACAAAGGCAGGTGTAATCGGAGGAGTCATGTTAGGCCTCGGAAGGGCCCTAGGAGAAACAATGGCGGTTACTTTTGTGATTGGAAATGCACAACGTATCTCTGCCTCCCTTTTTGCTCCTGGTAGTTCAATTGCTTCGACACTAGCGAATCAATTTGGTGAAGCGGAGGCTGGATTGCACTATTCATCATTATTTGCATTGGGGCTTGCCTTATTCTTCATCACCTTTGTTGTTCTTGCTTTCGCAAAGTGGATGTTGATTAGTATGGAAAAAAAGCAAGGGCTTAAATGATGAGTACTAACAATAAATTCGACATGTCTGTCTTTGAGCGCCGTAAAAGGGCAAATAAGATTGGTCTAACTATGTCGATGATTGCCATGGCAATTGGAATGGCAAGCCTTATTTGGATTTTAAGCATCCTATTTATCAAAGGTTTTTCTGCAATAAATTTAAATATGTTTATTGCCAGTACTCCCGCTCCCGGAACTGAGGGTGGCGGCTTAGCTAATGCAATTGTAGGAAGTCTTTTATTGGTCGGATCATGCACCTTTATTAGTACCCCTGTAGGAGTATTAGCTGGCCTCTATCTTTCGGAGTACGGCGACCGGAGCAAGGTAGCATCATTAACCCGTTTTGTTACAGATATTATGCTTTCAGCCCCTTCAATCGTTATCGGCTTGTTTGTATATGCCTTATATGTTGCTAAGGTTCAGCACTTCTCTGGGTGGGCTGGAACAGTCGCATTAGCTTTAATTGCAATACCTGTTGTAGTACGTACAACTGAAAATATGTTGCGTTTAGTACCAGGCAGCCTAAGGGAGGCAGCATATGCATTGGGAACTCCGAGATGGAAAGTTGCCTTTATGGTCACCTTGCGAGCCGCACAAAGCGGAATCATGACCGGTGTTCTCCTGGCCTTAGCTCGAGTCAGTGGCGAAACAGCACCTTTGCTTTTTACTGCATTAAGTAATCAGTTCTTTTCTACGGATATGAATAAACCCATGGCTAACCTACCAGTGGTTATTTTCCAATTCGCAATGAGTCCCTACGACAATTGGGTAAGTTTAGCTTGGGGTGGATCGTTATTAATTACATTTGCAGTACTTGGGCTAAATATTTTGGCGCGAGTAGTTTTCCGTGAGAAAGTCCAAGGATGATGAGCAATATGAAAACAATGTTTGACTTAAATAAGATTGATAGTCAAGGGGGTAGAGTGGAAATAGCAAACAATGAGTCTCAGAAAGCAGTTACGAATGCGCTTGAAGTTAGAAACTTAAACTTCTATTATGGTTCATTTCAAGGCTTAAAAGGTATCAACCTTGATATTGAGCAAGGTAAGGTAACGGCTTTTATTGGACCCTCAGGTTGCGGTAAGTCGACGTTATTGCGCACACTAAATCGCATGTATGACCTCTATCCTGGTCAACGCGCCGAGGGTGAGATCAATTTTTACGGGCAGAATATTCTTGAGCCCGGCCAGGATTTAAACTTACTGCGCTCACGCATTGGTATGGTTTTCCAGAAACCAACCCCATTCCCAATGTCTATTTATGAAAACATTGCTTTTGGTGTTCGCTTGTATGAAAAACTTTCACGTTCAGAAATGGATGAGCGTGTTGAATGGGCCTTGAACAAGGCAGCCTTGTGGAATGAGGCTAAAGACAAGCTTAACCAAAGCGGATTATCGCTTTCTGGTGGTCAGCAGCAACGTCTTTGTATTGCTCGCGGGGTTGCAGTAAAGCCATCCGTGATTTTGCTAGATGAACCTACATCCGCCTTAGATCCCATTTCTACAGGAAAGATTGAAGAGCTCATTAATGAGCTTAAGCACGAGTACACCATTGCAATTGTTACCCATAATATGCAACAGGCGGCACGAGTATCCGATTACACTGCTTATATGTATCTTGGAAGTTTGATTGAGTTTGGTAAAACCGATGAGATATTTATCAAGCCTAAGCGTAAAGAAACAGAAGACTACATTACCGGCCGCTTCGGTTAATTGGAGACATTAAATGCCAGATAAACACCTTTCATCACAATTTGATGCTGATTTAAATTCACTCTCAAGTCGATTGCTAGAAATGGGTGGCTTAGTTGAGTCACAGATTTCAACCGCAATGCGTGCATTTACCCAAATGGATGTTGATACTTGCAATATTGTGATTGAGAATGAGAAATTAGTTAATGATCTTGAAATACAAATTGATTTAGCCTGTACTGAACTTATTGCGAGACGCCAGCCAACAGCACGCGATTTACGTTTAGTGATGGCAGTATCAAAAGCGATTACTAATCTAGAGCGTGCGGGTGATGAGGCAGAGCGGGTTGCCAAGAGAACAAAGCGATTAATTGAATCCGGTGAAACCTACAACATCAATGTTGCTGAAATTCGCTTGTCTGGTCAGATGGCCATTACTTTACTCCGTCGCAGCCTAGACGCATTTGCCAGACTTGATACTATTGCCGCTGCTGAAGTTGTTGAAGAGGATCGTCAAATCGACGAGGAATTCAGGGGGTTTGTAAGGAAGCTCATGACTTATATGTCCGAGGATCCGCACATGATCAGTACTGGACTCGATATGCTAACCATTGCTAAAGCAATTGAGCGCATTGGTGACCATGCAAAAAACATTGCTGAGTTTGTAATTTACATTGCTAAAGGTTCGGATGTGCGTCATATCCCCCACGAAGACTTAGTCCGCGAAGCCAATAAACCTTAATTAAAATCTAATACTCAAAATGACTCACCGCATACTAGTTGTTGAAGATGAGCCATCCATTGCTGAGTTAATTTCAGTGAACTTAACTCATGCAGGTTATGAAGTTGAAAAGGCTATGCAAACTGAGGTTGCTGCTTCTTTAATGAAGGAGCGCTTACCAAGCTTATTGATTTTAGACTGGATGTTGCCCGGAAAATCTGGCGTCCAATTTGCAAAAGAGCTACGTGCTAAAGAGAGAACCAGAGGTCTTCCAATCCTCATGCTAACCGCTAAGAGCGAAGAGGGAGACAAGGTTTCGGGGCTTGATGCTGGAGCAGACGATTACGTTACTAAACCTTTTTCTCCAAAGGAACTGGTTGCAAGAGTCAAAGCATTATTACGCAGACAGACTCCGATTGAAGATACTGGACCCCTTACCGTAGGGCCGCTAAAGTTAGATCCCAGTTCTCACCGAGTTTTTGCCATATGTCCAAATCTTGAACCTCAGCCTATTTCCCTTGGTCCAACTGAATACAGAATCCTTCAGTTCTTTATGGCCAACCCTGAGAGAGTGCATTCACGCGCCAATTTACTTGATAACGTATGGGGTAATGAGGTCTATATTGAAGAGCGCACTGTAGATGTTCATATCAAGCGTTTGCGTGCAGCATTGGTCTCTGTTGATTGTGACCGATACATAGAAACAGTAAGGGGTAGTGGATACAGAATCACTAAAACCCCAACACAGACATAGCCCTTCATTAATAGCGTTTCACCAAGAATTTTCGGTGTTTTCCAAAGTTAGTCTAAGATTGCACCCATGATCGCCGCTTTATCTCGACTTTTTTTCATAACATGTCTGGCTACTTTAGTTGCCTACATCAGTCTACATTTCTTTGGTTCTGATTGGGCTATCTTCACCGCCATTGCAGTCTTATTAACGCCCTTAATCTATTCCTACATTAATCTGGCGCGCCTAAAAGCATATATTCAATCTGATTCAGTTGAGAATATTCCGCTACCCAGTGGTTATTGGGAGGAGGTGTACTTTGGTCTTAAGCGTCTGATCAAAGAGCTGAAGCAAAGAATGCGCAATATTCAAGAGCAGCATGATCACTTTATAGAAGCATTTCAAGCCTCACCTAACGGCATTGTTATGCTGGATGATGGCGATCATATTGAGTGGTGCAATAGTATTGCCGAACGTTTTTTTGGGCTTAATTTCAAACGTGATGCGTTGCAAAGAATCAACTTTCTCATAAGGCGCCCTGAATTTGTTCAATACCTTATTAAGAGAAATTTTGAGGAGCCACTATTGCTCGAGCGCATGGGCCCGAGTGCTAGCCTTAGCTTAATGCTTCAGGCCTTTCCGTTTGGTCAAAAGCGCCACTTATTATTAATACAAAATGTAACCGATTTGCAAAAAGCAGATGCCATGCGTCGTGACTTCGTTGCCAATGTCTCCCATGAAATGCGTACCCCGATTACGGTTTTAATGGGTTTCCTGGAGACAGTGCAAACCTTAAATCTCGAAAAGGCACAACAGGATCAATATTTTGAGATGATGATGTCTCAGGCTCAGAGAATGAAAAGCCTAGTGGAAGACTTGCTTACCTTGGCGAATCTGGAATCAAATGCGCTTCCTGCGGGAAGTAATGAGGTGAAAATAAAAACTTTAATGGCCTTGCTGAAAAATGATGCAGAAGCACTTTCGCAGGGAAGGCATGCTTTTAGCTTCGACGTCGAGTCGAATGCAAACCTTTTAGGGGATGAGCGTGAAATATTATCTGCATTTAGTAACTTGGTTTCTAATGCAATTCGTTATACCCCTGATATAGGCGCTATTAATGTTCTCTGGAGCGTTAATAATGAAGGTCAGGGCGAGTTCTCGGTATCAGACACCGGCCCCGGGATTGCTTCAGAGCATTTAACGAGGCTTACTGAGCGTTTTTATCGGGTGGATCGTAGTAGGTCACGTGATACCGGAGGTACGGGACTTGGCTTGGCTATTGTTAAGCATATTGCCAGCCGACATCAAGCCCAGCTTTTAATTGAAAGCACACCGGGTAAGGGAAGCATATTCACCTTACGCTTTCCTAAAGAGCGCCTCAGCGCTTAAAACTACTCCTTCTTTTTCTTTTTCTTTTTCTTCGACTCTTTGGGAAGCTTTTCTGTCTTTCCATTGGCATATAAGCACCAAACCTTAATTTCCTCAAAAAGCTCCGCGAGGTCATCATGGGAGAGATTTTTGAAGTCATCCAGACTAATACTGCCTGTTTCCTGCAGCTGTTTAACTGCGTCTTCGTATTGATATTTGCTCATATTTATGACTTTTGGTGAATTAAGGGGCTCATCCTAGCAAATGAATATGACAAAACGCTATTTTTGGGCATTTTTGTTAACTTTTACTCTGGTTCCTCAGATATTTCAGACCCTCTTTTAATCCCAAGAAACCGTGCAACCAGCTTTTCTAAGGGGCCCCCAAGAGCTAGGGCTAGAAAGATTGCCCCAATACTAAACAGGCCCAACATAAATTGACCACCTCCAAAAGCCGCCCCAACTAAAGCGCAGGTCCAAATACTGGCGGCTGTTGTCAGCCCATGAATTTTCGAGGATCGTTGTTCGTGAATAATGACCCCTGCACCTAAAAATCCTAATCCAGTAATGAGACCTTGAAGAACTCGACTCAATGACTGTGCATCATCGTGAATAAAATCACTTATTAATATTACGGCCGTGGCTGCGCCAATGGATACCAAAGAATGGGTGCGAATACCAGCTGACTTATGGTGAAGCCAACGATTTAGTCCAAGGATAGATCCGGCCAATAGAGCCAAACCCAGTCTCAAAGCAATCGTTGCGTATTGGTCCCAGTGAGCCATTGTATTTTCCATTCTCAGAGTTTCAACTTGAGAAATCAGTGTATCTCATGAACTTTGATTTGACACGAAATAGACTCATCCTTGTCATGTTGATGACTGATCATTACATCTTAACGCTGATATTTCTTCAAAAAAGAATACTTCTTTAAATCTTTCACCATAAGTATAGGACATGAAAAAATTTACCATACAACTAATGCAAGCCTGGAACGAAGCTCGTTTAGCTTATTCAAATCGTTTTTCCAAATATAAGCTAGGTAGCTAAGCTTATTAAATATGGCTATTAATAAAACTGAAATAAATGATCGCTAGGATTGCGAAACCTACATTAATAAAGGAGTGAGAGCCTTATGAATTCTGAACTTAAAAAGTATCTCTCTGATGTTTTTAGAAAAGAAGTTCAAATCACTTCATCACAATCATTTTTATCTTCTGGTAAGAAAGTCCAATTTAAGGTTACGGAAGATAGAAATACACAAGCATTCATATTGGATGGCAAATATAGATTACGACTTGACGAAATAATTTAATTTTTTAAAAGATTCCTATGGCAACTTATAGCGTTTATTACGCTGGAATTTCTCTTACTACCCATCAAAAATTTACTATCGCCCAAGCTGTAACAAAAATACATGCCGATGTAACGGGTGCCGATGCTTATTTTGCCCAGGTCATCTTTAAGCAATTGGATCAGCATGATTGCTTTATCGGTGGCGTATTGCTTGATGAACCGCATATTTTCTTGTGCGGACAAATACGACTTGGGAGAACTGCACAAATCAAAAAGCAATTGTTAGTTGAGTTAGAGGTTGCTGTTCAAAAAGCGAGTAAGTTAGCGAGCCACCATATTTGGGCATATATCGACGAATTGGCTCCAGATCAAATGATTGAATATGGTCAGATTCTTCCTGAGGTTGGTAGCGAACATGCCTGGTTTGCAACCTTGCCTGCAAGTATTCAGGAAAAGCTTAAGCTTCTCAATTTTTAGATAAGGGGCACAGGGGGGGCAATCGGTATTAAGATGGTGGTTACAGGCCATCTGGATCTCTTTATGTCATTAGCAATTAAACCGAAATATGCCGTTTTACACTCTGTAGAGTCATTTCAAGATCCACGGCCTAGTATCAAAAAGCGTATGGCAGATTGAAAAGCCAAACGTAAGCAGGTTAGTTTTGTGACGCAGGGCACTTATACTCCTCCTAAGCATCGCATTAACCCAGTTGAGATTCTGGAGAAGCAGGCAAAGAGCCGCATCCAAGAGCTGATTCCAATTCGTTATCAGCGGATGCTGCAATCGCCATTTGCCTTTTATCGTGGCGGTGCGGCCATCATGGCTCAAGATTTAGCCAATCAACCGTCAACCAATATCACCGAACAGTTGTGCGGTGATATGCACGTGTCTAATTTTGGTTTATTTGGTACGGCAGAACATCGCCTCGTTTTTGGGATAAATGATTTTGATGAGACGCTGCCTGGAAGTTGGGAGTGGGATATAAAGCGATTAGTCGCAAGTGCTGTCATTGCCTGTGAATCCATGTGTGGAGATAAGGGCATAAGCAAAAAGTTGGTATATCGAATTTGCTCTGAATACCAAAAACGTATGACGCAATATGCTCAGATGCCTTATTTAGCAATTGCACAAGAGTTCATCGGTGAGAGTGATATCCGGAAGCACTTTAGCAAGGAACATCAACAATATTTGGATGCCATGTTGAAGCAAGTCAAGGACCAAAGTAATATTCAGGTCCTAGAGAGTCTTACTACTATTGTTGGTAAGAACAGAAAAATTATTAATAGACCACCACTTATTGAGCATTTTAAAAAGAGTGCTTATGGCGTGTCATTATCTACATTAATTGACAAAGCTTTACTCAATTATTCGCATACTTTATTAGCGGACAGACAAATTTTGTTCGAACGCTACTCATTAAAAGACTTTGCCCGCAAAGTGGTGGGGGTGGGCAGTGTAGGTACTAACTGTATGGTCTTCTACTTCGAGGGTGATGGTCCAAAAGATCCGCTATTTCTTCAATACAAAGAAGCTCAGAGATCAGTTCTCTCCCCTTATCTTGGAGAATCTATTTATCGAGATATGGGAAGACGTGTGGTAGCTGGTCAAAGACTGCTTCAGGGGGCGCCAGACATATTTTTGAACTACGGCTCCATTCAATACGATATTGATCACAGTCAGGGTTTTTATCTGCGTCAATTGCGGGATATGAAGGGCGGAATCGCTGTCGGCTCAGGCGGCGTTACCTTAAAAACCCTTCCGGATTACGCTAAACTTTTTGGATGGGCTCTCGCACTAGGGCATGCCCGCTCAGGCGATGCAGCCTTGATTGCGGGTTATTGGGGGGAATCCAAAGGGCTTACTGAAGCTTTGTATGCTTTTGCAAGGTCTTATGCCAAACAAAATGAGTCCGATTATGAGGAGTTTCGCAGGGCCGTTAAAAGTGGAGTGCTTAAGGTAGCTAGTAAAAAAACCGCTCTTTAGCGCCAATATAAGGCTTTGTCACATAAATGACATCTGCATTGTGGATATTGGAATTTTATTGTTAGTTCCACATCTCAAATCATGAACCTTGCCCAGATTTCTAAATTAATACTGCCATTTGTATTCACAAGCTACGCTGCTCTAGCAAATTCGGCAGTCATCTATCCAATCGATAATGCGGCAATTTTGACGGGTGCGAAGTTCAATATCAAGATTGAACTCAATAGTATTAATAGTCCTGAAGATATTGTTGTGGAGCTCAATGGAAAACCAATATCAAAAATGATTAAAGTAAAGCCTGAGTTTATTTCAAACGAAGGCGGCAAGGGAAGCTCGCTCCTTTATCGAGATGTACAGCTATCTAAGTCAGGTAAATATTTATTAACAGCCAAGACACCGCAAGAAAAAGCAGAAGTCACTTGGGACGTCTATTCCAGTGGGCCCCGTCGCGTTAAAAACGTGATTCTTTTCGTGGGCGATGGCATGACCATTGCTAATCGCACTGCAGCTCGAGTCTTATCAAAGGGCATTATTGAGGGGAAGTATCAAGGAAGACTTGCATTTGATGATATGCCTAGTACGGCCATGATTGGCACCTCTGGATCTGATTCTTTGATCACCGATTCTGCTAACTCTATGAGTGCCTACACTACGGGACACAAAACTGCTGTTAATGCTATGGGTGTTTATGTTTCTCGGGCTAGCGATAATTTATCGCACCCAAAGGTGGAAACCATTTCTGAGTTGATAAAGCGAAAAACGAAAATGTCTGTTGGAATCGTTTCTGATGCTGAGCTACAGGACGCCACACCTGGCGCAGTAGTCTCCCATACAAGACGACGTGCCGATAAGCAATATATTGCTGATCAATTGCTAGCAAGTGGTGCCGAAGTTATTCTAGGTGGTGGATCGGCTTATTTTTATCCTAAGTCAACAAAGGGCTCTAAAAGGAATGATGATAAAAATCTTGTTGATGTATTTAAATCTGATGGCTATCAAATAGCCCTGACAAAACAAGAATTACTTTCTGCTGCTGAAAATAAAAACACCAAAAAATTATTCGGTGTATTCCATCCAGATAATATGGATGGATCTCTTGATCGTTTATTTCTAAAAAAGAATACTGTGAATCAGTATCCCAACCAACCCGATTTAACTGAGATGACCTCCTCTGCCATTGAGGTACTTTCCAGAAATCCGAATGGGTTTTTTCTAATGGTGGAGGCGGCTTTGATTGATAAGTTTAATCACCCACTAGATTGGGAGCGAGCTGCATTTGACACCATCATGTTGAGTAATGCTGTTCAAATAGCAAAAGAGTTTGCCAAAACTCATCCTGATACTCTTATTATTGTTACGCCTGACCATACCCATAGTGGCTCTATAAGTGGCGTTATTAATGATGAGAAGCCAGGACCTTTGCGCGAAAAGGTCGGGATTTATGCTGATGCAGGCTATCCAAATTATCCTAAGGCGGATGTCCAGGGTTACCCAAGTCAAATCGATGTTTCAAAGCGTCTTGCCTTTTTCTACGGCAATTATCCAGATCACTACGAAACAATGCATCCAAAATTGGATGGTACGTTTGTGCCTGCGGTAAAAGGTGAAGGCGGTAAATATGTTGCAAATCCAAAGTACCAGCAATTACAAGAAGATGCCATTCACGTTGGCGGCAATTTACCGGCCCAACAAGATACCGGCGTTCATACTGCAGATGATGCTGTTTTAAATGCAATGGGCCCGGGCTCTGAGAAATTTAAAGGCTTCATGGATAACACTGAAGTATTTAAAGTAATGGTTGATACCCTGGGTCTAGGTCAAAAGTAAAGTCTTCATAAGCGATGGAAGCATTTCAAAATATTAATCTGGTATCTCTTGCCGATACGGCCATTAGCCTGTCTGCAGCCTTTCTATTGGGTGGCTTAATAGGCCTTGAGAGACAGTACCGCCAAAGAACTGCAGGTCTGCGGACCAATATCTTGGTTGCGATAGGTGCTGCCATATTTGTAGATGCTGCAAATCGCTTGACTGGTCATGAAGGTGCCGTACATGTCATGGCATATGTAGTTTCTGGTATCGGATTTCTTGGAGCGGGTGTCATCATGAGAGAGGAGGGCAATGTCCGTGGTATTAATACTGCTGCCACTCTCTGGGCTTCAGGTGCAGTGGGAGCATGTGCTGGCGCTGATCTCATATTGGAAGCTTGCCTAGCGACCATCTTTGTTCTTGCAGCAAATACGCTTTTGAGGCCAGTTGTCAGCGTTATTAATAGGCAGCCCTTGGATACCCAATCAGTGGAGGTAACTAATTCTGTCTATATTATTACCCCTAAACACACTCAAAAAATTGCTCTGAAACAATTTATCGAGGCATTGGAGTCTGCTGGTTATCAAACCCAAGACATTGAAGTCCATCAGTTTGGCTCTGACGAAGTAGAAATTCAGGCAGTATTAACAACTTCAGCGGTAGATGGCCATGAAATGGATCAGCTTATTGATAAGATCGCTGCTAAAGAATATGTAACTCAAGCCTTCTGGAGTCCCAGCACAACCGATTAATCTCAAAAGAAATACTGACATATTTCTGAAATATTAACGGTTCAATATAGCGCTGTGAATATCAATCTTGCAATCCAGCATTCGACTATTACTTGTCCGCAATGTCACGCCGCTGAAGTTCTGGAAATTCCTAAGGGCTCTTCGCAGCACCTGTATCGCTGCAGTGCGTGCAGTGCTATTTTGAAGCCTAAATCGGGTGATTGCTGCATTTTCTGTAGCTTCGGCGATTTAGACTGTACTAGCGCCGAGCAAAATTTAGCTGCTTAATCAATACCCTAGTAGACTACGCATTCATTTCATCAATTTGTCATTCCTTTTTCATAAAATAGACATAATTGAGTAGCGTTTACAAGTTTAGGGAGTATTTTGTTAGCTCATCCTGCCGATTCAATCTCTAATCCAGCAGATTTAGTTGCTGCGGTGGACTTGGGCTCGAACAGCTTTCGTATGCTGGTGGCTCAGGCTGTGAATACCCCATCTGGCACTCAACTGCGTCCTATTGATACCTTGCGCGAATCCGTTCGTTTGGCTGCGGGTCTTACTGATAATAAGATTTTAGGAAATGATGCCTACCAACGCGGTTTGACGGCAATTCGTCGTTTTGGTGAGCGTATTCGAGGTTTCGATCCTGCCAATGTCCGTGCGGTAGCTACTAATACCTTGAGGGTGGCTAAAAATTCTCAACAATTTATTGAGGATGCACAAGTTGCTTTGGGATTCCCTATTGAAGTGATTGCAGGAGTTGAAGAAGCTCGTTTGATCTATATCGGCGCAGCGCATGAAGTTCCGGCAGTTCAAGGCAATCGACTGGTGGTGGATATCGGTGGAGGATCTACTGAATTTATTATTGGTAAAGGCTATGAGCCAAGGCTCATGGAAAGTTTATATATAGGCTGCGTCTCCCACAGCATGCGTTTTTTCCCTAAGGGCAATATTGATAGCCATGCATTTAAAGAGGCTGAATTAGCTGCTCGTCGCGAAATTCAAGTCATATCGGGTGCCTATCTGAAAAGTGGCTGGAAGCAGGTTATCGGATCCTCAGGTACTGCCAGAGCTTTAGCGGAGCTCATCTCACAGAATGATTTCAATGGTCAATCTGATGGATTAACAATGGGTCGCGTCACTGGCGGTAGTGGTCTCATTACAAGAGAGGGTCTTAGAGCCCTCAAGAAGCACCTGCTCAAGTATGAACATATTAGCCAGGTCCAATTACTTGGACTAAAAGATGACAGGAGAGCTGTTTGGCCTGGCGGATTAGCAATTATGCTTGCCGTCTTTGATGAGCTGGGCATTGAATCCATGGAAGTCACAGATGCAGCCTTACGTGTCGGTGTTTTATACGATTTATTAGGTCGGTCCCAGCATCACGATATGCGTTATGTAACCGTAGAGCAGTTTATGCAGCGCTATACAGTTGATCGTGATCAGTCAACCCGCGTAGGAAAGCTGGCTGCTGAATTTTTAGCGCAATTGCCAAAGCCCGATAGTGAAAATAGATCTGACAACATCGCCCTGTTGCAATGGGCAGCCAATCTGCATGAGATCGGTCTTTCAATATCCCATAACGGATACCATAAACATTCTGCCTATATTGCAGGGAATGCAGATATGCCAGGCTTCTCCAAGAATGATCAGGCGAGATTAGCTGCCTTATTAATAGGTCATGCTGGAAAACTAGGTAAGTTGGCCCATAACCCCAGCTTTAATGATTGGCGCATGCTTTTTTGTCTGCGTCTGGCTCAAGTTCTTTGTCGGGGTCGTAATGACAACGACCTACCAAAGGTAAAGGTGTCTGAGCATGGGGGGTCTTATTTGGTAAGCCTATCTAAAGAGTGGGCGCAAGAACACCCACTGACTGAATTTAGCTTGCAAAAAGAAGCGGCCGAATGGGAAAGAGTCGGCCGATCTTATGAGGTCAGCCTGAAGTAAGCCTAGAGACCCAAAAAGTGCTTTGCATATCTTGGGTTGATCTCAGATAGCCTTAGCATCGTCAATAAATCTGCTGTATTAAAATCAGGATCCCAGGCTGGAGCACTGCAAATTTTTGCGCCAAGTTTCAGGTAGCCCTTGATTAGGGGTGGTGCATCTACCTCTAAACCACCATTCAATTTATCTAATGGCAAAGGTAAACGTGGAAATGCGTGAAACTCAGTTGGCGCCATTTGATCGCCACTGAGCGAGTTATAGAGACTAGCAGCAAAATGTCCTCCATCCGCCATCGGAATGCTTGCACAGCCCAGCATAATTTCATAACCATTCTTTTGCATATATTGGGCTAAGCCACTCCATAGCGCCATAATGACCGCGCCAGATCGATAATCTTGGTGTACACAAGATCTTCCTAGCTCTACTAGCTTTGGTCGTAAATGATTTAATCGAGATAGGTCAAATTCAGAATCTGAGTAGAGGCGACCAATTTCTTGGGCCTTGTGCGGCGGTAAAACACGATAAGTTCCTACAACCTTCAATGTGTCCTGATCACGTATCAATAAATGATCGCAGTAGGCATCAAACTCATCAACGTCTAAACCTTCAGCATTAGGAGAGAGAGTTGCACCCATTTCTTCTGCAAAAACTTTATAACGCAAACGTTGAGCTTCTTTTATTTCATTTGAATTAGCCGCCCAGGTGATCTGAAAGGCCGCTTTTTTAGCCTTTACTAATGGCTTTTCCGAAACAATAACTTCAGGCATAGCCAATTGCGTACGTGCCTTGGTGGCAAATTTCTTTCCAAATAACTTCTTAGCAAATTTTTTAGAAAGTTTTTTTAGGGTCAGGGTTTTTGAGGTCTTAGCCTTGCGATCTTTCTTTGTAGAAAAGATATCAAATGCAGCGATCGGGTTTGGTATATCAGACATAGTTAACCTTAAAATGGATAATATTTATCGTAAGCAACGTTTATTACATTTCTAAGACAATGGGGATGCAAACTGAAGCCCATAGTAGGATTGCAATAAATAGCGCAAGCATTACTGCTGCAGAGCCAAAGTCTTTGGCACGTTTTGATAAATCGTGATGTTCAAAAGAGATGCGATCAATAGCTGCTTCTACGCTCGAGTTTAGTAATTCCACTACCAACACCATAATCAATGAGGAGACCAGCAATGCCTTCTCAAGATAATTGATGGGCAGAAAGATGGCTACTGGGGTTAAAAGCGCAAATAGGGTTAATTCCTGTCTAAAGGCGCTTTCCTCCATGAAGGCATATACCAATCCACACCAAGAGTTCTTGGCAGCATGCCAAGCGCGTGTAAATCCCTTATTACCTTTATGAGGATTTTGATTGATGTGATACTTATTATTCAAAATAAATCCTTAGGCTAGGGCGGTCAAATGTACTTCGGTAGTGGGCACCGGCTTCAGGTGGTCTACAAATTGCTCAGAAGCAGCTCTCCAGGAGAACTTCTCTGCATGAGCTCTGGCAACTTCACGAGGAATCTTTAGGGCTTGCATACAGGCCTCACGCAGATCTTCATTCATTGCGCCCGCAGGAGAGTTGCCTAAAACATCTATAGGACCAGTTACAGGATAGGCGGCAACTGGTGTGCCGCAAGCCATAGCTTCAAGTAGTACCAAGCCAAAAGTATCAGTTTTACTTGGAAATACAAAGACATCTGCCGCGGCATAAACTTTGGCTAACTCATGTTGCTGTAATACACCTAGGTAATTGATATCAGGATATTTTTCCTTGATTCCTGCCATGGCGGGACCGTCACCCACGACCCATTTAGATCCAGGTAAGTCAATTTCTAAAAAGGCATTAATATTTTTCTCGACTGCAACTCTTCCTACATAAAGGAAGATTGGGTGAGCTGTATTTAAAGCCTTGGAATCTTGTACCTTAAAAATATCTAAATCTACGCCCCTCGACCATAAAACAACGTTAGTAAGACCGTATTTTTCCAAATCATTTTTGACCACAATGGTTGGCGCCATGACAGCCATCGATGGTCCATGAAACCAGCGTAAGAATGCATAGGTGATAGCTAAAGGTATACCAGTGCGCGCTTTGACATATTCTGGGAAGCGAGTGTGATAAGCGGTAGAAAATGGCAGCTTATTTCTAACAGCATAAGAGCGCGCCGATAAGCCTAATGGCCCTTCTGTTGCAATATGCATTGCATCTGGTGCGAATTCTTTAATTCTGCGGGCTACTTCCTTTCCTGGAAATAATGAGAGGGCAATATCCGGATAGGTAGGGCAGGGGATTGATTTAAAACCGTTAGGGGTAATCATCTCGACCTCGTGCCCCATTCCTATTAATTCAGCACGAGTCTGCTTTAGGGTTCTAACTACACCATTTACTTGTGGATCCCATGCATCGGTAATGATCATAATTTTCATAGCGCAGCCTCTTTAATGAGTGAGTCAATAGCAGGTTGGAAAGTAATTTCAGGGGTTTCTACTGGTTCGCCTTTGATGTAAGGCCAATGGACAATTTTGAGTTCTCCAGTATGAGTCTCTACTAATGCAGTCAAGCTTTCGACCCAGTCACCGTCATTGCAATAGAGAAGGCCATCAATTTCCCGTATTTCCGCTTTGTGAATATGGCCACATACAACACCATCACATCCTCTCAGGCGTGCTTCTCGAGCCATAATGTGCTCAAAATCGGCGATATAACTGACGGCATTTTTTACTTGATGTTTCAGGTATTGCGATAAGGACCAGTACTGCAAGCCCATCTTGACCCGCAGCATATTGAAATAACGATTGATATAGAGGATGAATGAGTAGAGCGTGTCGCCCACATAAGCTAACCATTTGGCGTACTGCATGACACCATCAAATAAGTCGCCATGCGTAACCCATAGTTTTTTACCGTCAGCGGTTACGTGGATTACTTCCTCAACAACTTTCACATCACCAAAGGAAAGGCCGAAAAACTGTCTTGCACTCTCGTCGTGATTTCCAGGAACATAAATCACCTCTGTTCCTTTTCGCGCCTTACGAAGCAGCTTTTGCACCACATCATTGTGAGCTTGTGGCCAGTAAAAAGATTTTTTTAGTCGCCAGCCATCGATGATGTCGCCAACAAGATAAAATTTATCGGCTTCATTGTGTTTCAAGAAATCGAGGAGGTAGTCTGCCTGACACCCTGATGTACCTAGGTGTACGTCTGAAATCCAGATGGCTCTGTAATGCATCATGAGTAAACATTAAATCCCTTTAGTGTGTAAAGCTCATGACAGATTTAAGTCAGTTTTATGACTGCTTCAAATAAATTCAAATGATTTATATTGTTACTCTATATGAATATGAAACTGCAACACCCATCCAATAGGGATGCAAATCAAAGCAGGATAGTCCTTTGGCTATTGATTTGGGCTCATGTTATTGGAGGTATTGGCACTCTCTTAATTCAATTTCCTTTCAGCGCTCCATCAGTTAAAGATGTCCTCATCAAACGTTGGTCAAAACGATTGCTGGTGTTATTTGGGATTGAACTCAAGATTAATAATCAATCGATCGTTCCAGATACACCTTATCTACTCGCATCGAATCATATTTCTTGGATGGATATTCATGCCATCAACGCCTTTAAGCCCATTCGTTTTGTTGCGAAGTCTGAGGTAGAAGGCTGGCCTATTTTTGGTTGGATGGCTAAACAGTTAGGCACTGTTTTTATTCAACGCGGTAATTCTAGGCATGCCATTGAGGTGGTGGGCAACATGATCAAGGCGTTAAAAAAGGAGTCCATTTGTATTTTCCCGGAGGGAACATCAACTGATGGTTTTGCTGTTCGCCCATTCAAGGCAAATCTCTTTGAGTCTGCAGTAATCAGTCATGTGCCCGTATATTCCCTCGCCATTGAATATTTCGATAAAAAAACAGAATTACGTACTGAAACGACTGCTTTTATAGGTGATATGGGCCTTTTGGAGTCTATGGCAAAAATATTGAAGCACCGAAATATTCGTGTTGAGCTAACCTTTTTCCCGCCATCAGGGGGAAGTCCAGAATTTTCGAATGATCGAAAATGGCTTGCTTTACATAGCCAGGAACAAATTTCTTCCTACTTAGTCCTATAACGAGTATTTTTTGTAACAAAAGTGTCATATCCTTGGTTTAAAAGTAATTAATATTCCAATGGAAAAATCATGAGTTCAAAGCATAAAGAGATGGCAGAGTGGTACCGCCGTGCCCAAGAAGAGATTCTGGATAGCATGGATGAAGAACTTGAGATGGAGTTGGATGACGATCGCCTATCTCACGATGGAGATAATCAAACCGATGTTCCTCGAAACGTTTATTTTAAAGAATTATTCCGCCTTCAAGGTGAGTTAGTAAAGCTACAGGATTGGGTAGTGGCCAATAAAGTTAAAGTAGCAGTGCTTTTTGAAGGTCGTGATTCAGCGGGTAAGGGTGGCGCGATTAAGCGTATCACTCAACGTTTAAATCCTCGTGTATGCAAAGTAGTTGCTTTACCTGCACCAAATGAGCGCGAAAAAACCCAGTGGTACTTCCAGCGCTACATCTCTCAATTACCTGCGGGTGGAGAAATCGTACTTTTTGACCGTAGTTGGTATAACCGTGCTGGTGTCGAAAAAGTCATGGGCTTTTGTTCTGATCAAGAATATGAAGAGTTCTTACGAACTGTTCCTGATCTCGAGCGCATGATGATTAGCTCAGGAATTATTCTCATTAAGTATTGGTTCTCGATCTCAGATGATGAACAATACAACCGCTTTATGATGCGTATTTATGATCCCCTAAAACAGTGGAAACTCAGTCCGATGGATCTAGAGGCACGCCGTTTATGGGAGGCCTATACCAAGGCCAAAGAAACAATGCTCGAGCGTACTCATATTCCTGAAGCACCATGGTGGGTTGTCGCTGCCAATGATAAGAAGAAGGCGCGCTTAAATTGCATCACCCATCTTCTCAATCAAATTCCTTACAATGAAATTGATCACCCGGTCATTACATTACCTGCACGTGTACATAATCCCGATTACTTGCGAGGACCAGTACCCCCTGAGATGTATGTCCCTGAAGTGTATTAGTTAAAATGCGCCTCTTAAGCCAACCATAAAGCTCCGTCCGGGCTGCGGCGCGAACAGTCTAACGGACATTGGTGTGGTGGCATATCGAATCTGCTGATTCAAAAGATTCTTCATATTCAAGAAGACTGTCCAATTGACTTCCTTAACTCTCTCCGTGTAGGAAAGACCTGCATTAAGTAAGTTATAGCTTGGAGCAGGACCAATCTCCCAATTGGCTAATCGATTTTGCTGGTAGCTATAGATATATGTCGCATTTGCTAGCCAACCATTTTTCTGATGCGCAATTTCAGCGCCGAGCCGTGGTGCTGGCTGGAGAGGTAAATTACCACCTGCATCAAATGAACCCTGAGATGCATCACCAAAAATCCGTCCAGCCAATCCAGTCTGATTCCAATTATAGGAAAGCTCGCCCTCAATACCCTTGATCGTAGCTGCTGCTTGCTGAGCTGTTACGACGGAAAAATTTTCTGATGTTGGTACATATTGACCAGTGTAATAACCATAGATGTAATTATTAAATCGGTTTGCATAGGCGCTCGCCTTGCCGCGCATTAGTCCAGTCGTTTTCTGCACATTGATTTCAAAGTTATGCGAAGTCTCTTTATTGAGATTTGGATTTCCAATATCAAAAGTGGCTGTAGATTCATGTGCTCCATATGAATAGAGCTCTTGGGCAGTTGGTGCTCTTTGCGATACGGTATATGCAACACCCACACCATGACCTTGCATAAAATTCCATAAACCACCCGCTGAATATGACATCAAATTAAATTGTCGATTCTGCAAAGTGATCGTAGGCGTAGAACTGCCGTTGTCCATGGTCTGTTGATCAAGGGCAGTACCGGTATTCGGGTTTTGAAATACGCTGTTGTAGCGCAATCCTAAATTACCTTGCACCGGTCCCCATTTACCTTCTTCAACCCAAAATAGGGCATTTGAGTTGGTCTTGGTTTGGGGAATAATCGCATAGCTTCCCGTACCTGCCTCAGTTGCATTCAATGAAGCTGCTGTAACTTGAGCGCCAAAAACGCCCTTCCAGCCAAGCAAAGGATTATGAGCCAGCTCAAGGCGAGCTTCGTTGGCAATATTTTTCCATACAGAAGCTGCTTCACCTGTATTGGCAAATTCCGTATGGTTGTAATTGGAATTGGCAGCGCTAAATTTAACGGATGAAAAACCTTCAAATGGGTCACGTGTTTGATGCTGGAAGTCGTAGCGGTTTTGTGACTGATTAATAAAGCCACCTTCAGGCGTCGGTATTCCATAATTATTATTTAGTCGCTCAACAGAAACCCCTGTATAGCCCGAGCTACCCACATAAGATAAGCCGGCTCCTAAATTATTTTGGTTACTCCATGAATTAGGCAGTTTTCCTGAGTAAGGAACACTTTGAGGAGCCCCTGGATTGATAGACCATTCTTGATTAGGCCCATTTTGATTTGCGTATCCAGGGATTTGATAATTATTAGCATTGTTAATGGCAGTATCAACGTGAAACGCTAAAGATCCAACTGCGCTATCAACCTCAACCGCGCCTGCTCGCCCATTGTTAGCTGTTTCATAACTTGTATTAATTGCTCCAGAGGGGCTATCTGGAAGGTTGGTCAAAATACGATCATCAACGACGTTCACTAAGCCCCCGCTCGAGCCCGAGCCATATAGCAATGCAGCAGCCCCCCGCAAAATTTCAACTTGATGGGCATTTTGCATGTTGTTTCCAACCGCATGATCCTGAGAAATATTGGAAACATCACCTACGGATAAGCCATTTTGCAAAATTTGTACGCGCGAACCTTCAAGACCTCGTATTACCGGTCGAGATGAGCCTGCGCCATATCCTGTTGCAGATACTCCTAACTCATTGGCTAAAGTTGCGCCCAGAGTGCTTCCTAATTTATTTAACAATTCATCGCCCTGCAAGATCTTATTCGGCGTGAGAATACTTTGCATTGACTCTTGGGAGCCTGTAGCAGTAATTTCAAATTGTGATGGTGATTGCGCAAAAGCGCTCGTGCTGGTCAGACCAGAAATAACTAAGTAAAGTAATTTGCGCTTTGCAAGCAACTGCTGCATACCGTGCATTTTGAATCTTCCATTCTTTAAAGCGATCCAGCATTAGAAACCGGATAAACCATATAAACGAGTCAAGCCGAATGACTTAACGCTTCCGTTTTTAAAGAAATAAAGAGGGTGGTGCCCTGGACTGGTAGAGCGCAACAGACTGCGGAGTTTTAAGGGTATTACCATACCCAAATAAAACTTCATTAAATTGGTTTTGAATTTCGACAACATTAATGTCGGAGCTGATAAAGCTGGCAAGACTTAAAGCATCAAATAAATGACAGCTCTCAGAGCTGTGTTGAAGTAGGGGGTCTAGGTCGCCAGAAACCAACTCCATACTTTGACTGTTTTGTGCATGTGAAATGCTGTGATTAAGCCCGACCCAGTGGGTTCCAAGCAAGCAAATTACAATCAATCCAAGAGCAATTACCCCCTGGATACGTTTGTTAAATTTGCTGGAAAAATAGGCAACCATGTGCCAAATCTTACAGGATTTGCCTCGAATGGCCCTGTCGGTGTAGAATATAGATTCCGTCGGAGTGTAGCGCAGCCTGGTAGCGCACCTGCTTTGGGAGCAGGGGGTCCAAGGTTCGAATCCTTGTACTCCGACCACTTTCCCTATTTAGTTCTAGATAGTAGCTTCAATTCCAGCATTTATCTGCCCATAGCTCAGCTGGATAGAGCAACGCCCTTCTAAGGCGTAGGTCGCACGTTCGAATCGTGCTGGGCAGGCCAAATCCTCCTAATTTAATGAAGTTTCAGGCTTATCTATTGGCTCGATTGTGTCTAATCATGGATGAGCTTGGCCGGCGTAGAGACTTACCTTGGTCCTGCGCGGTGGAATCTGGTGAACTGTGAGCAACTGGGTCAACAGTAATTTTGTCGGGTAAACCAACAGATTGTCTATTAGAATCTAGGCGTCCTTATCTACCGGATCCTTTAATATCGGAATGGAACAGTACTTCTCAAACTATCAACTAATGTTTTTCTTACCGCTGGTTGCGCTAGCAATTCTGGTGGAGTCTTATTGCTACAAAAAGAAATTCACTCAATCTTATCCTTGGAGAGAGAGTGCAACCTCTTTAGGGGTGGGTCTAGGTCACCAGTTGACCGGCATTGTGAACCGTTTACTAATCCAAGGGGTTATGGCCAGTTTTGTATGGCAATACCGAATTTATACAATGCCCAATGCATGGTGGGTTTATCTGGCACTCTTTATTGGCTTAGAGTTTTGCTATTACTGGTACCACCGCGCCTCCCATGAAGTCTTTTTGATGTGGGCTACCCATAGCACGCATCACTCTCCCAATGAAATGACCTTATCAGCCGCTTATCGTTTGGGATGGATGCCTTTCCTGTCTTTTAGCTGGGTCTTCTTTTTACCCCTGGTACTGCTAGGCTTTTCCCCCATTCTGGTCTTTACCATGCTGTCGATCAACCTGATGTATCAGTTTTGGCTGCACACCAAGCTCATTGGCAGACTGGGATTTCTGGAGGGTATTTTGAATACACCATCAGCTCATCGGGTACATCACGCCAGTAATCCTGAGTACCTAGATAAAAACTATGGTGGGATTTTGATCGTATTTGATCGTTTATTTGGAACCTATGCTAAAGAAGAGCAGGGCGTCGAGATTAGTTATGGATTAACCCATCCTAATCATTCTGCCAATCCCTTCGAAGTTGTTTTTAGAGTGTGGCGTCAATTACTGATTAAATTGATTAATACTCCGGGGATAAAAAATAAAGTGAAGTTAATATTTTCGCCGCCCACCTAAATATATTTTATGAAAGTCGTTTCATCTCAGAGAGGACGTACTCTTTTATCAAGTTGCCTTGATCTCTTGCACAAATGATTTCAGATTCATTGAGTTGTGTATAGATTTTTTGCATTCTTGGCATGTCTTGTTCTTTCCAGAAATTTGGTAGCCAAGAGCCAAAGACTAGGCATTACAGGTATATATAGACAAGAACCATACCAAGCCGTATCAACAACGACAGTCATGGCCACTTATACGATGGGTTTGTAAGCCAGGAGTAAGGCCCAGGTCGCACGTTCGAATCGTGGTGGGCAGGCCAAATTCTCCTAATCAATAGTGTTTCAAGCCTTTTCATTGCGCCTAGTTGGTTTGATGATTGCTATGAACTTTAGAGAATACCCCCGTCGATGAATCCGACGCATTCTTAAGCCTACTCGACATTCCTGGAGTAAATCACTTTGCCATTTTTGATAGTGTTGACCACCTTAATATCTTTGATTGCATCTGGATCAATCGTTAAAGGATTTTGATCCAACTCCACTAAATCTGCCAACATGCCAGGCAGGATCTTACCCTTCGTATTCTCCTCGCGATATACATAAGCAGCATTACATGTGAACGCCTGCAATGCTAGGTAAGGATCCATCTTTTCCTGAGTACCCAATGTTTTTCCAGACATTGTTTTGCGATTGACTGCACTCCAAATAGTAAATAAGCAGTCCGGACCAGAAGAGGGAACGTCATTATGGATTCCCACTACTATCCCTTTGTTATGCGCTGTCATCATGGGGCAAAAATGATCGGAGCGTTCCTCACCAACGATCTCTAAATAGATATCTCCATATAACCATATGTGATTGGATAAAGTAATGGCAATAATATGATTTGCTTTGTAATCATCAAGCTGATCTTCCCTTGCAAAAAATGAATGGGAGATGGTCGAGCGGCGATCTTCCGTAATCCCAGTTTCTGCAATTGCTTTTTTTATCGCGGCTAAGGCCATATCAATGCCTGCATCACCATTGCTGTAGCAAAAGAACGGGATATTTTTTTCGTAGGCCAACTTAGTGTAGTGATCAACCTGATCTTGAGTGTAGTAAGCCATGCCCCGCCAGCCATCCGGAAAGCCAGTGGTATCGTTGTAGGGTTTAGAGAGGTAGGCTAGCTTGAGCTGCGGCCCTCCATCTGTTGACATCAATATGCCTGCAACCTTAAAGCCTCGATCAACGTTGCTGTAGACACCAAAGGAATAGTTGGGATTCCCTTGTAGTAGGGTGTCAACCGTATCACTCATTGGGAGGGCAATTAAATCAATTGAAATAACACCGCTATCAGATGCGAGACGCATCAGTTGAATGTCTTCAGGACTGGCTTGATAGTGCTGGGCAGTCGTAGTGCCATATGAGGCATAAATTTTCTCTGCGCTTTGATAAGTCTTAAAAGTGAGATCCTGAGAAAATTGGCCATAAGCCGCAGCAACTGCGTTCAGATAGGGTAGCCCAATAATGATGCCCGTCATTTGATGAGTAGTCGGATCAACTACGATCGTGCCAGACTCAACTTTAGTATCTGCAGTAATGCCTAGTTTTTTTAGGCCAGCTGTATTAAACAAGCCCGCTAGTGTGGAAATGTTTTGAACAAGTACCGGCGTATCTGGAAAAGCAGCATCTAAATCAGCAATAGTTAATGGTCCGTCTTTCATTAAGCCATCCATGTACTCGGCTGCGATCAACCATCCATTAAGAAGCTTGCCGTCTTTTTTCAGTTGTGCAATTAACTCAGATCTACTGCGCGGAGGATTGTCAGCGAAGTAACCAACATTCAAACTTAATGTTTGCTGGGCAAACAAACCAAAGTGTCCCCAAGTGTCAATAAATCCTGGGGTTAAGGTGTGACCATGTAGGTCATGCATTTTGACATCTGGACTCGCCAAAGCATTTGCCTCTTGTTTGTTACCAGTAAAAGCAATTTTTCCATCTTTCACCAATACTGCTTCAACATATTCAGGTTGATCGCCGGCCATGGTCAAAATATTACCGTTGAAGTAAAGGGTTTGATTTGATGTCATAAGTTAACTTTATAAGGTATTAATGTGAAAAAGCATAGGTAAGCCCGATCCGCCCACCCCAACCTTGCGCGCCACCTAGGTTGGTATTGACCGAGTAGTACCGAGCACCAATTGTAAATAGTAGGGGCAGATCACCCACTTCAATGAGTTTGCTACCCATTAAATTAATCGGATAGGCACGGGCGCCGGTATCCATATTCGTGATCGATTCACAATCAAGGGTAATGTTCCCATATCTTTTGGTGATGTAGGTGATAAAAGGTTGAAATCCAACATTATTGGCACTAGGGCCATTGAGTGGCATTGCTCCAAGGCCAAACGATTGGTATGCATAAGCACCCACAATCCAATCCTCGCTTCGATGAATGGCGCCCATGCTGTATCCCACGGCATTTTGTGAACTTCCATACATGGCGGGCATATTGGTGCCGATTTGCACCATTGGGCCAATACCAAATGAGTTTCTTAGTCGAGACTCGTTGGATTCGGTAAAAAAACTTTCTATGATGACTGGTTTAAAACCTGAGCTAGAGTACCCATCGAAATTGTTGAACGACTGATAAGTGATCTGAGGATGTACTACATAACTGTAGTCTGAATTAATGCGATAAGGAAGCCAGGGCTCTATTTGGGTGTATTGAGTTGAGCCTTGATGTCCCAAACCTACCTTTTGATCAAAGTTGAAATAAATTGGAACGGAGGCAACATTATCTTGAGCTTGTAATTGCCGCTCACTAGAAATAAGTCTTTCCTCTCCTGGAGTGAGTGCTTCAAAGAATGAATTTGTATCTTGAGCGAGCACAAGTTTGAAGTTACACAATATCAGGATAGTCAGTAGTGCTTTGAATTGATGCATCTGTATGATGTTTAAGGTATGGCTTCGCAGGCTTCAAGAATTAGGATGACTTTAATAATAAGGTAATATTTAGAAAATCGTTTGCAGTAGATTTAGCTCTGCAATTCCCTATTTTGAACGGACCTGATATGAAATTTACCTTTTTAGGGCACATGAAGGAAATGTTAAAGGAGCTGCCAATAGTAGCTATCTACCTCTCACTCTGGTTTATTGCGATTACTTTTTATAATCAAGCTGCCGTTCATATGCCAGAAAAAGGAATTGAGTCCTATGGGTTTGCGGTGATTCAGGCCTTGGTGATGTCAAAAATCATGCTCACCGTAGAAATGATTGTTCCTGTTGGAGTGATATTCAACCCTAAGGTGAAATTCACTATTTATTTAGCAGTTTTAGTTCGTACAACCCTCGCATCTATCGTTGCTCTTCTGCTGCGTTACTCTGCTGCTGGAGCAGAGGGCTTTTTTAAACATGAGGGATTTATTGAATCCATGCGAAATTTTTGTGATGGGGACATTGCCCATATTTTGGCGCTAACATGTTTCTATTGGCTGATTATCTTGCCCTATATCGCTTATCGCTTTCTTTTGCATCTTGCAGGCAAAAATGACTTGGCATCATATTTATTGGAAAAAAGATCCCAGAATTAATTTCTTAAAGATTGTTTAAACTCCTTAACGATATTTATTAAGACCTTAGTGGCCTCATGAGCGTCAGGTAACGCGACACTATTTAGTGTCGGTTCGACCGACTCCACACCTGCGGATGCCACACACCACACGGTCAGTTCCACATGATTCCACGGATCTCGGTGCGTATCGAACACCTGATCTTGTAAGGCTTATGTCATTGTTTCTGCTATTGTTTTTGCTCATTTTTAAAGCTTCTAAGGCGTAGGTCGCACGTTCGAATCGTGCTGGGCAGGCCATAATTCCACTATTTAATGTTGTCTCAGGCTTATATATTGGCTTGATTGCGGCTAATCATGGTCGAGCTTGTCTAGCGTAGAGACTTACCTTGGTCAAGCGCGGGAATCCTTTTGACTATGAGCAACCCTGCGACTGGGACGGGCTAGATGGAAACTCAGGGCTAATTCACTTTTGACCCTGGTCATTTAGTGTCGGTTTGACCCGACTATCGAGTGTCACTCGACGCAACGGTCAGGTGGTTCGTATAGGGTGGCTTGCTGACGCTCAAAACTGGGTAATTGGCGGTATTTGGGTGGTGGAGAACGGCCAAGAAGGGTCGTTTATGAATGTTGGATGCGATGTCTTTTGAAGGCCCAAATTATGAATCGTAGATTCAAACACGAAGTGCAACACGGTTTAAGGACTGCATAAATACTTCATTGGGGGTTTTAAATCCTAATCGTTTTCTAGGTCGGTTGTTTAAACGGTCTTGGATCATTCTAAGCTCCTTATC
>NZ_JACVOY010000001.1 GCF_018882185.1 Polynucleobacter sp. AP-Latsch-80-C2 | reverse complement strand
GTCGCTTCATTCCCTCTACTATACTACAGAAGTACTGAACTTCACTACTATAGTAAAAATAAAGTGGGGGATCGTGTAAAAACAACAAGGAGAGATGGGATAGATGGATTAATTCTGAGAGGGAAAAGAAAAAGCCCCTCTAGAGGGGCTTCTCAATCAAGTACTGGCGGAGACGAGACCCACCAGTATCAAGAAACCCTCACTATCAATAGTGGGGGTTTTGTCTTTGTAGGCTGAGCAAATGTGGTGACTGTTTAGAGCAATGCGGAATTTTGTGGACGTTTCGAGTGGGGATGTAAGACGCTGGGTGACCGTGAGCATCTCATCGGCATTGTCGGGTAAACCGACATTTAATACTTGGACAACTGGCAGGCAGTTAACGACCCGAAGTAGACCTTTACGGACAAGGCTAAACCGCCCAAACGAGTCTTAGCAGTAGAGGCATTGTTAGGGTAACTCTAATTATGGGCTAGATGGCCAATGCCCCATCTTTTTCTCTTTGGTAGCAATGTAAGCCTTATTCTCATTGGAAGGGTCAATATGCAATGGAATACGATTGACCACGTTTATACCTAAATCTACTAAGGCCAATATTTTGGCAGGATTATTAGTCATGAGCTGCACAGAGGAAATATTTAGCGCACTCAATATCGTTTTAGCGCCTTCATAACTTCGCAGATCAGCATCAAATCCAAAAAGATGGTTGACCTCTACCGAATCAGCCCCATATTCTTGCAGCTCATAAGCTTTGATTTTGTTAATGAGACCAATACCCGCTCTTCTTGACGAAGATAAACGATGGCGCCTTGACCGACTTTAGCGATTTCATACATAGCAGTCTTTAGTTGAGCACCACAATCGCAGCGCAAACTATGAAACACATCCCCCGTCAAACATTCAGAATGCTGTCAAATTCAGCGCAAACCTGCTACAACTCAAGCTATATAGTGCTTATTTCGCCAACTGCGTAAGTATTTGCCAATTCGGCAGTCTAATAAAGGTTAAATGCAATCAAATTAGGCTTCTTCGGCCTGATTTTGATGGAGCCAGCTGAATATGGCTACAGCACACTAGGTAGGTCAAAATGTAGGCTCCATGAAAAAATTACTCAAAAAAATTTACTTAGCAATTAGGAATCTAGGAAAACGCGTTGGGCAACTCCCTTTGTGGCCCAAGATCTACCGCTTTTCTAAAGAAAAGCTGTGCTGGGCGTATCAAAAGCTTTGCTCTTGGAACCTCAAACTCACCGCTTATGTTCAGCCCCAATTTGAAAAACTCATCCGCAAGATCAGCAAGAACCCTGATTTTTCATTGGGTGCAAGAGCTACTCAAATATTTGTATATGTAACTCTTTATATCCTATTAAGCGTCCTATGGCATTTTATTGGAGGATTCTTTGAGGACTCCAAAAGCCGTGCCGCTCGGATGCGCCCCGTCTCGGTGGTCACTTCTCCTGTGAAACTAGGACAGATTACCGTCATTCAAACCGCATTGGGTACAGTTACCCCCCGCAACACCGTTACCGTCCATTCACAAGTCAGCGGCGCTCTAAGTAAGGTTTTCTTCAAAGAGGGAGATCTAGTAAAGGCCGGTCAATTGTTAGCTCTGATTGATCCACGCGCTTTCGAGGCTAGCCTCAAGCAAGCTGAGGGAACTTTGAATAAGGACAAAGCACTATTGAATAATGCCGAATTAGACTTGAAACGCTATGACACTCTTTTAAAACAAGATTCGATTTCCCATCAAGTCTATTCGACCCAAAAAGCCTTAGTTCAACAATACAAGGGCAATGTTCTGACTGACGAAGGCTTGGTCAGTAGTGCTAAATTGCAATTGGAATTCGCCCACATCACCTCACCGATTAATGGTCGCATTGGTTTGCGATTGGTAGATCCAGGCAACTTGGTGCAACCAAGCGATGCAAGCGGTCTCTTCGTTATCACACAGCTCCAGCCTACGACAGTCCTATTCTCAGTTCCTCAGGATGTCATCCCTTCGTTCAAAAAATTCCTGCAAGAGCCACCTCCTCCTGAAATTACGCCCAATGGAGATGCCCAGAAAGTAGAGACTGCTAGCGCCAAGACTGAACCATCTCAAGATCACAAGGGGCGCCATCGCAAGATTAGCCAAGATGCTAGTGTCGAACCTGCAGCAACCTCTGATGCCAGCGCAATACCTGAAAGAGTGATTATTCCCGTGGAAGCCTGGAATGCAGACAATAAGAAAAAATTGGCGACGGGTTATTTAGAAAGTATCGACAACCAAATTGATATCACAACCGGAACTGTTAAATTACGCGCTATCTTCCCCAACGAGGAGATGACCCTCTTTCCAAATCAGTTTGTGAATGTGCGAGTGGTCTTGGATGTGTTGTCTGATGTCGTAGTCATCCCCGTTCCCGCCGTTCAGCGTGGTACGCCTGGCACCTTTGTCTATCGACTGAATGTCAATCATTCCGTCTCCGTTGTTCCCGTTAAGCTGGGTCCAGTTGATGGAGACAGCGTTCAGGTGGTGGATGGTCTTGCGGCCGGCAATATTGTCGTGGTGGATGGCACCGACAAATTGCGTAATGGCGCCAAAGTGATGACTGGTGAAGCTTCAACCCCAACAACCGGCAAATCGCGCTGGCGTGAAGGGCAGAAACAGAAAAATGCTGCGCCATAACGGACTGATGATCAGACTCATATGAATCCTTCGCGGATATTCATTCTTCGCCCGATTGCCACCTCATTACTCATGGTGGCAATTTTATTAGCGGGAATTCTTGCCTATCGTAACCTGCCGATTTCCTCGTTGCCACAAGTGGACTACCCTACCATCCAGGTAGTCACTCTTTATCCAGGCGGCAGCCCTGATGTGATGGCTTCTTTGGTAACTGCTCCACTCGAGCGTCAATTTGGTCAAATGCCAGGACTCAATCAGATGTCCTCCGTTAGTTCAGGTGGTGCATCGGTCATCGTCTTGCAATTTACGCTTGATCTGAATATGGATGTTGCTGAGCAAGAAGTGCAGGCAGCCATCAATGCTGCGAATTCTTTGCTACCAGGAGATTTACCTGCTCCGCCGATTTACAACAAGGTAAATCCTGCTGATACCCCGATTCTGACGCTAGCCATTACATCCCCCACTTTGCAACTGACCAGGGTTGAGGATTTGGTAGACACCCGCTTGGCACAAAAGATTTCCCAGATTCCAGGCGTAGGTCTGGTAAGTATTTCTGGCGGCCAAAGGCCAGCGGTTCGCATCATCGCCAACCCTCGCGCACTTGCTGCCAAAAGCTTAAGCCTGGATGATGTCCGCGTTGCCATTGGCAATGCCAACATTAACTCGGCCAAAGGGAGCTTTGATGGCCCTTATCAATCCTCAACAATTGACGCTAACGATCAGATTAAATCTGCCGAGGGTTATCAGGATCTTATCATCACCTATAACAATGGTGCCCCCGTAAGAGTCTCGGATGTGGCAAAAGTCATCAGCGCACCCGAGAATGTTCGCTTAGGCGCTTGGGCCAATAAACAACCCGCCGTTATCCTAAATATTCAACGTCAACCTGGAGCCAACGTCATCCAAGTTGTGGATCAAATTAAAAAACTATTGCCACAACTATCTGCGAGCTTGCCGCAAGCTCTGGAGGTCAAAATTCTCACAGACCGCACAAGCACTATTCGCGCTTCAGTGAATGATGTCCAGATAGAGTTACTCTTTTCTATATTGCTGGTAGTCTTAGTAATTTACGTCTTCTTAAGAAGCGTACCCGCCACCGTAATCCCAAGCGTTGCCGTACCTCTGTCTCTAATGGGGACCTTTGGCATTATGAGCTTGGCAGGCTTCTCACTTAATAATCTATCTCTCATGGCTTTAACGATTGCCACCGGCTTCGTGGTGGATGACGCCATTGTGATGATTGAGAATATTTCACGCTATATCGAAGAAGGTGACAGGCCGCTGGATGCAGCGCTTAAGGGCTCCAAGCAAATTGGCTTCACCATTATCTCGCTGACCATCTCCTTGATTGCGGTATTGATTCCATTGCTATTTATGGGTGATGTCGTTGGTAGACTCTTTAGAGAATTTGCAGTGACCTTGGCTGTAGCCATCATCATTTCAGCGATAGTCTCTCTCACATTGACGCCCATGATGTGTGCGCTGCTACTCCATCACATTCCCGAGGATCAGCAATCTAGGTTCTACCATTGGAGTGGCGCCCTTTTTGACAAGTTGATTCACAAATACAGCATTGCACTGAATTGGGTATTAGATCGCCAAAAAACCACGCTTGGTGTTGCAGGATTGACTCTGGGCTTAACAATTGTCTTGTATATCTTCATCCCAAAAGGATTCTTTCCAAGCCAAGATACCGGAATGATTCAGGGGATTTCTGAGGCGCCTCAATCGATCTCTTATCAAGCAATGGCCAGTCGCCAACAAGCATTAACCGACATTGTCCTGAAAGATCCGGATGTTGAAAGTCTGTCCTCTTTTATTGGTGTGGATGGCACGAATGCAACCCTGAACAATGGGCGGATGCTGATTAATCTCAAAGCCCACGATCAGCGGGATGACATCAAAACAGTGCTTAGTCGCTTACAAGAAAAAGTGGATCAACTCTCTGATATCAAACTCTATCTTCAGCCCGTCCAAGATCTCACTATTGAGGATCGTGTCAGCAGAACACAGTATCAATTCACACTCGAGGATGCAAATGCAGATGAGTTAAGCGAATGGACACCGAAGATTATTCAAAAGCTCAATTCCCTACCCGAACTTAGTGAGGTAGCGAGTGATCTACAGAATAAGGGTTTGCAGTCTTATATTGATATTGACCGCGATATCGCTGCCCGCCTAGGGGTAACGATTGCCTCCATTGATAACGCTCTGTATAACGCTTATGGTCAACGCCTCATATCCACCATCTTTACCCAAACCAATCAATACCGCGTGGTCTTGCAAGCCAGCCCCAGCGTTGAGGTCGGCCTAAATGCCTTAGAAGACATCTATGTTCCTGGTGCCGGTGGCAAGCAAATTCCATTAAGCGTTATTGCCACCATTGAAGAGCGAAATGGCCCGCTTAATATCAATCACCAGGGACAGTTTCCGTCAGCAACAGTGTCATTTAATCTCAGTCGCACAGCCTCTCTGGGGGATGCCGTTCAGGCAATTAACGACGCCGAAAATGAGCTACAAGTCCCTGCCAGCTTAGTCACGCGCTTCCAAGGTGCATCTAAGGCATTCAACGCATCACTGAGCAATACCGTCACCCTAATCTTTGCCGCCATTATTTGTATGTACATCGTTTTGGGCATCCTGTACGAAAGCTATATCCACCCCATTACGATCTTGTCTACCTTGCCATCGGCAGGCGTTGGTGCCCTGCTGGCTCTCATCGTCTCCGGTAATGACCTAGGGATTATTGGCGTCATTGGCATCATCTTGCTGATTGGTATTGTCAAAAAGAACGCCATCATGATGATCGACTTTGCGCTTGAAGCCGAGCGTAACGAGGGCAAATCGCCACGTGACGCCATTTATGAGGCCTGCCTACTCCGTTTGCGCCCGATTCTGATGACCACGATGGCAGCCCTACTTGGTGCTTTGCCCCTCATGCTGGGCACTGGGACCGGCTCAGAATTACGACATCCCCTCGGGATTACTATGGTCGGAGGCTTACTGGTAAGTCAAGTGCTCACCCTCTTCACTACGCCCGTCATTTACTTAGCGTTTAATCAACTCTCGGGTCGCCTTAAGTCGTATCGAGCCAGTCGTCGCGCTTAATCCATGAATACACGAATTTGCAGATGAATATCTCCGCTCCATTTATTCATCGGCCTATTGCCACAACCCTATTGATGATTGCCACAGTGTTGGCAGGCATTACGGCATTTACACTGCTACCGGTTTCGCCCTTACCGCAAGTTGACTTTCCAACGATCTCAGTATCAGCCAGCCTCCCTGGCGCTAGCCCTGAGACTATGGCGGCGACCGTTGCCACTCCGCTTGAGCGCTCTTTAGGCAGAATTGCTGGCGTTACTGAAATGACCTCTACCAGCTCTTTGGGGTCCACACGCATTACCCTGCAATTTGATCTGAACCGAAACATCGACGGTGCAGCAAACGATGTCCAAGCTGCCATCAATGCTGCGCATAGCCTCTTGCCCACCGGCTTACCAAGCAACCCCACCTACCGCAAGGTAAACCCAGCGGATGCCCCCATCATGATTCTGAGTTTGACCTCAGAAACGATGCCGCGCGCACAGCTGTATGATGCCGCCTCCACCATCCTGGCACAAAAACTAGCGCAGTCTAAGGGCATTGGCCAGGTGACAGTGGGTGGTAGTTCCCTACCAGCCGTTCGGGTAGAAATTAACCCCACTCTCATGTCTGCATTAGGCATTGGCTTTGAAGATGTGCGCACTGCCATTGCCGCTTCAAATACCGTACGACCTAAAGGTGTAATTGAAAGTGGCGATCGCGCTTGGCAAGTCGTTGCCAACGATACTTCAAAGACTGCTCAAGACTACATGCCAGTCATTGTGGGTTATCACAATAACGCGCCCATTCGCATTCAAGACATTGCGCAAGTTGTCGACTCTGTTGAAGATCTGCGTAATGGCGGCCTGGCCAACGGCAAGCCCGCCGTACTACTGGTGCTTTGGCGACAACCGGGCGCCAATATCATTGATACAGTTGAAGGTGTAAAAGCACTTCTCCCCCAGCTCAAGGCATCTATTCCGGCGGCAATCAATATGGAGATTGCGCTTGATAGAACACCTACCATCCGCGCCTCACTCAGGGAAGTCGAGCGTACACTGATTTTGTCGGTCATTTTGGTAGTCATGGTGGTATTTCTGTTTCTCGGTAATGTCAGGGCCACCATTATTCCTAGTATTGCGGTGCCCGTTTCACTGATTGGCACATTTGCTGCAATGTATTTATGCGGCTTTTCTCTTAATAACCTCTCACTCATGGCTCTCACAATTGCTACAGGTTTTGTGGTGGATGACGCAATCGTGGTGCTGGAAGTCATTTCACGAAAAATAGAAGATGGAGAGACGCCCTTTCTGGCTGCGATCTCGGGGGCCCGAGAGGTTGGGTTTACGGTAATCTCCATCAGCGTATCTCTAGTAGCGGTATTCATCCCTATCTTATTAATGGGTGGCATTGTTGGGCGGCTCTTTCGGGAATTTGCTATCACCCTTTCGGTCGCCATTGGCGTCTCTTTAGTAATTTCCCTCACTGCGACACCGATGCTTTGCGCCAGGCTACTCAAGCCTCATGGCACAAAGACAAGCGGCCGCTTCATGCAAGCCGTCGAACGATTTTTTAGCAACGTGAATCAGCGCTACGCCAGTTCACTCGAATACGCGTTAAGGCATAAACGCATGACGATGATGGTTTTATTTTCAGTTATCGCCTTAAATGTATATCTCTATATCAGCATCCCCAAGGGATTCTTTCCGCAGCAAGATACCGGCAGAATTGTTGGCAGTATTCAGGCGGACCAAGACATCTCCTTCCAGGCAATGCAGTTAAAGATGAGTCAGTTCATGAGCATCGTGATGCAAGATCCTGATGTTGATAAAGTTGTGAGCTTTAATGGTGGCGGTCAAACCAATACGGGTAGCCTGTTTGTGGCGCTCAAAGCCCTCAGTGACCGACAAGGCAGCATGGACGAAGTGCTCGCTAGATTGAGGCGCAAGCTCAATGCAGTTGCAGGGGCTACCCTCTACCTACAGCCCGTACAAGATATCCGCATTGGTGGAAGACCTAGTAATGCACTGTATCAATTCACCCTCCTTGGTGACAGCCTAGAAGATTTAAGAGCGTGGGGGCCTAAGATTCGCTTTGCCATGACAGATTTGCCAGAGCTAGTGGATGTCAATACCGATGCGCAAGATAAGGGCATGCAGACCACTCTCAATATCAATCATGACACTGCAGCCAAATTAGGGCTCACCACTAATCTCATTGATACAACACTGAACGATGCTTTTGGGCAACGCCAGGTATCCACTATCTTTAACCCCTTAAATCAATATCACGTTGTCATGGAGGTTGCTCCGCAATACTGGCAAAACCCTGATATGCTCAAACAAATTTATGTCAGTACTGCTGCCCCCGCCCCTAACTCGTTTGCTGTAGGTGCAGCGCAATCTATTACGGCAGCAACGATTCCGATCAGCGCCATCCACAGCCCCGGATCTAAAACGACTGGTGGCCAAGTGCCTCTAGCCGCTTTTTCTAGTTATGGTCCTACCAATACGCCTTTGGTAGTGAATCACCAAGGTCAATTTACTGCGACCACCATCTCATTTAATCTGCCTGAAGGCGTATCGCTTGGCCAAGCCTCAGAAGCCATTTATGCCATGATGGATCGGCTAAATGTTCCGAATTCTATAAGAGCCAGCTTCCAGGGAGCAGCGAAGGCTTTTCAAGATTCCCTATCGAGTCAACCCTGGTTAATACTGGCCGCCTTCATCACCGTCTACATAGTTTTAGGCATTTTGTATGAGAGCCTGATTCATCCCATCACCATCCTCTCGACCCTACCTTCAGCAGGTGTTGGCGCACTACTGGCGCTGATGATCTTTAATACTGAGTTCAGCATCATTGCGCTAATTGGGGTCATTCTCTTGATTGGCATTGTCAAAAAGAATGCCATCATGATGATTGACTTTGCGATTCACGCCCAAAGAACTGACGGACTCTCGCCGCACGATGCAATCTATAAAGCCTGCTTGCTGCGCTTCCGCCCCATTCTAATGACCACTATGGCAGCCATTCTCGGAGCTGTTCCTTTGGCCATTGGATCCGGGGATGGCGCAGAATTTCATCGGCCGCTTGGTATTTCCATTGTGGGCGGCCTCATCATGAGTCAATTGCTCACGCTATACACAACACCAGTGGTCTATCTTTACATGGAGCGTTTGCGCACCTGGAAATGGAATAAGAAATGAATTCAATACAAAACAATCTTCACCTCAAGACTGCAAAAAAAATTCTGAGTGCAATAGGTCTTTTGGCGATCATGACAAGCTGCATGATGGGCCCCGACTACAGCAAACCTGACAGCGCAACAGCACCCAGCTACAAAGAAACCGACGATAGCAAGAGTGGTAATGGCTGGAAAATTGCACAGCCAAATGAAGCGGGTATGCAAGAAAAATGGTGGGAGATTTACCATGACCCAGACCTCAATCAGCTAATAGATAAGGTCAATATTGATAATCAAAACATCATTGCCTCCGAAGCCCAGTATCGCCAAGCCACCGCCTTATTAACCCAAGCCCGTGCCGCCCTATTCCCAACTTTGACGATGAACGGCAGCGGTAATCGTGGAACCGTGAACGGCGGAAGCAATGGTAATCTATCTAGCGTTAACCAAACGTTCAACGCCAATGTTGGAGCAAGCTGGGTACCGGATATCTGGGGCCAAGTCAGGCGCAATGTTGAAGCCAGCAAAGATACTGCGCAGGCTTCGGCTGCGCAGGTCGATGCACTTAGACTATCAACCCAGGCTACCCTTGCCCAAACGTATTTCCAACTGCGCATTGCTGACATGCAAATCAAGATGTATGACAGCACCATCAAAACTTATGAAAAATCACTCCAGATTACCCAGAATCAATACAACGCTGGCATCGTTACTCAGCTGGACGTTGCTCAGGCGAGCACCCTCCTAGAGTCGACTGTCGCGCTGGCAATTGATGTCAGCCTATCAAGAGCCCAACTTGAGCATGCGATTGCCGTATTGATTGGGCAGACACCATCCACTTTCTCACTCACGCCACAAATGCTTTCGATTGATCCGGTAACACATTTAGTAGTCAGCCCAGTATCCAAATTGGTGGCTGATTTACCCGATGTTCCAGTGGGGGTGCCATCAACGCTCTTAGAGCGTCGTCCAGATATTGCAGCGGCTGAACGCCAAATGGCTGCAGCCAACGCCAAAATTGGTGTGGCGACAGCCGCCTTCTTCCCTACGCTGACCATCTCTGCCGCAGGTGGGTATCAGGGTGCAGATTTGCCGGGCCTGATCAGTATGCCTTTGCGCTATTGGGCAATTGGACCCGCGATCGCACAGCCTTTATTTGATGGTGGCCTCAGAATCGGCGCATACCAACAAGCTGGCGCAGTCTATGATCAAAACGTCGCGCTCTATCGTCAAACTATTTTGGCAGCATTTCAGAATGTTGAAGACAACTTGGTTGCCCTCAGATTACTGCAAAGTGAGAGTAAGTCACAAGCAAGCGCTGTCAAGCACGCCCAAGATGCAGTGCGCATCAGTGAAAATCAATACAAATCAGGAATTATTACTTACTTGGATGTAGCCACTTCGCAGGCGGCGGAATTATCCAATGAACGAATCCTGATGTCTCTACTTAATCGTCAAATTGCAGCCCATGTTGGTCTAATTACCGCGCTTGGCGGCGGCTGGGACGTCAATCAAATTGCAGATAAATAAATCTGTGCAGATCAATTGCATTTAGAGGGTTGATAGACTTAATTCGGACATGAAATCGACGCGATTGAGATCTTCTTCTTGATGCAGAAATAGCTTTTATGCAAGCAGTACAGAGGCTAACAGCGCAATAGACATAAGCAATAGATTTAATTTGCGATGGGCTCTAACCATCACTAAGACATCAGTCCGAGCATGGGATGGCTACTCGCCTTCTGCGGTGAAGGGCTGCCAGTCTTGTGTCAACCTGTCTTCAAAATTTGCCAATGGGGTCGGGGCTTGAATTTGATCAAGCTTACGCCTGAGATTTGCTTTGGTCTTTACATTTTTTACCTTATACCCCCCAGTTCTGACTTCCGTTTTAGCTTTGCCCGATACAATAGTTGGCCTAGGCTATTTTTATTCATCCTTAAAGAAATGCCGATTTGCTCAGGTTTGAAAGGTTAACTTTTAGCCATATTTAATACCCCTTTAGGATGAAAATTATCAAAAATCCTCTCTGATGGAGTGGTACTAAAAATCAGGTCAATTCACTGAATGCTGGATAGTTGGCGGGAAGATATTGAGCGATCAAAAAATGAATAGCTTTTACTTTGATATCAAGATTACTGATGAAACCAATACCAAGGATGAGAAGGCTAGATATATCAAAGAGGCTTTTGAGGGGTTGGCCCGTATCTTAGGTAATTTGCATGAGGAGAGTTACATCTATGTGCAAGATGTTAGAGCTACAAGTTACGGCTATGGCTGGAAGACCCAGGAATACAGATACCACCAGTAAGCAATCACCCCTTCGCACTAGTCTTTATGCCCAATGTGTCATTGCGCCACCTTGGGCATAAAAGAGCGTTTCTTTGGTAGTGGCCATCAAGGGTTCGCAAGCCACCCCGTTGGGGTGCCCTTGACGGAATGACGTTGTTATTTAAGCGAAAAACCCTCCTTTTTATAGCTATTTGATACTTATGGGTATCAATTAAGTGTATTAATTGATACCCATAGGTTACAATTAGACATATTAATTAATACCTATAGGTATCAATATGAACAAGAAATTTGCCAACTTACAACTCCATCAAATGGACTTGGCCCTTACCAAGCTTAGGGAAGTTCGTCCTCCAACCCGTCCAGGTAGTGGCTGGATTAAGGCTATTCGCGAATCTTTGGGCATGTCAGCCTCTGCATTGGCTCGCAAGCTAGGCGTTACACCCGCGAGTATTACCAAGCTTGAAAAGGCTGAAGCCGATGAAAAGATCACTTTAGCTAGCCTACGTAAATTGGCTAGTGCCTTAGATTGCGAGTTGCAATACGCCCTCGTGCCACGCAAATCTTTAGAGGAAATCTTGGAAGATCGCGCTACTTTTGTCGCGCTTGAAAGACTGCGCCCTATTTCTCATTCGATGAGTCTTGAGGATCAGTCTGTAGACAAGTCTGCCAGTGAAAAGCAACTGCAACTACTAGCAAAAGAGATTTTGGATGGTCCTAGAAGGAATCTATGGTGATGCATTTTGAATACGCGCCAGGAGCCACTCCGATTGATCCGGATGAAGCTCTTGGCCTCATCCCCAAGCACATTAGCACTCAAGCCGATTTAAATGCCTGGGAGGAAATGAATATTGTCGAAGGGGCAGATTGGATTGCTCGTCAAAAGATCATTCAAGGCTTGAATGAGGGATTGGTACGTGAATTGCATAGCCGTATGTTTAATCAAACATGGCAGTGGGCAGGCACATTCAGAAAGAGTGCTAAGAGCATCGGCATTGATTGGACTCAGATTGCTGTTGCCATCAAGAATCTTTTAGATAACACTGCCTATCAAATTGAAAATAAAACAATGTCCATTGATGAGATTGTTGTGCGCTTTCATCATCAGCTGGTGTTGATTCATGCATTTCCAAACGGCAATGGTCGTCATGCGCGCTTGATAGCTGATGCTCTGATTGTCAGCCTTGGTGGTAAAAGATTTTCTTGGGGCGGCAATACTTCAATCGCCACCCCAGGTACTACTCGTCAAAACTACCTGCTAGCCCTGCGCGCCGCAGATAAAGGCGATATCGCGCCCTTAATGCTATTTGCTAGGCAATAGCCTAGATACCCATATTGCCTAGGTGTTGAGCTATACGATCCATGGGTTGTTCAGAGCTTGCAACAGGTGATCCCAAGGTAGCTGTTCTAGCTCTAATCGGTTGTGGCGCATGGCTCGTAACCTTTACCTTAGACCAGTCTGGTTTTGGTAAGCCTATGGAGTTGTAAATCGAATCAATCACTGGCCACCATTCAAATACGCCATGGTTTTGCACGAATACATTCATGTAAAACGGGTCATCCATATATTTAGCGAAGAGCTCAGACTTATAGCAATGATCAATCTCGCCCTGTCTTGTAGAAAGGTACTTGAGCATTTCCTGCTTAGCCTCTTTAACAACGCTGAAGTGATCCTTGTTTAGGTAGGGCTGTCCCGGCTTTTCGTGCCACTTCTCTTTCTTATTGCGATCTACTGAATCCATCATGCTACCTACCAGCTCACCTTCAATTTTATAGCTATGCAACTTATCCAAAAGGTCTTCCACCTTTGACTTGAGCACATCGTTCTCTTTGACAAGATCCCGGTTGGTATTAGCCATCTTTTGAAATCGGTTTTCGCTACGATTGGGTTGTGCTGTTTCACGTAGCCACTCGGTCGCGCCCTCCACCATTGTGTATACGCGCTGAGTAGTTCTATCCCAGATCTCCAGGACGGCTATTTGCTGATCGTCTGTAACTGGTCCAGCCTCCAGTTGCATTGAGGCTAAGCGCTTGGTCTTCTTGTGCGAGGGTTCGCTTTGGCCTGCTTGGTAGATCTTAGCGTTAGCGAGATTCTTTTTATATAAAGCCTCAGCCTGCGCTCGCTTCATAGGGATAACCTGGCACATCCAATCAGCGTCGGTGTAATCCCAAAACTCGCAGACGGATGGATCAATCAGAAGGTTTTCTGTAAGGACTCTATCGATAACTAGACCCTCAGCAGACCAAACCTCTGATTGCTCATGTATGCCTAGCAATTGCTCTTCTAATTCAATCTCTTTTTCTTCATGGTGTTTTTTCTGACTGCCATCTTCTAAGTCTTGTTGTAGATCTCTGACCGCTAATCTATTTTCTTGTTGGTCATTAATACGTCCCTGAATATAGGCATCTTCATGTATGTCTCTTTGATACATCACCTTTAAGATTCCGAAACTGCAAGTAAGCGCCGCTCTAACAGTGGACTTGGCTCGATTCTTTAGTTGGGCTTGCTCTAAGGCCCTATTGGTAACCTTCTCTAGGGTATTGCAAAAGAGTTTGATGTCCGCGCCCGAATGGGCTGGGGCTATTGAGATCTCTGGGTTACGAGCATAGACGTTAGGTAGTACAGCAGAGATAGTTCCATGGATGAGATTTGCTCTAAGGCTATAGAAGTCCTTGCCAGCAGGATCTGCATTCCAGTTGAATCCAGAGACGGTATTTCGGTTATGTTTTACCCGCTTATGAAAAGTCGCCCAATGAGTGCGCGCATGTTTAATGCGGGCACTCCATTTTTGTTGAAGAGATTTGGAGTCTTGGTGCACATCTTATTTATAAAGTCAGGATCGGTATGTGCGGGATATATTTTGAATTAATTTCGAGCGTTATCTAGCACCATCAGGGGTAGAAATTATTACGACTGGGTCTAACCAAAATTTTTACCGCAATAAGCGTTTATTAACGTTGAGCAAATAGCGCTTTATAGACTCATCGCCTCAATAATGTCATTAGCGAGCTCTAAGCTCATGGCCTTTTGCTCTGATGAAATAGCCAAGCCTTCTGCGTAAATGAACTCCACATCGGTAATGCCGATAAAACTAAGGAAATCTCTGACGTATTTTGTTTGGGTATCTTTATCAGTTCCAAAATAGAGGCCACCCCGAGTAGCTAGAACAACCGCCTTTTTACCGGTTAGCAAACCTACAGGACCAGTAGCTGTGTATTTAAAGGTCATACCTGCTCTAGCTAAATTATCAAAGTAAGATTTAAGCTGAGATGGAATTCCAAAGTTATACATAGGCAAAGCCAGTACTACCGTATCTGCATCGCCAATTTCTTTGATTAGATCATCGGATTGCCTAGCAAGTACTTTTTGCGCACTAGTACGCTGCTCAGGGGGCGTAATGAACGCATTAAATTGCGCGCCATTTAAATGGGGTAGTGGATCCTTTACTAAATCGCGACTCACAATTTTGACGCTGGAATACGTTTTTTTAATACGCTCAAGCAGTTTATTAGACAACTGTCGTGATTGGCTGCTATCACCTTGTATGCTGCAGTTAAGACACAGTACGTTATTCATATTTAAGCCTATTTATATAGCCCCATTATGCAATAACACTAGTGGACTTTAACGGACTCATTGGCACTCCGGCTGAAGATCAAGAGCTAATTAGACTAGCGGCATGAGCCCGACACTCTCATTCACAAGCTCTGCTAGAAATATCTGCATAATTGCTTTTGGCATAGCAGGAGAGACGCAATAACTTGCTCTTTTTCCAGTTGCTTTTTTTGCAATCAACTTTACCTTTTCTAGCTTTTTAAGATGAAAGCATAAAGTACCCGAGTCAACATCAAATTCCTTAATGATATGTTTGGGTGCAACACCCTCATTTCCGGATTGAATAATGAATTTAAATATTTTTAATCTAATCTCAAAACCTAGTGCTTCAAAAATAGCGCAATAATTATTGATATTCATAAATCCTCCAAGCTAATGCAACTTAACAATCGAGTGGGTCCTACGATGAATTAATCGACTCAGAGTGTCTAAAGCCACTTTTACCCAACCATGAAGTGCTAATTGGTGCATCTTATAGAGGCTAATGTACATACATTTAGCGAATAGCCCCTCCACCATAAGGCTGCCACCAATGAGACCGCCCATCATGCTGCCGACACTGCTGTACTCACCAAGAGAAACCAGAGATCCAAAATCTCGATACGCATAAGGTTTCAGGGGCTCCTGCCTCATGATCCGATTAACTTGTTTGTAAATATGCGTTGCCTGTTGGTGCGCCGCTTGAGCGCGTGGTGGCACAATACCCCCCTTGCCATTATTTGCTTCGGGCCATGGGCAGGCCGCACAATCTCCAATCGCAAAGATATTTTGGTCCAGAGTAGTTTGCAATGACGACAAGACTAACAATTGATTGACGTGATTAGTTTCTAGACCGCCAATACCCTTAAGAAAATCAGGTGCCTTCACTCCGGCTGCCCAGACAATTAATTCAGCAGGTATTTCAACGCCATCTGAAAGCAATACCTTATCCGGTAGTACTGTTTGCACCTTTGCGTTGGTTATGACTTCAACACCAAGATCTAGTAATAGTTTTTGAGCAGCGGTGGAGATCCGATCAGATAGTGCTGGCAATATTTTAGGGGCTGCTTCGATCAATATCACTTTTAGATCCTTTTCCGGATCCACTCTATCCATTCCAAAAGAAATGATTGCCCTAGTAGTTCTATGTAACTCTGCAGCAAGCTCGACTCCAGTTGCTCCTGCACCAATAATTGCAACTTTGAGCTGATGAGGAGCCAAAGGTTCGGACTGTGCTTGTGCTCTCAAACAGGCATTAACTAAACGCAAATGAAAGCGCTTAGCATCGGCTAGTGATTCTAGTCTTTGTGCATATTGTGCAACGCCTTCCGTTCCAAAATCGTTTGTCAAGCTTCCTATGGAAATAATCAGCGTGTCATATGGAATCGTTTGTATTGGAGTTACCAATTCACCCGCTTCATCAACAACAGGAGCAATTTGGATTTGCTTTCGCTCTCGATCAATACTGATTAGCTCGCCCAATCGAAATTTAAAATGGTGCCAATGCGCTTGAGCAATATAGTCTAACTCTTGATCTGCAAGGTCCATAGAGCCTGCAGCTACCTCATGGAGTTTTGGTTTCCAAATATGCGTTCTATTCTTATCAACAAGAGTAATACTTGTTTTATTAGATCCAGAGTCATCGCCTAACTTGGTTGCTAACTCAAGCCCGCCTGCGCCTCCACCCACTATGACGATTCGATGCGGGCTTGACATGTATACCCTTAAACTTTGACCAGCCTAAGATCGGCCGAACATTGACGGACCTTGGAGACTAGGGCTGCTACGTTTTCTGGCGGCGTAAATTGGCTAATACCATGGCCCAGATTAAATATATGCCCGTCTAATGGACTTCCCTCCACCGTAATGACGGTAGATAAATCTTCAAAGCATTTCTGAACTCTTTTTTCAATCTCTTCTGGATTGGATAGAAGAACGGATGGATCAAGATTCCCTTGTATAGCTATATGCCGGCTACTTACTTGATTAATCAACCCACGTGCCCTTGCCAAATTGATAGTCCAGTCTATGCCTAATACATCTGCTCCTGATTTAGCAATATCGCTTAACCAAATACCCCCTCCTTTGGTAAATAAGATGATAGGTACTGCATCGTATTTTGGATTGCTGCGGATGTCTTTAATAATCTTTGACATCGGCCCAAGAGAATATTGCAAATAATCCTCTGAAGTTAATAAACCACCCCAGGTATCAAAGATCATTACAGCCTGTGCACCTGCATCTATTTGTAAGCACAAATATTCACTAACCGATTGAATATTGATATCTAGAATTTTCTTCAAAAGATCAGGCCGCTCATACAGCATTTTCTTGGCCAAGGAAAAGTCGCGAGAGCCTGAACCTTCAATCATGTAGCTAGCTAATGTCCAAGGACTTCCAGAAAACCCAATCAAAGGTACTTGCTGCTTACCATTTGAAGTTAGTGCCTTTGCTATTGAGCTAACCGCATCAAATACATAACGTAACTCTTCCATGTTAGCCACACGTAATTGATTTACCTCACGTTCAGAGGTTAAGGGCTTAGCAAACCGAGGCCCATCGCCATTTTCAAACGATAACTCCAATCCCATGGCATCGGGAATTGTTAAGATATCTGAAAATAAAATTGCAGCGTCCAAGTCAAAACGATCGATTGGTTGCAGCGTTACTTCGGTAGCAAAATCCGGATTTTTAGCCAGATCCAAGAAACTTCCCGCCTTAGATCTAGTCTTTCGATATTCAGGCAAATATCTACCAGCCTGACGCATCAGCCAAACAGGCGTTCTATCAGTTTCGCGACAAAAACAGGCTCTGATGAATAAATCGTTTTCTAACTGAACTGCCATAAATGTTCATTAATAATTTAGCGTAATCGCTCAACATAAAAAGTGGCTTTTTCAAGCGCATCCTCAGCATCCATACCAACCATATCTGCCCCAAGATCCCCTATTAGCTCGGGGAACTGATTAAAAACAGGGCTACCGATGATGACACCTACATTGGGATTTTTAGACTTAGCTTTAATGCTCTTAATTAATTCTTTCAACTGCGGAAATTGCTCTCGAACGCTAGCTGATAAACCGACAATATCAAACCATTCGTTTGCAGCCATAGAAACAATATCTTCTTCAGTAGCAGCCAACTCACCCCATATACGCCATCCAGCCTTTGCAAAAAACTCGGAGACCATAAAGAGACCTAAATTATGTTGTGAACCAGGCAATGGAACCAACATAATGCTAGAGCCAGTTTTACCCTGCTCAGCATATTGCTGGAAAACAGGACTTAAGTCATACATTAGTTGCTTAATTCGCCAAAGCGCTATTGTGACCTCTGTAAAGCTAGATTCATCCTCTTCCCACATCTCCCCTAATTTTCTAGCAACAGGAGTTAGTAGGAGCAAGTAAATATCTTCTAACGCAGTTCCAGAAGCATGCATTTCTTTTACGTAGTCAACAGAAATACGCGCATCTTCTTGCAATACCAATTTAGTTAAATCCTCAACAGCTTTTTGATCGATGATTTGCTTAGCCGGCAATTGCGCAGGAATAGATGAATCTAGGTGCTGCTCAATAATATGGGGAAGAATGTTCCCTTCAATAGTTTTAACCAGTGATTCCAGGTACTCACCTTCTGTACAAGCTTTTTCTATTGGATGAGTATTTTTATTTTGCTGGAGAGATGATTTTGTAGGCGCATTAGATACTAAGCAATCCTCCCACATATCATTAGAGGCCTTAGTCGCTTGTTGTTGATCTAACTTGAAATCGTCACGAGTAGATTTCTTTTTAAACCCCGCAATGCTCACCAGTTTGGATAAATTCATGAACATCACTTGATCAAGACACGGTCTCAAAAGAGTTTTTTTGAAAAATACCGTGGCTGCCTAAGAGCCTCTTTATTGGAATAATTACTTTATAAATTGATTTAGATCAAATCACAAAGACTTATTTGTAGGTGCTTTCCCTAGAGCCTTTTGTTTCATCATATTGAGGCTCTAAACCGTAGCTCTTCGTTAGCTTCCATATGTAGTCAGGGACCATATTTTTAATTTTGTGCGGTGCAGTATTCCGTAAATGAATAACAGATTCAATTGCCTTCATCTCAATTCTTGCTTTTGCAAACTCCAGGCCTCGAGGTCCAAACCTAGGCATTACCCAAGCAAATATTCCTCTTAAAAAATTCGGCATTCTTTGAAGCGGCAGCCCACCCGCAGCTAATTCCACATTCTTCATAAAACCCTTAACAGGACTTAAGCGATTGCCAGATGAAGATAAAGGCTCCAAAATTAGCTCCGCCGCAAGTAAGCTTGCTAAACCTTTTCCTTTTTCATTGCGAATAATCACCCACTGCTCACCTGTGCCTGCCATGTACCCAACTGTAATATCAGAAAGTGAATTGACATAGTCAACACAGGTCTTACAGGTTGTAGGGAAAAAATCTGCTGGCAAATTAGATAGGGGCAGCTTTAAGAAAGGTATTTCTTGCTTTTGACCATTTTCAAAGCGAATCTCAACGTGATAGTCAGCCCTAAATTCTAGATAAGAAATTGTTTCCGGCTTTTCAGAAAGCAGGCCTAAAAACTGATGAAAATGCTCGGTAGTAGTGTTATCAGAACAGGGAGAGCCAATAATAAATAATTTCTCAAAGTCAAACTCTTGTTCGAGTGCTCTGGCGGCATAGACCTGGCATGGAATACCCACCATAGCTACTTTTCTATATCCCAGATCTTTTGCCTGCTCAAGATATTGAATGATTGGGGCATAGCCCATCTTCATACCCCTGCATTGCGCCATATCCTGGGATCTTGTCACGATGACTGGGACAGGCTTCCAACGGTCTTCAGCGTCAGAGCACATTGTAATGACGGCATCAACAACACCCTGCTCTAGTAACACCTCACAAAGTCTCGTGATGATTCCGGTCCACTGAGCACCTTGTAGCGTGGTCTTTAATCTAGCCCTAAACATTTCTAAATACGGTCCAAAAAAGACCTCATCAGATTGATCTGTAACGCGTTCTCTGCCGTGAACTAAGGTCTCAAATTTAGGGTAATTGGGCTGAATAAACTGACAGGCAGTTGCGCAACGTTTGGGCTGCTTAGTTCGAGATACCCCGCAATCGGTGCATAAATCACGAAATGGGGCAATCTCAATTGACTCCACTCTTTATCGGACCTTATAAAAAACGCGCCAAAACTCTTTGCTTAATCTTTTCTTTAGACAGTCCATAGCTATCTAAAAGCATATTAAGCTCACCATGCTCTACATACTCATCAGGCAGGCCTAGCAATAAAGTTTGAATATGGATATTGTTATCTGACAGCACTTCTAAGCAAGCACTTCCAGCGCCACCCTTAGAAGCGCTATCTTCAACAAAAACTAACCCATCGTGACTATCAGAGATTTCTAATAATAATTTTTCATCCAAAGGCTTCACAAACCTCATATCTACAACGGTAGCATTGATTTCTTGGGCTACTGATAGTGCGCTGTAAAGCAATGGCCCAAAACAAATAAAGGCAATTTTTTTCTTTGGCGGTGAAGTCCTATCTATTGGACGTACTATGAGCCCCTTGCCTATTGGTAATGACTCTAATGACGATCCCGATGTTTCCAGACCGATTCCAGAACCGCGAGGATAGCGTACAGCCGCAGGACCATCATGCTTAAAAGCAGTTGTTAGCATTGCACGGCATTCCTGCTCATTTGATGGCGTCATCAATACTAAATTTGGTAAGCAGCGTAAAAAAGCAATGTCAAATACTCCGGCATGTGTTGCCCCATCAGCACCCACCATACCAGCTCGATCAATAGCAAATACGATAGGTAAGTTCTGCAAGGTCACATCATGTATCAACTGATCGTAACCACGCTGCAAGAAAGTTGAATAAATCGCAACTACTGGTTTTAGTCCCTCACAAGCAATTCCAGCCGCAAAGGTAACCGCATGTTGCTCCGCTATTCCTACATCGTAATATCGATCAGGAAAGCGTCTTTCAAAATCTACCAGGCCCGAGCCCTCACGCATAGCAGGAGTAATGGCAATCAAGCGTTCATCTGCCTGAGCCATATCGCATAACCACTCTCCGAATACCTGGGTATAGGCCTTCTTAGACACGGGCTTTGCCTCAATGCCCACTATCGGATCGAATGCGCTAGGGCCATGATAGGCAATAGGATCAAGCTCTGCTAATGAATATCCCTTGCCCTTTTTTGTAATAATATGAAGAAACTGAGGGCCCTCAGTTTGAGAAAGCGTTTTAACGTTTTCTAGAGTTGAAATTAATACCTCTAAATTATGGCCATCTATTGGGCCGTAATAGTCAAACCCAAACTCCTCAAAAATCGTTGCAGGGCCGACCATTCCCTTTGCATGACCTTCTAATCTTTTTGCAAATTCACGGATGGGTGGCGCTACAGAGAGTACTTTATCGATACCTCTTTTAGTAGCCGCATACATAGAACCAGAGATCAATTTCACTAAGTAGCGGTTTAGCGCTCCTACCGCCGGTGAAATTGACATCTCGTTATCGTTCAGAATCACAATTAGCGGTACTTTTTTATTCACGCCAGCGTTATTCATCGCCTCAAAAGCCATACCAGCACTCATTGCACCATCGCCAATAATTGCTACTACATTACGTTTCTCATTTTTTGTTTTGGCAGCCACTGCCATTCCTAAGGCCGCTGAGATACTTGTAGATGAATGGGCAGTTCCAAACGCATCATATTCACTCTCACTGCGTTTAGGAAACCCTGAAATACCGCCAAACTGCCTTAGCCCAGACATCGCCTCCCTGCGGCCAGTGAGTACTTTATGAGCATAGCTTTGATGACCCACATCCCAGATCAGACGATCATAAGGGGTATCAAATACATAATGAAGTGCTATTGCAAGCTCCACTGTCCCTAGGTTTGAAGAAAGATGACCGCCCGTACTTGAAACAGAGCTCAATATGAAATTTCTAAGTTCTCTCGCTATTTGAGGGAGCTTAGAAATTTCATAGGCCCGTAATTCTTCTGGGTTTGATATGGTTTCGAGTAGGTTAGTCATTTTTAGCATAGCCAACTCACTTGGAAGAATATATTTTAGAAATAATTTGTTTATATTCTTCCAGATTCGCATCGGAAGATTGCTTTAAGGCATGAATTGGTGCGTGCATAAATTTATTAGCAAGCGCTATTGCCATATGTGAAAGGACAACCATAGGGTCGTCACCGTTAGCAATCCTTCTACTTGCCTTTTCCAACTCGATCTTTTGATATTGCTCGCCAACGTTTTGAATTGACTTAATAATTGGTACAACGGCTCTTTTTTCTAAGGTTTCGTAAAACTCCACGACACCTCTTTCGATAATCTTTTCAGCATCACCAATAGAATCCACACGATTTGCTTTCCCGGCGCTTACTATTTCACCAAGATCATCAATAGAGTAAAGATAGGCATTTTTAAGAGTCTTAATTTCGGGCTCAAAATCTCTTGGTACCGCTAAATCTATCAGAACAATGGGGCGTGATTGCCTAGCTTTGAGAGCTGTTTTAACCATTCCCATGCCAATGATTGGGAGCGAACTAGCAGTACAAGAAACAACAACATCGTATTCATGTAACTGCTTTGGTAAGTCAACTAAAGGGAATACATCCGTTCTTAAATTCTTATCAGCAAAAGCTTTAATTAACTCACTACCCCGATCAACGGTTCTATTTGAAATTGCAATCTTTTTTGGGGCTTTACCAGCAAAGTGATTAGCGCAAAGCCCGATCATCTCCCCAGCTCCAATAAATAAAATATTGCAATCACTGACTTGTCCAAAAATACGCTCAACCAACTTAATGGAGGCGCCCGCAATTGATATAGAGTGCGCTCCAATTTGGGTATTACCTCGAACAACTTTTGCCACTGAAAAAGTTTTATTAAACAAGGGCTTTAAATAAGCCCCCAACGTCCCAACCTGATTAGCATTTTCTATAGCTTTTTTCATTTGCCCTAGGATTTGTGTTTCTCCCAGAACCATTGAATCCAATCCACTTCCGACTCTGAAGGCGTGTTTTACAGCATCGCTTTCTTTTGCTGAATAGATGTAAGGACGTAACTCATCTTTTTGGACATTATTTTGAGCTGCCAACCATTCAAAAGCCCGATCTTCCAAATGGTTCTCGGTATATTCAACATCATTTGCTGCGCAATAAATTTCCATGCGATTGCATGTGGACAATATAGCTACCTCTGGTTTGTGCCCTGAGCCATTTCCCTGTAGATATTTACGTAAATCGATAAGTGAGTCCTGCAAAACCTCAGGTGAGACAGCAACACTTTCTCGAATGTCGACTGGCGCTGTATGGTGATTAACACCGAGGTTTAGGAGCTTCATACCTGACATATTTTTAGTAGGCCCCTGGATTTAAGACCATCGTTTCCCAATTCAAACGCATGGCGATCGTTACCCATAGTAAGTATGGAACCATTAGCAATGCGGCTAACTTTCTAATCGGCCACATCACTAAAATAATCTCCAACACTGAGCCCCACAGGAAGCATGCTTCTATTAAGGACCAGTCTGGATGGTGCATCCTGAAATAGAAAACACTCCAAAGCACATTTAAAAATCCATTCAAGAAAAATAAAGTAATAATTTTATTTTTCTGAGATGAAGATGGATTGCTATTGAATGCAATCATCCAGGCGATTGCTGATAAAACAAAAATAATGGTCCAGATGACACCAAAAGCCCAATCTGGGGGTTTCCAGTCCGGCTGCTTTAATGAAAAGTACCAAGGGCCTATTTCTGTTGCAAGACCCCCCATTAATGATGTGCCAACCATCCAAATGGCAATCAGCAAAAGGTACTTATGTTGAAAGAAAATTTTCATACCTTTGCTAGCCCTAGCAGATGTCCCATATCCTTAATAAAGATTTTGAAATGTGCAAGAGGTTTTTTGCGAACCAACTTTTTGTTCATATAAGACTCAAAGGTGAGTCTTTGCACATCTTTGTCCTCACACATTTTTACAAAACTCTCGCGACGTTTATCAGTTGAATACCAAAAATATTGCATGATTCCAAGCACCAGAAACGTCATACGATGCTCTTTCATAAATCTTTTTCTCGCGAGTTGTAGTTTTGCCGGGTTTTGCGTCTCTACAAATTCAGCAATAGCCTCACCCGCTAATTGACCACCAAGCATGGCGTAATAAATCCCCTCACCAGATGCTGGCGCTACAACTCCTGCAGCATCACCAGCCAGTACAACCTGCTTTCCGTCATCCCACTTTTTTAAAGGCTTCATAGGTAGCGGCGCGCCCTCATGTCGAACTAGCTCAGCATGCTCTAATCCAATATCCTTCCTCAATTTCCCTACTGCATTGCGGAGAGAGAAACCCTTATCAGCACTGCCAGTTCCAATACTGATCGTATCGCCATGGGGGAACACCCAACCATAAAAGTCAGGAGATACCGGTTGTTGATAGAGAACATCGCATCGACTTGCGTCAAATGAGCTTGGGCTGTCCTTAGGGGTTTTAATAATCTCGTGATAAGCAAATACATAATTTGCCTCTGCGCACCCCTTAACCCCGGCACTTCTACCCACTTGGGATTTAGCACCATCGGCGCCAATAACTGATTTGGCTAAAACGCTCTTTATAGAACCATGATCGCCATCACGGGCGCCCCTAGATCGATAATGAATTCGGACATGAGCATTCTCCCTTGTCAGGGTTTCAAATAAACCATCTTCTCTTTCGGCGCCCGCATTTACGGCACGCTTTCTTAACCATTCATCAAATTGTGCTCGATCCACCATTCCTACAAAACCATTTTCAATCGGAATATCTACTGCTTTCCCGCTAGGCGAAACCATGCGTGCTGATTTTGCTCGAGCAACCAGTAATTCATCAGGAATCTGAAAATCTTTAATTAATCTGGGGGGAATAGCGCCTCCACATGGCTTAATTCTTCCCCGTTTGTCCAGCAAGAGAATTTTCATCCCTTTTAGCGCTAGAGTATGTGCAGCGGTAGCGCCGGCTGGTCCACCACCAATAACTACTGCGTCATAAATCAATTCTGATGACATTGTTCACCCCGCCTTGAATTCATTAGTGGATTTGCGTTCAACCAAAGATGCCATGTAGGCAGAAGCAACAAATAAAATTGCCTCTATAAAAAATACACTTGCATAGGCCCAGGCAGGATTCGTGAATATTGAACGGGCTAGATCACTTGCGCCTGCCCCCAATAGGCCTCCAAGACCAAACGCTATTGCTTGAGCGCCACCCCAAAGGCCAATTCTGACCCCCTCTTTCCCGCCACCCCCAACTACTGCCAATCGCATCATTGATGCGATTGCCGCAATTGAAAACGCTCCATTAGCCAGACCCAAAACATATACATTGAGCTTTAGAGGCCATTCGCCTTCTAATATTCCGGCCATTACCAATCCAAACATTGCCAATGCTGATGCGAGGCAACCATAAATCATCCATGACCTTAAAGACCCAAAGTAGCGCCTCAATCTACTTGAGCCACAAACGGCAACTAACAGCATTCCAGTTAAAACGCCAGAATGTTGAATTCCTGAAAGACTAGTCGTTTCTCCAAGTGTGTACTTGAAAATGATTCCCGCAAAAGGCTCCAAAATTAAGTCTTGGGCACTAAAAGCAAGCATCGATAAAAAGATAAAAATGGTGAATCTTTTAGTATCAGGATCGGATAGGATCTCCCTAAGAGCGATCTTGAAAGGGATTTTTTCTTTGGTCTTGGATATCTTATTTTCAAGGTCAGAGCCTTCTAGCCTGTATAGGGCTAATGATGTAAGTGCAATAGCAACTAGCGAGATGATCCCTGAAATCAGAATTACCTTTTCAGGGGCATAAGGATCTAAAAATTTCCCCGCTAATCCACTAGTCAATGCAAACCCAAAAATCATCATCAGCCAAACGGTTGTTGCTGCAGCCGCCCTACGGTCGTCACTCACACCTTTTGCCAACAAGGCAAGCAATGATGTGCCGCTCATACTGACACCAATGCCAATTAAGAAGAAGGCTAGTATTGCAGCCAAAATTCCGATAATTAAATTAACGCCCATCAATGTCGTAGCAATAGCCGCGCCAAATCCACCTAATGCTAGCAATGCAACACCGCCGATAATCCAAGGCGTTTTCTTCGAGCCACTATCGGATTCAAAACCCATCCGCGGCCTAATAACCTGCACGAAATAATGAATAGCAACCAAAAGCCCAGGAAGGCTAGCAGGTAAAGCCAATTCAACCACCATAATGCGGTTTAGTGTTGAGGTTGTCATGACGACAATGGCACCAATTGAAGCTTGGACAAGACCCAATCGCACAATACTGAGCCATCCAAATGTAGAGTGACGAGTTACAGCTTGAGCAATTGCGATACTCATGATCCCAACTCCATGCTGTTGACTGCAAATGCTGCGACCATCATCCCCGACACTAACAATGGAACGCCAAAGCCACTATAAAAAAGTGCTTTTTGTATAGGTTTTTTGAGGAAATCAACTAACAGGAAAACCTGCCCCATCATTAATACCCCAATAACGATGGCATAACCCTGCTTATCCCAATAAAACAATAAGATCATTACCAAGATCTGCGGGATTAACATAAATGCCGCAGAAAATTGAGCCGCTCTTTTTGCTCCCAGCTGAACAGGTAATGAGCGCACGCCCATTTGTCTATCGCCCTCAATCGCCTTGAAATCATTCAAGGTCATAATGCCGTGGGCACTTGCGCTATATAAACCTGCGAGCAATAGCGATGGCTTATTTGGAATAGATCCACCTGATAACAATGTTGCGCCTGTTATCCAAGCCAAACCTTCATAGCTCACTCCACAAGCAAGGTTTCCAATCCAACCATTATTTTTAAATCGTATCGGTGGCATGCTGTATAGCCAAGCCAAGACTAAAGCTAAAACAGTCGCTAAAAAACCAATCGCACCTAAGTAGCTGGCAGCATAAAGTGAAATCAGAGACCAAATAATGGCTATATATAATCCCCAACTTCCAGGAATTCTGCCTGAAGGTATTGGTCTATCAGGCTCATTGATTGCATCAACATGACGGTCGTACCAGTCATTTACAGCCTGACTTGAAGCGCAAACAAGGGGGCCAGTTAAAAGTAAACCCAAGAAAAATATTGGGAGATGTTGATTGATTGTTTCACTGCCAGTGATGGAGCCACAAGCAAACGCCCACATTGGAGGAAACCATGTGATCGGCTTCAAAAGCGTCAAAATTGCTCTAGGTTCTGGCATATTCATGTAAATGATTTTGTCATTGACATTTTAAAGTGTCAATTAAATTTGACACTTTTATAGACTGTTTTTACCAGTGAAAACCCTTATATATCAATAAGAAAGGGCAATTTTAGGGATTTATGCAGCCTGCAATAAGGCTTTTGGTAAAGAGAAATTGACGTTCTCTTCAATGCCATCTAGAGCCAGTATTTTGGCCTGACAGATAACGCCAACCGCCTCAATAATTTTGGCGGTTAATGCCTCGGGAGCGGATGCGCCAGCGGTAATTCCAATATTCGCTACCCCTCTAAACCATTTATTTTGGATTTGGCTTGGTTCATCAACCAAATAAGCCGGGATATGCAAACTGCTAGCTAATTCTTGAAGTCGCTTGGAATTTGAACTATTTTGACTTCCGACAACAATAACTAAGTCGACTTGAGGTGCCATCGCCTTAACGGCATCCTGGCGATTTTGTGTTGCATAACAAATGTCTTGTCGCTTAGGCGCGTGTATCTGCGGATATCTTCGAACTAATGCAGCAGTAATCTCATGAGTCTCATCTATGGATAAAGTAGTTTGCGTTACGTATGCCAATAAATCACTCTCACTAAAGTTTAAATTGGCTACGTCCGATACGCACTCAATAAGATGAATGGATGCATCAACTTGCCCCATAGTCCCCTCTACCTCAGGATGGCCATGGTGACCAATCATAATAATTTGATAACCACGCTCTTTTAATTGCACTACTTCAGCGTGAACCTTGGCTACCAATGGGCAAGTAGCGTCAAAAACTGTAAGTTCATGCTCATCAGCCTCAAACCTCACTGCCTTGGATACACCGTGTGCACTAAATATAAGGATAGCCCCCTTAGGGACGAGAGATAAGTCGTTTACAAAAATAACTCCCCTACTTTCAAAATCTTTTACTACATAAGCATTATGAATAATTTCATGCCTTACATAGATTGGGGCTCCGAATCGCTTAAGAGCTTCCTCAACAATAAGGATTGCCCTTTCGACGCCCGCACAAAATCCTCGCGGTTGAGCAAGATAAATGGTTTTAGATGAGATCATATAAATTCTCTCTAGCGATTGTTCTTATAACCCCACTTCCATAACCACTCATTTGGAAATGGAAGTATGAGAAATAAATGCTCCAACAGACCAAGCCCTAATAAGGTACCCAAAAGTGCAGAAGATGTTGTTTCAAATAGAGAGGATTCAGAGGCTGCATGAGACCAGATTGGAATAAGAATAAGCAAAGACACGAGAATAGAGAAAGGCATCAATAAATTCATAGCCCTACGTCTAAAGTATGTAATTAGATATTTCAAATGCTGAGGCAAAAATGCTTCATTGAAATTCAAGACTCCCAAAAAGATATTTACCTTGGTGCTTTGCCTCATCCCCCACAAAATAACGTAGGTCCAAAAGCCAGTTTGATTGGCGGAGTCAAGATTAATCAAAAATAGGACGAGACCCAAACCCAATAAAGTTAATTCGTGATAATTGATCGTTTGAAATGCATACCAGGCACGTCGTAAGCCACCTGAATCCTTTGGGCAATCTGATCGCCGTGATCCTGTGATGTAGCCGAGTAAAAATGCAAGCTCTTGCCACCCCCAAATAATAATGGCACATGTAAATGAACAATAAGCGCCGGCAATAGTTGCCTCCCGACTAGATATTTGCAGACCCCAAAATGCAAACATAAGGGTCACAATCGAAATAACAAATATTGCTTTGTAAAAGTGTCTTGGAAGGCTATTAATTTTTAAAATAAGTCCTGTACTAAACCACCATATAAAAATGGTAAAAATTAAAGGACTTATCCAAAAATACATGAGTAGTTACCAAACAGGAGCAAGACGAATGTCTTGAGGAAGCTCATTTGGAACAACGGGCATGGTATAAATTTTCACAAATGTAACCATTGCGCAGGCTGCTAGGTATCCACGCTTGATTAAGGACAAAGGCCCTCCCATCAGCTTTAACTCCTCAACCTCATCGGAAATCCTTCTTAATTTGTCGAATCCTTCCCAGAGTCGTGGATTGTCTAAATCAATAGTGAAAGGAAATACTTGCTTAGTAATATCTGAAGTAATTTGCAATACTTTACGGTCATAGTCTGATGGGGAAACACCGAGCGCCTTATGAAACTCTGGACGGGAATGATCTCTAACATACATCGTGGCATATACCGCCAATAAGAAGAAGCGAATCCAGAGCTTATTAACACCACTTAGCAGATTTAGGTTTGAGCGCATCAATAAGGCAAATGCTTCGCCATGGCGAAACTCGTCGTTACACCACTTTTCAAACCAGAGAAATATTGGATGAAAACGTAATTCAGGCTTGTTTTGAATTATTCGGTAAATCGTAATATATCTTGCATATCCGATCTTTTCCGATAGGTAGGTTGCATAGAAAATAAATTTCGGCTTAAAGAAGGTGTATTTTTTAGTTCTTGCCAAGAAACCCAAATCTACGCCAATACCAAAATCCTTCAGCCATTGGTTAATAAATCCAGCATGCCTACTTTCATCTCGAGCCATATAAGAAAAAAGGCTTTTAAGATCTGGATTGTTAATCGATTTTTTAATCTCAGAATAAAGAACACAACCTGAAAATTCGGATGTAATCGAGCTAATTAAGAAATCTAAAAATTCCTGATATAGGCCATCTGGCAAATGCGAATAATCCTTGGACATATCTTCAGGACGTTGAAAATGCGCCTGATTAATATCCTGATCAAATTCTTGCATTAATTTATCCCACTCAGGCTTTACAGAAGAAATGTCAAATCGATCCATTTCATCAAAATCAGTTGTATAAAAGCGTGGGCTAAGAATGGTATTTTCTAAGGCCCTATCAGTTGATTCATTAATTGGACGAACAGAATCCATGCTGGTAGTGGATGCGCTCATGCCTTTACTCCTTCTTGCAAAATTAATGGGCTAATTTCTTGCTTCGCGCTTGGCCTTGGGTATCTTTTGGCTTTACTGAATCGAGTTGTAGAAAAACTGACCTCGTACAACATAGTAATTTCTAGTCTTGCAGTAAGGTAGACCCACAGGCGCGAAAAAATCCCAGCCTTTGAAACCGTCGCCGTTCTGCTGTAACTGAGAATTTCTCCATATTCAATATCTACAATTGGGTTATGTACTAAAACTGCATCGCCTGGCCCCACCTTGACACCATTAAGATCAACGTGTGCATACAAAAATTCAGATGTATTGGACATATCAATATGACAATTCACTAGCTGTTTTGACATCTCTACCTCGGACTATTTAAAAATGCAGCAAACTCAGCCGCGTTATCTTTTCCAAATGACTCTAAATCAATTCGATTCTGAGTAGCCGGATCTACTAAAGTTAGCCTACCGTCAGAGTGACTAATCAATAAAAAAGCTTCATCACTTGTAATTTGACGAATACGACGTTCACGCGCCATTGCCCTGAGAATCCCCCTCACAAATCCAGCTTGCCCTGTTACTTGCGCAATTACTTCTCCATTATTAGCTGAAATAACCCCAACCGATCCATCCGGTAGATCCCTAAAATAGAGATCTTTTTGAACCAATACACTAGCATCTGCCTGGCGCTCTAATGCTCCAGCCTTCATGAAACTTCCCACACCGATAACTACCATCACCAAAGCAGCAAAAATTACCAATCCAATGTAATTTTGTATGCGTGCAGTAGTCATCTGAAGAATCATGCTGTTTCAACCCCTGTGAAATGACGCTTTGACTCATCTGATATGTTATTGCTGATCTGAACAGAACGCGAAATCACATTATTTTGCACAGACCAGGCATCAACCAAAATTTGCGCAACTTCAGCACAATTCTTGATACACCTTAAGCTAGGTTGCGGAACAGCCCATTTAGTCGGTCTTGAATGGGGCCAAAGATGAAAAATAGCGATCTTAGTTCCCTTAATTAACTTCATGTAGATATCGCCACAACCATCTTTAGTAAGCCCGCAATCGGCTGACTCGATCTGTTTAAGTGGAAAGTTAAAAGTCATATTGAGCACAATCCCAATCCGCATCACCACCCTTTTATTAGTGATCGTATACACAGCTGTAGATGCCATGAGATAGCCTAATAAGCCAATTAAGCCAAGTCCCAAACTTGAAAAAATAATTATTTGCAATATTGAGAGAAGCATGGGGTATAGGGGATCACTATCTAGCACGCCACTAATAACTCGATAGGCTAGCAATAATCCAAAATATAGGACAAGACCCTTCATATGAAAAACTTTAAGCAATAAAGTTTTCAGATCTGGAGAGCCTTGCCATAATACTTTCTCCCCTTCCGGCAGCTTTTCAGGAAGCCCTAGTTCAGGCTCAAATTCATGCTCCGGACTGCTGTGGATATTCAAACTCATATCAGCGGTTCCTGACGACCTGGAGTGGCATATAAAGTGCCCGCACCAAAGTAGGCCATGATTTTTTCTTCCTCTAGCAGAGTAACTTCTTCAGGATGCTTAGTCTTAGGGACCTGATTAAATTGACTGGCAAGAATTGACTGAACTTTGATGTCCCTCTTGCCTATCCGTGAAAAATTGATTGGTAGCAGCGTCCTATTGCCAGCAACATCTACCTCTAGATAGCGAATCAACATTTCCATATGATCTACCCAGACATCCGTTACAGTACCGGCTTTTTGGCCATCCGCTCCAATAACACTTAAGCCAATTGGGTTGGTATCAATCTTAGATATTGAAATTTCGTGTAATTTTCGCAATGGACGGATACGTGCATGACCATCTAAATCATAATCAACATGATCAGCTCTATTTGCATATGAACCAGGGCCAACACCGGCTAGGAGAGGGTTTCCAACTGGCGCTAAGGGTGCACCATTCCATGGATGAATAGGCACTGCTGAAACTTTTTCAGTGTTAGGTGGGTTTGCCATTGGGGCAAAATAAGTCTCGCCAAATTCTGTAACAAACTTTTTAATACGCGGCATACCAAGAATTCCATACTCGCGACGAATCTTTCCAAAACGCTCGGTCTCCAATGGAAAACCTTCTCTTTTACTTTCCAATGTTAGATAGATAACCAATCCAACAAAGAAAAATAAAAAAAGGTAAACCACAACTTGAGCTACATCAACATATTGTGTAATTGCACCTGTACCCATTTTTCTCTCCTTCTTTAAAAAACTAGCCTGGAAAATCAGCTAGACCAAACTTACTCATTTTTGAACCAACCTTATTAGATCCTTTGTTGACCAATGGACCTAAAGCAACCAAAGTAATAAATAACAAATAAATTTCAATGTGATAGACGAAGCTATAGCCAGTTGCAGGGCTTATTAGCGCAGAACCAATCACTCCATTCATTGCCAGATCGGCTACTACATCGCGCACCACACCACCCAATGACATGCCAATACCGGAACATGTTGCTGTAACAGCGCCCCAAGCGCCTATTACCATTCCACTCATATTTTCTTTATCCATGCTCATTGCAATGGTAAGCGTACTGACCGCAAATAAGCCGCCACTAAAGCCGATCAACAAAGCCCCTACCCTGAATAAATTTGGCGAATCCATAGGTTCAGAAAAAATGACTAATGTGAATGCAATCAAACCTAGCAATAGACCAACAGAAGCTATTCTGTATGCGTTATATCCTCGACTTAACCAACGCGCAGAGAGAGAAAATGCTGTTAATGATCCACAGGCAATTAAAGCAGTTAGAAAACTAGTTGCAGATACATCGAGCTTTAAGATTTCACCGCCATAAGGCTCCAAAATGATGTCTTGCATACTAAAAGCAGTGGTACCAAGCCCCAACATAATTAAAAAACGGCGTACATTGGGTGCTTTAATAAAGTCTTGCCAACTTTGGCTAAATTTAGGCTGCGGAATCGAAGGGGATGTATTTTTTGGTTGCCTTGCCTCCTGCTTCCAAAGCGCGGATATGTTTAGCAACAAGGTAACTAAAGCTACACCCTGAATTACTTTAACAAGTTGTAATGGGCTAAACGGCTTCAGAAATACACTAAATAAAATTCCGCTTACTACCATACCCACTAGCAACATCACATACATCATTGCTACTACTCGGGGTCTATTTTTTTCATCGGCTAAATCCGTTGCAAGAGCCAAACCAGCTGTTTGAGTTGTCTGCATCCCAGCACCAACTAACAGAAAGGCAAATCCGGCTCCTAAATAACTAAACCAAATCGGCCAATGGGTATCCCCAGAGAGAATGATTAAGGCAAAAGGCATGATGGCAAGACCGCCAAATTGCAGCCAAGTACCAATCCAAATGTAGGGAACTCTTCTCCAGCCCAAAATTGACCGATGAACATCAGACTTATGCCCAATAAGAGCTCTAAATGGGGCAAAAATCAGCGGTAGCGCTACCATCAACGCAACCAACCATGCCTCCATTCCCAACTCAACAATCATGACACGATTCAAGGTTCCAACTAATAATGAGGTAGCCATGCCAACTGAAACTTGGAACAATGAAAGTCGTAAGAGTCGGCTCAACGGTAAATTAGGAGTGGCTACATCAGCAAAAGGCAAAAACCGAGGGTCTATCCTCATCCATGTCTTAGCCATCCTAGATAACTTAATCATGATTTTTTTGCAGCTCCATCAACTGCGACTTATAAAATCCACTTGATACCAAATTAGTAAAGGGGGCTCCCCATTCAACGAACCATGGAGATTGGGAGATGAGCTTTTGAAGCTTGATGTGACTTATAGGCTCAATAAAAGGAGCTCTGTTCTTTCTTGGAAACAGGCGGCCAACTCGAATCATGACCTCTAGCGGTAAGGTGCTCGGCGCAAATGTAAATAAGATCTTGTCTTTGACGCGAGGTGATAGCTTCTCCAGGACTACCAACATGTCGGCAGCACAATAGTGAATCATTGAATCCATCCCTACGACATAATCAAATTCTCCTAAAGCCTCATCCAACATATCGCCAGCATGAAACTCAATATTTCGGCGATCGAACTCAGGAATTCTATCTTTAGCTAATTTGATGAGCTTAGGAGATAAATCAACGGCTGTTACTTTTGCCCCTTTTTTTGCCAATTCAAGTGCTAAAGCTCCGGTGCCACATCCCGCATCAAGCACTCTTTTCCCATGAAGATTTTCTGGCAATCGACCAATGATGCTATTGCGCATTTGATCTCGACCCGCTCTCACGGTAGCCCGAATTCCGCTTACTGGTGCATCCGATGTCAGTTTTGCCCAGGCGTCGAGAGCTGTTCGATCAAAATAATCTTGCAACTTACCGCGTCTACTTAAATATGAAATAGCATCCATGATTAATCGAATCCTAGTAGGTCAAAAATTTCACGATCTTTGAGTGATTCCATGATTAAGGGATCATCATCTAACAGTAAGCTAGCCGCTAAGCGAAGATACTCCTCTTTAACCTGCTCGATTTCTGGCGTAGACTCCATCTCAAAAATGGTGCACTTCTTCAAGCGACTTTTACGAATAGCATCTAAGTCGGGAAAGTGGGCCATCTTCTTCAAGCCAACACGATCATTAAATTTATCTATTTGATCTGTGTCTTGACTGCGGTTTGCAATTACGCCACCTAGCCTTACGTTGTAATTTTTAGCCTTTGCACTAATTGCCTGAACAATTCGATTCATTGCAAAAATAGAATCAAAATCATTTGCGGCGACAATTAAGGCGCGATCAGCATGTTGCAAAGGAGCAGCAAAGCCACCACAAACTACATCCCCTAAGACGTCAAAGATCACAATGTCTGTATCTTCTAGTAAATGGTGCTCTTTTAGTAATTTTACGGTTTGACCAACGACGTATCCACCGCATCCTGTTCCTGCAGGGGGTCCACCCGCCTCCACGCACATAACCCCATTAAATCCCTCGTAAACAAAATCTTCGACCCTTAATTCTTCAGAGTGAAAATCAACCGACTCTAAAATATCAATCACTGTCGGAACGAGTTTTTTAGTCAAAGTAAAAGTAGAGTCATGCTTAGGATCACAACCAATCTGTATTACTCGCTTGCCTAACAAAGAGAAAGCTGCAGATAAGTTTGAGGATGTTGTACTTTTACCTATTCCCCCTTTGCCATAAATAGCAAATACCTTTGCATTGCCGATCTTTTCATTAGGGTCAAGGTGCACCTGCAAGCTACCCTCACCATCTAATGGCTTAGTTTTAGTACCGATGGATGAAACTGGGACACTAACTGTGTTCATTAAATAGGTACTCCTTCATAGACACCTTCAAGTCGATCTTCAAAATCATTGGCTACACGACGTAATGTTTCCAATACGGATGGTTCAGGCTTCCAATAGTTTCTTTCGGAAGCCTCTAATAAACGACTTGCAACCTTTGCAGATGAAGCTGGGTTTAAACTCATTAAACGCTCGCGCATCTCAGGATCTAGGATGAATGTTTGGGTTAAATGCTGGTACACCCAGGGCTCGACTTGGCCAGTAGTAGCTGACCAACCAACAGTATTGGTTAAGTGACTCTCTAGTTGACGAACGCCTTCATAGCCGTGCTTTAACATTCCTTCGTACCACTTTGGATTTAGCATGCGTGAGCGGGTTTCAAGAGAAACTTGCTCATTTAGGGTTCTCACTACAGCGTCACCCTTAGTTTGGTCGCCTATATATACTGGTGCAGCTTTTCCGCCCTTGGCTCTGCGAACAGCCCTACTAACACCACCTAAGGTATCAAAATAAGTATCAATAGTAGTAACACCCAACTCGATTGAATCGAGATTTTGATAAGCTAGTTCAACATCTGCAAGAATATTATTGAGTAACTCTGACTGCAATACAGGGGTACCGGCTCTTCCGTATGCAAAGCTTTTACGACGCGTATATGTCTCTGCTAATTCGTTTTCATCCTGCCATAATCCATTGTCAATCATCATGTTGACATTAGCGCCATAAGCACTTTCAGCATTACCGAAAACACGCAATGATGCAGTTTCGAGATCGCATTGATGCAATGCTTGATATGAAAGTGCATGTTTACGAATAAAATTTTGCTCTAATGGTTCGTCAGCTGATGCAGCTAAATAGGCAGCTTCTGCAAGAATCCGAATCTGTAATGGCATCAAGTCTCTAAAAATTCCAGAAATCGATACCATGACGTCTATTCTTGGACGCCCCAACTCTTCCAAGGAAATTAATTGGGCTCCTGCTAACCGACCAAAACTATCAAAACGGGGTAATGCGCCCATCAACGCAAATATTTGTGCGATGGGACCGCCCTCAGTTTTTAAATTATCAGTACCCCATAAAACCATAGCAATCGACTCTGGCAAAGGATTTCCATCAGCCTGATAACGCTCCAGAAGCTTGCTTGCCTGATATTGACCATCTTTCATAGCGAACTTACTAGGAATACGAAATGGATCAAAGCCGTGAACATTACGACCAGTAGGTAAGACTTGTGGGTTTCGCAGAACATCTCCGCCAGGCGCTGGCCTGATGTAACGACCATCCAAGGCTTTTAAAATACCCTGCATTTCACTATCAGATTGAAGCTCACGATACATTGTTAATACTTGGTTTATTTCGGTCCTTAGGCTCTCACTAAGTGTTAAATTTTGGTTTTTTGCGAATAGCTCAATCCCACCACCTTGAATCAACTCAGCTAAAGCTTCTTTATTAATATTCTGTAGCTCACCATCTTGAACTGATAAGTAACTGAGTAGCATCTCAATACTTTGCTCAAAATTTACAGGCGCTCCTAAAATATGTAATCCATAAGGAATTAGGGCGTACTCTAATTCGAGAATCTTTTCACTAAGACGTAAAACAATTGCGTTGACTTTATTTGCATCTAAATTTTTCCATAAGGGCTCAGCTACTTCAAACTCTAAACTCACTGCTTGCGCTTGCAATGAATCCAATAGCTCGATTTGATTGGCATCCCATGAGGTATCTTTAGCCATTGGAGCTAATTTGCGCCAATGTTCAACCGCTTCCTTAAACTCAAGCAGGCCTTGATACAAGCCAGCCTGAGACACAGGTGGAGTCAAATAGCTAATTAACGTTGCTCCAGCACGTCTTTTAGCAATCGCACCCTCGGAAGGATTGTTTGATGCATAAATGTAAAGATTTGGTAAATCATGAATTAGACGGTCTGGCCAGCAAGCGCCGGACATACCCGATTGCTTACCAGGCATAAATTCAAGTGCACCATGCGTGCCAAAATGAAGCACAGCGGATGCTGCAAAGTCTTCTCGAATATAGCGATAGAACGCTGAAAAAGCATGGGTAGGAGCAAATCCTTTTTCATGCAACAAGCGCATAGGATCGCCTTCATAACCAAATCCAGGCTGTAGTGCTACAAAAACATTTCCAAACTGTTTTCCAAGAATAAAAATTGAGGCTCCGTTCGTTAGAAAAGTACCTGGTGCAGGACCCCATTGGGATTCAATCTCTTTTAGCCAAGGCTCACGTTTGATGTAGTCGTTTGCGTCAACTTGCGTATGTACATTTGCATCGGTACCAAATTCTTTAGAATTCCCCGCCAGTATTTGATTCCTAAACTCATCTACTGAGTTCGGTACATCAACTGTGTATCCCTCTGCCTTAAGGCTATTTAATGTATTGAAGACTGACTCAAATACACTTAGGTGTGCCGCCGTTCCTACCCTGCCAGCATTTGGAGGAAAGTTAAACATGACTAGCGCAACTTTTCTATTGGCCATCTCTGATTTACGCAAAGCGACCAACTTACTTACTCTTGCAGCCAACATTGCAGTTCGTTCTACACAAGTGTGCATGTCATGCCGATTGATGCTGGCCTCAAATACACAGCCTTTATGACAGCCCTTGCATTGCACATCAGCATCACCTGCGCGACCACCAAATACCATAGGCACAATCGCACCATCTAATTCTGGTATGGCAATCATCAGGGTATTTTCAACTGGGAGTAATCCGCGATCAGAGCTACCCCATTCATTTAATGTCTGGAACTCCAGTGGCTGTGCTGCAAGGTAAGGCACATCAAGAGATGCCAATACTTCTTCAGCTGCTTTTGCATCGTTATATGCTGGACCGCCAACCAATGAAAATCCAGTTAAAGAAACTACTGCATCAACTATATTTTTTCCATTTTGGTAGAAAAATTGATCTATCGCAGGTCTTGCATCAAGACCAACAGCAAAGATTGGCAGAACCTGTAAACCCTGAGCTTCTAGCGAAGCAATCACTGAGTCATAATGCAAAGTATTGCCAGCCAAGATATAAGATCTCAGCAAAAGCAGTCCAACCCGACCTTTGGATTTCTTATCAGAAACCAATTTAGGTAAATCATCAATAGACTCACTCATACGGCCTTTGAGCCGTGGATGATAAATGCCGTTATCAGGATATATGACTGGCTCAATAAGCTTCTCTTTAGTCCTTAAAACTTGTCTCTCACCGGCGGCATAACGATTAACTAAATTGGTCACCATATGGAAGAGGTTTTCCTCGGAGCCACCCAACCAATATTGCAATGTCAAGAAATAGGCTCTGACGTCTTGTGCGTTACCTGGAATAAATCGAAGAATTTTTGGCAAACGACGCAGCATTCGCATTTGTGCTGCACCACCAGTTTGAGCCTTCTCTTTATTTCCGCGCAAACGCTTTAATAAAGCCATCAATCCAGTCGCCGGCTTACCCATATCGAACCCGCCCATACGAGTGAGGGAAACCACTTCACCTGCTGACATTGCACAAATCATGGCATCACAATGATCACGGCGAGCTTTTAAGGCCTCAATTACAGGCTTGTAGTGATCTTCCATGAACAGCATCGTCACAATCAGAATGTCAGCTGCCTCGATATCATGAATGCAGCTATCAAGCGCTTTGCTATCGACCGTCCAAGCTGAAGCAGCATGAATAGATAATTCCAGTCCTGGAATTTTCTTTTTAAGTGCATAACGAGCCCTCTCTGTCGCGCTCGATAGGTGCGTATCCATGGTGATAATTGCAACTCTCATCGGAATATGCTTATCTACCATAGTGAGCCTTTGCATCGTAGAGGGTTTCAATGGTGATGTGACTAATACCATGCTCAACTGCAAATTTTTCAGTATTACGACGCGCCTTCCCTCTGACAAAAAATGGAATCTTGCCTAACTCTTTTTCAGCATCGGCAGCCCACAAACTATCAACAGAGCTAGATATTGCCTCTCCTGCATTGATCTTGACGGAAGATGGACTTGCTACAGAAATCTGTGAGGTCTTTGGCTGGCTAGATTCGGGTGGGGCTGCATGCCCTAAATGAGAAGGCGCAGCTTTTGCACTAAATTCAAAATCATCCCGGAACATCATGATTAGATGCTCTTCAAGCCCCATCATCAGAGGATGAATCCAGGTATCAAATAAGACATTGGCACCCTCAAAGCCCATCTGAGGAGAATAGCGCGCAGGGAAGTCTTGTACATGCACTGGCGCAGAAATTACTGCGCAAGGAATGCCTAATCTCTTAGCGATATGGCGCTCCATCTGAGTACCTAAAACTAGATCTGGAGCTAATTCAGATACTTTTTGCTCGACCTCTAAATAATCATCAGTAATTAGCGCTTCAACATCGTACAGTTTTGCTGCTTCGCGTACTTCACGAGCAAATTCACGGCTATAGGTTCCAAGACCAACCACCTTGAAACCAATTTCTTCTGCGGCCACCTTGGCTGCAGCGATAACGTGACTTGCATCACCGAAGATAAAGACCCTTTTATCAGTTAAATAGGTAGAGTCAACTGATTTTGCATACCAGTGTGCCCGCTCCTCTTGATTTGCTAAGGTGGACTCAGGATTAAGATTGGCGAGCTGTGCTACCTCCTCAATAAATGCCCTAGTCGCTTTTGTACCAATTGGAATGATCTTTGTAAATGGCTGTCCGAAGGTTTTATTCAACCAAGTACAAGTCAGCTGACTAATCTCAGGATAGAGTGACACATTGAAATCAGCCTTCGTGATCTTGGACAGATCAGATACAGATGCATTTAAAGGGGCTACTACCCTCACTTCAATGCCCATAGATTCCAATAAGCCCTGAATCTCCTGTACATCATCACGATTTCTGAACCCTAAGGCTGTTGGTCCCAAAATATTGCAAGTAGGTTTCTGACCTTCTTGCTTACTAGCAGTGCGATTCTCTTGATACTGTTGCGCTGAAATGGATTTATCTACAGCTACCAAACCACGAACAATGTGATAGAAAGTTTCTGAGGCGCCCCAGTTTTCCTTTTTCTGATACGAAGGTAGCTCTAGAGGAATCACCGGGATTGGCAGAGTAAGTGCTCTAGCTAGACCACCTGGGTCATCCTGAATTAACTCTGCAGTACAAGATGCTCCGACAATCATCGCCTTAGGTTGAAAACGCTGATATGCGTTATTCACAGAATCCTGAAATAGCTGGGCAGTATCCCCCCCTAGATCCCTTGCCTGAAAGGTCGTATAGGTGACTGGAGGACGCTTACAAGACCTGCCAATCATCGTAAACAGTAAATCTGCGTAAGTATCTCCCTGGGGAGAATGCAAAACATAATGTAAGTCAGTCATTGATGCAGCAATTCGCATTGCACCAATATGTGGAGGGCCTTCATAAGTCCAGAGTGTTAGTTGCATGGCCCTATTCCTTATGCCGCTAACTTCATACTGCGATTTAAAGGACGTGCGAAAAGCTCTGCCAAATCAGCAGCTTGCTCATAGCCATGCACGGGACTAAATACCAGCTCAATAGACCACTTTGTAGTGATTCCCTCTGCTTCTAGGGGATTTGCCAGCCCAAGGCCGCAAACCACAATATCGGGTTGATCGGCGCGACAACGATCTAATTGGCGCTCAAGATCCTGCCCCTCTACAATTTTTGAGCCCTCTGGCAATAAATCTAGCTCGCACTCTAAATGCTGCTTGTGAAGGTAAGGCGTACCAATTTCGAGCACCCTCATACCGCACTCACGAGATAAAAATCGTGCCAAAGGAATTTCTAATTGCGAGTCGGGGAAAAAAGAAATGGTCTTGTTTTCCAGTACCGGAAGATAGCGTGCCAAACTTTTTTTTGCCCGCTCAATTTTTCCCTGAGTTACACCTTCAAAATGTTCTGATGTAATTCCCCACAAATGAGCGGCTGCTTTTAGCCAGGCGGTAGTTCCTTCAATTCCGAAAGGAAAAGGTGCTGCGATTCTTTTTGCACCACGTTCCTCAATCAATCTAGCTGTCTCAGCTAAGAATGGCTGAGCCAATAAGTATTGTGTATCACCGTGTATTTCAATTGACTGTTGAGAGTTTTTTGGCGGGAAAAAGGAAATATTTTCAATGCCAAGCTCAGTAAAAAGTCGTTTAAATTGATCTTCAACTACGTCTGGCAAGCAACCTACGATTAATAGATTTTTGTCTTTTACCGCTACCTGTTTAGGGGTATCGTTAATGAGTGAAGCCAAGCAAGCATCCTCACCCTGTGTAAAAGTTGTCTCAATCCCACTGCCGGAATAACTTAATATGCGGCATTTGCTGACAAATTCTTTACTCAATCGCTGAGCAGCGCGAGATAGATCTAATTTAATTACTTCTGATGGACAAGAGCCAACTAAAAAAAGCATCTTAATATCTGGACGCCTAGCTAGCAGTGCTTTCACAACGCGATCTAACTCCTCGTGCGCATCTGCCAAACCCGCTAGATCACGATCGTCAATAATGGCCGTAGCAAAACGAGGCTCGGCAAAAATCATTACGCCAGCCGCAGACTGCACTAAGTGCGCGCAAGTACGAGAACCGACAACTAAGAAGAAAGCATCTTGAATCTTCCGATGCAACCAAATAATTCCTGTCAGACCACAAAATACCTCTCTTTGGCCGCGCTCTTTATAAATAGGAATACTTTTCCCTAATTTATTTAAATGGTCTTGGGGTAAATCAACAATGGCATTCATACAACTACCCCATTACTCACTTGCAGGCGGGCCATCCTAAGCTTATAAATAAATTGCCCAGCGTTAATAAAGTAGGAGCCATATGCAGCTAATGCGAGATGCATTAAGCCCTCTTTACCCATTCCCCCAACGATGAGGAAATAAAGGTACAAAGTATGCAAAGAGATCACGAGCATACTAAATACATCTTCCCAAAAGAAGCTTTCGGCAAAGAGATATTTACCAAATACAACCTTCTCCCAAATACTTCCAGTCAACATGATTAGATAGAGGAAGATCGTTTTGACTATCACAGAGATAGTTGCTATTTCATACCCCTCACCACTAATGAGGTATCGCAAGACTAAAGTGAGACTAATTAAACAAACTAAAAATTGAATTGGCGCCAAGATTCCCTGAACCAAGGTCCACACAGTTGCATCGCGTTTTGCACGCTGCTCTTGGCTGTAAAGTGGCTTACTAATCTTCATTTTTTGGCGTTGCCTTATTGGCTTTGTGTAAACAAAACTTTACGCCAAATATGTCTTACTAGAACTAGTATTTACCCCTATAATGATAGGTAATTACCCTTAATTATTGAAAATAATTGCATTATTGAGGACATAAATGTAATATTTATTTTACATATAAGTAACGTTGATAAGCAACTTTTATCCTCGGGGGCATTGATGGACACCTTAGTAAAAAAAGAACTCATCAGGGAAGTTTTCAGCACTCAATTACCCAGGCTAATTGAAGAGATTGAACGCAAGGTTGATAAGTCAACCCTTAACCCACCATCCAATGAAAGCTGGAATCAAACTCCAGCAGCTAAACATAAAAACCAAAAAGCGTTAAATGAAGAGCAGGTATGCAAAATTACTGAGCTATTACTTGATACAGAAGAAGGCGCATTCGAGCTTGCAATCACCGTATTAAAAACTCATGGAGCATCAATTAACTATATTGTTTTAGAGCTTATTCCTGAAATCGCCAAGAAGCTGGGGAAGCAATGGGAAGAAGATACATTAAGTTTTGCCGAGGTATCCATTGGGGTTGGAAAGCTAGAGCGCGCAATACATAAGCTTGATTACTTATTCCAAGCTACTCAATTAGAAAAGCGACAGGACAAATCAATTCTGATCTCTCTCTTTCCGGACTCGCAGCACTCTCTTGGAACATTAATCTTATCCAACTTCTTTACCTATTCTGGCTGGCAGGTTTATCGGCCAGCTAATAATGGACTGAATGCAATAATTCATGAAATTGAATCAAAACATCACCATGTATTAGGAATATCTATTTCTACCTATGAGCAACTTCAGGAGCTTCCAAGCTTAATTAAGTTGCTCAAGGGGAAATCTAATAACCCTCAAATCCTTGTTCTAATTGGAGGTCCGCTCTATAATAAATCGCCTGAAAAGTTTAATCATATTCAGGCAGATGTCAAAGCTTTTACTCCTGAAGAATCTGTGCAAAAGTTAGATCAGCATCTCAGCCTAATAGAAAATAACACTTAGATGCATAAGTAGAAAAAATATTGTGACCAAAATTGTGAATTTAGCCACACCCGAACTAAATACATTAAATGTAAATCAAGCAGCTTCTCTGCTTGCGCATTCTGTAGATCTCGTTTTAGTCATCGATCAGTCTGGAATGATTGAGAAAGTCATCGACGGCTCAAAACCAGTTCACACCAAAACACAGTCATTGCTTGGGAAAAAATGGATAGATACTGTTGCGATTGATAGCCAGCCGAAGGTAAACGCACTACTTAAAACAATCAGCAATAGTGAAGAGCAGAATTGGCGTCAAGTAAATCAAGAGATGGGTGACTCTTCTTCTATCCCCATTCAATTTAGTACGCTCTTTTTTCAGCAACAAAATAAGCTGATTGCAATCGGAAAAGATCTTAGCGGTCTATCTGCCCTTCAGCAAAAATTAGTTCAATCTCAACAAGAAATTGAGCGGGACTATGCGAGTCTTCATGCAATAGAAAATCGATACTTACAATTATTTAATAGCATTGATCAGGCCTATTTAATAATTGATAGCTTGACGCTGAAAATTTTAGAAGTAAATAAATCCGCCGGGTTTTTAGTAGGTGATCTTAAAAAGATTCAGGGCAAGCTATTTACCAATCTTTTTCCGACTAAGGATCATGTCGCTATACAAGAATACCTTACTGGATCTAAGTCGGGGATCATGCAATCCTCTATTCATTCGACCCTAGAGAACCTTCAGGAAGATGTAGAAATTTCCAGCGTACTTTTACGCGAAGGTAATCACAATATCTGCCTAGTTACGGTAAAGCCTAAAGCTAGCGGCATTCAAGTTGGTAATGTAAGCGATCAAAGCATCTTGGTATCACAAGCAATCGAAGATTTCCAAGATGGCTTCATCATTTGCAGTACAAATGGCGTTATTTTGACCGCGAATAACGCTTTTCTTTCGATGTCACAAACTACTCAGAAAGATAATATTCTTGGCAAGTCTTTTGAGCTATGGCTTGGTAGAGCAAGTATTGATTTAAAAATTATTCTCGGGACTGTACGTGAGTACGGGGTAATTAAAGACTATGCAAGCACCATCACTACTGATGATGGCAGCTCACCGATAAATGTTGTCATATCGGCAACAAATTTCAATGCTGGAAAATTATCAGCTGTAGCTATTGGCATTCATCAAATATCAAAAACTTCTCGCGAGCCAGCAAGCAAATCAGATAACTTGGGCAAGAATGCAAAAGAGCTTACCCAATTAGTTGGCAAAGTTCCGCTTAAGCAAATTGTCACTGAAACAACAGACATTATTGAAAAACTCTGTATCCTAGCAGCCCTCGATCTCACCATGTCTAATAGGGCCTCAGCTGCCGAGCTACTGGGATTATCACGCCAAGGTCTCTATATCAAAATGAGACGTTTTGGTATTGTCGATAACAATGCTAGCGATGATTTAGATTCATAAGGCCTCATGAGCGAACAGACGGCAGTATTGGTTTTAATAGATATTGCTTCTGGATCTAGGTTGTGGGGGTTTAGTCGCTATATTTTTGGTAAATTTGCCTTTAGGGGTGTTCCTGGCCTCGTCTTTTGTAAGATCTTGGGATCTGGTTTTAATGGCGGCTTCAGTACCAAGCCAAGCCTTACTAAACAGGGATTCTTTTGTGTTTTTGATACAAAACAAAATGCAGAAATTTTTCAGCAAACATCTCCCACTGTGAATGCTTACAGATCCCATGCTAATGAGTTCTTTATAGCTACACTCTATGCTTATTCAAGCCGAGGATCATGGTCAGGCTTCTCAATAAATAATTTAAGCTCTCCCCCTGAAAGTGGGCCAATAGCATCTCTTACCAGGGCATCAATCAGACCTTTCAAAGCAGTGCAATTTTGGGCCAAAGCAAAACCAGCAGAACAATCAATTAAAGAAGCCTCAGGATCGATTCTGACAGCTGGGCTAGGAGAAGCACCCTACTTTCGTCAAGCTACATTTACTATATGGGAAAATCTCAAATCCATTGATGCGTATGCACAATCAGGCGCACATCTCTCGGCCATAAAGGCAGCGTACGGAGAGAATTACTTTTCAGAGTCTATGTTCACTCGCTTTAAGGTCGGCTCAGCAAGCGGTGTTTGGCAAGGAAAATATGTCCAAATCCCCTAAGGTCATCATAGTTGGTGCAGGTATTGCCGGTCTTACAGCCGCTCTAGAGCTAGCTCACCATGGTCTCAACGTTACCGTTCTTGAAAAGAATAGCTACCCAGGCGGGAAAATTCGTCAAATCGATATTGATGGTGCATTGATAGATTCAGGGCCTACGGTCTTTACAATGCGCTGGGTTTTTGAAAAATTATTTGATGATTGTGATGAAAATTTTTCTTCTGAATTTGAGTTAGAGGCTTTAGATATCCTCGCTAGACATAGTTGGGGCGACGACTATCTAGACTTATATGCTGACAACAAAAAAAGCGTAGATGCTATCGCTCAGTTTTGTAATCCTAAACAAGCACAATTATTTTTAGAGTTCTGTAGTACAGCTAAAAAGGTTTACGAATCCTTAAAACAGCCCTTTATAGAATCTACACGCCCCAGCATGCTGGGAATGATGGGTGCACTAGGGATTGAGAAAAGTAAAATATTATGGGATATCGGACCCTTTAGTAGTCTATGGTCCGCTCTAGAAAAATACTTTCCAGACCCACGCTTACATCAACTCTTTGGACGTTATGCAACTTATTGTGGCTCGTCTCCCTATTTAGCTCCAGCAACTCTGATGTTGATCGCCCAGGTAGAAATGGATGGAGTTTGGTCAATCAAAGGTGGTATGGCAAAAATACCTGAGGTGATAGCCAGGTTAGCGCAAAAAAAAGGTTGTAAATTCCGCTATGACTCAGAGGTTGATTATCTTGAGCTGGCTGGTTCGCAAATTAGCGGTGTACATCTCAAAAGTGGTGAATTTCTAGAATGTGATTACCTCATTTTTAATGGTGATGTAAACGCTTTAAAAAATCACTTATTAGGCGAGAGAGTAAGTACTGCGATACCTTCCAAGCTCAAACAAACAGACTCCCTATCAGCGGTGACTTGGTCAATGAAGGTGAAATCCTCTGGATTCCCTCTGGTGCGTCATAACGTGTTTTTTAATCAGCCCTATCAGAGCGAATTTTCTGATATTTTTGAAAATCAGCGCCTTCCACTCAACCCAACAGTCTATATCTGCGCCCAAGATAGAAATGATTTAGCACTTGAGAATAATCAGCCTGAAAGATTGTTTTGTTTAGTAAATGCACCTGCGAATGGCTCAAAAAAACCTTATAACAATGAGGAAATCGATCAATGCGAACAAAAAGCATTTTCAATGATGAACAAATATGGACTCCAGCTGAAGGATGCTCAAATTACGCGAACGACCCCTCAGGATTTCTCAATGCTATTTCCGGGTCGAGGCGGAGCGCTATATGGCCAAGCAACTCATGGATGGATGAGCTCATTTCACAGACTAGGTTCTCAATCGCAAATCAACAATCTGCTCCTAGCGGGAGGCAGCACCCACCCAGGTCCGGGAGTTCCAATGGCGGCAATGTCAGGACGATTGGCGGCCGCAACCCTGATGGATCGCCTAGGTTTGACCAAGCGGTAAATCCGGGCAACTATCTTTGGTGGTACATTGACGGCCTTAGCGATGATGGCTTAAATGGGTTTAGCATTATTGCCTTTGTTGGCAGCGTCTTTTCTCCCTATTACGCTTGGGCAAATAAAAGCAAGCCTGCACAAGCTGAAGACTTTTGCTCCATTAATGTCGCGCTTTATACGCCAACTAAAAAATATTGGACGATGACTGAAAGGGGCAAAAATGCAATCCATCGCACGGCCAATCAGTTCACTATCGGCCCCAGCCAGCTAAGCTGGAAAGATAACACTCTTACTATCACCATTAATGAGCGAGTTCCCTTGCTTGGTCAAAGAGTTCAGGGAACCATCAAAGTATTTACAGAGCAACTTTTTAATCATGTAGTAGCCCTAGATGATCAACAGAAGCATCGCTGGGGACCAATAGCGCCCTCCTCCAGAGTCGAAGTCTCTTTCAATAAACCTAATCTAAACTGGATTGGTAATGCTTACTTTGACTCTAATGAGGGAGATGAGGCAATCAACAAGCCCTTTAGTGAGTGGGATTGGTCACGAGCTCACTTAAAAGATGGAAGCACTGCTGTAATTTATGATGTGCGACAAAAGAACGGAGTTGAAAAGGTTTTGGCAACCATCTTTAAATTGGATGGTAGCACTGAGGATTTTTTGGCGCCAAATAGAGTTGAACTTCGCAAAACAGGATGGAGAATTCAGCGAAATATGCGTTCTGAGTCAGATCACAAGGTAACGGTAATGAATACCTTAGAAGATACGCCTTTTTATGCTCGCTCGATGATTGCATCAAAACTACTTGGAGAGGATGTTATTTCGATGCATGAAACATTAAATATAAAACGCCTGGAATCCAACATTGTCCAATTTATGCTGCCATGGAGAATGCCTAGAAATCCAACGCGTATATATTAATAAACTAGCAATATAGAAGACAGCCAAGCAATCCTAATGCTGAGCAAAAGAATGGTATGAGTCTATTTTTCTATGCTCTACTTTTTCCAGAAGACTAACAACCCAAATGAGCCTATCCTCAACAGATCCGCTGTAATGCGCGTATCGTCCTTCTGGCTCTACCGCATCAACCAAAAATTGTATTGCAGGAATGGAATCTAAACTCTGCGTTGGTTTTGCACTATAGATAGCCGCCCCAAGAGATTTGAATAGCAATAAAACTTTTCTTTTCTTTGATACGACAGCTCTTTTTGTAACCGAATCCATCCCCTGTCGCTCAATTTGTCTGCTGATTTCTGAATAAATCAAACTAGCAGCAGCTATGGCTGATCGACAATTTCTTGGTAAACCAGAGAATCCAAATGCCGAACGAGCATATAAATCATCGGCGTACTGAATGAGCTTTTGATTCACTCGCAAGATACCATCATTAAAAATAGGATTTTTAAGCCACTGATCAGGGTCTATATTTTCTTCTTGAAGCCAATCTCTAGGAAGATAGAGACGCTCGTTTCTAGCGTCCTCCCCAATATCCCGCGCAATATTAGTCAACTGCATTGCAAGGCCAAGCTCGCATGCGCGTTCTAATACAGCTCGATCCCGTATACCCATAATCAGAGTCATCATGACCCCTACTGTTGAAGCAACTCTAGCAGCATAGTCACATAACTCTTCTATGGTTTGATATTGGCGACCAGTACGATCCCACTTAAATCCTTCTACCAGTGCCTCCAGGAGGCTTCGAGGAATTAAAAATCGCTCAACTACAAGAGCTAAAGCTCTATCCGCGGGTATATCTAGTGGATTTTTTGAATAGATACGATCTAATCGATATTCAATCTGCTCTATAACATTATCAGACGCATTTTGATCGTCCACCATATCATCCAGTAAACGACAAAAAGCATATAAAGCTATAGCAGAATCACGAATATTAGAAGGCAGGATCCTGGATGCAGAAAAAAAGGATTTGGAGCCATCTCTCATCAAGGTCTCGCAAGAGAGTAGATCAAGCTGAAATCCGTATTCGGATGTAATAGCTCTATCGTGCATTTTGAGAGAGTATTTTAGCGGGCGCAATCAACGAATCTAAAGCTTTGGCTGATGACAAAACCCCAGGAATCCCCGCACCCGGATGAGTGCTCGCCCCAACCATATAAAGACCTTCAATATCTTCGCTACGATTATGTGGTCTGAACCAAGCACTTTGGGTAAGCAAAGGTTCCAAACCAAAAGCAGCTCCCTTATAGGAAAGCAGCCTGTCTTTAAAATCTTCTGGAGTCATTACAAACGATTCCACTAAATTCTCTTGCAAGCCCGGTAAAACAGTTTCTTCAAGCATCTTTGCAATGGCTTTTCTATAGGGCTCAGCCTCCTGCTTCCAATCGGTTCCACTGTCCAGATGAGGAACGGGGGAAAGTACATAAAAGGTATCACATTCTGGAGGAGCTAAGTTAGGATCAGTTGCTGTGGGACGATGCAAATAAAGGCTAAAGTCTTTAGCAAGATGATGGCGTTTAAAAATATCCTCTAAAAGAGTTTTATAACGTTTACCTAACAGCATCATGTGGTGCGGTATTTTTGGGTATTGTTTTTTAGTGCCAAAGTACCAGACAAATAGACTCATTGAGTACTTACCATTCTCAATTTTTTTATCAGTCCATATTTTTCGATGTTCTGGGTCAATCAAATTTTTGTAAGTCCATGCTGTATCAGCATTACAGACTACCTTATTGGCAAATAAAACCTCACCATTTTCCAATGTGACGCCCGTTACTTTATTTTCAACGATATTGATTTTCTTAACGGTACTTGCATAACGGATTCTTACGCCAAGGCCATTTAGCAAACCAACAAGTCCTTTGATAATTGATCCCGTTCCACCCATTGCGGAATGAACGCCCCATTTGCGCTCTAAGGAATTAATTAATGCATAAACAGAGGTAACCGAAAAAGGATTACCGCCAATGAGCAATGGATGAAAGCTCATCACTTCTCTAAGCTGTGGGTCTTTGATATGTTTCGCAACTAAGCTATAGAGATTATTCCAAGCCCTCATCTTCACGAGGCTTGGAAATGCTTTTACTAAATCTTTTAAGCTATCAAATGCAACATCTCCCAGCTCTTCAAACCCTAGTTTGTAGCAATACTCTGCCTCTTCTAAAAAACGTAGATAACCTGGTAAATCACTAGGACTAAATTTAGCAACTTCTTGCTTCATTCGCTCCAGATCACCGGTGTAATTAAATATGCGGCCATCTGCAAATCGGATTTGATAAAACGGATCCATTGCACGCAAATCAACATCGTTAGACATTTTTTTGCCGCACAAGCTCCATAACTCTTCTAGTAAAAAAGGTGCAGTGATAATAGTAGGGCCGGCATCAAACGTAAAGCCATTTCTTCTATGTACATAAGCCCTACCTCCAGCGTCTCCCAATCTTTCCAATACCTGAACGTCATATCCTTTTATGGCTAAACGAATTGCTGCGGCAAGACCACCAAACCCCGCACCGATTACAAGAGCGCGTTCTGAGGCATTAACATCTCCAGCTGTGGCAATGTTTTCGGGGATCTTAAATTGATCGACCTGTTGGTCCATCAGACTTCCTTTATTTAAAAACCCCTTTGATATTTAATATCAAAGGGGTTGGCAAGGCTATTTTGCTGCGCTATGGGTGCTATCTTTTGGCATATCTCTATTTGGAGCAAGATACGGATAATCCTTCAACATACTTTGACCTAAGAGTGGTTTATTTACACCTTGATGACAGGTGGCGCAGTTTGCTTTAGCAACGTCACCAGTGGGCCCGAGTCGATTTGGTGGGAATACACTTTCTAAGGATGTCAAAAAGTTTGTATTGACGTCTTTGAGCATCTGGATTCCATGCCAAGCCTGCACTCGCTGTGGTGTACTTTGCTCCCAGCTAGAGAAGTTCTGAGAGTTATGGCAGTAAGTACAGTTAACCCCCAGAGAATGAGACATGTGAGTCATCATTCCATATACATTTTCCGTGCTTTGAAGGGTTGCTTTGTTCCCCGTAGGAAGAGCTGTTTTGCCAACTATCCTTGCTGGATCACCTTTTTCAACCAAATAGGCTGCAAATGGTTTATTAGGCAAAGAAGTGTAAGCAACTGCTGGAGCAGGATCATTTTGTCCGTTTGCATTGCCTAGCATGTTACCGCCACGCTTTTCTTCTGGGTTAAACCAAACATTTTGAGGGATGTTATTACCTCTATGGCAGGTGTAACAGGTTACGCCCGTTTGTTTTACGTGATCAGTCCAATTGCTATTAATTTGCTGATTCATCTGAATCATTCTTCTAGCTACAGTTTTGGTGTAGAGAGAATCGTCAGCAAAATTCTGAACATTATGGCAATAAGAGCAACCCTCTTTAGGGGCGACCCATGCAGTCATTGAGACCATAAAAGCACCGAATTGAGCAGTGCTGAGGTTATTTAACACCTTAACATTTTTGTACGTTGCCCCAGCCTTCGGTCCATCAGGGGAAGCGGGTATGCCAGCTGGCATTTCATTAATCTTAGCTAGCTGCTCTTGTGTTCTAGGATTATTAATCTGATCCATACCAGTGCCGCGGTATCCAGTTTGCTTTGACTCAACTGGTGGTCGCTCACACGCCGTAAGCGTAAGGATTGCCAAAACACTAAATGCAATGGCAATTTTTTGGCGAACGTTTTTCATTTTTTCTCCCCTATTGCTACTGGAGCTGAAGGTGCTTTTAAAGCAGGATCAGAAACGGTCCCATATATTGCAGGATAAGTTGGCGCCATATTATGCTTAACAGCCCATAGATACCAGTTATCCACAACGGTGCCGGTTAGTAAAATTCCAATGCCACCTGTTAATGGAGTGAGTACAGCAAACCACCAGGCCCAACGGTGAATGGATTCCATGGTAGCGTTAAAGCCCATAGTCCATCTCCAGAATAAAGCAGCCCTTTCAGATGCGGTTCCGCGATCGACAATTTGTTCAATTTCTCTTTCACCACCAAATCGACTCACTGCCAGAATAGTTGCGCCGTGCATGGCAAACAAAAGAACTGACCCATAAAGAAACACAATGGACAGCATATGGAATGGGTTATAAAACAAGTTGCCGTAGCGAATTGAAAAGGCGGATACCCAATCTAGGTGAGAAAAGATACCAAATGGTACCGCTTCGCTCCAGCTACCCATCAGCACGGGACGAATCAGACCTAATACCAAGAACAACCAAATTGCTGATGCGAATGCCCAAGGTACATGGGTACCCATTCCAAGAGCCTGAGCCCTACGGAAGGTTCTAAGCCACCAAAGCATAATTGAGATCGTTAAAAATAATCCAACAATTGACCACCAGCCCCCTTCATTTAATGGCGCAAGGGTTAAACCATACTTTGGTGCTGGAGGATCTAGAGAGAGCCAAAATAATTTCCTCACAAATTGCAAAGGATTCCAGCCAACCTGGGCCAGCATATTCATACCAATAATGAAAAATGCTGTCATCCCAAATATTAGTGATGCGACCCCTAATCTCCCAAGGTATATAGGTCCGAGCTGCGCATTACCAATGCGCCCCATCAAATGACTAAATCCAATAGAGCGAGTTCGCTCACGCATATCGTAGGCGTTGATCGGAACGCCATGACTCGCAGGACCAGTTACTTGTGTTTGTGTAAATAGATTTTGATATTCCATAATGCTCTCCGCATTTTCAATTTAGCTGAAAACTAACCCCAGATTGGCAAATTCAACCACCATGTCCACCATTCAGGCCAACCCTTTGTCCAGAAGGGGCCACTAATAACAATACAAACAGCACTCCAAAATACAGCCGCTAAGGCTAGGAATAATCCAAGACGATGAATGCCCAATGTTCCAACGGAATATCCAATAATGTCTCTAAAGAAAGTATCCTCGTGCTCAGGAGTTTTGACCGGCTGCCCAGGTTGTGGATTCGTAGAAGATAAGATCAAAGCTCCATGCAGCGCAAGCGCTAATGTTGTTGTAAAAAATAGTGTTACCGCAATCATGTGGGCTGGGTTGTAATGAAAGTGAAGATACTGATACCCAGTATTCGATACCCAATCTAAATGGCTCAATATTCCATAGGGAAAACCGTAGCCCCATGCACCCATTAACACTGGGCGAATTACAACCAAAGTGAAATACGCAAAGATGGCCATACTAAAAGCAACTGGTACATGAAGGCCCATTCCCAATTTTCGAGAAATTTCCACCTCACGCATTGCCCAAGAACCAAATGCTCCTAAGGCGCAGATAGTAATGATTTGCCATAATCCACCCTCCATCAAAGGAGCTACGCCTAACCCATATTTCAAATCCGGAGGGGCAATATTTATTTGCCAAGGATTAAAGACGCCCGCTTGGGATGTCCCCCAAAGAATCATTGCAGTCCCAAGGAATGCAAAGAATATAGTGGTTACCCCAAAAAATCCGACGTAGAAAGGGCCTACCCAGAAATCAAAAAGATCTCCTCCTATTAGAGTCCCACCGCGCACGCGGTATTTTTTTTCAAAGTTGAGCATGGCCATTTAGCGCTCCTTACACAGTGAGAATTTTTCTCACATTAAATTAATCTTGCGTAGACGAATCACTATTTCTAGAAATTCGCCTACGGTTTGCACATCTAATTACTTCTTCGCTGCTGATATAGCTGCTTTGTACTGCTCTTGACTCATACCATCCAGCCATTTGTATTGAACTGTGCTCAATAAAATGAGATGAATCATTGCTGCCAAAGCAAAGAGAAAAACGCCCTGTGCAACCATCGCACGTAGTGGGTCGTATAGTTTCCAAATTCTCCACATAATATTTCTCCTAATTTAAGTAAGACATAAAGCCGTAAACACCTGTTTCAACTGACTTGAAGAATGAACCTCCGTCAGCACCAGAAAATAACCAACTTTTCTGTGATGCAGGTAAGACAATTAAAAAAAGTGCTACAACAAAGAGCACCACGTAACTAATCAAAAAAATAATTTTGAATGACCAGGTGTCATGCAAAACATGTTTATGCATTAAATCCGTATTGATCTTCATAAAAACACTCCCTCTAATTGACTACGTTTACTATGTACTTACTACTGCATCAAAAGAACCATGGACGCCATGCCCATACAAGTATGTGCGCGACGACAGCGATTGCAGTAAATCCAAGAAGACCTTGCATATAAAATGTATGGAATTCTTTAGCTTCTGCATCGGTAAGCCCAGATATAGATCTGTTTTCACTCATGATGACTACTCCTTGAAACTGACCTTGCGGTCTTTTCTACATCACCCCTGTAGATTTGAGGATATGGCTTAACAACACCATATTGGTTTAGCTCTTTACTAGAGCAATATCTTTGAATGCCTGTCATACAGCCTCCCCTTCAACCAAGGAGAAGGATGACTTCTGTAAACAAGCTACAGTTACTTTTTCAATTTTTTGTTTACGTGCCTCTAACTCAGCCTCATCACGGATTTTTTTCGCTGCCGATATTTGAGTGAGCACTGGTTGTTTACTAATTAACTTGTTTAATAACTCCTGGGCCCCCTGCTCCCATGGCATTGCCTGAATGGAGCTTTGTAATTTCGCAGGGGTTGGATCAACCTTATCCATTTCAGTGCCTAGTGGCAAAATATTGAATAAAGCATCAAACAGTGAATTGCAAACTTCCTGAATTAAATAGACTGATCCGGAATATCCCATATAAGGAGTGCCGGTATGCCTACGGATAATTGCCCCAGGAAATGAAGCGGTTATGAAAGAAAACCGTGCGCTGATTTCACTACCGTACATCCGCTCGTTATAACTTCCAAACATCACTAGAGGAGTTTTCTTTTGAACTAACTCTCTGATTTCAACGTTATTTGTCTTGTTTCCAGGCAATCTAGAGACTGCAAAATTACACGGAAGACCCATTTCTTCTTCGAGGAAATTTCTAACGCCTCGTGTATAGGTTTCACTTGCTACGATGGCAAAGCTAGCTGTGCCAAAAAAATCTTGCGTGACAGAACGCCATAAATCCCAGATTGGCTTTAATGTTGTGTGCTTCTCTTTTTCAACGAAAGGTTCCACGTCAAGACCACACAACTCGCCCAGCTTTCGTAAAAAAGCAGTGGTAGATTGCATTCCAATGGGGGCTTGCAAGTAAGGTCTCTCAAGCGTCTCACATAGGAGTCGTCCATACTCTCGATACATGCAGATATTGACATCCGCATCAATTAATTTTGGAATATCTGCAAGGTGAGTTCCCAAGGGGAATACTAAATTTACTTCCGCACCAATACCTTCGACTAAACGCCTAATTTCAGCTAAGTCACTATATAAATTGAAGCTGCCATAAGAAGGTCCAATAATATTGACCCTAGGTTTTGTATCTGCATCTCTTTTGCGTGGAGGAATCTTTTTAAGTCCATATTCGGTCCAAAGCCAATTCATTGCCCTATTTGCGCATTGCCATTGATCTTCGTCAATTGTTCTTGGCAAGAAGCGCTTAATACCAGTTCCCTCAGGTGTTACACCACCACCAATCATCTCCGCAATAGAACCCGTTACTACTACTGCAGGTAAATCAGGATCAAGCACTTTATGAGCGCGCTTCATTGACTCTTCTGTACCTTCTCTGCCTAACTGCTCTTCAGCTAAACCAGTCACTACTATTGGCAATTCATGAGGGGGCAAGGCATCGGTGTAATGGAGCACTGATGTCACCGGCAAGTTTTCACAGCCAACTGGACCGTCAATAACAACTTGAAGACCCTTTACAGCTGTAAATACATATACAGCCCCCCAATATCCTCCAGCGCGATCGTGATCTAGGACTAGCATTAGCCCATCTCCTCAGCTTTTTGCTTGGCTCGCGCTTTTTCCATGCGACGCCTTACATCAGCTTTAAATTCAGGACGATCAACAGGCACTGATTCCCAAACACCAGCTGCATGATCTTTACCCACACCCTCAAAGAATGAGTTCATAGCATCAAAACGATCTTGGTTTGCTAATGCTGCATTGATGACTTGAGCCAAAGAACCTGCACCAGCAGCCCCCATTAGTGGTCGTGCTGAAATTAAATTCGTGAAATACAAGGATGGGATAGACAATTCTTTGGCCTTTTGAACTACTGGCGTTGTGCCAATCACTAAATCTGGCTCGAACTCTTTCATTGCGGCGAGATCTTGCTCCAAAGAAGCGCGATACTCAACATGAACGCCGTGTTGCTCAAGCCAATCTAAGTCGCCGCTGCTCCAAATTGTCTTTGGACAAGCAGTGCCAACATAACGTACATCCGCCCCACTCTCTACCAATAAACGTGCCACTAGTAATTCCGAACCCTCATACCCACTAAGAGTGATTCTTCCTTTGATTGGTTTTGCTTTGAGTGCAGCTTGAATCATTGGCAAAAACTTGGCTTTAGCATTACCAATTTTTTCTGCGCTGACACCAGAGGCTACTCCAATGTTTTCTAGCCATTGAGCTGTGCCATCGTAACCAATCGGAGCAGAGCCCACAATGGTTCTTCCAGCACTTTCAAATTCACGAATACTTGCGGTATAAAACGGGTGAATTGCTGCGACTACCTTAGAGTCGAACGCCTGATATAGCTCGCGCCATTCTCTAGTTGGCACAACCGGTCCAACACCCATACCCATTGGCTCTAACATCATTCCAATGCTGATTGGATCTACCGGGAACATTTCACCTAACAAGGTAACTGTAGGCTTATCAGAAAGGCCATTCCGTGGTGCAGACACTGGGCCATTTTCGATTTCAGTACGTGCATAACGCAACATTGCGCTTGCTAGAACATCTTTGGCCTCTGCATGGGTAGGCACCCCAAATCCCGGAACATCAATGCCAATAATACGAACACCATTGATTTCTTTTGGCAATAATTGCAACGGCACGCCACTAGCAGTTGGAACACATAAATTGATAATGACTATGGCGTCATAGAGGTCGGGATTAGTTTCTTTATAAACCGCATCCCGTATATCTTCGAATAACTTCCCAGTAACCAAGGACTCAGAGTTAAATGGTACATATCCGACGCTACGTCGCGCACCATAAAAGTGGGAGGTAAAAGTAAGGCCGTATACACAACAGGCCGAACCTGACAGAATCGTCGCTGTCCTACGCATTCTCAAGCCTACTCGCAAAGAACCAAATGCAGGGCACATACTTTGTGGTTGATCATGAGGGCCCTTAGGGTAATCTTTTGCGTACTGACCCAAGATCTCACTTTTATTGGCAGACTTAGCAGCTGCTAATAATTCTTCTGCGCCTGAATGACAGGTTATTCCAGTCTCAGAAGTGTTCTGAGCTTGTATCGGAATAACTTTAGATGATTTCACGATGGCTCCGGTTTCTAGGCTTTGTCGTAAATCACTTCAAGCGTTGGCTTAATCACTTCATTCTTACCAACCATATCGAAAATTGTTGCAGGCTCAAGAACGATATCTCTACCAACTTGACTTGCAGAAAATAAGCCCAGTAAATCATCTGGTGCCATTGGCTTTGGTCGGACTGGAGGCGCCTCAGCAACATTGCTTGCCAAACCCTCAAAGAGCGGACCCCATTGTGAATCTGGCTTGCCAATGATTTCGTAGCTAGCACTTTTCCTTCTGATATCGTCATTCGCAGGAATAACCGAAAGTACAGGGATACCCACATGCTCAGCAAAAGCTGTTGCTTCGCCAGTGCCATCATCCCTATTGATAACCATGCCAGCTACACCAACATTGCCACCTAATTTACGGAAGTATTCAACTGCAGAGCACACATTATTGGCAACATAGAGCGACTGGAGATCATTGCTTGCCACAACAATAACCTTCTGACACATATCTCTAGCGATTGGTAATCCAAAGCCTCCGCAGACTACGTCGCCTAAAAAGTCTAGCAATACGTAATCAAACCCCCAGTCATGAAAACCAAGCTTCTCCAGTGTTTCAAAGCCATGAATGATTCCCCTGCCACCGCACCCTCTACCGACCTCAGGGCCACCCAATTCCATGGCATATACGCCATCACGCTTAAAACAAACATCGCCAATCTTGACTTCTTCACCGGCTAACTTCTTTTTGGAAGAAGTTTCAATAATGGTAGGACAAGCTTTACCTCCAAATAGCAATGAAGTGGTGTCGCTTTTTGGGTCGCAGCCAATCAGCAATACCTTTTTGCCCTGCTGCGCCATCATGTAGGACAGGTTGGCTAATGTGAAGCTTTTCCCAATTCCGCCTTTGCCATAAATTGCAATGATCTGAGTTTCTTTTTTAATCTCACCTGTATGGACCTGATCAGGCTCAATAGCGGCCTCTTTTTTCAATTGCGTAAATTGAATTGTTATTTCTTTTGGGACGCTTGGGGCATTCATAGTGCTTCTCTCCAATCAACTACCATTTTGAGACAGTTAGGATCTTCAAATGCGGTGCGATATACATCACCAATTGAAGAGGGCTTACGATGATGCGTTATTAATCCATTAAGATTTAATCTGCCATTCGATAAGAGCTGCTTCACATCCTTCAAATCCTGAGGCGCCCACTGTGCAGCAATCCGCAATTTAGCTTCCTTCATAAATGCACTGGGGAAATTAAACTGAATGTCTTTGTCATAAAAACCAGCAAGGGTAATTTCTCCGCCAAACTGGAGTTGACTAATTAATTTATTTAATACACTCACCTGCCCACTTGCATCGCAGATATTTTTATATTTGTTATCTTGGTCATCACAAGGATGAAGAACCGTATAGCCCTCAGCTCCACTCATACGGTCTGAATCAATCTCCCAGACAACTGGCTGGTGACCAAACATGACTGCAATTCGAGCAATCAGTCTTCCTAATACGCCATGGCCCACAATCAAATCGGGTTGTAATGATTTTTTTCCTTGAGTAACGTGATAGGCGGTGGCTGCTAAGGCAAGCAAAACGCCCTCTTCGCCAATTTCTTCATTGAGTTCGATAACCCTATCGGAAGAAACCACAACATGCGAGGCAGCCCCTCCAAACAAACCCTTCACATCACCAAAACACTTTGCGCCGGGTACAAATACTCTTTGGTTAAGACTTAGGTGAGATGACTTTCCTACCCGAGTAACTCTGCCAACAGATTCGTATCCAGGCACTAGCGGATATCCCATTCCAGGAAAATCTGGCATAGTTCCATTCCAAAGTAGCTTTTCAGTTCCAGTGCTGATGCCGCTCCACTCAATTTGCACTACAACATCCGATTCATTGGGCTCATCAAGCAAAAGTCGCTTCAACCTGAGCTCTCTTGGAGACTCCAGCAGTACTGCTGTGGAATGAAATTGACTTTGCATGTGTCTATTTTAATTTACTTTCTTATATGTAAAGTAATTTATACACTATTCAAATACTTTCTATTAGTACTTACCCTTAATTAGGTGCTCAGTAGCAAAACTTGGGCATTTATAGGCATATCCGAGTGCAATATGTCGATATTTTTAAAGCCAACATGAAGAGCTAAATGACTTATCTCTTCAACTGTTCTGGGTCGACCCCTACCCATCGCCATTAAATAAAAACCAAAATAGGCATGCCCCATTGGGGGATGTTCAGGCGTCTCTGCCATAGGCTCAGCAATCAATAACTTGCCACCTGTAGGAAGAGCCTTAAAAATTGATTTCAGTAAAATTTTTACTCGCTCATCATCGTGATCAAAAATGACACGGATAAGAGTGATTAAATCTGCTCCACTAGGGAGGTCATCTTTAAAGAAATCTCCACCAAAAACTTTGATGGATTGATCTTCTGAATTGGCCAAGAAATTTTCTGCGGCAAGATTCACAACACCCGGCAAGTCGAAAAGCATTCTCTCTAACCGAGGGGATTGAAGGTGCACTCTTTTTAAAAAAGTACCCTGCCCTCCTCCAACATCCAACAAGCAGCGGTGCTTAGAAAAATCATATGCACTCACGACTTGATCTGCCACCAATGGTAGCGATGTAGACATTAAATCTGAGTAACCCTTAACTAGATCTTGATCTTTAAGAGACTCTTGATCCTCAAGATCATTCGAAACGTAAGGCCAAAATTTCTCTAATTTCTTATTCTTTAATTTGCCAGATAGCAAAAGAAGAGGATCTCTCAAATCTTCATACAAAACGGTATGGTGCTCAATCATTGCCGCTAAAGCAGAATTCTCAACTAGCGGTGCACCTAACTTTCCCAAACCAAATTTTTGATTGCTGCGAATTTCTAATAAATCAATTGATACGGCGGCGTCTAGTAATTGTTTTAGAGGTGCTTGCTCTAAACCACATTTATTTTTTATGGCCTCTAAAGTTAATGGACCGTTTTTTAAATGATTAAAAAGATTTAGGCGTATACAAGCTAGAAGGATTTGGGAATATACAAAACCCGCCATTACATCAAATAATTGATTAGCTCTTTTTTTTGCGATACGTCTTAGAAATGGAATTTTTGCGACTGTATTTTGGAATCGAGAATTTGCTATTAGCTTATCTTTGTAGATAAATAACCTATCCCACAGACCATACTCACTTTGGTCTTGTTCAATTAGAATTGTTCGGGCTTGAGGCACTCTAATTAGGCGCGCTATGCAGCCTGACGAAGGGTTTCAATAGCAATGTGTCTTTCACCACGCTCAAACCATGATGAAGGCAGTAATCTCTCGGCCTCAAATGCGACTAATTTTTTTAGCGCCTTATCACCTATGCAGCTTGGAATGGATGCCACTGCCTTACCGACCAACAAATCAAAATGCTCAACAGCTCCATTTAATCCCAATTCTTTTGCAGAGCTAGGGCGATGATGTTCCTGGTCTTGCCCTGCAGGCTTCCCCAAAAATTGCGCATCACCTAATACATCTCGAATATCATCTGCAATTTGATACGCTTCGCCAAGCCATTCACCCAAACCCCTCCATGTCTCGGCATCAGCTCCAGCAGCCTGTGCACCGCTTGAGGTTGCCGCAGCAAACAACGCTCCAGTTTTAGCTCTCTGATAGTCACTAAGGTTGGCTTGTGTCTCACACTCCCAAGACTGTCCGGCAATAATTCCAAATGGCGCTCCAACGCCCTGTGAAATCGTTTTGATAATTGGTGCTAAGCGATGAGAGGATCTTCTTGAAGCAGCTGCAACTGTTTCATAAGCCATAACAATCAGCGCATCACCAGTTAAGACGGCCAACCTTTCGCCATATTCTTTATGAACTGATGTCTGACCGCGCCGCATATCTGCATTATCAAAACAAGGCAAATCATCATGAACCAAAGAGGCGCAGTGAATCATTTCAATAGAAATTGCACTGGCCATCGATAATTGGGGATCATCATTTCCGCAGGCTTGAGCCACTGCCAAAGTCAACTGAGGCCTAATCCGTGCACCACCAGGAAAAACAGCATGTCTAATAGCCTTGCTTAGCGAAGGAGGCCCCTTCATAGACTCGTGCGATTTCAACGCCTGCTCTATTGCCCGATCCAAATGCTTAATTGGTGACATGATCTTGCCCCTTTGAAGGAAATAGCTTTGTCTAAATTAAAATACAATTTAATATGTAAAAAAATATAGACACAATTAATCGAGCTGTCAAACTTATTTATTCGGGTTTACCCTTAATTAGAGTGAAGTTTTAATACAAATGAAAAACATTCCAAAGGATTGGCCTAACCAATCCTTCAGTAGAGAGATAAAGACTGAGGACCTATCTTGGCATGTACAAGTTGGGGGTAATTCGCCAAAACACATTCTCATGCTTCATGGAACTGGTTCTTCAGCACACACCTGGGGAACAATCTTTACAGAGCTAGCAAAGAATTACACCGTGGTTGCTCCTGACTTGCCGGGTCATGGTTTTACAACGAGTGTTACAAAAAAGTCCTTCAGCTTAGATGAGCTTGCAACCCAACTCACAAGGCTAAGGGAAGGTTTAGGTATTCAATATTTTGATTACATTATTGGTCATTCTGCTGGCGCAACACTTGGATTAAGTTACGCACTCATTAATGAGCAACCCAAAGAAATCATTGGGCTAAACCCATCCCTAATTACCTTACCTAGCTTTTATCAAAACTTTATAGCCCCACTATTAAATCCAATTGTTACTTCGTCTTTCTTCACTTCCATATTAAGTGACCTATTACCTCACACCAAGATTATTGATGGACTTTTAGACTCAACGAAAACAAAGTTAAGCCCTGATAAAAGAGAGAAATATAAGACTTTATTTAATAGCGCAAATCATCTTAATGGCTCTATGAGCTTCATGGCAGGAACAGACATAGCGATTTTGCTAAAGAAATGCAAATTAATAAAATCAAAATTGACCTTCATCCTCTCAGAAGATGATGGTTGGATACCAATTAAAAATTTACGTGACGTAATTAGGGAATATTTTGATAAAGCAAAAGTGATTGAGCTAAAAGGTGGCCACTTATTTCACGAAGGCGATGAAGAAATGGCTCTTAACTTAATTCAGAATGCCTTAAATAAGGAGGAAGAGGAGAATGTCAACTCTTAACAATGTATTAATAATTATCTGCATTGCCCTTGGTCTTGGGATGTTTTTAAATGCTTACATCAAAGGCAAAAAGGTTCTCCGAAAAATTCGAGAGCAAGCCTATATTAGAAATTTGCCAATTGAATAGCTGCAGATGTAATTTTTTTTCTGGACCCGGTATACGGAAGGGGGAAATATTGTGCAGCCATGATCCCAGCAAGCTCTTGGGCTAATTTTTCTGGTTGAGGTGAAGTGTCTACAAATAAAATTCGATGACTCTGCATGCTTAACTCTTTTGCGGCGGTAATTGCATCATTGTGAGCCCCCGCTCTTCCGCCTACGCCATTCAAATTAACATTTGCCTTACCATCAGTCATGATTACGATGATTGGCGTTAAGCCTTTTCGCTCTGATGAACTTGCCATTTCATTAGCGGAACGAAGTCCTAATGCAAGGGGGGTGCCGCCACCGCCGGGTAAGGTAGCTAAATTTCTTTTTGCTCTAACTAGCGACCTAGTTGGCGGCAAAACAATATCTACCTTAGAGCCTCTCATAGACAGCATTGCTACTTCATCGCGTCGAATGTAGCATTGACTCAATAATTCTTCTAAAGCGCCTTTAGCCTCCGATAATCGTTGAGTTGCTGATGAGCCAGAGGCGTCCACCAAAAATATAGTTATCGTGCCTCGGCGTTTCAAATATTGTTTGGTATGTAAATCCTCTGCTCTAAAGTGAATTTTGCTTCTATTATCTGCTTTTAAGAAAGCGTTGTTCTGTTGAGCGCGTATTCTTTGCCATGGGATAGCAGATCGAATACTTTTTAAGATATCAAGGCGCCTGCCATTACCAGGAAGCCCTTTTCTTGCACCATGAGGTCTCCCACTGGTGAAGCTTTTCTCAGTTGATCCCGATTTACCAGCAATACTCGCTTTAGTCTTGGTGGATCTTAGGGTCTGATTCATCCGCATCATAAATTTTGGGGGTAAAGAAGCCTGTACAGCTTCAACCACTAACTCCTCTAATTCATCAGCAGAAGATGGAGGATCTGTATTTTCTAAATCTGAGGTTTCTTCATCTTTTGAAAGTTCATTGTCTGAGTTATGTTGACTTTCCTGATTACCCTCAACATCTTCGCCGTCATCTGTTTTATTGTCTGCTCCCTCTTCGAGCGGCGATTGCATACTTTTAAGATGGGTGTAGACAAGTCGTGCAGCATCAATTACCTCTTCTTGGCCCACCGTAATTAATCCCCTCAGCGCAGCTAGCGACTTGGCAACATCTAATGCAAATTGATTGGCTCTTAATGAGGAAATTCCAAGGCTCAGACCAGCTTTTATGAGTACCTCCATCAAATCTTGGGGGCAAGTTACAGATGGTAGCAATGCTATAGCGTCCTTAATATCGGACGGAGTAACTTCTAGATATTTCTTAGTATCGTTAATTGAAAAACGATCGAGATAAATCCCAAACGCAAGCCTATCTAATAATCGTAGGTTAGCACCCTCCTCTTGGAATTCAGACTCATCAAAGACAATTACTCCAAAGTGATCATTGTTGGCCGCATGAGGATGATTGAAAAGATTTTTTTCATCCAAAGCCTGAGATATATGAGTTATCGTTTGTAAATTCATTCTCTCAGCCATGGGCAAAAGAAGATATTGTCCGCCCAGTCTTTCTAGAAGGCCCTGGCTAACCTTAAATTCTCCAGACAAAAGAGCGCTTTCAATATCTAATGATCCAAATAATTGCTCAGAGGATAAATTTGCCGGAGCTTTAATAACTTTACTGTCTGCGGGCAATAGATTTATAAAATAATTAAGCCAGGAATCTCTAATGGGCCCAAACTGGCTCTTTATCGATACTCCTTTTAAGCCACGCGGGTTAATAGCCAAAAGAATAGCGATTAAGTTTGCATCAAACCAAGCTTGTTGTACTGGATTCACTTTTCAGTACTAGCAAAGAATTCCTGCATGGCACGCTCAATACGAATTTTTGAATTGCTATCGTCAAGTGGATTACGACGCAATCTATGCCCAAGCGCTATTGGCGCAATTTTCTTTAAATGATTCAGATTCGCTTTTTTCTTACCCTCAAAAGCAGCTAATGCTCTGACACCTCTAAGCAAGGTAAGCTCGCCTCTTAGGCCGTCAGTGCCAAGATGAGCGCAAAGCTTAGTGGCAGACTCAAGCAATTGATCATCTACCTCCACTTTATCCAGAAGCTTCTTCGACTTAATGATCTGCTTCTTAAAGTCTTCTTCTGACCCTTCCCACTTGGCAATAAATTTTTCTGGATTCCGCTCGAACTCATCTCGTCTTTTTATAATCTCAATCCGTTCTTTAAAATCAGTGGGTGTTTTTACCTCTATAGATAGTCCAAAACGGTCAAGCATTTGCGGTCGCAACTCCCCCTCCTCCGGATTACCGCTTCCAATAAGAACGAACCTAGCCGGATGTCGAATACTCAATCCCTCACGTTCAATAATATTTTCACCAGAAGCAGCTACATCAATTAGCAAATCAACTAAGTGATCTTCAAGTAAATTGACCTCATCGATATAAAGATATCCTCGATTAGCCTTTGCAAGCAGGCCAGGCTCGAAGGATTTGATGCCTTGGGTCAAGGCTTTCTCAATATCCAAAGCGCCTACAACTCTATCTTCTGTAGCCCCAAGCGGCAAATCTACTACTGGAACAGAAATATTTTCGGACCTTAGCTTATGTCCCGCACTCTTTTTGAGCTCACATTCAGGGCAAAGGCTTTTAGCATCTGGATCGCAATGATAGTTACAGCCAACCACTGATTTCATCGTAGGAAGCAAGGAGGCTAAGGATCTAATGGTGGTGGACTTACCTGTTCCACGATCTCCAAAAATAAGAACACCGCCTAACGAAGGGTCAATCGTGCAAAGGGCGATTGCCAGCTTCATTTCTGATTGCGCAACAATGGCGGTAAAGGGGAAGGTGATAGTCATTGACGTCCTACATAAATCATTCAAATTAAAATATAGGTTAAATTTAGCTCAGTTTAACCAGATGTTAATAACGCTTTGAGCAGATTGCCATGTCGCAAACCCTGAGTTTTAACCCTATCTCTTCATCTTTGGCAGCCCCAAAGCGCCTCGTAATCGCCTCCCGTGAAAGTCGCCTAGCCATGTGGCAGGCTGAGCACGTCCGAGATTGCCTTAAAAAGCTCTATCCGGACTGTGATGTCCAGATTTTGGGGATGACTACCCGCGGTGACCAGATTTTGGATAAAGCCCTCTCTAAAGTGGGTGGTAAGGGTCTTTTTGTAAAAGAGCTAGAAACAGCGCTTGAGGATGGACGAGCCGATTTAGCGGTGCATTCCCTGAAAGATGTTCCGATGGTCATGCCTGAGGGTTTTGACCTGGCCTGTGTCATGGCGAGAGAGGATGCACGCGATGCCTTTGTTGCTAACGATTACGCCACTCTTGAAGATCTTCCTGAGGGCGCGATTGTAGGTACATCGAGCTTGCGACGTGAGTCAGTTCTGCGTGCAAAATTTCCCCATTTAGTAATTCAGCCATTGCGCGGTAATTTAGATACCCGCATGGGTAAGTTGGATCGCGGTGAGTACCAAGCAATCATTTTGGCGGCTGCTGGCTTAAAACGTTTAGGTTTGGAGTCACGCATCCGTGCATTTTTGCCATATGATCCTTATACGCCTGCTGCAGGTCAGGGTGCTTTGGGTATCGAAACTTTAAGTAAGCATCCCAACATCAAGCAATGGCTTGCTCCATTAAATGATTTACCAACTCTGTTCGCTGTTTCTGCTGAGCGCATGGTGTCACGTCAGTTGGGCGGCTCATGCGAAGTGCCGTTAGCAGCTCATGCTGTATGGGATCAGAATCAAATGAACATTCGCTCCTTTGTAGCGAGTGTTGATGGAAAAGCAATTTGCTTAGCTAATGGCACTGCACAAGTAAGGTCGGTTGAGGATGCAGAAGCCTTGGGGCTTGCAGTAGCAAAGAATTTGTTAGCGCAGGGTGCAGCAGATTTAATTCCTAATGTGAGCAAGTAAAGCGCTTGTCTAATTAGAGATCAGCATGGCTACCATCGCAATAAGGCGGTGTTTTGGTGTGCTTACATCCACACAAGTAGACGGTTTTGCTTTGCATCTCTGAAAACTCAATAGGCTGAGCTGTATCACTCGCATGAGAGCCATTGCACAGAGGTTGTGCATCGCTCAAACCGCAGGCGCACCAGTAATATTTTTTTTCTGCATCTACCAATAGCGGATAAGGCAAATTATCAGACTTCTTTTTTCTCATAAAAATGCCTCTGAATTACTGAATCTATGTAAGATAACTTCTGCAAGGCCATTACATAACAGCTATATTTAATAGTCAAGCACCCCCTTTAAAATAAGATAGATCCTCAATAACAATGCAATAAAGCAATAAAAAATGGCTTATGACTGATAAAGAAATTCAAAACTCAAAAAAACTTAAATCAATAAAGTCATTTTTACCTTTTTTAAGGCCTTATAAAAAACAGCTAATAATTGCTGCAGTAAGCCTTATTCTTGCTGCTTCAGCAACTTTAGTAGTACCACTTTGTTTTCGGAAGATCATTGATCTAGGGTTTAGTGATATAAGCCACGAACAAATTAACCTTACCTTCATCAATCTTTTCGCAGCTGCGTTTGTACTTGCATTTGCCAGTGCACTGCGTTACTACATCGTCTCCTGGCTAGGGGAAAGAGTTACTTGTGATATTCGGAAAGCAGTCTACTCACATATCATCGTACAAAGTCCAGAGTTCTTCGAAACCCAACAAAGTGGCGAACTTCTCTCTCGGATTAATAACGACACTTCAATAGTTCAAATCCTAATAGGTACAAGCATTTCCATGGCGGTGAGAAATTTATTTCTACTGCTTGGCGGGATGACAATGATGTTTATTACCAGCATTAAATTGTCCTTACTCATTCTTGCTACCCTATTATTAACCGTAGTACCCATCATGGTGATGGGTAAAAAAGTTCGGAAGCTATCCAGAAATTCACAGGATAAAATTGCGCTGGCCTCTGCAATAGCAGGTGAAAAAATAAATGCCATTCTTACTGTTCAGTCGTTTGCAAATGAACAAAAAGAAATCCGAGCATTTAACATATCTGTTGAAGCTTCATTTTTGGCCTCAAAAATTAGGAGTGCAGCTCGTGGCAAGCTTACTTTTGTTGCCATACTCTTGGGCTTTACCAGCATCATCACCGTGTTGTGGCTTGGTGCCTATGCAGTCAGCAACCAGGAGATGTCTGGTGGAGAACTAACCCAGTTTTTCTTGTATGCCGTAATTGTTGCAGGCTCTATAGCAGCTCTTTCAGAGGTTCTTGGTGACTCACAAAGAGCGATCGGTGCTGGCGATAGACTTTTAGAGCTATTGAGCATCGAGTCACATGTACAAAATCCTAAAGAACCCTTTATCCCTCCATCATCAGCCAATAAAGCTATCAGTATTAACATCCAAGGGTTAAGCTTTCACTACCAATCCATTCCAACAAATGTACTTACAGACATTTCTCTAAATATTCAGGCTGGAGAAAAAATTGCGATTGTAGGTCCATCGGGTTCAGGTAAAACAACCTTATTTAAATTAATACAGAGATTTTATGATCCTCAGTCAGGTAGCATTTCTTTTGATGGTGTTGATATAAAAAACTATAAATTAGATGATTTACGCAAACTCATTGGAGTGGTACCTCAAGATATCAGCATCTTTTCTGAAAATGCATTAGAAAATATTCGCTATGGTGATGAAAATGCAAGCGATGAGGATGTAATTAAGGCGTCTAAGATTGCCTTTGTGGATGAATTCATATCCAAGTTACCCGATGGATACAGCACATTCTTAGGTGACCGAGGTGTCAGGCTATCTGGCGGTCAAAAACAACGAATTGCCATAGCAAGAGCCTTGCTAAAAAATCCACCATTACTTTTATTAGATGAGGCTACTAGCTCCCTAGATGCAGAGTCGGAAAGACTGGTACAACAAGCACTCGAAGAGGCAATGAAAGGTAGAACAACCATAGTCATTGCACATAGACTGGCGACTGTCAAAAAAGCTGACAGAATTGTTGTCATGGAGAATGGTCGAATTGTTGAAATTGGCAACCACTCTTCGCTTGTGAATAATGAAGGTCTTTACTCACATCTAGCTAAGCTGCAATTTACTGATGCCTGACAATAAAGATCAACATACCCAAATTGATGTTAACGCCCTAAAAGAATATTTTTTAGGCTTGCAGGATCGCATCACCACTGCCATGAGCGCTTTGGATGGTATGGCCTTTGTTGCTGACGAATGGCATAAACCTGAAGACAGCAAACTTAAAGGATATGGCCGTACCTGCATTTTGAATGGCGGCAATATTCTTGAAAAAGGTGGTGTAGGCTTCTCACATGTACGCGGCGATCAAATGCCACCCTCTGCATCGCATCATCGTCCAGAAGTAGCGGGGCGCAGCTTTGAAGCCATGGGCGTTTCCCTGGTCTTTCATCCTAATAACCCCAAAGTACCGACTACCCATATGAATGTGCGTTGCTTCATTGCGCAAGCACCCGGTAAAGAGCCGTTATGGTGGTTTGGTGGTGGTTTTGACCTTACCCCCTATTACGGCGTAGATGAAGACTACAAACACTTTCATCAAAGAGCTAAAGATGCGCTAGACCCTTTCGGTGAAGAGCTCTATCCTCGCTTTAAAAAATGGTGCGATGAATACTTCTACTTAAAACATCGCGAAGAGCCACGCGGTATCGGCGGTGTATTTTTTGATGACTTTAATGAACTCGGTTTTGAGCAGAGCTTTGCCATGACACGCGCAGTAGGTGATGCATTTATCAATGCTTATCTGCCGATCGTACAACGACGTTATCAAGATAGCTTCACACCGGAAGAAAAATCTTTCCAGGAATATCGGCGCGGTCGCTACGTGGAGTACAACCTCATTTTTGATCGAGGCACTATATTTGGTTTGCACTCCGGTGGGCGTACTGAATCTATATTGATGTCGATGCCACCAGTAGTGCAATGGTGGTACAACTGGCAACCAAAACCTGGTACACCCGAGGCCAAGCTTTATGACTACTACCTTAAGCCATGCGATTGGCTAGCGTGAGCCCTATAAAAAAATCGCCCACATGGGGCGAAAAGTTGGAAAAATAGGGACTTCAAAGTTTATTCTAAGATTTATTGGCATAAAGTCAATAACCCTGCATTCAGAGGTATGTGCACCCCTTAAATGAGGCCATCAAAGGCTTGACCTAGGCTTTTTTATTGTATGCAGAGCACCAGCCCTTAATAGACACTTGCTTTCCAGGATACAAAGGGCAACCGCCAGTTGCTGCAGCGCCACCTTGATAAAGAGCGCAGTTTCCACAAGCCTGTGGAGCGGCATACTTTGGAAACTTAGTCTTATCCACCTTAGATGCGTCTGGATTGTAGCCAAGTGCAGCCGCCTGAGGATCGGCAGGAGAAAGCATTGCCTGGGCTTGGGCATGTTTATTTAAAGCCAATACCGCCACTCCAGCAATGGACATTGTCATAAAAGTACGCCTGGTAGTTTTCATCTTGACTCCTATCGCATTTAACATGAACATATCACTACGCATTTAATCATATATTAAGTAAATATTAATGCCAATATCGCCAGCTTAGCAATTTAGGCTCAATTAGAAATTTAAACCACGGTAATAAAAAGAATAGATGGCATTAAATTAATCAGCATCTAGTAAGGCTCAAAATGGCACTACAAACACTACATACAATCACAGTTGATGATTTGGCGTTTACTAATCCTGCGCTACATGCTGAGTACGTCATTTTAGTAACGAAGTTAATAGATAAGCTTAGAGAATTGAGTAAGCAAAATAGCTCCATTGCTACATTCTCCGGTTTGACAGAAAAATATGACACAAATTCGAATGAGGCTTATCTGGATTTAATTCTTTCCAATGAGAGGGACAGTTTTAGTGCGCGAATTTATATTCATCAACTGAAATATTTTCTTATTGAAGTAAATGGTATAGGTAAATTAGCGAATACGGCCGAGGATGTTCTAAATATTGCTGACGAGGGGCTTTCTAAGATATCCTAGATAAAAAAATAATCATTTCTTCGTTGTTAGCCTCAAGTGGTTTCTGTACGAAATCAGAAGTTTGATAGAAGTCGCCGAATCTAGAGGATCTAATGCTCTTTTATTTTTTAAATTCTCAGAATAGAATTAATCAAATAGCATAGAAAATTACCAAAATAAATATGTCACCCAAGCCAACAAATAAAAGTTCTAAGCTTGAAATCTCCTTGGAGAAAATCTCTGACCCTATTGGGAATTTATTTGTCTCTTTGTTTCATCGTATTGCATTGTTTGGAATTGGAGCTGCAACAGTATGGTCAGGGGTTCATACTTTTTTAGGGATGATCAACAAGGGTGCTGCTTCTATTGAAGATCTTTTATTGCTATTTATTTTTTTAGAAATTGGTGCGATGGTCGGAATTTACTTTAAAACCAATCACATGCCAGTAAGATTCTTAATTTACGTTGCTATAACTGCAGTGACAAGGCTGATTATTGATTTAGCAAATACAAAGCATGAGGCTGATGTGCAAATCTTAATTCTGGGAGCCACAATCCTAATTTTGGCCCTTGCAAATGCCCTAGTTCGCTATGCCTCTAGCAGATTTCCAGCTAATTCCAGCGATTAATATTAATCTCTAGCCCAGGGGGCGATCGTGCTCAGTAATTATTTACTGTCACAAACCTCAGCTACTAAGGGACTTTATTTTCAGTCTATTTCTAAAAATTTAGAGCTGAAAAAAATAACGCCAAAAGTGATATTGTCGAAAAAATAGCAATAAAAATAGCATCAAATATAAAATATATTTTTGCTAATTTGTCTCTGGTTTCAATTGCCCTGTTGTTCACTGGTTACCCTTGATTTAGTAAAAATCTGTCCTTGATGGTTGTATTTAAGCATATCTTTTAAGTATTTGAATGCTTTAGCTAGTGCTTAATGATGGTTAGGTCAATTAAAGTCTTCTAGCGGAAGCAACAGAGGCCTCGGATCCGATGTCTACCAAAGTGCACCAGATTTTTAAGAAAACAATGTATGTCCATACTACATAAGCTCCGCTTTATTTGTCCGGCATCCTCCGCATCTTCATCAGACCATACCTAGTAGCATCCCAGGCATGATCCTCAGCATCAGTATCTACGTCTTCCGGATTAAGTGAATCTGGTGGTAGTTGCGGAATAGTTCGAAGCCAATGCTTACAGGTCGAGAAGATCTTGAGTCTGTCTTCAGCTAGCAGTCGTATGATTTCCTGAGCACCGTTTACCCTGCTTCTAGTAGCGTAATAGGCCTCGGTCCATTTCACACCCTTATCTCTGAATATTTGACCTATTGATCGCTCTGCCCCAATCTTCGATAAGATCGATGGGTCAGCTAGGTTCATTCGGTATTCGTATCCAAGGCGTTGGTCGTGGATCTCGATCTTCTTGATCTTCTCTGCAACTACCGTTGCATCTTCTCTAGTACCGGTGTTTTCTTTGTCGCCGCATCCATAGAGCTCTCTCCATAAGTAGTAGATTCCGTCATTGGATAAAGCAAACCAGTAGACGGCATATGGCCTGGCGTATCCCCAATCCATGGAACGCCATACCCTCCATGTTGGTGGAATGGCAAATGGCTCTACAACGTGTTTAGAAGGCTGCCATACGCCTTCCAGGAAACTTCCCACGTGGATATCCCAATCTCCCTCTAGCCATGCTCTACGTCTGTTTGGGTCGCTTAATGACTCCAAGCTCAGTAGGTAGTTTGGATCGTTTTTAAGAAGGTGAGTGTTCTCATAGATGGTGGAATGTATTCGAACCCTGGGTAATGCGCCCTCTTGCCTGATGATTTGCCCAGCCGGTATTGTCCCAATCTGAAATCTTTCCTTAACCGATGCATGCCCCACTCCAAATGGATTGCATGTTGCCCTCACCATTCTTGGCATTCCAGGATGAGATGACCTGCAGGTGGAATGCATCGCTTCGTAGAAAGATAGATTGCGCCAGTTGGTAAGCTCTTCAAATCCTAGCCAGGGGTATTCATGGCCGTGATAGTTCCAGTAGTCGTCTTCATTGGCGCCATACCGAAAGTACAACATCTCTCCTGTGGGCCATTTCCATACGTAGTCTGATTCGTTGAACTTTGCACCTGGAAAGATTTGATAGAACCAACGCTTACTCTTGGCTACTACGTCAGCCAACTGCGGATAAGTTAGGCGAAAGAGTGTGCCTCGCCATTGATCCCCAAAGCCTCTGCCCACATGCTGGGCATAGCTCATGAGTAAGGTATCGGTCTTACCTCCTCCTCTGGTGCCTTCGAGCAATACCTCATACACGGGACATGTCAGAAATAAAGTCTGACTGCCGGGCAATGGTGCCCAGATGGTTTTCATTGGGTTTTTAAAGCCTTAGTGTTTTGGCTGAGCTGCTCGCTCCCAATCCTCAACAGTCATGGCACTTGGTACAACAAGCACGCCGCTTTGCAGCGGGGTACCATCTTTGCCCGTATGCTCAATTGCAGATACACGAAGATGAGTTCAGCAAAAATGGCTTTGCAGGTTTATCGAAAAAATATGAAGCGCGCCCGTCAAGGGGGCCGTCATGAGTAATTCAAATTCAGAAGTAACCTTAATGAGAATTCCACAGATTTTGGAAGTCATGCCAGTTTCAAAATCTAAGTTTTGGCTCATGGTTCAAAAAGGCGAATTCCCAAAGCCGATCAAAATTGGGAGATCTTCCTTTTGGACCATTGATCAGGTTCAGGGATTTATCCAGGAACGAGCAAGGCAATCTAACTAGACCCATAACCAAGCAATGTTTTGTTGGTAAGCGTACTGGTAAGCAGATGTATTTTTAAGAAAAGAAAAAGCCCCGGTTAAGGGGCTATGTCTTTGTTGTATAAAGCAAAAAGCAGAAAGTTTGCCAAAGTTATTGGCGGAGACGAGAGGATTCGAACCTCCGATCAGAGTTTTAGCCCCGATGCTCCCTTAGCAGGGGAGTGCCTTCGACCAGCTCGGCCACGTCTCCGTACTTGATACTGTTACAACGACCCACAGTTTAACGGATTACCGTCTAATGGGGGTTTTACTGCGTTTTTGCTACCCTTTTACTTCTGGTCTAGCTCAAATGCCTTATGCAAGGCACGTACTGCTAATTCCATGTATTTCTCATCGATCACAACAGAGATCTTGATTTCACTAGTGGAGATCATGAGGATATTGATACCCTCTTCCGACAAGGTGCGGAACATCTTGCTTGCGATGCCAACGTGGGAGCGCATGCCAACGCCCACTACTGACACTTTAGAAACCTTTGGATCACCTGAGATTTCTTTTGCCTCGATCTGGGATTGAACTGTGTTCTTAAGTAGATCGAGTGCTTTTTGATAATCAGAGCGTGGCACTGTAAAGGTAAAGTCAGTCTTACCTTCTACTGATTGATTCTGAATAATGATGTCCACATCAATATTGGCATCCGCAATCGGTCCCAAAATTTGGTACGCAATACCTGGGCGATCAGGAACTCCTAAAACGGTAATCTTCGCTTCATCACGCGCAAAGGCGATGCCGGAAATAACTGCGGCTTCCATAGTGCTGTCCTCTTCAAATGTTATCAAGGTACCCGACTTCATCTCTGCGTCTAAGGGCATCAAAGGATCTGTCAAAGAAGACAGGACCCGGGTTTTAACTTTGTACTTACCAGCAAATTCGACTGAGCGAATCTGCAATACCTTAGAACCTAAGCTGGCCATCTCCAGCATCTCTTCGAAAGTAATCTTATCTAAGCGACGAGCATCTTCGCAGACGCGCGGGTCCGTTGTATACACGCCATCGACGTCGGTATAGATCAAACACTCATCTGCTTTTAATGCTGCTGCCATAGCGACTGCTGAAGTATCAGAGCCGCCACGGCCTAAGGTAGTAATGTTGCCCTCAGGATCCACGCCTTGAAAACCAGTCACTACTACTGCACGACCGGCATTTAAATCACCTAAGATTTTTTGGCTATCAATGCTTTTAATGCGTGCCTTAGTAAATGAGGAGTCTGTGTGCACGGTAACTTGCCATCCGGCGTAACTCACTGCATCGATACCTTCGCGCATTAATGCCAATGCCAGCAAACCAGAGCTAACCTGCTCACCAGTCGAAGCAATTTGATCTAACTCACGTGGATGTGCATCGGGATTGATTTCTTTTGCTAAACCAAGCAAGCGATTAGTTTCGCCAGACATGGCCGAAGGCACCACCACAACCTGGTGACCAGCACGCATCCATTTGGCAACGCGTTTAGCAACATTCCCAATGCGCTCAACCGAGCCCATAGAGGTGCCACCATATTTATGAACGATAAGAGCCATAAAAACCGTCTTTTAAAGGGGAACCGTGTTCCCCGAGGATCTAAAAAGGGCTTATTTTACAGGGTTTTGAACCTAAAAGGCCTGCTTATGCCCACTCCGGCAGAACTCGGGGGCCAACATCCACTAGATGCGGGTAACTAATGCCGATTCCAGCGACCGCAATGAGCTCTCCATTAATGAAGAGCAATGGGGCCTGTCGCTGCCAGGGCGGGATATCAGCCTCTTGAAAGAGATTTTTGAGAGACCTTCTGGGGCTATTGGGCTTGATTTGAATCTTCTCCGAACCCGCCCTAGATATAAGAGTAATCAGCCCATTTTTTTGGGCATCTTTTACCCATTTGGCCGGCAATCCCGGAGTCTTGCTATTGGTAGAAACTTTCTGAAACGTCCACTCACCAGAGCGCGCTTTGCTTACTTGGAGTAAACCACGCCAAAGCCGAATCGGATGCTGATCATGCAACCACTCTAATTGCGCATCGGCTTTCACGGCAGCTAGATCTTTCCACCACGATGCTAAGCGCCCTTGTGAAGGCATTGCCAAACCATGGGATTTAAGCCAGAACCTTACTAAGTTATTCGCTGCAGGCAAATCTTGATTGGCCAGAATCAATAATGGTTTGATTCTTAAGTGGCTCTGCTCTATCACTGTGCTGCCATCTTGTTTTGCTAGACGATCAAGTAAGGATTGCGCCTCCGCCAATACCTTTGCACTGCGGGCCAGACTGGCCACTGCATCAGGTTGAATTTTTTCCAATTGCGGAATAATTTTTTTACGAATGGCATTACGTCGATATTGAGTATCATGATTGCTAGGATCCTCAATCCATTTAAGCTTATTGGCTTTTGCGTAGGCTTCTAGCTCTGCCTTGCTTTGGCTCAATAGCGGACGCCATAACTGAATAACACCATTGCCGCTGTTTAGCTCACGCATATCGGACATAGCCGCAAGCCCCGCTACGCCAGCACCACGCAATAATTGCAACAGGACTGTTTCAGCTTGATCATTTTGATGATGCGCCAAGAGTAGATCTTCAATATTGTGATCAGCGCATAGTTCTGCTAAGGCCTCATAGCGCCCTGCTCTGGCTCTCGCCTCCACGTTACCTTGAGCTGCGTCCGTTCCTAAGTGTAAGAGCCGAAAGTCAAAATGGATTTTGTATTTTTTGGCGAGCTTTTCACAAAAGATAAACCAATCATCTGCCGGCTTTTGTAAACCATGATGAATATGAAATGCCCAAATTTCTGCAGGATTTTTATCGGCTGCTTGCGTTTTGCAAACCGTATCGAGCAGCACTACGGAATCGAGGCCACCACTTAAGGCGACCGCAATCCGTTTTCCAAATTTAGGACTTTGCTGTGATTTCCTTGAACTTGCCATAACTCATCAGACGTTCATGACGGCGCTCAAGAAGCGCATCCTCTTTCATGCCATCAAAAGTCTTGAGAGACTCGGCAAGTGCTTTACGCATGTTCACCATCATGGTGTCGTAATCGCGATGAGCTCCACCAATGGGCTCAGCAACAATCTTATCAATCAGACCCAAAGCTTTAATACGCTGGGCTGTTAAGCCTAACTGCTCAGCAGCTTCAGAGGCTTTATCAGCTGTCTTCCACAAAATGGAAGCACAGCCTTCAGGGGAAATGACGGAGTATGTCGAGTTTTGCAGCATCAATACCGCATCACCCATCGCAATTGCTAGTGCACCGCCAGAACCACCCTCACCAATGATGGTGGCAATGATAGGCACTTTGAGCTCAGCCTGCACATATAAATTGCGGCCAATAGCCTCTGATTGATTACGTTCTTCCGCATCAATACCTGGAAAGGCGCCTGGCGTATCCACAAAAGTAAATACTGGCAATCCAAATTTTTCAGCGAGGCGCATTAAACGCATCGCCTTGCGATAACCTTCAGGACGACTCATCCCAAAGTTTCTGAGAGCGCGTTCTTTGGTATCGCGACCCTTTTGATGGCCGATCACCATACAAGGCTGATTCTCAAAACGCGCTAAGCCACCAATAATGGATTGATCATCAGCAAAAGTGCGATCGCCGTGTAACTCATGAAAGTCTGTGAATAAGGCGGTCACATAATCTAAGGTATACGGACGCTGTGGATGACGAGCAACTTGAGACACCTGCCAAGGGGTCAAATTTGCATAGACATCTTTAGTCAGCTGAAGGCTCTTTTCCGCAAGTGTTTTAATCTCATCAGAAATATCTACTGATGATTCATCCTGCACAAAACGCAGCTCTTCAATCTTTGATTCTAATTCGGCGATTGATTGCTCAAAATCTAAGAAAGTCGTTTTCATGGTCTGATTTTAATATTCAACTGGGATGGGGTCGATACTTCTCCACATATACCAGGTTGCAACGGTACGCCAAGGGGCCCAATTTGCAGCCACCTCACGGGCTTCATGGCGGCTGACAGGCTCTCCACTGAAGTAATTGAGGGAAATGGCCTTAATCAAGCCTACATCGTCTAAGGGGAGAATATTAGGGCGTACCAAGTTAAAAATAAGGAACATTTCTGCTGTCCAGCGTCCAATTCCTCGAATATCGCTTAATTCCTTGATAACACTCTCATCATCCATATCTTTCCACTGGGAAGCATGCAGGCGCCCAGAATCAAAATGATCCGCTAAATCTCGGATGTATTCAACCTTGCGCCCCGATAATCCAGCAGCACGCAATTCTTCTACGGTGAGCGCTAAGATATTTTTGGGGTTTACTTTTTTCTTGCTGACTGCCAGCACTCTATTCCAAACCGATTGTGCAGCAGCAACTGAAATCTGTTGCCCAACAATCGCTCTAGCTAAAGTATTAAATGCATCGCCACGTGTTACTAAAAATCTAGACCCATATTTCGGAATCAATTTTTTGAGAATGCGATCTTGCTTCATCAATTCACGGCAAGCCTGCTCCCAATACTCTGGTGCTGCTTCTTTATAAATAACTTGATCTTTAACTGGACTCACTAAGCCCTTCGCCATTCAGTGATGCCACCAGGTTTATCTTCTAAAACAATTCCCTGCGCTAGAAGATCTTTTCGAATAGCATCAGCCTGTGCAAAGTCTTTTGCTAACTTAGCAGCTACACGCGCTGCTATTTGCGCTTCAATCATTGCGGCACTCAAGCCATCATCTTGCTTAGTGCCAGATTGCAGAAACTCTGTGGGGTTGCGTTGCAAGAAATTTAATGCCCCGCCTAGTGATCGCAGAGTATTAGCGAGCATTAACTTTTCGTCGCCTTGTGCGCGATTCATTTCACTGGCCAAATCAAACAAAACGGCAATCGCTTCGGGTGTATTGAAGTCGTCGTTCATTGCCTGGGTAAAACGAAGCACCCAAGAACTTTGAGGGTCCGTGATTTCCGTTTTGGCTTGTGGTGTCTGAGCCAGCGCCGTATAGAGGCGCACCAGGCCAGAACGGGCCTCCTCTAGTTGAGCATCGCTATAGTTAATTGGGCTTCGATAATGCGCCTTCAACATAAAGAAGCGCAGCACTTCCTGATCAAAACTTTTCAAGACATCCCGAATGAGGAAGAAGTTACCAAGAGACTTGGACATCTTTTCTTCATTCACACGAATGTGGCCGTTATGCATCCAGTAATTTACAAATGGGGCATCGTCAGGGGTTCGGTCTTTGCCATACAAGGCACCTTCGCTTTGAGCGATCTCATTTTCATGATGCGGGAACTGTAAGTCTGCACCTCCACCATGAATATCAAAATGCTCGCCCAATAAATCACAAGACATTGCAGAGCACTCAATATGCCAGCCTGGGCGACCTTCTCCCCAAGGGGATTTCCAGCGGGTATCTACCGGCTCTTCAGCCTTGGCGCTTTTCCATAAAACAAAATCCAGAGGATCACGTTTACCACCGGTAACTGCTACGCGCTCACCCGCATTGAGTTCATCCAAGGATTTACCAGAAAGACTTCCATAACCAGGGAGTAAGCGCACTGCAAAATTAACATCACCGTCGTCCGCTTGATATGCCAATTCATTTTCAATCAACTTACCAATCATGCCCTGCATTTGCGCAATGAAATCTGTAGCACGCGGCTCTTGGTCAGGGTGCATTAAGCCCAAGTGATCTGAGTCGGCATGCATAGCATCTATAAAGCGCTGGGTTAAAGCAGCAATAGGTTCACCATTTTCGATGGCCCGGTTAATAATTTTGTCGTCAATATCCGTAATATTGCGCACATATAAAACCTCATATCCGCTGGCCCGCAACCACCGGACGACCATATCAAACACAATCATGACTCTGGCGTGGCCAATATGGCAAAAGTCATACACCGTCATGCCGCAGACGTACATCTTCACCTTGCCCGGTACGATGGGTTTAAATACCTGTTTTGAACGGCTAAGGGTGTTATAGATTTGCAGCATAGGGCTATAAAGGTTGGGCAAGTAGCGCCAATTTGTTAGACTGAGCGCTGAGTATATCGAATGAGCCCGTTTTACACCCCTTCCCCTATGCCCGTAACCTTCTCAGCAACACGCCAAAGCCTACTTATGCCCGTATTAGGGGCCTGCTTCCTTCTTTTTTTAGCAGGCTGCACCACCCCCGCCCAAGAGCGGACACAGGCTGAAATGTATGCCTTAAATGCTCAGCAAATGAAGTCTCCCCAAGCGATGTCCCAACCTTATTTAGGGGGATATAGTCCGATAGACCCGCCAAGGCTCTCCGCGGATACTGGGTATGACCCCTTAAATCCAGAGCTTTCCGATACCGTTGCAGTTCCTTTTTTCTCGTTTTTGATTATTGAACCAGACCCTATTCCAAAAAATGCAGTTCCGCCGGATGTAGAAAAACTAGTCAAAGCGCGTCAATATCAAGATGCCATTAACCTCATCAATACACAACTTAAAACGAATCCGCGTAATGTACAAATTCGATTCGTAAAAGCACGCTTGCAAATTGAAATGCGTAAGTTTGACGATGCCAAAAAAACCTTAATTGAGATTACCCAACAATTTCCAGAGTTACCTGAGCCCTATAACAACTTAGCGGCGATTGCGGCCAATCAAGGCCAGTGGATTGAAGCAAGGGATTATTTAGAGCTCGCCTTAAAACTTCGTCCCACCTATGCAGTTGCTGCTGCTAATTTAGGTGAGATTTATATTCGCCTTGGTGCACAAGCTTACGAAGATGCCGCTAAAGGTGCACAAACCAACCAGCGCCAATATACAAATCGCGCCAAGGCTTTGCTCGATGTGCTCAAGCCCCCCAAGCGTCCTGTTGCCAGCCCTGCAGCATCTTCCGCAGCCCAGCCACCGGCTAATCCTGTAGTTATCCCAGCAGCCCAGTCAATGCAGCCAGCACAACCCTCTCTTCCATCCAACTATCCATACTGAAAGTGAATTAAATCATGGCGAAAGTACTCTTAAAAACAAACCAGGGCGATATGACCCTCACATTAGATTCTGTTAAGGCACCAAAAAGCGTTGCCAACTTCTTACAATACGTTAAGAGCGGTCATTACGATGGCACGATCTTTCATCGTGTCATTGATAACTTTATGATTCAGGGTGGCGGCATGACTGCCGGTATGAAACAAAAACCTACTGGCGCAGAAATTGAAAATGAAGCTAATAATGGCCTCAAAAATGACCGCGGCACTGTAGCTATGGCTCGCACTAGTGATCCCCATTCTGCGACTGCTCAGTTTTTTATTAACGTCAATGACAATGACTTTCTAAATCACACAGCACCCAATGCACAAGGCTGGGGTTATGCTGTTTTTGGAAAAGTCACTGATGGCCTAGATGTTGTCGACAAGATCCGTAAAGTTAAAACGGGTACTACGGGCTTTCATCAAGACGTTCCATCTGAAGATGTTGTGATAGAGAAGGCCACAGTTTTAGAGGAATGATCCCGCAATACACGAGCGCGCTGCTCATTTCAGACCTGCATCTCACGCCGTCAATGCCTTTGACGGCACAACGTTTCTTTGACTTCTGTGAAAAAGAGGCGCCCAAAGTAGAGGCTGTATTTATTTTGGGGGATTTATTTGAATATTGGGTTGGTGATGATGCAGCAAGCACCTCTCCATTTCAGCAGGAAGTACGACGAGCGCTCGCTAATCTTTCGACTAAGGTCAAAACCTATTACATCCACGGCAACCGTGATTTTTTAGTAGGTAGTAGCTATTTAAAAAAAACGGGCATGACCTTATTGTCAGACCCTAGCTGCGTTGAAATTTCTGGCAGCAAATACATCCTCAGTCATGGTGATGTCCTCTGCACTGCCGATGATGGTTATCAAATCTTTAGAAAATGGACGAGAAAAAAATGGGTGCAAAACTTATTCTTGCGCCTCCCTCTCGTATGGCGCAAATCCATTGCCAACCATCTTCGCAGCAATAGTCACATGCAATACCAAAATGCTGCAAGAACTTCCGCAAGTCAGAATAGTATTCGAATGAATGTCACCCTGAAGGCATGCGCAGCAATGCTTCGAGAACAAGATGGAATACGCTTGATTCATGGACATACTCATCTACCAGCCCATCATCATGAGCAACTTGGTGATCAAGTGTGGCAGCGTTGGGTGCTTTCAGATTGGGATTTAGATCACCCAGAGAGCGTTCTACCAAAAGCGAATGCCTTGCTGATTAACGGCCTAGGGGCTCGCTTTACTGACCTGACTAAACCCAATCAAGTCAGTTCTATTTCCGTTTTAAATTAAGATTTCGAGTATTTAGAGAGCAGTTGCACCATCTGGGCATAAACGCGGGGATTAGCAGCCATCACTTCACCGCTTTTCAAGAAGCCCTCTTCACCCTTGTAGTTGCCGATCAACCCACCCGCTTCGGTAATTAATAAAGCACCAGCAGCCATATCCCAAGGTTTGAGATCGCTTTCAAAAAATCCATCGTAACGACCGGCAGCAACGTATGCCAAGTCGAGTGATGCTGCGCCTGGACGGCGCAAGCCAGCACATTGACGTGACATCTCAGCAAAGATTTTTAAATATTTCTCTAGGTCTTGATCTTCACGATATGGAAAACCTGTGCCGATGAGCGAGCTTGCCAATCGATCTTGAGTACCAACGCGTAAGCGACGGCGATCTAAATAAGCACCAGCGCCGCGAGTGGCTGTAAAAAGTTCATCACGAGTTGGGTCATACACTACCGCTTGTTGAATAACGCCGTTTACCGACAATGCAATAGAAACGGCATATTGCGGAAAGCCATGAATGAAGTTGGTTGTACCATCTAAGGGATCAATGATCCACACATTTTCTGCATCAGCATTGTGCTCACCGGTTTCTTCAGCCAAAAATCCATGGGTTGGATAGGCCTCACTCAGGGTTTCAATAATGGCTGCCTCTGCAGCTTTGTCCACCTCGGTAACAAAATCATTATGCTGTTTACGATCCACCTGCAAACGCTCTAAATTAAGAGAGGCACGGTTGATAACGGTTCCTGCACGACGGGCGGCCTTAACGGCCACATTTAACATGGGATGCATAGTTTTGGATGGACAAATTAAATAAGAACAAGCCTGTAATATTGCATGACAATACGAAGCTAACAGACTGATTCTAAACGATTTGCCCATTGAACTACCTTCCCATTCCTTAATCAGAAGCTTATGAACGCTCAAAACGCCCATCTGCTGCGCTGGATTCTGGTTGAAACCAGCCACCCCGGTAATGTGGGATCAGCAGCTCGCGCCCTCAAAACCATGGGGTTTGATGCGCTTCATCTCATCAATCCCAAAACCAGAGGCATAGCGCAATTGCCAGAGGCAATTGCTTTAGCAAGCGGCGCGAGCGATGTGCTCGATAGATCTCAAGAAAGCCCCTCTTTAGAATCTGCTGTTGAGGGCTGCTCATTAGTATTAGGCCTTACTAGCCGAGACCGAGAATTTGGCCCTCCCGCACTGAACTGGGAACAAGCACGAGGTCTGATTAAACAAACGCTTGGAGTTGGTCAACAGGTAGCAATGGTGTTTGGGCCCGAACGTACGGGCTTAGACAATCACCATCTTGCGCTTTGCACCCATCGAGTCTGGCTGGATGCCAACCCGGACTACCCCTCACTCAATCTTGCTCAGGCCATTATGGTGTGCGCCTTTACTCTGAGAGAAGCCTTAAACAATGGCGTTGATCCATTAGATTCTCAGAGTGGGATTGACTATGCTGATCCCGCAGCCATTGCAGCTATGCTGGAGCATTGGCGTAGTGGCTTAGAAGCCATTGGCTATCTAGATCCCGCCAACCCTAAGAAACTCATGCCCCGTTTACAAGCCTTATTTGCTCGTAGTCGCCTCCAAAAAGAAGAGATTGATCTATTACGCGGCATCGCTAAACAGATGCTCCTGAGAAAATAAGCGCATCCCGTTAAAATCAAACTATGTTTAATTCCCTTTTTGACCACGTCGACTCGATTATTGTTCGGGATCCTGCCGCCAGAAATCGCCTGGAGGTCATCACCTGCTACCCAGGCTTGCACGCTGTTTGGCTGCATCGTGTCTCCCATTTTTTTTGGGGTATTGGATTAAAGTGGATCGCACGATTGATGTCGATGTTTGCACGTTTTCTAACTGGCATTGAAATCCATCCAGGCGCAAAAATTGGTCGTAGAGTTTTTTTAGATCACGGCCTTGGGATTGTGATTGGCGAAACTACTGAAATTGGTGATGACTGCACTATTTATCAAGGCGTTACCTTAGGCGGAACATCCCTTTACAAAGGCGTTAAGCGTCACCCCACTCTTGGTAAGGGCGTGGTTGTTAGCGCGGGCGCAAAAGTACTGGGTGGCTTTACCGTTGGGGATGGTGCACGCGTCGGCTCCAATGCGGTTGCGCTCAAAGAAATTCCTCCGGGCGCTACTGCTGTAGGTATTCCAGCGCGCATCTTGCACCCAGATCTTCCGCAGGGCCCAGACAGCAAAACTAAAGAATATTTTTCTGCTTATGGTGTCACCCCGAACGTCGATGACCCAGTATCCATGGCTTTAAAAGGATTGATCGATGCCACGATCGTGCAAGAAGCGAAAATTGCCGCTCTCGAGAAAATCATTTCGAAGCTGAACAATACGCCGACCGATAATGCCGGATCAAGCGATACGAAGCGTGGCCTAGACGCCATTAAAGAATGGCTTAAAGAGTAGTCTGTTTAGAATACTTTTTTAATGCAAAGTACGCGGGTTAGTATTTCCAGAATCTAATGCGTTACCAGGATATTCATCATCGTCCTCTGCATTACCATCATCATTAGGCATGCCAAAGGTAAAGCTTTCGCCGCCCTCTGGGTGGCGATTTTCAATTTCTTCATCTGTTGCAGCGCGAACATCTTCAACCTGAACCCAAAAGCGCAAGGCCATGCCTGCCAATGGATGATTACCATCTAATACCACTTGATTATCAGCAACATCAGTGACGGTGTAGATCAAGGGCTCTTCATCCAGATCATCAGCTTCAGCAGCTTCTTCATCGGCATCAGGCACACCTTCAAACTGCATGCCAACCTCTAGCGGCTCCGGAAAACGAGTACGAGGCTCTATCTTGAGTAACTCTGGGTCATACTCACCAAACGCTTCACTGGGCTCCAATTGCACGCTTGCCTCGTAACCAATATCTTGGCCATCCAGGAGAGTCTCAATTTTCGGAAAAGTGCCCTCATAGCCACCGTGCAGGTATACCATCGGAGAATCTGGTTCCTCGATGGTATTGTTTTGGGCATCGGTTAACTTATAACGAAGGGATACGACGGTATTTTTTTCAATCTTCATGCGGAATCTGTCAAACATTCGTTTTTAATCAATTTCTATCAAGCTTTTACTTTATGACCTCATTTTACTTGAGCAATCCGTATCAACCACCCCAAGCCCCCAAAAACCTGCCTTTGAACCAGCCATGGGCCTTATTTGGGGGAATAAGCCCCGATCAGTTTATGAAACAGCATTGGCATAAAAAGCCACTGCTGGTAAGGGGCGCTATTCCTGCGTTTGCCTTGGCTAAAAGTTACCATGATGAATTAAGCAGTCCGATTGCAGCGCAAGCACTATTTAATCTTGCCAGTGATGAGTTAGTGGAGTCACGTTTAATTCAGGCAAATCCATGGCGTTTTGAGACGGGCCCCTTTAAGCAAAAATCCATTCCAAAGTTAGAACAGCGTGACTGGACTTTACTGCTTCAAGGCATGGAAGCGCATCTTCCTGCAGCAGCAACCGTCTTATCTTGGTTTCGCTTTATTCCTGATGCACGCCTCGATGATTTAATGATTAGTATTGCTGGCATCGGCGGTGGAGTTGGCCCACATTTTGATTCCTATGATGTGTTCTTAATCCAGATGTCCGGCAGAAGACAGTGGCGTATCTCAGGGCAAAAAGATTTAAGCCTTAACCCCGAACTTCCCCTGAAGATTTTGCAAAATTTTTCCGTAGAGCACGAGTGGATATTAGAGCCAGGCGATATGCTGTACTTGCCCCCACACATTGCCCATCACGGAATTGCATTGGATCCAGGATGTCAAACTTGGTCAGTAGGTTTTCGCTCCCCCAGTTTTAAAGAGTTACTACAAGAAGGATTGTGGAGACTTGCCGAATCCTTAGAAGATATTCCCGGCCTTGATGAGAAATTTTCGGACCCAGGGCAAAGAGCCAGCAACCAGCCAGAACAACTCCCCCATGAATTGATCAAGCAACTTGAGCAGAGGTTAAAGGGTTTAAAACTGGATAAATTAAGCCAATTTTTACCTGGCATTACCGCTTATTTAAGTGAACCTAAACAGCAGGCCTTTTTCAATGGGCCAGATAAGCCACTCTCACCCAAGCAATTTACTCAAAAATTGAGTATTCAGGCCTTACTTCCCCACCCCCAAACCCGTATTCTTGCCCAAAATCAAGTGGTTTTCTGTAATGGAGAGATGGTAACTAAGGGGCAGTCTAGGGAAATCCAAAAGGCTTGGTATTTGCTGGCTTCCCAAAAGACTTTGATTTGCAGGGGTCTCAAAGGGGCTAGTAACTCAAGCCTGTATGAGGCCTACTTATCCGGATGGCTAGTTTTTAACAACTAACCCAGAGATGGATATAATAAATGCTGGAATATACCTAGGGATAATCCCTTGATTGATCCAACAACAATTACCGGTAATTGCTGTAATTTTTTTTAGAGGAAACTACAAATGAAGAAGTCACTCGTACTCGTTGCAATGTTAGCAATCGCTTTGGCCGCTTGCGGTAAAAAAGAAGAAGCAAAACCTGCTGAAGCTCCTGCTGCTGCTCCAGCTGCACCTGCTGCTGAAGCTCCTGCTGCTGCACCAGCCGCTCCTGCTGCTGACGCTAAGAAGTAATCTTCTTTATGAAGAAAAAAAGCCGCTGAAAAGCGGCTTTTTTATTTGCTTAGACTTACTGCTAACTATCTCACTAATTGTTCGGCAAGCAAGGTTAGCAATTGGAATCCAGCCGGCGTATTTTCTGGCTTGCCATCAGCATCCTGCACATAAACACTTGCAGAGTTCTCACCAGTGCTCTTAATGACCACCTGATATTTTTTCGCTTTTAGACTTGAATCATCCTTGCTGCTAAATAGATTTGAGAAGAAACCTTTGGTATCTCCCAGGTCCTTAGGATTTACATAACGAACATAGTAAACGCCACTTGAACGATTGCGATCCTCTACTGAGAAGTTTGAACGATCCAGCGCCAAGCCGACATCACGCCATGAACGATCAAAGCCAGAGGTTAAATCAATGTGCGCTTGATTTACGCCATCTTGCACAAACTTCGCCTTAGGGGTTTTGGGACCCAATGGTGCTGCCACAAGCGCTTTAGCCTGCTCTTGTGACATTCCTAAGCGCTCCATTAGACGCGCTAAAAATGCAGCCTCTAGTTCAGGGTCGCTAGGGCGTGGTGTCCAGATAGTGCTAATACAAGCTTGAGTTACGTCACGAACACACTGCTCAACAGCGCCTCGTTGGGTAATGTAAATCTCTGTTTCGCCAGGCTTGCTGACTTCGAGACGAGTTTTATATTTATCTCGCTCGCCAGTATCATAAATACTGTCTAACATTCCACCCACTGCAGAGCGAATAAAGTCTTGAGCAATCTTGGCACGATTCTCCGCCCAATCCGTCTCCATAATTCCTGTGGATGGCGAATCAATAGTCAATAAGAAACCATTCTCTTGCCAAAAATCTTTGACTTGCGGATAAAGCTCTACAGCTGGCTTTTCAACAACCAACCAACGGCGATCTCCGTCACGGGCAATTCGCATACCCGGAATACCGGTCATCACATTAGTACGGAGCTGTGAAGACTTTTTCATCGCAGAGTTATAGTCCGACATCGTTGCAGTTCCATCTTGCACGATATAGCGACGATCTGCTTGCGAGGTAATTAAATCTGGGGGATAAGCCAGGTTGGGGCCACGAATCGCGCCACTGCCTTTGTAGTCAACAGTATCATTACTAGAAATAGACTTGCATGCAGTTAATGATCCAAGGGCTATAAAAAAAACCACCAAGATCGATAAATATCGACGCATAAATTGCATGAAGTGAATCATAGTAAACCCGCCTGTTTTAGTGCTGTCTTTAAGGGTTCGCGCAAAGACTCACTTAGAGGAGTTAATGGCAGGCGAATGCCAGCTGTAATTTTGCCCATCTGATGCAATGCCCATTTCACCGGGATCGGATTTGCTTCAATGAACATTGCTTTGTGTACTGCAATTAATTTGTACTGAATTTCGCGGGTCTTTTGCACATCATCTGACATAGCGGCTACACACAACTCATGCATGAGACGTGGCGCCACATTGGCAGTGACTGAAATATTCCCTTTGCCACCCATCAACATCAACATGGCAGCTGTTAAATCATCACCGGAGAAAACGGCAAAGTCATGGTGGCCTGCACGCTTGAGGTCTGCCATCAGGATCGTGCCGCGCTCCAGACTGCCAGTAGCATCTTTAATTCCAATAATGCCTGGAACACCTGCAAGACGTACCGCAGTATCGCCAGCTAAATCAGCTACAGTGCGACCTGGTACGTTATACAAAATCGACGGGAGATCCACTGACTCAGCGATCTTTTTAAAATGGGCATACATACCCTCTTGAGTCGGCTTGTTGTAATAAGGAACAACTTGCAAACTCGCATCTGCTCCTACTTTTTTAGCAAACTGCGTTAATTCAATCGCCTCTAAAGTGGAATTTCCGCCAGTCCCAGCAATCACTGGAATTCTGCCGGCAATATGCTCAACAGTGGCGCGAATTAACTCGCAATGCTCTTCTACAGAAACTGTTGGTGACTCACCGCTCGTGCCAACAATCACAATGCCATCACTACCCTCAGCAACATGCCAATCGAGTAATGCACGTAAACCAGGGTAATCTAGGGTGCCATCCTCAAGCATCGGCGTAACAATAGCTGGCATGCTGCCAGAAATGGGCTTTTTGCTACCTGTGGAATGGGCTGTATTTGTCACCGAATGTATACCGATTTTTAACTGTCTTAACCCTGAAATTGTAACGGAATGCGCCCTTTTAGATTACCTTTTACGGCACAGATCCGCTGCATCATGGCTGGCTTGGGGTGATCAAGATAAATATCCTCATAAGCCAGCACTTTAAGCTCATGCCTAGAGGCTAAAGCGAGCAATTCCCCTGTTTTTAAGAGGAAATTGGGGTTGGAGGGTTTGCCGAACTTTTCATTTCCTTGGGCAAAAGTTTCATAAATCAGCACCCCACCCTCATTAAGCATCATGGGTAATTGGTCTAAATGGGGGCGGTATAGGTAGTTGGTCACCACAATCCCATCAAAAAGGCCTCCAGCCAAGGGCCAACTATCCAACTCAAGATCAAACTGTTGAGGTGTTATTTGCCCATCTGTGCAGGCGCCAAGGAGGCTAAGGTCCTGATCTACCGCTAAGATTGAATAATCCAAGCTCGCTAAATAGCGGGAATGACGGCCCGACCCACAAGCTAGATCTAAGACTACCCCCGGCTTTGGGATAAAACGGGCAAAGCGCCGCACCCACGGCGAACACTCTACTATTGCATCATGACTTACTGACAAATCACGGCCTTAATCGTAAGCAAGGCCCATAGCTTCACGGACCTCACGCATGGTTTCTTGGGCAACCTTACGCGCCTTATCGCAACCATCGGCAATGATGGAACGTAACAAACTCGGATCATCTAAATACTTCTGGGCACGCTCAAACATGGGTTGCTGCTCAGCCAAAATGGCATCTATAACTGGTTGCTTACATTCCAAACAACCAATCCCAGCAGACTTACAGCCTTTATCCACCCATTGCTTTGTTTCTTCATTGGAGTAAACCGTATGGAGCTGCCAGACAGGACAGCGTGCCGGATCTCCAGCATCGGTTCTACGAACGCGCGCAGGATCCGTTGGCATCGTTCTGATCTTTTTGATGACATCTTCAGGTTGCTCGCGAATGCCAATCGTATTGCCATAGGACTTAGACATTTTCTGGCCGTCAATTCCGGGCATACGTGAGGCTGACGTTAGTAAAGCTTGTGGTTCAGGAAGAATGATCTTTCGTGCACCCTCCAAGAATCCGAATAGTCTTTCACGATCCGCCATAGAAAGACTTTGTGCTTCTTGCAGCAGTGCTTTAGCCTGCTCTAAGGCCTCGTCATCACCGCGCTCCTGAAAAGCGACTCGCAATTCAGCATACATTTTGGCGCGCTTACTACCCAACTTCTTCACTGCTTCTAAAGCTTTTTCTTCAAAACCTGGCTCACGTCCGTATAAATAATTAAAACGACGAGCTACTTCGCGCGTCATTTCCACATGAGGAACTTGATCCTCACCTACAGGAACGAACTGCGCCCGATAAATCAAAATGTCAGCCGCTTGAAGCAATGGATAACCTAAAAATCCATAAGTTTGCAAATCTTTTTCTTTTAATTTTTCAATCTGATCTTTATAGGTAGGTACTCGCTCAAGCCAGCCCAATGGGGTTCCCATGGAGAGCAGCAAGAACAGCTCTGCATGCTCTGGTACTTTACTTTGAATAAAAAGGGTTGCCTGGTTTGGATCAACGCCTGTTGCCAACCAATCAATCACCATATCCCACACTGACTGCTCAATGACATCCGGTGTTTCATAGTGAGTAGTTAAGGCATGCCAATCTGCCACAAAAAAGAAGCATGGATATTCTGATTGGAGGCGAACCCAATTTTTTAAAACGCCATGATAGTGGCCCAAGTGCAAATTACCTGTGGGGCGCATACCGGAGAGAACACGTTCAGCAAACATCTTTTTTCTTTATCTATAGGAATTAATGAAACACCGACCAAACAGGCGTGAGGTGATGGGGTAAAAGTGGTAGAGCACCCAAATCAGTATGACTTTCGGAAGGATCATGAAAATCCGAACCTCGCGATGCTAAGAAACCATACTGCTGCGCAATTTTTCCATACTCCTGATACTGATCTGGAGTATGGCTCCCAGTAATGACTTCAATACCAAGACCGCCATGCTCTTTAAAAAATTTGAAGAGTTCGTCCCTCTGCATGGCATTGAGCTTATAACGTCCAGGATGGGCAATGACAGCGACGCCTCCTGCAGCTTTAATCCAAGCAATCGCATCTGCCAAGCTTGCCCAACGGTGCGGCACATAGCCAGGCTTGTTTTCAACTAAGTAATTCTTAAACACTTGCTCAGTATCACGACAGACCCCTTGCTCAACTAAGAAACGAGCAAAGTGTGTTCTAGAAATTAAGTCATGATTACCTGCATAGTGCAATGCACCTTCATAGGCCCCAGGAATCCCAGCCTTGAGTAATTGCTCTGCCATGAGTTTGGCGCGATCGCCACGACCTTCTCGGGTCTGCTTTAGGCCTTCTAAAATTCCTGCATGTTGTTCGTTAATTCCCAAACCAACAATATGAATGGTTTGCCCCATCCACGTTACTGAAATTTCTACACCAGCTAAGTATTCCATTTTCAAATCTGCTGCTGCAGCTCTAGCGCGCTGCTGTCCACCTAATTCATCGTGATCTGTGAGCGCCCAAAGACGAACGCCGTTTGCGTGTGCGCGTTCCGCCAATTCTTCTGGCGTCAAAGTGCCATCTGATACCACTGAGTGGCAATGCAAATCGGCATTTATGGTGGAAAAAGTGCTCATGACCCTATTTTAGGTCAAGCTGGTATCAATTACCCGGCGAGGCGCATCTAGGTAGTCACGGGACTGCATCTCAATTAAGCGCGACACCGTCCGGGAAAACTCACTGGTAATCTGTCCCTCGGTGTACAAATCTGGGGCTGGTACCTCGGCTGAGATGATTAATTTGATCTTATGGTCGTATAAGACATCAATTAACCAAATAAAACGACGGGCTTCATTGGTCATTCTGGGTGGCATATAAGGCACCCCAGACAGAATGACAGTATGAAACTGATTGGAAATTTCTAAATAGTCATTTTGCGATCGGGGGCCACAACATAGGGTTTTGAAATCAAACCACACCACACCATCACCCATATGCAAAGGGCGCAATTCTCGGGATTCAATATGCAGGACTGGGTGGAGCTCTTCCTGCTGATGACCAATCAACTCATTAAACATCTCCAATAAACGCTGATCCGTTTGCTCATTCACCGGAGTTAAATAAGCCTCTACCTGTGCCATTTGCACGCGACGATAGTCATTGCCAGCGTCCACATTCAATACGTCTAATTTTTCCTCCAACAGCTTAATCGCAGGCAGTAAACGATCACGATGTAGGCCGTTTGGATAAAGCTGATCAGGGCGGTAATTGGATGTCATGACAAACTGCACGCGGTCAGCGAAGAGTGCGCTGAGTAAGCGATACAAAATCATGGCATCAGCGATGTCATTGATGTGAAATTCATCAAAACAGATTAAGCGATAACGCTTGGCGATCCGTTTTGATAATTCATCTAATGGATCTGATAAGCCAGAAAGCTCATGAAGTTCGCGGTGGACTTCTCGCATGAACTCATGAAAATGAATACGTACTTTTTTTTCCAATGGTGAAGCTGCATAAAAGCAGTCCATCAAAAAAGATTTGCCGCGACCCACCCCGCCCCATAAATACAAGCCGCGGGGTAGCGCTGGTTTAAATAGTTTTTTCTTGAGTCCGTTGCTACGAATATCTTTGTAAGCAATCCACTTATCTTCGCACTGCTGCAAACGCTCTACAGCACGAAGCTGCGCGGGATCACTTTGATACCCGCGCGTCTTTAACTCTTGTTGGTAATACTCAATGGTTTTCAATTACATATTTAATGCACGTTGATCTGTCGCTAATGCTGCTTCGCGCATCACCTCAGACAAACTTGGATGTGCATGACAGATACGAGCAATATCTTCTGCTGCTGCCTTGAATTCCATTGCAACAGCCGCTTCTGCAATTAAATCAGAGGCATTTGCACCAATGATATGAACACCTAAGATTTCATCAGTCTTGGCATCTGCCAATATTTTGACGAATCCATCAGCACGACCCATACCTAATGCTCGACCGTTCGCTGCAAATGGGAACTGACCTGCTTTGTAAGCAATACCAGCCTCTTTCAGTGCTTGCTCAGTTTTACCAACCCAAGCAATTTCAGGATCAGTGTAGATAACCCAAGGAATGCAGTTATAATCGATATGCGGCTTCTGGCCTGCAATCACCTCTGCAACCAAAACACCCTCATCTTCCGCTTTATGGGCCAACATTGGACCGCGTACTACGTCGCCTACAGCATAAACACCAGGCGCAGAAGTGGCGCAAGTATGGTCATCAATCGGAATAAATCCACTCTCATCGACCTTAAGGCCAATCTTATCCAGCCCTAATTTATCGGTATTAGGTACGCGACCAACAGAAACAATTAAACGATCACACTCTAATTTAGCGGCCTTACCAGCGCTATCAGTGTAATTAACCACTACACCTTTCTTATCCGCCTTCACATCACCAATTTTCACACCCATATTGATGTTCAAACCTTGCTTAGTAAAAAGCTTCAGCGCTTCTTTAGCAATGCCCTGATCGCAAGCAGCTAAAAATGTAGGCAAGGCTTCAAGCACAGTGACTTCTGAACCAAGGCGACGCCACACGGAGCCTAATTCCAAACCAATCACACCTGCACCAATTACACCCAATTTCTTCGGAACGGAATCAAACTTGAGAGCCCCTTCGTTATCGCAAATCAAGACATTGTCTACAGTGAGACCCGGCAAATGACGTGCCTTAGAACCAGTAGCAATAATGACATTCTTAGCAGTAACAGTTTCTTTGTCCTTGCCGTCAATCTTCACCTGGTAACCGTCGGCACCCTTACCTTCAAATGAGGCATGACCTTTTAATAAGGTAATTTTATTTTTACGGAATAAGAACTGAATACCACCCGTCATTTTGGTGACGATGTCATCTTTGCGGGCAATCATCTTTTTAGAATCAATGCTGACAGCACTAACCTTGATACCATGATCTGCAGCATGATGGCTGATCTTTTCGAATTCCTCAGAGGAGGCCAACAAGGCCTTAGAAGGAATACAGCCCACGTTTAAGCAAGTACCGCCCAAACGTACCTCACCCTTAGGATCATCAAAGGAATTGGATTCAGCGCAGGCAACTTTGAAACCGAGTTGCGCTGCACGAATTGCGGCGATGTAACCACCAGGGCCACCACCAATTACGAGTACATCAAAAGCTTGGCTCATGATCTTTCCTTCTTACAAATCAAGGAGAAGACGTGAAGGATCTTCTAAAGCATCCTTCATCGCAACTAAGCCAAGCACAGCCTCACGACCGTCAATGATGCGGTGATCATAGGACAAAGCAAGGTAGTTAATTGGACGAACAACGACTTGACCATTCTCAACAACTGCACGGTCTTTAGTTGCATGAATACCTAAGATTGCTGACTGTGGTGGATTGATGATCGGAGTAGAAAGCATTGAACCGAAAACTCCACCGTTAGAGATGGAGAATGTTCCGCCAGTCAACTCTTCAATCGACAATTTACCTTCGCGAGCTTTAACGCCAAACTCAGCAATTTTCTTCTCGATATCAGCAAAGTTCATTTGATCAACGTCGCGCAAAATAGGCACTACCAGGCCACGTGGCGAACTTACAGCAATACCAATGTCAAAGTAGCCGTGGTAAACGATGTCGTTGCCATCAACAGAAGCATTTAGCAATGGGAATTTCTTCAGGGCATGTGTTGCAGCCTTAACGAAGAAAGACATGAAGCCTAATTTAACGCCATGGACATTCTCAAACTGGTCTTTATATTTGTTACGCAAAGCAATCACAGGGCCCATGTTAACTTCATTAAATGTAGTCAAGATTGCATTGTTTGCTTGAGACTCTAATAAACGCTCAGCAATACGGGCACGTAAACGACTCATCGGTACGCGCTCTTCTGGACGATCGCCCATCGGAATTGGTGCACTTGGCAAAGCTGCTGACTTAGAACCACCAGCGGACGCATTCAATGCATCACCCTTGGTGATACGGCCATCGCGCCCTGAACCAGCCACTTGATCTGCACTGATGCTTTTCTCAGCGAGGATTTTGGTAGCAGATGGTGCTGCGGCTGCACCAGCAGACTTCGCTGCAGGAGCTGCTTTTGCTGGAGCTGCCGCTACAGGAGCAGCGGCAGGTGCCGGCGCTGCAGCAGCAGGAGCCGCGGTAGCAACAGCCGTGCTATCAATCTTTGCAATTAACTGCTCAGCAACAACAGTACCGCCGTCTGCAACGACGATTTCTGTTAGAACACCAGCAGATGGTGCTGGAACTTCCAGAACCACTTTGTCGGTTTCAATTTCAATCAAAATCTCGTCTTGACCAACAGCGTCGCCGACTTTCTTTTTCCACTGCAATAAAGTTGCTTCAGCAACTGATTCGGAGAGTTGTGGAACTTTAACTTCAAAAATAGCCATGATTAATCCTAGTGATATGTATGTAGAGTAATGAGAACGATTATTTCGTAATCACGTAACCTTTAAGTTTGGCAAACGCGGCAGTAAGCAAAGACTTCTGCTGCTCTTGGTGCAAATGAGCGTAACCACAAGCCGGAGACGCTGATGCTGGGCGACCTGCATAACCCAACTTCATGCCATCAGACATGCCTTCCAAAATATTGTGCTGAACGAAGAACCAAGCACCTTGGTTTTGTGGCTCATCTTGACACCAAACAATTTCTTCCAACTTTGGATATTTCTTTAATTCAGTCGCAAGCGCCTTGTGTGGGAATGGATAGAGCTGCTCCAAACGAATAATCGCAGCATCTTCAATCTTCTTCTCGGTACGGGCTTTTACCAAATCGTAATAAACCTTACCCGAACAGATAACTAAGCGAGTAACCTTCTTCGCATCGAGAGACTCATCGCGCTCACCAATTACAGTCAGGAATCCACCCTTAGTAAATTCAGACAATGGTGATGCAGCCTCTTTGTTACGCAGCAGTGATTTCGGCGTAAACAAAATCAATGGCTTGCGGAATTGGCGAATCATCTGACGACGGAGAACGTGGAAGATCTGCGACGCACTAGTTGGCTGAATCACCTGCATGTTGGTGTCAGCGCATAACTGCATAAAACGCTCAAGACGCGCTGATGAATGCTCTGGGCCTTGACCCTCATATCCGTGTGGCAACATCATCACTAAGCCATTTGCACGACCCCACTTTACTTCGCCTGAAGCGATAAATTGGTCGATGACAACCTGTGCGCCGTTGGCAAAGTCACCAAACTGCGCTTCCCAAATAGTCAGCGTGTTTGGCTCAGCTGCGGCATAACCATACTCGAATCCAAGGACTGCTTCTTCAGAAAGAATGGAGTCAATCACCACAAATGGTGCTTGATCTTTGGTGACATGCTGGAGCGGAGTGTAAGTACCGGTATCCCACTTCTCACGATTTTGATCGTGCAACACTGAGTGACGATGTGTAAAGGTGCCGCGACCACTATCCTCACCAGATAAGCGAACTGGGTAGCCGCTAGCAACTAAGGATGCGAAAGCCATATGTTCACCCATGCCCCAGTCAATATTGACTTCACCACGGCCCATAGCTGCACGGTCTTTATAGACCTTCTCCACCAATTGGTGAGCTTTGAAATTGTCTGGAATCGTAGAAATCTTTTCTGCCAAGCGCTTCCACTCAGTCAGCGGAATAGCCGTATCTGCTTCATCAGTCCACTTCTTATTTAAGAATGGAGACCAATCTACTGCAAACTTTCCTTTGAAGTTGCTAAGCACTGGATCAGAAGTTTGCTTACCTTCATCCATAGCGGCGCGGTATTCCTTCACCATCAAATCGCCAGTGCCTGCTGGAAGAACGCCTTGCGTTTCTAACTTATCGGCATACACCTTTCGAGTTCCAGGATGCTCTGCAATGATTTTGTACATTAAAGGCTGAGTCATCGCTGGTGAATCTTGCTCGTTATGACCGAGCTTGCGGAAACAGACAATATCCACTGCCACATCTTTATGAAACTTGGTACGGAACTCAATGGCCAATTTGGTTGCCAAGACAACCGCTTCGGGATCATCACCATTCACATGCAAGACAGGCGCATCAACAATCTTCATGATGTCGGTGCAATACAAGCTTGAACGCAAGTCACGTGGATCAGAGGTCGTAAAACCAATCTGGTTGTTAATCACAATGTGGAAGGTGCCGCCAGTGGAGTAGCCGCGCACCTCTGACATCGCCAAAGTTTCTTGCATCACACCTTGACCAGCGATCGCCGCGTCACCGTGTACTAGAACTGGCAATACCTGCTCACCCAATAAATCGCCGCGACGTTCCATACGTGCACGTGCAGAACCTTCAACTACCGGGTTCACGATTTCTAAATGGGAAGGGTTAAATGCCAGGGACAGATGTACTGGACCAGCTGGCGTAGAAATATCGCTAGAGAAACCTTGGTGATATTTAACATCGCCTGCAGGCAATGTCTCAGGACCCTTATGCTCAAACTCAGCAAACAGATCTTTAGGCATTTTGCCCAAAGTATTCACCAAAACGTTAAGACGACCACGATGGGCCATACCAATCACAATCTCTTGGACGCCTTTTGAGCCAGCCTCACGAATAAGTTCATCCATACAGGCAATAAAGCTTTCACCACCCTCGAGGGAGAAACGCTTCTGCCCAACATATTTAGCTTGGAGATAGCGCTCTAAACCCTCTGCCGCAGTAACGCGGTCCAGAATCTGACGCTTCTCATCCACATTAAAGCTTGGGGTTGAGCGAATGGACTCTAATTTTTCTTGCCACCACTTCTTAATCTTTTGGTCCGCGATAAACATGAACTCGGCACCAATCGTGCCGCAATAGGTTTCACGCAATGCTTGGAGCAAATCACGCAAAGTCATCTCTGACTTGCCAAAGAATGTATTGCTGGTGTTGAAGACGATATCCATATCGGCATCACTAAATCCGTAGAAAGCGGGATCGAGCTCAGGAATATCCTGGCGTTCCGTACGCTTTAAAGGATCTATATCTGCCCAGCGATTACCAACGTTTCGGTACGCGGCAATTAATTGCTGGACTGCAACGCGCTTGCGCCCCATTTCTGAGTCAGCCGAATCAGAAATAGTTCTGATAGGGCCTTGCTTTGCGCGCTCAGCAAATGACGCAACAATCGGTCCGTGGGCAATATCAGTTCGAGAGGAACCGTCGACCGCAGGGACTTGTTTAACGTTATCAAAATAATCTCGCCAATGCGCTTCAACTGAAGTCGGATCGTGCAAGTAGGATTCGTAGAGTTCTTCTACGTAAGGGGCGTTTCCGCCGAAGAGATACGAGTTATCTCTTTGGTCCTGCATCATGATGCTCACCTTTCATCGGGTTTCCCGAATAAAAACTGTGGTTATAACCATCCGCTATACGGCTGTACCGCTTCACGAATTGCTCTGTGCAAATACTGTTACTAGTCTAGTAATTTAACACGATTAACCATTGATTTATAAAGGGCTTTCCCTGATTTCTCTTGATTTGGGGGTAATTCCTTAGAAATAGGAGATTAATAAGAATTTTCCTACCGAGCTTTCAATATTGACCGACAGATTCAAACAAATTTGATTCTTATTCTCTAAATCTTCAATTGGATTAATGAAAATAAGGGAAATATGAAAACGATTACCCCAGATATGGAATATCTCAGCACAAGGCAAAGCGCAAAGGTTTTGCAAGTATCGCTAGGGACAGTACAGAAAATGGTAGAGCTAGGTGAATTAATCGCCTGGAAAACCCGCGGGGGCCATAGGCGAATACTGGCAAGCTCACTAGATCAGCAGCTCCAAAGAAGAAAACGTGCAATGCGTCAAAAAACGACCCAGAACTGCATTGCCCTCGGGATATTCAGAAGGGCTGAAAATAGTCAAGAATTACTGGAATCAACTCAAGATTGGCAACTCAAGGTTGAAATGGAGGTGGCCATGGATAGCTTGGAAGGCTTGATGAAGGCAGTTGCCATTGCGCCTGACTTAATCTTCCTAGATGCCCTCATACCCCCTGTAGAGCAAGTCCACCTAATCCATTATTTGAGCAAAAACAAGGACACGCAACGCATTCCTATCTTAGTAGATGAAGGTTTTATCAAACTCCATCCTGGAGTAGTTAGCCTGGTAGATGAAAATAGCAGCAGAGCCACACTATCCGAAAGCATCAAAAAAGAGCTTGAAAATGGACTTATTGAGCTTAATCCGCATATTGTTGGCTATCCAGCAACGAATCCAGAGCAAGATCCATCTTGGAGCTATCGGAGTCGTCATGAGCTGTTAGAACCCATTTTTGTCGAGGCCTTAGCCAGGAAGTGTTTATAGCAAAAAGGCCGCTAAGATAGCGGCCTTTTTAATTTATCTCATTAAATCAATTACTTAGATAAAATAGCTATTACGATCTCTACCTTCTATCCACTTTGGCGCCTTACCACGACCAGTCCAAGTTTCACCGGTAGCTGGATTGCGGTATTTTGGCGCAACCTTACCACCGCTAGCGCGCGCCCCTACTTTACGACTAAACAGGTCTGATGCCGTTAAGTGATACTGCTCAATAATCAGCTTGGCCTTTGCAATGCCATCCGCTTTTTCGAGCGCAATTGCTTCTTTAATTTGTCTATCTAACTGCTCGCGCTGGGCTAAAAGCTCTTTATAAGAAGCCATATACTCATATTCTCCAAATAACAGGTTATTAGAAATAGGTTTTATTTCGCTATTTCTAAGGTTAATTATATATAAATTTATTAACCAAGCAATATATTGCTATATACCATTATTTAATATGATAATAATTTAGTATTAATAATATATTCGTTATAAATACTATATTAAATTATTACGCACCCTGCTTTCCCAGTACAAAAGTACCGCTAGATTTCGCGGTTATCTCGCCGGCTTCATTCAAAACCACGGCTTCACAATAATTAATCGTCTTACCGGACTTCAATACGAGACCTTCTACAGCAATTTTTCCGATACTCGGGCGCAGAAAACTCACCGTCATATCAATTGTGATGGCCCCCAATGGGTGATTCACGCAACTGCGGGCAGCAGCGGCCATCGCAAAGTCTAATAAGGTCATGATGACACCGCCATGCGCAACGCCAAAGCTATTCTCATGCTCAGGCATCATCTCAAGACTAATGCGTGATTTTCCATTTTCAGCGAACTCTGGAATAACCTTTAGGTGATCCAAGAATGGGATCGTCAAACCAAAATACTCAGTGGGTTTTTGTTTAGCTGTCATAAAAACTCGAAATAAATGGAGGTAGAAAGAAATGTATGGTCGGGGCGAGAGGATTTGAACCTCCGACCACATGCACCCCATGCATGTACGCTACCAGGCTGCGCTACGCCCCGACGAAAGACAAAATTGTATCAGTAACTATTTGGAGAGAATGTTCAGCACGGCCTGCAACTCGTCACGTAACTTCAGCTCACCACGAGCCTCTTCAAGACGATTTCTAGCGCCGCTGATCGTAAAGCCTTCTTCATAAAGAAGCGCTCTAATCTTGCGAATTAATACCACTTCATGGTGCTGATAGTAGCGGCGGTTGCCACGACGTTTTTGCGGATTGAGCTGTGAAAACTCTTGCTCCCAGTAACGTAAGACATGAGAGCGGACACCGCAAAGATCGGCTACCTCACCGATAGTGAAGTAACGCTTAGCAGGTATAGGAGGAAGTTGAGAGCTCAGCAACGCTGAGCTAGCCTCAAACTCGGTTTTCTCGAGCATGCGACTCCACTACATCTTTTAGCTTTTGACTGGCATGAAATGTAACTACCCGTCTGGCTGCAATCGGAATCATTTGACCTGTTTTTGGGTTTCGACCAGGACGGGCCGATTTATTGCGCAACTGGAAATTTCCGAAGCCCGATATCTTAACTTCAACGCCAGCCTCTAAAGAATGGCCGATGCGATCAAAGAATGCATCGATCATATCCTTCGCTTCACGCTTATTCAAACCGACCTGGTCAAAGAGCGCCTCTGATAGCTCATTCTTCGTAACGGTATCGCTGATGTTTAAGTCGCTCATGCTGATTCTCTTATGGCTGTTTTTCTAATATTTGACTAATACTAAACCTAGCGCAGGCGGGCTGCGCATTTTTTTTCTACTGCGCCCAATAAAGATGCCATTACTGCATCAATTTGGGTATCTTGTAATGTTTCTTGTGGGTTCAATAAAGTCACCCTAAATGCCAGGCTCTTTTCATCGTCGGCCATACTGCTTGAACCAGCCTTAGGCCTAAATTCATCAAATAACTCGATATTGCGTACAAAATTTTGCTTGCTAGCATTCATTGCATCAAGCAGTGCCTGCGCAGAAATGTCTTGCTTCACTACAAGCGCTAAATCACGATGCACTGCAGGAAATTTACTTAACTCTTCAGGTACTGGCAATCCCAGTTCACGAATAGGCTCCAAATCTAATTCAAACAAAACCGGAGCTTGGGGCAATTCATAGGCTTGTTGCAAGCCAGGATGTAATTCACCAATCCAACCCACTTCAATACGATTTTTATTGGCAATCAAGAATACCTTCGCGCTACGTCCTGGGTGTAAGGCTGGATGACTTGCAGATTCAGTTACAAAGTGCAAAGGATCTAAAACACGCCCTAGATCGCCCTTCACATCAAAAAAGTCTACCACTCTCGTTGCGCTAGCCCACTGCTCAGGAACAAAAGCACCATAAGCCAAGCCACCAATTTTTTGAGGCTGATGAAAACCAGCTACTTTGCCATCGGCTTCTTGTACGGCGGTATCACGCTTAAATACGCGACCCGTTTCAAATAAGCGAACTCTGCTCGCACCACGATTAAGGTTGGACTTTAAGTTATTCAGCAAGCCGCCCCATAAATTGCTGCGCATCACACCGTATTGGCTAGCAATAGGGTTGAGAACAGCAATGACATCTTTTTCAGTGGCACCTGCTATACGCTTTTCGCTGTCTAAGTCAGTAAAGCCAAAGTTCACTGCTTCTTGATAACCCTGTAATGCCAGACGCTGACGCAACAAATGAACGCCACGTTTTGCTTCAGCTTTAGCACTCATTTTGAGTGTTGCTACAGGCGGAGTATCTGGAATATTTTCAAAGCCGTACATACGCGCGACTTCTTCAATTAAATCTTCTTCGATCTCAATATCAAAACGATAGCTCGGAGGAGTCACAATAAAGGTATCGGCCTCTTGCTTGAAATCAAAATCAAGACGTTTGAATATGTCAGCCACAATCTCATTGGTCAGCGGAATACCAATAACCTTCATGGCACGAGCTAAACGAAGTCGAACGGGTTTACGCTCTGGAATATTCAATACTTGATCATCAATTGGGCCTGCTTGACCACCGCAGACTTCTAGAATTAATGCGGATAAATAATCTAAGCAAGTAACCGTAGCTTGCGGATCTACTCCGCGCTCAAAACGATGGGCTGCATCAGTACTGAAATTAAAACGGCGCGCCCGTCCTTGAATTGCTGAAGGAAGCCAGTAAGCAGCCTCAACATAGATGTTTTTAGTGTCATCGCTTACGGCGCAGTGATTACCACCCATGATTCCGGCAAGCGCTACTGGACCTGTTTGATCTGACACTACACCAGCATCCTGCACCTTACCAGCAGAATCAGGGCCCTGCAATGTCACTGTCTGGCCGTTGAGAAGTTCAAGCGTTTCCCCTGCTTTCGCCCAACGTACCGTGATATCACCGTTCAATTTATCAATATCAAATACATGAGTGGGTTGCCCCATCTCCAACATGACATAGTTGGATAGATCTACTAATGCAGAAATACTTCTTTGTCCTGCACGGGATAAACGTTTGACAATCCAATCCGGCGTTTTAGCCTGAGGATGAACATCCCGAATGACGCGTCCAGCAAAACGACCGCAAAGATCTTTATCCTCAACGGTAACTTTGCGTTTGTCATCAATAGATACTGCAAGTACCGTCCATTGTGGAGCGCAAAGCGTTGCACCGGTAATTGCAGAGACTTCTCGTGCCATTCCCATTAAGGAAAGACAGTCTGCTTTATTGGGCGTTAACTTAATTACAAATATTTGATCATCGAGATCAAGATACTTGCGAATATCCTCACCGATAGGAGCGTCTGCAGGCAACTCTAGGATGCCTTCGTGATCATCACCTAAGCCCAACTCACGACCCGAGCACAACATCCCCTGGCTTTCTACGCCGCGGAGTTTTCCAACCTTAATCATGAATGGCTTACCACCCGCCTCTGCAGGAGGTAGCTCTGCACCAACCATGGCGCATGGAATTTTGATCCCAGCACGCGCATTTGGCGCGCCGCATACAATTTGCAATTCTTGACCGGTACCCGCATCGACTTTACAAACACGCAAACGATCTGCGTCGGGGTGTTGCTCAGCAGATAGAATCTGGGCAACCACAATCTTAGTAAAAGCCGGCGCTACTGAATGTTGCTCTTCAACCTCTAATCCAGCCATTGTCATAGCGTGACCTAACGCATCGCTATCGAGCGATGGGTTTACATACTGACGAAGCCAAGATTCAGAAAATTGCATAGCTTTTTATAGGTACTTTCTTAAGCGGGGAACTGCGCTAAGAAACGTAAATCATTTTCAAAGAAGAGGCGTAAATCATCTACCCCATAGCGCAACATCGTTAAACGCTCTAAACCCGATCCAAATGCAAAGCCGGTGTAGCGCTCGGGATCAATTCCCATATTGCGCAAAACATTTGGATGAACTTGTCCTGCACCAGAAATCTCTAACCAACGGCCAGCCAATTTACCGCCACCAAAGGCCATATCAATCTCAGCTGATGGCTCTGTGAATGGAAAGTAGGAAGGGCGGAAGCGCACTTGCAATGCATTGGTTTCAAAGAAGGTTCTTAAGAAATCGGTATACACACCCTTTAGGTCAGCAAAAGAAACACTCTCAGCAATCCACAAGCCTTCAACTTGGTGGAACATCGGTGAATGGGTAGCATCACTATCAACGCGATAGGTTCTGCCGGGTGCAATAACCTTAATTGGCGGCATCACATCTGCATTGGCATATTTTTTAACATGTTCACTGGCATAGCGAACTTGAATGGGGCTGGTATGCGTGCGCAATAACAAAGGCTTCTCTAAAGAGTCTTTGCCATCCACATAAAAAGTATCTTGCATTGATCGTGCAGGATGATTTTCAGGACTGTTTAAGGCGGTGAAATTAAACCAATCAGTTTCAATCTCAGGGCCGTCTGCTACATCAAAACCAATGGAGCGAAAGATTTCTTCAACGCGTTCCCAGGTGCGCATCACAGGATGCAAACTACCTACCGCTTGGCCACGGCCTGGCAAGGAAACATCAATTGACTCCGCAGCAAGCCGTTGCATCAACACAGCATCAGCCAATGCTTGGCGACGCTCTTGTAAGGCAGCCTCTACTTGGGTTTTGATTTGATTGATTTGGGCGCCAGCACTCTTGCGCTCCTCAGGCGACATTCCACCAAGCGCTTTTAAACGCTCAGTGAGAACACCTGATTTACCGAGATACTTGGCTTTCGCGTCCTCTAGAGCTGCCGCATCGGCAGCTCCGAGGAAATCACGTTTAGCATCCTCGACAATTTGGTCGAGAGAAACCATTGCAGCTTAGTTTTAAAAACTAAGAATTAAGCTGCAGCGTTTACTACGGATTTGATCCGAGTAACCAAAGCAGCAAAAGCCGCTTTGTCAGCAATGGCCATATCAGAAAGTACTTTGCGGTCGAGTTCGATCGCAGCTTTCTTCATACCATTCATGAATACGCTATAGGTCATGTCATGCTGACGAACTGCCGCGTTGATACGAGCAATCCACAAAGCGCGGAATACACGTTTCTTGTTGCGACGGTCACGATAGGCATATTGACCAGCACGCATAACTGCTTGCTTAGCAATACGGAATACGTTTTTACGACGACCGCGGTAACCTGTTGCGGCATCAGTAATTTTCTTATGACGGGCTCTTGCTGTAACCCCACGTTTGACTCTTGGCATTTATTTCTCCTAATCTAGTCTGAGGTTAAGCGTATGGAAGCATGGAGCGAATTGACTTAACGTCAGCTTTCGCAACTTCGGTGGTACCACGTAAGTGACGCTTATTCTTTGTGGTCTTCTTGGTGAGGATGTGGCGTTTGAAAGCCTGACCTCGTTTGATCGTTCCGCCTGCGCGGACCGTGAAGCGCTTCTTCGCGCTACTCTTACTCTTCATCTTGGGCATAAAGCACCCCTTCAATTACTTGTGCAACATAGGTGGTAACCGACGGTTACTCTTCCTGTACCCAGAAGCACTTCAAACAACCAGCATCTTTCAATGCCTCCCTACTTAAACAACAAACCCAGTCTTACGAATCAGTTTGTTACTTAGCCTTACGAATGGGGGCCAATACCATCACCATCTGGCGGCCTTCCATTTTTGGAAACTGTTCGACTTGTCCATGCTCTACAAGGTCCAACTTCAAACGCTCCAACATTCTGACTCCGATTTCTTGGTGGGCCATTTCACGACCCCGAAACCGCAGCGTAATCTTTGTCTTATCGCCATCTTCTAAAAAGCGGATTAGATTGCGTAGCTTCACACCGTAGTCACCATCATCAGTACCAGGGCGGAATTTCACTTCCTTCACCTGAATTACCTTTTGCTTCAGCTTAGCTTCATGCATCCGCTTGGCTTCTTGGTATTTGAATTTGCCGAAGTCCATGATCCGGACTACAGGTGGCACAGCGGTAGGAGCAATTTCAACCAGATCGGTCTCTTTCTCTTCTGCTGCAGCCAAGGCTTCACTCAACTTAACTACACCGATGGGCTCTCCATCAATTCCAATCAAACGCACTTCAGGAGCAGTAATTTCCCGGTTAATGCGCTGCAATTTTTCAGTAGCGATCTTCTTAATTCCTCTAAAAAAACAATAAAAACCGATCCACCCCTAGCTAGGCTCGGGTCCGACTTTCTGGGATATATCCTGCTGGAGTCGGGCAACGAAGGCATCAAGAGGCATTACACCTAAATCCACTCCGCCACGGGCACGAACGGCCACCGTATTACTTTCAGCTTCCTTATCTCCTACAACTAGCAAAAATGGAGTCTTCTGTAATGCGTGCTCGCGTATTTTATACGTAATTTTCTCATTCCGCAAATCCGCCTCGACTCTAAACCCTTGTTTTTTCAGCAATTGCTGCACTTGTTGTGCATATGCAGCAGAATTTCCGGAGATATTGAGGACAACCGCCTGTGTAGGAGCAAGCCATACCGGCATGTTTCCAGCGTGATTTTCGATCAAAATGCCAATAAAACGCTCTAAAGAGCCCACAATTGCCCTATGGAGCATGACCGGGGTCTTGCGGGTATTGTCTTCGGCCACATATTCAGCACCAAGACGGGCTGGCATCGAGAAATCGACCTGGATCGTGCCGCACTGCCAAGTCCGCCCAATGGAGTCTTTGAGGTGATATTCAATCTTAGGACCATAAAAGGCGCCCTCGCCCGGTAATTCTTCCCATTCTTGGCCAGAAGCTTTCAAAGCACCCCTAAGGGCCTCTTCTGCTTTATCCCAGATAGCATCATCACCCACACGCTTAGCCGGACGTAATGCAAGCTTCACGGCAACCTCAGTAAATCCAAAATCTTGATAAACAGCACGCACCGCTTTATCAAACGCAGCTACCTCGGACTGAATTTGATCTTCGGTACAAAAAATATGACCATCATCTTGGGTAAAACCACGGACGCGCATCAAACCATGCAAAGCACCTGAGGGTTCATTGCGATGGCACTGACCAAACTCACCAAAACGCAATGGCAATTCACGATAGCTATGCAAACCAGAGTTATAAATTTGTACGTGACCTGGACAGTTCATCGGCTTTAATGCGTAGGCGCGATTCTCCGACTCTGTCGTGAACATATTTTCTTTGTAATTTTCCCAGTGACCAGATTTTTCCCAAAGTCCACGATCCAAAATCTGTGGAGCTTTGACTTCTTGATAACCTTCTTGCTGATACACGCGGCGCATGTATTGCTCAACCTCTTGCCAAATCGACCAACCCTTTGGATGCCAGAAAATAAGTCCTGGCGCTTCCTCTTGGAAATGGAATAAATCGAGTTGCTTACCTAAGCGACGATGATCACGCTTTTCAGATTCTTCAAGCATATGCAAGTAAGCATCTTGATCTTCTTTACGAAGCCATGCGGTACCGTAGATACGCTGCAACATCTCATTCTTGCTATCGCCACGCCAATAAGCACCAGCAAGCTTCATCAGCTTAAACACCTTTAACTTGCCGGTGGATGGGACGTGTGGGCCGCGGCATAAATCGGTGAATTTACCCTCTGCATACAAGGAGACATCTTCTCCTTGCGGAATGCTAGCTATCAGTTCAGCTTTATAGTTTTCGCCCTGCTTCTTAAAGAACTCAACAGCTTCATCGCGCGGCATTACGGTACGAGTCACTGGCTCATCTTTTTTAGCGAGCTCAGTCATTTTCTTTTCTAAAGCAACTAAGTCATCTGGTGTAAATGGGCGGTGATAAGAGAAGTCATAGTAAAAACCATTCTCGATTACTGGGCCGATAGTGACTTGAGCTTCGGGAAATAATTCTTTGACGGCGTATGCCAACAAGTGCGCTGTCGAGTGGCGAACAATTTCTAGTGCTTCAGGGCTCTTATCTGTGATGATGGCTAACTGACTATCTTTATCAATCACAAAACTGGTATCAACCATTTTGCCGTCAACAATTCCGCCTAAGGCAGCTTTTACTAGACCACTCCCAATACTTTGAGCAACATCCGCGACGCGAACGGGCGCCTCAAACTCACGTTTTGATCCATCGGGTAGAGTAACTACAAGCATGATGACTCCGTTTTATTCGCTGAACTTCATTCTTACTACATTGACATAAAAAGAAAGCGCGGTAGCTTTTGGGCATCCGCGCCTCTTTGGTTCTCCTATTGAAGATCCTTTTGGGTCTTATTCGTTGGTAGGCTCGATTGGACTCGAACCAACGACCCCCACCATGTCAAGGTGGTGCTCTAACCAGCTGAGCTACGAGCCTATACAGCCATAGAGTTTATCACCGGCGACGCACTTGGGTGACCCCTTTGACCTCTTCTAGGCTATTTTGAACAACGCGAAGCACCTCAGAATCCTTAACCTCCACCGTTAACAGGATCTGAGCGAGGCCTTTTTTAGCGGATTTACGCAAATCAATCACATGAACGCCTTGTCTTGTGAGTATCTCAAAGAGCTCTCTCATCAATTCAGGACGGTCTAAGCCAGCAACAACTAAATCCGCCGGAAATACCCGCTTTTGCTCCTCATGCGCTACCGCCTTCTCGCCAACTGAAGTCCAGGCAGTCTGAATGACGCGCTCAGGCGCTCTTTCTAAAAGACCTCTAAAGGTTTTGCAGGAACGTCGATGAATGGAGACACCTCGACCTTGGGTAACAAAGCCAGCGATGGCATCTGGCGGCACGGGTCGGCAGCAACGCGCTAATTGCGTCAGTAAAGAATCAACTCCCACAACCAAGACATCCCCGCTTTGGGAATTTTTACGACTGCTATTACGCAAAATGATCTCTGGAGTGGCAGCGATTTTTGGTTCTGCCACAGCTTCAGACTTTGCTTCGGATGGTTTTGATGCTAGCCCACCCTCTTCATCATCAAGCGCATTAAACCAAGCGCGCACTCGCTGACGCGCTCTTTGGGAGCGAAGATAGTGCTTATCGGGACTAATCCAATCCCGTGATGGGCCACCATGCTTCACTGCGATGATTTCTACTGTTTGTCCATTCTGCAATGAAGTCTCCAGCGGAACCATGGCACCATCAACACGCGCACCCCTGCAGCGATGGCCTAAGTTGGTATGGACAGCATAGGCAAAGTCGATAGGCGTTGAACCCTTCTCTAAGGAAATAACCTTGCCTAGGGGAGTCAATACATAAATGTGATCATCAATCTCATGGTGCTTGAGTTGATCCCATGCATCCTCTTTCCAAGAGATCAGCTGCCGAGCCCAGGCAATTTGCCTTTCATAGGCAACCTCTGCACTGTGTGTACCCGCTTGATGAGTAATATCAGGCTTATTTGTCTTAGTGGGATTTGGAGGTGTAGCCATTCCAATATAGGCACCCTCTTTATAGCGCCAGTGGGCTGCTAAACCATATTCTGCTTGCTGATGCATTTCATGAGTGCGTACCTGAATTTCAAATGCAGTGCCATCTTCATTCATCACAACGGTATGGAGAGATTGGTAGCCGTTCGGTTTTGGTCTTGCAATGTAATCATCGAACTCACGAGGCACCGGTTGCCATACGTTATGGACAATACCGAGAACGGCATAACAAGATTTGACATCCGTCACCAATACTCGAAATGCTCTTACATCATAGAGATCAGCAAAATCTAAAGCTTTACCTTGCATCTTTTTCCATATGCTATAGATATGCTTTGGACGCCCCAATACCTCACCATCAATATGTGCCGCCTTTAGTTCTGATTGGAGTTGCGCGACTATGCGATCAATAAAGACTTGTCGCTCAATGCGCTTAGCATCTAGCATCTTGGCAATGTCGCGATAGGTGTCTGGTGATAGAACCCTAAAAGCAAGATCCTCCATTTCCCACTTCATTTGCCATATTCCCAGCCGATTAGCTAAAGAGGCATCAATGCTCAAAATTTCCTGAGCCCAAGCAGATGGCATCACCATCTTCTCTTGAGTAATCCAGCGGAGTGTTTGTAAACGGGATGCGAGATAAATCAGTACAACCCGTAAATCATCCCCAAATGCCAAGAGCATCTTACGGAGCATCTCTTCTTGACCAGCAACACTAATACCGCCGTCGTCTCGCACTAACTTTGCTTGCGCCTGACGTAATCCTCGATAACCAATTAATAGTTTTGCTGGCTCTTCACCAATTAACTTGATTAGGGCTTCTTTACCGTGGGTACGTGCAATATTAGAAGCAGCGCTAATGGTCGCTTCATCCAAATTTAAAGATTGCAGAATTTGCATGGAACCAGCCGCATGTTGCTCAGCTGGCTCACCATACCAAGCATCTAGAAATATGGGCTTACCAGAATCATTTGCCATTGGCAATTAGAGTTAATTAACTAAAGAATTCTTTTGCTAGAGCAATCTGCTCGCTCTTCACAAATGCTGGTGCATGACCTACGTTCGGTATCTCAATACTCCTGGCGTAAGGATTAACTTTGCACATTTCGGCAACGGTAGCTGCTGAAAGTAAATCCGACTGTCCGCCGCGCACAATCAACATCGGTATATGAATTTGTTTAAAGGCATGCCACATCGCCATCTCCCCCGCTTTTGCCATAATCGGATTTACCGAAGCAAATGGCACCGAGATATCAGGGTCGTAATGCATGATCCATCGGCCCTCACGCTCAATCAGCATAGGTCCGTTATAGGTTTCCCATTCGTGCGGCAAATGATCCCCAAAGGTGGCGCAAATCTGATTTAACTTTTCTAAGGCATCAGTGCGATTTGTATATGCAAAAGGTTGTCCCACATAAGAGCCAAGACGCGCAATTGCTTGCGGCTCAATCCGTGGGCCCACATCATTGATGAGCATTCTGCGAATAGGAGAATTCGGCATTGCTGCATACACTATGCCAATCAAGCCACCCATTGAGGTGCCAAACCAATCAATTTGTGAAACACCGAGTTTTTTTACAAGCTGCGTCATATCAGCCACGTATTGCGGTACTGCGTAAAGCATTGGGTTGGCCAAACGATCGCTATCACCTCTTCCCACTACATCTGGGCAGACAACGTAATAGTCATGGCACATTGCTTCAGCTAAAGTTTTGAAATCACTACCGCGTCTAGTAAGGCCATGCACGCACATTAACACCTTAGGATTACTCGGGTCACCCCAGGCATGGTATGCCATGCGATGTTTTGCATCACCACTGGAACACTCTACGAAAAAAGTATTTCCCGAGTGGAATTGACTACTCCCAACTGAGGGACTATCCAAATGATCATTCTCTTCGTCAGCGCCTACTTCTTCTGGCTGCAAGGTAACGTGGTCAATCCCATGTTTATCTAGCAACATCGTATTGATGCGCGCCATAATCGCTGGCCACTCTTGCATCTCAGCAATTTCAATATGACCTATCAGTGCTGGAAAGCTTGGGGTCATTTCCCAAACGTGTAGATCATGCACCGCTAAGACTCCGGGAACATTCTTAAGATCAGTTCCAACTTTCAGGTAGTCGATATGAAGTGGCACCCCTTCCATGAGGAAGTGATAAGACTCATGGAGAATAGAAATCGTAGATTTCAGAATCAAAAGAGAAACCAGGATGGAAAGAATTGCATCAATGGGCATCCAACCGGTAAGTTGAATCACCACACCTGCAATGAGGGCCGCCACAGAACCCAGCAAATCCCCCATGACGTGCACTAAGGCAGCACGCGTATTCACGCTCTTCTTGTCTCGTGAAAGTACCCAGGCCACCACAACATTCATTAGTAAGCCGATGGCTGCGACTACAGTCACTGTTAGGCCGTCTACTTTATGTGGGTCATAGAAACGACTAACGGCCTCAACCACAATCCATACAACTAATACCAACATCACAATACTATTTACAAATGCGGCCAAAGCTTCTGCTCTACCAAAACCAAAAGAATGCTTTGGGGAAGGTGGACGACGAGAAATGATTTGCGCTAAAAGCGCTAGCCCTAAAGCAGCGGCATCGGTCACCATATGACCAGCATCCGAGATCAAAGCCAAAGAATTGGCAAAGTAAGCGGCTGCGCCTTCAACTCCTGAGAAGCCAAGAGTTAAAACTAAGGCGATTAATAATAAATTTTGATTGGAGACTTGCTTGCTATGAGTATGCTTGGCATCACCCTTCTTATGGGCATGTAGCGATGGATCAAGCTCAGAGCTCATCTGAGCCCTAGGTTTTGCCGAATGCGAATGATGGGATCCCGACATAGTGACCCCATTATTTCATTCATCCTGAAAAATTGCTCAAAAACCCGAGGTATCAACAGGGGCACCAGTTTTGGCGATGACCTCCTCTTTAGTTACGCCAGGAGCCAATTCAACTAAGTTCAAACCAGCGTGGGTGATATCTAAAACACAAAGATCCGTAATGATTTGGCTAATCACGCCAACACCAGTTAATGGCAGTGTGCATTTAGGCAGAATCTTGAGCTCTTCAGTGCCATCTTTTTTCTTGGCAACGTGTTCCATTAATACAACCACATGCTTCACGCCTGCAACGAGATCCATTGCGCCACCCATACCCTTCACCATTTTTCCTGGAATCATCCAGTTGGCCAAGTCACCATGCTCGCTGACTTGCATTGCACCCAAAATCGCAATATTGATTTTCCCGCCACGAATCATCCCAAAGGAATCCGCAGAAGAAAAGATGGATGAGCCCGGCAAAGTAGTGATTGTTTGCTTGCCAGCATTAATCAAGTCTGCATCAATCGTATCTTCGGTTGGAAATGGGCCAATACCTAATAAACCATTTTCTGACTGCAGCCATACTTCCATATCTTTTGGCACATGATTGGCCACTAGGGTTGGCATACCAATACCCAAGTTAACGTAGTAACCATCTTTTAGTTCTTTAGCAGCACGCGCTGCCATTTCATCTCTAGTCCAAGGCATATCAATCTTCCTAAATATTCTGTTCTGGGTAATTAAGCGCTTGCAGTCAAAGTGCGTTGTTCAATGCGCTTCTCAGGGGTAGTATTCACAACTAAACGGTGCACATAGATGCCAGGCGTATGAATTTGATCGGGATCTAATTGACCATTTTCTACAATCTCCTCCACCTCTGCCACGGTAATTTTTCCTGCCATGGCCACTACTGGATTAAAGTTCCGAGCGGTATAGCGATACACCAAGTTTCCAGACTTATCGGCTTTCCAAGCTTTCACTAACGAGATATCGGAAATGATTGAGCGCTCCATGATGTATTTCTCACCATCAAACTCCTTCTCTTCCTTTCCCTCCGCCACTAAAGTACCCACACCAGTCTTTGTGTAGAAAGCGGGAATACCGCAACCACCTGCGCGTAATTTTTCAGCTAAGGTTCCTTGCGGAGTAAATTCCAACTCCAACTCGCCCGCTAAATATTGACGCTCAAATTCTTTATTTTCACCAACATAAGAAGCAACCATCTTCTTGACTTGACGAGAGTTCAACAACAAACCCAAACCAAAACCATCAACACCTGCGTTATTCGCAATGGCTGTCAGATTTTGGGCGCCTAAATCTTTTACCGCCTGAATCAGAGCCTCAGGAATTCCACACAAACCAAAACCACCAACTGCCAGCTTTTGTCCGTCTTTTAAGATATCCCTCAAGGCATCGACTGCCGATGGGTAGGTTTTATTCATAACATTTGTCCTAATATTGCCAAAAATGGTAAAAAAGTAATCATAACGCCTTAGCTATCAAGCCCAGCCAGTACTGGCACTAAATTGGTTTTTGCCACTTAGAACTAAACTAAGAGGGCCAAAAGCCTTATTTTTCGGAAAAAACGGAGATATTGAATGAATTCTGCACAGCTGTTAGAACAATTTGGACCAAGGGAGTCTATGGACTATGACCTGGTCATTATTGGAGGAGGCCCCGCTGGTTTATCAGCCGCTATCAAAGCGAAACAATTAGCTCAAGCAAATGGCAAAGATATTAGCGTTTGCGTTATCGAAAAAGGCTCCGAGATTGGCGCTCATATTTTGTCTGGCGCTGTGATGGATCCTAAAGCGTTGACAGAGCTCTTTCCAGATTGGAAAGAGATGGGCGCTCCACTAGATACCCCTGTAAGCCAAGATCAATTTTTATTTTTAACTGCTGAGAATTCGTTTCAGGTCCCCAATTGGATGTTGCCCCATTGCTTTAAGAATGAAGGTAACTATATTGTGAGTCTGGCCAACGTCACTCGTTGGCTAGGTCAGCAAGCTGAAAATCTGGGCGTTGAAATTTTTCCAGGTTTTCCTGCTGCAGAAATTTTATATAACGAACAAGGTGCAGTTAGTGGTGTGATCACAGGTTCAATGGGCTTGGATAAAGAAGGGAATCCAACGGATCAATTTCAGCTGGGTATGGAATTGCGCGGCAAGTACACCCTCTTTGCCGAAGGTTCACGCGGTCATCTTGGCAAACAATTGATAGCGAAGTTCTCTCTTGATAAAGATGCTGATCCACAAAGCTACGGCATTGGTATCAAAGAGCTCTGGGAAGTTGAGCCTTCTAAAAGTAAACCTGGTCTGGTTGTCCATACCGCTGGCTGGCCTTTAGAAAATGACACCTATGGCGGATCTTTTCTCTATCACCTTGGCGACAACAAGGTTGCCGTTGGTTTAGTGGTGGGCTTGTCTTATAAGAATCCCTATCTCTCCCCTTTTGAAGAATTCCAGCGCTATAAACTCCATCCCAAGATTCGCGAAACCTTTGAGGGCGGCAAACGCATTGCCTATGGTGCTCGTGCATTGACTGCTGGTGGCCTCAACAGCCTACCTAAGACAGTCTTCCCTGGCGGTGCACTGATTGGTTGTGACGCTGGATTCTTAAATGCGTCTCGCATTAAAGGAAGCCACGCAGCAATAAAAACTGGCATGCTAGCCGCTGAGGCCGCGGTGGCTGCGATTCATGAGAATCGTTCAGCAGATGTATTAGCAGCCTACCCAACTGCATTTCAAAATAACTGGCTTCACACCGAGCTGAATCAAGCGCGCAACTTTAAGCCTTGGATGTCCAAAGGACTTTATGTGGGAACGCTCATGGTTGGGCTTGAGCAAAAGCTACTGGGCGGCAATATGCCATGGACAGTGCATCTGAAGCACGCAGACCATGAGTGCCTAGAGCCAGCCGCACAACATCAACCGATTGATTATCCGAAACCCGATGGCAAGATCACTTTTGATCGCCTATCTTCGGTCTTTATTTCCAATACCAATCACGCGGAAAATCAACCGATTCATCTCACCCTAAAGGATGCATCTATCCCTGTAGATCTCAATCTCAAGACTTATGCTGGACCAGAACAGCGCTACTGCCCTGCCGGGGTTTATGAATATGTAGAAATAGATGGCAAGGCACGTTTGCAGATTAATTCCCAAAACTGCGTGCATTGCAAAACATGTGACATCAAGGATCCTAGTCAGAATATTGTTTGGATCACGCCTGAAGGCGGTGGTGGACCGAACTACGCCTCAATGTAATTTACTTACTGAGCAGTATCTCTAAAACCCCAGCCCCCTTGCTGGGATTTTTCTTATTGAGCGCCATTCGATAATTCCGTTTATATTAATCAATATGATGATCCTTCACACCATGCTTAGAGTCGGCAACTTGACTCGCTCAGTTGATTTTTATACCAAAGTGCTTGGGATGAATTTACTGCGCACCACAGAACGTCCTGATCAAAAATATTCACTGGCCTTCGTTGGTTATGGCAAAGGCAATGCTGATGGACAAGCAGAAATTGAACTGACTTATAACCATGGTGTTGACTCCTACGACATGGGGACCGCCTATGGACATATTGCAATTGGCGTTCCAGATGCTTATGCTGCCTGCGACAAGATAAATGCCTCCGGAGGCAACGTCACACGCCCTGCTGGTCCAGTGATGGGTGGCGATACAATTATTGCGTTTGTTACCGATCCTGATGGTTACAAAATAGAACTGATTCAACGCTAGCATGCTGTGAGTGCCGAGCCATACCAAATAGAAATTATTGAGAAGCTCGCATATATTCCTGCAGCACGGTGGAATGCGCTGCTTCATCATGATGCAGGCCCCTTTCTCAAGCACGAATTTCTCAGCACCCTTGAAGAGACCGCCTGCGTTGGCGGCAATACTGGCTGGCAGATTGCCCACCTGGGTCTTTATAAGCAAAAAGAACTTATTGGGGCGATGCCTCTTTATTTGAAACAACATTCTTACGGTGAATTTGTATTCGATTGGTCATGGGCACAGGCCTATGAGCAGCAAGGTATGCAGTACTACCCAAAGGCACTCTGCGCTATCCCCTTCTCGCCAGCTCAAGGTGCACGCATCTTATGCAATACCAAGGAAGACTTATCTCAAGTTCAAACTCAATTGATGGCAGGACTCAAAACGCTCGTTATTGAAAATAATCTTTCTTCGGCGCATATTCTATTTCCACAAGCGGTTGAAGCAGAAGCGCTAGCCACTCAAGGTTTTATGCTCCGAGACTCTGTGCAGTTTCATTGGCATAACCAAGACTTTGAAAGTTTTGAGCATTTCTTATCTGCATTGACAATGAAACGTCGTAAGAATATTCGCCGTGAACGCGAACAGGTTGCTAGAGAAAATATTTCTTTTAATCACATTTCTGGTCGCGATACCTCTGCCCAGGACTGGGAGTTTTTTTATCGATGTTATGAGAACACCTATTTAGAACACCAATCGAGTCCCTACTTAAATGCAGATTTCTTTAAGCTTCTTGCACAGCGCATGCCTGAGAATCTCCATTTAATCATTGCCCATCGCAACCAAGTACCTATTGCTGCATCTCTATTAGTAGTCGATGTTGATTCTTCAAAAGTCTACGGAAGATACTGGGGCGCAGTAGAGCATGTGCCCTGCCTACACTTTGAAACAGCTTATTACCAGGCCATTGAATATTGCATTGAAAACCACATTCAAACCTTTGAAGGTGGTGCACAAGGTGAACATAAAATGGCTCGAGGCTTTTTGCCAACCACCATCAAATCAGCACATTTCATTGCAGACCCACAATTTTCCAAAGCAGTTCAGCACTTTTTGAATCGAGAGCACCAAGGCATCGGCGCTTACGTTGATGAGCTGGCCGAGCACAGTCCACTGAAATCGACTAAAGTACAGCCATGAATTCGGAAAGCCAAAAACCTGATGTACAAGATGGATCAAACTCTCTATCCACAGGAGATGATGCTTCGGACTCGCCCTGTATTGGGGTGTGCACTACTTTGTACGATGAGATCTGTCAGGGCTGCGGTCGAACCCTGAGTGAAGTCAGTAACTGGGTATTCCTATCGCAGGAAGAAAAAGATTCGGTGTGGCAACGTATCCGGGCCGATGGCACCGCTATGCGCTTTCAAAGACAGGCTAAAGAAGGCAAGTCGATTTAACCGTCCTCTTTAGCATGAATGCTTTAGCCAGCGATCGCTTGGCTACGCAAATACTCCTCGTATGTTCCCGAGTAATCCTCAATCGTACCGTCCATCTTCACTTCCAAGATGCGATTGGCTAATGCAGAAACAAATTCACGGTCATGGGAAACAAAAATCAATGTACCGTCGAATTTCTCGAGCGCAATTTGCAAACTCTCAATGGATTCCATATCCATATGGTTGGTTGGCTCATCCATTGCTAAGACGTTATATTTTTGGAGCATTAACTTACCCCAAATCATGCGGCCCTTTTCTCCACCTGAGAGAACTTTGACAGACTTGCCGATGTCATCGCCAGAAAACAGTAAACGGCCTAAGGTACCCCGAATGACTTGATCATCGTCGCCTGTATTACGCCACCAATTCATCCAATCCATGAGCAACTCATCTTTGGCAAACATCTCGGTGTTGTCTTGAGGCATTACCCCAACGTTGGCATTCTCAGCCCACTTTACATCACCACTATCGGCAGCAATACCCTCAAAGCGTTTGCTCAGAATCGTTTTTAAAAGCGTTGTCTTACCAGCACCATTTTGACCAATGATGGCAATCTTCTCTCCAGCACGAACACCCAATTTAAAGTTTTTAAAGATAATGCGGTCATAAGCCTTGGTCAGTCCATTGCACTCAACCGCCATATTGTGTAACTTCTTCTCTGTATCAAAGCGAATAAACGGATTTTGACGTGAGGAAGGCTTCACTTCGACAATCTCAATCTTCTCTAATTGTCTTTGACGAGAGGTTGCCTGACGTGCTTTAGATGCATTTGCTGAGAAGCGAGCTACGAAAGCTGCTAATTCAGCAATTTTTTCTTTGGCTTTCACATTAGAGCTAAGTTGTTGTGTACGCGCCTGTACAGAAGCAAGCATGTAAGAGTCATAGTTTCCTGGATAGACCTTCAGTGTTCCGTAGTCCATATCAGCCATATGCGTGCAGACTTCATTTAAGAAGTGACGATCATGGGAGATGATGACAATCGTGCTCTTGATCTGATTGAGAATATCTTCAAGCCAATGAATGGAATGAATATCCAAGTTATTGGTTGGCTCATCCAGCAACAAGACATCAGGATCAGAAAACAAGGCTTGCGCAAGCAAGACGCGCAACTTCCAACCAGGCGCAACATTACTCATGGGTCCATTGTGTTGCTCGATTGGAATACCAATACCCAATAAGAGTTCACCTGCTTTCGCTTCAGCCGTATAGCCGCCGTACTCTGCATACTTGCCCTCAAGTTCGGCCGCCTTCATGTAATCTTCATCGCTGGCATCTGGATTGGCGTAAATAGCATCGCGTTCAGCGGCTGCCTTCCACATTTCTTCATGCCCCATCATCACCACATCTAAAACACGAACATCTTCGTACGCGAATTGATCTTGGCGCAACTTACCCAGACGAACACTAGGATCCAAACTGACGTTGCCACTTGTTGGCTCGAGCTCGCCACCTAAAATTTTCATGAATGTAGATTTTCCGCAACCATTGGCACCAATGAGGCCATAGCGATTACCGCCGCCAAACTTTACGGAAATATTTTCGAACAGGGGTTTTGCCCCAAACTGCATAGTGATATTAGATGCTGACAGCACGGATGTTTTCTAGCTTTCTGAAATTCAATTCAATAGACTGCCCCAGCTTTGGGGACAAAAACCGTTATTTTAACGGTTTAGAAAGCTTCAGGGCTAAATCAAACTTTGACCCGAAATGGGGTGAAATTGGTATGGTTATCATAAAAATCCTCATTTTCCTTACGCTTGAGGAAGCCCACGATCCAATAAGTCAGCGGTGTGGCCAGAACCTCCCAAGAGGTTTTCAGGACATATTGCGCTAAAGCGACCTGTAAAAGCTCCTCAATAGGCCATAAACCATAAAAGGCCAAAAAATAGAACAAGGATGAATCCACGAGCTCCCCCATGGCAGTTGAGCCAATCGTACGGCTCCATAAATGCCGACCTTGGGTCCAGATTTTCATCTTAGCCAAGACATAGCTATTGACAAAACTTCCACACCAAAAAGCCGTCATTGAGGCCAAAGCGATGCGCCAGGAGTTACCGAAGACTGTTTCCAATCCCTTCTGATAATTGGCCATATAAGCCCCTGGAGCGATAGGCAAGGCAATCACAATCTGGGCCATGATGGCAGCAAAAGCTAAGGCTGCAAATCCAGCCCAAACTGCCCTGCGATCATAGGCATAGCCATAGACCTCAGTCAAAATATCTCCGAAGAAATAGGCAATCGGGAAAAAGAGAATGCCGGCACCAAAGACGGTAGGCCCCAAATAGGGCAAGTCGACGGTAGCAGCCTTACCCGCCCCAATAAAGTTGGAGCACAACAAAACCACTACGAAGGCAGCCAAAATCAGGTCGTAATAGTGGTGGTGGCGTCTAGGGGCGTCCATAATTCCAGAAAAATTGGATAATAGAAACAAGAATATCTGCATTCCTGAAAATTCGCAGGACAGGGTTAGATTAAAACAAACTAGAGGATGACTAAACGCAATGAGTAAAGCTAGCTTTCAGTGGGAAGACCCACTTCTTCTTGATACCCAATTAACAGAAGAGGAGCGCATGGTTCGTGATGCAGCTGCTGAATACGCACAAGGCCGTCTGATGCCACGTATCCATGATGCTTATCGCAATGAGACTACAGATCCTGCAATTTTTCGTGAGATGGGTGAACTTGGTCTTCTTGGAATCACTATTCCTGAGCAATACGGTGGTGCCAACCTAAACTATGTTTCTTATGGCTTGATCGCTAGAGAGATTGAGCGAGTTGACTCTGGGTATCGCTCCATGATGAGCGTGCAATCCTCTCTAGTGATGGTACCTATCAATGAATTTGGTAGCGAAGCGCAAAAACAAAAATACCTTCCAAAATTAGCAACCGGTGAGTGGATTGGCTGCTTTGGCTTAACAGAACCGAACTTCGGATCTGATGCTGGCGGCATGATTACCCGCGCCAAGAAAGTTCCAGGCGGTTTTTCATTAACCGGATCGAAGATGTGGATTTCTAATTCACCAATTGCCGACGTCTTTGTAGTTTGGGCGAAGAATGATGAAGGCATCATTCGTGGTTATATCCTAGAAAAAGGTATGAAGGGTTTAAGCGCACCTAAGATCAGCGGCAAGATGGGTCTACGCGCCTCTATCACCGGCGAAATCGTGATGGATGAAGTATTTGTCCCGGATGAAAATGAATTCCCAGAAGTGACCGGCCTCAAAGGACCCTTCACTTGTTTGAACTCTGCCCGTTACGGCATCTCTTGGGGTGCTTTAGGTGCTGCTGAATGGTGCTGGCATGCAGCACGCCAATACACCATGGATCGCAAGCAGTTTGGTAAGCCTCTAGCTGCCAACCAATTGATTCAAAAAAAATTAGCCGACATGCAAACAGAAATTACGCTTGCCCTGCAAGGCTGCTTACGATTAGGACGCATGAAGGATGAAGGGATCGCTGCCCCAGAAATTACCTCCATCATGAAGCGTAACTCTTGCGGTAAATCTTTGGATATCGCTCGCATGGCGCGAGATATGCACGGTGGTAACGGCATCTCTGATGAGTATGGCGTTGTTCGTCATATGCTGAACCTAGAAGTTGTGAACACTTATGAAGGTACTCACGATATTCACGCCCTCATTCTGGGCCGCGCTCAAACTGGCATTCAAGCATTTAGCTAATCCGCTTAAGCATTAAGCTTTGCCACGATGGCCTTTGCTGATTTAGCAAAGGCCTCGTCACTATCACTATCCAGTTCTACAAAATTTTCTTGGCTGTAAGCAGGAAAATTACGAACGATAGAAGAGGAGTAAGACGGGTCATAGTGTTTGACCAATAACTCCTCCACTAGCTCCGGAAAATGACCTGCATCAATGGCTTCCGACCATTTCGCAATCTGCACTTTTCCATAATGCGCCGTTAGCAAGCCTAGTTTTACTTTAAAGTTGTCCGTGTCTGTTAAAAAATGATGGTACTCACGAATTAACCAGGTAACCCTGGTTGCCGTACTGGAACGCAACTCTACGCAAGCACCCTTACGAATTTTTTCCATTAAGGCGTCTGGCACATGGAGACCACCGACCTTTTTGCTTTCTGACTCAACAAATACGGGCTTACTCGGATCTAATTTACGCAATGCATCCCACAATGCCGTCTCAAAACCCTTTTGTGAAGGCTGATCAATATTAGGCTCATTCCCAAGAACAGAACCGCGATGCACTGCCAATCCCTCGAGATCTAAAATCTGCGCCCCAAGAGCACCGATCTCTTGCAGCATACGTGTCTTACCACTACCGGTCATCCCACAAATCACTTGAAACGAAAATTCATGGGCGCTGTGCTCTAGCCCATCAATCACGGTACGCCTAAAACCTTGATAGCCATCTTCAAGCTGCATGGCCTTCCAGCCAATTCGATTCAGGATATGGGTAAAGGCCCCACTGCGTTCGCCACCACGCCAGCAATAAATTAATGGGCGCCACTCACGCGGAAAATCCAAGAAATGATTTTCCAAATGGTTGGCAATATTTCTGGAAACCAATGCAGCGCCTAACTTTTTCGCCGCAAAAGGAGAGACTTGTTTGTATAGGGTGCCAATCTGCGCACGCTCTTCGTTATTGAGAACGGGATAGTTCACCGCGCCCGGAATGTGGTCCAAAGCAAACTCCGCTGGCGAGCGTACATCAATCACCAAATCAAAGCGGTCAAGCTCTGTCAGGAATTGATCTAACTTCAGGATATGGGGGTTAACAGGCTGCATGCCAAATCAGCATTGAACTAGCGCAGTATCTGCAAAATATGCTCAGGCCACGGTGCCGACTTATTGGTGGTGAGATCGACCCATACCATCGTTGCCCCACCCTCTGCTGCAATCACCTCTGGATCAGTTGTTAAGGACATAGAGGTATAGATATCCACACTAGATTTTCCAATTGCACCAATTGAAGTCTTGAGTATCAATTCACCTGGGTATGACAACTGCTGATAGAAGTTGCAAAAACCATTGATCATCAACATGGATTCGCGACCAGGCGCAACGCTATAACCCAAGGAAGTAACCCACTCAACACGAGCTTGCTCCATATACCGAAAGTACACTGTATTGTTCACATGCTTATAAGCATCCATATCACCCCAGCGTATGGGCATGATCATTTCATGAACAAACTTTTTTTCTTCGGGAATAGAAATACGCATCGTAGTGAATTAGCTAACTTGCAAGGCCATTTGATACAAATTAGTAGAACGCGCACCTGAACGACAAAATGCCAACACGGGTCCTGGCATAGTTTTTAGCAATCGAGCCATCTCCAGCACTTGAGCCTGAGTAATAGCGCTTGCCACCACTGGAAGGTAGGCGTAATTTAGCCCTAGCTTTTCAGCCTCTGCTTGAATTGCTGCATTGGTAGGTTGATCAGGACCACCCTCGCCGTCTGGACGATTGTTAATCACGCTCTTGTAGCCTTGTTGAGCAATCTGGGCCAAATGACTTGGATCAATTTGACCCAAAGTTCCAAATTGACTGGTGTGGCAAGAAATAGGAAGGCTCATGAGATCCTCAGTTCAAACATGGTTAATAATTTACGATTCTAAATCAGGCTTGCTTACGATGGGCTGTGAAGAAACGCTCGCAGATGAGCATTCCCACAAGCATAGCGATGACAAAAACAAAAGCTTTAACATGACCAGCGCCCAAGGCTACCAAAGCTGGGCCAGGACAAAATCCTGCGATTCCCCATCCTGCTCCAAAAATAAAACTGCCGATCACTAAGGGTCTGGAAATATCGCGTCTAGAAGGAATATGTAATGCGCCGCCAAAGAAGGCTTCACTACGTTTGCCTGCCAAATAGAAACCGGCCAGACCAACCAAGACTGCGCCGCCCATGACAAAGAGTAATGAAGGATCCCATAGTCCGGCAATATCTAAAAAGCTCAAAATCTTTTGGGGATTACTCATTCCGGAAATAATTAAGCCCGAACCAAACAGAATTCCGATGGCATATTGACTAATGAGACTGAAGTGTTTTTTCATCATGGACTCAAATAAGGTGGCGAATAATAAAAACCACTAAAAATCCAGCAGTCATGAATGAAAGGGTTGCGACTAATGATCGTGGTGACAAACGCGAGAGTCCGCAGATGCCATGACCGCTAGTGCAGCCAGAGCCATACTGAGCACCGAAGCCTACGAGGAGTCCAGCAACAATAATGGCAGCCCATCCCGCATCAACCTCAATCACAGGCAGAATGCCAAAAAATAAAGCAGCAAAAAATGGCGCACTGATCAGGCCTAAGACAAGGCTAAGGCGCCAGTTCCAGTCACCTGACTTGGGATGAAGTAAGCCATAAACAATACCGCTGATACCCAGAATTCGTCCATGCAACAAGACGTATAGCGCTGCAGCTACGCCCAAGATAATCCCGCCTACTAAAGAGGGAATCGGTGTGAAAGAGAACCAATCAATATGCATACATCAAATCCAATCTATTTGCGATTAACTACACGGATTGGGAGCAAGGCGCATTTGCAAATAACGCAATGCGAGATAAGCGCCAAATATAAATCCAGGTAATGCCAACAATGAGCCAACTGCCAAAGTGGAGATACCGCTTAAGCCTTGACCAACTGTGCAACCTAAGGCGGTAACACCGCCAAAGCCCATCAGGCTTGCGCCAACCAAATGATTGCCAGTGTCTTCTGTATTACGAAATGATTCCCAGCGAAATGATTTAGTCAACAGCGCAATTGCAGCTGAACCCAAGATCATGCCGAGCACGGCAATAATGCCGACTGTCAATACCTTAGAGGTATCGCTGTACATCATTAACCAATCCAATGAATAAGCATATGGCGCCACAAAGGAGAGACTTTCCATGCGACCAGAATTGGTCACCAGAAATACTTCCTCCAATGTGTTGGGATCCTCTGCAACATAACCCAAGCTTCCTGAAATCCACCACACAGCACAGATCGCCAAGCCAACAGCAATACCCGCAAAGAGATTCTCAAAAGTCCAAAATGATTTCTTAGCTAAGGCAAAGACAATGAATGCCAATCCAATCACTAAACCTAAAACGAGATGGAGGATTGGCCGAGCGATCCCTAGTGGTGCACTCAGTAAGCTAGGTAAATCTTGTGGGGTATTAAAAGCAATAAACACTGTGTCCAGCGTATTGATGCGAATGACGCCCAAAAATCCACGTAAAGTCATGTAAGCACTTAAGCCCAAGACCATAAACACAATAATGGATTTTAGGTTACCGCCGCCAATGCGCACTAAGGTCTTGCTACCGCAACCAGATGAAAGAACCATGCCGAACCCAAACAAAATACTGCCCACTAAGGTAGAAAGCCAAAGGAATTTGTTCGCGGTATAAATACTTTTCAGAGGATCAATCAATCCTAAGTAGGACATCAGTGCAAAACCGATAATAGCTACCCCAATGGCTAAAAACCACTGTCTTAAACGATCCCAGCTCGACATGATGAATGCATCTGATACAGCACCCATGCTACAAAAGCCGGTTTTCTGCATCACTGCACCAAGCAAAAAAGTAATCGCAAAGGTAGCCCAAAGAACTGACTTACTAAGCGATGCAATATCAACAACTTCCATAATGAATAACTTCTAAAAAATTAAGGTTTAAATTTGTAAAACGTTTGACCCAGATAAGCCGCCACATCTGTCTCATCCTCTGGAAATAGATCTAGTCGTAACTCGGTATTGCATAGCCCAACCATTTTCTTCAAATCAGCAACAGATTTCACTTTGCTATCGGAGCGCGTATAAATCATGTCACCATTGCCAAAACCGGCTTTCTTTGAATGGCAGGCATAGCACTTTTGCTGATCAATACTCTTACCGCTGGCCAAATCGGGCGCAGCAAAGAGTTGGGGGGTAAATAAACCCCAAAGGACTATGATCGCACTAGCGCGGGCAAAAATCATTTTCATTAAAAATCAAGGATTTAGCATTAAATAGCTATTTTAAAGCCCCAGCACTATGTTTGCCCTACTCTGCTTGAATCGAAAGGTAGACGTTATAGGCATTCATGCGGTTTGCGGCTCTAAATAAGGGCATTCCTTCGTATTCTGACCAATCTGTTTGCTGATAGGCCTCTTCAAATGGATCCAGATTGGTCGCTGCGGAAGTCATCGATTCCCTTAGATACTTGAGATAGCTTCTGGTAAAGGCGATATCTTGAATGGGTTGAACTGAGTAGTTTCCGTGCCCAGGAATCACGATATCCGGGTTGAGACGCTCAATCTCATTCAAAGCAGACAACCATCCCTTACTGTCGGCATTGCCAACAAAAGGAATTCGCCCCCGGAATACTAAGTCTCCCGCAAAGAGCACCTTTTCAGAGGGCACATAGACCATTAAATCCTCGGGAGCATGTGCAGGACCTACCCTGCTAATCAAAAATTCCACTCCACCAACACTCAGTTTGAATTGCTGATCTATCCAGACATCCGCAGAAACGAGATTGGTTTGATCATTAACCCATGGAGCAAAGTCAATACGCGAAGCAATGAGGCGCTGTTTTGCAGTTTCAGAGGATAAGTAATTTCTACCCTCTCCTTGAGCATAAATTGTTGCGCCAATCTTTTTGAACTCTTGCAAACCATAGACATGGTCGGCATGATAATGGCTCACTATCACAGCAACTACTTTTTGTGGAGTAATGCGAGCAATTTCTCGAATGAGCTTCTTTGCTAAAACTGGTGAACCCAGTGAGTCCATTACCACTACACCCTTAGGAGTAATGACAAAACCCGCATTCGAAATAAAATTCTGGTTAGCGCTGCTACCCATTTCTGGAAAGCCTTGAACAAAGTAAGTATGTGGGGCTACTTGAATTGGCTTTAGTTGAATTGCATCTACAGGTGATGTGGTTTGGCCATAGGCAGCAGCAGAAAAGATCAGGGATCCTACAAGGATCCTCATCAATGGCTTTATATATCTGAAAACCAACATACCAAAATTCACGAAATGCGCTTAAGGCTTAATGTAAGCAAAACCGTCTTTATACTGGAGATCAGCAACCCGCACGACTCCTGATGGCGTGAAATCGGCATCCATAATGAACTGATCTTTCTTGAGATTGCGATTCTTTAAAGTGATTTCACATACCTCAAACTTCACACCACGAGATTTGAGAGCTCCTACTAGTGGCGCATATTCCACATTATTCTTTTTATCCTTGGCGCCTTCCATCAGCATATCAACGCCATTCGCATGGGTGACAACAATGATCGTAGTTTGAGGAGAGGTGTCCAAGTGATTGCGAATATTGCGCAAACCCTTTAAACCTTGTGTTTCAGCATCATCGATGTGATAAACCACTTTAGTTGAACCAGCCCCTTGCGCCATTACAGGAGAATTTAATCCCAGGGCAAATAGCATTACCAGTACAAAACCAGTCAATTTGTTCATCATATGCACTTTCAATTCAATTATTAGAGGGAGACCATGCCGGGGTTATTAGAAATACCCTTAATGATGGGCTCATTGAGCTTCACGGCTTTCACGACTTTCACATCACGTAAGTGACGCTCCATCACATCCCATATCGCCTCGCCGCCGGCGTTCTTCGCTTCTTCACTTACTGGCGCCCAACCTGCCACCTTATAAGTTTTGCTAGCTTCGATTGGTTTACCGTTCAGGCGCATGTCTGTAATTCGCTTGCCGGTAGTTTGAACAGGATCAATGGCGTATTGCATACCGCCTACGCGCACCATATCTCCACCCTGTTGATAGTACGGATCGGGATTAAATAAATTGTCTGCAACGTCTTCCAAAATCGTTTTAATCGTCTCACCCGTCATATTGGTGACGGTAGTGTATGGATAGGTAATCGCCGTTTGGTCCAAAAGATTTTCTCGCGTTATGGGCTGTCCAGGCAACAAGCTAGTGCCCCAGCGGAAACCGGGCGAGAAAGCGATCTCAGCATTCTTTTGCGCCATCAAACCATCGAGAATCAATTGATCGAAGCTGCCATTAAAGTTACCTCGTCGATATAACAAGCCTTCGGTAGTGGCGAGCTTCTCATTGAGCTTAGCTTCATAAGGAGCCCTCACTTTTGAAATCAACTTACTCATTGCAGGATCAGCAGGAATCAAATTAGAGAAGATCGGGAAAAGTTTGTAGCGGAAATCAACCGCCTTGCCGCCCTTCACATCAAAATCTAGGACGCCTAGAAATTTACTGTTAGAACCCGCATTCGTCACTAGAGTGATACCGCCGGCATTTTTAACCTTGACCGGAATAGGCACGCCATCATGTGTATGCCCACCCAGAATTGCATCCAAACCATGCACTCGGGAAGCCATCTTTAAATCCACATCCATACCGTTGTGTGACAAGAGCACTACAACCTTTGCACCCTTAGATCTCACCTCATCAATCGTCTTTTGCATATTCTCCTCTTGAATACCAAAAGTCCAATCCGGTGTGAAGTAACGTGGATTTGCAATCGGCGTATACGGGAATGCTTGTCCAATAATAGCCACCTGAATGCCGTTCTGCACCTTCATGACATAGGGATTAAATACCTGGTCGCCAAAGTCAGAAGTTTTAATATTTTGCGCAATGAATGACACCTTCCCCTTGAAATCGCCATTCACAATTTCCATGACGCGCTTCTCCCCAAGCGTCATCTCCCAGTGAGGCGTCATCACATCAACACCCAATGCCAGTGCGGCGTCGACCATATCCTGGCCATTCGTCCATAAGGCAGTGCCGGAGCCCTGCCAAGTGTCACCACCATCAAGCAATAGGGCACCAGGGCGATTTGCCTTCATCTGTTTAATTAACGTTGCCATATGGGCAAAGCCGCCCATCTTGCCGTAGTTCTGGGCAGCAGCCACGTAATCCAAATAAGTAAATGCGTGAGCATCACGAGTACCCGCTGCAATGCCATTAGCCTTTAAGAAATATTCGCCCACCAAGTGTGGCGTCTTGCCTTCTTGCGTGCCGATACCGATATTAACGTTGGGCTCACGGAAATAAATCGGTAACAACTGTGCGTGGCAGTCGGTGAAGTGCAAAAAGTGGACATTACCAAATTTTGGTAAGTCATAAAACTTCTGCGCAGTGCTCTGTGCATTTACAAAGTTTGATTGCAAACTCATTCCACCTGCCGATGCAATAGCCAAGGCCTGCAGAAAATCGCGACGACTTAAAGACATAACATTCCCCTTATGAAAACAGGCCTGTCGGCCTGTTCTTTAGTGCTTTATTGATTAACAGGCGATGCAGGATCCAGCAGTAAGGCCATCACATCCTGAATCTGCTGCTCATTTAAGAGTTTGAAGTGGGCAAATCTAGGCATATTGCTACAAGCGTTATAAGCCTTCGAGTTATTGACTCGATTCCAGGTATAGGTGACCACTTCATTGGTATAGCCGCGAAGCTTGCCATAATTCCATAGGGTTGGCCCAATCGTTCCATAAGAAATTTCTTTCTTATCGATTTGGTGACAGTTGTAACAACCGCCGCCAATAGGTGTCGCTGCAGTGTCGGTCCAAGTTGCGCCACGACCGCTTTGCGCAATCGCCTCACCTTTTTTCCAATCGCCAATGTACTTACCATCTGAAGGCTGCTTGATGCTATCCATATTCATCTTCTGAATCTTCTCGCGCATTTTTTCGCCCTGCTTGCTACTCGCAAATACAGGATCAGAGCAGAACTTCTGCGTTTCATCTTGATCGATACGATCTAAGCCTGCAATACCATCAGCCCTAAAGCCATCCTTCATCATCTTATTGAATTTAGGATCATTTTTTTGCTGAGCTAATGCAGAGTTTTGCAGTGCGATTAATGCGAAGCCTAATGCGCTAATGGCCAAGAGGGATTTCATGTTCTTCATATTCATATTCTCTGTCTCTGATCTGTTAGCGCTTTAAGCCAGGCGTTTCTACTGTGCCGCCATTGGCATTCTTTGACATATACATTGATAAAGCTACAGTTAAATCAGAGCCATAAATTGGGAATGGAAAGCGCTGTTGACGATAGCAATCATTTAAACGCTGCTGCATGGTCCAAAACTGCCCACTAGATACGCGATACGCTGGCCAATAACCCCAGCCTAAAGCTGCACCTTTTTGGGTGGTGATATTAGGCAAATCTTGCAAACGAATGCGCTTGCCATCTTCGCCATGACAAGAAGCGCATGAGAAGTCCATTGGACCCCCTTGAAAAAAGAATGCGCGCTTACCAAGCTCATACATTTCTTTTTCTTTTGGATGATTTGTGCTGACATTGATTTTGTCACCCTTTGACAAGGTCACTACGTAGGCAACAATCGCCTCCATATCCTTCTTTGGACCTTTTTGAAATGGTGCATCTATCATCTCTTGTGGATCGCGACCTTGTAGCTTTTGCATACAAGTCATTAAACGCGACTCCAGGTCTTGAACCCTATTGGTATCTTTAAAGTAACGCGGCAATTGTGCTGCTGCACCCTTGACCACTCCAGGCCCCAAACCTAAGTCACACTTTTCAAGAGTAGCGTTTTTGGGTCCTGCAGGTTTTTTCCAAAGCTCTTCACCTGCAGCCTCGTATAGCTCCGAAGGATTACCATCTGCAATCATCTCGCGATACTTTGCGATATCGTCAGTGGCGCTTTGCGCAAAAGACAATGATGACATCGACAACAAGGTTGTCAATACTCCTGAGGCTAAGCCCAAGGTTAATTTACGCTGCATTTTTTACCCTTTCAGAACCATGGAGGCGGTGAAGATCAATCGCATTAAGAAGCAGTTGCTTCATCGGTGCGCTTGTCACCTTTGCTATCAACCCAGCTCACAACAATCTTGTCGCCCTTAGCGCCCTTGTATTTGAAGTTCAAGAATGGGTCCTTAGATACTGCTGGACCAAATTGACCATTCAATACATCTTTACCATTTGCTTTGACGTTCAGAGTAGTGATATGCCACGCAGGAATTGTTTTACCAGCAGCATCTTTACGCTGACCAGATTCCATATCGTGCTTCATCAAAATCTTTACATCCACAATTCCACCATTCTCAGCAGCTCTAACGCGCATTGGATCAGCCATGTTTTCCTCTTGTAATCTAGTATTTAATTAATAGTATGTTTTTAGTCGTCGTCAATTAACCGCCGCAACCACCTAAAGTAACTTTCACTTCCTTAACAGCCATACTCCACTTGCCATCTGCTTTTACTAAGGCGTATACATTGGAGGTTTGACCCATCTTGATACGTGTTGTAACGAATGGCTCAGTACCGGCAGGAATAAAGAATTGGGCAGCCAATGCACTTGGGTTTTTCTCAACCAAAATAGCCATTTGCTCTGCTTTAAGGGTAGTAACAATGCCAACTGGAACCACGGCACCATTTTCTGCAATATCAGGGGCATTTAAAGTAACAGCTCCAGATTTATCAGGGCTGCTAGCACCTAAGATTTTGAATACGTCGTCTAGGCTCTTACCTTCGAAGGCGGCTTTGTTCCACTCTTGAGCTTGGGCCACGCTAATGAGACCCGCAGAAGCCATCAAGCCAAATACGGCTGAATATTTCAATAAACTGCGTCGCTGCTGATTCATAAAAACTCCTTTATTAATCTACTCTTACTATCAAATATAGTGGTATTTCCAAAAAGCTTCCTAAAAACTACTGTCCTGTTAAAACCCATCGCACGAGGGTTGCTCTATCCTCATCCGATAATTGAGATTGTGGAGGCATGGGAATGGCTCCCCATACGCCAGAACCGCCGTTTTTAACCTTTGCCATTAGCTTATCCTGTGCTCCACTTTGACCTTTATATTTCTCTGCAATATCTGCAAGGGACGGCCCTACTAACTTGGCATTAGGGGCATGACAAGCTGAGCAGTTCTCATTTTTAAATAGGGCTGCAGGCCCTTTAGTTGTCGCTGCATGTGTATCAGCAGCATGAGCTAAGCCTTCTCCAGTTGAGCCAGGCAGTTTCTCCAAAGGCGGCTTAGTGGAATCGGAACCGCGATACGGACCGTAGAGACGATTTTGCTCTGCAATATTTCCGTGGGCATTTCTTGCAAAATCTGGCAAGGTAGAGCCAATTTGCACAAACTTAACGCAGTTGTTCATACAGGCTGTTGAATTAACATCAGGCTTACCATTCACACTCCAAAAGCCATGATTTCGAGTCATGCCATTACGGTTAGGCATCTTCTTTTGAACTTCAGCAATATTGGCATCACTCAACACAAAATCATCCGGAACGATCTCACCTAAGCTCAAGATAAAAGCAACTAGTGCATAGGTGTCATCTGGTGTTAGCGATCTTGGTGCATTCCAAGGCATTGCACGATAGATATAGTCCCACAAAGTAGAAACCGTCGGCACCTTCATTAGGGTTGTGCGCTGAGGCTGCTTACGATCAGCCAACGACGCTACCCTACCCGTCTTCACATCATCTGCTGTAGTACCACCTGCAATTGGCGTAAAGATTTCGTTGGACTCGCCAAATACGCCATGACAACTAGCGCATTTAGATTCCCAGATAGCTTGACCCTTCTCAACTGAGCCCGATCCTTTTGGTAATCCCTTGAAATCTGGGCGGACATCAATATCCCAAGCAAGTACTTCAGCCGGTGTCGCATTACGACCTATGCCGGGAAACTTGACAGAGTTCTGTGAAGATTGTGCAAAGGCAATCCCAGAAACACATACCGCAAGACTGAACAGTCCTAAACGAGCAATCACTTTAGCCGACTTGTACATTGCTCACCTCGCCGTTTGAATCTAATTTCCAAGACTGAATTGCATTGTTATGATAGATGGAGCGATTTCCTCGAACATCGCGCAGCATCTTGATGGAGGGCTGGACATATCCAGTGTCATCTATTGCCCTGGACTGCAAAATCGCTGGTGCACCATCCCATACCCAATCAATATTGAAACGGGTGATTGACTTTGTCAGAACCGGTGTCTCCAAGCGCGCAGTGCGCCAGTTATTACCACCATCAAACGAGACATCCACACGGTTAATTTTGCCGCGGCCAGACCAAGCCATACCGCTCACGTTATAAAAACCTTTATCCAATAATTGCTGACCGCCCGATGGCGTAGTAATGACGGATTTGCACTCTTGAATAGATGCATATTGACGATGCATTCCATCTGGCATCAGTTCGATATAGTGAACTGCCTCATCTTTTGCATTCCATGGCATATCACCTACCTCGAGGCGACGCAGCCACTTCACCCAGCTCACCCCTTGCACACCAGGCACTACTAAGCGTAATGGGAAGCCATTTTCTGGGCGTAACATTTCGCCATTCATACTCCAGGCAACAATCGTATCGTCTAAGCAGCTTTCCAAATTAATTGTCCGCGTCATGCCAGATCCATCGCCACCTTCAGCTAGCAAGAACTTGCCTTTTTTCAGATCGGCACCGCACTCTTCTAGCAATACTTTTAGAGGTACGCCAGTAAACTCACAACAAGACAGCATACCGTGGGTATATTGCACCGTTGGCACAGCAACGTTACCCCACTCTAGACCGGTATTAGCACCACACTCGATGAAATGCGTACGCGAGACTGAAGGTAGCCTCATCAAATCACTCATCGTAAAAACACGAGCGTTCTTCACCATGCCATTCACCATTAAGCGATGGGTTTCTGGGTTTAGGTTGTACCAACCTTGGTGATGACGTTCAAAATGCAAACCGTTTGGAGTAATCGTTCCAAATAAACCCTGTAAAGGCGTGAAGGCAACTGAAGCTGCTGATACACGAGTTAAGCCCGGTGATTCACGGCGAATCAAATTGGATTCATAAATTGATGGCACGCCATATGGCATCGTGGCAACGTTTTTACCTAGCGTAGTCTGCCACTCTTGTTTTTCTAGGATTGCTGGATCACCTTCACCAGCAGCAAATGCCATTGGCGCAGATAAGCTTGCAGCTGCTCCACCGATAGCAGATAAAAAGCCTTTGCGCAAAAAGCCCCGGCGATTTTCATCCAGACCATTGGCATTAATATCCGCAATCAAATCCTGGGAAACGAAGTGCTCAGGCGCTTTTACTAAGCGCGCTCTATTTGTGGGCTTCTCAACAAAAGAGATGTCCTGGGCGCTCAATTCAATTTGCTTCTTAGTCATTTGATCTCTACTTAACAAGTTAAATTTTTCAACACTTAGTGCAAGCTTTCTGCAATCTTCGCGCAGACTGTTTGACACATCTCTACGGTTGCATTATCTGCAATAGAGTAATAAACCGTTACACCCTCTTTACGCCTGAGTAATATGCCTGACTTGTGAAGTGCAGCGAGTTGACGCGAGACATTAGCCTGGCTGGAGCCACAAAGCTCAACAACTTCTGACACTGTTTTTTCACCACTACAAACTGCATACATAATGCGCAGACGGGAAGGCTCAGAAAGTACGCTGAAATATTCAGCTACTTTTGCGAAGACTTTTTCCATCTGTTTTGGAGATAAATTTTTGGTGGATTTTTGAACTCGTGTTTTCATAAATGGCTATTTATTTGCTTATATGCGTATATAAGCATATTTAAACCCAGTAACGAATCGACTTATATAGTGAGATACCCTGAGTACATCTGACGATACAATCCATTGATGGATATAGAAGCCATTCTTCTCTCTTTAAAGCTAGCCTTGTGGACGCTTGCCTTAATCCTGCCTTTTGGCATCTGGGTAGCCCATTCCCTGCAGAAATTAGGCAAAAGTAGGCCCTGGATTGAAGCTGCCCTCGCACTTCCACTGGTACTGCCGCCAACGGTATTGGGCTACTACCTTTTAATTGGGTTGAGCGGCAAAAGTATCTTGGGCACACCATTAGTCTTTTCTTTTACAGGCATTCTGATTGCTTCGCTGATCGTCAACCTTCCTTTTGCAATTCAGCCAATTCAGCGTGCTTTTGAATCTATTAACCCAGATATACGAGAAGCCGCTCAAGTCAGTGGTTTATCTAATTGGCAAATCTTCCGCTTAATTGAACTTCCATTAGCTTGGCGCGGAATTACTAGCGCCGCTGTTTTGACATTTGCACATACCTTGGGTGAGTTTGGAGTCATCCTCATGGTTGGCGGCGCAATTCCTGGAGAAACCAAAACCGTTTCGATTGCCATATACGACAAGGTGCAAAGTTTTGATGCCTCAGGAGCTGGGGCCTTATCCCTGTGTTTACTAGCTGTCTCGCTTATAGCAATCGCCCTTTCCTATGGCGTCTTTGGCCGCTCACCCCTGCATCAACGAAATCGGAGGACTTGATGCTTAAGGTAAAAGTCATCCAAGCTACACCAAGCCCCCTGCAAATCAATATGGAATGTGGGCCCGGCGAATTACATGCCCTAGTTGGACCTTCTGGCAGTGGAAAAACCTCCGTCCTTCGGACCATTGCCGGATTAAGTCACCCACACTCCGGAAGAATTGAATGCGATAAGGAACTTTGGTTTGAAGGTGATGAACTTCATGGCGCTACCAAGACTCTTGCGCCATCCGCACGTTCTTGTGGTTTTCTGTTTCAGCAATATGCCCTATTCCCACACCTATCCGCCTTGGAGAATGTCTGTATTCCTTTGCAAAATTCTGGCCAAAACATCGCTGAGCGCAAAAAAATTGCTCAAGACTGGTTAATGCGCATGGGGATTGCAGAACTTTCGCAGCGAATGCCACATCAACTCTCGGGTGGACAGCAACAACGCGTTGCATTAGCTAGGGCTTTAGCAAGACAGCCAAAGGTGTTGCTGCTAGATGAACCTTTTTCTGCGATTGATGCGCCAACTCGCCAAAGTCTTTATAAAACCCTGGCTGATCTGCGCAAGGATTTAAATATACCCATCGTGATGGTTACTCATGACTTGCATGAGGCTGACTTGTTAGCTGATCGAATTACCGTCATTGACCAAGGCATTGGATTACAGACTGCAGCGCCACAAGTATTATTCCAAAAACCAAGAAACTCGCGTGTTGCAGAGTTGGTCGGCATCAATAATATGTTTGAGGGTATTTTTAATGCGGGCAAACTGAGTTGGAACGCTTGCGCACTTCAATTCAACGTAATCGATAAAGGAAAGATTCCGCCTAATACCCCGGTTGCATGGGTAATCCCGGCTGATGGCTTAAGCCTGCATGCACAGCAAAGCAGTTCGAGCATTCCTGCAACCGTAATCCAAATAAGTACATTAGGACAAATAGCCGTTATTCAAATGACTCTGAATGATGGAGCTCATGTTATTACTTGGCAAGCATCTGCCGCTGAAATTAAGCGACTTGCTTTAGAGCTTGGCGGAGTTACTCAAATTGAAATCGATAGCACCAAGATTCACATCATGCCCTTAAGGCCAATCAATGACCCTAGACGATTTGTTGAGCAGTAATTATGAGTATTAAGAGAGGTGCAACCCCAGACAGCTAAGTATGCACCCTTCCCGGATTAATTCAAAGGAACACCAATTAAAGGACGGTCTTCTAGAGTCCAAAGGTATAGGGATCCGTCATACAACTTCGTAGACTTATTACCCGCTAGTTCTGACATCACGAACCAACCGCCTGCAGCCAAGTGACCTGTATTGCAATAACTAATTGTTGGAGCTTTGGTGCTTAAGCCATTAGCAGACATCAACGCATCATAGGTAATCTTTTGCCAAAAATACAGGGCGCCATTAGTAGGTTTAGCCAATAATTCAGGTGCAAGGGCTTTAGATCCTGCAATATGACCAAAGGTTTGCACATCCGGGCGCTTAGTAAGGCCCAAGTATTGCGCTGGCTGACGAGCATCTAACAATTGTGGCTTGCCACTTTTGGAGGCTGCTGCAACCTCATCAGAACTTGCGATGAGCTCTTGACGAAAAGCTTTAGCCGCCCAGTTACCAGAGGATTTTTGAGTTGTTGCCGTAGTGTATTCACGACCTTCGCCTAACTATCCTGCGATACCGCCATCCAATACTGCAACACTATCTTCACCATAAACCTTAAACTGCCAGTACATCCTCAGTGCTTCATCGATATCCGACATATCTTGGCCAATCGGAACTAGAACTATAGGTTTATCCGAGTTAACTCCCAGTGTTTGGACTAATTTTTCAAAATCAGCTTTCTCCGGAATGAGTAACTTAATCCTCTTGCCATCCACTAAACGTTCTACGCGTACTTTCTTAAAATCTAGGAGGCTTGAATTGGGGATATGCCCACCAACTTCAACTAAAAATTTCTTCCCTGTTTTTTTGTCTGTATCAAATACTGGATTACGTACATAACTCGCCAAGTCAGTTCTAACCTCAATAACCTGTACTTCATTCATATTGGTAGCAAGCCAATCAGCACTAACAACCGGTCCAGGTAATGTCGCCGCATGGACAAGACCAACTAGCGCAGTCAATACAAGGGCTATACCCCATTGAATCTTTTTCATAGCCATCCTAAAAAATATATCGAAATTATGGTTTTTGCGCAACCAGACCAAGCAAAGCAGACATACCAGTGTGTCGCGCACCCTCTGATAGCTCTTTTTCATAGATGGTGAGATCGCGAATATCAAGGCCTTTTGCTAGCTGTCGAATCAGTTCCTCGGTATAGAGATGCTCTATTAACGAGGGGCCACCTGTTTTGTATTCAAGCTGCTTAGGGGTGTAGCCCTGCAGGATAAATATACCGCCAGGTTTTAGGGCCTCATAAGTCTTCTGAAAAATTCTCTCACGCATTGCTGGATCTGCAAACTGAATAAAGATCCCAATCACTGCGTCATACGTATTGGCATGCCACGCAAAGCTATCGGTGTCAGAGAAGGAGTATTCGACTTCTACCTGATTTTCTTTAGCAAACTGCTTAGCTTTAGCTAGCGCAATATCAGATGCATCAAAGCCGATAACTTGCATTCCTTGCTTAGCCAGCCAAACACCATTACGCCCTTCACCATCGGCAATGCAAAGAACTTTTTGACCGGGCTTTAAATACTGTTGAGTTTTCTCGACTAGATACTCATTGGGCTCTTTGCCAAAGATGAATTCTGCGTTATCAAAGCGTTCGTTCCAGAACTGAGTAGCATCTTCAAAACTCATGGCTTACCTTCTTATTTAATCTTGCTTATTTCTTCAACCCGCCAATGAGATCACTCTTCAGGTCGTTAATATTTTCAAGGCCAACCGCAATTCTTACCAAACCATCGGTAATTCCAGCCGCCTTACGCGCCTCTGGACTAACTCGGCAGTGCGTTGTAGTTGCTGGATTGGTGATAGTGGTGCGGGTATCACCAAGATTTGCCGTAATCGAGCAAAGCTTGGTCTGATTAATGAGTTTGAAGGCTGCTTTCTTACCACCCTTTAATACAAAAGACAGAATAGCGCCGCCCTCTTTTTGTTGGCGTTTTGCCAAGGCATGCTGGGGATGCGATTTTAGGCCCGGATGGTATACACGCTCGACACCTGGCTGCTTCTCCAGCCATTGTGCCAATGCAAGTGCATTCTGACTTTGCTGTTTCATGCGCAGCTCTAACGTTTCTAGACCCTTCAGAAAGACCCAGGCGTTGAAGGCAGAAAGCGTTGGTCCTGCAGTGCGCACGTAAGGAAATACTTTACCCATCACAAAATCTTTACTGCCCACAATTGCGCCGCCCACAACTCTACCCTGACCATCTAGGTATTTGGTAGCTGAATGAATCACTACATCGGCACCAAGAGCCAAAGGCTTTTGCAATGCAGGCGTACAGAAGCAGTTATCGACTGCAAAGAGTGCGCCTGCCTTTTTAGCAATCTTCGAAATCGCTCTAATGTCCGCAATTTCGGTTAAAGGATTCGATGGCGTTTCTAAGTAAAACAGTTTGGTATTTGGCTGAACAGCAGCTTGCCATGACTTGGTATCTGACAAGTCAACATACGTTGTTGTAATGCCAAAACGACCCAAGATATTGGAAAACAATTGAATCGTTGCGCCAAAGACCGAGCGCGAACAAACGACATGATCACCAGACTGCAAATGCGCCATTGCCATCGTTAAGATGGCAGACATACCCGATGCAGTAGCGATACAGGACTCGCCACCCTCCAGAGCAGCCAAGCGATCTTGGAACATGCTGACGGTGGGATTGGTAAAGCGTGAATAAATAAAGCCTTGATCAGCATGAGCAAAACCATCTTCGGCCAACTCAGCACTATCAAAGCAAAAACTCGATGTCAGAAATAAAGCTTCTGAATGCTCTTGGTATTCGCTCGTACGGCGAGTGCCAGCACGAACTGCCAGCGTCTCTGGGGCAAGTTTTGAAAAATCGGGTTTTTTACGGGTGGTTTTGCTCTTCATACTGCTATTTTGACATTGAAACGCGGATTTGCCTTCGCAAAGGCAAATTCTTGTCGTTTTTAGTCTTCAGTAGCCAAATGAAGATGCAGTTGAGAGCGGGCAAAATCACTGGAATCCCGCTGACGGTCTGCCTTTGCATCAGAAGTATTTCTTGCGGCCTCCAAAGCATCAAGATAAGACTCAGTGATGTCGCCGGTAACATAAAAACCATCAAAACAAGAAGCTTCAAAGTTCTGAATATCTGGATTGATATCGCGAACCGCCTGCTTCATATCTTCAACATCTTGGTAGATCAGTTGATCCGCGCCAATCATCTTATTAATCTCTTCATCGGTACGGCCATACGCAACTAACTCGCTACGGGTAGGCATATCAATGCCATACACATTTGGGAAGCGCACTGGAGGTGCAGCAGAGGCAAAGATCACTTTCTTGGCACCGGACTCACGAGCCATTTGCACAATCTCAAATGAGGTAGTGCCACGAACAATCGAGTCGTCCACAATTAATACAGTCTTGTCTTTGAATTCAATACGCATTGCATTGAGCTTTTGGCGTACCGACTTCTTACGTACTGCTTGCCCAGGCATGATGAATGTTCTACCGATATAACGGTTCTTAAAGAAGCCTTCGCGGTAATCCACCCCTAAACGCTTCGCAACCTGCATTGCTGCTGGACGGCTTGAGTCCGGAATTGGCATCACGACATCAATCTCAGAAACATTGGTTTCTTTGCGGATCTTCTCCGCAAGATAGTCACCCATACGCATCCGAACGTTATAGACGGTAACGCCATCAATCGTTGAATCTGGACGAGCCATGTAGACGTACTCAAAAATACAAGGTGTCAGAACCGCATTAGGCACGCATTGACGTGAATAGAAGTTACCATCCAAGTCAATATAAATTGCTTCGCCAGGATTCACGTCACGGACAAAGGTAAAGCCCAGACCTTCTAGAGCAACTGATTCTGAGGCAATCATCCATTCTGGACCTTTTGCTGTATCAATGCGGCCAATACACAAAGGACGAATGCCATACTGATCGCGAAATGCCAATAAGCCATAGCCTGCAATTAAAGAAACCACAGCATAAGAACCTTTAACGCGTTGCGTAACGGCAGTAACGGCATTAAACATTGCGCCTTCATCCAAGGCTGCGCTATTGGTTTCTTTTTGCAACTCATCCGCAAGGACGTTCAACAATACTTCTGTGTCAGAGCTGGTATTGATGTGACGACGATCACGGTAAGCCATTTCAACGCGCAGACTAGGCGCATTTGTGAGGTTACCGTTATGGGCCAAGATAATTCCGTAGGGAGCGCTGACGTAAAAAGGTTGGGCTTCTTCTTCGCTGCTAGCCGAACCAGCGGTTGGATATCGCACCTGTCCAATACCGGCACTACCGACTAAGCTACGCATATTGCGAGTTCTAAATACGTCTCGCACTAAGCCATTGGCTTTATGCATGGTGAATGAGTTGCCGTTCATCGTGGCAATACCTGCAGCATCCTGTCCGCGATGTTGCAAGAGCAACAAAGCATCATAAAGGAGCTGATTAACTGGGGAGTGGGAAACTGTTCCTACAACGCCGCACATATTTCTAGATCCCTATCGTTAATTTAGGAGTGATGGTTGGAGTCACTTTAGGCATTGCATCACCCAATTGTTTTGCCCAATCTGCAGGCAACCAACTTTTAATTAATCCTGTGGCCATATCAATGGCAGGCCGCGTAATGGCTTTTTGCCAAGCCACACTCTGAGGAATAGGGGTTAATGCCGCTAAGGTAGCCAAGACAACCACAATCAAAGCGCCGCGCATTAAACCAAATACCAAACCCAAGAATCGATCGGTCAAACTCAAACCTGCGGATAGGATAATTTTTTGAATGACTCCACCAAATAATCCACAAGCGATCAGAGTCAAAATAAATAGAATTAAAAAGCTAATGCCCAAGCTGAATAGCTCGTCGAGATGGAGGGTTGACAACCACTCGGTCGATAAATAATTGCTGTAGTGATATGCCACCCAGGCAGCGACAAACCAAGAAGCTAGCGCAAGCACCTCTTTAAATAGTCCACGTGAAATACCAATCAATGCAGACACCAGCAAGACCACAAGGGTGAAATAATCCACCGTTGTAAATTTTAGGGTGGATATGTATTCCATTACTGTTTACCAGTCTCGACAAGTCTTGGTGAGAGACCCATCGCCTTGATTTTTTTCTCTGCTGCTTCAGCTGCATCTTTATCGGTGTAGGGTCCGGCACGCAAAATATATAACTTAGCACCGTCGGTTCCGTTCTTATTCAGAACGTAGTTCGGAATCTTTTGCTCTTTGAGTTTTGCTATCCAACCTTTAGCGCGCTCCTCAGATGCAAAGGCGCCGATCTGAATCACAAATTTTCCTGAGCCCGTTGTTGCTGACTTTGGCACGGCTTCTTCAGGCTTCGGTTTTGCAGGTGCACTCACTACCTCCTCACCAGCTGCAAGACCTAGTCCAGATGATTTTGCTGGTGCTGGAGCTACTGGCTTAGTTTCTGCCTTAGCTTCTACTTTTGTTTCTGCTTTTACCTCAGGCTTCACTTCAGCCTTAGGCTCAGATGCTGCCTCTTTGATCGCTTTATCCACAGTAGCGTCAACTTTAGGCTTATCAATAGATTTAGTTTCTGCTGACGGGGCGGGCAAACTGGTAACGATATTGACAGCAATATCGTTTGTTACTGACTTAGGCTTGTTATCCAAAATTCGAGGTAGACCTACAACGGCGATCAGAACCAATACAGCCGCACCAATTAAACGATGGCGCGCACGTTGCTGTTCTGGATCTTCAGTTAAGGCGAGCTCTTCCGCTTCGGCGGCGCTCTGAAAACTACGAGGAGAAGGATTCTTGGTGGTGCGACGACCCCTGACTGAACCTAGATCAAGGTCATCAGCCTGTGTTTTTCGCTTAAAAAGCTTCGGTAAACGAATCATGGATCAATGCGCCTGGTTGTTTCGATAAGCCATTACGCCTGCAACGGTATAGAAGGATCCGAAGGTCACAATTCTATCACTCTCACCAGCCTGAGATAGCGCTTTTTGATACGCTGCAGCAGGATCCGGAAAGCACTCAATTCCGCCATCTGCCCCATTTTTAGGCTTCACGCCCAATACCTCAAGCTTCTTGGCCAAGTCCTGAGCGCTAGCTGCCCTTGTAGTAGGTAAATCGGTGCAGAACCAAAAATCCACAATTCCCAACAAGGGCTTGATGACCCCTTCGATGTCCTTATCCGCCATGGCACCAAAAATAGCGTAGGTATAGGGGTGATAACCCATTCTTTCCAAGCCCTGCCCCAGGGTTGCAGCTGCATGAGGGTTATGGGCAACATCCAATACCACTGTAGGCTGGCCAGGGAGCACCTGGAATCGACCGGGAAGTTCAACCAAGGCAAATCCATTACGAATATCTTGGGCGCTCACAGGCAGACGCTGGTGCAGCGCCATTAGGGCAGCGATCACCGCTGAGGCATTCAGAATCTGATTGGCGCCCCGTAATGCGGGATATCCCAGACCGCTAAATCGTTTTTGGCGCCCTGCCCAACCCCATTGCTGTTTATCACCCTGGAAGTTGTAATCACGGCCTTGCAGCCATAAGTCACAACCCAATTTTTCAGCACAGTCAATCAAGGACTGCGGGGGAACGGGATCACCGCAAATGGCAATATGTCCTGGTCTAAAAATGCCGGCTTTTTCTAAACCAATAGCCTCTCTAGTACCACCCAAATAATCAGCATGATCAATATCAATGCTGGTCATAATTGCGCAATCAGCATCCACAATATTGACTGCGTCCAAGCGGCCGCCCATACCCACCTCTAAAACAACAGCATCCAAGTTCGAGGTGGCAAATAAATGCATGATTGCCAAGGTGGTGAATTCAAAATAAGTCAGTGTTGGCGCATCGACTAAGCTCACGCGCGCTTTTTCGACCGCAGCAAAATGCTCCAATAAAAGATTGTCACCAACGTCTGCGCCATTGATGCGTGCACGCTCATTAAATTTGAGTAAATGGGGCGACATATGACACCCCACGCGATAACCAGACGCTAATAAAATACTTTCAAGATAAGCGCAAGTAGAGCCTTTACCATTAGTGCCTGCAACCGTTATCACTGGGCAATCAAAATGGAGGTCGAGAGCCGCCTTCACACGGTTAATCCGCTCCAGCCCCATATCGATACCAACGGGATGAGCGGTCTCGAGGTGGCTCAGCCAAGCCTCCAGGCTAGAAAATAATTCGGGGGATTGATGTGCGGTAGTCAAGCGCTTAAACAGCTGCGCTACCCGCGATCGCAGGCTCAGGAAGCTGTTGCAACAAAGCAAGCAAACGCGCTATCTCACCGCGCATATGGCGACGATCAACAATCATGTCAATCCCACCCTTTTGCATCAAAAATTCTGAGCGCTGAAATCCTTCAGGCAATTTTTCACGAACTGTTTGCTCGATCACGCGTGGTCCTGCAAACCCGATCAAGGCTTTTGGTTCAGCCATCACCACATCACCCATGAAGGCAAAGCTGGCAGAAATACCGCCCATCGTTGGATCAGTCAGAACGCTAATGTAAGGCAAGCCTTTCTTAGACAAGAGCGTCAACATCGAGTTGGTCTTTGCCATTTGAAACAAAGAGAGCAATGACTCTTGCATACGTGCACCACCAGTAGCGGTAACGCAAATAAAAGCACATTTTTTATGAATCGCCTCCTGTACACCGCGAGCGAAACGCTCACCCACTACAGAGCCCATAGACCCGCCCATATATTGAAACTCAAAGCAAGCAGCGACTACTGGAATGCCTTCTACTTTTCCACCCATGGCAATCAAGGCTTCTGTCTCACCAGAGGCATCGTTTGCCTCTTTAATACGATCAGAATATTTTTTAGAGTCTTTGAATTTCAGAGGATCAATTGGATAAATATCAGCACCAATTTCATAGCGGCCTTTTTCATCTAAAAGACTATCCAAACGCTGGCGTGCGCCAATGCGCATGTGGTGACTGCATTTTGGACAAACGGAAAGATTCGCTTCTAAGTCAGTGCTGTAGAGAACTGTCGCACAATCTGGGCACTTTACCCACAATCCCTCAGGAACCGACTTGCGATTAACAGGATCGGTATGTTGAATTTGGGGTGGGAGTAACTTATCTATCCAGCTCATGCGTATTTAACTGTCCAAAGCGTCGCGAATTTCACGAATAAAGGTTTCCAGTGATTGTACTGCTTGACCTGGGGGCGCATCCTCTAAAAGACGAATAATTCGACTACCAATCACCACGGCATCCGCGCTGGCAGACACCGCTTTAGCACTAGCCGCATCGCTTATACCGAAGCCTACGGCGATCGGAATATCCGTCTCTTCACGAATTTTGGGGATGATACTGGCCACATCTTGAGTATTGAGATGGGAGGCTCCTGTCACACCGCGCATAGACACGTAATAGATATAACCAGAAGCTATTTTGGCAGCCGCTTTAATACGATCATGTGATGAAGTTGGCGCCAATAAGAAAATAGGATCTATTCCTGCAATCCGCATCCGCGCCGCAAAATCAACGCACTCTTCTGGTGGATAGTCCACAATCAAAACACCATCAACACCCGCAGCTTTTGCCTCAGTGGCAAAACGCTCTGCCCCCATTTGTTCAACAGGATTTGCATAGCCCATCAACACTACTGGGGTATCAGCATCTTTTTTGCGAAACTCTTTCACCATCTCCAAGCAGCCATGCAAAGTAACGCCTTGGGTCAATGCACGCTCAGAAGATCTTTGAATGACAGGACCATCAGCCATTGGATCAGAAAAGGGCACACCTAACTCAATCACGCTAGATCCACCACGCACTAAGGCATGCATTAAATCCACAGTGAGTTTTGGATCAGGATCGCCAGCAGTAATAAAAGGGATGAGCCCCTTCTTGCCATTGGCTTTTAACTCTTTAAAGAGCGCGGTAATTTTTGACATAAATGTTTCTTATTCTTCTCTTCTTTTTTTTATTCTGAATTGCTTAGCCTTCAGATCCCGTTGCCTGCGCAACGGTATGCATATCCTTATCGCCACGACCGGAGAGATTGACCAAAATAGTTTGATCTTTAGGCAAGGTCTTAGCCAACTTGCAGGCATAGGCAATCGCATGTGAGGACTCGAGAGCAGGAATAATGCCTTCGATCTGGCAACAATCATGAAATGCTTTAAGCGCCTCTTCGTCAGTGATGGCAACGTAGTCAGCACGTCCAGAATCTTTCAGCCATGCATGTTCAGGACCAACGCCTGGATAGTCCATACCAGCCGAAACGGAATGCGTCTCAGAAATTTGACCATTCTCATCTTGTAGCAAATAAGTGCGATTCCCATGCAATACGCCAGGCTTACCGACACACAATGCCGCTGAGTGTAAACCGCTACCTAAGCCATGGCCTGCAGCTTCAACACCAACCAACTTCACTTCAGGAAAATCAATATAGGGATAAAAAATACCCATGGCATTGGATCCACCACCAACACACGCCAAGACATAGTCTGGTTGACGGCCGGTCATCTCGGGCATTTGCACTTTGCACTCCTCACCAATGACGCTTTGGAAGTCGCGCACCATCATTGGGTATGGATGTGGGCCTGCTACGGTACCAATGATGTAGAAAGTATTGTCGACATTGGTAACCCAATCTCGCATCGCCTCATTGAGCGCATCTTTCAAAGTCTTAGTACCAGATTCCACTGGAACCACTTTAGCGCCGAGTAACTTCATGCGGAATACGTTTTGTGCTTGACGTGCAACGTCAACAGAACCTTGATATACGGTGCAATCCAAACCGAAACGCGCGCAGATGGTTGCCGTTGCAACACCATGCTGCCCTGCACCTGTCTCAGCAATGATGCGAGGCTTACCCATACGCTTAGCAAGCATTGCCTGACCAATCACGTTATTGATCTTGTGTGCGCCAGTGTGATTTAAGTCTTCGCGCTTTAAATAAATTTGCGCGCCACCAAGCATTTCGCTCCAACGCTTAGCGTGATAAACGGGGGATGGTCTACCCACAAAATGCTTGAGTTCGTAATGAAACTCTTCAATAAATTCTGGGTCGTGTTGATATTTTGCATAGGCTTCTTTGAGTTCATCTAATGCATACATCAACGTCTCGGATACAAACACACCACCGTAAGGACCGAAGTGTCCTCGTGCATCTGGCTTGTCGTACATAGCTACCTCTTTTGAATTATTTACAGCAAATTATTGGGATGATGTTTTAGCATCTGCTGCACGCACCGCTTTTACAAAGTCAGCCATGAGTACAGGATCCTTAACACCCCTGCTGCTTTCTACGCCACTAGAGACGTCAACCGCACAAGGATGCAGGCGTACAATTGCCTCGCCCACGTTGTGCGTGTTCAATCCACCACTCAAAACGACCCGAGGCGCGTTTTCGCTTACCCATGTCTGCGGAATTCCTTGCCAATCAAAAGGGACGCCTCCCCCACCATAGCCCTCAACGAGAGCATCCAGCAGAAAAGCGTTTGCATGCCCATATTGTAGGGAAAAATCATTGAAGGCGAAGGCTTGCCCCACCCTAGCGGCTTTCATCCAAGGCTCCCCATTGGCCAAGGCGGCACAGTGCTCTGGGGACTCATCCCCATGAAACTGCCATAAGGTGATGGGTGCAATGGCTTTAATCGCAGCAAAATCAGCATCTGTTGCGTTTACAAGTAGGCCAACCGCATCTACCCCTGCTGGAAGCCTAGAAATCAGCTGGGCAGCGATATTAGGACTTACAGCACGTGGGCTGGGCGGATAAAACACAAATCCTACCGCATCCACCCCTGCGGCCACAGCAGCATCAATATCCGCTGGAGTGCGTAATCCGCAGATTTTGACCCGCGTACGGGTCGGAGAATATGTCAGTAAGCCCATATATCAATAATAAGGCCGTCGACCCTTAAGCGCCTGTGAGCTCATTCGGGAGCCAAGAGTTTTCTAACCAAGGCATAGGAATATCAAATTGATCAGGATAGGCAATTTTGGCCAAATACAGACCGTCTGCCATAAAGGTTGGGGCTGCCAAACGACGGTCTTTAGCCAGTAGCAATTGCGCCATCCATTCAGGATCTTGTCTGCCCGTACCAATTTGCAAAAAAGAACCGACTATATTGCGTACCATGTGGTGCAAAAACGCATTACCTCTGATCCGGAAATACAGCCAAGGCTCTTGCGAAAGGATGTCTATTGAGTAAATCGTTTTTACTGGCGTTTTACTTTGGCACTCTGAAGATCTAAACGCAGAAAAATCATGCTCACCAATTAAACACTGAGCAGATTTTTTCATGGCATCAATATCAAACCATTTTTGAGGAGGCAGTAGTAGATATCCAGCGCGAGAATTAACGAGCGGCGCACGACATGGTCCAGCATGCAGAGCATAAATATAAGTACGCTCAAATGCAGAGAATCGTGCACTAAATTCATCTGACACTTCTTTAGCCCAGTTCACAACAATAGACTTGGGTAAAAAAGAATTGATCCCCCTCACCCATGAGAAAGGATCGCGCTCTACATTGCTATCAAAGTGCACCACTTGCCCCAATGCATGAACCCCTGCATCCGTTCTACCAGCAGTAATCGTACTCACCGGATGGGCTTTACTTGCCTGATCTCCAATAAAGGCAGAGATCGCCTTTTCTAATTCATCTTGAACTGTGTTGCCATTGGATTGCGTTTGCCAACCCGAGTAAGAGCTACCGTCGTACTGGAGACCAAGCGCTATTCGCATTTGAAGTCTTAGGCCTTGCGATGATTCAGCTCAGATAACAGCCCTTGAGCCTCAATCGTCAACGCTGGATCCACGGAGTTGCTGACGCGCAAAATTTCATCAAGTGACTTTTTGGCTGCCGCATAATCCTCAATAGTGATGTAGGCACGAGCAAGATTGAGCTTCACTCGCAATGCATCTAACAGCGGATTTGACTTGGGCAGCACAGGCGCAGGATTTGAAGATGGTTTAGATAAATCGAGGTCAATTCCAGCAAACAATGCTTTGGCACGCTCTGGCATTACCCTTGGCAATTGAGGCTCATGCTTTGCATCACCATGGCCTGTCGGCACCTTCAATACAGTGAGCTCTGAGCGACGTGCATTGCGAGCCAAAGCCCACAGTAATATCCCCGTCAGCAAGATTAAGCCAACCCCTAAGATAGCTGGACCAAAACCCCCTAGCCCAAAATTATTTTCAACCGCTTTCTTCTCTTTGGATTTATCCAACAAGCGCTGCAAGTCTGCAATATTTTTCTCAAGCTCAGAAACACGAGCCTTAGCTTGCTCTAGAGCTTTCTCTTGGGCAACCAGCTCTTCAGTAAAGCGCTTTTCATCATTGCCGCTATCTGCGCTTGATCCAATCTTGAGACGGTCTTTTTGTCCTGACTCTGCTGATTGACTTGATCCAGTCTTGGAAGATACATCAGAAGATTTGGTTGCGCCCTTACCTTCACGCCATTGCTCATTGGCATCCGCAACAAATTGATTGGCTTCGGCAGGACTAATCGATCTCAAGAGTGCTTGACTAGGTTTGTTGAGTTCAGCACCAGCAGCTAAGCGATTAATGCTACCGCTAGCAAATGCATCTGGGTTCGCTTTAAATAAAGCCAACATGGCTTGATCCAATGTCGCGCCATCTAACTGAGGCAGCATCAAGGCAGCGATTTCCGATAATGTTTGGCCTGGTTTTATCACTACCTTTTGCACGTCACCCAATAGCAAGGTATAGGTTTTCGTGAGACTACCGCTAGCCCAATTGATATTAATGAGCGCATCAATAAATGGATCATCTGTTAATGGAACTGGATTCACAGTCTCCAGCAAGACCATCAATTGCTCCTGACGGTTGCGATACACCATTACCTGCGGGTTGAGCTCTAAGATTTTTGGAGAAATGCCAAGACGCTCAAATGCCGCCTTGTTTGGTAGAACAGCTTTAAGAGTAGACAGCGCTTCTTCTTCGCTAGAGCCGATGCGAATCGGGATTTCAACGCGGAGTGGTTCTCCTGGGCGAGAAAGCAATTGAGGCGAGCCCAATGAGACTGCCCAGGCAGAGCAAGACCAACTCAGCCAAACAATGCAAAGTGCTTTAAAGCAGCTTAGTTGGCTTGATCGCGACATTAATGTTCAAGCAGAATGCGGAGCATGCGACGCAATGGTTCTGCAGCACCCCACAATAATTGATCACCAACAGTAAATGCGCCTAAGTACTCAGGTCCCATGGCCATTTTGTGCAAACGCCCAATAGGCACTGTCAAGGTACCGCTAACTGCAGCAGGAGATAAATCACGCTCAGTTGTTTCACGATCATTCGGAACCACTTTGACCCATTGATTGTCATTGGCCAAAATGGCTTCGATTTCCTTGAGTGGAATATCTTTCTTGAGTTTGACCGTCAAGCCTTGTGAGTGGCAACGCATTGCGCCCACGCGGACACATAAACCATCAATTGGAATACTGCCAGGAGTACGGAATGCTGGACGACCTAAGATCTTATTGAACTCAGCGCCACCCTTCCACTCTTCTTTAGTTTGACCATTCTCTACTGGAACATCAATCCACGGAATCAAGCTTCCAGCCAGAGCGGTATTACGGAAATTTTTCTTTGGAAAATCTGTAGAGCGTAAAGTTTCAGTGACTTTGCGATCGATATCCAAGATCCATGAAGAAGGATCCGCCAACTCGGTAGCAACGCTGTCGCGCAAAGCGCCCATTTGCAAGAGGAGTTCGCGCATATTTTGAGCGCCTGCACCAGAAGCAGCCTGATAGGTCATAGCACTGATCCACTCAACCATGTCTGCTTTTACCAAGCCACCCATAGCCATCATCATTAAACTGACGGTGCAGTTACTACCAATCCAATTTTTGCCACCAGCAGCTAATGCCTTATCAATCACAGAGCGATTTACTGGATCCAAGACCAATACCGCATCATCTTTCATGCGCAAGGCACTAGCAGCATCAATCCAATGACCATTCCAGCCAGCAGCACGCAGCTTAGGGAAAATCTCATTGGTGTAATCGCCGCCCTGGCAAGTCAAAATAATGTCGCAACGAGACAAGGCCTTAATGTCATTGGCATCTTGCAAAGTGCTTTCGCTCTTGGTGACCTTTTGACCATTGAGCAATGGCACTTCACCACCAGCTTGGCTAGTACTAAAAAATACTGGCTCAATAAAATCAAAATCTTTTTCAGCGAGCATTCTTTCCATGAGCACACTGCCCACCATGCCGCGCCAGCCGACTAGACCTACTAAAGGAGTTTTTGTATTTGCCATGATGAACTATCGAATAAATAAGATGAATGATTTTCTTGCAATGTGTTTCTAATATTTAGGCGAGGGCTGCTACAACCGCATCACCCATCTCAATGGTAGAAACCTTTTTTGTACCTTCGGTATAGATATCAGCTGTACGTAAACCTTGCGCCAATACCTTTTGTACAGCCTTCTCAATTCGATCGGCTTCAGCCGGCATTCCCAAGGAGTAACGCAACATCATGGCGGCCGATAGAATCGTAGCCAATGGGTTGGCTATACCTTTACCAGCGATATCAGGAGCTGAACCATGACTTGGCTCATACAAGCCCTTGTTATTTTTATCTAATGAGGCCGATGGCAGCATTCCAATGGAGCCAGTCAACATAGCCGCTTCATCCGACAGAATATCGCCAAACAAATTGCCAGTGACAACGACGTCAAATGCTTTTGGCGCTTTGACCAATTGCATCGCCGCGTTATCCACATACATATGGGATAACTCAACATCCGGATACTCTTTTGAAACCCGAATCATGACTTCACGCCATAACTGAGAAGTTTCCAATACGTTTGCTTTATCAACACTGCAGACTTTTTTGCCGCGCTTACGTGCAGCCTCAAAGGCAACTCGACCAATGCGCTCTACTTCTGGCTCACTGTAGTGCATTGTGTCAAAGCCTTCGCGGGCACCTTTAAATAAAGGCAGCTCAGAAGTGCGAATGCCACGAGGCTGGCCAAAATAAATATCACCATTCAGTTCGCGCACAATCAAAATATCTAGCCCGCCAATGATTTCTGGCTTCAAGCTAGAAGCGGCGGTTAATTCTGGATAACAAATAGCGGGTCTGAAATTTGCAAACAATTCTAAGTGTTTACGCAAACCGAGAATAGCCTGCTCAGGACGTAGTTCGCGAGCCAAGGTATCGTATTTCCAATCCCCTACTGCACCAAACAAAATAGCATCTGCTTTTTTCGCCAGCTCTAAAGTAGCCGGCGGCAAAGGATGACCCGAAATGTCATAAGCAGCTCCCCCAACAGGAGCCTCCTCTAAATCAAATTGAGGTCCAAGTGCTTTGAGAACACGAACGGCTTGAGCGACGATTTCCGGGCCAATACCATCGCCCGGGAGAACTGCAATTTTCATGAAAGACCCTTAACTCTACAAAATTACGGCAATTGTGTCGTAAGCCAAGGCATCTTGAGAATGCGCTCGGCTTCATAAGCCTTGATTTTATCTGCATGGCGCAGGGTTAAGCCAATATCGTCCAAGCCATTGAGTAGGCAGAACTTTCTAAAAGGGGCTACATCAAAGCTGTAAGCGGTGCCATCAGGAGCGATAACTTGCTGGGCTTCAAGGTCAATAGTGAGCTGATAGCCATTAAATGCCATCGTTTCATTAAAAAGATGATCAACCTGCTGCTCAGTCAAAACGATCGGTAAAAGACCGTTTTTAAAGCAGTTATTGAAAAAGATATCCGCAAAGCTCGGAGCAATCACCGCTCTAAAACCATACTGATCTAATGCCCAAGGCGCATGCTCTCTTGAGCTACCGCAGCCAAAGTTTTTACGTGCCAATAAGATTCCAGCATCTTTGTAACGTGCTTGATTCAATACAAAGTCAGGATTCATTGGTCGATTACTGCAATCTTGTCCTGGTTCGCCATGGTCTAAGTAACGCCACTCATCAAATAAGTTTTGACCAAAGCCCGTTTTTTTAATCGACTTGAGAAACTGCTTCGGAATAATCGCGTCGGTATCCACGTTCTCGCGATTAAGCGGAGCAACTAAACCTTTGTATACCGTAAATTTTTCCATGATTCTGACTTTGCTTCTGAGTAAATGCGTAACTTATTTAATTGGAGTAACTACAACATCCTTGCCCTTGGTCTGGGATGGATTATTGCTTTGTGAGCCACCCATGGCATTACCCATGGTTTGCAAATCCTTACCCATACCTTCCATGGTGCTACTACAAGCAGATATCAACAAGCCTGCTAGGCCAATCAAGGCAAGACGAGCAATTAAGGATAAAGAAAGAAATTTGCGCACTGTAATACCCCTATGAAATTTTTCGAACGTCAACAAAATGGCCTTCGATGGCAGCGGCGGCAGCCATTGCAGGACTGACTAAATGGGTTCTACCACCGTTACCCTGACGCCCCTCGAAATTACGGTTTGAAGTAGAAGCGCAACGCTCGCCTGGCTCTAAGCGATCAGCATTCATCGCCAAACACATAGAGCAACCTGGCTCACGCCATTCAAAGCCAGCAGCTTTAAAAATACGGTCTAAGCCTTCACGTTCAGCCTGGGCTTTAACCAAACCAGAACCCGGAACCACTAACGCCAACTTCACATTTGGTGACACTTTTTTACCGAGGCGGTCAACGACTTTAGCAGCAGCCCGAATATCTTCGATGCGGCTATTAGTGCATGAGCCAATAAATACTTTATCGATCGTAATATTGCTGAGCGGCGTATTCGGAATCAGATTCATGTATTCCAATGCGCGCTCCATCGCAGAGCGCTTATTAGGGTCCCGCTCTTTTTCTGGATCAGGTACTCGTTCGCTAATTGCCAAAACCATTTCTGGTGATGTACCCCAGGTTACTTGAGGTGCAATCTCTTCGGCACGCAATTCAACTACTGCGTCAAATTTGGCATCAGGATCAGAATGCAAGGTTCTCCAATACTGCAAGGCCTGAAGCAATGCTGGGCCTTTAGGAGCGTAAGGACGACCTTGAATATATTCGATAGTGGTTTCATCGACAGCAACCAAACCAGCGCGGGCACCAGCTTCAATCGCCATATTGCAAAGGGTCATACGACCCTCCATTGATAAATTGCGAATCGCTTCGCCAGCAAATTCGATGGTGTAACCAGTGCCACCCGCTGTACCGATCTTGCCAATCACTGCCAAGACAATATCTTTCGCGGTTGAACCTGGTTGCAAACGACCATCCACGCGCACCAACATATTCTTGCTCTTTTTCATCAGCAAAGTTTGAGTGGCAAGGACGTGCTCTACCTCAGAAGTGCCGATACCGAAAGCCAGGGCACCGAATGCGCCGTGTGTACTAGTATGAGAATCGCCACAAACTACTGTCATGCCAGGCAAAGTTGCACCCTGCTCTGGCCCAATGACATGAACAATTCCTTGGCGGGCATCATTCATCTTGTATTGCGTAATACCAAAGGCATCGCAGTTCTGATCCAAGGTATCCACTTGTAACTTAGAAATAGGATCAGCAATACCTTCTGAGCGATCTGTCGTTGGCACATTGTGATCGGATACAGCAAGGTTGGCAGAAATGCGCCAAACCGGACGGCCAGCTAAATTCAAACCTTCAAATGCCTGAGGACTGGTTACCTCATGCAATAACTGACGGTCAATATAGATTGTGGCTGTGCCATCCTCTTCAGAGTAAACAACGTGGTCATCCCACAATTTGTCATAAAGCGTACGAGACATGAGGGACCTTAAGACCTTTATTTACGAACAGAAATGTTTGGAACCTTGCGGGCAGTTTCACCAACGTACAGCTGGCGTGGACGACCAATCTTGTACTCAGGATCAGTAATCATTTCTTCCCACTGAGCAATCCAACCCACTGTTCTTGCCAGCGCAAAGATACAAGTGAACATTTCTGTTGGAATGCCAAGTGCGCGCTGAACAATACCTGAGTAGAAGTCTACGTTTGGATAAAGCTTACGGCTAACAAAATAGTCGTCTTCCAAAGCAATCTTCTCGAGTGTCATTGCCAACTTGAACAATGGATCATCCTGGAGACCCAACTCATTCAATACTTCATAGCAAGTTTCACGCATCAATTTTGCACGTGGGTCAAAGTTTTTATAAACACGGTGACCAAAGCCCATCAAACGAACGCTAGAGTTTTTATCTTTAACTTGTGCAATGAATTCATGAATCTTTTCAACGCCACCATTGGCTTGAATTTCATTGAGCATCTGCAAGCAAGCTTCATTAGCACCGCCATGCGCTGGACCCCAGAGACAAGCAATACCAGCAGAAATCGCTGCAAACGGATTGGTACCTGAAGATCCGCACAAACGCACAGTAGAAGTAGATGCATTTTGCTCATGGTCTGCATGCAATGTGAAGATGCGATCCAAAGCACGTACCAATACTGGATTTACTTTGTACTCTTCACATGGTGTTGCAAACATCATGCGCATAAAGTTAGCGGTATAAGACAAAGAGTTATCTGGATAGATAAATGGCTGCCCAACGGAATACTTATAGGCCATCGCAACCAAAGTTGGCATCTTTGCGATCAAACGAATTTGTGCTACTTCACGGGCATATTCATCACTGTAATCAATTTCATCATGGTAGAAAGCAGCCATTGCACCAACCAAGCCTGTCAATACAGACATTGGATGTGCATCACGACGGAAGCCGCGCAAGAAGAATTGCATTTGCTCATGAACCATGGTGTGGTGCATGACCATTTCTTCAAAGCCTTTTTTCTCAGTTGCGTTTGGCAACTCGCCATTGAGCAAGAGGTAGCAAACTTCTAAGAAGTCGCAATTTCCTGCCAAATCTTCAATCGGATAACCGCGATACAGAAGCTCGCCTTTGTCGCCATCAATATAGGTAATTTTGCTATTACAAGCAGCAGTAGAAAGAAAGCCTGAGTCGTATGTAAATTTACCAGTCTGGCCGTAGAGCTTGCGAATATCAATTACGTCAGGACCCACAGTCCCTTTGTAAATTGGCAGATCAATATCTGGGGTGCCATCTGAAAACGAGAGTTTTGCCTTGATGTCCGATTCAATCATTTCTAATCCTTAGTCATTCAAAATTATGATTAATACACTATTCGATCACACGCTTCCGCTACCACTGCACCAAAAGACTGAATTACTTCTCTCTCAGCTTTTGTAAAACTGTTTTAAAGGATCCTGACTCCATCTCCTTCTCCAGTGTTGCAACAGAATCTTTACGTCCAATCAATAAATCCATTAGATCGTTGTCATCTAAAGCTAACAGCTGAGTTAACACTTTTCCATCCTCTTCGTTTAGCTGAGCACCATGGCGCTCAAAGAAACGTTGCAGAATTAAATCGTTCTCAAGCAAACCCCTACGGGCATCGCTCTTTAAACGATATAACTCTGCATTTCCTAGGGTCATACCGCCCTACGGACCATCAACTCCTTGATCTTGCCAATCGCCTTCGTTGGATTCAAGTGCTTAGGACATACATCCACGCAGTTCATAATGGTATGGCAACGGAATAAACGGTACGGATCTTCTAAGTTATCAAGACGCTGTGCGGTTTCTTCGTCACGGCTATCGGCGATGAAGCGATAGGCTTGCAGCAAGCCAGCTGGTCCAACAAACTTATCCGGATTCCACCAGAATGATGGGCATGAAGTTGAGCAAGACGCACACAAGATGCACTCATACAAACCATTCAACTCTTCACGCTCTTCAGGACTCTGGAGACGCTCTTTTTCTGGAGGTGGATTATCATTTACCAAGTAAGGCTTAATCGACAAGTATTGTTTGAAGAACAATGTCATGTCGACGATCAAATCGCGCACTACTGGCAAGCCAGGCAATGGGCGCAATGTGATGACCTTAGGCAAAGTCAACATATTGGTCAAGCAAGCCAAGCCATTTTTACCGTTGATGTTCATCGCATCAGAACCGCACACACCTTCACGGCATGAGCGACGGTACGAAATGGTTTCATCTTGCTTTTTCAAGGAAATCAAAGCATCCAACAACATCCGCTCACCAGTAAGTTCTAACTCATAACGCTCCATACGTGGAGCTGCATCAACATCTGGATCGTAGCGGTAAATTTCAAATATACGGATATCACTCATCTTCTATCTCTTTTACTTAGAAAGTACGTTCTTTAGGTGGGAAGGACTCAACAGTCAATGGCTGCAATACAACTGGCTTATAGGTCAGCTTATTACCTTCGCTGTACCAAAGCGTATGCTTCATCCAGTTTTCATCATCACGTTCTTGATGATCATCGTGCGAGTGAGCGCCACGACTTTCCTTACGTGCTGCTGCAGAAATCATGGTTGCGTTTGCAGTCTCAACCAAGTTAGCCACTTCCAAAGCTTCAATACGGGCAGTATTGAAAATCTCGGACTTATCTTTGAGCCATAAGTGCTTTGCGCGCTCGGTCAACTTAGCCATTTGACGAACACCTTCATCCATCAATTCTTGATTACGGAATACGCCTGCATACTTTTGCATGCACTTACGAATGTCATTTGCTACATCTTGAGCATACTCACCAGAGGTAGAGTTATCGAGAGCAGCAATACGCTCCAAAGTCTGCTCACCAGCATTTGCAGGCAATGGCTTGAACTCACGATTCTTGAGATCCAAGTTAACGATGTGGTTACCTGCTGCACGACCAAACACTAAGAGGTCAAGCAAGGAGTTAGTACCCAAGCGATTTGCACCGTGTACAGAAACGCATGAGCACTCACCAATGGCATAGAGACCGTTCACGATTTCATTGTGCTTGCCGTTACCTGGCACAACAACTTGACCATTGATGTTGGTTGGAATACCGCCCATCTGATAGTGAATGGTTGGCACAACTGGAATTGGCTCTTTTGTAACGTCAACGTTAGCAAAGTTAATACCGATTTCATATACAGAAGGCAAACGCTTCATGATGGTTTCAGCGCCAATGTGGGTCAAGTCAAGAACCACATAGTCGCCATTCGGTCCACAACCACGACCTTCTTTAATTTCTTGGTCCATACAGCGTGATACGAAATCACGTGGCGCCAAATCTTTATAAGTTGGTGCATAGCGCTCCATAAAACGCTCGCCATCTTTATTACGCAAGATACCGCCTTCACCGCGGCAACCTTCTGTCAACAGCACGCCCGCACCAGCTACGCCGGTTGGGTGGAATTGCCAGAACTCCATATCTTCCAATGGAATGCCTGAACGAGCAGCAAGACCCATGCCATCGCCAGTATTAATAAATGCGTTGGTAGATGCATCCCAAATGCGGCCAGCACCACCGGTTGCCAACATCACTATCTTGGCTTCGAGGATATATACCTGACCCGTTTCCATTTCGAGTGCAGTAACACCAACAACGTCACCGGCATCATCACGAATCAAATCAAGCGCCAACCACTCTACAAAGAAATTGGTTTTGGCGCGTACGTTACGTTGATACAAAGTGTGCAACATGGCATGGCCAGTTCGGTCAGCAGCAGCACAAGCGCGCTGAACTGCTTTCTCGCCATAGTTTGCAGTGTGACCACCGAATGGACGCTGATAAATAGTGCCGTCAGGGTTACGGTCAAAGGGCATACCAAAATGCTCTAACTCATAAACCACTTTTGGAGCTTCGCGACACATAAACTCGATAACGTCTTGGTCACCTAACCAGTCAGAACCTTTGATGGTGTCATAAAAGTGATAGTGCCAATTGTCTTCGCTCATATTACCCAATGAAGCACCGATACCACCCTGTGCTGCAACAGTATGTGAACGCGTTGGAAATACTTTAGTTAATACGGCAACATTCAAGCCGGCTTCTGCTAACTGCAATGAAGCACGCATACCTGAACCGCCTGCACCCACAATAACCGCATCAAAACGGCGACGTGGCAATGATTTTTTAATTGCAGTCATCGAATTACACTTTCCACAAAATTTGAACGGCATAGGCCGCACACGCTACGAGATACAAAACGGTTAACACTTGCAGTGTTAAACGAATGCTGACTGGCTTGATGTAGTCCATCCAGATATCACGCACACCAATCCAGGCGTGGTAGAACAAGCTGATAAAAGCCAAAAGCGTTAGAAGCTTCATGAACTGATTACTAAACAAACCAGCCCAACCTTCGTATGTCGCGCTACCAGTGATGCAATAGTCAACTAATAGAACAACCGTAAACACCACCATCACAATGGCAGTAACGCGCTGAATAATCCACTCTTTGAGACCGTAATGAGCACCTACTACTAAGCGCTTTGGTCCAATCTGATAAATAGGCATGAAATTTCCTTAAATGATGTGCGCTTAATACAAGCCGAATAATTTGAGGCCAACAACTGCAGTCAAAGCCAAACCAAGAAACAGCACAAAAATTGCTGAACGATTGGCTTCTGACTTCTCAACGCCGATTTCTAAATCGAGCAAGAGATAGCGAATACCAGCACAGAAGTGGTGCAAGAAACACCAAATCAAACCGAGGCAAATAATTTTTACCAAGATGTTGCTAGTAAAAGCCTGGAACTTTTGGTAACTCATCTCAGATGCGAGACTCTGATCAAAGAGATACAAAATAAATGGCAACAAGAGGAACAATGCTGCTCCGCTAATGCGATGAAGAATGGAAACTTTACCTGCCCAAGGAAGGCGGTATTTAATCAATTGGGCTAGACCGATGTTTCGGTATACAGGTCTGTCTTTTTTTACTTCTTGCTGTGCATCAACCATGGGCAATCTCAATCTTTAGGTGGAGGTTCAGTGTGATTTTGTTGTAACGCAACATATTCTATTGGAAACCTTGAACGTGGTGTGGATTTTATAGGGTTTTTAGGGTCTAAATACTGGTTTTTACAGATAAGGAAGCTTCAATGTATGCGGATAAGCTTAGTTCAATTTGTTCTCGTAATGCTGTTCAGCAGTATCGTACCGAGCATGACGAATTTCTACTGGTTTATTCCCGTAGGTAAATGCCACCCTCTCTACAGAAAGCAAAGGAGAGCCCACGGGCAAGTGCAGATGGGAGGCTAATTTTTCGTCCGCTGCTACGGCCTTAATCTTCTCTTCAGCTCGAACCATATGGGTGGCATATTGACTCTCATAAAAGGCATACATCGGACCATGCCATTCATTAATGACTTCAAGGCTGAGGCCCTTGAAACGATTGCCAGGTAGCCAGATTTCCTCAAAAACAATGGGCTTCCCAGCAAAACTCTGGATTCGATCGATATGAATGACAGGGTCCCCTGCCTTTAATTTAAGCAAATGGGCAATATACGGAACTGCAGAGACCTTTTCACAGGCCAAAAACTGGTTGGTATGGTGAAATTTCTCACCAGAATCCGGAGCCAGGCGCAAAAAACGGAACTGCCAATCGTCTTCCTGATGGGTAGCAACAAAAGTGCCCTTACCCTGGCGTCTCACGAGCAGATTCTCAGCGGCTAACTCATCAATTGCCTTGCGGACGGTACCCTGGCTGACGGCATAACGGGCTGCGAGCTCCATTTCGCTTGGAATAGCAGCCCCAGGCAGCCATTCTGAGGCTTGCAGACTGGCCAAGATCATGGCCTTAATCTGCTGGTACAGAGGGCTAAATGAAGGGGTGGGCAGGATTATTTCTGACAAATTAACTCCATGACAAGCATCCATTGGATAAAATTCAGCTAATTCTAAGTCTTATATAAGACATCATTGACAGTGTAAATGGAAAGTCCATACACTTGAATGGATAATAGAAAAGTTTTCATTAATTAACCCTCTTAACCATCCTCTGGAGTAATAAGTAATGGCAAAAGCCCCAATGCGTGTCGCTGTAACCGGTGCAGCCGGTCAAATCGGATATTCACTCTTATTCCGTATCGCCAATGGCGACCTTTTGGGCAAAGATCAGCCCGTTATCCTGCAATTACTTGAAATTCCAGACGAAAAAGCACAAAAAGCATTAGGCGGCGTCATGATGGAGCTCGAAGACTGCGCATTCCCGCTTTTAGCAGGCATGAGCGCTCATTCAGATCCAATGACTGCATTTAAAGACATTGATGTTGCCCTCTTGGTAGGTGCACGTCCACGCGGCCCCGGCATGGAGCGCAAAGATTTGCTCTCCGCTAACGCGCAAATTTTCACAGCGCAAGGTAAAGCATTGAATGCCGTTGCCAAGAAAACTGTCAAGGTATTGGTAGTTGGTAATCCAGCTAATACCAATGCTTACATCGCCATGAAGTCTGCTCCAGATATTCCTGCGAAGAACTTCACAGCGATGTTACGCCTTGATCACAACCGCGCACTCTCACAATTGGCTAACAAATTGAATAAGCCTGTTGCTGATATCGAGAAGTTGGTTGTTTGGGGTAACCACAGCCCAACAATGTATCCAGACTATCGCTTCGCATCGATTGATGGCAAGTCTGTAAAAGATTCCATCAACGATGCAGCATGGAATAAAGATGTTTTCATTCCAACTGTTGGCAAGCGTGGTGCAGCCATTATTGATGCTCGCGGCCTTTCATCTGCAGCTTCTGCGGCGAATGCCGCAATTGATCACATCCATGATTGGGTACTGGGTACAAATGGCAAATGGGTCACTATGGGCATTCCGTCAAAAGGTGAATACGGCATTCCAGCCGAAGTCATTTATGGCTTCCCAGTAGTTTGCGAAAATGGTGAATATAAAATGATCGAAGGTTTAGAGATCGATGAGTTCTCTCGCGAGCGCATGAATCACACCCTCAATGAATTACTCGAAGAGCAAGCTGGCGTTAAGCATTTGCTCTCTTAAGGAAAATACCCAATGAAAAAAACTCTTCTTGCTGTAAGCGTTGCGATTGCAGGCTTAGGCTTTACTGCCAACGCGATTGCAAATGAAGAAGTGGTTTGGACGTGTAGCGAAAATAAACAGTTCAAAACCGCAGGTACAACTGAGAAAATTCGTATTATTTGGGAAGCCAAATCTTATGACTTAGATCGTCAAACTTCCTTACCTGGTAGCTTGCGTTACAAGAACACAACCTCTGGTCATGATCTTGTAGTGCTTGGCAACAAGGCAATGCTCTTTAACATTAAGGCAGGCGTTCGTCTGGCTGATTTCTGCCAAACAGCAGAAATGAAATCAGGCAAATTACCTTACTTGTTTGCAGGTGCAGAACCTTTTGTACCAAACTAAATAATTAGCACTCAATAAAAAAGCCGAGCGATCCTCGGCTTTTTTATTGTCCTATTTTAAAAGAATTGCTTAGAGATTTGCTTTAATGAAATAAGGGTTGTTGCGTGGGTGCATCATCAGGCATCTCCGCATGCACTGCCTCTCCAGAGCGATCTGGAAACAAAGGCGCACCACAGTCATCACATAATTCTGGATCAAATAGCATGGCATGACGGAATACATCCTCCACACCAGCATCATGCAATGCATCGCATATTTTCTTGATAGGACTCTCGTCATCTGACAAATCATTCAAGGCATCGTTACTGACGCTTTCACGATCATATAAAGGCCAGATTACGCCATAGATGATTTCTGAGGAGCCTTTTGCGCTAAATGAAATACGATATTCATCGGCCTGCTCTTCACCAAAAGCACCAACAACACATGACAGTCCTGCCGGCAAAATACCCAAACTACTCTCTAAGAAGTTGACTGCGGCACGAATGCTTAAGGGTCGAACATGCTTGTCTGCTAGGCGACAGTTGGTGAAGTAGGCCTCAGGTAGCAATAGTTCGAATTCACAACCCGGGAGTAATGAGGCAATCGGATCATGCATGGCATTTTGCCAACCGATCAAACTAACGCCACGCTCTTGGCGTGTTGGTGGTTCTGCCTGCCAACGAAATATCGGTGAGCCGGTAGGCGCACATAATGCAGTGATGATAAAGCGAGGATCCGCAAGCACTGCGATTGTTTCAGTCATGTCTCGCAACTCTAACTTCACCTCATTTGAGGAGATCGCAGCATTAGCTAAGGCCTCAGTTAATACTCGAGTTTGACAATGCGAATGGGGCATCTGATCAATACTGTAGAGCCAGGGAACGATTGCTAAGCGGGTATCACTAGCAGCAATCGCAGCATGCAAGGCTTGTGCGGTGGACTCAATGATATTGACTGGTAATGGCCCCGAAGGAATTTGATAACGCGTATGGGCCACAATCGGTAAAGCCAATAAAAGAACATCCCACTCTTGACCCTGATGCTCAATACGCAAGGATTCCGCTAAAGTTTCAGCACAATCTGCCAAGACTTCAAAGGCTACGGTATTGATACGGAAGGTTTGATCTAATGCTGCATCAATCACATTCTGATTCTGGCTTTTAAGTAAGCGCATCAGACGAACATTGAGACGCTCTTCCCAAAATCGATCCTCTACCTGACTGCCAGAAGCAGCTAGAGAAATAGCATCAGCAACCAAGCGCTCCACATCGGGAGAGCTTCGCTGCGAGGACTTAGTGCGATGTACAGCCATTATTTTCTTTCTGCACGTCTAAAGACTGGCTTCATGGCTGTTGATTCAGCAGCACAATATTGATAACCATCTAAATTAAACCCCTTTAAATCAGCGGGGTCACTAATGCGGTTTTCGACAACATAGCGAGCCATTAAGCCACGAGCCCGCTTGGCATAGAAGGAAATAATCTTGTACTTGCCGTCTTTGGCATCCTGAAACACTGGAGCAATCACAGGACAGTCCAGATCTTTGGCTTGCAACACCTTAAAGTATTCCTCCGAAGCCAAGTTCAGCAATACCGGCTTCTTCTCTTTCGCTAGAATCTTCTTCAGAGAATCTGTCACCCTACTGCCCCAAAATGCATACAAATCCTTACCGCGCGCATTCTTAAAAGCAGTACCCATCTCCAGGCGATAGGCTTGCATGAGATCCAAAGGTCTTAGTGCACCATATAAGCCTGAAAGGATGCGAATATGGGCTTGAGCAAATTCCACAGCTTTGGCATTCAGGGTTTTGACATCAAAGCCATCGTAAACATCGCCATCAAAAGCATAGATTGCTGGCTTACTGTTACTCTCGGTAAATTTTTTAGACCAATCACGATAACGACCCACGTTAAGCACTGCCAATTGGTCGGATAAACCCATTAATTTAGCCACATCTTGGGGCGCTAGTTTCTTGAGGTCAGCAATTAACTTAGCCGATTCTGAGACAAACTCAGGCAAAGTAGGTTCTTTGACCTTGGCAGGCGTTTTATAGTCTAAGGATTTAGCAGGGGAAAGTACGATCAGCATGGCACAATTTGTCTATGTATTACTTCCATTCTAGCGACTACAAGATTACTCTGCCTTAAATCCCTACGCACCCTTTCCATGAGCCAAATTCAGGACCCCACCCCTCTATTTCCAAGTCGCCTACCTAAAGTTGGGACTACGGTATTTACAGTGATGTCTGCACTCGCTGCGAACCATCAAGCCATTAATTTAGGACAAGGATTTCCAGACTTTCCATGCGACCCTCAGTTAATTACTGGGGTAAACCAAGCCATGATTGCCAATCACAATCAATATCCGCCCATGATTGGCATTTCTGAGTTACGCGATGGGATCGCTAACAAGATCGCCAATTTATATGGCCACCAATATGATCCAGAATCTGAGATTACGATTACCGCAGGTGGTACCCAAGGAATTTTGACCGCAATCTTATGTTGTGTCAGCCCCGGCGATGAAGTCGTCCTCATTGAACCAGCATACGATAGCTATAGACCTTCAATTGAATTGGCTGGTGGAAAAGTCAGGGCAGTTTCTTTGCAAGCAACGCGCGATGAAAATGGTCAAGTCAGTGCATATGAAATTCCTTGGCAAGCATTAACTGCTGCGATTAATTCAAAAACGCGGCTCATCATTATTAATACGCCACACAATCCAACAGGAATGGTCTGGGAAAGAGCCGATCTTGAACGTCTTGCTCTATTGGTCAAAGATACTTCTGCACTCATTTTGAGTGATGAGGTGTATGAACACATGGTCTATGATGGCGCGCAACACCACAGCGTAGCCTCTCACCCAGAACTGGCAGCCAGAAGCTTTCTCATCTCTAGCTTTGGCAAGACTTATCACGTGACTGGCTGGAAAGTAGGCTATGTTGCCGCCCCAGCCGCCATGACAGCAGAGTTTCGAAAGGTCCATCAATTCAACGTGTTCACCGTGAATACGCCTATGCAATATGGACTTTCTTCTTATTTAGCCGATGCAAGTCATTATTTAAATCTGCCGCAGTTTTATCAAGCCAAGCGTGATTTTTTTAGATCTGGTTTGACATCTACAAAACTGAAATTACTTCCTACCCCAGGAACGTACTTTCAATGCGTCGATTATTCCAAGCTCAATATTCCGCAAGCAAAACTCAATGAGTCAGACTTTTGTCAATGGTTGACAAAAGAAATTGGAGTGGCTGCAATTCCAGTCTCTGCTTTTTATGAAGAGCCTACAGAGTCCGGCGTGATTCGTTTTTGCTTTGCTAAAAAAGAGCAAACCCTGTCGAATGCATTAGAGCGTTTACAAAAACTTTAGATAAATCAACTAAAAAATCTCGGAGACCCCATGAGCAAATCCAAACAAGATGTGATTGATGTATACAGCTGGCCCACACCCAATGGTCATAAAGTGCACATCATGCTTGAAGAGTGTGGTTACAAGCTCGGTCGCGATTGGATTGCCCATCCGATTGATATTGGCGCGGGTGATCAGTTTGCTGACAAGTTTCTGAAAATTAGTCCAAACAATAAGATCCCTGCTTTAGTCGATCCAAATGGGCCAGATGGAAAGCCTATAAGCATTTTTGAGTCTGGCGCAATCTTGCTCTACCTCGCAGGCAAAACGGGTAAGTTTTTACCCTCGTCTACTCGCGGCAAATACGAAGTTCTCCAATGGCTAATGTTCCAAATGGGCGGATTAGGCCCCATGCTTGGGCAAAACCACCACTTCAGAATCTATGCTCCTGAGAAAATCGACTATGCAGTCAATCGCTATACCAATGAGGCAAAGCGTCTATATGGCGTATTGGATCGTCAACTGAAAGATAATCCCTATATTGCTGGTAAAACCTATTCAATAGCCGATATGGCAATTTATCCCTGGACGCGCAATTGGAAAAATCAGGGAATGGATTTGAATGATTACCCGTATTTTAAAAAGTGGTTTGAAAAAATGAGTGAGCGTCCAGAAGTAAAGCGAGGATGTGAAGTATTAACAGCATTACGTAAACCCTTGCACGACGCTAAAGCAAGAGAGCAATTGTTTGGTTCAACCCAGTATCAAAAAAGGAAATGAAATGAAGATTCAATCAGTCGGTGTGATCGGTGCGGGCACTATGGGTAATGGCATTGCACAAGTATGTGCGGTTGCCGGTCTTGACGTCGTCATGGTTGATATCAATGAAGCAGCGGTGACTCGCGGCTTAGAGCAAATTAGCAAAAGCTTAGACCGCTTAGTTAAAAAAGAAACTTTAACGCCTGAGGCAAAAGATGCAGCCCTGAAGCGCATTAAAGGCAGCACCTCTTATGAAGACTTCAGGGGCCTTGGTTTGGTGATTGAGGCGGCTACTGAAAATCAAGCCATCAAAGAAAAGATCTTGCATCAGGTCGATGAGATTGTGAGCAAGGATACCCTCATTGCTACCAACACTTCATCCCTGTCTATTACTAAGCTCGCTGCACTGGACTCAAATCCTGCGCGCTTTATTGGCATGCACTTCTTTAACCCCCCACCCATGATGGCTCTAGTCGAAGTGATACGCGGTCTTCAGACCAGCGATGCCACCCACGCAGCGATTATTGAAATGGCTAAGCGCGTTGGTAAAGAACCCATTACCGTGAAGAACTCCCCCGGCTTTGTTGTGAATCGCATCTTGTTACCGATGATTAATGAAGCCTTCTTTGTTCTTTCTGAAGGACTGGCTAGCCCAGAAGATATTGATGCCGGTATGAAGTTAGGTTGCAATCAGCCCATTGGTCCTCTTGCTCTTGCAGACCTCATTGGGTTAGATACTTGCTTAGCAGTCATGGAAGTCTATTTTGAAAACTTCAGCGACTCCAAATACCGCCCTTGCCCACTCCTGCGTGAAATGGTAGCCGCAGGATATCTTGGTCGTAAAACTGGGCGCGGCGTCTATTCCTACGATAAGTAATTCTTTTTATTTCAATAGAAAATAGAAAATACGTGAACCCAATATCACCTCTTGTCCTTAAATTAGCTTATGCCGGATTAATTCCGTTTGTTGGCCTCGCTTTGTTAGTTCAGTTGGCACCAACACCGCTCAATTATTTAAGTGCAGAATCTTTGGCAGGCTATGGTGCAGTCATTACTTCCTTTATGGGAGCCTTGCATTGGGGCGCCAACTTACATACTTTAGGTAAGACCCCTCCAGGCGATAGATGGGAAGATCGTAATGCCTGGATTTGGGGAGTGATTCCAGCTTTAGTTGCGTGGGTAGCCTTGCACATCTATATTCCAGTCGGGCTCTTGATCTTAGCTGCGACTTTAATTATTCAGCGCAATATTGATCAAAATACCTATCAATACTATTTTTCGAGTGATGAAGCCCGCACTGCATTCATGACGATGCGCAATCGCTTAACCTATGTTGCTGCCGCCTGCCTTACTTGGGCAGCACTCGTCATATTGTTTATTCAGGCGTGATGCTTCGATGAGCGGTCTCTTTGACAGCACTCCGCCGCCGCCTCTAGCGGAAGCGCTACGTCCTAAAACGATTGAAGAGGTTATTGGTCAAACCCATTTATTAGCAGCAGGCAAACCCCTCAATCTGGCCTTTGCTTCCGGCAAACCTCACTCGATGATTCTGTGGGGGCCTCCAGGTGTTGGCAAAACGACCTTGGCACGTCTCTCAGCAAAAGCCTTTGATCGTGAGTTCATTGCGATCTCCGCAGTGTTAGCGGGAGTCAAAGAAATTCGTGAGGCGATTGAGCAGGCGCAACAAAGCATGGCGCAGTATGGCAAGCAAACCATCTTATTTGTTGATGAAATCCATCGCTTTAATAAAAGCCAACAAGATGCTTTACTTCCACATGTGGAATCTGGCTTATTTACCTTTATTGGTGCCACTACCGAGAATCCTTCTTTTGAAGTGAATTCAGCCCTACTCTCTCGTGCGCAGGTCTATGTACTAAAGTCCTTAAATGCTGCTGAGCTCAAGCAATTATTTGTGCGCGCACAAGCATTTGTAATGCCTGAGATCGCGTTTGAAGAGAGTGCGATTGATACCTTAATCAACAATGCCGATGGTGATGCAAGACGTTTGCTTAATGTCGTCGAACAGATTCGGAATGCAGCATCAAATCCAAGCAATCCAGTCAAGGTGATTGATCAACTCTTCATTGAGAATGCACTCACCGTACAAGCGCGTCGCTTTGATAAAGGCGGGGATCAGTTTTATGATCAAATATCAGCGCTGCATAAATCGGTACGAGGCTCTAACCCAGATGCAGCACTGTATTGGCTTTGCCGTATGCTCGATGGCGGCGTCGATCCCCGTTATCTATCTCGTCGCATTATTCGAATGGCCTGGGAGGATATCGGCTTAGCCGATCCAAGAGCTATGCAGCTAGCCAACGACGCCGCCCAAACTTATGAAAGACTGGGCTCACCAGAAGGTGAATTAGCATTAGGCCAAGCGGTAGTGTATTTGGCCGTGGCTTCTAAAAGTAATGCGAGCTATAAAGCCTTTAATGCCGCACGCGCCTATGTTGCCAAAGATCAATCCCAGCCCGTCCCCAATCATTTACGTAATGCCCCCACTAAGCTTATGAAAGAGCTTGGTCATGGCAAAGAATATCGCTATGCACATGATGAGGCTCATGGCTATGCTGCTGGTGAAACCTATCTTCCCGATGGAATGGTAGAACCTCATTGGTATGAGCCAGTCCCCCGTGGACTCGAAACCCAAATTGGGGAGAAGATGGCTTTTTTACGCAATCTCGATCTAGAGGCCAAAAAGAAATGAGCGCAAAAGTACTGGCCACTTTTTTTTACGACATTATTTCGCCATTTGCCTACTTATATCTCAAGCAACGCTCACGCCTAGAAACTAAATTGGATATCACGCCAGTAGCAATACTCTTGGGAGGCTTGTTAAGAGCGGCTGATAACAAAGGCCCGGGTGAAATTGCCGCCAAGCGCCCTCACACGTATCAGTTCTGCGTTTGGCAAGCTGAAAAACTGGGAATTCCTTTCCGCTTTCCGGAACACCACCCCTTTACAACCATAGCAGCGCAGCGTCTGCTGATTCAAGAAAAAGCCGACTGGGCAATGGTTGAACGGGCTTTTGACTATGTGTGGATAGAAGGCAAAGACCCCAATCTTTCTTGGTCAGAATTTTGCGTTTACCTAGGCTTGCCTGCAGACACCCCAAGACCAGAAAATCCCGAAGTCAAAGCGCAACTGATTGCCAATACGAATCAGGCCAAACTTGATGGTGCCTTTGGAATACCTGCCCTGATAGTCAATCAGCACTGTTTCTGGGGTGTAGATGCCATTGACTGGACCTTGGACTACCTCGCCAGACCCGGGATGTTTGAGGAAGCCTCTTATGCCTATGCCGGCAATGTCCCTAACGGATTAGGCTAATTTCACTGCACTCCCAGTAGGTCATTGCGCAATACAATGAGGTGTTCGTTTTCATTTATTCAAGGAGTATTTATGCGCAAGATTTTTGCCAGCCTCATTTTCTGCATTGCCAGCCTAACTACTCATGCAGCCTTCGCAGGTCCAAAAGTAGAATTCAAGACCAACCTCGGTAATTTTGTAGTAGAGCTAGACGGCGATAAAGCGCCTAAGACAACTGCAAACTTTTTGAACTATGTCAAAAGCGGTTTTTACAACGGCACTATTTTCCATCGAGTGATTGATGGCTTCATGATTCAAGGTGGTGGCTTTACTGCTGACATGATACAAAAGCCAACGGATGCACCGGTAGTATCAGAAGCGCAAAATGGTTTGAAGAACAATACGTATACCATTGCTATGGCGCGGACCTCTGATCCTGACTCTGCTACTGCCCAATTTTTTATTAACGTCAAAGACAATCAAGCATTGGATTATCCAAATGCGATGGGCAATGGCTACACCGTCTTTGGAAAGGTGATCTCCGGTACTCAAACCATTGATGCTATTCGTAAAGTACCCACGATGGTTGCTAATGCACCGCGCATGGGACGTATGGCTGATGTGCCTAGCAAAACGGTCACTATCGAATCTGCCACCATTCTGAAATAAAACGCACTTAGGCTAGCTGCAATGATTCTGCTCGACGATTCACAAAGCAGCGCAGCTAAGCCCTCAAGTCGCCTCTATGACTCACCGCTGCAATCATGGTGCGTTCTTCCTAGTGGCGACCTTGGCAAAGATCAGCGCGCAATTGAGCTGTGCTTAGCTGAAATCCAGCAAGCCCTTCAGCAAGGGCACTTTGTTGTAGTAACTTTTGCCTATGAGCTTGGTAAATTTATTCATCAACTGACTCCACGAGCACAGACCTCTTCCCACCCTCTGATTGAAGCTTGGTCATTTGAGACTCATCAAACGCTCTCTAAAGAACAGGTTGATGCATTCTTAGAGCAACAACTAAAAAGCTTAGGGAATGAGGAAGTTCTTGCAGGCGTAATGGATGTAGTTGAATCCATCACCCAAGAAAAATTTACTGAGGATATTGCTCGCATTCAGGAATACATTCGTAATGGCGATACGTATCAGATTAATCACACCTATCGAATTACTGGCAAGACTTACGGGCCACCTCTAGCGCTGTACAGCAGACTCCGCAAGCGTCAGCCTGGTCGGTTTGGTGCTTATATCGCGCAATCGAATACGAATGGCAATCGATATTTGCTTTCTCAATCTCCTGAACTGTTTATCCAAAAGCAAGGAGAGATTCTTAAAGCGATGCCGATGAAGGGTACGGCAAATGCTTTGTCTTCTGGTGCAAGCGACCTCTCTGATGATCCAAAAAATCAAGCTGAAAATGTGATGATCGTAGATCTTCTGCGCAATGACTTAAGTCGTATTTCCTTGCCAGGCACAGTTTCCGTTCCAAGCTTATTTGAAGTGGCACGGCATGGTGACGTTCTGCAAATGACCTCTACCGTTCAAGGGCAGATTAAACCCGAAACTGCTTTAGCCGATGTTCTGCAGGCTGTTTTTCCCTGTGGCTCAGTAACAGGCGCGCCCAAGAAGCGGAGTATGCAAATCATTCAAGAATTAGAGGCACAAGACCGCGAGTATTACTGCGGTGCGCTGGGCTGGCTTGATCCTGATGGCGACTTTGCTTTTAGCGTACCGATTCGCACGATTGAAATTGAAGAAGACCCGCAATCGCATAGCAATACTTTTACGCTAGGTGTTGGCGCAGGCATCACGATTGACTCAGATGCTGCGCAAGAATGGGAAGAGTGTCGAATTAAGTCTGCTTTTTTAATGGATCTTCCCAGTGCTGTTGGAATATTTGAAACAATTGCCCTGAAGAATGCATCTCCCTTGAATTTATCTGCACACCTGGATCGCATGCAATCATCAGCATGTGCTTTGGGTATTTCATTTGATCGCTCCGTCGCAAATACTCGTGTTTTAGATGCCTGTAACAATCTCGATGTGAACCATGTTTATCGACTAAGACTCGATCTTTCGATGGACGGCCATTTCTCATGTACGATCGGCCCGCTAGATGTGCTTCACGATTCTGTAAAAATATTTTGGGCAACCGATATATTGCAAGGTGATTGCTTGATGTATTCTGGCGACCCCCTACTTCAACATAAAGTTAGCAAACGTGCGCTTTATGACCAAGCTTGGCAAAAATCCGTTGAGCTTGGGGGGTTCGATGCCCTGTTTCTTAATGAACAGGGTTTTGTTACCGAAGGTGGAAGAAGCAGCATCTTCATTCGACCAAAAGACAGCAAACAGTGGCTGACCCCACCCCTTTCCGCAGGGCTGCTACCGGGCGTCATGCGCGCAAACTTACTCGCAGACCCCCTCCTGAATGCCCGTGAAGCTAACTTGACTATTAAAGATGTTTCAATGGCGGAAGAGATTATGCTTACGAATGCCCTTCGCGGAGCGATCCAGGCTCATTTTTAGAAAGCTGTCATGAAGTTTTGCCCTATCTGCGCCAATATCCTTTCCGTAAAAATCCCGGCAGATGATTCTCGTGAACGATATGTGTGCGATGCCTGCAGCAGCATTCATTATCAAAACCCCAGGAATGTTGTTGGCAGTATTCCAGTCTATGGTGAGCAAGTTTTATTGTGTCGTCGCGCCATTGCTCCGCGTCATGGTTACTGGACTCTTCCCGCCGGCTTTATGGAGCTTGGTGAGAGCACTGGCGCAGGGGCCGCTCGCGAAACCCTCGAAGAGGCTGGTGCAATCGTAGAAATTGGTCCTCTATATTCCCTCCTCAACGTTGCTCATGCAGAGCAAGTACATCTCTTTTACTTAGCAAAAATGGCCAATGCCGATTTTTCTGCTGGTGAAGAGAGCCTTGAAGTGGCCCTATTTCATGAACATGAAATTCCCTGGGATGACTTAGCCTTCCCTACCGTGAAACAGACTTTGGAATGGTTTTTTGCAGATCGTGCTGCCGGCCTTCTTGAAGCAGGAAAAGAATTTCATGTGCGTAGCCGCGATGTTCTTCCCTCTGAAAAGATTTAATTAGTACGATGAGTCAGATTATTTGGCTGGGTCCACAAGACCCCTTTCCAGATCCGCTGACCCATGCAGATCCGGACCCAAGCGTTCCTGGCTTAGTGGCTGTTAGCGAAAGAATCTATCCAGGGCAGCTCGCGCGTGCTTATCAAACTGGAATCTTTCCCTGGTACTCAGATAATCAACCCGTACTATGGTGGTCTCCAGATCCCCGCATGGTCTTAGATCCCGCAAACTTTAAGTGCAGCGACTCTCTGAAAAAGCATCTGCGTCACTTTTGCCAAGATCCCGAATCAGAATTGCTCGTCGATGCTGACTTTGGTGCGGTAGTTCGTGCCTGCGCTACGAGCAAACGCAAAGATCAAGATGGCACTTGGATTACCCATGAAATCATGGAGGCATATACAGCACTTCATGAACAAGGCCATGCCCACAGCATTGCAGTAGCACATCAAGGGCAACTGATTGGCGGCCTCTATTGCGTTTCGTTTGGAGCAATGGTGTTCGGCGAATCGATGTTTAGTTATGAAACTAATGCCTCTAAGCTCGCATTAGCCGCTTTAAGCGCTTGGTGTCTACAAAATCAAGTTAGCATGATTGATTGCCAGCAAGAGACTGCACATCTTCACTCCCTTGGGGCGGCACCCATTCCCCGTACAGAGTTTCTAGCTAAGCTGCAAACATCTTTAAACCCATCTACTATTGAGAGACCTTGGACTTTTAATAAAACTATCTTAGCTCACTGGTTATGACCCAGCTCAAAGAACTTCCCCTCACTGCGCTACAGTTTTATGCTACCGCTCCCTATGAATGCAGCTATCTTCCCAATCGCATGGCACGCTCACAGGTGGCAACGCCATCCCATCTGATTCATGCGGATGTCTATGGTGAACTCATTAATGCAGGGTTTCGTAGAAGCGGCCTGTATACCTATCGCCCTTATTGCGATAGTTGTAGAGCGTGCATTGCTACAAGAATTCTGGTAAATCAATTTGTTCCGACTCGTAGCCAACGACGCGCCCAGAAAAAACATGCCGGATTAGAGGCACATGTACTCAATCTTGGTTATAAGGATGAGCACTACCAACTGTATCAACGTTATCAAAATGAGCGGCACGCTGGTGGGGAGATGGATCGCGATGATCAAGACCAATATATGCAGTTTTTACTTCAAAGCCGAGTGAATTCACGCATTGTGGAGTTTCGAGATGGGCCGCATGACTCTCATCCAGGACGCTTACGCATGGTGAGTATGATCGATATTCTGGAGCAAGGAATCTCTTCGGTCTATACCTTTTTTGATACCAGCAGCAGTACAGCCAGCTACGGTAGTTACAGCATCCTCTGGCAAATTCAACAGTGCTTAGATCTGCATTTGCCCTATCTCTATCTTGGCTACTATATTAAAGAGAGTGAAAAGATGTCCTATAAGGCAAAGTACCAGCCCATGGAAGGCTTGATCGATGATCATTGGCAGTTACTGTCTGGTTCATAATATCCACCATGATCGATAGTTATTCCTTTTTACGCCCTTGGCTTTTCTGTCTTGATCCCGAACAAGCTCACAATCTCACGCTCAGCAATTTAGATCGCGCGCAACGTTGGGGCCTCTTACAGCGCTTTGTTAGCAAGCCAGTTGCCGACCCCCATACCCTTTGCGGTATTGAGTTTCCAAATCCAGTAGGCCTGGCAGCAGGTCTTGATAAAGATGGCAAACATATTGATGCCTTGGCTGCCTTAGGTTTTGGTTTTTTAGAAATTGGCACAGTAACCCCGCGTCCACAACCTGGAAATCCTAAGCCTCGCATGTTTAGATTGCCTGAGGCACAAGCGATTATTAATCGCATGGGATTTAATAATGATGGTGTTGAGGCATGCGTTGCCCGAGTCCGTCGCTCGCAATTTTGGCAGAACGGTGGCGTACTGGGTATGAATATTGGCAAGAATGCCAGCACGCCCATTGAAGAAGCCTCGAAAGATTATGTTGCTGCAATGGAGGCCGTCTATGAAATCAGCGCTTACATCACTGTTAACATCTCATCCCCCAACACTCAACATCTACGCTCCCTTCAGAGTGAAGAAATGTTACGAGCGCTCTTACGAGAACTGAGTGAAGAAAGAAAAAAACTCAGTGATCGTTATGGCGTTAAAAAACCCCTCTTCTTAAAAATTGCACCAGATCTTAATCAAGATGACATACATCTCATCGCTGACCTCTTATTAGAATTTGGAATGGATGCCGTCATTGCCACCAACACCACTATCTCGCGTGAAGCAGTTCAAGGTATGGCATCTGGTAATGAAGCTGGTGGACTATCTGGAGCGCCGGTTCGTCAGGCCTCTAGCCAAGTGATCAAAACACTCAAAGCTAGACTAGGAAATGATTTACCCATCATTGGCGTCGGCGGCATTATGTCGGGCGCTGATGCCCGTGAAAAGATCATGGCTGGAGCCAGCTTGGTACAACTCTATAGCGGCCTCATTTACCGAGGACCCGAGCTAGTCACCGAGTGCGCAAACGCCCTAAGACATTAGATTTATTGGGTTTTTTGCTTGGGATTTCGTAAAATCCCATTTCACAATATGCAATTTGCCTGGGAATGGCTACAATAAACCCCATGAGCAATAGCAAAATCGTCAAAACCTCTAAAAGTACTGGTGAAGTTGGTAAAACAGCGATCCAGGTGGTTGAGCGCATGATGAATTTGCTTGATGCCCTAGCTGAGCAGGAAGAATCGAGCAGTCTCAAGTTCTTAGCCGAGGACACTGGATTGCATCCCTCAACAGCACACCGCATCCTCAATGACATGGTTGCCTGCCGCTTGGTAGAACGCGGTGATGGTGGCACCTACCGCTTGGGGCTGAAGCTTTTAGAGCTAGGCAACTTAGTTAAGGCGCGCTTATCCGTGCGAGAAGCCGCGCAAGTTCCGATGCGCACCCTTCATAAGTTGACCGGCGAAACAGTAAACCTGTCTGTCCGCCAAGGCGATGAAATTGTTTATATTGATCGTGCATATAGCGAGCGCTCCGGCATGCAGGTGGTTCGTGCAATTGGTGGCAGAGCACCATTACATCTGACCTCTGTTGGCAAACTATTTTTAGCCAGTGATGATGCAAATCAAGTTCGTGCCTATGTCACTCGCACTGGATTATCTGGTCACACCAGAAACAGTATTACTGATTTAAGCAAACTCGAGTCCGAACTGAATCAAGTCAGAAAAGTGGGTAATGCTCGCGATGATGAAGAATTAGAACTTGGCGTGAGCTGCCTTGCTGCCGCCATTTTAGATGACACTGGAAAATTAGTAGCTGGTCTCTCGCTGAGCGCACCAACTGATCGTATTCAAGCCGATTGGTTAAGAGCGCTACAAGAAACTGCCATACAAATTTCTAAAGGGATGGGCTATAAGCCTAAGTCTTTAGAGCCAGGTGCCTCTACCTAGCTCCCCACTTTACATCAAGCGTCTAATAGGCTGCGCACCTGAAGGCATGCGCTCATACCAGTCACGCACACGCACTGCATCAGCAAAACGCGACTGAGTTCCAACCGAGTCCAAGAAAACCAATAACAACGGTGTGTTATTCACCCTTGCCTGCATCACCAAACATTTTCCTGCCGCATTAATAAAACCGGTTTTTTGCAAACCAATATTCATATCCCCTGCACGCACTAAGCGATTAGTGTTCAAGAATTTTTGTGGGCGCTTAGCAATCACCATTGTGAGATCCGGCCAAGTAGAAAACTCCCGAATCATTTTGTATTGATAGGCAGCGCTAAGCATGCGAGTGAGATCTTCTGCGGAAGCAACGTTTTCACTAAGCAAACCAGTAGGGTCTGCAAAGTGAGAATGATCCATACCCAGCTCTTTAGCCTTACGGTTCATGGCGTCTACAAATGCCGGTATGCCACCTGGGTAATTTCTGCCTAAGGTATATGCAGCGCGGTTCTCAGAGGACATGAGCGCTAACAAAAGCGCCTCTTCACGGGTTAACACTGTCCCACCCGCAAGGCGTGAAGTGCGATAGATATGCACATCATCTGCATTAATGACGAGTGATTCATCTAAAGGCAGTTTGGAATCGAGAACTACCATTGCTGTCATGAGTTTTGTAATCGAAGCGATTGGCAAACTGACAGAGGGATTCTTTTCGAAGTAAACCTCTTTGGTATCTTGATTCACCACCATGGCCACACTAGATTTAAGACTCAAGTCGTCATGCTGTCCGCGCATACCAAGCGCAGATGCTAATGATGGTCTTGCAGCTACGACAGGTTCGGTTGAGCGAGTAACGGTAACGCGAACGGATTTGGGTTTCTTAACTGATTTGATAGCCACTTTGGTAGTTTTGCTCTGCTTGTCCTTAGTGGCAGCAAACGCAGGTGCATTGACTAAGACACCACCGGTGAATAGCACTGCGCAAACCAAGAGCCAAAATCGATTCAAATGCATCCCAAAATACCTTCCAAAACTTTCAACATACGAGATGATAATTAATTTCTCCAGAACAAGGCGATTTATTAGCCCCATCTTGGTTATTCCATTCCACCTACTCCGCAATGGTTGCCACCGTATTAGTCTGGCGCGCATTGACCAACACAACTCCAGTCATCGTTAATCCCAAGCCTGCAGCCATCAATATAGTAAAGGGCTCATCGAATAAGAGCCATGCCATCACCGCTGTTGTAGGTGGCGTGAGATACAGCAAACTAGTGACCTTAGTTGCAGCCCCTTTGCGAATCATCATAAACAGCAAGCTAATGGAGCCAATCGAGATGGGAAATATTGCCCAGAGTAAAGCACCAATTACCGGGGCATTCCAAACCATCACGCCAGTCTCAAAGAAGAACATACAAAGGAATGAGAGCACTGCAGAGACACCAAACTGAATCGAGGATCCAGCGCGTAGATCAAACACTGGGCAGTATTTTTTTTGATAGATCGTCCCAAAGGTAATCGAAAGTAATGCAGCGATTGTTAGTAAATAGCTAATAAGTGGAATATTGAGAAAGCCTACTTTTGCCGCCACAACTAAAGCTACACCAGCAAAACCAAATGCCAAACCAATCCACTGCTTCGGCGTTACCTTTTCTGAAACCCAAGCAGCAAACCAAGCGGTCAGAATGGGCTGTAGCCCGACTATCAGCGCCACTAAGCCTGCAGTCATACCCAACCTAACAGCCACCCAAACACCCATTAAATAGCCAAATTGCAGCATTGTCCCTGCTATAGCTATGTGCTTTATCTGATCCCTGTTGGGCCATGTGATTTTCCACACCATACTGAGGGCCGCCATAGCCATTAATACACCGGCAAATCGCCAAAACAAGAAAGTAGCAGGCTCCACGTAAGGCATTGCCAACCTTGCAATCACAAATCCCGTACTCCATATCAGAACAAATATGGGCGCTATGACCTTATCAAGGGGTAGATTCATGGATAACTTACTGAAATTATTAGGATTTTTCTCTCGAATCCTCGATTTTAGGCTTATTTTGAGAATCCCCCTGCTAATCCTTCTTATCAGCCCTTGGGGGAATATTAATGTTGCGTTGCAACATTAATGATTTATAATGGTGCATACGCTATTTACACCCTTACCCAGTAAGAGTACAAACAAACAGTAAATCCAGACGAAAGGGATTGATATGAACTTAACGCCAGAACAAATCGCAGCTGCACAAAAAGCCAATTTAGAAACCTTGAGCGGCCTCACAAACCAAGCACTCCAGAGTATTGAGAAATTGGTTGAATTAAATATGCAGATCGCTAAACAAAGTTTGAGCGACAGTATGAACAGCGCCAAGAAAGCTTTGGAAGTAAAAGATATTCAACAACTTCTCGCCCATCAAGCTGAAGCAGTTCAGCCAATGGCAGAAAAAATTATGGCTTATAGCCGTCACCTTTATGACTTAGCTCATGAAACTCAAGCAAGCTTTACTCAGTCCGCTGAAAAAGAATTGCAAGCTGGTCAAAAGAAAGTAAATGCATTAGTTGAAGACTGGACCAAGAATGCCCCAGCAGGATCTGATGCTGCTGTTCAAGCAATGAAGCAAGCCATTGCTTCTGCAAACAATGTTTTTGAAACAAGTCAAAAAGCAGTAAAGCATGCAGTTGAAGTTGCTCAAACCAACTTAAACAGCGCTACTGATGCTGTGATGAAAACAGCAGCTACAGCAAGCAAGGCTGCTAAAAAGAAATAATTCAGAATTCATCTGAATAAAAAAGCCCCGAATCATCGGGGCTTTTTTATTTTTAGAGATGCTACTCAATTGGAATAAATACTTCATTTCGTCGAGGCTGAGGTAATGCATTTTTTAAGGCCAACTGCGAAAGTCGCTCTATGAAATCAACTGAATCAGCTGCCACCCCGTGGTATACCTCCATCCAAGTCTCCTTCCCATCCTGATCAGGTAAAGGCCTTTTGAGCAATTCGCAAACTAAACCTGGAAATTCAAGCGCTAATTGATCTTGCATGTCTCCAATACACCGCAAGACCAGTGGATGATCGCCAACAACAAATTTAAAGTAAACATATAAATTCATTTGCCGCCATCCATTCCATTCCAACGAGTTACAAGCGTATTATCTAAATCAAAAAGGTCTAGGCATCTTCCAACTGTGTGACTTACCATATCATCTAGAGAGTTTGGCTTGGCATAGAAAGCGGGTACTGGAGGCATCACAATCGCACCACACTCAGTAACCTGAGACATCGAACGTAAATGGCCTAAATGTAAGGGCGTCTCTCTTACTAACAATACCAAGCGGCGGCGCTCCTTCAATACCACATCAGCAGCTCTAGAAACCAAGCTACTAGTCACCCCACAGGCAATCTCTGATAACGTTCTAATTGAACACGGAGCAATGACCATGCCAAGACTTTTAAATGATCCCGAAGAGATGGAAGCGCCAACATTTTTTGCCGAATGGACAACGTCAGCCATAGCCTCAATTTGGGCTGGCTTGTAACTTGTTTCAGCTGCCATAGTCAACTTTGCTGAGTCACTCATTACCAAATGAGATTCAACGCCAATATCCCTCAAGGCCTCAAGAATGCGTATCCCATAGATCGTTCCCGATGCTCCTGTAATGGCGACAATTAAGCGTTTGTTCAAAATGATTCCTAGTAATTAATTTGATTTCAGATATGAAGCAATAGGAAACTGAGGATCAAGCACAGCATCTAGATTTACCGCATCCTCACCGGGAACCTTCACCTTGGTAAATACGTGCCCCTCATAAGTAAGCGGCTTAGTTGCATCTAGACCCATTTTTGAACTCATACCCTGAAATTGAGCCGGAATGACTCCATCCGCATCAACAGGCAACCCAACGGTTGTCGACGGATCCAAAACCGAACCTTGCGTGTCATGAATAACTACCAAGCCACGTTTAGCCTGAAATCTAGTTGCAATAGCCCATTCGACCTGAGCTGGATCATGAACGTCGACATCCTCATCTACGACCACAACGTGCTTTACATCATAGTGAGAGCTGAAGGCGCCCGAAATTACATTTTTAGGTAAACCTTCATGTGTCTTTTTGATCTGAACATAAAGATGATAGCGCCCAACTCCACCGAGCGATAAATGAACATCCAATACACCAGGAAAACTTCTACGCAGATGCGACAAGATTGTCGCCTCCCTTGGAATTGAACCAAGCAATAGATGCTCTAACTCTGCCGGAACAATGGTGTGAAAGATTGGATCTTCTCTGTGTGTAACCATGTCGACCACAATAACTTGGCGCTTCTCTTGAGAGCTATAGTATTTGGGATATTCACCAAAGGGGCCCTCAAGCTCACGTACCCTAGGTGGAATATGACCCTCAATGACTATTTCTGCATTTGCCGGCACCAATACATCATTACTTATGCATTTCACTACATCCAGAGGTGCTCCGTGCAGAGCGCCAGCAATTTCAAGCTCATCCGAATCAATCGGTGCAATTGCTTGAGAAGCCAAAAGCGTCAATGGGTCAACTCCTATCACCACGGCAACAGGCAATGGCTGATTCATTTCTTCTGCAGCCTGTTGAAAGGCATGAAGATGTCTTGGCAAAATCAGCACGGCCATACGATCTTTTGAATTCACTTGAATTCGATTAATTGATACATTCTGAATACCTGTCTTAGAATTTTTCGCTATGACCAAGCCAGCAGTAATGTACGGCCCACTATCATGTTCGCTATGGGTTGGCACGGGCAATAGAGTCCTCACATCAAACTCCTGATGTACAACTTCCTGGCAAGGCGCTTCTTTAACCAAGTGACAAGGTAGCGGATTATCGGCTGCCACACGATAGGCATTCAGTAAATCCGCCTCGCTAACACCCATTGCTTCGGCAATCCAGGAGCGTGAAGACATAAAACCAGAAACTACCGGCATTACGTGCCCATTTGGATTGGGAAAAAAGACACTACTTTTTCCATCTAGCTTCTTAGCTATTGCCGCTAACTCATGCTTAAGTAGGACATTCTTTTTTGTAGCAAGCAGGCGATTGGTATTCGCAAGATGGGCTAGCCATGTTCGAAGTTCGGTAAATTTTTTCATCGAGGCAGCCTATAAGATATGGAGAATAAATATCACTCTGGAATAATTCCCGCCTGGACAACAACTTTTTTCCAGATTTCCATTTGTTTTCGAATAAACGCATCAAATTGGTTTGCTGTTCCACCATCAGGTACTACCCCCTGCTCATTAAACGTCTTTTTAATATCCTCTTGAGTCAAGATACTATTAATCTGTTTATTTAACTTATCAATAATTGCAGGTGGAGTACCTGAGGGAACCATAAACCCATGCCATGAAGATACCTCGTACCCCTTTAATCCAGCCTCAGCAACAGTTGGAACCTGAGGTAAAAGCGGAGACCGTACATCAGTGGCAATAGCAATAGGCCTAATTTTTCCTGATTGAATAAATGGACGAACCATTGGAAATACATCGAATGCAACCTCTACTTGACCACCAGCCAAATCCGTTAACAATGGAGTGCTTCCCTTATAAGGAATTTGATTAAGGCTAACATTAGCCATATTCTCAAATAGGGCCATTGCTAAATGCTCCGAAGATCCTGACCCTGAGGAACCATAGTCGATCTTGCTAGGACTTTTCTTGGCGGCAGCCAATAAGTCAGCAAGCGATTTAATCTTGGAGTTTTCATTCACAACCAAAACCATAGGGGCTCTACCTGCCAGTACAACTGGTGCAAATGCCTTACTGCTGTCATATGGAAGCGACTTGTAAATAAATGGATTGGCAGCAAATGGGAATTGAGCAACCAATATTGTGTAACCGTCTGGCGCAGATCTGGCGACAAAGTTAGTCCCAATAGTAGTGCCTGCACCCGGCTTATTTTCTATGATTACATTTACGCCCCATGCATCGCTCAATTTTTTTCCAACAATCCTACCAAGCGTATCGTTAAAGCCGCCAGGAGGATAAGGAACAATGATGGTGATCGGTTTCTCTGGATATGCCGCAGAGCCTTGCGCAAATAATTGGCCTGAAGTAAGCCCAAGCATGCCAACTGCTAATGAAAGAAAATAAGCTACTGTTTTAGTTCTCATAAATATCTCCCGTATTGTTTTAAACGCTAACGCGCCTAATTAATTCTTTACGCTCTTCAAGGTCTTGAGAGTTACCTTCAAGCACAACCCTACCCCGCTCAACCACATAATGTCTATCGCACAAATGAATGGCTTTATGAATATTTTGCTCAATTAATAGAATTGAAATTCCCTGAGCCTTAAGCTCCTCCATTAGACGGAAGATATCTGCCACTACCATTGGGGCAAGACCTTCTGTCGGCTCATCAATTAATAGTAATTTTGGATTGCCTATTAATACACGAGCCATTGCTAGCATTTGCTGTTCGCCACCAGACAAAGTAGTACCTGATTGATTTCGGCGTTCGCTTAATCGCGGAAATCGCTCAAAGACCATTTGTATACGTTGCTCAGCGACTTTACGCTCGCTTGCCTGAACTTGCATTAACCCTAGTTTCAGATTTCCCTCAACACTTAAGCCAGGAAATATTCTTCGATCCTCAGGCACCAAACCCATACCCAAGCGGGTAATTTCATTTGGGGGTAAGGCTTCAATAGCTTGATCTTGAAATAATATCTTTCCTTGGGAAGGTTTATGCCAGCCGGCAATGGTTTTGACGATAGTAGTCTTCCCAACCCCGTTCCTTCCAAATACGCCTACAGTCTCGCCAGGCTTAATAGATAAATTGACGCCCTGTAAAACATGGGACAAACCCAAGTTGACATGTACATCATGCATCTCCAAAATCATGCCAACTCCTCACCAAAGTATGCCGTTTGAACAAGCGGATTAGCGCGTACATCACTAGGAATGCCTTCCGCTAATTTCTTGCCTTGCGCCATGACGATCACCGTTTTAGATAAATCCATCACAAGATCCACGTCATGCTCAATCAATAAAACTGTAATTTTTAATCCCAGGCGCTTAATGAGCTCAGCCGTATCCTGAGTATCACCCTGAGACATGCCTTGGGTTGGCTCATCTAATAACAAAAGTTTTGGCCGAGTTGCCAATGTCACAGCAATCTCAAGACGTCTTTGCTGACCATGGGATAAGGCCCCTGCAAGCTGATCACGGCATTCCAGCAAACCAAATTCTTCTAATAATTCGTTAGCTCGATCCATTGCGATAGTGCTTTTGCTTAAAGGTAAGAACAAATTAGAACGCGACTCTAATGCTTGACTTGCAATTCTTAAGTTATCAATCACAGAGAGATCAAAAAAGAGGTTGGTAATCTGAAATGATCGAGCCATCCCGCATGACAAGCGCCCCTCAGGACTCATGCGTGTAATATTTTGATCGTCAAGCTCCACCAATCCAGAATCAGCCATAAAAGTACCGCTCAACAAATTAAAGAGCGTGCTCTTGCCTGCGCCGTTTGGACCAATAATCGAAGTAACACCTAAACGCGTTACTTCAAAGCTCACATCGTCTACAGCGGTAAGACCGCCAAAGCGCTTACTAAGACTTTTTGCCTTAAGAATCATTTCTTCATTCTTCATCACTCCCCTCCTTTGTGAGAATGAATTTTTCCAAAATATTTTGTTAGCAGACCAGCAATGCCCTTGGGAGCGGAAACTACTACCACCACAAAGATAAGTCCGATAACAATATGATGATGTACTGTCCAGGTACCAATGATGGACTTAAATGAGGTTAGAAGAACGCTGCCCAATATGGGTCCGATTAAAGTTCCTACCCCACCCAAAACAACGGTTACAACAGCATTTCCAGAGACACTAAAGAACATCAGCTCGGGAGAAACAAAACCTCTTAACATCGGATAGAGGGCGCCAGAAACCGCTGCAACTACTGATGCCAAAATAAATGCCACCTGTTTTGGCCCTTTGGATTTATAACCGAGGTAAGCCAAACGATCCTCATTAGAACTAATTGCATGCCAAATAGAACCCATAGGAGTAGTCAAAAAATATTTTAAGACTGCATACAAGGCGCCAATAGTAAGCATAGTAATTACAAAAAATGCACCTGGATGGCCAGCATCAACAACACCAAATGGGGTCCAGATTTGCAAAATGGGTACGCCCATCATCCCATCTGATGCCCCGAGACTTCGAGCGTTGTAGACAACCTTAGCAGCTACTTGCGCTAATCCAAAGGTTATTAATGCAAAGTAGACACCCTTAGATCTCAGCGCCACAAAACTCGCTAACCACCCCAATACGATAGATGATAGGGTGACAACGCCTATGGCCAAGAAAAATGATGGGGAAATTTCTTTTAAAACTAAAGCGGATAGATAGGCGCCAAAACCAAAATACAATGCTTGCCCGAGAGATAGCAACCCTACTATTCCCAGTAAAAGATCTACAGACATCGCTAATCCACCAAAGATTAACGACTCTGTAGCCAATCTCAAGAAAAAGGTGTCACCCAAAATACTGCCAATGACAAATAAGCCAACTGCGGAGACCAGCAAAAGTATTTCAATCAGACGAATAGCCTTGACCTGGGGATTACGCATTTTTCATGCCCCCATATAAACCAGATGGTTTAAACATCAATACCAGCACCATTACCGTAAAGACTAGGGGATCGGACCAGACCGGCGAAATGAATAACGAAGAGATGGATTGCAATTGCGTTAATAAAATTCCTGCAATAACTGCACCCTTAATACTTCCAAGACCGCCGACAATGACGACGCTAAAGGCCATTAAAATAAAATCTCTTCCCATAGTGGGGAAAACTGAATAGATTGGAGCAAGTAACACCCCCGCTAGGCCAGCCAAGGCAACGCCAAATGCAAAAGTCAGCGCATAAACTCGCATCACCGGTATTCCTAGCGAAGAGCTCATATCTTTGTCATATGCTGAAGCCCTCACAATCGCCCCAAGCTGAGTTTTATAAATTAGAGCCCATACAGAGAAAATAATTAAAGCACCGAACACCATTAGAAATAGTCGGTAATTTGGAAACATTACTCCCAATAATTCACTGGCGCCAGAGATTGGAGCGCTAGGCTTGATTGGGTTAGCACCCCAAACAATCTTATAACCATCTTCCAAAACCATCGCAACACCAAATGTCAGTAGCAGAGTCAGAATATGTCGGTCTTTATAGTGAAATACTTTTTGAATCAACAGCCTTTCCATTGCAAAACCAATTGGAATCAATAACAAAGGAACTAATAATAGGCATAACCAAAATGACACACCCATCGCCATCAGACTCACGCTGATAAATGCGCCAGCTGCGTAAAATTCGCCATGCGACATATTAATGACGTCTAGCAAGCCAAAAATAATGGTTAAACCCAAGGCCATGAGGACCACAGCAACGCCGATTGAAAGTCCATTGACTATCTGTGGCGCATAAATATATTGCAAGCTCTCTAGCATTGAAAACCCAATCCCTTAATGAAATTCTCAAGCCAAAAACTCTACATCCGCACAGGAAGGATGTGGAGTAATTGACTAATTAATTAAAAACGAGCGCATGTATCAGGCCCAATTGCCTGGTCTGAAGGTACTCTTCCAACAATATTGAACTCGCCATTCTCTACGCGAACCGCAAACATATCTTGCATCGCCTGGTGATCACCGGCACGCATTTTCTTCGTGCCCTGTGGAGTTTGCCAACTAAGATCATTCATGGCAGCTCGAACTTTGTCGGTTTCTGTAGATTTCGCTTTTTCAACCGCGGCCTTATAAAAATATAAAAGGCCATAGGAGTCAGCACCATAAAGATCAGGAAGCTTGTTATAGGCTTTTTGGAAATCAGCTACGAACTTTTTATTAGCTGGGTTATCTAACTTAGGAGAGTAGCCAACACCAGTAACGAATCCATTTGCAGATTTTCCAATCGCACCCATATTTTGCGATGTGACTGTCCCAGAAGCACCAATAATGGTTACTCCTTTATTCACGCCATACTCATCCATTTGAGTAAATAAGCGTACCGTGTCGTTACCGGCCACAGAGGTATAAATAACATTAGGCTTAGCAGCTCTTACCTGACCAAAATATGGTGAGTAGTCTTTATTGTCGAGTGGTGCAAAGACTTCACCAACATCCTTGGCACCTTTTTCAGTAGATGCTTTCTTAAAAGCTGATACGGTACTGCGTCCCATCTCATAGTCAGGGCCTATAAAGAAAATATTAGCCTTCGGAATCTCCTTATCCACCCAAGCTGCCAATGCTGCAGATTGCATTCCAGCGCGAGCATTCACACGAAAAACGTTTGGCGAGCATTTATCTGCTGTAATTGAATCAGCAAATGAAACTGTCGTTGCTATCAGCTTGTTATTTCGCTCGGCCAACTGCCCTACAGCTAAAGTAGATCCTGAGTTAACTGTTCCAGTTAAAAACTCTACTTTTTCTACCTGAAATAACTTCTCTGCTTTTTGAGTTGCAACTGCCGGGTTTGCTTCTTCGTCCTCGTAAATCAAATCAATTTTTCGACCATTAATACCGCCGGTTGCATTAATTTCTTTTGCCGCTAGATCTAAACCCATTTTTACCTGCTCACCAATTGGTGTGTACGTACCCGATAAAGGCGTCACAACACCGATTTTGATTGGGCCGGTTTGTGCGTAAACCAATGATGCGCCAAGGCTTAAGGCAACCGCTAGAGCGATTTTCTTTGTTTGAAATTGCTTTTTCATTATGTACGTCTCCTTTAATAAATTAACGACCAACAAAATTTGGTTGGCGCTTTCCATGAAATGCTTCAACCCCTTCTTTAAAATCTTCTGAGTTACGCAAGCGGCTGTAGCAATGGCCTTCAACTTCAATAGCTGTAGTTAACAAGCAGTCCTCCGTTTCATTAAGCATCTTTTTGGCCGTTCTCTGGGCCATAGGTGAGAATGCGCGCAATTCATCAACCAATTTAGATGTGGCGCTCGCAAGCTCTGCGTCTGGAACGCATTCGGTTGCAACACCCCACTCATAGGCTTGCTGACCCTTAATACGTCTGGAGCGCATCACAATATCTTTAGTTCGGGTGATTCCTACCATTTTTTGTAAACGTGCCGATCCGCCTGAGCCAGGAATTTGTCCTAACTTTTGCTCTGGCAAAGCATACAAAGTTGATTCAGCCGCTATACGGAAATCACATGCTAGTGAAATTTCAAAGCCCACTCCGAAGCAGTAGCCATGATTTACTGCAATCACAGGTTTAGTACAGCGCGTAGGTGCGGCAATATTCCAAGCAAGCTTGGATACATGCTCGGGTGTTGCCTCTAAAAAGCCTTTAATATCGCCACCGCTAGAGAAATGTTCGCCTTCTGCCCTCAATACAATGATGCGGACACGGTCATCAGCATCTAAAGCCTCAAATGCAGCTCGTAATTGATCGCGCTGAGGCATTTGTATGACGTTAAATGGAGGCCTCTTTAAAACAATGTCAGCCCTTTGATGAGCCTCATCAATTTCCACATAGAACCCGTCAAGGTTGTCTAGGATATTGCTAAAAGGATGTTTCAAAATAGTAGTCATAAGGTCTTTCTAGTAAAAAAAATTAAGCTCTTTCATATTCGCCGGCGACTAACATGCGTCGCAATACCTTTCCCACAGGCGACTTGGGAATCTCTTTAACAAATACATACTCTCGAGGACGTTTAAAGTTGATCAAATCTGATCTGCGGCAATATTCATCTAAGGCGTCTGAATCAACATCCCCCGATGCCCTAATAAAGGCAACTACTTTTTGTCCAAGACGGTCATCCTTCAACCCAGCGACAGCCACCTCACTTACAGATGGATGCAGAGATAAAATAGACTCAATTTCAACGGGGGAAATATTTTCTCCGCCAGAAATAATCATGTCATCGACCCGACCTGTAACAAATAAGTCACCAGATTCATCAAAGTAGCCCGTATCACCCGTGAAATACCAGCCATCACGAATAGATTTTTGATCAGCATCGGGACGCTTCCAATACCCTTCGAATGCTTCATCCCCCGATAGATCGCAAATGATCTGCCCCTCTTCGTGACAAGCCGCTATTTGACTTGGCTGTGTTTGCGCAGATCCTTGATCCAACTTAACCACTCTGATGCGTGCATTGATGCCCGCTTTTCCAGCACAGCCTGGCTTTAATACGGCATTTTGATTGATGGTGTATGTGTAAATCTCACTTGAACCATAATGATTCACAAACAATTCAGGAGAAAAGGCCTCGCTTAATTTAAGCAATAAAGCATCATGCATGGGGGCACCTGCAAATCCAAGCTTCTTTACGGTCTTTACCCGATTTGAGTTGAAATTGTTTGACTGAATCATGTCGTGATAAAGCGTTGGAACCAAATAAAGATGTGTAACCGCCTCACTCTCAATTGCTTCTATCGCCTTATTCACATCCCAACGCGGTACTGCCACATAAGTTCCATTCACAATACATAGCGATAACAGCGTTCTTACACCCATCGTGTGATAAAGCGGCATCACACCCAATGTCACCTCACCCATTGCATACTGGTTTTGCGCAACGTGCGCAATGCCTGCCGCACGCTCTGCGCGCTGCTTTCTCGGAACGCCTTTCGGCTTACCTGTGGTGCCAGAGGTAAAAAGCATGACTGATATATCTTCAACATGACCGCGTGCCTCTGGCTCAGCCCCCTTCTGAATTAACTGATCAAAATAGCGATATCCATCTAAAGATACCTTCCCCATACATAGAATTACCGAAATAGATTTACTCGTTTCCGATTCCAGGTAGTTATTGAGCGATATCTCCTCAACAAAGGCCAATTTCACATCAGCATTTTGTGCGCAGTAATCAATTTCATCTGGCTTAGAGCGCCAATTCAAAGGAACGATAGCTATGCCTGCCATCTGACACGCCCAATGAATTGTTGCCGCCTCATAGCGATTTTGCAAAACAGTCAAGATCCGATCGCCACGCTTGAGACCCTGATCGTTAAAAAATTGCTGAATGGCGCCAATATGAAGCGCCCACTCCGCGTAGGTGTGACGCCTAGCCCCATCAACAATCGCCAACTTATCAGGCTCACGCTCAACAGCCTGCAAAAAAGTTCGACCTAGATCAAGCATGCTCTCCTCCATTTTGGCGTGCTCTGGCTGCGGCAACCTCTAAAACTGCCTCGACAATTCCAACATAACCAGTACAACGACATAAATTTCCTGACAAACCCTCGCGCACCTCTAACTCGCTTGGATAAGGGTTCTTTTTAAGTAGATCTTCTGCTGAAAGTAAAAATCCTGAGGTACAAAATCCACATTGCAATGCATGGTGTTTTTTAAATGCATTTTGTAAGTCAGACATTTCTCCTGACTTTGCAATGCCTTCTACCGTAGTAACCTTTGCGCCATCAGCCTGGCATGCAAACATGAGGCAAGAGCGAACGATTTGCCCATCAAGTTCAACTGTGCATGCTCCGCATACACCATGCTCGCAACCTGCATGGGTACCCGTTGATCCTAAATCATGGCGAATAAAATCCAGTAATGTCGTACGTGATTCGCAAGTCCCTTCACGCTCAACCCCATTTAAAGTTAGTTTTACCTGCTGGATCTTCATCTTATTTCACCACTTTTAAATTCCATAGCTTGTTGGCAGGCGCGCGCTCCTAATGTGCGCATCAAATGTCTACGCAACCCTGAAGTTGCGGTGGGATCCTCTCTTACCTCAGTCTCTGCAGCTAGTTCGTCGATAAACTGCTTAACCTGATCAAGCGAGATGGCAGTGCATTTGTAGATCCTTACAACATCATCAATGCCGCCAAACCCAATGGTCCAGACATCATCTTCTTTAATAACTGCAACGGCCACCACCGCAAAATCGCCGTGTCGATATCCATATTCTGCAAATCCAAATCCCGCATGAGGGCCACGAATAGGAAACTGGACAGCTTCGATGAATTCATTTGACTGACGACTGGTTTGAAGCGCTCCCAAGAAAAAATCTTTGGCCTGCACTACTCGCTTCTTTTTCTTGCTTGCTAGAGTGACTGAGCCCTCTAGTACAGCCAAGCCAAGAACCAACTCAGCACTGGGGTCTGCGTGCGCAATCGATCCACATACCGTACCCCGATTTCGAATAGGGGTATGAGCTATCCACGGAAACATCATGTTTAAAAGTGGCTGAGTCTTACGAAGCTCACTCCAATGCTCCAATTCAGACTGCCTAACGCCGGCCCCAACTTGCAGTGCGCCATCAGTAACGCCGAAATTTTTTAGATCTATGACCTTATTTATATCAATTAAATGATCAGGGCTAGCTACCCTCATTGCTAACACAGGGACCAGAGTTTGACCTCCAGCAATAACGCGGGCATCCTCACCATATTGATCCAGTAAATCCAAAATATTAGATTGGGAGTGGGCTTGGTGCATCACGAATGGTGCAGATTTCATTTAGCCACCCCCAATAAAACAAATAATTTTGTAATTAGGCTTTTAAGTAGACCCTCATGTTTTGCGCCAGCCTCTTTTGCAAGTGCTCTAAATAGTTGATCCAACACTAAGCGGATTGCGCCCTCCAATAACCTACTACCAATTGCAGCAAGCTTGCCAGACACCTGGGCTTGGTAGTCGTAGATCAGAATAGTTGTGGTGCCTTCTTTTTTAAGGCTAACTTGACCCATTCCAAGCGCCATTCCTAAGGACCCCCGCCCCTCTCCACCTAAGACGAAACTATCCGGACTTTGAACGTTAGTTAAATCAACCTGAGCAGCAAATCGTGCTTTTGCGATACCAATACGTACAACCGCAATGCAGTCATACCGAATACCGTTAGCTATAGATTTCTTATGAATGGACTCACAACCTGGTATGACATTCTTTAATCTTTCTGGATCCATCAGTACGGCAAAGATATCCTCCGGAAGGACCTCCAACTTAACCTCGCCTTGCGCTTTTAATGGATAGTCGGTATTTGTAGTCATTGACGAAACTTGACTCGAAGGTTTATCAAGCTTTAGCGCACCTTTTTCCACAAGTAACGCATGAATGCGACTGGGTGTTGCAGGCAGAACGACATTCTCGAGATCTAAAGCGTCTGCAATGGCATTAGCAATACAAACTGGGGTGCTCATACTGTTACCCTCACCTATGCCTTTAGCGCCTAAAGGCGTAAAAGGGCTGGGAGACTCTTGATGGTAAATTTTTGGAACACCGACATCACTTGCAGTAGGCAAGCGATAGTCCGCGAAAGTACCGGAGAGAAAATTACCATCACTGCTATAGACAAACTCTTCAAAAAGGGCTGCGCCTACCGCCTGTGCATACGCACCATAAATCTGACCATCCGCTAAGGCCGGGTTTAATATTCTCCCGGCATCATGCACTGTAATGTACTGATCAATCTTTGCAGAACAGGTTTCAGGATCTATTTCAATACCGCAAGCATCAAGAGCAAAACCATATGCTGCCGATGTATTAATTCGATCATCCTCATCGGGCGCCTCTAGTACATCTGCGCTCCAAAATTGCGTTTCTTGCAGCGCTAGAGTGGTATCACGCCCTAGGGCCGCTTGAATCAATCCGGGCGACCAGTGAAAGTTTCCGCAAACTCTAGAAAATGGGATGCCGCCATCCTCATCTCCAACCACGGATATATTGCCGTTTACAAAAATTAATTGATCAGGCTTAACCTTAAGTACATGAGCAGCATAATCCGCAATCCGAGCCTTTAACTTTTCAGCCGCTAAAAATACCGTCCCCGCAACTGCGCCAGCAAAACGACTTGAATAATTTCCGGCAGCAATAGACCATGGATCTTTTGCAGTGTCAAAATCAACGTTCACCTGGATCTGAGATGGTAAGACCCCAAAAACATCCGCCAATAACTGGCTAATAACTGTCTGATGACCCTGTCCGGCAGGGGCTGATGCGATATTTGCGGCAATATTTCCAGAAGGATCTACGCTGACTGTCGCTGAAGTGATGGCGCCATTTTTAGGGCCTGCTTTTGCTCTTTGCTCCTTTGTAAGAACAGTGGTGATGTAACCCATATTGGATACTGAAGGCTCAATAATCGATGCAATACCAATACCGTAGTAACGACCTTTCTTTTTCGCCTGGTCTCTACGTTCTAGTATCTTTTGAAATTCAGGTGAACCCTCAAGCGTTTTTAAGGCCTGTTGGTAATCACCCGAATCTAGCAATGCCCCTGCCGCTGCTCGATAGGGAAACTGATCTTTTTGAACATAATTTATTGCAGCTATTTCTTGATGACTTTTACCTAAAGATTTTGCAATTTTCTGAATCAAGCGCTCAAGTGCGTAATAAACCTGAGGACCACCAAAACCCCTCACTAGACCAGTAGGCGTTTTGTTAATAAGGACGACACGGTTGCGAACATTCAAATTCTGAATTTGGTAGGGGCCAGTCACACAGCCATGCATGCGGTAAAGCGTTGCAGGCTCAGGCGCTCTCAGATATGCACCGCAATCTTCAATTTGATCGTAATCTAAGGCCAGAATTTTTCCATTGCCATCCACTGCAGCGCGAAGATGCGTATGACGGGATGTAGCAGATGTAGCAGCCTGAAGGTGCTCCAAACGATCCTCTATAAATTTCACTGGAGCACCTGCTTTACGCGATGCCAAACAGCTCATGATGACGTATGGCAATACCGATTGTTTAACACCAAAACTACCACCAGAATCTGGGGCAACATGGTGACGCAATTTTGTTCCGGGGACTTTCAGCGCAGCAGCCATTACGACATGCAATGAAAATGGCCCCATAAAATTTGACGTTACTTCGTATGAGGAGTCTGCGGCTCGCCATTGCGCCACTACCCCGCCCGTTTCAATGGGTGTACAGGAGTTTCGAGGATAACGAATATCCACCTCAACGATGCGTGCTGCATTTTTAAATGCGCTCTCTGGGTCACCGTATCGATATGATCGATCCAAAACACAATTGCTACCGATGTCCTTATGCAGAACTATAGATGTATGGGCTAACGCAACATCTACATCGACCACAGCGGGTAATGGTTGAATGTTCAAAACAATCTTCTCTACGCCATCTTCTGCTGATGCCCTTGATTCAGCGATAACCACCGCTATAGGCTCGCCAACATAACGCACATAGTCATTTGCCAATACCCATTGGCGCATTGGAGTTTTAACAGCAACCACCAATGGGTTAGACCAAGCCTGCACATCATCAATCGTCAAAATTGCTCTAACACCCCTAAGCTGCAGTGCTGATTCAATATCTACAGAAATAATTTTTCCGTGGGCAATCGGAGAGCGCACAACCGCTGCATATAGGGTTCCAACGGGCAAGGGAAGATCATCTAGGTAGCGACCTCCCCCCGTCAGTAAAGCGGTATCTTCTACACGCTCACATGACTTGCCTAAATAGTTTGAACTTGTTTTCAATGCAATCTTTTCAGCTAAATTAAGAATAATTAATACTGAAAGAAGCTTAATGATGGCGCAAAAAGGATGCTTACCCCTAAGTCCGATAACTTACCTTAGAGTCCGATTATGTATATCAGGAAAACCCTAAGAGTCTAGCTTGGGAGCCTTTTCTACTTGCTGACGATAGAGGCTTGGAGTAACCCCTTGATGCTGCTTAAAGAATCTAGTGAAATGACTTTGGGCAGAAAACCCAAGCTCGTCGCCAATATGAATTAGGCTCTCACCCTTATCAGCAAGAGCATCGAATGCAAACTCCATCCTAAGAACATTCGCAAATACAACCGGTGAAAGCCCAGTGCAGCGCCTAAAGAGCTCAAAAAAGTGAGATCGCGAAAGATCAACGCTTTGAGCAACCATGGAAATATCACTAAACCCTTGAGGGGAGGTACGCATGATATGGATTGCTTTGCGTATCCTAGGATCCATAAATGCCAATGAATTACCAGAGTTACGCAAATCACCCTGGGTTAGAAGATCGGCATCATCCATAAAGCTTAATACGAGCTCAAGCAAGATCGACTCAAGGTAGTCATGGGTAATTTGATCCGCCCACCATAACTCCATTGATATCTTTTCTAATACCTGTTTTTGATGGGCGCCTAAGCTAGATAAGTTATTGATAAAGAAACGAGGATGACTGCTTGCTAAGAATTTTTTGCTAAAGGATGCTAACCACTTTGGCTCTAGGTATAACGCAAGCAGAATAGGATTTTCACCATTAACTGGCAAATGAAGATAAGAATGCTCTTCCCAGGCGTTGATGAGAACTGCATTGTCATCCGTCAATGGGCAAAGCTGTCCTCTTACCTGAAAAGCAATATCTGGTCCAGCCACCTTACATAAAATGTGGCAGTGATGGTGGGCATGGGTTACCAAGGGCGCATCCATCTCAAGGAGCGCTACCCTACCAAAATCACCATGAAGGAGTCGAATTACTTTTGACATGCGTTAAATCATCTCACATAGCGGCACTATTCATAGGCAAATTTTTTTATTGCACCGCAAAAGAAAAAGCCCTGATTTCTCAGGGCTTCCAGTAGGCAAGAGTTATCTAAACTCTATTTTTTCTTCACTGGCGGTAAATCTGTGCAATGACCGTGTGCAGCTTCTGCAGCTAGGCCAACAGACTCGCCAAGGGTTGGATGTGGATGAATGGTTTTGCCAATATCAACTGCATCTGCACCCATCTCAATTGCCAAACATACCTCTCCAATTAAATCACCCGCATGCGTACCCACAATACCGCCCCCAATAATGCGATGTGTTGTCGCATCGAAAATGAGCTTAGTGAATCCTTCATCACGTCCATTGGCGATCGCGCGCCCACTAGCAGCCCAAGGGAAGAGGCCCTTTTCATAGGCGATGCCTTGTGTTTTGCACTGCTCTTCCGTTAATCCAGCCCAAGCTACCTCTGGGTCGGTATAAGCGACTGATGGAATTTGTTTCGCATCAAAGAATGACTTCTCGCCTGCAGCAGCTTCAGCAGCTACGTGACCTTCATGCACCGCCTTATGAGCCAACATCGGCTGACCAACTAAATCACCAATCGCAAAAATATTTGGGACATTAGTGCGCATTTGTTTATCGACCGGAATGAAGCCACGCTCGTCTACTTGCACACCAGCCAAACCTGCATCAATCTTCTTACCATTTGGCGTACGGCCCACTGCAACCAAAACCAAATCATAGGTTTGCGGTTCCGCTGGAGCATTCTCACCTTCAAAGCTCACCTGAATACCATCAGGCTTTACTTCTGCCTTGGCTGCACGGGTCTTGAGCATAATTTTTTCAAAACGTCCGGCATTGAACTTCTCCCAGACCTTTTCTAAATCGCGGTCAGCGCCTGCCATCAGACCATCCATCATCTCTGCGATATCAATCCGTGAGCCTAATGTGCTGTAAACCGTGGCCATCTCCAAACCAATAATGCCGCCACCAATGACCAACATTCTTTTTGGAATACTCTTGAGCAACAAGGCGCCAGTACTATCCACAATGCGAGGGTCTTCAGGCAAAAATGGCAATTTCACTGGCTGACTACCCGCAGCAATAATCGCCTTCTGGAAACGTACCACTTCTTTTTGACCAGTTAAATCTTGGCCAGTGCCATTAGTGAGCTCGACCTCTACATGGTTTGCATCTAAAAATTTACCCAAACCACGCACCACTTTAACTTTACGTGCTTTGGCCATACCAGCCAAACCACCTGTCAATTTGGCAATGACGGATTCTTTGTAGCCGCGCAATTGATCGATCTCAATCTTAGGCGCGCCAAAAGTAATGCCGTGCTTTGCCATAGTCTTGACTTCATCCATGACAGAGGTGGTGTGCAATAGTGCCTTTGATGGAATGCAGCCCACATTGAGACAAACGCCACCTAGAGTTGGATAACGCTCTACCAAAATAGTACTCACCCCTAAATCAGCACTTCTAAAGGCTGCGCTATAACCACCAGGCCCTGCACCTAAAACCAATACCTCACACTCGTGATCCACTTTGCCGTTGTACTGTCCAGCCTTGGGTGCGGGAGCAATTGCAGCCGGTGCAGGAGCAGGTACTGGAGCACTAGCGGGAGCTGGTTTAGTCGTTTCACCACTAGCCTCAATTTCTGCAATCACAGTACCTTTGCCAACTTTGTCGCCAAGCTTCACCGCAATACTAATAATGGTTCCTGCTGCATCAGCTGGAACTTCCATGGTCGCTTTATCAGACTCTAGTACTAATAAAGGCTGCTCTTTTTCAATGACATCACCCACTTTGACCAATACCTCAATCACAGGGACATCTGAATAGTCGCCAATATCTGGAACGAGGATCGTTTGCTTAGCCATAGATCCCCCCTTACAGACTAGCGCGACGGAAGTCGGCTAAGAGCTGCGCAATATACACGTTAAAGCGTGTAGCTAAGGCACCATCAATCACGCGATGATCTGCAGAAAGTGACAATGGGCAAATGAGGCGTGGCACAAATTGCTTACCATCCCATACTGGCTTCATGGATGCCTTGCTCACGCCCATAATGGCGACTTCAGGAGCATTGACGATTGGTGAGAAATACGTACCACCGATACCGCCCAGAGATGAGATAGTAAAGCTAGCGCCCTGCATTTGATCCGGCTTTAATTTGCCGTCACGTGCAAGTGCTGCTAACTCTGAAGTTTCTTTGGCTAACTCAAAGATGCCTTTCTTGTCTGCATCTTTAATGACCGGCACGACCAAACCTGTAGGGGTGTCGGCAGCAAAACCAATATTGAAATATTTCTTCAAAATGAGATCATCACCATCCAGTGAGCTATTGAACTCAGGATATTTCTTCAAAGCCGCAACAGCCGCCTTCATTAAGAAGGCCAGCATCGTAATCTTGACGCCTTTTTTCTCATTCTCTTTATTGGTTAATACCCTGAAAGCTTCGAGATCGGTAATGTCGGCATCTTCGTGATATGTCACCGCCGGAATCATGACCCAGTTGCGACCTAAATTGGCAGCAGTCAGTTTCTTGATACGATTTAATGGTTTACGCTCAATCTCGCCAAACTTCGTGAAATCCACTTTTGGCCAAGGAATCAGATTCAGACCACCTAAGCTTCCACCGCTCGATACTGCCGCAGAGCTGCTAGCACCACCACTCATGGCCGCTTTTACAAAGGCTTGTACGTCTTCCTGTGTAATGCGCCCCTTGTGGCCTGATCCTTTGACCTGAGTAATCGTGACACCAAGTTCGCGCGTAAATTTACGCACTGACGGACTAGCATGACTAACCGCAGCATCCACTGCTGGGGGAGTGTTGCTCATTGGAGGAGGTGCAGGTGCACGCGGGATAGGCGGCTCAACTGCCGCAGGCTTAGCAGCTGCAGGTGTGGCCACTGGACTTGCTACTGGAGCTGCGCCAGTGTTTGCTTCCAGGATCACAACCACCGAACCTTCAGATAAGTTATCACCAATCTTGACTTTGACTTCTTTCACAACACCGGAGTGTGATGAAGGAACATCCATCGTGGCTTTGTCAGATTCCAGAACAACAATCGATTGTTCTTTTTCTACTTTGTCACCTGGTTTAACCAAGACTTCAATGACTGGTACATCTTTGTAGTCACCAATATCCGGCACTTTGATTTCGATTGGGGCACTCCCCGTACTTGCCGCTACAGCCGGAGCTGTAGACGCTGGTGCAGGAGCTGCCGCAGATGCAGCGCCCTCTTCCAAAGTAATTACTACTGATCCTTCAGATAAGTTATCACCAATCTTGACTTTGACTTCTTTCACAACACCGGAGTGTGATGAAGGAACATCCATCGTGGCTTTGTCAGATTCCAGAACAACAATGGATTGTTCCTTTTCGACTTTGTCACCTGGTTTAACCAAGACTTCAATGACTGGTACATCTTTGTAGTCACCAATATCCGGCACTTTGATTTCGATTATTTGACTCATATTGTTGTTCTCTTATCAAACCGTCATTGGATTTGGTTTAGTGGCATCAATCCCGTATTTCTTGATTGCTTCAGCCAACTTTTGACGATCCATCTGTCCAGCATCCACTAAAGATCTCAGGGCCGTTAGAACTACCCAGCGGTGATCGACCTCGAAGAAATCACGTAATTTTTCACGGGTATCAGAGCGACCAAAGCCGTCAGTACCCAACACTTCATAGCGACGACCCATGTGCTGAATCGCAGGACGAATTTGCTCGGCAAATAAGCGAACATAGTCGGTTGCTGCAATCACAGGACCTGAAGTATCTTTAAGACACTTCTCGACATGAGAAAGTTGGGGGGCAGCGGTTGGGTTCAAAAGATTGCTGCGATGTACTGAAGCCCAATCACGCCCCAACTCAGTAAAGCTTGGGCATCCCCACAGATCGGAAGATACACCCCAATCTTTATGCAAGATCTCAGCAGCTTCAATTACTTCACGGAAAATAGTGCCCGAACCCAGCAACTGAACGCGCAACTTCGCATTGCTGTCGCCGACTGACTTGAGTTTATACATTCCCTTAATAATGTCTTGCTCTACACCCTTAGGCATTGCAGGATGGGCATAGTTCTCATTCATCAAAGTGACATAGTAGTAAACGTCTTCCTGCACTTCCAACATACGACGCATACCATCTTGAATCACCACGGCCAATTCAAATGCAAAGGTTGGGTCATAGCTGATGCAGTTTGGAACTGCCCCACTCCATAAATGACTATGGCCATCTTCGTGTTGCAAGCCTTCGCCGTTCAAGGTTGTTCTACCCGCAGTTCCACCGAGCAAGAAGCCACGGCTACGCATATCGCCGGCAGCCCATGCTAAGTCGCCAATGCGCTGGAAACCAAACATCGAATAGAAAATATAAAACGGCAACATTGGAACGCCATGAGTGGAATACGAAGTCGCTGCCGCAATCCAATCACACATACCGCCGGCTTCGTTAATACCTTCTTGCAAAATCTGACCCGTTTTATCCTCTTTATAGAACATCAATTGATCATGATCTTCTGGGGTATAGAGTTGCCCTAATTGGTTCCAAATGCCCAATTGACGGAACATACCTTCCATACCAAAGGTACGTGACTCGTCTGGCACGATCGGAACAACACGCTTACCAATCGTCTTATCGCGCACCACAATATTGAGCATGCGCACAAAGGCCATCGTGGTTGAGATCTCGCGCCCTTCAGAGGTAGCCTCAAGTAATGGTGTGAAAGCATCGAGCGCTGGCACAGGCAAGCTCTCAGCTTTGGTGCGACGTTGCGGCAAATATCCGCCCAACTCTTGACGGCGCGCCTTCATGTACTCAAGCTCTGGACTGCCTTCGGTAAATTTAACCAAAGGCATGTCATCGAGCTCTTCATCCTTAACAGGAATCTCGAAACGATCACGGAAACGACGGACATCATCGTCATTCATCTTCTTCGCTTGGTGAGCAATATTCATTGCTTCACCGGAACCGCCCATACCGTAACCTTTAATAGTATGAGCAAGAATGACAGTTGGCTGATCTTTGTGATTTACCGCAGCATGAAAGGCGGCATACACTTTGTGAGGATCATGACCGCCACGATTGAGTTGCCAAATTTCATCATCACTCCAGTCACTGACTAGTGCTTTGAGTTCTGGTGTATTAAATACGATCTCACGTACGTAAGCACCATTCTTTGACTTCATTGTTTGGTACTGACCATCCACGATCTCTGCAAGACGCTGCATCAAGATGCCTTTTTTATCGCGTGCAAACAAGGCATCCCATTGACCGCCCCATAAGACTTTGATGACATTCCAACCAGCACCACGGAACTCGCCCTCTAACTCTTGAATAATTTTTCCGTTACCGCGTACAGGTCCATCTAAACGCTGCAAGTTGCAATTGACGACAAAAATGAGGTTATCGAGTTTTTCACGACCGGCCATACCAATAGCACCGAGTGATTCTGGCTCATCGGTCTCACCATCACCCAAGAAGGCCCAAACTTTTCTTCCTTCATGTTTGATAAAGCCACGATCTTGTAAATAGCGCATAAAGCGCGCTTGATAAATCGCCATGATCGGGCCAAGACCCATTGATACGGTTGGGAACTGCCAGAAGTCAGGCATCAACCATGGGTGCGGATAACTAGAGATACCCTTACCACCCACTTCTTGACGGAAATTATTTAGCTGATCATCGGATAAACGACCAAGCATGTATGCACGCGCGTAGACTCCAGGTGATGAATGGCCCTGAACAAAAATCAGATCTCCACCATGCTCTGGTGAAGGTGCATGCCAAAAGTGATTAAAGCCTACGTCATACAAAGTTGCAGCCGATTGGAATGAGGAAATATGTCCACCAACGTTGGTGTCCTTATTTGCACGTAGCACCATGGCCATAGCATTCCAACGTGTGTATGAACGAATACGGTGTTCAACATTTTGATCGCCTGGTAAGCGAGCTTGGTTTTCAACCGGAATCGTATTGATATACGGGGTCTCTGCATGGAATGGTTGAACAACACCATTCACACGCGCATGAGAGATTTGCTGGTCTATTAAGTAAGCAGCTCTTTCGGGGCCTTCGTTATGAATGACACCATCTAGTGCCTGCAACCACTCCTGCGTCTCGCCGGGATCCGCATCTTGTGCGCTGGTCTTACCTAAGATTTGATCTGGTACCGCTGCCATAAACTGCCTCCGTTAGATGTTTCTCTATTAGCTACTCACTCTATAGGCAATATTCTAGGAAGGTATATGGGTGTAAACAAGCAATTTTCCACATAATGATAGTATTTCTCATAATGTGGTATTTTATTGCAGCGCAAATAAAAATAGGCCCACGGCCTTGAATACCCGAATGGTCGCTCCAATAGGGCAAAATGGGTCACATTCATGAAATTTTCAGCATTCTCCATCTGGCGACTTAGTCCCATTAAATGGCTCCGAAAAATTCGGGGCTTTAGGCTGGTTTACACCCCTCTCTTAGCGATCGTGCTCTTTACGGCTGTTATGGGCGTCATTTTGGGCACTCTACAACTACAAGAAAAAAGCCAACAAGAGTCTGCACTCTTTCGCGAGCTTGCGTTCGCTAAACAACGCATTCAACTGCGCTTTGCCAACAACACAGATTCACTCATCACGATTAACCGAGAGATAGCGGCTACCACCGATCAAGAAAAGCTCAAGCAAATTGCGTATGAGCAAGCAGATGATCTTGCTATTAGCAATCATGAGATTGTGAGAATTATTTGGCTCAATGCAGATAATCAACGCCAATGGATGGTTCCACCGACCACCACAAAAACGGACTGGATGAATCAATCTGACATTGCCCCCGCTATTAATGAGGGACTCAAGACAACCATTGAATTAAGTCGCGTTACTAATAGAGCAGCTTTTAGCCAGTTCATCTCACTGAACATATCGAATGACGAGCCCTTGGCGCGAGAAAGAAAAAATGTCTTTTGGCAAGTAGTCCCCAATATTTCAGGCGGAGAGATTGTCGGATATTTGGCCGCGCTCTACACCACGCAGGGAATCTTGGATGTTATCCCTGGTGAACTCAAAAGCCAATATCGCTTCACTCTTTTAACGGATAACGAAAAGCTTTTAGCGATTTCATCGGATCGAGATACTCCGAAAAGAGCATTTAGCAATCAAACTAGCTTAGACATGGGTGTGCTTAGCCCTAACTTAACTTTGCGCATTGATACCTACCCACCTCCAACCAATCTCACATTCCGAATGCTGATTGGTGTTGTGATCGGCTTGTGTACATTTGTGATCTGGAGTTTGTGGTCTGTCTTAAAACAAATGCAAGTACGCCAAGAGGCTGAAGCAAATTTGCGGACTGAAACCAGCTTTCGTAGCGCCATGGAAAATTCCACCCCCGTTGGAATTCGGGCGCATGACATGGAAAAACGTATCACCTATGTCAACCGGGCATTTTCTGAAATGACAGGCTGGACGGCTTCAGAACTAGTAGGCCTCTCTCCACCATTTCCCTTCTGGCCAGAGAGCAGAAAAGATGAGTTGGTAGAAAAAATGAATCGCGCTCTCAGCTCTGATGGTATCAAGACTGGCATCGAAGGCGCTATCTTGCGTAAGGATGGCTCCTTAATCCAAACCCGCACTTTCATCGCGCCTTTAATCAACGAAAAAGGTCGGCAATCTGGCTGGGTCACATCCTTAATTGATATTTCTGAGCCAAAGAAAATTCGTGAAGAATTAGCCGCATCTCAAGAGCGCTTTACAACGGTTCTGGAAGGATTGGATGCTGCGGTATCAGTTGTTGCGCTCGAGACTGACGAGTTACTATTTGCAAACCGTTTCTATCGTGAAAATTTTGGCAATGATTCTAAAGGTCACTTCAATTTAATTGGCAATGAACGTAGCAATAAAAATTTGCGGGATATTGCTGAAGATTTGCAAGATTCTCCCCCAGGTATTCCAACCTCCTTTCTATATCAAGAATCTGAATCAGAAGAAATTGAGTTGGCTGATGGTAGCAATCGTTGGTATGAGGTTCGTACGCGTTTTATTCCTTGGGTTGATGGACATCTAGCACAACTTCTGATTGCAACGGAAATCACGCAACGTAAAGAAGCCGAAGATCTTGCTCGCCAACAAGAAGAGCGTATGCAATTTACTAGTCGCCTCACCACCATGGGTGAAATGGCATCATCCCTTGCGCATGAATTAAATCAACCGCTTTCTGCGATTTCAAACTATTGCATGGGCGTGGCAAAACGTCTGGATGGTCAACTCGACCCCGCCTTGAGCAAAGAAATCCTGCCTGCACTAGAAAAAGCCTCTGAACAAGCACATCGAGCTGGGACCATTATTCAGCGTATTCGTGGATTTGTGAAACGCAGTGAGCCTCAAAGAAAAGCCACCGATATTAAGGAGATCATTAACGATGCCGTTGGTCTTGTGGAAATCGAGGCACATCGACATCGCCTGAGCATTACCTCAGATATTGCCCAGGATCTGCCGGAAGTGAATTTAGATCCTGTTTTAATTCTTCAGGTTTTGGTCAATCTACTTAAAAATGGTCTGGATAGCCTGCGGGAGGCCTACCCCTTATCCTCTCGCTGGTCAGCCCCTCCCGTAAAAATTAGTGCCGACTTAGATACCAGCATCTTCCCTGCTATGCTCAGAATTCAGGTAACGGATAACGGGGTCGGCATTGAAGAATCGGTCATCGAACACATGTTTGAGCCATTTTTCAGCACAAAATCGGATGGAATGGGCATGGGACTCAATATTTGCCGCTCTATTGTGGAATCCCACCATGGCCGCCTATGGGCTAAAAACATCATGGATGGCGCACAAACCAAGCTGGTTGGCTGCACCTTTACAATACTTCTACCCCTAGAATCAACTGATTCCTTGGGTAATCTTTAACTGCAATATCAACCGCATTATCCCGCGAGACCCTATATGAACTTAAGCGCCGCCAATAAACCAAATCAAGCAGAAGTTGTTTATGTAGTTGATGATGATGAGGCGGTGCGCGACTCCCTCACCTGGCTCCTTGAGAGTAATGGTTATGTCGTTCGATGCCATGCAAGCGCTGAGCGTTTTTTACAGTCGCTACAAAGTACCGACAAATCCACTATCTCTTGCGCTATTTTGGATGTGCGTATGCCAGGGATGTCTGGTCTCGAGTTGCAAGAACGCTTAATTAGCGAGAATCTTCCAATGCCAGTGGCCTTCATTACTGGTCACGGCGATGTCTCTATGGCGGTGTCAACCATGAAACGTGGTGCGGTGGATTTCATTGAAAAGCCATTTAAAGAAAATGATCTTTGTGCACTGGTAGATCGCATGCTAAGCAAAGCGCGTGTTGACTACTCTCAAGCAAGCCAACGCAAAATTACCCAAAGCTTGCTTAGTAAATTGACAGGTCGTGAGCGTCAAGTGTTAGAGCGTATTGTTGCTGGTCGCCTGAACAAGCAAATTGCGGATGATCTAGGCATCTCCATCAAAACAGTAGAAGCCCATCGCGCAAACATCATGGAAAAACTGAACGTTAATACCGTAGCAGACTTGCTGCGCCTTGCCTTATCTGATCCTCAACCTAATTAATATTCTGTTGCCTTATGCCTGCCCAATTACTAGACGGAAATCTACTTTCTAAAAAACTCCGTACTGAAATCGCCGCTCGTGCCGCGATTGTGACGGCCAAAGGGGTAAGACCCGGTCTAGCAGTGATTGTCGTTGGTGATAATCCAGCCAGCCAAGTGTATGTGCGCAATAAAGTGAAGACCTGTGAAGATGTTGGCTTTCATTCAGTGTTAGAGCGCTACTCTGCAGAGTTGGGTGAGGAGGAACTATTGGCACGCATTGCCACACTCAATGCTGATCCTTCTATACATGGCATCTTGGTACAACTTCCGCTACCAGAACATATCGCAGCTGAACGGGTTTTAGAAGCCATCGCACCAGAAAAAGATGTGGATGGTTTTCATGTGGCTAATGCTGGAGCGCTGATGGTTGGTCAACCGTCGTTTAAGCCCTGTACTCCTTACGGCTGCATGAAGATTTTAGAAAGCATTGAATACCCCATCCGCGGCGCACGTGCAGTGATCGTAGGCGCCTCTAATATTGTGGGCAAGCCGATGGCCATGCTATTACTTCAGGCTGGTGCCACTGTCACTATCTGCAATAGTAAAACGCGTGACTTAGCGCACCACACTAAAGATGCCGATATCTTAGTAGTCGCTACCGGTAAACCCAAGATGATCTCTGGTGATATGGTCAAGAATGGCGCTGTAGTCATCGACGTGGGCATTAATCGCTTGCCCGATGGCAAGCTTTGTGGTGATGTGGACTTCGATGCTGCCAAATATGTTGCTGGCTGGATTACGCCAGTTCCTGGCGGTGTTGGCCCAATGACCATCACCATGCTACTAATGAATACCCTGGAAGCAGCTGAAAAGGCCGCTAAACCTTAAGGAATTTTCTAGTAGTTTTGGCAAAGATAAGTATCGTCCATTAAGCTAGAGGGATGACTACTTATTCCCCCTCAATTCCGCCAGCACTTCAAAGCAATCCCCTAATCTCTTTTGGACGCGGGATAGCCGCCTACTCTGATGTGAGGCCAAAGGATATTGCTCCTGCCATTGACTTCTTGCTGACGCATGCCCAAGATGCGGTTGATCTTGCCACCCAATCTGACACCACTGCCAGCTGGGATGCCTTAGTTGAGCCGCTGGAGAATGCCACTGAATTTCTTGGAAGGTCATGGGGCATCATTTCTCATCTCAATAGTGTCGCTGATACTCCAGAATTACGAGCTGCTTATGGAGAAATGCTCCCAAAAGTTACCGCCTTCTTTTCCAGTCTAGGTCAAAATCTAGCGCTCTATCAAAAGTTTAAAACGCTCAGCGCTAGCCCAGAATTTAAAGCATTGTCACCAGCCCACAAGAAAGTGATTGAAAACTCTTTGCGAGATTTTCGTTTAGGCGGTGCTGAGCTTAGCGACGCAGACAAACCACGCTTTGCCCAAATCCAAGATGAACAAGCAGTTCTGGGGAAAGCATTTTCAGATCATGTGCTTGATGCTACCGATGAATTTGTTCATGTTGTCACAGATATAAAAGAGTTGGCTGGACTTCCAGAAGATGCCATTGCTGCAGCTGCTGATACCGCACAACAGAAGAGCCTTCAGGGCTGGGCTTTTACACTGCATTTCCCTTCTTACTATCCGGTGATGCAATACTCAGAAAATCGGGCGCTTCGTCGCCTAATGTATGAGGCTTATGTGACCCGCTCTTCCGAGTTGGCGCCTCAATTTTCCAATGGTAAGTTGGCATGGGACAACACACAAAATATGATTGAGCAACTTCGCCTGCGGGATGAAGAGGCTCGCATGCTGGGCTTTGCCAATTACGCTGATTTAAGTTTGGCTGCAAAAATGGCTGGCAGCGTCAATGAAGTAGATACCTTCTTATGTACCTTTGCAGCTAAATCAAAACCCTTTGCCCAAAAAGACTGGATTGAACTACAAGAATTTGCTCAATCAGAATTACAACTGACTGATGGTCTGCAGCCTTGGGATATCCCTTTCGCTTCCGAGCACCTCAAACAGCAGCGCTATTCTTTTTCTGAAAATGAACTAAAGCAGTACTTTCCTTTGCCTAAAGTTCTTGAAGGGCTCTTTCAAGTGATCCAGACTTTATTTGGCGTCAAGATTGAAGCTGCCGATTTGCCCACATGGCATAGCGATGTACAGTCCTTCTCGGTTAAAGATCATTCCGAAATAGTCAGAGCCTATTTCTATTTAGACCCTTATGCACGACCCGGAAAACGGGGAGGCGCCTGGATGGATGACGCGCGTGGTCGCAGAGAATTACCTAATGGCGAAATTCAAGTGCCTGTTGCCTATCTAGTCTGCAACTTTGCACCCCCTGTAAAAGTAGATGGCGTCTTACGCCAACCCACTATTACGCACGATGATGTGATCACCCTCTTTCATGAAAGTGGCCATGGTCTCCATCATCTCTTAACCCAAGTGGGTGCTCTGGGTGTTTCTGGGATTAATGGGGTTGAATGGGATGCCGTAGAGCTGCCCAGTCAATTTATGGAAAATTTTTGCTGGGAATGGGAAGTATTGGAGAACATGACTGCTCATGCAGAAACAGGTAAACCATTACCCCGTGAATTATTTGAAAAGATGTTGGCTGCTAAAAACTTCCAAAACGGATTAGCCACCTTACGTCAAATTGTGATGTCATTAACAGACTGGCGCTTGCATTCTAGCTTTGATACTACCAATGCGAAGGGGCATGCTGTACTAGATGTCTCTAGAAAGATTGCAGACGAATACAACATCATCCCTCAACCGGAGATCTCACGCTGGATTAATACCTTCAGCCATATCTTTGCTGGAGGCTATGCTGCGGGTTACTACAGCTATAAGTGGGCTGAAGTCTTATCTGCTGATGCTTATTCCGCTTTTGAGGAAGCTGCAAAACTGACTGGCAGCGTGCTTGATGCTAAAACCGGCACGCGTTACCGCCAAGAGATTTTAGAAGTTGGCGGCAGTCGCCCTGCGGCAGAATCTTTCAAAGCTTTCCGTGGTCGTGAACCCAGTATTGATGCTCTGCTCCGCCACGGTGGACTTGCGTAAAAAACTCAATCGCTGTCTGACTAACGAACTGAGAATTACTTCCGAATAGTTGCTATCACAGGAGCATGATCAGATGGTTGCTCCCAGGTGCGAGGTTCTTTATCGACTATGCTGGAAGTGCATTTTTCTTGTAATGGCTTACTGAGGAGAATGTGGTCAATCCGCATGCCGGCATTTCTTCTAAACCCCATCATGCGATAGTCCCACCAGCTAAATGTTTTAGGCGCTTGCTCAAACATCCTAAAGGAATCGTGTAGACCAAGCCCTAATAATTCTTGAAATGCATTTCTTTCTGGAGGTGAAACTAGGTTCTGACCCTCCCAAGCTTTGGGATCATGCACATCCGCATCCGCGGGAGCAATATTGAAATCCCCGAGCAATGCTAACTGCGGATGTTGCTCTAGCTCTGCAGCTAACCAGGAATGTAAAGCGCTAAGCCATCCCAGTTTGTAAATAAATTTGTCGCTATCAGGTGACTGACCATTGGGAAAATAGGCTGAAACCAAACGCATTGGCTGCATGCCGCTGAAACACACCGTTGCCGCCAAGATACGCTGTTGCTCGTCAGCGTTACCCGGAATATTTCTAATGGGCTTTAAAAAAGTAGTTTCTATATCACTTGCAATTGGGGCTAAAGCTGCCTTGCGCACAATAATAGCAACGCCGTTGTATGTTTTTTGCCCAGCGGCTAAGCTGACGTAGCCAGCTTCCTCCAACTCCTGATGAGGATACTTATCATCTATTAACTTGAGCTCCTGCAGACAAAGGGCATCAATGGGTGCCTTGGCTCGCTCTTGATCTTGTAACCAACGAAGTACGTGTGGAAGGCGAACTTTTAAAGAATTCACATTCCACGCCGCAATTCGAACCAAATCAGTCATCTATTCCCAATTCCTGTAACTTGCGTGTGATGGTGTTTCGTCCAATACCCAGCCGCTGTGCAGCCTCAACACGACGTCCCCGAGTCACTTCTAAAGCGGCTTGCAATACTGCCTTTTCAAAGCGAGCACACAAGGCATCGTAAACCTCTTTGTCACCATCTTGCAGCATCTTTACCGCTAAGCGCCCCAAACCACCCTCCCAATCTCCAGGAGTTGATTTGGCAGTAATGGGGTTGACTTGAGAAGACTCACCATGCAATATTACCGGGGATGCGTTTGCTTCAGCAACAATATCTGCTGGCAAATCATTGACACCAATGACATTTGCAGGCGTCATCACAGTAAGCCAATGACATAAGTTTTCTAGTTGACGAACATTGCCTGGGAATGGCATCGTGCTCATCTCTTTGAGAACCTCATCCGATAACTTCTTAGGGTCAACACTCAAAGACTTGGCACAACTGAGCATGAAGTGTCTGGCTAACACAGGAATATCTTCACTGCGCTCCCGTAAGGCTGGCATACGCAAGCGAATCACATTCATACGATGCAATAAGTCTTCACGAAATAAACCTGATGCTACTCGTGACTCTAGGTTTTGGTGTGTTGAGGCAATGATGCGTACATTAGCCTTAATAGGATCTTGGCCACCAATGCGATAAAAGTGTCCATCTGATAAAACACGCAATAGTCTTGTTTGCAAATCAAACGGTAAATCACCAATCTCACCAAGAAATAAAGTTCCGCCATCTGCTTGTTCAAAACGACCGCGACGTAAAGTCAGTGCCCCCGGGAAGGCGCCACGCTCATGGCCAAAGAGCTCAGACTCCAGCAAATCTTTTGGCACTGCTGAAGTACTTAAAGAAACAAAAGGTCCTTTTGCACGTGGGCTATGTTTGTGCAATGCATGCGCTACTAACTCTTTACCCGTTCCTGACTCACCGGTAATCAGAACCGTTGCATGAGATTGAGCCAAACGTCCAATCGCGCGGAAGATTTCTTGCATCGCTGGGGCTTGACCAATAATCTCACTAGCATCTTGTCGCCAACCTGCTGACTCTTTAGATCCAGAATCGTTCCGAATACCCTGCTCGACTGCCCGACGAATCAATTCAATTGCCTTATCGACATCAAACGGTTTGGTCAGATACTCAAAAGCGCCACCTTGAAAAGAGGACACTGCAGAATCAAGGTCTGAGTAAGCCGTCATGATGATGACCGGCAAATTCGGATGACTTGCCTTCACGTGCTGTAAAAGATCTAAGCCGTTACCTCTAGGCATACGAATATCTGAGATCAATACTTGAGGAGTCTCTTTTTCCAAGGCATTGAGAACGTCATTCGGATTAGAGAAACTCTTGTGCGGAATATTTTCTCGCGCCAAGGCTTTTTCTAAAACCCAACGAATAGATTGGTCATCGTCGACGATCCAAATTGGTTTCATGATGCTTTCTCCTGCCTACGGTATGGAATTTGAATATGAAAATCGGTGCGTCCAGAGCGGCTATCGCATGCAATAAAACCCTGGTGCTGCTGTACAAAGGTTTGAGCAAGAGTGAGGCCTAAACCACTGCCACCCTCCCGACCGGAAACTAATGGAAAGAAAATACGCTCGCTTATCTCTTCCGGAATTCCGGGGCCGTTATCGATGACATGTAAATCCATGGCTAATTTATAGCGCTGCCGCGCAATCGTGACTGACCGAGCAATCCGTGTTTTGAGTTCAATCTGTGCAACCCCCGAGTGGATTTCCTCCGAGAGTGCCTGCGCCGCATTGTGAACAATATTAAGTACTGCCTGTATTAACTGCTCGCGATCACCTAGAACATCTGGCAAGCTAGTGTCGTAGTTGCGAATAATTCTGAGGCCTTTGGGGAACTCTGCTAAAACTAAGCTGCGGACGCGCTCTAAGGCCTCGTGCACATTAAAGGACTCCATCACATGCGCCTTGCGATGTGGTGCTAACAAGCGATCTACCAAGGTTTGCAAACGATCAGACTCTTTAATAATGACTTGCGTGTACTCACGCAAAACCTTTTCGGGAAGCTCATACTCCAAGAGTTGTGCTGCACCCCGTATTCCACCTAAGGGATTCTTAATTTCATGCGCCAAGTTACGCATCAACTGCTTATTAGCTTCCACTTGCTGCGTTACGCGTTCATCACGTTCGCTACGCAACTGCTGATCGATTGGAAACCACTCCATCATGATTAAGTCGGGGTCTTCTAAAGGAGCCACCACCACATGGGCAGGAATTGAGTCTTGATGAATACTGCCAGGCAAAGAGTGCAAGATCATTTCTTGCCGTTGAGCAGCTACATGCCCGAGCTTAACCTCTTCTATCATGCTAGTTAAGGCTTCGTTATCACCGAATAAATCATGCACAGACAGACCCTCAAGTGATTTACGTGACAGATCCAAAGCTGACTCGGCAGCTGGGTTCACATATACCAATTGTTGGTTCTCAGCCCCAAATACCACGATGGCATTGGGCATCTGATCAAGCAATGTCGGAAAAAAAGGAGCAGCCGAAGCTGCTCCCTTGAACGAATTGCGCAACAGACCTGCGCTCAAGTTCTCTCCTTCGCTTACAGGGAGTAGTACATATCAAATTCGATAGGATGGGTTGTCATACGGAAACGTGTGACATCTTCCATCTTCAAATTGATATATGCATCAATCATGGATTCAGTGAATACACCACCGCGAGTTAAGAACTCGTGATCTTTCTTCAATGCATCCAATGCCTCTTCCAAGCTTGCACAAACAGTTGGGATCTTTGCATCTTCTTCTGGCGGCAAGTCATACAAATTCTTGTCAGCAGCTTCACCCGGATGAATCTTGTTTTGTACGCCATCCAAACCAGCCATCAACAAGGCAGAGAATGCCAAGTATGGGTTAGCCAATGGATCTGGGAAACGAGTTTCAATACGACGACCCTTAGGGCTTGGTACGTGTGGAATGCGGATAGAAGCAGAACGGTTACGTGCTGAGTAAGCCAATTTCACCGGAGCTTCAAACCCTGGAACCAAACGCTTATATGAGTTTGTACCTGGGTTAGTAATCGCGTTCAATGCTTTAGCGTGCTTGATGATGCCGCCAATATAGAACAATGCGAATTCTGATAAACCTGCATAGCCGTTACCAGCAAACAAGTTCTCGCCATTCTTCCAAACAGATTGGTGAACGTGCATACCAGAACCGTTATCGCCAACTACTGGCTTAGGCATGAATGTTGCTGTTTTGCCATAAGCGTGAGCAACGTTTTGAATCACGTACTTCTGCCAGATAGTCCAGTCAGCGCGTTGTACTAAAGTGCTGAACTTCGTACCCAATTCGTTTTGGCCTTGACCAGCAACTTCGTGGTGATGCACTTCAACCGGAATACCTAAAGATTCAAGAATCAAACACATTTCAGAACGCATGTCTTGGAATGTATCGACTGGAGCAACTGGGAAATAGCCGCCTTTTTTGCCTGGACGGTGACCAGTATTACCACCTTCAATTTCTGCGCCTGATGACCATGGAGCCTCTTCGGAATCAATCTTCACGAAGCAACCCTGCATGTCAGCACCCCAACGAACGCCGTCAAAAATAAAGAATTCTGGCTCTGGTCCAAAGTAAGCAGCATCGCCCAAACCAGTGCTCTTCAAATACGCTTCAGCGCGTTTTGCAATAGAACGTGGATCGCGGTCGTAACCTTTGCCGTCTGCAGGCTCAATCACGTCACAAGTCAGAACCAATGTTGGCTCTTCATAGAATGGATCGATATAAGCAGCTGTTGGATCTGGTCTGAGCAACATGTCAGAAGCTTCAATACCCTTCCAACCAGCAATAGAGGAACCGTCAAATGCATGGCCACTCTCAAACTTGTCTTCGTCAAAAGCAGAAATAGGTACTGTTGTATGTTGCTCTTTACCCTTTGTATCCACAAAGCGGAAATCAACGAAAGTACATTCTTTCTCTTTAACTAACTTCATCACATCAGCGACGGTCTTCGTCATGCAAATCTCCTCTATTAACTAAATTCGGAATTCAAACCTAAGGCATACACCCTTGTTCATTCCAGGCACCAAACATGCCTAATGGATGTATGTAATTTACTGAAGCAAACAAGTGGGATCACCCATTATTGCACTAATTAAGTGCTCATTTACCCCATTAATAGCCAGGAAATAACTGATTTGCACTGTATTAGTGCATAACTGTCCTAGCTAATATCGTGGATTTCGTAACCCAGCCCTTGGGTGCCAGTACGTAAGGCAATCCAGGCACTTTCCAATAAATTGGCGTTCCCTTTAATGCCCAACTCAATATGACGCTCTGCATAAACGCCGCCTTTGGAGACGTCCCCCACAGACGGAAGACTAAAGACCTTCACCCCAGGAAAACTAGCCTCTATACGCTCCATTAAAGGCGTTAGCACTGACTCAACCCCCTTGGGCACGATAAAGCTTTGCTCTGCCCAATTTTCTTGATGAAATAGATTCTGATAGTGGGTATCTAGGCACCAAGCCATCATCGGCGCTGCCATGACCGGAAACCCAGGAACAAAGTGATGCTCTTTGATGCGAAACCCAGGAATTTGATTGTAAGGATTGGGAATGATTTCGCTACCGATCGGAAACTCGCCCATCTTGAAGCGATGCTGATTCTCTGGAGTATTGAGGTCAGCCTTAATAGGATCGCCTTCTGCCGTTGATTGGATTCTGCCAGCAATCAATTCCTGAGCTGTTGGATGTAATTCCGTTTTAGTCCCCAAAGCCAATGCTGCACATTGACGAGTATGGTCATCGGGTGTTGCACCGATCCCGCCGGTACTAAAGACCACATCACCACTCGCAAAACTTTCTTTCAGCGTTGCTGTAATTTGATCAGGATCATCGGCAACATATTTTGCCCAAGACAAGCTTAGGCCACGCTCATTTAAAAGCTCGATGAGTTTGCTCATATGTTTGTCTTGTCGACGACCTGACAAGATCTCATCGCCGATCACAATTAAACCAAAGCGCCGCCCTGCTGGTGCTGGCACATCTATTGCTACTTTTTTTAATCCATCAACCATGGTACGTAAGCTCCATATCAACTACACGTGTTTCTACTGTTAAAGATTTGTTGAGTTCTTCTTGTCGCAATTCTTTTAAAGCGTCTAATAAAAAATGACTGAACCAAAGCGCCGCAAAGACAAAGATCAGCGAGTAAATCCATAGGGCTACAAAGCTAACGATTGGAAATAGAATCAATGCTAAAGCAGACGTCGCCCAGAAGAAAGTAGGCACGGCCCCCAGCATCCCTGAAACAATGCCCATGGTGAGTAAAGCCCAGCGGTATTTTTCCAGCAGGATATCCCGCTCTTCTACGCTGGCATGCTTAGCAAGAACATCATAGGACATTAAGCGCATCGTCAACCAACCCCACAGCAGTGGAGGCAATACGGCCACCAAGGGCGGTATCCACCACACCGGCAATGTCAGCATCACTAAGGCTAAGCAAATTAACGCTGACCACAGCGTATAAAAAAAACTACCAAAGAAGCCGCCGCCCCGTTTGCATTCCAAATCGAGATAGGGGCTTTGCCTTGCAACGACATTGACAATCGAAGGCACAGTAGAAAAGGCAATAAAGACGAGCAAGCTAATGGTGATCAAGGGAATGATGAGCATGACAAAAAACAAAGGCGCAATCCAGGCCCGCGCATTTTCAAAACCAGCCCAGATCAAACCGTCCTGAATCCAGCTCGTGAACATCGAGGTAGTCAGAAAAATACTCAAGGCCTCAAGCGCTGGAGTCCAAGTTAGCCAGATCAAGCAACCCCAAAGCACAGACACGATTAAGAATGGTCGCAAGCTAAGCCACAACATTCTGGGATGCATGGTGCCGATAAAAGCTAAACCAAAGGATTTAAATACCTGCTGTAATCCAACCATAACGCTCCTAATACATGCATCAGTGCATGTTTATTTTGGCAATACTTCCCTCAGCGCATGAACTAATCCCTGCCACTGCTGGGCAAAGATGTTTTGCGACACCTTTAAGTTTCGCACGCCTGTGGGATAGACCTTCTCAGAAAAAATAGCAGTCTTGAGCGCCATATCCCACCATGGAAACAAAATACCAAAATTACAGCCCCCCAATACTCCAGGTTTACCTTTTGCTTCATGACCATATCCCACTGCATGATGCATGCGGTGATACAACGGAGAGATCAGAAAGTATTTCGCTGCCCCAAGATCCACTTTGATATTGGCATGCTGCCAACTTTGGATGAATTGACTTAAAGCGATCAATACAATGAATTGACCTGGCGGGACACCAAATAACAGCGCAAAGAACGAGAGCACTGCAGCGCGCATGATGTCATCGAGAATGTGATTGCGATTATCTGACCAAGCAGTCATCACCGTTTGACTGTGATGCAAGGCATGTAACTGCCACCACCAATTGAATGAGTGCGATGCACGGTGGTAAAGATACTCCACAAAATCTAGAAGCACTAAATAAATTACAAAACTAATTACCGGAATTGAAGTGACTCCTGGCCACCAAGACTCAACATTGAGTCGATCAAAGCGGAAATCATGCAAGAGCGAATCGATCTCAAAGAAAAATCCGGATAAGGCTACAAAGATAAGTCCGTGAAAAATACCTAAGCGATGAAATAAGGTATAGAGCACATCCGCCCTGCTGGACTTGGCAAACGACTCTTGTGTTTCAGCAGGCGCCCAGCGCTCCCAAGTCCTCAACACCACGGCGATTAAGATAATCTGAATGCAGCCAAATAAAAACCAATCCATACCATCGTACGCATCTTCTGCGAGCGACATTAAGTCAAATTGATAAAGGATAGGGCCTAGTACGTTCGTGAAAAGGAATTCTTGAACACTTCCGTAAGCGTTAGCAATGGGAGAGGTAATGAAGGAAAAGTCCATTCCTTATTTTGACTGATTTAAGGAATTCTGGGGCAACAAACCAAAACAGAAGCCGCGATTTTTCAGATTCACAATTAATTGCTCCAGTACTGCGGGCGCCCATGGGTCTTTTCTAGACCATATCCCCAAATGAGCCATGGTGATGTCGCCATCATTGATGCCACGGCTAGCCTTGGCGAGCAACTTGTCATTAGGGTGTTTGTCTGAGTCAAGCTCATCGCCTAAAAAGCCTGCCCCAGCCCAGGCTATGTGCTGATACCCACACATATTTCCCATTCGAATTAAGGTAGGCGATGTTTTACCCCCAGGGGCACGCCAGATTTTTTCAATCGATTGGCCAGTGAGTTCAATAAAGCGTTGATCTACACGTCTGATTTCTTTACACATCGCCGCTTCGTTGTAGAGCAAAGTCATACCCGCTTTGGCTCCAAATTGAGGCTTTTCAAACACCTCACCCTTAGGTCCATCTTTTACAAAATATACATGGTCAAAAGTATGACTACCAAAGTGATGCCCTTCGCGCACCCTTTCCTGCCAGTAGGACTTCCAAGAATCATCTAAAGCAAAATCTCCACGAAATGTTTTTTCATTCGATAGAAAAAAGGTGGCTTTGACATCCTGTAGCTTCAAAATTTCGGCGACCTTTTCTGCAACAGACATATTGCCCGTGTCGAAAGTAAGATAAACGGTCTTATGACAGCTTGCAGTCTGAGCGCTAGCCGCAAATGAAATACAGCCGAGCAAAAGCGCGGCTGTCATCTGAAGCATTCGATTAGCAATAGTTGCAGTAAGAGGCATTAAACCTTATTCCCAAGAAGCTCTAGGTGTAAAGAAGACGCCGTGAGGTGACTTGCCAACCGGAATCACCGTCACTAACTTCATAGAGGGAATATCGATCACGCCGACCTTCTTAGAGAATCGAAAGGTCACCCACATGGTTTTACCATCGGGCGTAATTTCCATATCATCTGGTCCCGCTGGCAAACCAGTAATATCGCCTACCTTTTCCAAGGTCTGCATATTAATCAAGCTAATAGTGGAGGCAATACGGTTACTGACAAACACATGCTTCTTATCGCCCAGCGGACGAAAATTATGAGCACCTTTGCCGGTAAAGATCCGCTTCACTTCCTTGCGGTTTTTCCAATCAATCACTTGTACGCTATCTTCGCCAGTGATACCTACCAAGAGGTATTGATCCCCAGGCGTCATCCAAAGGCCAGCTGGCACTTTAGCCGTGGGCATTTTCCACAATATCGTTTGCGTATCGAGATCAATCGCTGCCAACTCGCTGGAGTCCTGCAAAGAAATAAAAGCGGTTTTGCTATCCGTAGTAAAAGCAATATGACTTGGTGTCTTCGCAAGCTTCAGTGTCTTAGCTAATTTTAGATTGGCACCATCTGCAGAATAAATATCCACACGATCAAGACGATTGCCGTTAGCAATAAACCATTTGTGGTTTGGTGAATAGCCGATTTGATAGGGATCGATGATGTTTGGAATCTTACCGGTGAGCTCACCACTTACTGGATTCATCAACGCAACATCATTGCCCGCAGCATTGGCGATAAGTAATGTTTTTTGATCGGGCGTCATCATCAGATGATGCGGCTCTTTGCCTACTGCTGCTGTCTTGATCACCTTGCGTGTAGGCATATCAATCAAACTAACCGAAGCATCTCCTGAATTCAAAATGACGGCCAACTTAGGTTCGACTGGAGCAGGCGCCTGAGCAAAAACGACTGCACTCAGGGAGAGAATGGAGAACAGCGCAGATCTCGCAAGAATGCGAAATCCTCTAATCTTGATAAATGTGTGCATTACGACATTGTAAGCAATCGCAGCCAGGTAAAAGCCCTCAAAAACAAAGAGGATTTGACCTAGCGCAAGCTAGCTAAAACCTTTTCTAGGCGCTTGAGGGACATTGGGGTTGGCGTCTTGAGCTCTTGTGCATATAGGGCCACCCGAAGTTCTTCTAACTGCCAGCGAAAATCCTGCAAGCCCTGATCCTCAGCCATAGCGTAGGAAGCAGACCCCCGATTACCTTGAAGTAGCTTTTGCCAAGGCCTTGCCACAGACTCCCAGTCTTTTTGGCATTGTGCATCCCTTGTAGGATTGGCCCGTAACTTATCAACTCTCATGGCAATAGCCTTGAGATACCTTGGAACATGCACTAGTTGAGCGTAGGGAATCTCTGCGACAAATTTAGGGAAGATCAGGGCCTGCAACTGACTCTGTATATCAGCATAAGCACTTGGGGAAGCTGCCTTTGCCTGGGCAAGTTTCTTTTGTAAATCGGCATGGGTTTGCAAAGCCACTAAGGCGTGCTTAGCTACTTCTTGGGCAATTAAAGCCAGTCTTGGCTTGCCGGCTGACAAGCGTTCAGAAAATTGTTCTGCATTCATGGGCAAGTCATCAGCCATGAATGCCCGCTCAACTGCGAGATTCAGAATCTGCTCTACCAGACCATCTACCGAACCGACGTTGATAAATAACAATCCAAGTTCACGCAAGCCTGGCAATTGTTTTTGCAATGCTTTGAGCGTATCTTTATTTGCCAATACAAAAAGACGTCGCAATCCTTGCTGATGGTGCTTTCTGGCTTCTAATACATCATCGAATACTTCCAAATCTACATAGTCAGATCTATCCACTAAGGCCGGATAACCAAAAAGGGTCTGATTGCCTTTTTGAATTTCCAGGGTCTCTGGAAGTTCACCGAACTCCCAGGAGCGATATCCACCCTGTTCTACTTTTCTAGCATTGTCAGCTCGAGCATTGACTTTCTGAGGTTGAGCTTTAGCTGTTGAGGTCTCTACTCCAAGCTCTACCTGAGCCGCTACTTGCGCAATCGCCTGAAAAGCACTACGTGCAGTCTCGCCATACTCAGAACGCAGGCGCGCTAAATTTCTCTCGACCTCGAGCTGCCTACCATGCTCATCAATCAAGCGAAAATTCATAGAGCAATGTAGCGGCAATGATTCTGGTCTAAAGTCTGTGCGTTTAATTTCCAAACCACGCTCTTGTCGAATATCGCTGATCAAGCTATCTAAAAAATCTCCAATGCCAAATTGTTTTTCATCTAACTGTCGCTCCAAAAATGACTTTGCATAGTCAGGCAATGGCACACAATGACGTCGAAGCTTTTGTGGGAGAGACTTTAATAGCAATAACACTTTTTCCTCACACATCCCTGGGACCAACCACTCACAACGACGGCCATCGACTTGGTTCAGCTGAGTTAAGGGAATCACTAAAGTCACACCATCTTTTGGGCTGCCTGGTTCAAAGTGATAGGTCAAACCAAGCTCAGCTCCGCCTGCCATCATCTTTTTGGGATAGCGATCGATAGTGATACCAGCTGCTTCATGGCGCATCAGATCCACCTTAGCCAAACGCAACTGAGAATCGAGCTCCCCCTGCTTTTTAAACAAGCTTGAAAGGCCTTCTCTACTGCAGACCCCTTTTGGAATCCGGGCGTCATAAAAAGCAAAAAGCAAATCGTCGTCAACCAAAACATCAGGACGACGTGAACGATGCTCCAGCGCTTCGATTTCTTTGATTAAGCGTCGGTTATGCCAGAAGAAACCAAAAAGATTAGGGTATTTTTTCTTGGCTTCCGTCTCGGTTTCTCGTTGGAGGGCTGGCGTATCCATGCGGCCAAACATTTCTTCTTGAACTAATGCTTGGCGAATAAATAATTCACGAGCTTCCTCAGGGTTGTGAGGCTCATAACGCACGCGCCGTCCATGATAGATAGGCAGTCCATATAGAGTGCCGCGCTCAAAGGCCATGACTTCACCCTGGCGGTTATCCCAAAAAGGATCACTCAAGGATTTAATGAGTCGATGGGCTGCAACACGTTCAACCCATTGAGGCTCAATCTTAGCAATCGTTCGGGCATACATTCGGGTAGTTTCTTGCAACTCTCCCGCCAAGATCCACGCACCCGCCTTCTTACCAAGAGTAGAACCGGGCCAGATGAAGGGACGAATACCACGGGCACCAATATATCCGCCGGTCTTACTTCCTCGCTCCTGAGACTTTTCATCTTCTTCTTTTTTAGCGACGTAGCCCAATAAGCCAGTTAGCAATGAAAGATGGACTTGTTCATAAGTTGCGGGCAAGGCATTTTCTTTCCAGCCTTTTTCTCCGAGCATTGTATGCAACTGACCATGCACATCACGCCACTCTCGGAGGCGACGTGGCGATAAAAATTTACTACGGCAGAGCATTTCTAATTGACGATTACTATGTTTGTGTTGCAAAGCATCTTGATACCAATTCCAGAGCTTTACAAAACTGAGAAACTCAGAGCGCTCATCAGCAAATTGCAAATGTGCTTGATCTGCAGCTGCCACCTGATCTAGCGGTCTTTCTCGTGGATCTTGTGTGGCCAATGCCGAAGCAATCATCGTGACTTCTTTTAAGGCATTCTGTTCTTTAGCTGCTAACAACATCCTACCGATGCGAGGATCTAGCGGTAGATCTGCTAATTGCTTACCAATACCAGTTAATTTAAAGCTTTGATTAATATCTTGATTATCACCAGCAAGATTTTCATCAAACTCGATGGCACCCAATTCATCTAGGAGCTGCACTCCATCTGTAATGGCCCTACCAAGCGGTTTATCCAAAAAAGGAAAATGCTGAATACGCGGTAGGCGGAGTGAACTCATCCGCAATAAGACTGCTGCCAATGAACTGCGTAAAATTTCAGGATCGGTAAATTTAGGACGGCCTTGGTAGTCCTGCTCGCTATACAAACGAATGCAAATGCCATCTGATACGCGCCCACAACGACCTGCCCTTTGATTGGCAGCCGCTTGTGAAATAGGCTCGATCTGCAACTGCTCTACCTTATTGCGATAGGAGTAGCGTTTAACTCGTGCCAACCCGCTATCAATGACATAGCGAATATTAGGAACGGTTAAAGAGGTCTCAGCCACGTTGGTCGTCAAAATAATGCGTCGCCCATTACCAGGACTAAATACCCTTTCTTGCTCGGCCACAGATTGACGCGCAAATAAGGTCAGCACCTCCGGATGAAAACGCTGCTGCAACACATGATCTTTACGTAGGGCTTCAGCGCAATCTCGGATTTCTCGCTCACCGGGTAAAAAGACGAGTACATCCCCTGCTCCCGCTGTGCCTTCACGCCAAACTTTGGCAATTTCTTCGGCAACAGCATCCGGAATCTCTTTTGCCTGCTTAGATTCTTTTTTGCCATCCGGCTTTGCATCTGGCTCTAACGGTGAATAGCGCTGCTCTACGGGAAAGAGACGTCCGCTCACTTCAATCACTGGGGCTAATTTCCCATCGATGGCAAAGTGTTCCGCAAAACGTTGGGCATCAATGGTGGCCGAGGTAATGATCAGCTTCAGATCTGGCCTCTTAGGGAGAAGCTGTCTGAGATATCCCAATAAGAAATCAATATTGAGACTACGCTCATGGGCTTCGTCAATGATGAGAGTGTCATAAGCGCGTAACTGAGGGTCACGTTGAGTCTCAGCCAACAAAATACCGTCCGTCATTAGCTTAATCGAGGCGGTGGCGCTGGTCTTATCCGCAAAACGGACTTGGTAGCCCACATCCTGGCCGATTGGAGATCCTAGCTCTTGGGCAATTCTTTTTGCAGTAGCAGTGGCAGCAATTCGGCGTGGCTGGGTATGTCCAACCAACTTACCTCCATTGATCGTTCCTCGACCTAACTCAAGACAGATCTTAGGTAACTGCGTGGTCTTACCTGAGCCCGTCTCACCACAGACGATGACCACCTGGTGTGATTGCAACGCATCCTGTATGACCTGACGCTGACTAGAGACCGGCAATTCCTCTGGAAAACGGATTTCGAGCTTGCGGGGGGTGTTGGAAGCAGGCACAGGGTTTGGGATTGCTTTGGGTTTTTGTTGGTTTATAGGCTCTTGCACCCTATAATTTTCTCACTATGCCAACAAACGCACCAAATCAGGCCTCAAACGCCGAAGAATCTACCCCCAACTTCCCCTTTGTAGGATGGTTGCGCGATGTTGCGCCCTATATTCACAGCTTTCGAGAAAAGACCTTTGTCATTGCTTTTGCTGGCGAACTGGCCCAAGAAATCGGCCTTGAGAATCTGATTGAAGATATCGCCATGCTGCATGCCATGGGGATGCGCATTGTTTTGGTTCATGGCATACGCCCCCAGATTGAAGAGCAGTTGATGTTGCGCAAAATCAAGAGCAAGTTTGGTAAGAGCGCAATGAATACCTATCGGATTACCGATGCTGCCGCGCTCGAGTGCGTCAAAGAAGCTGCTGGTGAATTGCGTTTAGATATTGAGGCCGCATTTAGTCGTGGCTTACCGAATACCCCAATGGCGGGTTCACGCATCTCCGTGATCTCAGGAAATTTCATTACCGCTATGCCGGTTGGTGTGGTCGAAGGCACGGATTACATTCATACTGGTTTAGTGCGTAAGGTGGACTCATCCTCAATCAGGCAATCACTCGATAGCAATAAGATTGTGCTGCTATCGCCTCTTGGCTTCTCCCCAACGGGTCAGGCATTTAATCTTGCCTTTGAAGATGTGGCCGCCTCAACTGCTGCTGCCCTAAAAGCAGACAAACTGATTTTCCTTAGCCCTTTCTCTGGACTAAAAGATAAAGAAGGTGACTTCATTACTGAGTTGTCCTTGCCACAGCTTCAAGAACAAGTAAATCAGAACAAAGATCTTGAAATGGGCATAAAGAGTCTTCTCAATATTTCTGGAAGAGCAATTCGTGCTGGCGTCAGTCGCGTTCACTTCCTCCCCTGCAATCAGGATGGCGCACTATTGGAAGAGCTCTTTACCCATGACGGTATAGGCATGATGCTAGCTTCGTCCGATATTGAGAATTTACGTGAAGCCAATCAAGATGACGTCGGTGGCATTTTGCAACTCACCATGCCTTTAGAAGAAGAAGGCATCTTAGCGGCTCGCGGACAAGATGTGATCGAACGTGATATCCAGCGCTTTTCAGTCATCGAGCATGATCGCGTCCTCTTTGGCTGTGCAGCCCTCTTTCCTTTCCCTGGAGGCGTTGGAGAGTTAGCCTGCCTTGCAGTAGATCCCGATGTTCAGGGCTCAGGCGATGGTGAACGCCTTCTCAAGCGGATTGAAATGCGCGCCAAACAAGAAGGCATTAAAAAATTATTCGTTCTGACAACCCGTACTGAGCACTGGTTTTTAAAGCGCGGCTTTAAACGCGCCTCCGTCGATGATTTACCGGAAGAACGTAAAGAAATTTATAACTGGGATCGCAAGTCCATGGTTTTAACAAAAGACTTATAAAGAAAGGCATTACAGATGGCACGCATGGTTCAATGCATTAAGCTCAATAAAGAAGCTGAGGGAATGGATTTCGCACCACTTCCAGGAGAGCTTGGCAAAAAGATTTGGAATCAAGTATCCAAAGAAGCTTGGGCCGCCTGGTTAAAGCAACAAACCATGCTGATAAATGAAAATCGCCTCAATATGGCTGATCCGCGCGCTCGCCAATACCTCTTAAAGCAAGTTGAAAAATACTTCTTTGAAGGTGGCGCAGATATGGCGCAAGGTTATGTGCCACCTGCAGAGTGATTGCTGCAGTACAATAATTGATTCGCTTCATTTTTAATTTAAAAAAATAATTTGAATTGCTGTTGACACTCCATACTTGGAGGCATAGGATGAAGTTGTGACGAGACAGATTTTGTGTCCGCCACATTGGCGAAAGCCACTTGAGATAAACGCATCTATGCGTTTAAGGACAGCGGAACCAATACTCTTCCGCTTGTCTACGCCATGTCAAGCATGGCAATCAAACCCGATGGGGAAACCCCGTCGGGTTTTTTTACATCCTAAAACGTCATCCGTTCTACCCCGGCCGAATTACTTACCAAAAGTACATTGGCTTTTTCTTTTACAAACAAGCCAACAGTAATGACTCCCGCAATTTGATTAATCATAGATTCCATTTGGATTGGATCGGCAATCTGCAGCCCAGCCACATCCAAAATCCACCCGCCATTATCAGTAACAAAAGGCTCGCTTGGGGTTTGACCCAAATCAGCACGAGTATTTTTTGCCAAACGCAGAGTCACTTTTCCGCCAAGCTTGTCCAATTCTCTTGTAACCACTCCTCTTGCCAAGGGAATGATTTCTACCGGCAGTGCAAAATTTCCCAAAACGGGAACTTGCTTTGAAGAATCACAAATACAGATGAATTGTTTTGCCATCGAGGCAATAATTTTTTCGCGCGTTAAGGCGCCGCCGCCGCCCTTAATCATATGTCCTGCTGGATTAATTTCATCCGCACCATCGACATAGGCAGGAAGACTCACTACATCATTAGGATCTAGCACCTTAAAGCCATGCTTGAGAAGTCGCTCAGTGGTCGCATTTGAACTCGAAACGGTCCCAGCAAAATGATCTTTATGAGGCGCCAGTGCATCGATAAAGCAATTTGCAGTCGATCCAGTTCCAACCCCCAGCACCTGACCTGCCTGCAGCCTTAAGACCTCGTCTCTTGCTGCTTCACCTACCATTTGCTTCAATTGATCCTGATTCATAGTCTTGCTAAACGCCTTTACTGGAACAGAGTAATTAATGCATCTATCATATGATAATCACGAGCCATCCTTTTAGAACCTTGATATTTCTATGAATAGCAACGCCTCAGCCTTAAGTCAACTTAAAAAACTCACTACGGTAGTTGCCGATACGGGCGATTTTGAACGTATGAAAGCGTTTGCCCCTCAGGACGCCACCACCAACCCCTCCCTAATCCTGAAGGCGGCTTCGCAAAGCAATTACCAATCCTTGGTCAATGCGGTGAAGGCGACCCATCCTGGCATGGCACCTGGTGACCTAGTCGACTACATCCTAGTGGCTTTTGGATTAGAAATACTCAAGATTGTTCCTGGCCGGGTTTCTACCGAGGTGGATGCACGCCTATCTTTTGACACTAAAGCGACTGTAGCTAAAGCAAAGCATCTGATTGCCCTCTATGAGTCTCATGGAATTGATCGCAAACGCATCTTGATTAAGTTAGCAGGGACCTGGGAAGGTATTGCTGCCGCAAAAGAACTCGAGGCTGAAGGCATTCATTGCAATATGACTTTGCTCTTTTCATTAGTACAGGCTGCCGCCTGTGGAGCAGCAAAAGCACAACTCATTTCCCCGTTTGTGGGGCGTATTACTGATTGGTATAAGGCAAAATTAGCTAGCAACTGGAGTGATGTGAGTAATGGTGGAGCTAATGATCCAGGTGTTACCTCGGTCAAAAGAATTTTCCATTACTACAAGCACTTTGGCATCTCCACAGAAATTATGGGCGCCAGCTTTCGAAGCACAAGTCAGATTTTAGAGTTAGCAGGCTGTGATTTACTTACGATTAGCCCTGAGCTATTGGCGGAATTACAAAATAGCAATGCCGCTGTAGAAAAAAAATTGGATGCTGCGAATGCGCAGAAGGCATTAAGCGCTGAAAATCTTACTGCGCTGAAGTTGGATGAATCTCACTTCCGCCTGCAATTAAATAATGATGCGATGGCTACAGAAAAACTGGCCGAAGGTATTCGGAACTTCTGTATTGATACCGAAAAACTAGAAGCCTTACTTGCCCAGTAAGAGGCATCAGACTTCTAGTGATGTATTACTTCTTGGCGGTATTGATGCCGAGCAGATTGTAGGCTGGACAATTACCGAGCATGCCGGTTGCTAGAGGAATAATACCAATCCAGCCCCAAGCGCCAACAATGCCAAAGCCAGCTAAACCCATCAAAGTAACGCCAACGGTCATGCGAAGTACACGATCTGTGTGACCAATATTACATTTCATATTCATCCCCTCTTAGAGAATTGAGTTGCCAACTGGCTTCTTACTTTTCAGTCTTTAATAAGCGCTGTCTTAATGCTTCGTACAAGCATACGCCACTTGCAACAGAAACATTCAAACTTTCTACCGCTCCTTGCATGGGGATGCGAACTAACTCGTCGCAGGTTTCGCGAGTCAAACGGCGCATTCCCTCACCTTCGGCGCCCATGACTATCGCAATAGAGCCCGTCAGATCGAGATCGTAGATTGATTTTTCCGCTTCATCATCAGTACCAACCAGCCAAACACCTGCTTCTTGCATTTCTTTCATGCTGCGAACCAGGTTAGTGACGGTAATCACAGGAATGACTTCAGAGGCCCCACTAGAGACCTTGCTGACAGTGGCATTAATCGATGCAGAACGATCCTTGGGAACGACTACTGCATCTACCCCAGCACCATCAGCGACTCGTAAACAAGCGCCAAAGTTATGCGGGTCGGTGATGCCATCCAATACCAGGAACAATGGCTTTTCTTTTGCACCCTCAACATCTTCGACAACCTCAGTAATCGTGCGAGCAATCGTCATTTTTTCAGCTAAGGCAACAACCCCTTGATGGCGGTCGTGACCAGCTAACTTATGTAAACGCTCTGCATCAGCAGCATGCAGTCTTTCACCTAACACTTCTTCTGCCTGCTTTAAAAAATCACCCATGCGTCTATCGCGACGACTGGGATCAAAGTACACCGACTTCAGACTTTCGGGGTCTACTCGCAAGCGCGCTTGAACTGCGTGAAAACCTACTAATATTTGTTTCATCTTTTTCTATCTAATGTGCGTGTTATTTGCGTCTAGCATTCGTGCTACGCACTGGCGGCTTGGATCCTGCAGGCTTGCCTACCGATCTTCCCTGCTTATTGGCCTTACCATTTTTGCGGCTAGCCTTACTTTTGGATTGGGTAGCACCTAGAGTTCCTGCAGATTTAGCTGCATTCACATTAATGCCGCTGGGCTTTTGCGGAACATTACTTGAAGGTCTGCTCTTCTTAGAGGCAGCCTTCTTATTAGGTCGACCAGAGTCGGAAGCTAAGATCAATTGACGGCGATTGCTTGAACCTCCAGGCTCAGCACCCATAGACTTAACAAGACTGAACTCAATCTTACGGGCATCAAGATCCACTCTGCTTACTAACACGTGCAAGCGATCACCCAAGCGATAGCGGATACCTGTACGTTCGCCACGCAACTCTTGGCGGGCTTCGTCGTACTGGAAATAATCACCGCCCAACTCAGTAACGTGAACCATGCCTTCAACAAATAAGTTCTCTAGCTGAATAAATAATCCAAAGTTAGCAACACCCGTTACTGTGCCTGCATATTCTTGTCCCAAATGGTCGCGCATGTAATAACACTTAAGCCATGCTTCAACATCGCGGGATGCCTCATCAGCACGACGTTCATTAGAAGAACAGTGGACGCCTAGTTGACCCCAAATTGGTAAAGCTGCATTCGCACCCTTAGGCAACTTGGCGCCTTTGGCAGGCCCAGCCTTGGCATCACTCTGTGACTTCTTAGCATTTACTGCATTCTCACGACCCTTACCTTTACGAGGTAAAGTCAGATTTAAAGGCACTTTTGGCGGCAAAACCGGGACATAAGGCTTTTTCTGCAGAATCGATTTGATTACGCGATGCGTCAATAAGTCAGGATAGCGGCGAATCGGACTAGTGAAATGGGAATACGCTGGATAAGCCAAACCGAAATGGCCTTCATTATCCGGCTGGTACATTGCCTGTTGCATTGAGCGTAAGACCACCGACTGGAGCATGTTGGCATCTGGACGGTCTTTAACCTCACGCATGAGTTTCGCAAAATCTCGTGGCTTTGGCTTCTCGCCTCCACCTAAGGAAAGTCCTGATGTTCTTAAGACCTGACGTAAGGTGACTAATTTCTCTTCAGAAGGTTCGCCATGAACACGGTACAGACTTAAATGTTTATTTTTATCAATATAGTCAGCAGCACAAACGTTAGCCGTCAACATACACTCTTCAATTAAGCGGTGAGCATCATTACGAATACGAGGTTCAATCCGCAAAATCTTGCCCAGCTCATTACTAATAATTTGGGTTTCAGTGGTATCAAACTCAATCGCGCCACGCTTCTCACGTGCGGCCAATAATATTTTGTAAAGTGAATACAGATTCGTTAGCAAGGGGCGGAATTGTGCAAAACGCGTTGCCTCGGGGCCTTTGCTATTAGACAGAATTTCCCAAACGGTATCGTAAGTAAAGCGCTGCGCAGAATGCATCACTGCTGGATAGAACTGATAGGCTAAAACAATTCCGTTGTTATCGACCACTGAATCGCACACCATACAGAGACGATCGACCCCAGGATTCAGGGAGCAAAGGCCGTTAGAGATTTTCTCTGGCAACATTGGTATCACCCGTCTAGGGAAATACACCGAAGTAGCGCGCAATAAGCCCTCATCATCCAAAGGCTGACCTGGCTTCACATAATGAGAAACGTCGGCAATAGCCACGATCAGACGCCAAGCCTTGGTTTTGCCATACATGACTGGCTCGCAATAGACCGCATCATCGAAGTCTCGGGCATCAGCGCCATCAATAGTGACCAAAGGCACATCGCGCAAATCAACGCGGCCCTCTAGATCTGCTTGTTGAACCGTATCTGGCAATGCTGCCGCTTCTTTCATTGCAGCTGCAGAAAATTCATGGGGAACGCCATACTTACGAACAGCGATTTCAATTTCCATTCCTGGATCATCAATTTCACCCAAGACCTCAACCACGCGTCCTACTGCCTGACGATAGCTATCGGGGTAATCAATAATTTCAACGCTAACCACTTGTCCCAACTTGGCATTCCCCTGCCCTTTTGGAGGAATCAAAATGTCATGGCCAATACGTTTATCTTCAGGCGCAACAATCAGCACGCCATTCTCATTTAAGAGTCGACCGATTACTACTTTATTGGCATGTAAGACGACCTCAACTATCTGCCCTTCTGGGCGTCCACGTCGATCCGTTCCTAAAACTCTGACATTGACTCTGTCGCCATGCATGACTCGTGACATTTCTCTTTCAGAAAGAAAAATATCCTCACCGCCATCATCCGGAATGACAAATCCAAATCCATCTCGGTGTCCTTGGACTGTTCCTAAGCGATCAGCCTCACGCGGCACCAAGTCTTTTGCTTTACGCATTTAATTCCTTCGGCAATACATGCCCTGTATATCTATTGATATCTATTTTTGTTATGAATAAGGCTACTGTATCAAACCATGAAGTCTGAAGGGGAAAAGCCCGAATTGCTGAGAAATGCCCCAATCAGACACTCCCTCTATAATAGTGGCATGCCCAGGTGGCGAAATTGGTAGACGCACCAGCTTCAGGTGCTGGCGATCGTAAGGTTGTGGGGGTTCGAGTCCCTTCCTGGGCACCAAATACTCTTGCTATGACCTATATGGGAGCAAAATCCTCCTTTTTAATAGTCACTGATTATTCCCCCATCCATCTAGCAGACTCAAAAGAAAGCCACCCGCAGGTGGCATCTTGAATCCTAACCAGGAACGACTCGGTAATAAAAGCTATTACCTCCGTATAAGGGCCTCATACGAAATCCTTGGCATTGATAAAAATTAATACCGTTTCGCGGTGCCAGAACGCAACCTGGTAGTAAATTTGGATAAGTAGCACCTACCGGGGGAATTGAACTTTCCGTTACTACTGCTGGTGGTGCAACACCTTGAGACACCAATACGGATGGTTGAGCTTGCTGAGCTACAACTACAGGTGGATTTTCATATACTACTGTTGGGCGTGATTCCGCAGCCACTACCTCGGCATTTTCTACAGCTGCAGCTCCAGCAACCACTCCTACCGGACCCCAGCCTGGACCGCAACGATAACAACCACCCCAACCAGGACCACGCCAACCAGGACCACCTCTCCAGCCACCTCGGTAACCGTGCCAATAAGCTTCGGCATCAGTAGCAATGGATAGGGTAATTAAGCCCATCAGGCTCGCTATAACAATATTAAAAAATTTCATCGTATCTCTCTATTCTTAATTAAGAGGCGCATTCGGCAGAGCAAACTCAGTGACAACAGCCTTTGAAAATCGATTTGAATTAAAGCGTTCTGGAGATATAAGAGAATCAATTTTCCAATTTTTATATACCAAGGTCGTACGAGGGCGCGCCTTATCGCCCAAATAAATCCATGAGGCCATATAAGGAAGGTGATCCTTTACCCCAATCCATACCTGACCTTGCAACTCTCGGCCAGCCATGACGATGCTATAAGTCTCCACACCTCCAATGAGTTTTGACTTACCAGCAATAAATGCGTCAGTTAAACCTGCGGTAAGATGCTCATAAGGGTTAGATAAAACTAAATCATCCCCCGGAAAGAAAACTCCTGCTTTTTCGTAAGCAAATTGTGCTGCACCATCGATAGAGTCAGGGCTATCACTTACCGCCACTAAATTCTTTTCCGGACTATAGGCAAACAGTTTTTTGCCATTAAATAATATTTCGTTAGACGGGCCATCGCCCTTTACAACAACGTCAAATTTATTAGGTCTTTGTAATGCGATATTTGCCGCAGTGGTATACATCACAGGAATTCCATCAATCGAAGGAAACTCAGACTGAACAACAGACTCAAATTGGATTGTTTTAGCAGAACTTAAGGTTTGCGTCATTTGCTTTAAAAGACTTAATGCCTCTTGTTCTATAGGCTTAATATTCTTTGGCAAACTTGGCCTTGGTGACGACTCTGGGCGCTTAGATGTATTGGTTTGAGCTAAGGCACCGCCCAACAAACCAAAACTCGAAATAAGAATTAACAACAACCTGATAAACGGGCGCATGAATTACTCCGCATGATGATGATGAAAAAATCTCAATAAATGGGCGATCTTTTCAACATCGAGCCATGGAGTGGGATTCACTAATCTACCTCGCATACTTTAAACGACATATCACTCCCGTACAATAAATTTATTCCATGTTTTGCCCCATAACGAGGCCTGTAAAGACCGCCGCAAGATGCTCATGAACAGATTTCGCTAATTGGCTATTATTAAGTATGGATACCAATTTTTCATTTAGCCCAATTTGCCTGATAAAAGCTGAGGCTAGCGTCTATCGCACCCCCATCGATGAACCCGTCCAAACTTCTTTTGGAATCATGTACGACCGCCCTGCGGTCCTCGTCAGGATTGAAGATGGCGATGGGCTTGTTGCCTGGGGCGAAATTTGGTGCAACTTTCCTTCAGTAGGGGCAGAGCACCGGGCACGCTTATTTAATTCAGTGCTTGCACCGATTTTATTAGAACAATCGTGGAACTCTCCCTTAACAGCCTTCAATACACTGACTAGCCGTCTTCACATATTGGGAATTCAATGTGGTGAACCTGGAACTATTGCACAAGCTATCGCCGGAGCAGATATAGCTCTCTGGGATTTGGTAGGGAGGAAAATGAATCAACCGCTGTGGAAGCTCCTTGGCGGAAGCGCGAAGATTTCAACCTACGCCTCTGGTCTTAGCCCCACTAACCCAGAAAAGCTGGCTCAGCAAAAATGGGATGAAGGATATCGAGCTTTCAAATTAAAGGTTGGGTTTGGAAACGAGCGGGATTTTAAGAATCTGCAGTCATTAAGAAACTTGTTTGGAAGCACTACAAAATTAATGGTCGATGCAAATCAAGCATGGACCCCAGAAAATGCGGTTGAAAATATTTCATCCCTATCCTCTTTAAATCCCTTTTGGATTGAGGAACCATTGCCAGCAGACTCCTCACTAAACACCTGGAACGCTCTTGCTAAAAAAGCATCTCCCATTCAACTGGCTGCTGGTGAAAATATGCGCGGCACTGAAGAATTCAATGCCGCGATAGAGAGTGATGCATTTGGTGTCATACAGCCTGATCTTGGCAAATGGGGTGGCTTTAGTGGATGTATCAACGTTGGTCTTGCCTCCCTTAAACGCAACAAACTATTCTGTCCGCATTGGCTTGGTGGCGGTGTTGGCTTGCTTGCCTCCATGCACCTCAAAGCAGCAGTGGGGGGCCCGGGATTTGTAGAGGTCGATTCAAATCCAAATCTACTGAGAGAGCTTCTAGCCCTTCCCACACCCAAACCGCTTAATGGTGATGTAATCTTGAGCGATAAACCCGGGTTAGGAATAGAGCCTGACCTCTTGAGTCTGAAGCCATTCTTGATTGCAACTTCATATTAAATTTTAATAGACATATTCACACCATGAAGAAAATAATTCACGTTCTCAGTCTATTCATTGCTATTTGCTTAAGTCATTCAGCACTGGGACAATCTTGGCCCGATAAAACTGTAAAAGTGATTGTTCCTTATGCCCCCGGAGGCGGAGTTGATCCAGTAGCCCGGTTAGTCAGTCAAAAATTGGCCGATATCTGGAAGCAGCCAGTTGTAGTAGAAAATAAAGCTGGTGGAAGCGGCACGATTGGCGCAAATTTTGTTGCACACGCACCTTCTGATGGACTAACGATACTCATGTCTGCCACAGCAGAGGTTGTGATTAATCAGCATTTCATGCAGAAGATGTCTTACAACCCAGATGTTGATTTAAAACCAGTAACTCTTTTGGTGAAACTACCCTTTGTTTTAGTGACCAATCCATCCAAACCCTATTCAACAGCAGCTGAATTAATTGCCTTTGCTAAGAAAAATCCCAATACAGTGACCTACGCTTCTTCAGGCCCAGGAACACCTCAGCACCTAGCAGCCGTCATGCTTGAAGAGCAAGCGGGGATTAAGTTAGTGCATGTACCATATAAAGGTGTTGCACCATCCGTATCGGATCTACTTGCCGGGCATGTCGATATTGGCTTTGCCGGATTGCCAACTGCCCTTCCCCATATTCAGTCAGGTAGCCTTAAGGCACTTGGACTATCTTCAAAAGCAATCTCATCTGCTGCGCCAAATATTCCGCCGTTAGCAAAAACGCCTGGCCTGCAAAATTTTGATCTCACCCAATGGTTTGGCGTGTATGTTCCTAGCGGCACACCGAATGCCATTGCTCAAAAAATCCAAAAAGATATTGTTGATGTCTTACGCATACCAGAGGTAAAAGAGGCTTTAGAGAAACAAGGTGCACAACCTGGAAATATGACGATGACTGAATTTCAAAGCTTTAGCAATAGCGAAAGCAAAAAGTTTGGTGCTATTGTCAAAATGGCAAAGATTGAACCCTAAAGAGATTGCTGGTGGTTAAACCAAGAATCTTGCAGCGGTAAACACCGCCATACCGATCACTAAAGTGCTGAGCATTTTCTTGGTCACATAGAAAGCAATGATGGCTGCAATGCCTCCCCAAATATTGGGAAGTTTGAGATTAAATTCAGCCACACTGCTTGCGCTCGCTGGAAGAAAAATCTCTGGTGCCAAGATAGCAATCATGGCAGCCAGTGGCGCGAATCGAATCGCTTCTAATACCCAGGGCGCCACCTTGATCCGCTCCCCCAGTATGAGGAAGAAGCTGCGGGTCCAGGCAGTCACAAGGGACATACCCAGAATCAATAGAAAAATATGGGTATTCATTTCCATTAGGGAGTCATTCCCTTTGGCGACTTGTCAGTTTTCATACCCACCACAATGGCAGCAATAATTGCTAAGACAATGTTTAAGCGAAATGGCATACCGTAGGCCATGACCGCCACCACCCCAGCAGTTACTGCAGCCCAGCGTGCAGAATCACGATCGAGCATGGGCACAATGATCGCCACCAAGGCAATCGCACCAGCAAACTCAAGACCCCAGCTATTAGGTATCTGATTGGCAAACAGTATTCCAGTAATAGAACCTATCTGCCACAGAACCCAGTTAGAAATCTGCATACCCATTAACCAATACATCTGCAAATGCTTGGTATTGGCTCGCTGTTCAGCAATGGTTTGTGGCGTTGTATAACGCCGGATAAAAAACAGATAGCTAAAGTCAGCCGTACAGTAACCGAGTATCACCCGTCGCCAAGTAGGTAGATAAGCAAAGTGCGCTTGCAGTCCAAGACTAAAAATCACAAAACGTAAGTTCACCATGAATGAGGTGACCAGGATCATCCACACTGGCAGTCCAGCAGCGATCAGTGGGAGCGCCGCTAACTGCGATACGCCTGCATAGACAAACAGACTCATAGCCAATGCTTCATACAGCGTTAGCGTTGACTTGGCCATCGCAATTCCCGTAACCAATCCCCATGTGAGAATCGTTACACCAGAGCGAGACATCTCCTTGAAACCATCAACAAAGACTTGCTTTTGTTCTGGTGTCATATTGAGAGCTAGAGACCCATCATCCGATGCAAAATCTTGGGCTTCATTTCTTCCCAGAGGCTTTCAAAATCTTCAGTTTTTTCATCTGACAATTGAATCGGCTCAAAAAGACCACCGAACACGATCGTCTGCTTCTTCACCAAAGTCTTATCAAACTCCGTCAAGCCAATGGGCTTGTCATCAATATCCCTGGTCAATTGCGCAGAGCACACTATCGCATCTTGATCATCATGATCCACTACTGCAAACTCAATATATTGCTGATTCTTTTCCACAATGACTAAAGTGCCCCTGGCATAGCAGACAGCTTCATGCGCTTGGACGATGAAGGCCAAGAATTGATTCTCTTCATCCCGCTCCATTCCCAAATCATCAATGAAGAAAAGATATTGACTACCCTCGCCGTTTACTAAGGTAAAAACTTTAGGTGTTACGCCATGGCCTAAGACGAGGTTCTGATAATAGGTAGAGATTTCAACTGCTAGATTTTCAGCGAAGAGATGCATAAGTAACTCGCGGTGACTAAGTCAAATGTTTCTTGAAAAATTCGAGGGAGCGCTTCCATGCCATCTCAGCAGACTCATGGTGATATTGCAAAGGCGCTAGACCGCGTGAGTCAGATTTAGGGTTTGCAAAAGCATGTTTTGCATCATAGCGATGAAATTCATGATGAACCCCTGCTGCTTTTAACTTCTTCTCTAACTCATCCACGCCGGCTGGTGAGAAAAACTCATCCTGGAGCGACCAGTGGGCCATCATTGGCGTAGTGATATTTTTAGCATCTACAAATTCTGCGGGTGGATTGCCATACCAAACAACTGTCGCATCGACCTCTGGTACGAAACAGGCTGTGAGTACCGTGAGCGCACCGCCCATGCAGAAACCAGTCACCCCTACTTTTGCGCTGCCTGTAGCCTTGAGGTACTGAACTGCACCACGAATATCTTGAGATGCGGCATCACCAAAATCCAAATCATTCATGAGATGCTCGGCCTCATTTGCCTCAAGCGCCAACTTCCCACGGTATAAATCAGGAACCAATGCGCGATAACCAGACTTCGCAAAACGATCGGCAACTTCTTTAATCTGATCATCCATGCCCCACCACTCTTGAATCACCACAACTCCAGGAGCATTTGTCACATTAGCGGGCTCAGCCAAATAACCGTTTACTGTTTTGCCATCAGGCCTTGTAAATTGAATCACGACTACTCCTTTAGTTTTTTTTAGGATCTGAATGAATATATCCTACCAGCCAAATAGTCAACAAACCACAACACGCAGCACCATAGCCAACCCAGTTATAGTGCTCCATCTTGCCATCGGCACCAATCGTTACGACCATGCCGGCCAGAACCGTTGCAATTCCTGAGGCCAACATTTGCACCGAGCCGATCAAGCTCATGAAAGTCCCTCGAATTTTATTTTCTACCACCTGACTCACCATCGCCATCGCCGGAATCATGCGCCCCGATACCAGAATAAAGAATGCAGTTGAATTAATAAGCACAATCCATAAAGGCATCACCGGCAAATTGGTCGTTACCAATAAAGGAATCAAACTCACTACTGCTAATGCGCGAAAGACTTTTACCTTTCCGTACTTATCAGCCATATGACCGATAAAACGTGAACTCATTAAGGTAGCAACCCCGCCGCATAAATAGATCAATGAGATGTAGGCAGTATTAATACCCACATTGGAGGTTAAATATAAAGCGATGTAAGGAATCACCGAGAATCCTGTGATCATGATGAAGGCCATAAATACAAAGGCCTTGATATGTTGATGCGCAAGCAAGATCTTGAGGATTTGATTGAGGCGACTCCCCTCATGAACATGGTCCAAATGCCCTGCAATCTTGGGAATATTGCGATAGCCCAAATACATAATGACTGTAGAAATCAAGGCAATAAATATGAAAGGCGCCCTCCAGCCCAAGGATGGAATGTGATGGGCTAAAAATAAACTGAGGGGAACACCTGCAACGGTTGACACTGAAAATGCTGCCATCACCGTTCCCAAAGCTTTACCTCTACGCTCAAAGGGAATGGAATCGGCCACTATGGTTTGCACTAAAGAACCTAAGATTCCACCAAACGCACCCGCAAATGCTCTCGCAATAAAGAGGGTTTCGTAACTTGGCGCCAAACCGCAAGCCAAAGTGGCAACGATGAAGCACGCATACAAACTTAAGAGTAGTTGACGACGCTCGAAACGATCGACATAGTAAGTGGCAAAGATACCTGCAATCGCAGCGGCAAACGTATAAGAAGAGAGCAATAAACCAAATTGATGGGTGTTGATGTCAAGCGCTTTAATAAACTCAGGACCCAAGGGCATCATGATCATGAAGTCCAAAATATGGGTGAACTGAATGCCTGCTAATGCCAATAAGAAGAGGCGTTCTTGGTTCTTATTGCTTGAAATAGGATGATTGCTCAATGCTGGCTTTACTTGAATTTAGGGGTATGTCATTATCGCCCCTATGACCAATCCTTGTTTTTAAGCTCATCAGCCAGGTCTTTATACTGCCATCACCCTAAAACTGCCATTCCAGATGAATACTTTCTTAAGCAACTACCCTTTTCTATTGCCGCTATTAAAAGAGATCCTGATAGGAACTGCTCTTTTATTAATGGTTCTCATTTATCACGGTAGTGCGATTAATAAAGTGACCATGAGGTTTGACCGTCTAACTGACAACAATTTGGCAAATAAGGAGTACACCTGGGTATTTTTTCACTTTTACTGTGCCTTCATCTCTATAGCCCTGATTCATATGTTTGAAGTGTTGTTATGGGCAATCTTTTTAAGGATGCTTGGTTTAATAAATGACACTTTAAGTGCGGTTATATTTTCTGGAAGTTGCTACACCACCGTGGGATTTGCTCCAGATAGTCTTCCCTGGGGATGGAAGAGCCTGGCATTCTTTATCGCCTTTACTGGCTTGTTTTCACTGGCCTGGACAACCTCAGCAATGATCAATATGACCAACATCTATCGGCAGGCTTGAAGAGCTAAATACGAACATAAATACCGCTGAGGTGCTGCTTTGCAACATTTTTCTGGGTTAGGGAGTATTATCAGGGTATACCCTAAGGAGAAGCAAAATGGCACATTCCAATACAGCCCAGTTTCATCACTCACCAAGCTTTAGTTTTAAGCCTTTATTTGCGATTCGCGACTTTTTTGCCTTAATTGCATCAGCATGGTCAGAAGCTAAGGATATGGAACAGAAAAGCCACAAAAACAGCGTAAATTGGTAATAAAACCCTGATTTATCGCTAATTTTTAGCAATTTAAGCCTGTATTAAAGAAAAGCCTCTAAAAATATTTAGGGGCTTTTTTCATGGCAGCATTCTTAAGCTATTTCTTGAAGTAATAGCCGTAAACACAGCGGTTTCCACCCCTAGAGGGGTCATGCGTATCTTGAATGACTCCATCAATTATCGCCGTTAAGTGCTTGGAAACCTTAACAATTAATACTCCAGAAGGTAGCTCATTTGGCCGTAGGTGTACTTGGCACCCGGCCCCGACTTTCATGGTAGGAACCCATTCAAAGCCAAGCCCCAGAATATAGTCATGAAACACATTACGGTGATTACCATTTCGCGGCGAAGAGCCTGTTTGATTCAATCGTCTGGCGAGCTTGTCATTACGCAGATCAGCATAACTGGCATTAGCACTCCTTAGATCCTCATAGACCTGCAAATAGGGCAAACCGGATGCAATGGCAATAGACCTGACGACACAATCCCCAGCACCCCCTTTAAAGCCAACAGACCCCCTCCCCCCATCATTTCTTTTGAATGGGAATTGAGAGTGAGACCGAAAGGGGTTTAAAAAACCGAACATATTGATTGCTGGAGCCTAAATGAAAAATGGACTTGCCTTGCGACAAATCCATCTCTCAAAGCGCAGCTTAAGAGCCTTAAGCGTTTGCCTTTTTAACCTCAAGACGCCAAGCGTGTAATAGTGGTTCTGTGTAGCCATTGGGCTGCTCTAGACCTTTGAAAATCAAATCGCTAGCAGCTTTATAGGCATAAGAATCTTTGTAATTTGGCATCATTGGTTTGTAGAGTGGGTCGCCAGCATTCTGGCCATCCACGACTTTAGCCATGCGTTGCAATGCCTCATTCACTTGATCGGCAGTCACCACACCATGTAATAACCAGTTAGCAATATGCTGACTGGAGATACGTAAAGTTGCACGGTCTTCCATCAAGCCAACGTTATGAATATCCGGCACTTTAGAGCAACCAACACCTTGATCAATCCAGCGAACCACATAACCCAAGATACCTTGGCAATTGTTATCCAATTCTTGGGCAATTTCTTCTTTGGACCAGTTAGCCTTTTCCACTACTGGAACAGTCAACAAGTCGTTGATTAAAGCTTCAGCTTCTGCAGCCGTATCAAGCTTTTCCATTTCTTTTTGAAGATCAGCAACGTTTACTTCGTGATAGTGAAGCGCATGTAAGGTAGCAGCGGTTGGTGATGGTACCCAGGCGGTATTGGCACCTGCTTTTGGATGAACATGCTTTTGCTCAAGCATCGCCTTCATCATATCCGGCATCGCCCACATCCCTTTACCAATTTGAGCACGGCCACGCAATCCACAATCTAAACCTGCAAACACATTGCGACGCTCATAGGCTGATAACCATTTGCTGGTTTTCATATCACCTTTGCGCATCATTGGGCCTGCGTACATTGCTGTATGCATTTCATCGCCAGTGCGGTCCAAGAATCCTGTATTAATAAAAGCAACGCGCGCACCTGCAGCAGCAATTGCCGCTTTAATGTTGGCACTCATACGACGCTCTTCGTCCATGATGCCTAATTTCACAGTGTCAGCTGGTAAGCCAAGAATCTTCTCGACGCGACCAAAGAGTTCAGCAGCAAAGGCCACTTCTTCTGGACTATGCATCTTTGGTTTCACAATATAAACAGAGCCCTTACGGGTATTACCAATCGCCTGGCTTGCTGGACGATTAATGTCATAGAGAGCAATTAACACTGTCACTACGGCATCCAAAATACCTTCATAAATCTCTTTGCCGTCACCAGTAATGATGGCTGGGTTTGTCATTAAATGCCCTACGTTGCGCAAGAATAAGAGCGAGCGGCCATGCAAAGTGACAATGCCATCTTTAGCATTCACAGCACCAATACCTGCCTTGTATTTACGGTCAGGATTGAGGGAGCGCGTAATGGTCTTGTCACCCTTCTTTACTTCCTCAACCAAAGTCCCCTTCAAAATGCCCAACCAGTTCTCGTAAGCCAGAACCTTGTCATCAGCATCCACCGCAGCAATAGAGTCTTCCAGGTCCAAAATGGTTGACAAGGCCGCTTCTAAAACAACATCGTTGATACCGGCGGGGTCACTTGCACCAATCGTTTTTGTTTTATTAATTTCAATATCAATGTGCACGCCATTATTACGCAACAAGATCGAGCTTGGTGCTGCGGCATCACCTTGATAACCAACAAACTGCTGCTCATCTGCTAAACCTGTAGAGCTACCGTCTTTCAGTTTTACTGACAGCTTATTGCCATCCACTGTATAGGCTACTGAATCACGATGTGAGCCTTTTGCTAAAGGAGCGGATTGGTCTAAAAAGTTACGCGCAAAGGCAACAACTTTTGCACCGCGAATAGGGTTGTATGCGCCAGCTTTAGTTGCGCCATCTTCTTCAGACAGGACATCTGTACCGTAGAGAGCATCGTATAAAGAGCCCCAACGTGCATTGGCTGCATTCAATGCATAGCGCGCATTCAGAACGGGTACCACCAACTGTGGTCCAGCTTGCAGTGCTAATTCATCATCAACGTTTTTTGTCGTGCCAACTACCTTGCCGGGCACTTCATCTAAATAACCAATTTCTTTCAAAAACTTACGATACGCAGGCATATCTTTGATTGGACCAGGATTAGCTTGATGCCATTTATCCAGATCAAGCTGAATGCGATCACGTTTGGCCAACAAAGCTTCATTCTTGGGTGTCAAGTCTTTAACGAGCTCGTCAAAGCCTTTCCAAAAATCAGCACTCTTAATGCCAGTACCGGGAAGAACTTTGTCTTCAATGAAACGATAGAGGGGAGTAGCTACTTGGAGGCTATTGCAGGTAGTGCGCGCAGTCATTTTGTAAACCTTTGTTTCTGGTACGAAAGTTAATAAAAAAGGGATTTAAATATTGTCCATCAATCTTGGAATGGGTGCTGAAGCAAGATAGTTTCATCACGCTCTGGGCCTGTAGAAACCATGGCAATCGGCTTACCAGCAACCTCTTCAATACGACGTAAGAATTTTTGGGCTTCAGGTGGCAATTTATCCCACTCACGAATACCAAAAGTAGTTCCCTTCCAGCCTGGGAAATCTTCATAAATAGGTTCGCAACGTGCAACAGACTCAGCACCACGTGGCAGTACGTCTAATTTCTGACCGTCCAAGTTGTAGCCAACACATAAGCGGATGGTTTCAAATCCATCAAGTACGTCTAACTTAGTAATGCACAATCCAGATAAACCGTTTATCTGAATAGAACGCTTTAGTGCAGCAGCATCGAGCCAGCCAGTACGGCGTGGACGACCAGTTACAGAACCAAACTCTTTACCAACTTCTGCCAAGCGTATACCCACTGGATCTTGCTTGGTAGGATTGTCGTGATCATAGAGCTCACTAGGAAATGGTCCAGCACCAACACGAGTGCAATAGGCTTTCGTAATGCCTAAAATGTATTGCAAAGAATCAGGGCCTACTCCAGATCCTGCAGCAGCATTGCCTGCCACGCAGTTGCTTGATGTGACGTATGGATATGTACCGTGATCGATATCTAACAGGGTGCCTTGTGCACCTTCAAACAGTAAATTTTGTCCTGCTTGCTCGGCTGCATAAAGCGCACTAGATACATCAACCACCATCGGCTTAAGGCGCTCTGCATAAGACATGGCTTCAGCTAATGTTGTGTCGTAATTAACCGGCTCTGCACCATAGTAATTCGTGAGCATGAAATTGTGATAATCCAAATTCTCGCGCAATTGCGCTGCAAATTTTTCTGCATAGAACAAATCTTGAACGCGCAGTGCACGACGCGCTACTTTATCTTCATAGGCTGGTCCAATTCCGCGGCCAGTCGTTCCAATCTTTGCTTCGCCACGCTTTCTCTCACGAGCATGATCAATCGCTACGTGATAAGGCAGAATCAAAGTAGTTGCTTCAGAAATCTTTAAGCGCGATTGCACATCTAAGCCAGCCGCCTCAAGCTCACCAATTTCTTTAAAGAGCGCTTCAGGAGACAACACCACGCCATTGCCGATGTAGCAGATAACTTCTTTGTGCATGATTCCAGACGGGATCAAGCGCAAAATGGTTTTCTTATCACCAATGATTAAGGTATGACCAGCATTATGGCCACCCTGAAAGCGCACTACTCCTTGCGCATGATCGGTGAGCCAATCGACTACCTTACCCTTGCCTTCATCACCCCACTGGGTGCCAATGACAACGACGTTACGACCTTGAGCTTGCTGCTTTGAAGACATATTGAAATCCAAAAAGATAATTACAAAATAGGTTAATTTTTTCGAGTGTTAAAGGGCTTACTTTTTCTTTATAACTTCCCAAGAACTGCCCTGCTTTACTAATTCACGATCGCATTCATACTCGGCTGCCTCTACTATCCCGCCAGCCAATACCTGAATGACCACTTCGCCTTTACTACGCAGCTGTGCAATCACTGCATTAAGCGCAGCATCATCAATCCAAGGTGCTGCGATAGCGAGTTTGCGCACATTTAATGGTGACAAATTTGCCAAGGTCAATAAGTCCAATGAAAATCCAGTGGCTGGGCGCGGTCGTCCAAACGCTTGACCAACATGGTCATAGCGGCCACCTCTTGCAATCGGTTGTGGCAATTTTTCAACATAGGCAGCAAACATTACGCCGCTGTGATACTGATAGCCACGCAAATCGGATAAATCGACGCTGAACTCTAAACTATTAGATAAATTACTTGCAGCAGCTACTAATCGTTCAAGATCACTGAGCGCTTGATCGATAGCAGCATGTTTTGGTAGGACTTTCTTTGCTGTAGCCAATACTTCAGCACAGGGTCCATTTAATTCAGTCAATGCCATGAGTGCTTCTGCTGTTTTGGCAGGCAAACAAGTGGCCCATTGCTCGAGGCGTGGACGGTCCTTGCTTTGCAATAATTCATAAAGCGCTTCAATTGATGCTTTATCTAGATCTTGACCACTCAAAATCCCCGTCAAGATACCGGCATGAGACAAGTCTAGGTAAACCTTGTCCAAGCCAGCCAATCCCAGCGTCTTGAGTAATAGTGAGATCGCTTCAAAATCTGCTTCCCAGGTAGCGCAGCCATAAATTTCTGCACCAAGCTGCAACTCTTCGCGGGCTGAACTCCCTACCGGCGTACGAGCATGAGCTACAGAGCCCGCATAACAAAGACGAGTCACGCCCGTGCGATTAAGTAAGTGAGCATCAATACGAGCAACTTGTGGAGTGATATCGGCACGCAAACCTAAAGTGCGGCCCGATAACTGATCAACCAACTTAAAGGTCTGTAAATTGAGGTCTGAGCCAGTACCCGTTAGCAGTGAATCTAAAAACTCCAGAATCGGTGGGGCAACTAATTCATAACCATAGGATTGATATAAATCCAAGATAGCACGACGCAAAGTCTCGACCTTGCGAGCCTCTGCTGGTAAAACATCAGCAATATCTTCAGGAAGTAACCAACGATTCATGATGTACAGAATTCACTTTCTTATTTTTTGTGCAGAAACTTAAAGAACTCGCCATTAGGCTCAACTACCATGACATCTTTCTTATCTTTGAAAGAGCTACGATAGGCTTCAAGACTCTGATAGAACTGTGCAAATTGTGGATCACGTCCAAATGCTTCTGCATAAAGTGCTGTTGCCCTTGCATCTCCAGCGCCCTTAATCTTCTGGGCATCGCGGTAAGCCTCGGCCAAAATGGTATCGCGTTGTCGCTCGGCATTTGCACGAATTTTGTCAGACTCAGCAGCACCCATAGAGCGTAGTTCGTTAGCAACCCGCTTGCGCTCTGCTTCCATACGGCGATAAACAGAATCACTAATTTCTGCCAAGAGATCAACCCGCTTTAAGCGGACATCCACAATCTCGACGCCAATATCGGAAGCATCATCAGCAACCTTTTTACGAATACCTTGCATGACTTGCTCACGTTGATCGGAGATCAACTCACGCACAGTGCGCTTCGTGAATTCTTCATTGAGGGCCGAGCGCACTAATTGCGTTAATCGATCCTGAGCCAAACGCTCGTCACCTTTAAAGCTAATAAAGAATTTACGGGGATCAACAATGCGCCATTTCACATAAGAATCCACCAAGAGATTTTTCTTTTCGGCAGTAATAAAACGCTCTGCTTCCGGATTGTCGATTGTCAAAATGCGGCGGTCAAAGAAACGAACGCTTTCAAATGGGGCTGGGTATTTTATTTGCAGGCCTGGCTTCTCAATCACACGTACGATCTGACCAAAAGAAAACACTACCGCAAACTTTCGTTGGTCGACCACAAAAATACTGGATGACAAGACATACGTCAACGCAATGAATGCAATTGCTGCTGCGATGAGGCGATTGAAATTCATTATCTTGCCTCCCGATCGCGACTGCGCAAACCATCACGCTTATCCACATTGTTTGCTGCAGGAGCTGGACTTACTGCAGGCGCGGGAGTTGGCGCAGGATTATTGATCCCAGTTGCTCCACCGACGGTCACAGATCCTGTAGGTGTCGTTGGATTACTTGGGCTCGCTTGTGTATTTGCAGCCTGCGCACTCTCAGCGCTAACTTGGGCAACAATCTTATCCAACGGGAGATATAACAAGCTATTGCTCTTTGTAGTGTCGACCAAGACTTTGGTGACGTTGCTATACATCTCACGCATGCTATCGATATACATGCGGTCACGAGTAACCTGAGGCGCCTTCGAATATTCCACCAGGATCTGCTTGAACCTCGTAGCATCCCCTTCGGCAGTAGCCACTACGCGTGCCTTATAACCCTCTGCTTCCTGAATTAAGCGAGCACCAGTACCCTTGGCACGGGGAATAATGTCATTAGCATACGCCTGACCTTCACTCTTTAAACGCTCTTGGTCTTGCCCGGCTTTTACTGCGTCATCAAAAGCCGCTTGAACTTGTTCAGGTGGTTGCACGTTTTGAACGGTAACGCTGGTGACATAAATACCCGTCTTATAGCTATCCAAGATTTTCTGAATGGAGCTCGCTAAATCTATGCCAATCTTTTCACGCCCTTCGTAGAGAACGGTATCCATCTTGCTACGCGCCACAATTTCACGAACAGCGGTTTCTGCAGCTTGAATCACTGCCGCATCGGGATCGCGATTATTAAATAAATAATCTGTAGGATCTTTAAGTCGATATTGGACAGCAAAGCGAACGTCGATGATGTTTTCATCTTCAGTCAACATCGATGAGTCTTTTTGATTGGTTGCCTTAATTAATACTGGGCGACCTACCTCGACAGAACGTACACCCGAAAGATTGACGGTTTCATCTGACTGGATTGGCCAAGGCATTCTCCAGTTGATTCCAGGCTTGGCAGTGTAGTCATATTTACCAAAAGTCATGACGACACCAGCTTGACCTTCTTGAATAATAAAAAATCCACTACAGATCCAAACAAAGAAAACACCGGCTACTGCAAGCAGAATGCTGGCTTTAGATCCAAAGGGGTTAGTAAATTCAAATGTAGGGGTGCCACGACCGTTACCACCACCTTGACCACCACGCTCTGAAGGTGGAGGGATATCAGTACTACTAGGCTTCGGTTTTTGAGTGCTGCTCATGCCAGGCTTTTTCTTGCCGCCAAAAATGCCGGCTATCCTGTCATTGAAGTCACGCCACAGTTCATCCAAATCCGGCGGACCATCCGGCTTAGCAGCAGGCGGTTTTACAGGGGAATTATTGGGCTGAGCATCGGCGGGCTGATTTCCAGTACCAGGATCCCCTTTTGGAGTTTGATCATTGCCCTGCCCGTCTTTGGCATCTTTTGATCCATTGCTATTGTGGCTATTGCCCCAACCTGGATCATTGACCGAAAAAAGATCTAAAAATTTACGCGTCATTAGGAAGATAGCTTCGGTTGGAAATCGGATTAAATTCAGAAGACTCTGGTCGTTCGGGTAAAGGGGCTAAAAACTCTTCCGGGGCTATTTGCTTCTTGGCACGGTTGTGTTCGACCCTTATTCTATCAGTCATTTGGGAGCATTCCGCTAGGGCCGACCTTAACAAATCGAGGCCCAAGCCGGTCTGGGCTGAGAGGAAAACCTGGCTCGGGGCACCTTCGCCATCCCGCTCCAAAACAGCCCCACGGGTAAAGGTTTGAGGCATCAGATCGATCTTGTTCATCACCTCGATCCGAGGGATGTCATCAGCGCCAATTTCAGCTAAAACTGCCTCAACTTCAGCCTTTTGCTCTCTAGAAACCGGGCTACAGGCATCAATCACATGCAAAATCAGGTCGGCATGGATGGTTTCATCCAAGGTGGCTCTAAATGCCTCCACTAGCTGATGGGGTAAATCCCGGATAAATCCAACGGTATCGGAGACCACAATCGAGCCCACACCCTCCAAATGCACCCTTCTAGAGGTGGTATCTAGCGTGGCAAAAAGCTGATCGGCAGCATAGGTGCCTGCTTTAGTGAGGGCATTAAAGAGGGTTGATTTACCCGCATTGGTATAGCCCACCAGGGAAACGGAAAACACATCCTTGCGATTGCGGGCTCTTCTCTGGGTTCTTTGCTGGCGCTGTAATTTTTCGAGCTCATTTTCAAGGCGCTTGGCCTTGGTAGCCAACATCCGGCGATCCAGCTCCATTTGGGTTTCGCCAGGGCCGCCACGCACACCAATACCACCGCGCTGCCGCTCTAAGTGACTCCATGCCCGCACTAAGCGCGACATGCGATAGCGGACTTGGGCTAGTTCAACCTGCGTTTTACCAATATGACTTTGCGCTCTTTGACTAAAGATATCCAAAATCAAACCGGTACGGTCCATCACATGACGACCTAAATGACGCTCTAAGTTGCGTTGCTGAGTTGGCGAGAGTGGATGATTGAAGATGGCAAGTTCTGCGTCATTCTCCTCCATCAAGCGCTTGAGCTCATTTACCTTTCCCGAGCCAATAAATAAGGCAGGATCGGTTTTGCCTTTGCGGGCAATGACACTAGCAGTAGGAATAGATCCAGCGCTGTCAGCTAAGAGACTGAGCTCAGCCATGCTGTCAGCAAAATCTTCCCGTCCTGTATCGACACCAACCAAGACAGCGCGAGGCGCATCTACTCCAGTGTTATACAGGGCTACCTTCTTCTATACGGAAATCAATCGCACGAGCAGGGACGATTGTAGAGATCGCATGTTTGTAAACCATTTGCGTAACGGTATTACGCAACAGCACAACGTATTGATCAAATGATTCGATATTGCCTTGCAATTTAATACCGTTCACCAAGTAAATGGAAACTGGTACATGCTCCTTACGCAAAGCGTTTAGAAAAGGATCTTGTAGTAATTGAATTTGTTTGTTGTTCATACTGCTCCTTATTGATCTTGTATTTTGGGAGTCTTGCTTTTTTTATTTATGGCACCGACCTGTACTGATAATGATCTCTATTTCCTATAAGACTCTATATTGGGCTCAATTCTTCAAAAATCAAGCCCAAGACCAAAAGCTTATCTCAAAATTACTTCTTTTTGCCCTTTTTTCCCTTATCCTCATCGACGTAGGGGTTCTTTGCGGTGTTCATCTGAATGCGCAAAGGCGTTCCGCGTAACTTAAAGACATCCCTGAATCGACCTTCTAAGTATCGTTTATAGCTATCCGTCACGCCGCTGAGGGAGGTACCGTGAATCACCACAATAGGTGGATTCATGCCCCCTTGGTGTGCATAACGCAATTTTGGACGACCCATACCAACCCGTTTAGGCTGTTGATGCTCGATGGCTTCTTGCAAGATACGGGTTAAGCGTGGGGTTGGCAATTTCGCCATCGCTGCAGCATAAGCCAAATCAACGTCTTTAAATAATTCTTTGAGGCCCGTGCCCTTTTTTGCAGAAATTGGATGCACATTAGCAAAATCCAAGAAACGTAATTTTTGCGCAATCTCTAGACGAGCACGTTCTTTAACGTAGGCGTCTAGGCCATCCCATTTATTGACTGCCACCACTAAAGCACGACCTGCTTCAACAATAAATCCCGCAATGTGCGCATCTTGCTCAGAAATATCTTGCTGCGCATCCAACATCAAAATGACGACGTTGCAATCCGCAATGGCTTGCAAGGTTTTAACTACTGAAAACTTTTCAATAGCCTCAAATACTTTGCCGCGACGACGCAAGCCTGCGGTATCTACCAAGATATACGGTTTACCGTTACGCTCAAAAGGCACTTCAATCGCATCACGCGTAGTACCTGGCATATCAAACGCAATCACACGCTCTTCACCAATCAACTTATTGATTAAAGTCGACTTACCAACGTTAGGACGACCCACTACCGCAATCTTCATTGGGCGATTTGGATCGTTCGCTAATTCTTCCTCATCTGGCTCTGCAATACCTAAAGAATCGAGCGCATCATCTATGAGTCCGCGAACACCATCACCGTGTGCTGAAGAAATTGGGAAAGGCTCACCCAAACCCATTTCATGAAAGTCTGCAGTTACAACGCCAGCCTGCATACCTTCAGTTTTATTAACAGCCAATATGACAGGACGACCGGTTTTGCGTAAAAAGTCTGCAATCACGCGATCTTGTGGCGCCATACCTAATCGACCATCTACCAAGAAAATCACAATATCGGACTCAGCTACCGCCTGCTTGGTTTGCTTCGCCATTTCAGCAACAATGCCGGTCTTGGCAACCGGCTCAAATCCGCCGGTATCCACACAAATAAATGCGCGCTCACCAATACGGCCTTTGCCGTAGTGACGATCTCTCGTGAGGCCTGAAAAATCGGCTACCAATGCATCGCGTGAACGCGTCAGACGATTAAAGAGTGTCGACTTTCCAACATTGGGTCGACCGACAATGGTAATTACTGGATTCATTTTGGACTGTACGCCGCTAGTTTTCCACCTTGAGATTGAATCAAGATGAGACCGCCCACTGCAATCGGGGCGGCTGTGATTGGACTGCTATCGTGACGAAAGCGTGCAACAAGATCGCCATTCGCCTGTGAAAATGCATGCACATAACCTTCCGCATCACCCATCAGCAGAACCTTACCAATAGCCAGGGGTTCGCCTACATCACGGAATGTCAGCTTGGTGTTCTCCCAAACCTGAGTGCCATCTTTGGTAGCAAACGCAGTGACGTATGACTTTTCATTTGCAGAAAACACCATATCAGTACTTTGAGCGGTACCGGTGTAGCTAGAAAAATCTTTGAACCATAAAAGATTCCCGGTGCGTACCTGTCCACAGCCAATGCGTCCCTGATAAGAGACGGCACAAACGACATCACTCTCCATACTAGGTTTAGCAGTGACATCATTCAAACGTTCGATTTCTGAAAAGCCTTTTGGAAATGAAATGGGGGTCTCCCAAACCAATCCGCCATTCGCTATCGCGATCATGCCAAAACGGCCGCCTGAAAATCCCGTTACAACCACTTCATTGTTAATTGGCAACATGCCATAACCAACGCGTAATGACAAAGCAGATTGGGGTCGTTGATAAGTCCATTTGCGTGCGCCAGTCTGTGCATCTAAGCCCACAAAACGATTATCTAAGGCACGAACAATCACTACGCCACCAGCTACAACTGGCTCACTTAACACTTCACTGCCAATATTGACATTCCATAGCGCTTTACCAGTATCGTCAAAAGCATACACATTGCCTTTGATACCCACTACTGCGGTAGTTCGGCCATCAGAACCCGGGCCAACCGCAAGATTCTCGGGAACGGATGCTTCCCACATTTTCTTACCGGTAGCCAAATCAGTCTTGGTGACATTGCCACCATTGGATGCGGTATAGGCACCATCGCCAGCAACAGCCGGGTGAAAATTAAAGGTCTCAGAGGAACCAATATTAGTAGTCCAGACTGGCACCATCTCAAACTGATTTGCGACAGGCGTCAACTCAGCAGGCTTGCGCACGCGCGCACTGCCGGAACAGGCAACCAGAACTATGGCGATTGCACCCACCATAGAGATGCTTGCAAGACGCTTTATCGAAATCATCACTGAGCAGTTCCTCCAAGAGCATCAAGCTTAACTTTCAAGAGACGACGTGCCTCTTCAGGAAACTCTTTTGCTTGGTCTAATTTTTTCCATGCATCTTGGTAACTTGCTTTAGCTTCAGCATTTTTCTTTTGTGCTAAGTACCAATCACCGCGACGCTCGAGCCATAAAGCCTCAAATCCCTGGATAGGTTTGTCCTTCAAAAGCTGATCCGCTTCAGCGAAATCCTTTTCACTACCCTGCTCAATTAACTGCGATACCAAACGCATTTTAGCCAAAGCCAAGTAACCATCATTGGATGCATTCTTAGCAGCCCAGCGGAGGAAGTCAATTGCTTTAGCGCTATCACCAGCATCTGAGGCGATACGAGCAGCGACTAAGCTAGACATCGCAGCGTAAGGGGTGCGAGCAAAATCTTTTTGTAAATCATTGGCAGCGCGCAAAGTGAGATCTTTATCACCCTTAGCAATTGCCGCCACCATGGTTTCATAAAGCTTAGATGCTTCGGTAGCCTGATTATTGCGCCACCATTGATAACCGCTATAGGCGGCATAGGCAAACAAGGCAGCCGTCAGTACACCAGTAATGAGGTTGCGGTATTTTTGCCAAAACGCTTTGAATTGGTCTAATTGTTCTTGTTCTTCTAAATCTAAAGGCATGTCAATCCAAGCTTGTTCTTAGTTAATTAAGTTAATTCTATTCGGAGGCGCCCACTAATGCATCAATTGCTGCCTCAAGTACCCCATCCAAAGCTACGGCTTTCTGCTCACCGCTACCCCGTAAGTCCTTTAGCTGAGCCTCATCCTTCGCCAATTCATCAGGTCCGATGATGACGGCAAAAGCAGCCCCACTACTATCGGCCTTCTTCATTTGCGACTTAAAGCTCGCGGATTGGCCATCCGGAGGGCAAAACAAAATGGTATCTATGCCCGCGCTACGCAAGCGCTCAGCAATGATCATGGCTGCAGTCAATGTCTCGCCACCCTGATGCAATACAAAGATATCGCATTGAGCCTGAGCTTCGGGAGTTGATCCAGAAACCTTCATCAACTCCAAAACACGCTCCATACCCATCGCCCAACCGCAAGCAGGAGCTGCTTTGCCACCCATACGTTCAATTAATGGATCGTAGCGGCCACCGCCAGCAATTGTTCCCTGCGCACCAAGCTCCTCGGTAATCCACTCAAAAACCGTGAGGTTGTAATAATCCAAGCCTCGCACTAAACGCGGATTAATTTTGCAAGGAATATTGTTCGCTTTGAGCAAGGCTTGCACTGCATTGAAGTGAGCAAGGGATTCCTCGCCCAAGAAATCCAATAACTTTGGAGCACCTTCAATCAACACTTGCATCTCTGGATTTTTAGAATCCAGAATCCGCAATGGATTAGTCAGTAAACGGCGTTGTGAATCTTCGTCCAACTGAGATTGGTTTTTCTCAAAGTATGTGACTAAGGCTGCGCGATGTTCGGCACGCTCATTCGCCTGACCTAAGGAGTTAATCTCAAGACGCACTCCTTTTAAACCCAGCTCATCCCATAGACGCTGCCCCATCAGAATAATTTCTGCATCAATATCGGGGCCAGCAAAGCCTAAGGCTTCGATTCCAAACTGATGAAACTGACGATAGCGACCACGCTGTGGACGCTCATGACGAAACATAGGGCCCGTATACCAAAGGCGCTTTGGACCTTCGTATAACAAATTATTTTCAATCACGGATCGCACGAGTGCTGCGGTACCTTCTGGTCGTAAGGTGAGTTGCTCACCATTTAAACGATCCTCAAAGGAATACATTTCTTTTTCAACAATATCGGTAACTTCGCCGATACCCCGTTGAAATACGGCCGTAGCTTCTACGATGGGCGTTCTTAAAAACTCATATCCATAGGCACGGGTAAGATCGCGCAATACATGCTCCAGATGCGCCCACTGAGCAGCATCCGCTGGCAATAAATCATTCATACCACGAACGCCATTTATCTTCTGTACTTTGGCTTGGTTCTTTGGATCAGTCATTTTTTATTATTGTTCTAGTTCAGATGGATTCTTTGGCGGCGTAATTCTGTTTGACATAGTCATCCACAATCACTTGAAACTCTTGGGCGATATTTTCGCCACGCAATGTTTTTACTTTAACGCCATCGACAAAAACAGGAGCAGCCGGAGTCTCACCGGTGCCCGGCAAAGAGATACCAATATTGGCATGCTTACTCTCTCCTGGTCCATTGACGATGCACCCCATCACAGCGACATTCATATTCTCAACACCTGGATGGGTTTTCTTCCAAATTGGCATTTGCTGGCGTAAATACGATTGAATATTGGCGGCTAACTCTTGGAAGGTAGTACTAGTCGTTCTGCCACATCCAGGACATGCAATCACCATTGGTGTGAAATTGCGTAGACCCATGGTTTGTAAGATCTCTTGCGCAACAATCACTTCATTCTCACGAGGTGCACCAGGATCTGGCGTTAAGGAAACCCGAATCGTATCGCCAATACCTTCTTGCAACAGGATGCCCATTGCCGCAGTAGAAGACACAATGCCTTTGCTACCCATACCCGCTTCAGTTAAACCCAAATGCAGTGGATAGTCAGAGCGACGCGAGAGATCGCGATAGACCGCCACCAGATCTTGCACATTACTCACCTTGCAAGAGAGCAAAATTTGATCGGGATTCATACCAAACTCGACTGCTTTTTCTGCAGACTGTAAAGCAGACTGAATTAAGGCTTCGATCATGACTTCTTGAGCCGTTTTAGGAACTGGTAAGGCTGCATTACTATCCATAATGGACGCTAAGAGGTCTTGATCTAAGCTTCCCCAGTTCACACCAATGCGAATTGGCTTGTCATACTTGCATGCTGCTTCAATCATTTGTGCAAACTGTGGATCGCGCTTAGCGCCCTTCCCCACATTGCCAGGATTAATGCGGTACTTAGAGAGCGCTTTTGCGCAATCCGGAAAATCATTTAATAGCGTATGGCCGTTATAGTGAAAGTCGCCAATCAGCGGCACTAAGACATCCATCTTATCTAACTGCTCGCGAATGTAAGGCACTGCTGCTGCAGCCTCTGGTGTGTTCACGGTAATGCGCACCATCTCTGAACCAGCACGGGCCAATTCTTTTACTTGAATTGCAGTGCCTACTGCATCGGCAGTATCGGTATTGGTCATTGACTGCACGCGCACCGGTGCATCCCCACCAACCGTAATGATGTTCGTTTTCCAGGCAACCGTTGCTTGACGGGTTGCACGCTTAGGAGATGGTCCGAGCGGAAGTGGAGGTAAGGCGCTCATAATATTAATCCAACCTCTTGAGCCATTCAATCGGCTGCTCTTGTACTTCTGTTTGAATAATTTCTGCGTCATGTACAGCGCGTTCACGTACTCGAGTGCGGTCTACTACATCACCAGCCAATTGTCCGCAAGCAGCAGCAATATCATCACCACGCGTTTTGCGCACTGTAGCCACCATGCCTGCATCCAACAAGATGCTAGCAAAGGCATGAACCCGCTGGGCCGTTGAGCGCTTGAGACCAGACTCTGGGAAAGGATTGAAAGGAATTAAATTCACTTTGCATTTAATATTTTTAAGCAATCGTACTAATTCTTTTGCCTGGACATCGGAATCATTCACACCATCGAGCATGCAATATTCAAAGGTCAAAAAATCTCTCGGTGCAAATGGCAAATAACGCTCACAGGCATCGAGCAATTCTCGCAAAGGGTATTTCTGATTGAGTGGTACCAGCTGATCACGTAATGCATCATTCGGCGCATGCAAAGAAACCGCTAATGCGACCGGACAATCTTGTGCCAGACGATCAATCATCGGCACTACACCTGAGGTGGAAACTGTCACACGTCGACGCGATAAACCATAAGCCCTGTCATCTAACATGAGACGCAAGGCGGTCACTACATTGTCGTAATTGAGCAATGGCTCGCCCATACCCATCATCACGACATTCGAGATCACGCGACCAGTGTGCTCCCAACCTGGGGTTGGATATTTCTCAATTCTGCGAACCGCTTCTGGATCATTACGTAAAAGATGTTCGGCAAACCATAGCTGCCCAATGATTTCACCAGCAGTGAGATTGCGCGAGAAGCCTTGATGCCCAGTTGAGCAAAAACGGCAGTTCACTGCGCAACCTGCCTGAGAAGAGATGCATAAAGTGCCGCGACCATCCTCAGGAATAAAAACGGACTCCACCGCATTACCGGCGCCCACGTCTAGCAACCACTTGCGTGTGCCATCGTATGCATGTTCATCTTTGATAACGGGAAGAGAAAGAATTTCTGCTTTATCTAGCAAGTTCGCTCTAAAGCTTTTTGCTAAATCACTCATGTCATTGATATCGGAAACACCACGTTGGTGTATCCACTGCATGAGCTGCTTTGCCCTAAAGGGCTTTTCATTCAACCCCGCGACATACGCCGCCATTTGGTCAGCGTCAAAATCTAAGAGATTTACGCGCGGGGAGGTCAATGCGCCTACTTATAAATAGGTTATTGATTAACGATTAAAAACATTCATGCCTGGGAAGAAGAAAGCAACTTCCACGGCAGCTGTTTCAGGAGCATCGGAACCATGAACAGCGTTAGCATCAATGCTGTCAGCAAAATCAGCACGAATAGTGCCTTTATCTGCTTTCTTAGGATCAGTAGCGCCCATCAAATCGCGATTCTTAGCAATAGCGCCTTCGCCTTGCAATACTTGAATCATGACTGGACCAGAAATCATGAAGTTCACCAAATCCTTGAAAAAAGGACGGGCAGCGTGAACAGCGTAAAACTGCTCTGCTTCTGATTGTGAGAGATGCGCCATTTTGGACGCGATAATCTTCAAACCAGCAGATTCAAAACGGTCATAGATTTTGCCAATGACGTTTTTAGCGACAGCATCAGGTTTGATAATAGATAGGGTGCGTTCAATTGCCATTCAAGACTCCAATAGTGATTTCAAAGATTTTTGTGGGAAAGAGCTAAAACTGGCCTAAGCCTCGCCCTATTCCGACGACCCCCAAATTATACATTGCTTGACCGTATTTACCCCTATATAAGCAGGGCTAAGCCTTTGAATTTACAGGGCATAACCCCATGATTTGTAGTCTTTTTAAATAGGACCTTGAAATTCACCCATTTTGTCTATACTTAATCTCAACAGCCCTTCATGGGCTCTTGTAATAACGATAAAGAAGGAGTCAATATGAGTGATCTGAACTCTTACGGCTTTGGGCAAACAGGCTCAATTAGCACCGCCCAGATACGTAACCGCGTACTGCGCAATACCTATGCCTTATTGGCACTATCCATGGTTCCTACCGTGATTGGCGCTTGGCTTGGCATTGCGATGGGCTTTAACTTCATGGCACAAAGCCCATTTCTTGGCTTTGTAGTATTCATGGCAGTTGCCTTCGGCTTCTTCTGGGCCATCGAGAAAAACAAAGATACCGGTGTAGGCGTACTGCTCCTCCTCGGCTTTACCTTCTTCATGGGTCTCATGCTATCCCGCTTAGTTGGCTACACCTTGAACAGCTACAGTAACGGCGCTTCCCTGGTGATGCTCTCATTTGGCGGAACAGCGTTGATTTTTGCAACGATGGCAACCATCGCCACAGTGAGCAAGAGTGACTTTTCCAGCATGGCTAAATGGCTCTTGGTTGGTGTACTGCTCTTGATCGTGGCCTCTTTAGCCAACATCTGGTTGCAACTGCCTGCCTTGATGTTGACTGTCATGGTGCTAGCAATTGCGATCTTCTCAGCCTTTATCTTGGTTGACGTGCAGCGCGTAGTGCATGGTGGTGAAACTAACTACATCATGGCTACCTTAGCGATCTACTTAGATGTGTATAACGTCTTCACTAACTTGCTCGCACTCTTGGGTATTTTCGGTGGCAATCGAGACTAAGCGCTAAGGCCTTAGCCCTAATGAATAAAAGGCGCCCTAGGCGCCTTTTTTCTTCGCCATCTTGTTCATGCTACTTCGCAGTTAGATCGTCACACCAAGCGTAATAGGTATTAATCCATTTCCCGAATGGACCCTCGTTAACGCGACCCGAACCACAACCAACGAGTTTGTTGTCGACGATGTCATACACACCGGAGCCACCCTTGTAAGCTATCTGTAGCTTCTTACCATCTGCAGAAATCGTACCGATTTCATAAGCTTTGTATGCTGGGTTTTGATAAGTGAACTCAACGTGCTGGCCATCCTGCTTGAGGATAGTTAAAGTTGCCGCTTCTTTTTGTGTTTGAATCTTGGGATTCTTTTGTGACGAATTAATAGAAGTTTCAGCTGTGCTACCGGCATACACCTTGGCCAAAGTAGGAATGCTCTGGGCATTTACAAGGAAACTCATCCCGAGGCCAAGCGTGAGGCCAATGATTGATTTCATAAGATACCTTCGTGTGAAATTAGTAAAGATTACAACGCTGTTTTATCACACTAGGGTATCGAGTTACCGTCTTATCAAGCTAGTTTGCAACAAACATGTTTACCGCATAAGACAGCGCAATCAGAATCAAAATGATCGTAAAACTATCCGAGGCTCTCATGACGCACTCCTATTAGAGTAATGAAACGCTAACGGCCTGACATCTCCGCACAAGCTCAATCTACTCTTATATAAGACTGCCTACTCCATCTAATGCACCGCAATCAGGCGAAATGAAGCACTGGGCACCTATAAAGTGCATGAAAACAATGACTTAGAGCTTATTTAAAGGCTGAGCCTATCAAAAACAGCCATCGACTCCACATGAGAAGTGTGCGGAAACATATTGACGATACCAGCGCCACTGAGCGTATAGCCTGCTTGATGGCACAAAATCTCGACATCTCGTGCCAGCGTTTTAGGATTACAAGAGACATAGACAATCCGCTGAGGGAGGAGGTCACTAGACTGTGTATGAAGCTCGGCTAGCGACTTACATATCTCCATCGCGCCTTCGCGCGGTGGGTCCATTAACCAACGCTCTGCTTTTCCCCAGGAGGCAATTGTTTCTGGTGTAGTTAAAAATAAATCGCTTTGCATAAAGCTGGCTTTGTCTGCTAATTGATTGTGCTGCGCATTCGACTGGGCTCTACTCGTTAAGCTTTCAAGACCTTCAATACCTAAAACGTGTATTGCCTGTCTAGCAAGAGGCAATGTGAAATTACCGATTCCGCAAAATAGATCCAGTACGCGATCAGTGGGTTTTACTTCGAGCAAACGAATCGCTCTACTGACTAATGCACGGTTCATCAAATGATTCACCTGCGTAAAGTCAGCTGGTTTGAATGGCATTTCAATTTCAAACTCGGGTAGGCGATAGCAAAGCTTGCCAGTCTCGGGATAAAACGGCGCCACCGTCTCAATCCCCTTAGGCTGTAACCAGATCCAGACTTGGTGCTGATCGGCAAATGCCCTTAGTAAGGACTCGTCCGCTGGCGTTAACGGCTGTAGATTGCGAAACACTAAAGCAGTAACCGGTTTATTTTTCTTGGGGTCATCCGAATCAGGGTCTTCGGGCTCACCAACAGCAATCTCAATTTGCGGCATACGATCGACAATGGAGAGACCCATGACCAATTTACGCATCTCTGGCAACAGATCGGAAACATGCTTGGGCAAAATCTCGCAAGCCAACATATCGGCAACATAGCCACTCTTGCCCTCATGAAATCCAATCAGGACAGTGCCTTTTTTAATGGAACGATTGACGGCACTTAAACGAGCGCGATGACGATATTCCCATGCAGGACCACCCATCGGTCGCAAAATTTCAAGGGGTTTCATTTTGGCAATATGCTGCAAGTCATCTTCGAGAACCCGCTGCTTCATCGCCACTTGCGCCCGAATATCAAGATGCTGCATCGTACAACCACCACACACTCCAAAAGCCGCACACTTAGGTTCTGCTCTAAATACAGCGGGCTTGAGGATCTCGCGTAATTTGGCTTTACTAAAGCGGGCTTTATCGCTAGTAATGGTGTAAGTGACTAGCTCTGTCGGTAACGCACCTTTGATGAAAACGACTTTACCGCTCTGCCCTTGTGCCGCTTCTTCCGCATTCGGGGCTAAGCGGGCAATGCCTTGGGCATCTAAATCGAGCGCTTCAACTCTTACTGGCTCAGTCACTTCAATATTGACTGGCTTATGCCCTCTACGCATCCCCAGAAAAACCTTGGAGATATTCTTGCCATTGACCACCATTAGGCTCTTTAGATTCTTTTTCTAAATAGGCTTTTACAAAGGCGATTTCTTCTTGATATTCCTCTAGAGAGAAACCACCGCGTAATAGTTGGAAGCGACAATACATGAGGTAGGTATTAACTACATCGGTTTCACAATACCGACGGATGTCATTAATCTTACCTTCTTGATAAGCAGGCCAGACCTGACTGCCATCCATGCCCATCTTCCCAGGAAAGCCGCAGAGCTTTGCTAAGCCATCCAAGGGCGCATTGGCTCTACCATTAAATTTAGCCAAGAGATCCATCATGTCGAGATGACGCATGTGATAGCGGCTGATGTAATTGTTCCACTTAAAGTCGCGACTATCAGCTTCTTGACTATCACCCATCTCCCAATAGCGTGGCGCCTGAATGTGATTTGCTAATGCGCGGTAATGCAACACCGGCAAATCAAAACCACTACCATTCCATGACACAAGTTGAGGTGTGTACTTTTCAATCAAATCAAAGAAGGCTTGAACCAAAACTTTTTCATCGTCTTGTGGAGTGCCTAGTGTTCCCACTTTAATTTGAGGGGTGCCCTCTTTTGTGGTTCTGCGAATTACACAAGAGATCGCCACAATCTTTTGCAAAAACAAAGGCAGAAATTCACTACCGGTTTTGGCGGCACGCTCAGCCATCGCTTTTGCAGCGACCTCGGCATCACTCATGCTATCGGGATAGTCTTCTAGACGACGTAAGCCCGCTACATCTGGGATCGTCTCAATATCAAAAACGAGAACTGTGGCCATAGCCGCTTACTGCAAGTAAGGGGTGGGATTCACCGGCTTACCATTTACCCGCAACTCAAAATGCAGCTTGGGAGAATTCGTGTCGGTATCACCCATCTCCGCAATCTTCTGCCCTTTGCGAACATTATCACCCTCTTTCACCAAGAGCTTGCTGTTATGAGCGTAAGCAGTGAGATAAGTATTGTCATGCTTAATGATGATGAGGTTTCCGTAACCACGCAAACTATTGCCGGCATAAACCACATTGCCATCCGATGCCGCCTGAACTGTTTCTCCAACCTTGCCGGCGATATCAATTCCTTTATTTTTGTCACTGAACTCATCAGTCACTTTGCCTTTTGCTGGCCAAGATAATCGAATGCCAGATTCAGCAACCATCTCTGGTTTGCTGGCGGGCACTTTGCTATCGGCTTTAGTAGTATCCGCCTTCTCTGGAGCAATGGTCTTTACTTCAATTGTCTTGCTGGCTTTAGCACTTGCTGGTGGTTTCACCAAAATGAGATCACCCACTTCAATAATGTTTTGATTAAAGCTAGGGTTGGCTGTACTGTTCCACTGCGCTACATCTCGTGGTGCTTGACCATGATCCAAAGCGATTCTGGCTAAGGTATCACCCTTCTTCACACGATAGTAGCCTGGAGGGGTTGGTTCATTAGAAACGGATGATCCAGCACTGCGATCGGTCACGCTTGCTGGTTTTGTACGGGTAGAAGAACAGCCAGTCACCAGCAGCATAGAAGCGCTAATGAGTAATAAAGCGGCTACTTTAGAGAAAGAATGGGGCATTGAGAGAAATAAGCGTTTCATACTACCCCTGATTGTAAGGGGACAAAAAAGACCTCGTCCAGCACAGTCCTTTGATAGCGCTGGGAACTCATTCTTTCAACGAGGACTAGCTGCTGTTCTTTTGCATTTCTGGCCACTGGAGCAACTAAACGGCCACCAATGGCCAATTGATCCAATAAAGCGTCGGGGATGCCGAGCCCGGCAGCTGCCAAAATAATACCGTCAAAGGGAGCGGCTTGGGGCAAGCCCAAGATGCCATCACCATAGATCAGACGCAGATTATTAATACGAAAAGGACGTAACTTTGATCTTGCCATGTCATGCAGCGGGCGAATACGTTCAATTGAATAAACCTCTTCAGAGAGCAAGCTCAACACTGCTGCCTGATAGCCACAGCCCGTGCCAATTTCTAGAACCTTACCTAGGGGTTGTCTAGGCTTGTGCAGTAACTCAATCATGCGCGCTACTACCGATGGCTTAGAGATGGTTTGTTGATGACCAATCGGCAACGCTGAATCTTCGTAAGCTTGAGCATGTAGTCCCGCATCCATGAAAGCATGGCGAGGCACAGTTGCCAGCGCTTCTAAGGTCTTGCCATGCTTAATGCCACCAGCATGCACTTTTGCAGCTAGTGCCTGACGGTAAGCTGCAAAACGTTCTGTTGGAGCCTTCAACCGCGATCCCAACCATTCGCACGCATCGCCGCTAGGCGAGCATGATGCGAGAGATCCAGCTGCATTGGTGTAATAGAGATACAGCCATCAGCGATAGCATGAAAGTCTGTACCCTCTGAATTGTCTTTGACATCTCCTGCTGCCCCAATCCAATAAATCTTTTCACCACGAGGGCTATCTTGCACGACTACCGGTTGTGAATGATGGCGGTTACCTAAGCGAGTGACACGCCAGCGATACAAATCTGCATAAGGACGATTGGGAATGTTAACGTTTAATAGAGTGGCGATACCATCTTGACGAGCCAATTGTGGGCTAGCTAAATTGGAGACCAGCATTTGGGCTACTACATCATGAGCGGCTTTGGCAGCATCATCAATCCGGTTCCAGCCACGATCAATTTGGGAAAATGCAATTCCGGGAACACCAAACATCACACCTTCAACAGCTGCTGCCACCGTACCTGAATACAAAACATCTTCACCCATGTTCTCTCCCTGATTAATACCGGAGATTACTAAGTCGGGTTTTTGCTCCAGGAAGCCCGTCATCGCTACGTGGACGCAATCCGTTGGTGTGCCATTAATAAAGAAAAAGCCATCACGCTCACCGCCAGCAACTCGATGAATCGATAGCGGTCTAGAGAGTGTTAATGAATTCGAGGCCCCACTGTGATTTTGCTCTGGCGCAATCACGGTAATTTTGCCCAAGGGACGAACGGCATTGACTAAGGCAAGCAAGCCAGGCGCTAGATAACCATCATCGTTAGAAACTAAAATATGAACTTGCTTTGACATCATTAAGCAAGTCCTGGTTTATGTTTACCACGAGATCTCATTGCCGCATAAATGACTGGCAATACCAATAAAGTCAAAATCGTAGTGGTCACCATTCCACCCACAATAACCAAGGCTAATGGACGCTGTGCTTCTGAACCAATTGCATGTGAAAGGGCTGCAGGCAGCAAACCTAAGCCGGCCAATAAAGCTGTCATTAATACTGGTCTGACACGTAAAGCTGCACCATCCACCATTGCATCTTTCATCGCACCATGCTCTTCAGCAACAGTTTTATTGATATAAGAAATCAGGATCACACCATCCTGAATCGCAATACCAAATAGCGATAAGAAACCAAATAGCGCAGAGATACTTAAGGTCTCACCACCAAGATGCAAGGCAATAATGCCGCCAATCGCAGCAAATGGCACGTTAATCAAAACAATCACCGCATCACGAATATTTCCTAGGGCGGTAATAAGCAATACAAAGATTGCCAAGAGTGTTAATGGAATAATAACCATGAGCTTTTGTTGGGCAGCCTTCATTTGATTAAATTGCCCATCCCATGCAATGGAATAATTAGCAGGCAGAGCTACATTCTTCTCTACCAAATACTTTGCATCTTCCACCGCGCTACCCAAATCTCGATCTCTTACACTAAAAATCACGGCAATATAGCGCTTGCCCGCTTCACGATAAATAAAGAACGGACCATCAGTAAGCTCAACATTAGCGACCATTCCTAAAGGAACTCGGGCACCAACGGGTGTATCAATCAGTAAATTAGCGATATCAGGAAGGTCATTGCGACTTGTCTCGTTTAAGCGAACTGCAATACCAAATGTTTTTTCATCCTCAAGAAAATTAGACACTGGGGCGCCACCAATAGCATTTGCCACCAGTGTTTTGACATCCGCAACATTTACTCCATACCGCGCAGCTCGATCACGATCAATTTGGATATTCAAGGTTGGCTGACCAAGCTCCTTCAAAATACTTTCATCTTCAATTCCACGTACTTTTTTTAGTTGGTCAATTACTTCATGTGCTTTGGTATTCAGAATTGCCAAATCTGTACCAAAGATCTTGACTGAGTTTTCACCCTTCACTCCCGATAAAGCCTCATTGACGTTATCTTGTATATATTGAGAAAAGCTAAAAGATACACCAGGTATGCGATTGAGCTCACCCTGTAAGCGCTTTAGTAATTCAGCTTTGCTAGAACCCCTCGGCATGAGCTCTGGTGCTTTTAGGTAGAGACCATATTCTTGATTAAAAACACCCGTAGAATCTGTACCGTCATCAGGGCGACCAATCTGTACTGCAACCCGTTCAATTTCAGGCTGTTTTGTAAACGTTTCACGCAGTTGATTTGCAATGCTGATTGAGTAATCTAAATCTACTGTATTCGGCAAGACTACGCGTAACCAAATATTATTTTCTTCTAATGTAGGCAAAAAAGCGGTGCCTAAACGGGTTGCACTAAATAGCGTGACACCTAATACCAAAATAGATATCGTAATTACATGACGAGGATGATCCATTAAGCGTCGAAGTAATGGCTTATAACGCTCCAGCATCCAGGTAATGAACTTTGGCGGCTCGTGGTGGAAATTTTCACCAAACGCATAAGAAATTGAAGCAGGTAGAAAAGTCAGGCTCAATATGATGGAAGCAATCAAAGCAAAGCCCATCGTAAATGCCATTGGCTTGAAAATAATACCTTCTACACCACCCATCAAAAATAATGGGGAGTAAGCCACGATGATGATACTCGTGGAGTACACCATGGCTCTTTGCACTTCAGCGGTCGCCAGAATAATACTTTGGTTTAGGCGTTTTTCCCCCTCTTCTAAATGCCGCATGATATTTTCCGTGATGATCACTGCTGCATCCACAATCACCCCGAAGTCAATTGCCCCCAAAGAAATCAAGTTAGCAGGGACGTTAAAGACATACATCATGATGAAAGAAAAACACAGCGCCAAAGGAATAACAGCTGCCACAACTGCAGCGGCTCTAAAGTTACCCAAGAAGATGTACAAAAGAATTAACACCATGGAAATTCCAAAGAACATGGTGTGCTTGACAGTACCTATAGTAATATCCAATAGGACCTGACGATCATAAAAAGGTTTTACTTCAATACCAGGCGGCAGTACATGCGCGTTTATGGTGGTAATTTTTTCACGAACCCGAGCTAATACTTCTGAGGCGTTCTCACCACGGCGCAAATAAATAATGCCTTCAACTGAATCAGGATTTTCATCGAACTGAAACAAGCCTAAACGAGGTGCATTTCCAATCTCAACAGTAGCTACATCACCGATGCGAACAGGCACACCGTTATTAACGGTAATTACTACTTGCCGAATGTCCTCCAGATTCCTCAGCAACCCTACGCCTCGAACCACGAATTGTTGCTCGCCACTAGGTAATACACCGCCACCAGTATTGTCATTGGCTTTTGATAAGGCATCGATTAACTGAGCAACCGTCACATTTTTAGATTGCAAGCTTTCGGGACGGATAATCACATTGTATTGACGGACTTTTCCACCAAAAGAAGAGACATCTGCAATACCAGGTGTTTGCTTTAACTCTTTGTAGATCTCATAATTTTGTAGGGTCTTTAATCGAGTTGGAGAAGCATAATCTGACTTCACTTGATAGCGAAGAATTTCACCTGTTGCATCTGAATCCGGGCTGACACTAGAGTTAACACCCGGAGGGAATGTCACATTACTCAAATTAGTAATGAAAATTTGGCGCACCTTAAATGGATCCGCATTGTCATTGAACTTTAATGTAACAACAGATAAACCAAAAAGTGATACCGAGCGGAATGCTTTTACACCGGGAATACCAGCCAAAGCATTTTCAACTGGAATGGTGACCTGCTGCTCCACTTCGGTAGTACTTCGTCCGGGCCACTGAGAAATAGCTTGGATAGTTAAGGGCGCCACGCCTGGGTACGGCTGAATAGGTAACTGCTTTAAGCTAAATGTGCCCAGACCCAAAAGCACAAGAGAGGCAAAGAGAATCAGGACGCGTTTGTCTAAAACGCCCCTAAGAAAGTTTGTTACGACACTCAATTACTCCTCCTGCTTTGCGAAGCGATCATTTAGGAGAACAGCGCCGTCAACTAATACTTGCATTCCTGCCTCAACCCCTTCGGTTACCGCGAATTGCTTGCCATCTAAATCATAGCCCTTAACAGCAAAGCGCTTGAAGGTATCCGGGCCAGTTTTAGTAATGACGTAACGCATTTCACGGACGCGCACAATTGCAGATTGAGGAAGCACTACTGCTTGAGAAGAGCCCACCTGTAATTTGCCCAATGCATACATATCTGAACGCAATAGTCCATCAGGATTATTCACATCACAACGAATTACCAGCGCTCTTGTATCTGGATCTATTGTTGGAGCAATATAATTAGCTTTAGCAGTAAAGGTTTTGCCTGGGTAAGCCTCAGTGCGCAGAACAATGGTTTGGCCTTTTTTAATCTTCGCTATATCTTGCTCATAAACATTTCCCAAGAACCAAAGCTCTTTAGGATTAGCCAAAGTTACTAGTACATCACCAGCATTTACTACGGCGCCTGGGTCAACTGCGCGCTTCACTACAACACCCTCCAGTGGTGAGCGCATGACAAGATTGTATTGAGTCCTACCAGTCTGATCCAGATTCCTTATATCGCCATCGCTTGCGCCTAAATTACGCATACGATTAGCCGCTGCCTGCTGCGTAATCTGGGCATCACCCAATAAATCACTCATTGTCTTATTTGCCTCAAGCACTTTAGCTGTTTTGGAAGATAGCAAATACTCTTGCTGAGCTGACAAGAATTCTGGGCTGTATAACTCCACAATAGGTGAGCCTACATCTACTTTGGCTCCATCAAAGGCATAAATATGTTCTACGCGACCAGGTGCTCTTGCGGACAGTAATTTAGATTTTTCAGCATTAAAAGTTAACCGCCCAGGCATGCTTAATTCAACTGGTACCTCTGACTTAACTGCTTCACTAAATACATAGATGGCAGGATTTAAACTCATACCAGGGAGTTTTAACTCCATTGCCCCAGTGTTCTCAATGGTTAATGTCTTTGCCACATTGTCGAACTTCACAGGACGGTTTACGTTTACTATCAAGCCAATCACGATACCGAACATTAATAGCGATACACAGATTAGAGTCAAACGAATACGAACACGTGTCTCAGGCAGAAGGCTCCAATAAGAGTCATGAATCTTGTTGATGTTCGCAGCAACGCGAGCACCCAACTTAGCCTTGAGCCTATGAGCCCCCTCAATGATAGGTTTACACAAATCCTTGAGGCGCTGATAAAGATGATTAAGCTTATCCTTCACAACAACTCCTTAAAAAGGTTCCTTACCAGCGGTAACTAACAATACCGCTTGTGCCTGCAGAAGATTAGCCTCTGCAAGTGCCAATTGCACTTCTAAATTACGTAACTGAGTTTGTGCCGTCAACAGATCGTTAAATCCTTGGCCATTATTTGAGTACTGAACCAAACCGACCTTATAAGCAGCATCCGCTTGAGGTACTTGGCGGTCTTTTAGGAAGTTGGCTGTAGTTTTAGCCTGTTGGTAAGAGGCATAGGCAGAGTTCACAGCCAGGACAATTTGCTGACGATTTGAAATATCACTTGCTTCTGCAGCCGCTTGATTGCGTTGTGCCTGCTCTACTCCGTACTTTTCTTTGGTAAAGAAATACAGAGGTATCACTAAATCTAACTCAAGCTGATAAAACATAGCACCGTTGTTAGCGGCGAATGGACCGCGTGGTGTGTACGAAGATCCAATGACTTGAAAATCTGGCAAGTAGGCCTTCTTAGCAAGAGTCACACCTTTGCGAGCAGCTTCTAATTGCAGCGCTGAACTTTTAAGACTTGGATGGCTAGACTCCGCATAATCCTCTAACTCTACTAGGGTTGGTACACTACTCAAAGCACGGCGTACGTCAGCGCGTAAAACCAGTTTTTCTCTGGCATGACGACCGACTAAGGTATTAATACTTTTAATCGCCACATCAAGTTGACGCTCAGCATTGAACTGATCAGCTTGCGCAGCACTTTGTGCTACTTGGGCGTTGAGGTATTCAACATAAGCTGCAGCGTTATTAGAATATCGCGCCTTAGCGACGTTCTTAATCATTTCCAAACGGATTACTGACTCTCTCAATACCTGTAACTGCTTTTGGGAAGCCAGTGCATTAAAGAATAAGGAGGATAACTGCGCGCCCAATTGCAAATAGGTCGCTTCACTTTGTGCAAGCAGTGCCTCAGCATTAGTATTGGCAATTTCAGAGGCCAAACTCTTCTTACCCGGAAACTGAAATGGTTGCGCAAAAGAAATGGAGTTATTGCTACTGATGCCAGTAGGGTTCTGCGCTGTTGGCGCATTGGCACCACCTAAGCCAAGCGGAGAATTTGGTGGCATGCCTGACCACACTAAACCAACCTGCGGATTGGCTGGAGCAGCAATTTGAGGAACAGTGGCTTTAGCGGATAAATAAGATTCACGCAAAGAAGCTAACTGCGGATTATTTAACTTGAGCTCAGTCCACAGTTGACGCAAATCCATTTCTGAAGGGCCTGATGACGCTGACTTGGTATAAATCTTCGGCGTGTTCGCTGGAGTTGATGGAAGCAAGGACTCTAGCGGCTTACCATTCTTATCCATCACAGGAGTTTGCGCGCCAATTGGAGGCGGCATACCTAAGGTATTACCTTGATCAATCTGAACTAAGACGGCGCCAGATACGGGGGTAGTAGCAATTTCGCCAATTTGGGCAAATGCAGGAAAAGTAGCAGCGCTTGCCGCAAAAGCAAGAATCGCCAATTTGGCAACACTTTTGAGTGGGTTTACTGCACTAGTTTTATATGTGCTGAGAATCAACAAACGCTGCTGCCTCTAAATCAATAAAAATGCTGTTTTTACAGCCCCCGATGCTGATTTGAATCGCTTCCAAGCCTGCTTCAGAGGGTTTTAGGGATTATAGAGTACAAAAGCCAAAAGTCGAATTATTGACAATCGCTATGTTATTGATTCTAAAGATAATAATCAAAACGTTCCGTCATTGAAAGCTTAAAACTCGGCATGAATCCTAAAAGACACGATATTTACCGGTCCACGGGCTGCGTTATAGGCTGGATTGCTGATGTGCTGAAAGTTCAATCCGGCTAGAACGTTTTTTACTAGCGTAGCGTTGTAATAGAGTTCTGCAATTCGTTCCGGACGATAAGTAATCGTCTTGCCTGGGCCAGCATAGTCACCAATGAAATATGACACTCCACCAGATTGCAAATAATTTTTACGGTAACTAGATAAGCCATTTTGCATCATCGAAATACCGATGCTGTCACTAGGACGGCTCCAGCTTGTGCCATTCATTCCCAGGCCAACAGAGATAGAGTTATCCGCCTCAGTGAAAGACATCGTTTCAGTATGACCATCAGAAGTGAATGCACGACCATAGACGCCTAAGTCGTTCGTGATCGCTTGCTCTCCATGCAGACCAACACCGGTTTTATATTGATAATTGGTACGCACATTATTAATCGCTTGTGTACCTTGCGCATTATTGGCATTAATGTAATTAGTAGCATCCTGAAAACGCGCCAGAATCATTTTGTTGCGATAGGCAAGCACACTAACCTTGCCAGGTAAATCAGCGATATTGTGCTGACGCTCAATTTCTACTTGATCACCATAAGTGTTAAAGATCTGCCAATTGAGATCTCGCCCATTAGGGCTCTTCGGGGCTAGCATGCGGGATGCGCGTAACACCCAATGATCCAAGTACCACTCGCCCGCCAAGCCCCAGCTGTAGCCACGGGCATCAGCAGCATAGTCATACGCTAGATAAGTCATATTACCCCAGTTCATGAACTGAACACGAGGGTCTTTAGCGTAACGACTGTCATCAAAAATATCGAGCGTAGAAAACTGACCAGCGGTTACAACCACTCGATTACTACTGACTGTTTGTGTGATTTGATTGGCTTCATTTTCCAAAAGGACTTTATCGCCCTCTTGATTAATCGTTTGGCGTACAAAGGCGCGTGCAGAATAAAACTTCGCCTGCGCGCCACTAGCTTTAGTGGCTTCACCATTAGTAAAGCCACCAAGACCAACTAATCCAGAAAATGGCACTCCAGAAACCACCTCGGGGTTGAAATACACATCTGTATTCGGCGCTAAACGCGCACCAAAGAACAAGGTGCCAGACCAGGTGTAACTCATGGAGTTAAAAGCAGCTAAACTATTTTGACCCGAATAGGATGCGTTGAAATTGTTGTAACGCTGATTGATGTACGTAGTTTGTCCATGCAGATTGACTGGCAAGTCAAACAAAGTTCCTTCGGTTGAAACTCCATCAATTGGGGCAGCAAAGGTGGCAATTTGGTCAGATCCTGACCCTGCCTTTTGCGCAAACGCAGAAGCGCCTAGCAAAGTGCAAATAATGCTCAACAGGAGAGTTAGATATAACTTGCGGGTCATTCACAATTTCTGATTGAGTTGCCGATGCATAACGCAATGACAACATGCCGATAGAAAAAACTGGCAGCTCACAGCTTGAGATTGAAGCCCAAGGGTGGCGCAGACCAAATTATCCCCAAAAAGGAGCAATTTACCTAGTCTTTATGTCGAATTGGTGACGATTTGGGGATGGCATGTGCGGATATACCACTTTGGAGATGAGTGTTTGAGGGCTGTTAGCGCTTCAAATCTCGATAGAAGTTTTCATGAACTCCGTACCCCATCAGCACGAGCTGATTACCATCAAGACTTACGGAATAGGCTAATAACATCTGCTGCTGAAGATGTCTAAATTTAATGACCTGAATGCCCGACAAGTCACCTTTTTTCATTTCCCCTTTAAATGGTTCGGCAATAATGGACTTGACTGCACTATCGAAAGTCTTTTTCTCAGCGGGGGATATTTTCTTGATTGCCCTATCGAATCTAGGGGTTGTTGAAACGATCATCCGAATTTATACGGATTAAGGTTTCCTGCTTTCACCTCTTCAATGCTTACCAACATATCCTGAAGCATTTGAACTGGCAAATCAGGATTCTCCTCCGCTACCTTGCCCAAACGAGCCCAGTACTCAATTTGCTTAGGAACGGACCGATGCATTGCCTGCGCATAAGGCTTTGCATCCTCTACCAGAAGGTCAGATAATTTGATAGCTATAGGCATAACTTATTCCCCTCATGAATAGGTTATAATATAACACAAAAGGTTGCAAAATGCAACTTTTTGGAGAATGGGAAATAAGTGTGATCTAGCGGCGATCCATCAGCGCTCTGGCCAAGGTGCCAGCATCAACGTACTCCAACTCGCCACCGACTGGGATGCCCCTAGCAATGCGAGTGACTTTGATGCCCTTTACCTTGAGTACTTCACCAATGTAATGGGCTGTTGCCTCACCTTCACTAGTGAAGTTCGTAGCAAGCACCACTTCACGAATCGGTACACCAGTGTCTGGACTTTCGATACGTGAGAGAAGTCGATCAAAATGAATTTCATTCGGGCCCATGCCATCCAATGGAGAGATGCGCCCCATCAATACAAAGTAGTTGCCTTTAAAGCTGAGGGTCTGCTCAACCATTACTTGGTCAGCAGGCGTTTCCACAATACAAAGCAATGAAGGATCACGACGCTCATCAGAACAGGTAATACAGATCTGCGTTTCTGAAAAAGTATTACAGCGTGCGCAGTGACCGACGTTCTCCACTGCCTCACCCAAGGACTGAGCAAGTACTGCCGCGCCATTGCGATCATGCTGCAGTAGATAAAAAGCCATGCGTTGTGCAGACTTCGGGCCGACTCCCGGCAATACACGCAGTGCTTCGATCAAACGACCGAGAGCATCTTGAGGTGCTTCATGACGCGCCATTAAATTAACTTAGAAAGGAAGCTTGAAGCCAGGAGGCATGGGCATGCCGGCAGTAGCGCCTGACATCATTTGTGTACTTGCTGCTTCTACTTGTTTGAATGCTTCGGTATATGCCGTGACGATCAAGTCTTCTAACATCTCGCGATCATCCATTGCGCCTGGATCAATTTGCACGCGCTTGAGTTCGTATTTGCCAGAGATCGTGACTTTCACTAGGCCGCCAGCAGCTTGACCTGTAACTTCTAACGCAGCCAACTCCGCTTGCGCAGTTTTCATTTTCTCTTGCATCTGCTGCGCCTGTTTCATGAGGCCAGCAAGTCCACCCTTCATCATCGTATTTTTTCCTTAATGACTATGAATTAATTAAATGATTGATAAATCTGCATGCAATTTAGAGTGGCTTTACAGAACCACCTACTACGGTGGCACCAAACTCTTTTTGCAATTGTTGAATAAAAGGATCAGCGGCAATCATTTGCTCAGCATTCATTCTTTTTTCTTGATGAATCTGTGCATCGACTTTGGCAACGGTCTTGCCTTCGACTTCACCTTTTTCGATCACGATCTTTACTGGCTTACCAAAGTGAGCAGTCAGTGCATCGGCTAAACGGCCAACGGACGCCTCGGATGCTAACTGTGGCATTGGGGTAACAATCGTTGCCTTCACACCAGCAGCCGAATCTGACCAAGCTTGTAATTCTGTTTGAAACGCCAACTGCTGCACCATACCTTTAACTGGCAACTGACGCATCAAAGCATGCCAGTCAGGACGATCTGCAGAACTTGCCACTGCGGCAGGAGCGGAAGCAGCGGGAGCAACGAGTTTCGTTGCTAGTGCAGCTGGAGCAGCTGCTGCAGCTCTAGCGGTTGGTGCTGAAGCTGGTGATGCTGAAGCTGGACGTGCACTAGCTACTGGTGGCGCTGATGGTGCAGTTGCACCCCCTCCACCGCTACCTGGACGAAATGCCAACATTCTTAAGAGCGTCATTGAAAAACCAGTTTGCTCATCCGGAGCAAGTGATAAATCAGGACGGCTCGTAATCGTAATTTGATAGAAGAGTTGTGCTTCTTCTTTGGTTAATTGGGTTGCCAAGCGACGAATCTCGCCCGCTTCTGGCCAGTCGTCTAATACCGACTCTGGAACTACTTGAGCTGATGCAATCTTTTGCAACAAGCTTGAAAGATCTTGCAAGGCTAATGAGAAAGACATGCTGCGCTCACCCATCTCATTGGCAACCGCCAAAAGACTAGCGCCGTCTTTAGCCATCAAGCAATCGAGAATGCGAATGAGATAAGCATCATCTAATGTACCCAGCATGCCGCGTACTGATTCTTCAGTCACTTTGCCAGCAGCATAAGCAATTGCTTGATCGGTTAGGGATAAAGCATCGCGCATAGAACCTTGCGCTGCTTTAGCAAGCACACGCAATGCATTGACTTCGTATTCCACTTTCTCAGCGGCAAGCACCTTTTCTAGATGCTCCACGATGAGGGGCACAGGCATTTGCTTGAGATTGAACTGCAAGCAACGCGACAAAATGGTGACGGGAATCTTTTGGGGATCCGTTGTTGCCAGAATAAATTTGACGTGCTCTGGCGGCTCTTCTAAAGTTTTGAGCATCGCATTAAAGGCGTGATTGGTGAGCATGTGTACCTCATCAATCATGTAAACCTTGTAACGCGCATTGCTAGGAGCGTAAGCTGCTTTTTCTAATAAAGCAGCAATATCATCAACACCGCGATTACTCGCCGCATCCATCTCGATATAGTCAACAAATCGACCTGCATCGATCTCTAAACAGGCTGGACATTTTCCGCAAGGCTCTGAAGTCATCTTACCTTGGCCATCTTCACCAGTGCAATTGAGCGCTTTAGCCATAATGCGGGCAATAGTGGTCTTACCCACTCCACGAGTACCCGTAAAGAGCCAGGCATGGTGCAAACGGCCCTGATCTAAAGCATGGGTTAAGGCTTTAACCACATGGTCTTGACCAACTAATTGGGAGAAAGTTTTAGGGCGCCAAGAGCGGGCCAATGCCAGTGCTGTCATGTCTTACATTCTAACAAGCTAAAATGGAATTGGACGGGCCTCCCCGCATGGTGGGTTGGACAACCTGGTCAGGTCGGGAACGAAGCAGCCAAACCCAATTTCTGCCAGTGCCGGGGGTCGGGCTCGTCCACCCCCACTCTTGATATATAGGCGATTCAGAAGATCTTCAGAATCCTCAATATTCCCCAAATTAGCCAAATAATCAGCAAAACTAGGACGGTTCGCGCGTCTAAGGAAATTCTAAATAGCTGTAGTTGCTTGTGAGAACACTCAATAGAAACTCGCAATCCGAATCCTCCTCTATATGGAAGGATTCAGCGTAGAGCTTTAGATGGTTAATGCCTAGGGATTGGGGATGAACTGCTTGTGGGAAAGGATTGATCCAACATTGTCTTTATTTGCCTGATGCTCGCTTGGCATTAATTATTTTTAGCCTTCAGAGCATCTTCTAGCTGATTGATTTTATTTTGCATTGCGGCCATCTTGGCGTTGAGGGCGCCGACATTTAAGAAAGTTTCATCCGCTACTGGCGCTTTGAGGTTATTGCCCCAGCCTAACCATGCTGAGTCATAGACTTTGACTTTCTTAAAGCCTAAAGTCTTTAAAACGACTGCTGTTTCAGCTGCACGTACGCCACTTTGGCAATAGACAACCGTTTCTTTATCAGGATCAAGATTGGCATATAACTTTTTGAGATCGGTTTGATTTTTAAGTGCCATGCCAGAGTTATCGGAAACTTGCTTTTTGCTCAACTTGATAGCAGTGGTTGGATCTTGCCAGTTATCTTCGAAGGGAATATTAACGGAGTTAGGAATATGACCGCCCCGAATTGCCCGTACGTCCTTGCCTGAAAATTCATCAGGAGTTCTGGCATCAATAATTTGCACGGATTTGGATTGGGCAATCTTAAGCATCTCCTCATTACTAACCACTAATTGAGGCTGCGCCACAAGCACTACTGATGCTGGCGCTAAAGTTTGGCGCTCCTTTTGGATTGGCAAACCGGTTTGCTTCCAGCCATCTATGCCGTCATGGTAAACCTGTGCATTCTTTCCACCAAAATAGTTAATGGTGTACAGGCCAAAATAGGTGTATGGGTTCCCGCGCACACCATAAACCACAATATCCCGATTAACATCTAAGCCAGCATTGTTAAAAAGTTTCTGAATTTGCTCAGTAGAAATATAGTCTTCTTTATTGGGGTCACGCAGCACGCTACCGACCTCACCAATATTGATTGCCCCAGGAATATGACCTTCTAGGTAACTCTTTTCATCACGTACATCCCAAATAATCGCCCCGCGAGCAATTGCCTGTTGCATTTGATCTGTTTGGATGATGGTTGTTTTTTGTTGGGCAAATGCCATGGAATAAATGGATGCCAGAACAATTGTTACTAATAATTTCACGAAAATTCCCTTGGGTTAATGGAGCAAATAATCTATCAATACATTGATTTCTTATATATTACTATCCATTTAAAGATCAATTCAGAACTAAAATTTACCAATGCCTTTAATCAATTGTGCTAAATCGATTACCGAATCAAATGCCTTAGATGATTGCGCATCCACATCTTCCCAGTTGTACTCTAGAGAAAAATGGGCGGACTCAATAATGAGCTCATAACTAGAGACTGGCTTGTGGTTTGGGTTTTCTGGAAGCTCTTGCGTTACTGGCACTGTCACACTCTGAATGGCTTTTAGTAATGACTCAGCTTCGGAGGAAGTGAGCTCTCTAGAGTGCAATACATCATCCGTTCTTTTAACGGTCACCTTAGAGACTTCCCCTAACGTCACCTCATATTGGTTTAATCCAAGCTCAACCCAGGCAGTTAATTCAATGGCAATCGGATAGTTAGTCATTTGAGCCTTCACTTTCAATTAGGGTTGAACTTCAGCAGCGTTGTTATGCCTGATTAATCTTACCCCCATCTCCCTGCTGCTATTTGGGTTTTTACCGAATTCTCTATGCGGCACTGCAGTATCAAAAAGACTTCCGGAGGCTAGTTCTCAGGCGTATATTGATATCAGAAAAAATAATCAATATCTCCAGCACCTATGGCTAACAGTGCCCTTCACGCAATTGCAATCGAAGACTTTCGAATGAGTAATCCCACCTTTCATCAGGAGTACTGCCTGCTTGTTGAGGGTATTAGTAATTTGATTTTTCGCCTGGCCCAAAAGCATGGAGAAAATATCTCCTACTCCAGCTTTACTGAATCCTATGATCGCGCCAGTAAAGAACCGATCCTACAGATCGTTTTAGGCAGCAGTAAAAATGAATTCTATGTGCATACCTATATCCCCAAGGATGGGGGTTTTATTGTCGGCAAGAATGGCGTGGGACCCAGAGCGCAAACTGCAGCAGACACACTGGCTCTGATTGAGGCTGATGTTCGAAGTGCTGGCTGGCTCTAGTGTTTACTCTGGCCAATAAAAAAGCCCCAATCAATGGGGCTTTTTCAGTAAGGCTTGTTACTAATGCATTAAGCAGCGATTTGCTTACGTGACTTAGTAGCTGGAGCTACTTGACCTTGGAAAGAGCTCATTGCAGCGTCAACACTCTTCTCAAAGTTTACAAAAGCGTCTTGTGATGTAGCGCGAACTTGTTCAAAGCTCTTCAAAGCAGCGTCAAATGCTGTGTTGAAAGAAGATACAAAAGCCTCTGAACCAGCAGGAGCTTGTGCAACAGCTTCTTTAACGAATTTTTTCAAATCAGCTTGTGAATCATCAATCCCTGAGTCGATCAAGTTAGCAACTTGTTTGCTGTTCTTGCGCAAAACTGTATTTACTTTGTTCTGATAACCAACAACTTGAGCAGCAACTTCTTTTGCTGAATCAGCATCAAACATTTCTAAAGCAGCTTTAGGATCTTTCAACTGAGTCAATTTTGCAGACTTAGCTTGAGCAGCAGTAACAACTTCTTTAGCTGCGTCGTAGTTGATCTCAGCAATTTGCTCAGCGCTTTTTACAGCCAATTGAGCGATAGCTTGTGCAGACTCAATAGATTTAGCTTGAGTAGCGGTCAATGTAGTGTTTAGTGTGTTTTGAAACATTGCGATTCTCCTGTTAGGGTATTTACTTAATAATTTATGGTGCACTGCAATTACTGCATTGCACCATTTTAAATAATATTTATGAAATTTGCATGAATATTTGAAATATTTCAAAAACCTGCAAATTTGACCCTTTTAAACAGGGGGTCTGGTGTCTTTGCCTAATAATTAGGCAAATTTTGCACCAAACTAGACTGCCCTACTTAAAAGCTTAAAAGTGACTTAATAGTTCCCTTAAGACTCTGGTCGCGCTGGGTATTTTTAAGCACAGCGCAGTAAGACAGCACCATGATGATCGCCAGTGAAATGCCGTTGAAGTTGTTGAATAAGTCCATGTGTTTCTCCTTTGTGATATTTGCTTCTTAAATTGATTAATGGGCTACCGGCAACTCATCCCACCGCGTGGTGTAGTTGGGAGACTTGTTGCCCGATCTCATTTGCCACTCTTGTTTGGTACCGGATGCTGCTAAGCGAATCACGGCATTACCAAACCGTGAATTAATCGTATCCATTGCTTGCATCAGATCAGCAGACTTCCCTTTGCTCTCCATATCCTCAAATAAAGATTGCTGAACTGTCGGCTTATCTGCAATCAGATTGAAAATGACGCCCGCCTTCTTATAACGAAAGCCACTTTGATAAATTTGTTTAAGCCCTTTGAGCGCTGCATTGGTTAAGGTCACCGTGTTATCACTAGGGTCCGCTAGTGGGATGGTGATGCTCTGATGATGCTGTGGCTCGTTTTGCTTAAAAGGATTAGTCTGAATAAAGACTGTTATCGCGCCCGTTACAGAATGTTGGCCCCGTAACTTTTCTGCAGCGCGTGCTGCATGCATAGCAACAGACTGCGCAAGCTCTTCTTGCTTAGTGACTAACTTCCCAAAACTGCGTGAGGCAATAATTTGTTGCTTGGCTGGCGACACCTCTTCCAACTTTAAGCAAGATGTGCCACGCAATTCATAACAAAGCCTTTCCATAACTACGCCAAATTGCTGACGCATTGCTTGCGGTGAGGTTTGCAGAAGATCAAAAACCGTATGGATACCCAAAACCTTGAGTTTCTTGGCCAGCTGACGTCCAATCCCCCACACTTCAGCAGCGGCAGTCTCGCTCATCCATTGATAGAGCTCGGGTTTAGGCATTGCTTCAACATCGCAAACGCCAGCAAACTGCGGATGTTTTTTAGCCAAGTGATTGGCAAACTTCGCTAAGGTTTTACTAGCACCAATACCAACACAGACTGGCAAACCCGTTGTGTCTTTTACCTGCTGCTTAATTATTTTTCCAAATGCAATCGTGTCAGGATGCTGCTTTAAAACAGTTTCAATTTGCAGAAAGCTTTCATCAATGCTGTACACCTCTAGATTGGGTGTAAATTTTCTGAGTACTTGTACTACGCGATTACTCATATCGCCATACAGCGTGTAGTTAGAGGAATAGGCCTCGATGCCGTGCTTCTTGGCAAGATCTTTCATCTGAAACCAAGGTGTTCCCATCTTCACACCCAATGCCTTTACTTCAGCACTACGTGCTACTGCGCAACCATCATTGTTTGATAGCACCACCATTGGCACCTCTTCTAGCTTTGGAGCAAAGACACGCTCGCAGGAAACATAGAAGTTGTTCACATCGACTAGTGCAAATAATGGATTGGTAGAGGCGCTCATCTCACTTACCGCCCCTACCGCTGTAATGGCTGTATTTACGCACCACTCCCACTACGACGCCCCAAATTTGTAACTCGCTGCCTTCGTTAAAAGTGATGGGCTGGTAGCTTGGGTTTTCTGGTTGGAGTTCAATGCGACCACGCAATTGATACAGGCGCTTGATGGTGTATTCACTATCGACTACTGCTACTACGATGTCTTTGTGTTTTGGCTTTAGGGCTTTATCAACAACCACCTTATCGCCATCACAAATACCCGCACCCATCATCGAATCACCTTGAACGGTAAACATGAATGTGGCCGGTTTGTTCTGAACCAGGTAATGATTGAGGTCTAAGCCTTCTTCAGCGTAATCAGCCGCTGGACTTGGGAATCCCGCTGAAATCCGATGACTTAAGAGTCTTGTCTCATGGGCGGCAAAATGGGCCGCCAAAGCTTGTGGGGCTTGGCTGAGGGTTGCTTTTGTGGGGTTCATTTGCTGCGTCATAGTGATTAATATACTGTATGTTTATACAGTATATGTAAAAACCGCAAAAATGAGGTGATTTTTGTTGCTTTTGAGCTATTTGCCTCAATTTTAGGCAAGAAAAAACCACCCGAAGGTGGTCTAAGAGGATTGCTATTGACTCTAGCAAAAGGCGAAAGCCAGAATAGCGGGGTCATCCACAAAAGCATTGGACAAGTACATGCTGGCTCGATAGAACCAAGGTATCACCGTCTCAAACATCTCTGCAAAGTAATCCATATAGCTAGTTTAACCGCCTTATTTAGCCACCCAAGTAATCGGTCTTGCCAATCTGCACACCATTGTGACGCAGGATGTTGTAAGCAGTCGTGACATGGAAATAGAAATTCGGGATGATCCAAGTCAATAAATACTGGTCGCCAACAAACTCAAATTTCCATTCATAGATAGAGAATTTGATTTCTTTAGCTTCCGTACCATCTACCTGCTCTGGCTTAATACCATCAACAAAGGCGATCGTTTTAGCGATGCGCTCTTGAAGGTCTGCAAATGTGCTTTCAGTATCTTCAAACTTAGGTGGCTCGACGCCTGCTATACGAGCCATCCCGTTTTTTACTTGATCACAAGCGATTTGTACTTGCTTGGCCAATGGGAACATATCTGGAGCTAGGCGAGATTCCACTAACACCTTTTCATCAATCTTCTTATCTGCAGCAAACTCTGCACTCTTTTTCAGAATGCTAGAGAGGTTGTTCAACATCTTTTTCAGTTGTGGAACAGATGCTTGGTACATTGAAATAGCCATAAATACTTTCTAAAAGAGTCCTACCTAAAAGAGCAATGTCTTATACATCGCTCATAAAATCACCGCCGCCGCTATCATCCCAGCTGCTTGCGCTACCGCCATCATCCCAAGAGCTGGCATCACGCACACCAAAATTAGGATCATCCATTGCAGGGCCGCCCACTTGATTCATATTGGGATTGTTACCAAAATTACCGGTATTGCCTTCATGACCACCCATGAGATGACTCGCCAAAGCTTGGCCAGCATACATACCAGCGCCCAAAGCAGCACCTGTTGCTAAGCTGCCCATCAAGCCGCTACCAGCGCCACCTGCTGGTGGATAACCAGGCGCACCGGGATACGGCGCTGGACCACCAGGAGTGCCAGGATAACCAGCGGCTGGCGCGTTGTAGACCTGAACCGCATCACGATTACGACGTCTCATGACAATGATGGTGCCAATGACCAAAATGGCAATCAAACCCCAGAACAAGGGATTACTAAAAATAGAAGAAGAGCCTGCTACAGGAGTACCTGCAGAGCTCGCCAATTGCATTTGTAGTTTTTGCACTGACTCTGCTTGTGCAAAAGGTAAGCCTGGCGCTAAGTTTTCTGCTTGAAGAAAATGACTGCGCGCCGCTTCTAACCTTCCTTCTTTGAGGTAAAGCTCAGCAGCAACATAGTGTGCTTTAGCGCTATTCGGATGAAGTTGCAGAACCTCTTTCATCATGGCATCTGCTTTACCCAACTGGCCCGCTTGGACTGCTTGATACACCTCAGGCAAAGTTGGTTCAGCAAAAACCGTATTACTTGTCAGTAAGACTAGGCTTGCACATACGCCAATCAATAACTTCAGTAAATGTTGCATCTTCATCATGACTCCTTATGAAATGATTCTTGCGATTTTGATTATCACCAATTTATGCATTTTTGCTATTCCCTAGCTATATGAGGGCTTTTTGAGGGAATTCAAGGGGGTTTAGCTACAGCACCTGGTGGAGCTCGCCTTTTGCCGAAATCAAGAAGGTTTTAATCTCTTTGCCTTCGCGAATACGCTTTAGCTCTACTTTGTAGTCTTGTAATTGCTTACAGTATTTTTCATACTTTTCACTGCCCTCATCTGGAATGGTGAGTTTGTAGTCGATGATGGCAAAGTGATCGTCTAGCTCTACCAGGCGATCCATGCGATAGCTTTTGCCTTTTTCGCCCACGAGATCCAGTTCATTCCAGGCGGCAATCCACCCCCCTGAAGTGAGGTAGCGTTGCAGTGCTGGTTTTTCTAAAACAGTCCTTGCTCGATCAAGCAACTGTTTGGCACTCTCTTGATCGATGCTCAACCAATGCATGAGCTCTTGTTCGCTTGGCATTGCGGGTTTGTTTTGATTGCCAGAGTCTGGGGTTAAGAACTCAAGCAATTTATGAAAGTTCGTACCCTCTTGCAAGAGTTCGGGATCGGGCTCTTCTTTTGCCTTCTCCAGCAATTTGGCTTTTAGCGCATCTGCTAAAGCACCACTCTCAATTCCAGAGAGGCGGGCCTCATGATCCTTAACGGCATCATCCCAGGCAATCGCAAAATGGTCGATCTTAAATGGCATGCTCCCAAGCTCTTGCTGGACTTCAGCTTCTTGGGGATTTTCGTTTGGCAAATTTAGTGAAGCGACATCCAAAGTCTCCACACTTGCAGCCAGAGCCCTGCCATACCAAGAGCGCTCATTAATGCCAGTCTTGGTTCTTGCTTCTACGCCACTTAGCCATAAGCCTTGTTTTGCCCGAGTCATGGCAACATAAAGCAAGTTCCAATTTTCATTTTGACCGACGTCATTCTCTTTTTTGAAAATAGCACTGCGTTCACCAGTTAAGGTTTTAGAGGTGTAAAGCGAAAGATGTGCAGGGCTAGCATCTTCAGGAGACCAGTCCAGCAAGACACCGCGATGTGGCGCTCGCCATTCCGTATTGTTTGCATCGAGCATGATCACAAATGGCGCCTCCAAACCTTTAGCCCCATGAATAGTCATCATGCGCACTCGCCTATGCCGCTCCTCCTCTGACATCTCACTTGCTACATCTACTTCGCCAATATCTTCATTTGCTTCAGAGGCCCCTTCTGCCTCTACATCACCTTCATCCGGAGTCTCATCATCATCACCCCGACGCATTGCATTGATCTCATCAATAAAACGGCTCAAGCTAGGGTAGCGACCGCCATCTTGATTCAGGGCTAATTCTAAAAATGCATCTAAGTTCGCCAGTACTCGCGCGCGCGCCAGATTTTGAGCGGCAATGGCGTACTTAATTCGCAAATTACTTTCGTGATAAATCAAATCCAGTAAGTCATGTACTGGTAGCGCTTCGCCAAGCCCGCGCCAATGCTCTAAATATCGAGCAGCCTTCTGAATCAGCGGACTTTGATTTGCTTGTAATGCATCCCACCAAGAGCTGTAACCCTGCCTAATGCTGATGCTGAGCTCTTGCATTTGGGCTTCTGTAAAACTAAAAATGGGACTACGCAGTACCTGAGCTAGCGGCAAATCATGTCTTGGTGATACCAAGACTGTAAGCAAGGCAATCAAATCATCTACCTCTAACGTGTTGAGGAGACCTCCCAAGCGTGAACTGTCATACGCCAAGACTGCCTCACGGAGAGCCCGCTCATACTGAGGTAAATATTGTCGGCGTTTGACCAACAAGATAAAGTCGCTACCCCTTGCTGGCCGCCAAAATCCTTTTCCATCCTTTTTATCCATCACTTGGCGTGTTGCCAAAATATAATGAATCAAGCGCCCTACTTGTTTACCTTCCAAGTAGCGCTGTTGATCGCCAGCGGTTTGACCCATATCCTCGATCGGAGCATCAAAGGCTGTACCCACACGCCCTAAGGGATCGCTATCGACGCGCTCAATTAATGGCAATAGGGATACTTCACCCTTTGCTGAGTATTCCTGAGAAGGCAATCCCTCTAATAAGGGTTTCCAGTCTGTATATTGCTCTGCATATCGATAACTTGGAGGCAAAGCTCCTGCCAAGAAAATATCGTTTACCGCTTTATTAATAGCAGGTGCATTTCGCTTTGTCGTATTTTTAGGTAAATAAGCAGCATCTAATTTTTCTTTTAAAAAAAGTTGGGCGCTTTCAAATAACCTTGGATCAGCTCGGCGGAAACGATAAATCGACTGCTTAGGATCGCCAACAATAAATACGGTGGGCATTGTTCCATCGTCGCCATAACCATCTAGCCATGATCGCAAGATTTGCCATTGCAAGGGATTGGTATCTTGGAATTCATCTATCAAAATATGGGCGTATTTCGCATCCAAGCGGGCCTGAAGATACGATGCGTTTGCAGCACTAGCCATTAATTGGCTTACGCCGATCTCTAGGTCATCAAAATCCCTGACCCGCATGGACTCTTTGGTTTTTTCTAAATGCTCTAGCATAGCCTCACTCATAGCGAACCAGGCAACATTTAACTTGTCGATGAGATGCTCGCTTTCCCAGTCAAAAAGCGCTTGGTAAGCCCGAGCCCAATCGTTACGAATATCGGTAATTCGAACCACATCGCCACCCATGGTCTCCACATATTTTTTCATCGGCACTGACATATTCTCAATATCAGCCAAAGGCATTCGTTTTTGCGTCAGGAAATAACTTTGCCATTGATCAGCAATCTCCATGACCGACTTGCCAGCACGTTTATGAGCCATGAGCATCTCTATAAAGACCGCGTTCTTCTTTTGAGTTGGCGTGCCATTACTGAAGCACTTATACATAATCTCTAAATTGGCAGAGGTTTGCTCTTGCTCCCAGAATGTCTCTAGCGGATTTGGCTGATTTTGATAAGGCAAGATTTTCTGCAAGCAGTCAATCGGCTTCACCTTATTAGCAATGCAGGCATCTTGAAAAAATGTCCATGCGCCTCTTTGTTTAAAGAGGCTGTAGTTGCCCATCAAAAACTTTTGCGTCTCAAAGGCGCCAAACTCATCCAGCAATACGTCATAGTGCGCTTTAAGATTCTCAGGAAGATTGCCCCACCAATCTTCCATGCACTCCTCTTGCAGGCGCTTAGCATCTTCTCGCAAATTAAAACCCGGCTGCACCTCTGCTGATACTGGTGCTGCGCCAAGTAAGCGACCAAACCAACCGTGGAAAGTATCAATTACGATTGCTTGGGGACTAGACAATACTTTGAGATAGAGGTCTCTGGCCTTTGGAATTGAACTGATTGCCTCTTCAATTGTCATGCCTCGGTCTGTTAATTCCTTAATCAGCGTTTGATCATCTGCAGTGGAAAATTCTTCGAGCAAGCCATAAAGACGATCGCGCATTTCTTGCGCAGCTTTGCGAGTAAATGTGAGCGCCAAGATCTCTTGAGGATTAGCACCTGCCAACAAAAGTCTAATCATGCGGGCGACCAATAACCAAGTCTTCCCACTTCCTGCACATGCAGAGACGACGACTGATTGTTTAGGGTCGCAGGCTACGGCGTAATCGAATTCTTCGCTCACCACATCCCCTTTCTGCAAATACCCCGGGCTTCACAGTATTGGCACACACTATTAGGAGCAAATGCCTGCATTGGCTGTCTTGCCCATAAGACACTTAAGTCGTTCTCAATTTGAATGGAGAATTGATCCATCAAATTAGGCATATCTTCTACTGCAGTCGCGCGGATATTTTTTGCTTCACCTTTATCAAGCTCAGCCTTAAGAGTCACCCACTCGGCTTGATCTACCGTGCGCCCAGGCAGATGTACCGAGACCGGATTTTCATTAGCAGCGCGAGCGTATATCAAGAGCTGCGGATCATTCAAAATATGTTCGGCTCGCTGGGCAATCTTTTTCATCGGTTGATTTTTGTAATCGATGACTGCTGCTGCAGACTCATCACCTATATGAATATCAAACCGATCCGCACGACCTGCAATGTTGATTTCTCTTGAAATGCCATCGGGATCCTGTATGGTCAAAGTAAATCCAACCGGCAACTCAGCATCGTGATAGCGCCAGCCTTCTTGCTCTCTCTTTAGCTGCCAGTCAACAAAGCTTGGGATTTGCTTCTGCCAATCACGCAGGGTCCCCAGTACTCTCGCGTCACCAGCAACCAAACGCTCAAACTCTTTTTCAGAACCGAGCCGCAAGTGATCAATCATCCATTGACGACGAATCTCAACACCCTCACCAATCGAAGAGTGTGGCTTTTCTTCTTCAGTCTTGAGTGCCTGAAAAAACGTTTTCAAAAGTGCATGCAAGGTTTGTCCCGCTAAGGAGGCATCAAAGCCTTCCTCGAATTCCTTTGCTTTGCGCAATCCAAGCAAACTGCCAACGTAATAGCGATAAGGGCAATCACGCAAAGCCTTATAGGCACTTGGGGATACCGTTACAGGAATTGCCAAATCTTGATCGGGCGTACTTACTGCCATTTGAATAGGCGCCGATTGAGCCGCATAGGGTTCGAACTTCACCTCTGTTACCTGCCATGGCTTAGATTGCTTTAGCGCTGCCTGCAATCGCTGTATCCAAGCAGATGCCCTGAGTGGCTCGCCATTCTTACTCTTACTCTGCCAAAGCAAATCCACATTCTGACAAGTTACCAAAAGACCGGAGAGATCTCTGGCCTGCTGTACATATTGAGCGGCAATCGTTGAGGACTTTAAAAGCCGATTTAGCGTGTCCGAAAAGAATAATGGGGGCTCAGAAAACGCTGGTAACTGTTGCTCATCACAACCTACCAGCACTACCGCATCGAATTGACGGAGTCTAGTTGAGCTGAGCGGCAAGATGCTCAACATTGCTTCTGCACTCTTGCCCTCTTCCTCGTATGAGGCCTCTTCAATAATCGTTTTTAGAAGGCTCAGCCATTCGGGCAAACGCATTTTGATATCTTGATAAATCCCAGCGCTAAGATCAAAACCCTTGAGGGTCTCTAATAACTGCTTCCCTGCGGAATCTTTTTCAAGGCGATCATGCATGCCCATCTCAAGCAAATCACTTTGTAAACGCTCATAAGCATCAGAACAGGCTAAGGAGTCTTTTTGCCAGGCGCTATGACGTTGACTCACAAAGATAATGAGTTTCTGAAGTTGCTCATTAGGCAAGCCGCCATTGGTTGCGGTGTAGTAGTTAGCTCGCTCAACAGCCATCAGGAAAGTCTGCCATCCTGATTTCGCCTGACTTGCTATCAAAATATCTTCTAGCTGAGCTATCAATCCAATACTCGTCTCAGACGAGATGTTCAGACTTTTCGCCAGATCAAAATAAGGGTTTTGCAAAAATTCCAGCAATACGTTTGCACTTGGCCCCTCTTTTGGTGATCGAATTAATTCAAGCCAACTATCTAAGGCTGCTGCTGCTCTAGTGGTAGATAACTTCCAACCTGTTTCATCGCGAATGCGCAAAGAACTACCCAACCGGCTGAGTAAAGCGCGCGCTCTGCGGGCAGCTAGACGGTCCTGCGCAACGAGTGCAATATTTTTCTTGCCGGCAATGAGATGAGTCTCAATCGATTTAGTAGCAGCCCAAGCCAACTCTTCAAAACGCGTGGCCGCTAGCAATCGCCACCCTTCTCGCCTATTGACCTGAACGTTACTAGCTATTTGCTGCTGCTCGCTAGTATCAGCTAGCGCAATCTGACCTTCTCCGTCTAAACCACACAGTGCTTCAGACCATAAGGCTACTGACTCCCAGTCTAGATTGACCTTTACTACTGGCGCAAATTGGGCGTAATCATGAAGATATCCATTCATTAATTCTTGATCGACGGGTTTTGGATCGGCAGTCTGAACCCAGATGAATGGACGACTGGCTACATTTCCAAGTTGCGAATTTGTTTTTACAGTTTGTAGATGATCGGCCATAGCCAAGTGCTTGCGAATGACGGGGTCACCTACATTGGTGAGGTAACGCCAAAATGCTAGAAGAACTTCTGATTCATCATCAACCACTTTCTTGGAGAGGCCGACATAGGCTTTTGCAATCGCCTGATCTAAAATTTGCTCTACTTTTTTAAGCCACACATCTACATCTCGCGAATGTGTTTCCAGCAAACCATTAAGCTCGCCTTGCAACTTTGGAACAACCGCTTCAGATAATGCATCGCATGCATCAATCACGGATTTTGCTAATCCCCACGCACCTGCATCGCTCTCTGCTTTAAACCAAGTTTTGAGTTTGGGATGCTTGCGCAAATTCACATAGACTGAAATCCAGCGCTCTAAATCCGATTGCTTCTTTGGAAACTTCCAGGCGCTTGGTGCTGCCTCTAACCAATCCGTAAAACTGATGACTTGCGGCAAGAAGGCGATCTGATTGGGTAGATCTTTTGGCCTCGTTTCTTCGAGCGCCACCCTGAGTCCAATGAGAGGGCCTGCTGTGCTAAGAACTACTAAGAGGCGTTGACTAGTTTGCAGCGCACAATTCCAAACACCTTCAGCCAGGACCTTGAGAGCGTCAGCATTGGGCGCAACAGCCCAAGCATAGGGCTGCTCTTGCTTAGAAATGGTGGGAAATGCTGCTGACATTACTGACTTTGATGAACTCTCGTTTTAGGGCTTATTTTGAATTTTCGGCACAATCTTTCGCTTATTGCTAATATAAGCGTTGTAACGACACAATTAAACAACTCGCTAAATAAGTCTAAATAAGGAATTTTCATGAGTGCCGGCATTAAATATGTAACTGACGCCTCTTTCGAACAAGACGTCCTCAAGTCCGATAAACCTGTTTTGCTCGACTTTTGGGCTGAATGGTGCGGTCCTTGCAAAATGATTGGCCCAATCCTGGAAGAGCTTTCCGGTGAATACGGTGACAAATTACAGATCGCCAAGATGAATGTGGATGAGAACCAAGGCGTTCCTGCCCAGTTCAATATTCGCGGCATTCCTACGCTGATCCTCTTTAAGAACGGCACTGTTGCTGCTCAAAAAGTAGGCGCTTTGGCTAAATCACAGTTGACTGCTTTTATTGATAGTCATCTGTAAATCGTATTGCTCCACGGGTTCACTAGGTGAGCTCGTGGTTTTTCCCGCTTTAAACGCTTGTCACACCCCATTTTTGGTGTAGTATTACTCAAACGCACTAATCAGTGCTCCGATTTTTCAGTAATTTATCCCCCCTTCTTTTAGCAAAACTCCACAATTCTGTTTGACCATATCTGTCTGATTCTCATCAGGACAGTCATACCTCAAAACACATAATTCTTTTCCCCTCTTATTAATACCCGAGAACCACATGCAATTAACTGAACTCAAAGTCCTCCACGTTTCCGCTCTGCTTGAAATGGCAGCTAGCTTGGAGATTGAAAATACCCAACGGATGCGCAAACAAGAATTGATGTTTGCTATTCTGAAGAAACGCGCTAAAGCCGGTGAAACGGTTTTTGGTGACGGTACCTTAGAGGTATTGCCTGACGGCTTTGGCTTCTTACGTTCTCCTGAAGCTTCTTACATGGCTTCACCAGATGACATTTATATCTCTCCTGCACAGATTCGCCGCTTTAACTTACATACTGGCGATAGCGTAGAAGGTGAAGTACGTACACCAAAAGATGGTGAGCGTTACTTTGCTTTGGTCAAAGTAGACAAGATCAACGGTTTGGCTCCAGAGGCCCTCAAGAACCGCATCATGTTCGAAAACTTAACGCCATTACATCCAAATCGCGTGATTTCTCTTGAGCGTGATATCAAAGCTGAAGAAAACTTAACTGGCCGCATCATCGATATGATCTCCCCCATTGGCTATGGCCAGCGTGGCTTGATTGTGGCTTCACCAAAGTCCGGTAAGACTGTCATGATGCAGCACATTGCTCATGCGATTGCTGCCAATAATCCTGAAGCCATTCTCATCGTATTGCTCGTTGACGAGCGTCCTGAAGAAGTTACTGAAATGCAGCGCTCTGTGCGCGGTGAAGTTGTCGCCTCTACTTTTGATGAGCCAGCAGTACGTCACGTTCAAGTTGCCGAAATGGTGATTGAAAAGGCTAAGCGCTTAGTAGAGATGGGTAAAGATGTCATCATCTTGCTTGACTCCATTACGCGTCTAGCACGTGCTTACAACACGGTTGTTCCTTCGTCTGGAAAAGTACTCTCCGGTGGTGTGGATGCCAATGCCCTGCAACGTCCAAAACGTTTCTTTGGTGCGGCTCGTAATATTGAAGAAGGTGGTTCTTTAACCATCATCGCTACTGCCCTGATTGAAACGGGTAGCCGCATGGATGACCTCATTTATGAGGAATTTAAAGGTACCGGCAATATGGAAGTTCACCTTGAGCGTCGTTTGGCTGAGCGTCGTGTTTACCCATCGATCAACCTCAATAAGTCCGGTACTCGCCGTGAAGAGTTGCTGGTTAAAGCCGAAAACCTCCAAAAGATCTGGGTATTACGCAAATTGCTGGCTGATATGGACGATATCGAGGCGATGAACTTTATTGTGGATAAACTCAAATCAACCAAAAATAACGGTGAATTCTTCGACTTAATGCGTCGCGGAGGCTAATTTAAGCCCCCCCGAGTGGCGCTTTGATGCATAAAAGGGGTTGTTTTAACCCCTTTTACTTAGCTAAACAGCGCTTTGTTGTTGATTTCATGGCATAATTTAGCCTTTACTGCTTTTAAAACCTGGGAAAGTATTTAGGTTGTTTTAACCAAAACGGCTACCCGCTCATAGGACTCAAAATGAAACCTGGCATTCACCCCGAATATCGTGAAATCGTCTTTGTAGACGTTTCCAATAACTTCAGCTTCAAGACTCGCTCCACTATGTCTACTAAAGAGACAATCAAGTGGGAAGACGGCAATGAATATCCATTAGCCAAGATCGAAACTTCCTCTGAATCTCACCCTTTCTACACTGGTACCCAGAAAATCATGGATACCGCTGGTCGTGTTGAGAAATTCCGTCAGAAATTCGGTAGCAAAGCGGTTGCTAAAGCTACTGGTGATGGCGCTGCTAAAACCGCTGAGAAAAAAGCGGCTGCTGCAGAAGCTAAAGCTGCTGAAAAGCCTGCTAAGAAGAAGGCTTAAATTCCTTTCTCCTTTGCAGGGTTCTCTGCGAGATAATCAAGGCAGCGTTTGCTGCCTTTTTTATTGATTTTGCATATAGTTACGCATGGTTAAACTCACCGCCGCCGCCACCAAATCTATCCCTCGCATCATTATTTTTGCGCTGACTTTGGTGTATGGATTTTCTGGCCTCTTCTTTCGCGATCCTTGGAAAAATGAAGATGCGATTGGCTTTGGCGGAATGTGGACTTTATTTCGTGGCGACTCTTTAGATTGGGTCGTTCCTCATTTAGCAGGCCGCGATATCTCCCTAGGCGCCCCACTTCCTTATTGGATGGGTGCTAGCTTAATTGAACTCTTTGGCCCTTGGATTGGCGCCGCCAATGCAGCGCGCCTCTATTCCGCAATTTGTTTTTTTGCTGCAGCAATCGCTATTTGGTACGCCACTTATTTACTGGGTCGTCGTCGTGAAGTGCAGCCGATTGCATTAGCGGTAGGCGGTCAGCCTGACTTGAAGAGTTATGGCATGACCTTGGCTGATGGCGCCCTCCTCATCTTCTTAGCTTGCGTAGGTCTTGCGCAGCGCGCTCATGAAACAACGCCGATGATGGCGCAACTGATGGGCATCAGTATTGTGCTGTACGGGACAGTCCGTGGTTTAGATAAACCTTGGCAAGGCGGTCTCTGGACAGGCTTAGGCGTCACGATTGTTTCTCTCTCAAGCAATCTCGCATTAAGTCTGATTGTGATTGCATCGACCATCATTGCAGTCATCGCTAGTAATGCCCGATTACGTTTTCGCTGGACCATTACGAGCACCTTCTTTGGCATCGTCGGTGTGCTCTCTTGGCCAGCGCTTTGGTACATGTCTGACATCAGTCCTGAGTGGCGCCACATTGCAGAAGAAGGCTGGCGCAATACGCCGGAGATGCGCTTAGTGCCCTCTTTCGAATCCGTCGAATTTTTGAGTGTGAACTTTTGGGCCTATGCCTGGCCAGTATGGCCTTTAGCTATGATTGCTTTGTTTCACTGGGGTCGCGTAAAAGAATCCGGCGCATGGCGGGCTCCACATCTTTGCATTCCACTAAGCTTGTTTATTGGTTGCTTTATTTATGTCTTGTTCCGTAGCCAGGCGAATGAACATGACCTCATGATTTTGATTCCGAGCCTATCCATCATTGCGGCTTTTAGCTTACCCATTCTGAAGCGCAGTGTAATTAGCTTCATTGACTGGTTTGCGATGTTCAGCTTCTCATTAATTGCTTTGGCGATCTGGGTCATTTGGTTAGCTAAGATAAGCGGCTATCCAGAGCAAATTGCGGATAATGTGGCACGTTACTTGCCGGGCTTTGAAGGTCAATTTAACCCTCTCGCCTTTATCGTTGCCCTAGTCATTACTGGTTTATGGCTTGCCATTGTTCGCTGGAGAACCTCACGCGCCCCCAAAGAAATTTGGCGCTGCCTCATCATCTCTGCATCTGGCACTACTTTGATGTGGGTGTTATTGATGACTTTATGGTTGCCAACCATCAATTACGCAAAAACCTATCGCCATGTATCCGCTCGTTTAGTGCAAGCCGTTCCAAGCGAAGGTTGTATTGATACCAGTAACTTAGGCTATGCACAGCTTGCCTCTTTTGATTACTTTACGAAGCTCGATTTACGAGATGACCCAAGCTGCCCATGGTTGCTGACTCATAGCCAGTCAGAAGCATCGGCTTATGCGCGCCTAAATAATAAAAAACTCAGCTTGCTATGGGAAGATCGCCGCCCATCTGACCGCGACGAACGTCTGCGTCTCTACGAAGTTATTCCGGAATAAGGCGTGCTGCACTTTAAGTTATCGCGCCTACGCGAGGATATTCCCGCTCTACTTAAATTAGCTGGGCCTTTACTCATTGGCCAATTGGCAGTCATTACCTTTGGCGTGCTGGATACCGCCATGACGGCGCGCTACTCAGCAGAAGATCTTGCTGCTTTGGCTATGGCCTCTGCCATTTTCATTAGCATTTACGTAGGCCTAACAGGAGTCATCTCTGCTCTGGCCCCGATCGCAGGGCAACTCTTTGGTGCAAAACGCCTTGATGAAATTGGCGAAGAAGTGCGTCAGGCTACCTGGCTCGCTGTAGGTCTCACGGTATTGGGGTGCATCGTACTTATCAATGCCGATTACTTGCTTGCGATCTCACGCGTCACCGCTGACATTGAAGGTAAGGCGCGCCTCTACCTCAATATTTTGGCACTTGGTTTACCTGCAAGCATGGGTATGCGTGTCCTCATGGCACTGCATAACGCGGTCTCGCGACCCGCTGTCATAACTGTGGTGCAACTCATTGGCTTAGGATTAAAGCTGCCTCTGAACCTACTCTTTATTTATGGGGGCTTTGGCATTGAAGGCATGGGTGGGCCGGGTTGCGCAGCGGCTACTGTCATCATTAATTGGCTTTGGCTCATCATCACATTGAGCTTTGTCTTGATTGATCGCTTTTATCGCCCTTTTAAAATCTTTAGCCGTTTTAGCGCACCAGATTGGCATCGTATCTGGACTTTGCTAAAGCTAGGCGCTCCTATTGGCTTTAGCTACCTCATTGAAGTCACTTCGTTCACCTTCATGTCATTGTTTATTGCGCGCCTAGGCACCACTGCATTAGCAGGCCATCAAATTGTGGCAAACATGGGTACGGTAATTTATATGGTCCCACTATCACTCTCCATTGCCACCATGACTTTAGTATCTCAATCGATTGGTGCCAATAAACCAGAGCGGGCTGAAGAAATTGGCTGGTCATCGGTATTTTTTACGACCGTGCTTTGTATTGCGATTGGTATTGGCGTTTGGGTACTCCGCCTGCATTTATTAGATCTCTACAATCCACCGGAAGCAGTCAAAGTCTTCTCGATTCCGCTCTTTTTATTCATTGCTTTTTACCAAGTCTTTGATGCCTTACAAGTAACCGCAGCTTTTATTTTGCGAGCTTATCGAGTCGCCTTCTGGCCCATGGTCATTTATGCCGGCTCTTTGTGGGGCGTGGGATTAGGTGGTGGTTACTTGCTTGGATTTAATGTGCTGGGCAATACGCCAACATTCTTACAGGGGGCTAATGGATTTTGGGCCGGCAATAGCATCAGCTTAGGTTTAGCTGCTTGCTTACTACTCTATCTCTTTAGAAAAACGGCGGCGCGCTTTGAAAAAACGCATCCGCCAGTTGAAGTGTAGTGAAGCGAAGTGCTTAACGAATACTAGGCACTTGATTGCCTTTGGCATACATACACTGCTGATAAGCAATATTGTATTGAGCCTGCGCTTGATTTTGCTTTCCAGAAGAATTCATGGCACCCATTGCAGCACCGCCTAGTAAACCAACGCCAGCACCCGTTCCCACATTAGCGTGATTACCACCTTGAATAACAGCCCCAGCAACAGCACCTAAAGCAGCCCCGATTGCAGCGCTAGTAGCGCCTTCTTTTAAAGCAGCATCACTAGTATCTCTGACTGAATTTGCGGCAAAGTTGCGGCAATACAGATCTTCCTGTTGAAACAAATCAAACGGCTTACCCTCACGCGGCATCACTGCAACGGTAGGCCCTGTCGGAGCAGATACGCACGCTGTTAATGAAGCCGCCAGCACTACTAATAACGTCAATCGTTTCATTTCAAACCTTTAAAAAATTCTTTTTCACTAATTACTACGCACTATTTTAAAGATCTTTAATACTGAGGTCTTTTAGCTGTAACACTGCTTGTTGGAGGGGTGGCAGGCTGGGTTTTCCAACCAGATGCGCACTCTTGAACATAAGGGTAGTAATTGCCAGTCGCTTCGCAGAAATACCAAACTGCTGGCTGAGGCTGAGAAGCCAAAACCATTGGTTGTGGAGGGGCAACGTAAGCCACTACAGGGGGCGCATAGGCTACAGGTGGAGCGTAGTAGGCCGCTTGAGGATAGCCGTAATAGCCAGCACCAACCCAATTACCGCGCCAGCCACCACCATAAGCACCATAGCCATAGCCACGACCCCAACCTGGGCCATAAGCCGCTGGGCGCCAACCACCACCATAACCATAACCACCACCATAGCCACCGCCTACGCTGACATTCCAACCCACATTACCAGCATTGGCTGCCAAAGGACTCAGGCTGAGTAAGCCTGCCAGAGCAATTCCTAAAGCGATATGTTTTTTATTGAGTTTCATCATCGACCCCTCTAATTGGTCTATTTGTAACGATCTGATACTTTTATTACCTTCTACCCTCTATAACGCCCCAGGCAGATTCAAGCTGACATAAAAATAAGGTATTTCTTAGTCTAATTTTGCGCCTGATTTGGCAATTACTCTACCCCACTTATTTGCTTCTGCAGCAATCAGTTTTGAGAGGCTTTGCGGGCTCCCTGGGGCTGGGTCTAGGCCGCTGGCTAATAAACGCGCCTTAACTTCAGGGCTATTTAAAGCCTGACGGGTTAAGCGATTCAAGCGCATCTGAATACTGGGCGTTAGATTGGCTGGGGCCACCAATGAAAACCAAGAGGTTGCCTCAAATCCAGTTAAACCTTGTTCGGCAAGCGTCGGGATTTCTGGGGCCGCAGGTGAACGCCTTAAGGTGGTCACTCCTAAAGCTTGCACCTCTCCTGCTTTAATCAAGGGCAGCGATGAGGAGAGGTTATCAAAGAGCATTGAAATGCGCCCACTTAATAAATCTGGCAAAGATTGAGCGCGCCCTTTGTAAGGAATATGCCTTATTTGCACTCCGGTAAATTCTTTAAAGAGTTCGCCGGACATATGCAAGGAAGTGCCAACACCAGAGGATCCAAAAGTGAGTTGATTGGGTTTTGCCTTGGCGAGCTCAATGAGTTCATGCAAATTGGTAACCCCCAATTGTTTATTTACTACCAATACGTTGGGAGTGCTTGCCAAGAAACTAATGGGTGTGAAATCTTTTACAGGATCAAAAGACATCTTGTCATACAAAGCACCATTGATAGCCTGAATACCTACTGTACCAATCAACAAGGTATAACCATCTGGCTCGCTCTTGGCAACTAAGTCAGCGCCAATGTTGCCGCCGACGCCGGGACGGTTTTCTACCAGAACAGGAACACCTAAATTTTTTTGCCAATGCTCTGCAAGAACACGAGCCAAAATATCTGGTGCCCCGCCTGGAGTAAAACTCACCACAATCCGAATCGGCTGCTTAGGCCATTGCTGATTGGTCTGTGCTTGGGCAGTCAATACTCCGCAAAAGCCAAGACCAATAATGAGGGCCTTAGCCACCCTACAAAAATGCATCATGTATGAAATCGAATGAAGTAGAGAAACTTAAAAGCCCAAGTAGTTACGCAACCAAATCCAGCCTGTATAGCTCACAGGATCATCTGGGCATGGGCCAGTGCCGCACTCCAATAAGGTTGATACTAGATTGGCAAAGACCATCAAGATAAAGAGAATAACGATCGTATTTGCAAACCAGTTGCGAGAGCGGACGTCTCGATTAGGCAGCATTAATAAAATCGCTTGGCCAGCCATTAAACCTAAATAGGCTACAAAAGCCCAAGTATAAAAATGCAACTCTAAAAAAGTAGCGCCAAAGCCTTTATCGCCCGGAGCAATATGCAAGAACACCTGACGCAAGGAAACGGTCATTCCTACTAAGCCACCGATAATTCCCCAGCCGTAATGTGCAGAGTACGCACCACAACGAATATTGAGTACTAATGCAAATCCAATAATCACAAACCCTATTCTTTGCATCAAACATAGTGGGCATGGAAGTTCGCCAAAATACAGTTGATCTACAAAGGCATAAGAAAGCATGCCAACAATAGCTAATAGCGCTAACTGGTTGCCTAGGGCAGCAAGAGAAGGGAAGGAATGCTTGTTCACAGACTGATATTGAGGTGATCGGTAGCGTGAAAATAGAACCAGACCATGAGGGTTCCAACCGTGATAGCCAACAGAATTAAGCCGACAAGACGCTTCTCAAACCAGACCAGGATCAGTCCGATAAAGGCTGTCAGAAATGGGAAAAACATATACATATCAGAATTCTAGCGCAGGCGGCAATTTCTTCAGGCAAACCCAGCAATTACAGCGTTTATCTAGGTCTTTTGTTTAGAATGACCCCATGAGCAACCCTTCTATACCTCCCTGCCTAGATCTTTTAATCGATGGCAACATCGCACGGATCACCTTCAATAATCCGACCTCACGTAACGCCATGACATGGTCGATGTACGAGGAGCTCAAAACGATTTGTGATGCCTTAGCAAAAAATGCAGATATTCGGGTAGTCATTTTTCGTGGTGCTGGCGATAAAGCGTTTGTCTCTGGAAGCGATATCGAACAATTTGTTCATCTTAAAAAAGATGAAGCCTATGAGGTAGATGTGGATCGCATCTTTATGTCCTTGCAAGAACTCCCGATGCCAACGATTGCTGTCATTGAAGGTTTAGCAGTAGGCAGTGGCCTGCTTATGGCTACCGCTTGTGATTTCCGTATCTCTACACCAGATGCGCGCTTTGGCATTCCAGTAGCAAAAACTTTGGGCAACTGTCTCTCACCAGGCAATCTTAATTGGATTAGTGCTCACCTAGGTATTCCAATGGTGAAAAAAATGTTGCTTACTGCAGAGTTAATAAAGGCCCCCGAATTATTGGCCTCGGGCTTTCTGTATCAAACAGTAGAGTCATCGCAGATTACCGATGCGGCCGATGCGCTGGCCAAGAGAATGGTAGTGCTCGCGCCCATCACACAAAAAGCAAGCAAATTGGGAATCGCACGCTTATTGCGTAGCAATCTTCCCAATTGCACGGACCTGATGCGCGAAACCTATAACAGTGAAGATTTTCGGGAAGGCGTAAACGCCTTCCTCGAAGGTCGCCCGCCCCAATGGAGAGGCAAGTAATTAGTTTTTAACGTTTAAAAACTCAACGACGGTTTTTATAAAGAGGTCTGGTACTTCCACGTGGGGTACATGCCCTACGTTATCGATTGCTACCAACTTGGCATTCGGAATAGCAGCCTGCGCCTTACGACCCAACTCCGGAAAGTTCCCTAAAGATTTGACGGCCTCTGGTGGCGCAAAGCGACGACCAAATACGGTACGGTCTTTTTGTCCGATCACCAAAAGAACTGGCATCTTCAATTGCGGCAAGTCATTTACCACTGGCTTTTCCGCAATCATTTGATAAGTCAGCACAGAGGTTCTAGCGTAGGCTGGATAGTCTGGGCCTTTTTGGACACGCACATAGACCTCGATAAACTGCTCATAGGCTGGCTGCCAATTCGGAAAATAGCTCTTTAAGAAATTACGATAGCTCGTTTCTGTTTGTGCCATCTCCAGCTTGAGCAAGGTATCGTTTTGCTGCGGAGGAATATCTTTGCTGTAATCCTCAAGACCCAATGGATTTTCTAGCACAAGCTTTTGCACGGTCTGTGGATACAGACGCGCGAATCGTACGCCAACCATACCGCCCATAGAATTTGCAATGACTGACACTTTACTAATTTTGAGGGACTTCAGTAATGCTTGCGTATTGGCAGCTAAGTCGTCAAAGTGATATGCCACATCCGGCTTAGAGGACTTACCAAAACCAATTTGGTCTGGAGCAATCACGCGATAGCCTGCTTGAGTTAAACCAGCAATGGTTAAAGCCCAGTAGTCACTAGAAAAGTTCTTGCCATGAAAGAGCACAACCGCACCCTTCTGCTTGCCAACTGCAGGCACGTCCATATACATCATGCTTGCAGGCTGCCCTTGTAGGCTGGTTTTATATTCTTTGAGCGGATATGGGTAAGGCCATGCACTTAAGCGTAAATCCAAAGGAGATGCATTGCTATATAAACTAGCTACCGGCGTTGGTGCGCTTGTCTTCTCGGTATTGGTCTTGTCAGAGCTAGCGCATGCCGCTAGAAGAATTGGCAATACGATTGCTAGTGAAAGCGCCTTAAATATGCATCTCTTCATGATTAAATGATCTTTGTTTTTAAGTTAACTAGGCCCTGCACGCTGCCTTCGAGGACGTCACCCTTTTTCACGGGCCCTACTCCTGCAGGTGTACCGGAATAAATCAAATCACCGGGCTCTAAAGTAAATAAAGTAGAGAGGTAGGCAATCGTATCTGGCACATTCCAAATCAACTGATTGAGATCACCTTCTTGGCGCACTTCACCATTCACTAATAACTTCACGGCACCCGCACTTGGATGTCCGCACTTTGCAACTGGGGTGATTTCACCACAAGGAGCAGATTGATCAAATGCTTTGCCAGTATCCCAAGGACGTCCCATTTTTTTCGCTTCACCCTGGAGATCACGACGCGTCATATCTAAACCAACACCATATCCATAAACGTGATCGAGTGCTTTATCAGCGGCAATATTGGCACCGCCCTTACCAATAGCTACCACCATTTCAATTTCATGATGGACATCATTAGATAACTGAGGAAAGGCCATATCTTTGCCATCTGTCACGATGGAGTTCGCTGGCTTCATAAAAAAGAATGGTGGTTCACGATCTGGATCATGACCCATTTCGCGCGCATGATCCGCATAGTTACGACCCACACAATAAATACGATTGACAGCAAAGCGACGAGTATCGCCAGTCACTGGCAATGAAGTCACTACAGGTGGCTCGATAACATAATTGGAACTCATGACTAACCTTTCTTTGATAGGCAATGGTTGGATAATTTATTTCGGTTCTTTGGAAGTATGACGCAATTTCAATAACAAGATGCTAAGAGCCAAGGCAAAAGTGATGGCATTGGCCAATATCAAAGGCCACTTTTCGATAATGAGGCCGTAGATCAGCCATAAACCTACCCCAGCAGTAAATAAAGAATACATACCCAAGGAAACCCCTGAGAGATTACGGTTCCGCCATGAATGAAATGCCTGAGGCAAAAAGGCAACCGTGGTTAAGAATGCAGCGCAATAACCAATAATCTCGATTTCATGGGCTTGAAGGTTCATAGACCTATTGTAATTAGCTCTATCCTAGATACATTGACCTAAGGCAGGAATTGGATTTCTGTCGATAATAGAAAAAACGCTTCTTTATTAATATAAAAACGGACTTCGAGACAAGCCATGAAAAAATCCCTCTTTCTTGCCCTTTGCCTATCCGCACTATTGGGTAACACCTATGCGCAAAGTACTGCAGCCATCAAAAATTATCCGGATAAGCAGGTTCGTATGGTGATTCCATTCCCACCGGGTGGTGCAACCGATGTCATAGGTCGCATCATGGCTCAGGAGCTATCGAAATCACTCAATCAGCAAGTGGTACCAGACAACCGCTCAGGCGATAGCGGCAACATTGGTGCGGATATGGTGGCAAAGTCTCCAGCCGATGGCTACACCCTCCTCCTGGCTGCACTCACCTCGCACGCCATCAATACTGGTTTAAATAAAGATGGCATTAAGTACAACTTAGAAAAAGACTTCACACCGGTGGGCGTAGTGGGTGTAGTGCCCTTGGTATTTGTTGTCAACCCAACAGTACCCGTAAACAATATGAAAGAGTTTATTGCTTATGCCAAAGCCAATCCTGGCAAGCTTACTTTTGCCTCCTCAGGTGCTGGCGCTCCACAACGTCTCGCGATGGAAATGTTTCGCGCGCAATTAGGCCTTGATCTTTTACATGTCCCTTACAAAGGTAGCGGTCCTGCAATGACCGATTTAGTGGGCGGTCAAGTCTTGAGCATGTCAGAGACAGTGCCAGCAGCATTGCCATTTATTCAAACCGGTAAATTACGCGCATTAGCAGTGACTACTGCGCAACGAATTAGTCAGCTGCCAGACGTTCCTACGGTGACTGAAGCAACTGGTATGCCGAACTTTGATGTAGTGAGTATGTTTGGAATTCTGGCTCCAGCCGGAACTCCAAAACCGATCATTGATAAACTCAATGCGGATATTAAAGTGATCTTACAGCGCCCTGATGTGCAGGAACGCATGCTCGGTGCTGGCGTTTATGTGAATTACCTAACGCCTGCAGATTCAGCTAAACGCATCCATCGTGAAGTAACGATGTGGGAGAAAGTCATTAAAGACTCCAACATCAAGCCCGATTAATCCCATAAGGGAATAGAAAAGATTGCCTTTAAGGTTAAAGAGTCGGTGCTGTTAGAAAAGCCTTTGCCTACACCTGCCTGAAAAGAGATCGGCTTACCGTCGTAATACATCATCAAAAATCCCATTTGTTGGGTGTTTTGATAATTGATTGGCTGATTGATTTGATTCAGGTTTGAGTAGTACTCAACTCCCAATGCCAATTCTGGTGTCACCTCTTTAGAGAGGCGGGTTGCCGTTGAAAAATAAGGTGCTTGATGGACATACGGCTGCGACAGGGGCATATCAATAATAGGGTTAAAAGAGATCAGCCACTCATCAAAATGCTTACCGATAATAAAACGGGTTTCACTGTTGTATCTAGACTCATCAAACTGGGGTTGAACGTTTGCTAACTCTAAGTTCACACCCGCAAAAAATGAATCTCCTTTTTCCTCGCGAATCGGTAACCACTTCATCCGCACCTTAGTGGCAGCATATTGAAATTGATTATTTGCATTTGCGTAGGAGATATAAAGGCCGGCCTCTAAATCATGTCCCAAGCCATATGCAAACTCAGGCGTGACACGAACACCATTATTACTGGTGATTTCACCGGGATAGGAGGGAGTCTGTATGCCCCGAGGCGTGCTATTAATATGTAATTCCATACTAGAGACGCCTTTTGCATTGATCTCGTCGTCGTATACCTGTATTTCATCCTGCAACATTGCTTTTGATTTAACAGGCAATATGGCAAGCGCAAATACTATTAGGATGCGGGCTAGTAAACCGCTGGATTGAGACATGATGCAAGAGTTTAGCAATGATTGGCACTTTGCGAGTGCCAATCATTCTATCCCCTACTTACAGGGGTAACTCTGCGTAAAAAAGCGCACGAGCGTTTTTGCTGCTCGCTCTTGATTAAATTGGGGGTTAGCTCGGTTCCACTTTAAAAACTCTTGCAAGATAGCTTCGCGGGAACCGCCTTGTTGCGGGAAGCAAACGCTAGGCTTGGCATTAGTAGGTTGGTTGGCTAAGTAAGCCTGGAATACGCCCTCACCAAAGCCAAAGCAAAAGTTTTGGGCATCCTGATCATTGCGGTTCTTGCACAACTCCACTAAAGCGGCAGTTGAAGCGTCATTCGCTGGCATGTTGGCCTGTGCTACTGCTGACTGCTGATAACAACATAAGCAGGCTAGAAATAATACGATTTTCTTTAAGGTATTCATGTTGAATGCTTTCAAATAATTAACGTCTAAATCCACCCATGTGGCCGCCACCAAATCCACCACCGCCACCACCCATACGACTGGCACCAAATCGATCTTGTCCACCATCAAAACGGGCTTGTTCACGGAAGGCATTTTCTTGAGCAGCCTCGCGGTAAAAATTTGGGTTTGCTCTATCTTGTTGATAAGTGTTGCGCGCTTCCTGATTCATGCGATCTGCTTGCGCACGTTCTTGTGGCGTAGCATCCCGCTGAAATGTATTGTCGGCACGCTGGGCTGCATTGCGGGCATCCTGACGATCTTGTGGAGTTGCATTGCTATTCCAATCATTGAGTAGCCTTTGCTGATTCTGCACATTGCTCGGGCCAATCAAACCGCGCGATGGATTGGTATTGACATTAGTGGAGTTGATCGTGCCATTAGACCAAGCTGGGGTAGCCCAGAAAGAATCACCAACCGCCAAACCCAAGCCAAAAGCCATAGGCCCCCATGCCGGGTTAAAGGCGGGGTATGGTGGATAGTCGGGATAAGGCCAAGTGCCATAAACCGCAGTAGGACTATAAGTAGGTACATACACGAGCTGAGGACTACTCGGAGCAATCAGAATATTAGAACTTGCATCGGTCGTCACCGTCATTTGCGGAGAGCTTTTTAAAGTGCCCGCTTGTATAGCTCGCTTTCTGAGCGACTGAATAGCCTTCATGGTGTCAGATGATTGCAGCTTATAGGCATTGCCTAAGTTTTGCGTCCACTGCAACTGACTACCCATCATGTTAAATGCCTGCGGAAAGGACATGAGTGATTTCACACTATCGTTCCAGGTCTGAGTTTTCAGTGCATTTTGTAAATCAACCCCCTTCAGGTTGGCATTAGCGTTTCTCCAGTTATAAGCCTCAGCCACCTCTAATGGGTAGGTGGAAGCCAATAACATCAAAGAGAGTAAAGAATCGGGATACAACGCAATGGGAGATAACAGGGATTCGAGTTGCGCATTTGATAGCACTAGAGGCGAACCTGTCCCTGTATAAGAAGCGATTTGCATATAAGACTGTGGGTAGGCATATTGCTGATAAGGGTTGTAATTATTGGCGCAGGCACTTAAGACAAGCGGGGCCGCGAAAACCCAGCCTATTACTCGCCCTAAACTAGAACTTGTTTGCACTACTGATTTCATACGCACTCCCTTAATAAGCAGGAATAATGATCTGCTTTTATCAAACCTTAACCTGGTCTAAATAAGTAACCAGACCTCGCCTTATCGCGACGCTTACGATGCAGGATATTTACTAGAGCAATCACCGCCCAGATGCCCAACAATGGATCTAAAACATAATCCCAAAGATTTGTGGACTCATGCCAATGACCTGCCCACGCAATAATGGCAAGCGCAATAATCCAAACACCTTTAGTCCAGCCCAATAATGCCAAAACTAAAGCAAATAGTAAGACGGCTATTAGCATGCCTAGTGAGCCGTAACCCCAACTATACGGATCGAACATTCCCAGACCCAAGGCCAGCGGATAAAAAATCAGTGAGATCAAGGTGACCGAGAATTTAAAGCTTAAAGGAATAGGACGGCTTGGTAACATTACCGAACTCCAGAGTAATAAAGTAAGCACCACACTCAAATCACCTACGATGCCCCGCACATAAGCGGCCAAAGGTAAGGCCGTCCCTAAACCGAATGGCCAGAAGAAAAGATTTGCTAACAGAATCAACAAACACCACTTCACTGGATATGAAAGTGGCTTATCAGAGAAAGCTTGCGCAAACCAAACCAATATCACCCCACAAGTGATTGCCATTTCAATCAGAGCGAAGTTCTGCATCCAATCGATCATGGTTGCCCCTCCTTAGTATTTGCATCCTTAGCGGGAATCGGCGCTTGTGGCAGTTGGCTATATGCTTGCATTAGCCATGCAGGAGAAAAATAGATATGCCGAATTTTTTTGCGGTCCCAGGTATAGGCTACATGCGCATCATCACCATGAGCACTAATTAAATAAGGATAAGAAAACTCTTTTCTTTGCTCATTTGGTAAGGCCTCATCATCTTCTAGCACTCGCACGACTTGCCATGGCGCAGATGGAGCAGACTGCATCAACAAGACTAAACGATAACGCCCTGCCGCAATATTATTGAGCGCCAATAAACGGATGCCATTTTTTAAAGTCAGGCCCGCTACCGCAGAGTTTGGATTGGCAACCGATACATCTTCAGCAGATTGCCAAGTTTTGCCAGCATTGCTAGTTTGGCTAACCGGAATTTGTTTTGGAAGGGTAGAACTTCTGGTTTGTCGAAATAAGGCAGTAGCCGATTGGGGATCATTTACAAATACCACTGGCTGGATCGCACTACGCCCAGAACTCATGCGGCGTTTATCGATTACCTGGGTTGCCTCTATTCTTAAAAACTCTCCGAAGCGTCCAATCCACTCATGATAGGCAGGCAAACCTAGGCGCCCATCAGCGAACTGCAAGGCTGGTGACTTTACTAAAGTACTTAAATTAAACAAAGGTGAGCTAATCAAGCGTTGTGGTCGACCCCAAGTAAGCCCTTCATCGTCCGAGATCATGGTGGAGATCGAGCTACCCGCCCATCCACCAATAGAAACCGTCACAAAGAACAATTGCATGCGGCCATCAGCCATTCTGCTAGGAACTGGATTGCCTAACTTAGCGATATAGCGTGAGAGGCCACTCTGAGCGGAAAGTCGATCAATCACGACGGTTGGAGCGCTCCAAGTTGCCAAATGCGGATCATAGACGGCGCTATTAATAACAACATCAGGAGCGCCCTCACGGCTACCGGCAAACCAAAACGCCCTGATGAATCCATCTTTTAAAGCAATCAGAGAGGCAGCATGAACTGATGCTGCGCCAGTGTCCGGCAACCAAGTTGCCAGTGGCTGAGCAATGCTCGGTTGAATCGCTTGCTTCGTTTTAGAAGACACTGCTTGCTCAACTGGCTCTTCAATAGCCATTGGGGTTACTTCAGCAAACGGCGACCAAGCTGGACGGCTATCTAGATGTAGAAAGCCGATTACCGCAGCTAGCAATAAAAAGCAGAGAGAAATAACGCGACTCATCTACAGGCATCCTTACCATTTACCATGGCCGATGAATTCACTACTGGGGTTGCGATCAAGAACTCATTAACAAATAAATGCTCAGCAAGATTTCCTTTGAGCATATCGATTATTTCTTTATCAGAATGACGCGCTCTCATTTCCATTCTTTGACCCAAGACTTGACAAGAATCACACACCAGTGGTTTAACCCCTAATGGAGCCTGCACCAAGACTAATGGGTAGTTTGCACTCAGTTGCGCTGCTTCACTGGCTTCTGAGGCTGAGTATCCATGCAAACGCCCACCTGGCAACAAGAGTCGGTATTCCTCATCCTTCGCCCGGTAATCACACGGAATCCACACATCCTTGTCCTGCACTTGCGCGATCACTGCTGGGGAATATCTACCCAATTGTCCTTCCAAGGGAGAGAGGCTGCTGTTAAGAGCGCAGTAGACCAAAAAGCAGCTTGCTAGTGCAGCGGTTTTACAGAAATCCCTCTTGAACAGTCCGGCCAGTACAAGCAGCACACTAGCACCCATGAGAAACCAATGCGCATAGGAGTAAGTCCACGAGCCTGCCCCACCAATCAGCACGGACAACTGCAGACGACTACCAAGCCATATCAAGATCGCCAGAATCATGATCTGTAATATCAGGGCAATACGAAAGCCCCACAAAGGCAAGCGTTCCCAATGCAAGGCAATCAATGCAGCAAAAGCGGGCATCACAGGCAAAAGATAACGGCCTGAACGTTGACTTGGAAAACTAAACACCATCAAGAATGCAATCGCTAATAACAGCAATAGACTTTCTTCGACAGTGAAAAATCGGCGCTCACGCCAACACTGCCATAAGGTAGAGATCAGCACAAAAGCAAATAAACCAGCATTGCCTAAAGTAGTCAGCATCAACATCCAGATGCTGTCGCCCCCACTTAATAAGTCCAATAAGTAATTACTACTGCGCGCATCAAATTTACCAGCATTCTCTCCAAGGACAAATTCTTTCCAGATAGCCTCGGGATAAGGATCGAGTGCAAACCAGAGAGCAAACACGCTCAAGGCCAGGATGCCAATGAGGAATAACTTATAGAAATCGCTGATCAGCGTTTTGGATATGCCCCACTGCCGCCAACGCCAGTAATACAGAGTCAAGGCAAAAGTGGCTGGCACGATATAAGCGAACGATTTTGCAAGTAAAGCGAAACCTAAACAAATCCCAGCAAACAATGGAAACAATATTTTGGAATCGAAGGCAGTCTTACCCCAATATAAAAGTGCCATAAACGGCAAGCTAATCCAAAATACTTCTGGGGGATCAGTTAAGAATGGGCGACCATATCGATAAGTTGCAAAAAAGGAAAGCCACACTAAGCCTGCCAATAATCCCGTCTTGGCATTTCCACTAAAGCAGCGTACCGCCAGAAATAAGAAAAGAGCAGTGAGGCCCGTATAGAAAACTCCAGGCCAACGTAAATTAAATAATGACCAATGATTGGCCCACTGGGTGGTGACTAAGCCCTGCCAAAAAATCAGCGGGGGCTTGGTGTTCTTGAGCCCCTGCATCTCCGACTGCAAAGGCAGCCAATCGCCAGTATTTGCCGTCATGCGAACAATATGCATATAGGGATATTCATCGCCATTTTTGGGGGCAAAGCGACTATCCAAGCCATATAAATAGGTAAATACACCTAAAAAGAGTATGAAGAGAGCCGAACGGTATGAAAATGAACCACGCATAGCGCTAGTTTATAGGGCTTGCAATCCTTCTGGAGAAAAGCTGAATCGAGCACTTTTGCACATGAGCTTATAAGAAATGAATCTGAGCTATACGGCACTGCCCTCAACTTCTTGTTTAAGATATGTATAAGTGAAATTCACCTAGTTCTAAACACTGAGAAAAAATCGAAATGGAGATTGTTCCCATGCGTGCAAAGCACCTCAAAACCGCATTTTTAGCTGCGGCCATTATTGGCCTTGGTCAATGGAGTAGCTCAAGCCTGGCACAAAACTCCGCGGCAACGGATTTATACAAACGGTCATTAGCAGCTACTTGCGCTAATTGCCACGGCACAGATGGAAAAGGCGCTGTCGATGGCGGCATGCCCCTCATCAACGGTCTGACGAGTGAACAAATGTTGGCACAACTCAAAGCATTTAAATCTGGCGCCCGTGAAGGCACCATCATGCCTCAGCTTGCCAAAGGCTACAGCGATGAGCAACTCGAAACCATCGCCAATCAACTTAGCAAAAAACAATAAGGAAGCCATCATGAATCGTCGTCACTTTATTGGTCAAAGCGCTGCCGCCTTCGGCTTAGCAGCCGGCTTCTCTGGACGGGCCCATGCCAACTTACAAAAAGCAGAAATCTTGGTAATTGGCGGTGGCTACGGCGGCGCAACTGCCGCTAAATACTTACGCCTATTTTCCAATAACACTGCCAAGGTAACCTTAATTGAGCCTAATGCATCGTTTATTTCCTGCCCTCTTTCCAATTTAGTGGTTGGTGGCTCGCGCACCATCTCTGAAATTACTTCCTCTTATGACAATCTGAGTAAACGTCATGGGATTAAGGTTATTCAAGATAGCGTAGTGAGCATGGATGCTGATAAGAAGACGGTGAAGCTTGCTTCTGGCAAAACTTTGCGTTATGACAAGGCCGTCGTTTCTCCTGGCGTTACGCTAATGATGAATAGCATCGAGGGTTTAGAGCAAGCCAACAAAGCAGGAGTTACATTACAAGCTTGGAAAGCTGGCGCTGAAACCGTGGCATTGCATCAGCAGTTAGCTGCTATGCGCGATGGCGGAACTTTTATATTGAGCGTACCTGAGGCGCCCTATCGCTGCCCTCCAGGACCATACGAGCGTGCCTGCCAAGTAGCGAATTATCTCAAGCAAAATAAACCTAAATCTAAAGTATTGATTTTGGATGCCAATCAGGACGTTACCTCTAAGGGTGCACTGTTTAAGAAAGTGTGGGCGGAACAGTACTCCGGAATTATTGAGTACCTACCAAAACACAACGTCACTGCTGTCGATGCTAAAACCAAAACTGTCAAATTAGAAATACAAGATGACATCAAAGGGGACGTTTTAAATCTTTTACCAGCAATGAGTGCTGGTGAGATCGCCGTTAAAACGGGTTTAGCTAACTCTAATGGTCGCTGGGTGAATGTCAACTTCATCAACTTTGAATCTACCGCCCAAAAAGATATTCATGTGCTGGGAGATTCAATCCAGGTTGCCTATGCAATGCCAAAATCTGGACACATGGCCAATCAACACGCCAAAGTTGCTGCAGCCGCAATCGTTGCTGAGCTCAGTGGTTGGGAAGTCAATCCAGCCCCAGTACTCACCAACACCTGCTATAGCTTTGTGAACGACAAAGAAGTTGTCCACGTTGCCAGCGTTCACCAATATATTGCCGCAGAAAAAACCTTCAAACCCGTTCCTGGATCTGGCGGTCTCTCTCCTGCACCCTCTACTCTAGAAGGTGTTTATGCTTGGGGATGGGCCCACAACATCTGGGCTGATAGTTTGGCGTGATCTAGGTCAATACTTTCCAAAAAAAGGGGCATTTCGGCCTCTTTTTTGTTACAACCCGCTGTTTGAGAAATATACTGGGGCATAACCATTAAAAAAGCAGGAGATGTAATAACCATGCCACCAACCTTGCCAAAAGATGCCTCCAAGCTTGAAGATGCTATTGAAAAATGGACAGTGCCCATTGGAAACCTTTTTGTTTCCTTATTTCATCGAATAGCCTTATTTGGAATTGGTGGTGCCACTGTTTGGTCTGCAGCCGTAGCTTTCCTTGGAATGGTTAATAAGGGTTCAGCCTCTATCGAAGACTTACTCTTACTATTTATCTATTTAGAGATTGGCGCCATGGTCGGCATTTACTTTAAGACTAACCATATGCCGGTACGTTTTTTGATCTATGTAGCAATCACTGCAGTAACGCGCCTCATCATTGATTTAGTCAATACCAAGCATGAAGCCGATATGCCAATCTTGCTGATGGGCCTAACCATTCTCATCCTTGCCCTGGCAAATGCAGTAGTGCGCTATGCCTCCTATAAATTTCCTAGCAGATCGGGAGAGAGCGAGTAAACAGATTATTGTTTTCATAACTCATTTTTAAATTATGCAAATTCTCAGAAAATCTCAAGAACGCGGCTATGCCGATCACGGTTGGCTAAAAAGCTTTCACTCTTTTTCCTTCGGTAGCTATCATGACCCTCGCTTTATGGGCTGGGGTAATCTCAGAGTGATCAATGAAGACCGCGTTGCCCCAGGCATGGGCTTTGGCAAGCACGGACATCGCAATATGGAAATCATTAGCTATGTTCTTTCTGGTGAATTAGCGCATGAAGACAGCATAGGCAATATCAAAGGCATTCCGCCGGGTGATGTGCAACGCATGAGTGCTGGTACGGGTGTAACGCATAGCGAGTTTAATCACGCTAAAGATCAAACAACCCATTTCTTACAAATCTGGATAGAGCCTAATACTTTAGAAGTGGCACCCAGCTATGAACAAAAAACGATTCCATTAGTTGATAAGCAGGGTAAGTTATGCTTAGTAGCATCTCCTAGTGGGCAAGGTCATTCCGTCTTAATTCATGCTGATGCCTATCTGTACTCTGGATTATTTGATGGCGATCAAACCGCCTTATTGGCCCTTGATCCAAAGCGCAAAGCTTATGTGCACCTGATTCAAGGTTCTTTAGAGGTAAATGGTCTAACTTTGACTGCCGGCGATGCGCTTTTTATTCAAGATGAAACGCAAATCCAAATTAGCAATGGAAAAAGCGCTGAAGTCTTAGTGTTCGACCTCAGCGCTGAGTGATTTGCCGCAGATTTCTGGAGATTTAATCTAACTTAATCTTCGATTTCTCCATCACCACTTTCCACCTAGCAATATCGGAGAAATATAAGTCCGAGAATTGCTGAGTATTCATTGGCGCAATCTGTACGCCCGCCTTGATGAATCGCTCTTTCATTTCGGGTGTCTCTAAAATTTTAAGTACGGTATTGTTCAGTGTTTGTACGATGGCAGGTGAAGTCCCCGCCGGCACAAATACCCCTTGCCATAGCGCCATTTCATAACCCTTAACGCCAGCCTCTTGAACTGTTGGTAATTCAGGTGCACCGCTAAATCTATTTTTACTAGTCACTGCTAATGCGTGGGCCTTATCGCCTTTGTATAAAGGAAGACCCACTGGCATACCTGCAAAGTAGAAGTCAATTTGTCCGCCCACTAAATCAGTAGCCGCTGGAGAACCACCCTTGTACGGAATATGAATCGCTTGCAATCCCGTGGTGGCTAAAAATAACTCGCCAGCCATATGATCGGAGTTGCCAATACCTGATGAGCCAAAGCTCAGCTTGCCTGGATCTGCTTTGAGCATGGCAATCAAATCAGCCACATTCTTGACTTTGGAATTGTTATTCACGATCAAAATATGGGGGGTAGCAGCCACCCCGACTACTGGGAGTAGATCCTTTTGTCCATTAAATGGCAATTTTGGATTGGCAGCTACGTTTATCGCGAGACCGTTTTGCGCAAACAAAATGGTGTAACCATCTGGAGTGCTTTTAGCCACCGCTTCTGCAGCCAAGCTACCTGCTGCACCACCACGATTTTCTACAATCACCGGTTGCTTCAATGCAAGACTGAGATCATTGGCAATCATTCTGCCAACAATATCCGTTGAGCTTCCTGGCGCATAACCAATCATCATTTTGATTGACTTATCTGGGTAGGCAGCAACAGCAGACCCGATGACTACAGGCAATACCACTGCGCTTAATGCTATGTTTTTTATTATTTTCTTAAACATATTGTCTCCTCCACTTAATTTAGATACTCAAAGAAGCAATTCCACACTCCTTGGCACAGCTATTTAAAGATTCCAATAACTCGGGTGTAATCGGGATCCCCAGACGCATTCTTTCAGCCATCATTTTTGCAGCACCCTCTCCAGGTACACGTATTTCTTTTACGCCGGGCAATGTTGATGAACTTTTTAAGTCGTCTACCAACGCAATGACTCGATTGATGAATTCTTGTTTATCTCCGAACGCACTCGGATCAACCGCAATGATAGTTTGCCCTGTATTCGTAATCAGATCATGATGGGCATTAAAGTCAATAGTACCCTTGCCTACTGCCGCATTATTCAAAGCGCCGGCCAGTAAGCCAATCATGACCGCCAGGCCATAACCCTTGTATCCACCGATGGGCAATAAAGAACCTTCAGATGATCTCTTCGGATCTGTAATAGGCCGACCCTGACGATCAATCATCCAATCATCTGGCATTGACTCGCCCTTCTGGGCGGCTAGTTTTACTTTGCCATAAGCAGCCACTGTTGTAGCTATATCCAACAAGACCATTGGATGGTCTCCGGCTGGAACAGCAATCGCAATCGGGTTAGTAGATAAAAGCAAATCAATGCCGCCCCAAGGGGCCATATGATTCGCATTGCCTACGGCCATGTAGATGCCAATGAAACCTTGTTCTGCTAATTTACGAACATAGACTGATGCAGCACCAGAGTGATTGCCATAATGACTACCTACCCAGCAAACACTATGTTCTTTTACTTTTTCGATGGCAACTTCTACCGCCTTGTTCATCACGAGATGACCTAAAGCGTTGTCGCCATTAATTAATGCGGTAGCACCCTTCTCACGCTCAATCCGAATATTGGGCTTGAGATTAACGCCACCCGCACGAATTCTTTTGAGGTAAGCAGGCAAGCGAAATAAACCATGACCATCCGCTCCTACTAAATCTGACTTAACCATTAACTGCGCAACAATCAGAGCATCAGCGCTAGGAACAGCATTAGCAACCAGCGCCTTTGCAATGAATTGCTCAGCATCGGCGATAGATAAGTATTTCGTAGTTGCCATGAATTCTTAAATCTCCGTGCTCGCTTTAAATTCCATACTGTAGACGTATTTTTTTTCAGGATGATAAGTAACAGTAACTTCAAAAAGCTTATCTTGGCTATCGAAATATCGCCGAATAATGACTAAGCAGGGATCCGAAGGCTTCAACTTGAGATGCTCTGCAATCCGTGTTGGCGCAGCTAAAGCATAGACGTCAAGTTCTGCCCGCTCTATTCTGGCGCCATACTTCTGCTCAATTTGCTCAAACACCATCACTTGTGGATGCTCTGGGTCAGTGGTTAAAGAGGCAAATTGCGGCAAGATATAAATATCGGACCATGAAATGATTTCTTCAGTTTCTTGGCGCTTCCGAATACCGCCAATGTGATACCAAGAGGATCCAATTGGGCAGCCAATCATTTCACTCTGCACTTGATCAATCTCAATGAACTCTTCTACTAGATTCACACGATAGGTATCCCGTGGATAACTCAAAATATCTATTGGAGAATTAAAGCTCTGTGTAAAGCGTCTCAGCTTTCTTCTAGAAATGATTTGTGTAGGCGCACCTTGACGACGAAAAATCAAGCCATTGGCCTCTAAAATTTGTAAGGCATGACGCAGGGTATGGCGGCTAGCCTGAAAATTTTTGCAAAGGTCTGCCTCGGTTGGTAAAGCAGACCCCACAGGCCAGTCGCCGTTATAAATACGCTCCTCGAGCGAATTGGCTAATGACTTATATAACGGTAGGCGCTCAGTCAATTTAACTTAACCCAAACATCTTTTTGCCAGCAACTGGGAGACGGGCCTTGAGGATGTCTCCAGACAACGATTCAGTGATGTAAAGATCTTTGCCATCAGGGCCGCCAAAACACATATTAGCCAAATGATGATGGTGTGGATTGTCTGAATAGATCAAATGGGTTGGCAACATATTGTTATCAAAACGCCAAATACCAATTCCTAAATGGCAAACCAATAAGCCATTTTCTGAGTCCATCTCAATACCATCAGGACCTGCAACTCCGCCGGTTAATTGAATAGCAACGCCAGTTTTAGAAACTGAACCGTCAGCCATCAATGGCAATCTCCAGATTTGTTGTGAACGCGTTGCTGCAACAAATACATGCTTTTCTTGAGTATTCAAAGTAATACCGTTAGGGCTAGGTACATTGATTGCCAAGCGATCTAACTGTCCATTGGCACGCAATCTAAATACGCGACCTGTTGGATCTGCAATACCAGTCTGCCCTTGGTCTGTGAAATACAAGTCGCCGTTAGAAGCAAAATGTAAATCATTAAGGCCTTTGAAGTTCTCGCTATACATGGAGCCCAAAACAGTTTCAATCTTTCCTGTTTTAGGATCGAGTGCGATCAAACCCATTTTGTAATCGCAGATGAATGCGCGGCCATCTTTATGGAACTTCAGACCATTAGGCCAACCGTCGTATTGAGTCACGAGATCCCAATCGCCTTTTGGAGTAATTCTGAAAATACGGCCAAATGGAATGTCCACAAACCACAAATTACCTTCACGATCAAAGGAAGGGCCTTCTAAGAAGCACTCCACTTCCTGACCTTGGCGGTTGGGATCAGACCAACCCGTGCGGGATTTTTTCCTGAATTTCTCAGGCATAGACATAAAGACTTCGGCTTTAATCTTTTCAACAGGCTGGAATGGGTTAGTCATTGTCATATATTAAGGTTCCTTTATTAAGTTATCCGTATAAGTAGTTCTTATTCTTTTGCTATTAAACCATGATTAATGATAATCTACAGTAAATAGATGAGCGATATCATATATTGCTATTAAAAAAATATTACAACTTAACCGTATAGGCTCACATATGACGAAACAGGTCGCCGTTATTGGCTCCGGAATTATGGCTGCAGGCATCGCCGCTGGGTTTATTGCGCAAAGCATCCCCGTGGTCATTTTGGGAAGGTCAAAAGACAAATCCGACGCCTGCTTAGATAAGGCCATTACTCTGGCCAACAAAATTGGCTTGGTTGGTGAGAATGCCAAAAAAGATGTAGCAGCGATCAAGTCAGCGCAATCCACAGCTGTCCTTGAAGACTGGACGAATTGGGATCAATGCCAATGGATCATCGAAACGGTTGCTGAGAACTTAGCGCTCAAGCAAAAAGTGTTTCAGTATCTTGACGGTGTAGTACCAAGCAATATTCCCATTGGCAGCAATAGCTCGGGATTTCCGATTAGCAAAATTGCTGAAGGACTTAAGACTGCTAATCGCATGATGGGAGCACATTACTTCATGCCTGCAGAAGTGGTGCCCTTAGTAGAAATCGTGATGGGACAAAATACGGAGTTATCTTTTGCACAACAAGCATGCGAGCTATATCGAAGCATTGATAAGAAGCCAGTGCTGGTTAAAAAAGATATTCCAGGCTTTTTGGCCAATCGAATTCAGCATGCCCTCATGAGAGAGGCCTTATCTTTAGTGCAAGAAGGTATTGCTACTCCAGATGATATTGACGATGCCGTGAGATATAGCTTTGGTTTTCGATACGCCGCAGTTGGGCCAATGACACAAAAAGAAATTTCCGGATGGGACGGCATGGCTAATGCTGCTCGTGAGATTTACCCTTCCCTCTCTAATATCACCACCCTGCCGGCCAAAGTAGAGCAGTTGATGAGTGAGGGAAAAACGGGGATGAAAGCAGGCGAAGGTTTTAGAAAATGGACGCCCGAGGAAATCACCCAGGTGTCAGATTCTTATTCCAGAAGATTAAAGGCAGCGTTTGATGTGCTTAACATTCAATAGCTGCGTAGCCCTTAGCAATGGCGCTCTTAACCCTATCCAGATTGGGTGTGACACCAATGCCGCTAATAGACAGTTGCGCAACATCCAGTTTGCCTTCCTGAGCCTTTAGCGGCTGATTGCAAATATCAAACTGCAGATATTGATTTGACATGCTAAATCCCCAGGGTACTTCTCCAAGAGCAAAGCCAATGGACGCAGTCGCTGCGCCCGCGAGAGAGGTCTCTGCAATTTTGCAGGCTAAATTCATTTTGAGGCCTTGGCTTAGCAAGGTCTTGCCCGCTTCGAGCGCTGGAAGAACCCCGCCAGTTTTAATGAGCTTCAGGCTTGCACCATCCAAGGCCTTAGCCTTAATGAACTCTTCAATTTCAGATAAACCATGGATGGACTCGTCTAAGCCAATTGGAATGGGCGATCTTTTTTTCAATAGAACAAAATCTTCTAACGGTAAATCGGCAGGAACGAGCTGTTCTGCAAAACTTAATTTACTGGCCTCTTTAGATTCGCAGAATTGGATTGCATCAGATAAACTCATTGCACCATTTGCATCTACAGAAATGACATCACCCTCGAGTAAATTAGAAAGTGCTTCTACTCGATGCAAATCCTCTGCTAATGAGAGAGAGCCAATTTTGATCTTCCAATGCCGGAAGCCAAGCTCACGAAATGATTTAGCGTCAGCCACTTCTTTATCAAAAGAACCACCGAGCATTCGTAGAAGTGGGATGGGAGCAGGAGTTTCAACATCCGGTAAATTATTTTCCTGGCGCAGATATCGCCATAGCGGAATCGATTGCTGTTGCGTAAATAAATCTAGCAGTGCCATTTCTAAGCAAGACTTTGCCGAAGCATTGCCGTATAAAATTTTTGCAAACTCCTCCGCAAATTTCTTCGGCTCAGTCCATTCCCAATTCTTTGCCTGCTCGACCAAATACTTAACGCTCCCCACTAGGCTATCCAAGGTTTCACCGGTCATGAGCGGAGCTACCGAGGCTTCACCCCAGCCCTGCCTACCCTCCTCATCGCTGATGCAGAGCAGTACAGTTTTTGCATCTGCAACAATTTCCCGCGACATCTTAATCGGCTCCATGAGCGGTACAGAGAGAGGGTAAATGGTCGCGCTAGTAATTTTCATTTGTCTAGATCAATGCTTTAATAAATATACTTAAAAAATAACTTATAAAAACGATTATGGAGAACATTACATGAGAATGCTGATTTTGGCATTATTGCCCATCAACTGACCCAATCGCCTCTGGCGATCGACTACGCAATACCTAAATACAAAATTACTTTACTGAAAGAATGACATGATTGAAACCTCTGGAAAAAAATTAGCAGGCTCCATTATTCGCCTTCACCCAAATGACAATATTGTGGTGGCACGCGTTGATATTGCCATTGGTACAGAAGTGCCTAGTGAACATTTCACTAGCCGCAGTCAGGTTCCAGCCGGATACAAAATTGCTGCTAAGAAAATTTTGAAAGGCGATCCTATTCTCAAGTACAACGTTACGGTTGGATTTGCCAATGTCGATATTGAGCCTGGCACCGTGGTGCACAGTCATAACACCGAGTTTCGTGAATTCGATCGTGACTATGCCTACTCCAGTGAATATAAGCCTACCCAAATGCTTCCTGAGTCTGAGCGCGCTACCTTCCAGGGTTATGTGCGTCCCAACGGTAAAGTCGGCACCCGTAATTTCATTGGCATCTTATCGACCGTGAACTGCTCAGCAACGGTAGTCAATAGGATTGCTGACTGGTTTACACCAGAGCGCCTCAAAGATTTTCCAAATGTAGATGGTGTGGTGGCATTTAGTCACGACATTGGTTGCGGCATGGAAATGAGTGGTGAACCGATGCAGTTACTCCGTCGCACGATGGCGGGATATGCGCGTCACCCTAACCTCGCAGCTTCATTAATCGTAGGCTTAGGCTGCGAGCGCAATCAACTCAAAGGCTTGATGGAACAAGAGGATCTCAAAGAAGGTCATAACCTGCATACCTTCATCATGCAAGAGAGCGGCGGTACACGCAAAACGATTGAGGCTGGTATTGAAGCAGTGAAAGCCTTATTACCCGAAGCCAATAAAGCAAAACGTGAAACCGTATCCGCTAGTCATTTAACGGTTGGACTGCAATGCGGTGGATCAGATGGCTTCTCCTCTATTACTGCAAACCCGGCATTGGGTGCAGCGATTGATATCCTCTCTCGCCATGGCGGCACTGGCATTCTTTCTGAAACTCCTGAGATCTATGGTGTTGAGCATACCTTGACGCGTAGAGCTGCCAGCCAAGAAATTGGCGAGAAACTGATTAAACGCATTCGCTGGTGGAAAGATGAATACTCTGTTGGCCGAGATGTGCAAATCAATGGCCAAGTGAGCCCCGGAAATCAAATTGGTGGCCTTGCCAATATTTTTGAAAAATCCTTAGGCTCTTCCATGAAAGGAGGCACCGGCCCCCTCATGGAAGTGTATAAATATGCAGAGCCTGTCACCGCCAAGGGATTTGTGTTCATGGACACCCCTGGATTTGATCCCGTCTCTGCCACCGGCCAAATTGCTGGTGGCGCAAACCTGGTTGCCTTTACTACTGGTCGGGGCTCGATGTTTGGATCTAAGCCAGCCCCCTGCATTAAGTTAGCTACTAATACCCCGATGTACCAGCGCTTAACTGAGGATATGGACATCAATTGCGGTGAAATCCTCGATGGCACCGTTTCAGTCCAGGAAATGGGGCAACGTATTTTTGAACTATTTTTGCGCACTGCCTCAGGAGAAGCCTCAAAAAGTGAATTGCTGGGTCTAGGAGATTATGAATTTGTGCCTTGGCAAATCGGCGTAATGAGCTAATAGGCCTGTAGAATTAATCCTTGAGGTTCAATCAAGACCGAACAAGACTTAATCGAAATGTATAAGGCTTATGAAATTTAAGGATTACTACGAAACACTAGGGGTGGCGCGCTCTGCCACTGAGGCTGAGATCAAATCTGCGTACCGCAAAATGGCTCGCAAGTTTCACCCTGACGTGAACAAAGAAGCTGGCGCTGAAGAGCAGTTCAAAGCGATTGGCGAAGCTTATGCTGTACTCAAAGATACTGAAAAACGTGCAGCCTACGATCGCTTTGGAGCGAACTGGAAAAACGGTCAAGATTTCACCCCTCCTCCTAATTGGAACGAAGGTTTTGAATACGCTGATGACGGCTATGGCGGAGGTCACCCTGGTTATGGCGGCGGCTTTGAAGGCGATCAAAGTGAATTCTTCGAATCTCTTTTTGGTAGAGGCAAACATCGCCAAGGCGGTCGTGGAGGCAATGCACGCCAAGGCATGAACTTTAAAGGCCAAGATCATCATGCCAAAATCTTGATCGATCTTGCGGATGCTTATAACGGTGCTAAGCGTACGATTGCTTTGCACATGCCCAGCATGGATGCCCAAGGTCATGTCGGCACCCAAGAGCGTAAATTAGATGTCAGCATTCCTAAAGGAATTAAAGCCGGACAAAATTTACGCCTCTCTGGTCAAGGCGGGCCTGGCATGGGCGAAGGTGGCGCAGGTGATCTCTATTTAGAAATTGATTTCCACCCTAACCCTATCTATCGAGTCGATGGGAAAGATGTGTACATCGACATTCCCCTAGCACCTTGGGAGGCAGCCTTAGGCACTACAGTCAATGTTCCAACTCCTGCAGGTACAACACTAGAACTCAAGATTCCCGCTGGCACTACTGCTGGTCGTAAGATGCGTCTTAAAGGCAAAGGCATCCCTAGTGCGGAAGCTGGTGATTTGTATGTCGTGCCTACGATCGTTTTGCCACCTGCTGATTCAGATGCACACAAAGAGGCTTATCAAACTTTTGAAAAGGCTTTTGATTTCAACCCCAGAACTCACTTGAAGGGATGATGAACATGACCCAAACCAATATCACCTGGATCGAAGGTAGCGTTGTCGAAAATGAAGTACACATGAGCATTGTGGAACTCTCACATGCCTCTCGCACTCCAGAAGATCTCATCATGTCGTGGGTATCCGAGGGTGTCTTAAGCCCCACCGGATCATCCCCGCAAGATTGGCGTTTTAGCGGTGAGTCACTGCGTAGAGCAAAGACCGCTGCTCACCTCACTCATGATTTAGAGCTCAATACGCCGGGTGTTGCACTAGCTTTAGATCTCTTAGATGAGATCGCACATCTGCGTGCCCGTATCCAAATCGGCAGCTAAGAACCCTTTAAGATTCGGAGCGGCTTAACAGTTGCTCCCAGCGCTGCAACAGTTGATCTAGCTGCTCAGTGATCTCCGTCAAACGCGCTTGCATACTGGCTGCCAACTCAGGCTCATTTTTGTAAAGATCAGGATTGCTCATCGCAATACCAATGTCTGCCTGCTCTGTTTCCAGCACTTCAATCTGAGCTGGTAAGACTTCTAGCTCGTGGCGCTCCTTGCCGTTGAGCTTCTGGACGCCACTTTTTACTGCTGGCTTAGTCTCTACTTTTGCCTCTGCCTTGATCTCAGCCTTCGGAGGTGTTGCACTTTGTGCTTTTGCACTGGAGTTTGCTGCCCGAATCTTGTCGGAGCGGGCCTTTTGGATTTTCCAATCCTCATAACCTCCCTCATATTCGCGCCAGAATCCATCGCCCTCGTTCGCAATAATGCTCGTGACCACGTTATCTAAGAAATATCGGTCATGACTCACCAAGAAAACAGTGCCTTTGTAATCTTGCAGTAATTGCTCTAGTAAATCTAAGGTATCAATGTCTAAGTCATTGGTTGGCTCATCCAAAACCAATACGTTCGCAGGCCTAGCGAATAGACGCGCTAACAATAAGCGATTGCGCTCGCCTCCAGATAAGGTGCTTACTGGAGAATTAGTGCGTTCTGGAGCAAATAAAAAGTCACTCAAATAGCTCTTAACGTGTTTTTTATTGCCGTTAATTTCAATCCACTCGCTACCTGGGCTGATGTAATCTTCAAGCGAGGCATTGAGATCTAGGCCTTCACGCATTTGATCAAAGTAAGCCACTTCAATGCGCGTTCCCATGGTTGCAGTGCCAGAGTCGGGAGCAATTGTTCCCAGAATGAGTTTTAGTAAGGTCGTTTTACCAGCACCATTGGGGCCTAATAAACCAACCTTATCACCACGCAAAATGGTGGCCGTGAAATCTTTCACAATCGGACGATCGTAAGACTTAGATACTTCTTGCAAGTCAGCAACAATCTTGCCGCTTCTATCACCCGCTGATACTGCTAACTTCACTTGACCTATAGCATCTCTGCGCTGCGCACGGCTTGAGCGTAAATTTTCTAAGCGGGCTATACGAGCAACGCTACGGGTACGACGGGCTTCAACCCCTTTGCGTATCCATACTTCCTCTTGAGCCAATAATTTATCCGCTCTGGCATTGGCGAGGGATTCCGAATTAAGTTCTTGGTCCTTGAGGACTTCATACGCAGAGAAGTTTCCTGGGTAGGAACGCAAGATTCCGCGATCTAGCTCCACAATCTGGGTGCAGACGTTATCCAAGAAAGCGCGATCATGGGTAATCAAAATGACAGAGCCTTGGTACTCTTTTAATAGATCTTCGAGCCAAGCGATCGAATCTAAATCGAGATGGTTAGTAGGCTCATCGAGCAAGAGCACATCAGGCATCTCTACCAGTGCACGCGCTAAGGCAACCCGTTTCTTGGTTCCACCAGAAAGCGTACTAATTTTGACATCAGCTTCCAAATGCAGACGATCCAATGTTTCATGCACACGCTGCTCCCAGTTCCAGCCGCTTAAAGCTTCGAGCTGGGACTGCACTTCATCTAAGCGATGGTGAGAGGCATCATCCCACTCTCCAACGCTAAGCGCTTCATATTCTTCACGCAAGGCCTTTGCTTGTGCCACCCCTTTGGAGACGGCATCAAAAACAGTTTCTTCTGCCTCAAAAATAGGTTCTTGTGGGACATAGGCAATGCGCAAGCCTTGCTGGTATTGCAAGAGCCCGTCATCCATTTTTTCTATGCCAGCCAAGATCTTCAATAAAGAAGATTTACCCGTGCCATTACGGCCAATTAAGCCAACACGTTCACCTGATTCCAGGGAAAAAGCAGTGTTTGCGAGGAGGTCAACGTGGCCAAAAGCCAGTTTTGCATCAGTAAGTACGATTAAAGCCATGCCAACATTATCGTCGCTACAGTAAAAGCTGGGATATTTCCGCTAATTTCTGCGAGACTAGGTACCTATGATCTGCAAACTCAGTCCCTCATCGCCCCGCCTGATCCTCTTTGCAGGTCATGCAGGCACCGGTAAAACCACTTTAGCCAAAAGAGCATTGCCACTCATTATTGAGAAAACCGGGGAAGATTTTTTCTTTTTGGATAAAGATACTGTCTATGGCGCCTATAGCGCCCATGTGATGGAGCTCACTACACATAACTCCCATGACCGCGACAGCCCCTACTACCTCGAAAATCTCCGCGATTGGGAATATCAAGGCTTGATTGAGATTGCTAGAGAAAATTTACTGCTAGGAGTCAATGTGATTTTGGTGGGGCCCTTCTCGAAAGAGATTCAGAGTGGCCGTATGTTTGATCCAGAAGCTCTTGGAATTCCTGCGCAAACCCGTATTCAGATTGCCTGGATTGATTTGCCTGAAAATGAAGCCAAGATGCGTATGGAAAAAAGATCTGACCCCAGAGATGATTGGAAACTGAATCACTGGGATCAATATGCGCTACGCAGAACTGGACCACCTACCCATACGCTAATACATCGCTTTAACCATTTGCAATTTGATGCGCAAGTGTTTGACAAGCTGCTGGAAGATTTAATCCAATAAAAATAGGGCCCCTTTAGGGCCCTATCTCAAGATCTAGGAACTGAATGCTTAGAACTTGTAAGTTACACCCACTGCAGGCATCCATGGATTCAATGTTAATTTACCCAGGTTAGTGTTGCCGGCAACAGTATTCACATTAGTGCTGATTGTGGCATATTTCAAATCAAGGTTCACACCCCAGTTTCTATCAAACATATAGTCTGCACCGATTTGAGCAACTGCACCAAGACTGGATTGATCAACTGTTACAGAGTTACCTAATGCTGGGAAGTTCTGACGATTACCGAAAATTGTGTAATTCACACCAACGCCAACGTATGGCTTGAAGGCACCTAGTTCAGTGAAGTGATACTGAACTAACAATGATGGTGGGAGTGCAGTAATTTTACCGACGCTAGTATTGCCAGAGCCTGCTGTGATATTCACTTGCTGTGGGTAAGTTAAGACCAACTCAGCGGCAATATTCTTTGTAAAGAAATAAGAAATATCAAATTCAGGAATAACCTGATTCTCTGCCTTCACATTCAAGGTCGAAAGTGTATTCGTTTGCCCATTTTGCCAAAGCAAATCTACGGCACGTACACGTAACATCCAAGGATTGTCTTCAGACGACTGAGCCTGTGATACGATTGGAGCTAGTGAAGCTACGGCAGCCATTGCCACTACGAGAGTTTTAATACGCATGATGATTCCCCTTTTGTTTTCAATTTCGATGAGTTCATTTTGAAATTGATTTAGAGGAATTAATTTGATGTGTATCAAATCGAAGATGCTTACAAATTTTATATTTGCTCAAAAGCAACACTGTTTTGAGCAATCATTGATCTAGATCAAACGGGACCTACAAAACCTTAGAGTACGTACCTTTTGCCTGAGATTCTCTCAGGTGGCGATCAAATGTCATAGCTACTCTTCTGGCTAATAATCGACCTTTGATCGGCACCACTAAGGTGGATCCCTGCCATTCCAAAAGTCCTGCTTCTTCAAGACCTTTGAGTTCCTCTAGTTCTACTTTGAAGTAGGTATTGAAGTCAATTTGATGAGCGCTTGCGAACGCTGCAATATCCAAAGCAAATTGACACATCAACTCACCAATCAATTCACGACGCAGCAAGTCATCCTGATCAAGTTGTAATCCGCGCAAAGTTGGTAGATGTCCTTCATCGATCGCAGCGTAATACTCATCAAGCGTACGCACATTCTGTGAGTAGCAATCATCCACCTTGCCAATTGATGAAATACCAAAGGCCAATAAATCACATTCGGCTTGAGTCGAGTAACCCTGGAAATTACGATGGAGCTTGCCTTCCTTCTGCGCGATCGCTAACTCATCATCTGGTTTGGCAAAGTGATCCATGCCAATAAAGACATAACCTGCTTCGCCTAGGCGCTCAATCGTATTGGAGAGAATATCGAGCTTGTCTGCAGCTGGCGGAAGGTCCGCCTCTGAAATACGGCGCTGGGGCTTAAAGATATGCGGTAAGTGTGCATAGTTATAAACCGAGAGGCGATCGGGATTCATCTTTAAAACGGTATCCACTGTTTCTTTAAAAGTGGCTGGGGTCTGCTTTGGCAAACCATAGATCAGGTCTACGCTTCTAGACTTAAAGCCATACTTTCTGGACCAATCCATCACAGCTTGAGTTTCTTCAATCGTCTGCACTCGATGCACTGCTTCTTGCACTGCTAAGTTGAAATCTTGAACACCTAAACTAATGCGATTGAAGCCCAGCTCCGCCAGTAAGGCAATATCGTCTTCTGTCACACGTCGCGGATCAATTTCAATCGAGTACTCACCACCAGGGAGTAATTCAAAATACGTGCGAGTGTGATGCATTAATTCTGTCATCTCTTCATGAGATAAAAAAGTAGGTGTACCACCACCCCAATGTAGTTGGGTAATCGGAATCTTTTTCGTGGCGCCCATCGCAGCACAGACCATTGCCATCTCTTTAGCTAAATACTTAATGTATTTGGCACTACGGCCGTGATCTTTTGTAATGATCTTATTGCAGCCACAGTAATAACAAATATTGGGGCAAAAAGGCAGATGAAAATAAAGCGAGAGTGGCTCATGAGCGCCTGCCACTCGCTTGAGTGCTCCTAGATAGTCAGCCTCTGCAAACGCGTTATGGAAGCGATCAGCGCTTGGATAAGAGGTATAGCGCGGTCCATTGATATCGAACTTTTGCAGCAACTCTGGATGAAACAAGACTTCTTTTTCAGGTACTGACGGAAGAATGACTGCTGAGTTCATAAGTAGCTATATGGATGATGATTGTTTTGAGCAGTAATCAAGCGCAAGTGCTTCTGCTACTTTAATCCCATCAACACCTGCCGACAAGATGCCGCCTGCATAGCCAGCACCCTCACCTGCTGGATAAAGACCTTTAATATTCAAACTCTGAAAGTTGGGCCCCCGAGTAATGCGCAGTGGCGAAGAGGTGCGAGTTTCAATTCCAGTTAAGACAGCGTCTTTCATCGAGAAGCCTTTGATTTGCTTCTCAAAAGCAGGAATGGCCTCCCGAATTGCCTCAATGGCATAGTCTGGCAAACTTTGCGCTAAATCCGTGAGATGGACACCCGGTTTATAGGAGGGCATCACGCTACCAAATTCAGTTGACGGCTTACCTTCTAAAAAATCACCCACTAATTGTCCGGGGGCCTCATAGGTGCGCCCACCAAGTTCATAGGCCTTAGATTCCAAAGCGCGTTGGAACTCGATCCCAGCTAACGGGCCACCAGGGTAATCCTCTGGCGTTATGCCCACAACAATGCCTGCATTAGCATTACGCTCATTACGCGAGTATTGGCTCATCCCATTAGTAACCACGCGGTTTGGCTCTGATGTCGCGGCTACTACAGTACCACCTGGACACATACAGAAGCTATACACCGAGCGGCCATTTTTTGCGTGATGCACTAATTTGTAATCAGCGGCGCCGATTAATTCATTTCCAGCATGCGGTCCTAGGCGCGCCTTATCAATTAATGATTGAGGATGCTCAATCCGAAAGCCCACCGAGAAAGGCTTGGCTTCCATAAAGACGCCTGCTTCATGAAGCGCTTTAAAAGTATCGCGTGCACTATGTCCAAGCGCCAGGATCACATGATTAGCGGCTAAATCAGGTTGATTCTCAATCTTGATACCTGTGATCTGATCATTTTCAATATCAAAGCCTACGACTTTTTGAGAGAAACGAATTTCACCGCCTAACTCAATAATTTGTTGGCGAATCTTTTCTACTACCCCAACTAAACGGAAGGTGCCGATATGGGGTTTGGCAACATAGCGAATTTCTTCGGGCGCACCTGCTTTGATAAATTCTGCAATGACCTTGCGGCCATAAAATTTGGGATCTTTAATTTGGCTGTAGAGCTTGCCATCCGAGAATGTCCCTGCTCCACCCTCTCCGAATTGCACATTCGACTCTGGATTGAGAATATTTTTACGCCACAGACCCCAGGTATCTTGAGTGCGTTCACGTACGGGCTTGCCACGCTCTAAGACAATCGGCTTAAAGCCCATTTGCGCTAGCACTAAGGCGGCAAAAATTCCGCAAGGGCCAAAGCCAATGACGACTGGGCGTAACACGTCACCATTCAGAATCGATTCGGGGGCCTTTGCTACAAAGTGATAACTCGTATCTGGGGATGGCCTAATATGAATATCATTCGCAAACTTCTTAAGTAAGCTATCTTCATCCTTGACGGAACAGTCAATGGTATAGATAAACGCAAGCGCTACATTTGTCCTAGCGTCATAGCTACGCTTAAAGATATCAAACGCAATCAAATCTTTTGCAGATAAGCCTAAGCGCTTGAGAATGCCTTCCTCAAGCGCTTGCGGCGGATGGCTAATGGGTAAACGTAGTTCAGTAATGCGAATCATGTGGACGACTTACTCAGCCTTGGCTCCCGAGCTCTTCACAACGTTAGCCATACGATCAAAATCTTTTGCTAACAACTGATTAAATTCTGCTGGCGTCAAGGCGCCAATCTCAATGCCTTGGCGACGCATACGCTCAATAATGTCAGGTTGCTTTAATAGCTTAGTCATCTCTGCTGAAACTTTATTAATCACTTCCTTAGGCGTGCCTACTGGTGCTAGCAATCCGAACCAGCTATCAAATACATAACCCTTTACCGTATTGCCAATAGGTGCAACGCCTGGCACAAATGGGGAAGGCTTTTCAGATGAAACCCCGAGAAAGCGAATGCGTGAATCATTTGCGAAAGGCAATGCAGCCACATTGGCAGCAATGACTGCTTGAGCGCGCCCCGCCAAGAGCTCAGTAATCGCATCACCGGTTCCCTTGGTGGGTACGTGTACCAAATCAATTCCGGCCATGCTATCAAAGTAGGCCATGGCTAAATGGGAGGCACTGCCATTGCCAGCGCTCGCGTAGTTATATTGTCCCGGCTTGGCTTTTGCTAATGCGATGAATTCAGCCACGTTCTTTGCAGGGAACTCCGAGTTTGTCATCATGACGTAGCTGCTAGTGCCGATGTATGCGGCTGCCGTGAAATCTTTTTGTGGGTCAAAGCTGAGTTTTGGAAATAAAGTGCCATTGATGTTGTGGCTTGCTGCTGCCATCACAAAGGTATAGCCGTCAGCTGGTGACTTCGCCACGATTCCAGTACCTACCGTGCCCCCTGCTCCAGCTTTGTTTTCTACTAAAACGGTCTCACCTAACGCAACCCCAAGCTCATTTGAAAATGAACGCGCTAAGGCGTCTTGAACACTGCCTGGAGAAAATGGGACGATGATTTTGATCGGCTTTGTTGGCCATGGAGCTGCTGCAGCTGATAAATGGAAAAAGCAGGCCAGTAGTAGACCCCCGAAAATACTGACAGAAAAGCGCATTTTCTTCATAGGACCGAGCTTCATCAAATACTCCAGGGAGTTAAACAAATTCCTAAAATGATACTGGGAATATGGCAAATCCCTCTGTATTTTCGGTAAAAGGCGATAATGCGCCATGGCTCTACGCGCAACTATCCACAAAGCCGACCTTCACGTCGCCGATTCAGACCGTCACTACTATGGCAGCCACTCGCTAACCATCGCCAAGCACCCCTCTGAAACTGAAGAACGGATGATGGTCCGGATCATTGCTTTTGTCTTACAGGCCCACGAAGATTTGGCCTTTACGAAGGGCCTGAGCGATACCGATGAACCTGATTTATGGATCAAAGATCTCACCGATTCGATTAAATTGTGGATTGAAATAGGTCAGCCAGACGAGCGCCGCATTCTCAAAGCATGCGGTAGATCGGATCAAGTGGTTGTGTATTGCTATGGTGGACACACTAGCAAAATTTGGTGGGACGGCATTGCTAATAAGCTCACTAGAGCAAAAAATCTCCAAATCATCTCCATTCCAGCCGAGCAAGCTCGTGAACTCAATAAATTGGTTGAGCGCAGCATGGTCCTGCATGTGAATATTCAAGATGGGGAAGCCTACGTTTCATCCGATCAAGGTCAAGTGACGATTACCCCAGAGATCTGGCGCAATCAATCCACCTAAATCAAATTGCAAAGAAGTGCAATGAAGACCGTCATTTTTGATACCAATGTCTTGCTAGATCTTTTTATCTTCAACGACTTTAGGGCACTTCATATCAAACAAGCATTGGCAGAGAAGCAATTAGATGCTCTCGCTAGCCGTCAAACATTAGAAGAATTTGCCGATGTGATCTCGCGCCCACTCTTTTCATTAGAGCAAGATGCTCAAGAAAGGCTAGTCCAAGAATGGCAATCACTGGCTCGCATTATTGAGGATCAAAAGATTATTGCTGCTCCCTGGCAATGCCGGGACATGGATGACCAAATCTTTTTGGATCTAGCCTTTACCTGTAAGCCTTGTATCTTGATTAGCAAAGATAATGAAGTATTGAAATTAGCCAGTGGCGCGGCAAAAGAAGGTGTACAGATTACTGCAGACTACAACTGCTTATAGCCCTTGCGCTGCTTGAGCGGCGATTTCAAAAGACTTCAAACGCGCCTGATGATCAAAGATCTGGCCTGTTACGACCAATTCACTGGCGCCAGTCAGATCTAACCAATGGCGCATTGTCTTTCTTACCGTTTCTAGAGATCCAACTGCAGAGACCTGCAAGGCATGTGATGCCGTTGCTTTTTCATAGGGCTCACAAAAATCATCAATATCTTTGATTGGCGGCGGTAGCGGTCCGCGAGTATTGCGACGCATCCGAATGACATTTTGCTGTAGGGTAGTAAATAGATGTTGCGCTTCTTCATCCGTATCTGCAGCAACAACATTCATTACAAAAGCAGAATAGGGTTTATCTAACTTATCTGATGGCTTAAAGAGCTCACGATAGATCTTCATCGCCTCTAATAGTTGCTCTGGAGCAAAGTGGGATGCAAATGCATAAGGTAAGCCAAAGTGTGCAGCCAGTTGTGCGCCATATAAACTAGAGCCCAAGATCCAAATCGGCACTTCAGTATTTGCACCTGGAATAGCTTTGACTGCTTGTCCCTCCAAAATTGGCCCGAAGTAATGCTGTAACTCTCTCACGTCTTGCGGAAAGCGGTCGTCGCTTCCCAATAAATCTCTGCGCAGAGCGCGAGCCGTCATTTGATCAGTACCGGGAGCACGCCCTAAGCCCAAATCAATTCGTCCAGGGTAGATGGAGGCTAAGGTGCCAAACTGCTCTGCGATCACGAGTGGCGCATGGTTAGGCAGCATGACCCCGCCTGAGCCCACACGGATCGTTTTAGTGCCGCCCGCTAGATACCCCACTAACACTGCTGTGGCTGAACTCGCATTACCCGTCATATTGTGGTGCTCAGCGACCCAGTAGCGTGTGTAACCCCACTTCTCCGCATGCTGCGCCACATCCAATGAGTTGCGCAAGGCGTCTCCTGCAGTAAATCCCTGTGGAATGGGAGATATATCTAGAATGGAGTACGGGATGGGATTGGCCATTACCAGATCATACTGAGAAAGTCGTTTTTTATCATGAGCAAACCTAAAATGGCAGATCCTGATGCAGGGCTCTTTAAGCCCGGCGCCAAACTTAAGCACATTAAGACCGGTGGATTCTATAAAGTCGTCTTTTTGGCCAATGTCGAAGCTACTCTAGAGCCTGCATACGTATATGAATCTATGCAATCACATGATTTTTGGATCCGACCCCAGGCAGAAATGGAAGATGGGCGTTTTGAGCTCATTGAGTAATAAGATAAGAGAAATAGGAACCCCAAATGAGCAACCCCAGCGAAGACAGAATCACCAATTTAGAGATCAAACTCAGCTTTACCGAGGATTTGATTGAAAAGCTCAATGAGACGGTCTACAAACAACAACAGCAAATTGAGTTTCTGTATCGAGAGCTCAAAGCAGTCAAGGAACAAGCTGGTAGCGGTGGCTCGGGTAGCTTAAAAGATGAAATCCCGCCGCACTACTAGGCGACTGATAAGATTCATACTGTAGAAGCAGTCATTTTTCACTTCACCTAAAGGACCAAATCATGGGCAACTTAACACCTTTTATCGTTCAGTGGGGCTTAACCTCTTTATCGCTGTGGGTTGCTAGCTATATTTTTAGCGGCCTACGATTTGCTGACGGCGGCTCACTCATCATTGCTGCCCTGCTTCTCGGCTTTGCCAATGCCATTGTGAAGCCATTGCTCATTCTCTTTACCTTGCCGTTAACCGTGGTCACGATGGGATTATTCCTTTTGGTCATTAACGCTTTGGTATTGATGTTAGTTTCTGCAGTGGTGAGTGGCTTTACGATTTCAAGCTTCTGGACCGCATTCTTTGCCAGCATCTTCATTTCTTTATTTAGCCTCTTTGTTGTGAGCATCATTGCTTAAGCTGACTCAATGAGCGAGAGTCTCCCTAAATGCCCCGCTTGTCAGGAGGATATGACCTATCCCGATGGCGACAATTATGTTTGCGCACAATGTGGCCATGAATGGCCTATAGCGGGAGCAGTTATTGAGGAAGAGACTGGGCTGATTGTCAAAGATGCCAATGGCAACCTTCTGGCAGATGGCGATACGGTTACTTTAATCAAAGATCTAAAGGTGAAGGGCTCGTCCACCACCCTTAAGGTCGGCTCCAAGATTAAGGGAATCCGCCTAGTGCCCGGCGATCATGAAGTCGATTGCAAAACAGAAGCAGGCAGCATGTTGCTCAAAGCCTGCTTCTTGAAGAAGGCCTAGTTCCTAGTCTTCCTCGGCGCTCGCCTTTTTCAGAACAGCGTAGATTTGATCCTTCAAGAGGAGTTTTTCCTTCTTGAGGATCTCTATTTGCTCAGGGGTACTGGGCTCTGAATGCGCCTCCATACGTAAAATCTTTTGATCTAAATTGTTGTGCTTATCGAATAAATGAGAAAAATGACGATCTGAGGTTTTTAGCTGGGTGATGAGTTCACGATATTCAGGAAACATAGACGCTCTTTTCATTGAAGTTAATCAAAACTGCACGTTTTTAGTTTATCAAGCCGCAGTCCACAGAACAATGGATTTCATGAGAAATTTAATTGCTCCCCACCCCTTGTAATGAGCAGGAAAAACCCCATATGGGAATGAGGATTTCTTGATAGAAATTGCAGTAATATCGATAGGTGCACTAAGCACTACTAAATGAAAAGAAGGGTAATAAACCATGGCTACAAAGAAGTCACCAGCAAAAAAGAAAGTAGCTACTAAGGTGGTAAAAAAAGCCCCTGCAAAAAAAGCGGTCAAGAAAGTTGCTACTAAAAAAGTAGCTGCCAAAAAGACAGTAAAAAAGGTAGTGAAAAAACCAGCAGCTAAAAAAACCGTTGCCAAAAAGCTTGTAGCAAAAAAAGTAGCTGTTAAGAAAGCTCCTGCTAAAAAGCCAGCAACTAAGAAACCAGCAGCTAAGAAAGTAAGCAAGAAGGTAGTTAAAAAATCTTCTGCTAAATCACCAAAGGTAGACCAATACGGACTCGAGCAAGACGATGAGTTCTACGGTCTGTATTTTGCAAAATCCACTAAAAAAGGTTTGGTAGAAGTAAAGCCTTGCACTTTCTCCCTGATGTATTGGTGGAAAGGTTTGCTTGGTTATCCTGACATGATCGAAATCTCCAAAGGCAGCAACACTGCGATGTTGCAGTTTGAATCTACTTTTGGTGGTGGCGATTCAGGGGAAACTGAACTCACTGAAAAAGATGTATTTGAGATCGATCACATCATTGAAGTAGATGAAGAAGAGATGTTGATATCGCTCTACTCCTACGTCCCTATCTCCGTTCCAGACAATTTGATCGGAGCCCTAGGCCTAGCGATTCTGAATATCAATCCAGAAACCCGTTATGGCAGCTTAGAACTCTGCTCTACTGAGAATGAAGAAGGCAAAACAGAGCATTTCTTACGCTACCGCGCTGCTACTTATTTACGTGGTATTAAGTCTGGCAAGGTTGAGGCAATTGAGAGCATGGTCACCAACGGCTCTGAATTCTTTGGCTTGGCATTAGATGCAATGTGCGTAAACAAATCTATCAAAAAGTGGTTGCTGAGTTAATTCATTAAGCAATCTTGTCCTCACCTACAGAGGTAGGTATAGGACATAGGAAAGCGGTCATTGACAGTCTTTCGACTGTCAACCAAAGTAGCAGTCCGCTTTCCTAACTTCTTGCATTCCGCCTCAGCTACTTCATGCGTCTCTGCTTCATTAGCGGTTTTGGGAACATGCAATCCAATAGTTCCATCTGACTGTTGATAAACCCTAAACTCAGAAGGCGGCGTAGAGCAAGCCAGTATAATGCAGGCTGACATTATTAATAGACTGTAGCGTATTAAGCCGACTTGATTAAACATCATGCAGCATCCCCATATATTCATCAGTAGACCCTATTCTAGACCTTTGTTTTTAGCGCTAGGGGCTCTCTTGACTTTGTGCTTCTTTAGTAAAAGTCTGTGGGCAGCCCCCTTTGAGATCAAGATCCATGACGAGCTTATTGCGGAGCTGCATGAGTCAAGTTACGAGATTGAAACCAATCTTTTCCAGGCCAGTGCAGCGCAGGGGATCAAATCCGATGTGTTTCAAACCAGACTTGAATATGCCTATGGCATTGTGCAAGGAAATGAAATTGGCGCCAATATCTTTCTCAGTAATTACAACGGCGTTTCTTACGTTAATGGCGGCAAGCTCAGTCAAATGTATGTTCCCACCCATGAAGAGGATGGCATTTTTCATTACGGCATTAAAAATGAACTTATCTACCTCAAAGATATTGGTACCGAGAACCAACTCTTTTGGGAAATGACGCCCATTCTTGCGGTACAACTACAACAATGGCGCTTTACCATCAACCCATCAATCGACTTTGGGCTGAATAAAAGTGGTGGTGTCGCCTTTGCCCCCACGGGAAAAATTGCCTACTCAGTAACACCCCACACCTCCTTGGGCGCAGAGTATTACAGTGAAATGAGCAATACCACTAACTCTTTCCCCGTCTCTCAACGCTTTAATACGGCTTACCTGGTAGTGGACACCAAAATTGATAAGTCAACGATCAACTTTGGTGTGGGCAAGGGAACCAACTTAAATAGCGATAACTGGGTTATTAAACTAATAGCAGCTATCGCCTTTTAAAACGTTTAACGCTTTTGATATTCCTTAACAGTATCGTAGGCCACTTGCTGTAAATACAAAGCAACTTCAGGGCTTAAGCCCGCGTTATATTTAAGACCAACCGGTGATTGATTAAAGAGCGTTGCATAAGTGGTTGCAGCTGACAGATAGGTTCCAGCCACACTAGGGTGGCGTTTATCAGGGGCATACAACTCCAAGTCAGGCTTTGAAGCGATGGATTTGGCAAACGCTAACCCAACTGGAATTACCAAGACCCCATTCTCATTACCAGCAGCGGTATAAGCATCTGCCAGAGGAATCGTCATTTCAGGCTTATCTTTATAAGCCCATGACATGAAGAAGACTGGTACTGAGCCATGACGCTTTACCGTATCACTGTGCTTCTTTGCATACTCTGTAAAAACGGATTTCATTTGCGGATGAATGGGGCACTGACTGCAGTCCATCAAGATCGCCGCATCAAACAAGGGTTTCTGCGCAGGATTCATGACCACATTGTTTTGCGCATCAAAGGAGTACTTCCCAATGGCATTAGGACGGAAATAAGAATCCACGTCATGCCAATCAAAGCCCGAACCACTGATCGTAATCATGCTTTGACGTAGTGGAGCACCTTTCATGCCTTCGGCAACCATTGGCCCGAGGTTGCTAATAATCCCGTTATTGAAATAGAAAAAGCTATTACCTATAAAGGCGACTGATTTAGGCGCATCCTTGGGATAGCTTTGAACAGTTGGCTTTTGCTGCGCAAGAGAAATACCTTGCACAAGCAGCAAACATAATGCGAGGCCTAATAATTTAGTGATTTTCATAGCGTTCCTAAAAAATGTATTGTTCTTGATAGATTATTTAAAGAGTTTTGCCAAAAAGCCATCAATCTCACGCGTCGATTTTTGAGTAGCGTCATCATCACGCCCAACGTGGGGGTCTAACTGCACACACGCATCAGAATATTGAAACTCTTGATTGGTTTGGGTGTTAATTAAGAGTCCTTCTGTCTTTTCGACAATGGTGCAAGCTCTCACTGTTTGCGCATTTTTAGAAATCACTGGCGGTACAGTTCCCAGCGGAGAATCAAAGGCATGAGGTCCAAAGTCATACTCAAACAATTCCACATTTTGCTTGGCAGCTTTTAACTTATTGACGTAGGTCTTGCAGGCGCCAATAGGGTTGTAATCATCCGCTTTACCATGATGTAACTGGATCGGCTTACCTGTGGTCTTATCATCACCGATGTAACTGGTGACACAGTCGGCATAAAAGGGAATGTGCGCTGCAAATACCGTGCCGCTCTTATTCCACTGCTTATTAAAGCGCTCGACACTGGCAAACAAAGTTGCCTGACCCCCTCTCGAGAATCCCATCATGACAAATTTGCTGGAATCTAAGCGCGGATGCTTGGCCAAAATCTCCATAGCCTTATAACTGTCAAGAATCAGATTTAGTCTACCTAGCAAAGCCTGATTTGGCCCCACTACCGTTAAACCTCTTCCAGTAAAGCCATCTAGACTAAAAGTGGCATAGCCCTCACCTAAAAAGTGATTTGACCAATACTCCACATTAGCCCCCATGCCACTTGAGCCGTGAATCAAAAAGATCACCGGGATTTTTTGACTGACTGGTTTTGGGGGGAAACGTAAAATACCGTTGACAGTAACTTCCTTACCATTCTTATCGCCTTGCAAAAACTGCTTATCGGAGATCGTCAGGGTTGGAATGGAATAAATTTCTGCGCGAGGTGGATAAACAATCTCAGCAGCTTGTGCGGATAAGGATAGGCCCGCCAGAATGGCTAATAGAAAATACTTCATTAGTTTTAGTCTCCAAAATACGATTGATTAACGACTTATTTTTATAAATTGATATCGCTAAAACATCTTACCCGAAGCTAAAGGAAAAATCCTAAATCCAGCTTACTGCGCTAACTTACTTCGCCATCCATTGACTCAGCTTATCCTTCCACCACTTAGCCTGGCCTGTGGTTGAATGACCCAGGGTCTGCTCGCTTGCGGGAATTAAATAGAGCTCTGCAGATTTAATGCGCTTTAACTCTTTTTGCATGATTCCAAGCTCAGGGGGATTTCTTTCATCATCGGCTGAATTAATCACCAATACCTTTGCCTTGATCTTTTCTAAATCAGGCCCTGGATTGAAATCCCGCGATGATTCCCATTGATAGAGAAAGTCATTAGCGTCCATAGATAAAGGGGTATTGAGTCGTTCATTGACGATGGCATCTGCCTTTTCGCTATTGGGAGCTAAGAACTGTAGGTGCTGATTTCCGCCACTAGTAGCAAAGGGATAAAAGACGCTCGCAAAATGAGCGCTCTTGGGCTGTGTTTCGTAATTTCCACCATTCCAGGTAGGATCGCGACGAATGGATTCAGAGATAAAGCGCCTCATCATCCAATTGCGTCCAGACATTGCACTTGGAGTGGAGGCCATGGGCGCCAGATAGTCAGCATAGCCGGGGTAATTGGTGCCCCACAACCAGGTTTGCATTCCGCCCATGGAATTGCCTAAAACGAGCTTGAGATGTTTGATGCCCAGCCCCTCTGTAACAAGGCGGTATTGCGCCTGGACCATATCACTGTAGTTATATCGGGGAAATTGCGCCTTCATCCCATCCGAGGGCTTGCTGGATTTACCGACACCAATGGCATCTGGAATGATGATGAAATAGCTGTTGGCATCTAAGGGCTGCCCTGCTTGAAACAGCTCGCCACCAAAATCTTTTCCGAGCATGCCCTTGGCCGTACCGGCAGTGCCATGCAAGATCAGTACAGCGGGATTACTGGGATCACCTAAAGTGATATAGCCAATCTTGGCTTCTTTTAAAGTTTCACCCGTATGAAACTGGAAATCTTTTGCAATCCAAACACCTTCTTTTTGATTGGGATAATCAATTGCAAAACAGAATGAGCTGATGACAGCAAGCAGAGCTGGAAGAATTTTTTTCATTTCTGGAGATGGGGAAATATTTTAGGCAATCTGCTATTGACGGAATTGAAGGATATCGCTATTTACTATCGCATCTGTACCACTCACAATTCTATCGCCGAGTTTTTCATGGGTAGCAGTTGCAGATTTTCTAATGACAATAATGGAGTTTCTAAATTCAATGGACTCAATCCAACCTTCCTTTATGAAGGCCGGCATTTGCCCCAAGCCAAAGAAGGTTCTGAAATAGACATCTAGAGGAAGTTCATTCCCCCAAAACTGAATGCTAATGACATCCACCAATTTTTTAAAGAAGTTATAGGCAGAAAATTCATTTAACACTCCCCCTCCCCAATCATTTAAGTACAAGGTATGAGCGTCTTCTACTATAAATAAACCGCCCGGCTTAACTAGGGGGAAGTAGATCAGAAAGCTATTCAAAATATCATTAGATAAATGAGAGCCATCATCGATAACAATGTCAAAGTCTTTGCATATAGCGGTGATTCGATCGTGGGTTTCTGGCTGATTTGCATCTCCAACTATGACATGTACTCGAGGATCCTCGTAACGAAGATTGGCGCATCGCTCATCGATATCACAACCAATTAATACATTGGCATCAGCAAAAAAGGTTTTCCAAGTCTCCAAAGATCCGCCATTTTGAACGCCTATCTCTAAAAGATTTAATTTTTGTGTGCGATATTTTTCAAATAACGCATCATAGAAAGGAAGATAAGAAGACCATTTGTCACTGACCTTCCCTGTTTTTTGCTTATGAATTTGTTCAATTGTTAGATGACTCATGCCAACATGACTCCCAAGGTCTCAAATTATTCCAGTAATTACTTTAGCCAAAAAACATAAACAAGGCCGCAATACCCATAATAATCGTGGCAGACCACCCTAAACACAATATCGACTTGCTGGCTATAAAGTCACCCATGACTGACCTTTTGGAAGCCAGGATCATGATAGCCATCATTAAAGGCACTGCCACTACGCCATTTATCACGGCACTCCAAAATAAAGCCTTCATTGGGCTGATTGGTGAATACTGTATTCCCAGCGCGCCCAATACGCTCAGTGCAATAACAATATAAAACTTAATCGCGTGGCGTGGTGAATGCTCAAGGCTTCCATTCCAGCCAAATACTTCCGAAAGCGCATAGGCCGCTGACCCAGCTAATACTGGAACACCAATCAAGCCAACCCCCAAAATACCGATTGCGAATAAGAAATAGGCAGAGTTTCCAGCCAAGGGCTTTAAGGCAAAAGCTGCTTGGGCTGCAGTATTAATATCCGTGATTCCTGCGGCGTGCAGTGTGACAGCTGTGGCTAGGATGATGCAATAAGCAGCTACATTCGAATACAGCATGCCGCTCCAAGTATCCCAGCTAATCCGCTTGAGCTCTGAGTGCGCAATGCCCTCACCTTCTAATAATAAGTTTTTCTGGTGACGACTATTCATATCCTCCACCTCTTGAGAGGCTTGCCAAAAAAATAGGTAAGGACTAATCGTTGTACCAAAGATGCCCACTACCATTGCCGCCGCATCTGAGTTGAGCTTAAAGCTCGGCATCAGGGTGGCCCAAAATACCTCACTCCAGGGAACGCTTACCGTGAACAATACAGCTGCATAAGCCAGAAGCGATAAGGTGAGCCACTTTAAGAAATAAACGTAACGATGGTAAGGGACAAGGATTTGTAAGGCTAAAGTGAGTACGACAAAAAAAGCGGTCATCACATGCCAATTAATACCGGTAACTAATGCTGCCACTTCACCCATTGCCGCAATATCAGCAGCAATATTGAGTACATTCGCTATCAGCAAAAGAAGTACCAACAAAAATAGTACTGCCGGTGGAAATGTAGTTTTGATGTTGGATGCCAAGCCATGGCCAGTGACTCTTCCAAGGCGCGCGCATAAAACTTGTATTGCAGCCATCAAAGGATACGCAATAGGCATCGTCCACAACATGTTGAGGCCAAATTGAGCGCCGGCCTGAGAATAAGTAACAATCCCGCTGGGATCATCATCAGCCACACCAGTTACTAGGCCAGGGCCGACTCTCAAGAGGGGATGGTTTTTAATACGACTCCAGAGAGAGTGCTTCATCAAAGCGAATGAATACTCATTATTTGAAGTATCTCCAAGTGGTTTACCTTAAACCCATAGTAAACCAATCAACACTTGGAATAAGAAAAAAAAGGGGGGGGTGGAATACGCTTAAGCAAATGCCATCTTGGCTAATAAATCTATGCGGCCGGTTAAATTAGTTTATCAAAGAAAAACCGCCCGAAGGCGGTTAAATTCGTTAATTAACCTGAATTAAAGCTTACTTTTTAAATCATCCTTTGCGTCTCCAAAACCAGCCTGGATCTTTCCAACTACTTTTTGAGATAGGCCCTCCGCCTCAAGAGACTTATTTCCTACAACATTACCAGCAACCTCTTTTACCTTGCCTTTAACCTCTTCAATGCGGCCTTTTACTTGATCTTTATTCATAGCGAACTCCTTAGTATTGCGTTAGACAGCGGAACTACTTTTACGCAAGTTTTTCTTGCATAGTTTTTTATTTGTAAAAAGGGTTATTGCTTCCTTTGACTCGCATATCGTTCTTGACTGAAGTAACTCCTGGAATACTCTTAGCTACTTCAACAGCTCTTTTAGTTTGATCAATACTACTGACAAAGCCGCTGAGCTGGACTTCCCCCTTAAAGGTTTCCACAGTAATTTCCGAAGACTTTAATGTAGGTTCATTGAAGATCGCTGTTTTAACCTTGGCAGTTAAAACACTGTTATCGACATACTGGCCAGTACTCTCCTTGGTTTCTGTTGCAGCACAAGCTGATAGTGAAATTAAAATACTAGAAAATGCTAATGCGGCTATTTTTTTAAGTACGGTCACTTGATTCTTTCATATATGTAGTCGACTTACTTGGGGTGTCGATATTTCCCTATGCAAGGCTTAAGCGTATTCCTGAAGTATTTAATTTCATGTTCGCTATCAGACATAAGGATTTATTTTTTATAAGTTCGCTATCAGACTTAGTAAATACTATGTAAGCCCTAAAGTAATCTGTGAGTTTACTTTTTGACTCACATAAATAGAGAACTCTTTATTTATATTTTCAGGAGAAATATATGGCAATCGATCCAAAATCAAGCAGCACTATGCAGGCTACTCCACAACAAACTCATGCTAAAGCTGCAGAACATTGTGATGCTGCATCTATGGCCCATAAAGAAGCTGCAAAACATTGCGAATCTGGTGATGTTAAGCAAGCTGGCTTTCATGCTGCAGTAGCTCAAGGTCATACTCTGCAGGCAAATGAACATAGTGAGGCTGCATTAAAAAATACCGCCAATTCAGCCCCGGCAATGAAGTCATAGGTTATTGCGACTGTATAGAGTAAAAAATGCTGATATAGGCAAAATACTCAAATAAACGACCCTACCCACCACTATGTGGTGGGTTTTTATCGTGTAAGCTGACTTTATGTACGGTATCGCACATACTCAAATGATTATAGAAAATATATTGGATGTGTCTCAACACGATAATTCATATCTAGGTACCATTATGGAAAAAACGCCACCAAAAGATCAAAATCATCTTTTCCATTCAATCCCCACAATTGAGTGGGAAAGACTTCTTCCCCATATTGAAGTAACAGAGCTCCCGCTAGGCAAAGTCTTATACGAGCCCGGCATGAAAATGAGCCATGTTTACTTCCCCTCAACAGCGATTGTCTCCCTGCTGTACGCACTAGAAAATGGTTCGTCAGCTGAAATTGCAATAGTTGGCAATGAAGGGGTTGTTGGAATTTCCATCTTTATGGGCGGTGAATCTACATCTAGTAGAGCGGTTGTACAAAGTGCAGGTAAAGGCTATCGCATCAAATCAGCTATCCTCCTTGAAGAATTTAATCGAGCGGGCCCAGTAATGCACCTATTGTTGCGCTACACCCAAGCATTAATAACCCAAATGACTCAAACCGCAGTTTGTAATCGTCATCACACACTAGATCAGCAATTTTGCCGCTGGTTACTTTTGAGTCTAGATAGATTGCCGAGTAATGAGTTACGTATGACCCAAGAATTGATTGCCAACATGCTTGGGGTTCGAAGAGAGGGTGTTACCGAGGCAGCCCTAAAAGTCCAAAAGGCAGGACTAATCAAATATTCTCGCGGACACATTAGCGTCTTAAATCGATTGGGCTTAGAAAAGCGCATCTGCGAGTGCTATCAAGTAGTGAAATCTGAATATGATCGCCTACTCCCAGAAAAAATGGCCGTTTAAGTGCGATAACGGACAGAGCAAACTAAAGTATCCATACATACTTCAGCTGGGAAAGATATCAAATACAAAATTAGAGCCCTATTGCCCGAGTAAGGTTTATCACTACAACCTGAAGGCTTGGTAAATGAATAAAAATGCTCTCATTAATTTGTTGCCGCAGCAGAATCAAGAGTCTGTTTTAGCTAATGCTGAACTGGTTGAGTTAAATTTATCTCAAACAATATGCATCGTTGGCAAGCCAACTACTCATATTTTCTTTCCAATCAACTGTTTTATTTCTATCACCCAAGGGATTGATCATTACCCCCCTATTGAAATTGGTATGATTGGCAGAGAAGGCTTGCTTGGTGCGGAAACTGCTCTTGGGATAAGCACCAATCCATTCAGCGCATTAGTACAGGGAGCGGGAAGTGCATGGAAATTGGAGTCCCAATTTTTCCTAAGCCAAATTAGCAGCAGTCCTGAGCTAAAAGAAATCATTAATACCTATCTTGCAGTTCGCATTAATCAACTTGGGCTATCGGCTGCGTGCGAACATTTTCATGAGATTGGGCCACGCCTAGCTAAGTGGTTATTAATGAGTCAAGATCGTGCCCAATCGCCTACCTTTCGCATGACACATGAGTTTATCTCCCTAATGCTTGGCATTAGGCGGGTAGGCGTTACAACTACAGCGGCTGATTTTAGGAGAAGAGGCTTAATTGAATATCATCGCGGAGAAATCAAGATACTGAATAGACCAGCACTTAAGGCGGAAGCTTGCAGCTGTTACATAAAGAATCAAAAAATTTACTCCTCTCTGATTGGGTAAGCCTGCGCTACTCAAAGACCTTAAATTTAAATTGGAATGACAAAGATCCCGATACACGCTCTCCAATAGTTGGAATAACGATTAAATTGAATCCTACCCACTTGCCCTCAACCGTAAAAGCGGGCAATGCTGCAGGAAACCAACCGCCATTGTTATTACTTGTATAGCCATTGAACCCTCCAGCAACTAATCCTATATTGACTGGCCCTATAGCAATAGGTTGCCAATAAACACCAATATAGCTTGATTGATGATAATTACTATTGCGAAACGTACCCGCCGTTAAAGAGGCAATGGATGAAAATCTATATTCACCTCCAATTCCATAATTAACGGCATTGAAGTTCTTGGTTTGATCAAAGTGATAAGAAAGTAAGCCGGGATTTAGCCAAAGCTCACTTTTTTTTATTGGAGCAATAAGATCAATGGATCCGTACGAATCTGCAAGGCAGCATCTATAGCCTAATATCATGAAGAGTGCGCATACCAAGAGCTTAAAATATTTGTGAATAATAATTCTCAATAAATTTAAAGTTGGCGCTGCATGATCTAGAAGTCGCTAAAAAACTAAATCTACAATACAGCGCCGCCCCACTTTACTTGACTGCCGTAGCCTTAAAGTCTTTATTTTGCTCTTCAAATAACTTAATTTGCTCCTCTGCTTCATCAACAGTTATGCCGTAAGCCTCTTGAATATTGCCGGCCAATTCAATTCTCTTGCCTGCAATACGCTCTAGCTGATCGTCAGTTAACTTTCCCCATCGAACACGAATCCTACCCTTAAATTGCTTCCAATTTCCTTCGACAATATCCCAATTCATAAAAAATTCCTCCGCTGAATGAATGCTGATCGTAATACCTTAAACGCAGTCATTTAGTGCGATGCCGCACACAAAGTAATATATTTATATCTCGATCATATGTCTGATAGCGAACAGTCAATGAACAACAAAAAAAGTAAATTGGTCTTAAGCAATTTACGCAAAGGAAATAGATATGTTGGGAACAATAATTTTAGTACTCTTGATTTTGATGTTATTAGGCGCCATACCTGCTTGGCCGCACAGTAGAAATTGGGGGTATGTACCTAGCGGAGGATTAGGTCTTGTAGTAATCATCCTACTCATTCTTCTACTGACCGGCAGAATTTAAATTCTTTAAGAAAGAAATCTCATGAAAATGGACAATAGCTTTAAAGCAGTATTCGCATCAATGATGATTATTTCTGGCCTAGCGGCTTGCGATAATCCAGGTCCAGCTGAAAAGGCAGGTAAGAAAATCGATCAAGTCACAGAAAATGTCTCTACTTCTGTATCCAATGCAGCTGATAAGGCTGTTATAAAACAAGCAAATAAGACTGGCCAAGCAATTGATGACTCTACCATCACCGTAAAGGTGAAGTCAGCACTTCTAACTGAACCTGGGATGCAGTTAATGAAAATCACTGTTGTTACCGAAAAAGGTATCGTGACTCTTTCTGGATCTGCCGACTCACAAATTAATATCGATAAGGCAATAAAATTAGCTGCTGCAATCGAGGGCGTTCAATCTGTAAAAAGCAAGCTAGCATTCTCAAAGTAATTCATTTTTAAACCTTAAAAAAGCCGCTAATGCGGCTTTTTTATTAATTTTTAATTCCTCAATTAATCGTTGATTTTGAAGAATTGGATTTGGGTGGTGAGTTGCTTTGTGTTTTTTCATGTTGATCATAAACATAACCTCCCACAGCACCTATAGCAGCACCTCCCGCAGCACCCCATAAAAGACCTCCACCAGTAAGCGCCCCAATACCAACTCCCGCAGCCGATCCAATTGCAGCTCCTGATAAAGTTCTTTGCTGAGTGTCACTCATATTTGAGCATGCTGATAAGGCAAATATAGATGTTGCAGATAAAATGATCAGAGTCTTTTTCATTGTGATTTCCTTATGCTTTCAGCGAATAATTTTGTTAACTGCATTTCCGGGCGACATACTTGAAGATTCACAAGAAAAACGCACGGCTAAAAATCGCAACAATGTATCTGCCGCAGGAGCAGTGTTGTATCCAGGATTTTGTTTAACCCAATCAATAAACTGATTCATCACCTCACGCCTAGAAGGGGCAGGTTGAACTACACAAATGAAGTCTGGAGCCTTTTTAGGATGGCGCGTAACGAGATAGCTATCATATACACCCTGACCATATACATCACAGTAGATTTGTGGTTGCGGGCTAGACTGATCTCCACATACACCCGCTAACTCTTGAGTGCTAATTGCCCTAGTGCCATCTGGAGCAGCCATTACAACTCCAGAGCAAAACAATAATGATGCTAAATGTATTGTGATTTTATTCATAGACTACCCACTCTTTCTGATTAATTTAACTAACTAAATAAGTCTAGAAAGGTTTAGTAAATTGGTCTGTCTGTTATCAGACATACTATGTTTAGACGGAAACTAGCAATAAATTTTTGCAATATCGCCTAATCACCATCAACAGAAATTCATCCCTCTGGATAGCTTTGAGTAACGTTTTGGTGCCAAAAGTGCTTAGTCTATTAAAACCTTATAAAACCATTGACATTGGCGGAGAGGGAGGGATTCGAACCCTCGGTAGGTTTGACCCTACGCCTGATTTCGAGTCAGGTACATTCGACCACTCTGCCACCTCTCCAGACCAAGAAATCATTATAGCTATTGAGATATAAAGCCATGCATTGGGTATTGACTAAAAATAGACTGGTCAGAAGAGGTGATTTCCCTTAATATAGATATACGCTTATGTATATCTATATTAAGGGAAATCATGAATATCCAAATTTCAAAGTGGGGCAATAGCCTGGCACTTCGCATTCCTGCTGCATTCATCAAAGAAATCAAGTTAAAAGATGGGGACAAGGTTGAAGCAACCCTATCAAAAGATGGCTCATTAATTATTAGACCGCAAAAATTGGATCGCAAGGCACTCGCAGCACAGCTAAGAGCATTCAGAGCCACGCTGAAGATGGGTAAATCAGTAATGGACGAAGTTCGTTCGGAGGCGCGTTACTAATGATTTATGTTGATACAAGCATTTTGGTGGCCTTGTGCACAACTGAACCAAAGAGCGAGGTTGTTGATAAATGGCATGAAAGCAGTTCTGCAAAAATGATTTCCTCGACTTGGGCCTTTACGGAATTCTCTAGCGCCCTGAGTCTTAAAGTCAGAACCAATCAAATAACAGAAAAGCAGAGTCGCGAAGCCTGGAAAAAGTTTGATACTCTCTGTCAAAATGATATTGAACTAATGCCCGTTGAAGGCAAAGCCTATTATTCCGCGGGAATTTTAGTTGTTGATAGCAAGTCCAACCTCAGGGCTGGTGACGCCCTACATCTCGCTGTTGCAAAACAATTCAAATCTAGATCCCTGGCAACTCTCGATAAGATCTTGGGGAAAAATGCTGCCAGGGTAAAAATTAAAGCTGTGCTACTTTAATTCGGCCTTAGCACATCCATACCACCTAAGTAAGACTGCAATGCCTTAGGAATGGCAATACTGCCATCCACCTGCTGTTTGTTCTCAAGCAGAGCAACCAATGCTCTACCTACTGCAAGACCTGATCCATTTAAGGTATGAAGCAATTCTGGTTTGCCTTGACCCGCTTTAAATCTGGCTTGCATCCGTCTTGCCTGGAAGTCACCCATGCTAGAACATGAGCTGATTTCTCTATAGGCTTTTTGTGAAGGGACCCAAACCTCTAAGTCATAAGTCTTGGAGCTACCAAAACCCATATCGCCCGTGCAGAGCAATACTTTTCTATATGGCAACTCGAGGAGCTCTAGGATTCTTTCTGCGTGACCAGTCAGATCTTCCAAGGCCTGCATGGAATCTTCTGGCTTCGTGATTTGCACTAACTCAACTTTGTCAAATTGATGTTGACGAATCATGCCACGCACATCGCGCCCATAACTTCCTGCTTCCGAACGAAAGCATGGTGTATGCGCTACAAATTTCATGGGGAGATTGTCAGCATTCACAATCTCATCTCTTACTAAATTCGTCACTGGTACTTCTGCCGTGGGAATGAGGTAGAAGTTTTCAGTCTTCGCTTCACCACCCTCATCTTCACCGCCCATTTGACGCGGCACCTTAAAGAGGTCTTCTTCAAACTTCGGCAACTGTCCCGTACCACGCATCGAGGCGGCGTTCACCATATAAGGCACATACACCTCTTGGTAGTCATGCTGTGTTGTATGGGTGTCAAGCATGAACTGCGATAAAGCCCGGTGCAGTCTTGCAATGGGTCCTTTAAGCACTACAAAGCGTGAGCCGCTAATCTTGGCTGCGACTTCAAAATCCAATCCGAGTGGACCGCCCAGATCTACGTGATCTTTAATTTCAAAATCAAAAATGGGTTGCTCACCCCAGCGCTTCACTTCTTGATTTTCTGTTTCATCTTTACCAACAGGTACTGAGGCGTCAGGAAGATTCGGAATCCCCATTAAGAAATCGGCGATCTCTGCTTGTAGAGTACTCAGTCTTGCAGCACCAGATTCCATATCCACATTGATCTGGCTTGCCTCTGCCATTTCAGCAGATGCATCCTCACTCTTGCCTTTTTTCATGCCAATGGCTTTAGCCAATTGATTGCGCTTAGCTTGCAATTCTTCGGTACGGGTTTGCAAAGATTTGCGCTCGGACTCTAAGGTGTTGAATTTCTCAACATCCAATTTGAATTTGCGAGTAGCTAAGCGCGCCTCCACGGCGGCGATGTCTTTACGGAGTAATTGCGGATCAATCATGTAATGCTCTACTGGTTTGGGGTAATTCGATAAGATAGGCTCTAGTTTAAGCGCAGAACTTCAGCACCCGCAGGTGGGTTAAAAGTGAAGCGATTTGCTGGCACATTGATATTGAGCTGGATTTTGTCCAAAGTCACCAAAACAACACTGCCCAAGCCATCAATCAATTCAAGCGCTCTAGGTAGACCATTGGTCATTCCGACGGAAATTTTGGTGTACGGCAGATCATTCTTCGCATTGGGATTGCGCTTGGGTGCCAAGGCAACCCACTTCATTCCTAAGCGCTCCTCACCTTCTACTAAATCAAAGTTCTGATCTAAAGAAGCCTCGCCAAATAAGATGGCAGCCGGCGTAGCTGATAGCGCTTGCCCTGCAGGTCTAAAGGTAGCTTGATTTAAATCCTTATCCCACAAGATCAGTTGCTTACCATCGGTAATAAGTTTTTGTTCGTAAGGCTTTTGGGTATCCCAAACAAAACGACCCGGCCTTTGAAAAACAAAATGCCCACGAGTCTCACGCACCACTTTCAAACCCTTTTCCTGAGACTCATTGGCTCTTGGTGCGCGCAACTGCTGTTGCACAAAATCACCTTCAGCCGTTTTAGAGTTGCGCACAAATTGGCGCAACTGCTCAACACCGCTATCAGCTTGAGCAAAAACGCAATTAGTCGCCAGGAGAGTTGATAGAGAGATAGCTATTGAAATGGCAATCTTCAAGAATGTTGAGTACAAAATTGCAACCTTATTCCGAAGGACGGTGAAGAATCTCGCGATTACCACCATTACCCATCTTCGACACCAAGCCAGCTTTTTCCATATCTTCGAGTAAGCGAGCGGCACGGTTATATCCGATACGCAGGTGACGCTGTACCAGTGAAATCGATGGGCGTTTATTTTCAAGAACAATTGCAACAGCTTGGCCGTACAGTGGATCAGATTCGCCACCGCTTTCACCGGTCAATGCATCGACATTGGATTCATCGGCACCTTCGAGTACGCCATCAATGTAATTGGCTTCGCCTTTTTCTTTCAACCACTCGACTACGCGATGAACTTCATCATCTGAAACAAAGGCACCGTGAACGCGAACCGGCAATCCAGTTCCTGGCGCCATGTAAAGCATGTCACCCATACCCAAGAGCGCTTCTGCACCCTGCTGATCCAAAATAGTGCGGCTATCAATCTTGCTGCTCACCTGGAATGAGATACGAGTTGGCACGTTCGCCTTAATCAAACCAGTAATAACATCCACGCTTGGACGTTGGGTTGCCAATACCAAATGAATACCTGCTGCACGAGCTTTTTGTGCAATACGCGCAATCAATTCTTCAATCTTCTTACCTGAGACCATCATCAAGTCGGCTAACTCATCAATCACGATTACGATGACAGGCGCCTTATAGATTGGCTCTGGATCTTCTGGAGTCAAGCTAAATGGATTGGTGAGCTTCTCACCCTTCTCTTCCGCCTCAAGAATCTTTTTATTAAAGCCAGCCAGGTTACGCACACCAAACTTACTCATCAGTTTGTAGCGACGTTCCATTTCATTCACGGCCCAATTGAGCGCGTTGTAGGCTTGCTTCATGTCAGTAACCACTGGGCAAAGCAAATGGGGAATCTTGTCGTAGATAGCCATCTCCAGCATCTTCGGATCAATCATGATGAGCCTGACTTCATCAGGCTTAGCCTTAAAGAGCAGCGACAAAATCATGGCATTAATACCAACAGACTTACCAGCACCAGTGGTACCTGCAACCAGACAGTGTGGCATCTTGGCTAAATCGGCAACCATCGGGCTACCAGAAATATCTTTACCTAATGCCAGGGTTAACAAGGAATGATTGTCGTTGTAGACCTGTGAAGTCAAAATCTCCGACAGATAAACGGATTGGCGTGTTGGGTTTGGTAACTCCAATGCCATACAGGTTTTACCTGGAATCGTTTCGACTACACGCATACTGACTACACCCAATGAGCGTGCCAAGTCGCGCGAGAGATTCACAATCTGACTGCCCTTCACACCAATGGCAGGATCAATCTCATAGCGCGTCACTACTGGCCCAGGATACGCAGCAATCACTGTGACCTGTACATTGAACTCAGCTAACTTACGCTCGATCAAGCGTGAAGTAAATTCCAATACTTCTGCAGAGATCGTTTCTTTTGCTTCGGGCACAGGATCTAATAAAGCCAACGGTGGCAATTCTGAATCCGGAATATCTACGAACAAAGGTTGCTGTTTTTCACGCTCAACCCGAGCGCTCTTCGGAATCTCTACTGGTGCACGCACAATCTGCACTGGTGCCGCTACTTCTACGCGACCCCGAAACTCTTCAACAAACTCTTCCCGCTCTTCCGCAGCAACTTCACCCATCTTGCGATCAGCCTCGCTATCGCGGCGTTCACGAATACGGTGATAAGAAACTTCTAAAAAGCGACCTACTTTTTCGGCAACATCTAACCAAGAAAAATGCAGGAACAGAGAAAGGCCAGCACACAGGCCAAACAATAAAACGAGGGTTGCCCCCGTAAATCCGAGAGACATCTGCAAAGGATCGCCGATGAGCTCACCCAAAATGCCGCCAGGAGGCCTAGGAAGCTCCCAACCTAGCGAATGGAGACGAATGGACTCAAGACCCATGCTGCAGATTAAGGTCAGTCCAAAGCCCAGCCAACGCACCAATAAGGAATCTGGCTTTGCTTCTGGATCCAGCGGCAATGGAATACTCCAAAGCTCGCGCCAGCCATTCAGAACTCGGCGCCCAAATAGGGCCACCCACCAAAATGCAGAAATACCAAAGATATAGAGCAATAAATCGGCTAAATAGGCCCCAAAACGGCCACCCAGGTTCTTAGGAGCCTCAAAACTGGCGTGGGACCAGGCTGGATCTGCCTTGGAATAAGTCAACAAAATGGCAAATAAACCCAGACATAGGCCTAGGGAGATGAACCAGCGGGCCTCCAGCAGGAGGCGGGGCATCCTACCCTGCCCGGCATTATCGGGGGGTGTTGGAATCTTGGACTTCGGATATACGGTTCTTGCCATGTTCCACCGATTGTAAACAAGCAAACCTATAATTTGGGTATGACTACAAATACTCCTAAACACTCTAAAGTACTTATCCTCGGATCCGGCCCTGCAGGCTATACAGCAGCGGTTTACGCGGCGAGGGCCAATCTGAACCCTACCCTCATTACTGGTCTGGCTCAAGGCGGTCAATTAATGACCACTACAGACGTCGAAAACTGGCCTGCTGACCCTGATGGCGTCCAAGGCCCAGAACTCATGGATCGCTTTTTAAAGCATGCTGAGCGCTTTAATACTGAGATCATTTTTGACCATATTCATACGGCGGCCCTCACAGAAAAGCCAATTCGCCTCGTTGGCGACTCAGGCACTTATACCTGTGATGCCCTCATTATTTCTACAGGCGCTTCCGCACAATATATTGGCTTGCCTAGTGAAGAAGCATTCATGGGTCGCGGGGTTTCTGGTTGCGCTACGTGTGATGGCTTCTTCTATCGCAATCAAGATGTTTGCGTAGTGGGTGGCGGCAATACTGCAGTTGAAGAAGCGCTCTACCTCACTGGTATCGCAAAGAAAGTAACCGTCATTCATCGTCGCGATAAATTCCGTGCCGAACCAATTCTGAATGATCGCCTCATGGCCAAAGTTGCTGAAGGCAAGGTGGAGCTCAAATTGAACTCCACTCTAGATGAAGTGCTCGGCGATGAAAAAGGCGTTACTGGTGTGCGTATTAAAAAACAAGATGGCAGCACTGAAGATATTGCAGTGACTGGTGCTTTTATCGCGATTGGTCACAAACCCAATACCGAACTCTTTGTTGGACAGCTGGATATGAACAACGGCTACCTTAAAACCCGCTCGGGTCTGGAAGGTAATGCTACTGCTACCAATATCCCTGGCGTGTTTGCTGCCGGCGATGTACAAGACCATATTTATCGTCAAGCGATTACGAGTGCAGGTACAGGTTGTATGGCAGCACTAGATGCACAGCGTTATCTGGAAACTTTATCCTAAGTTTTAAAAATTTAGGAATAAAAAAACGCCTAGCATTGCTAGGCGTTTTGCTTAATGCGCTTGGTGCTTAGCGACTAATCACTGGCAAGAGTGGCACGATCAAGAGCGCCACAATATTAATGATCTTAATGAGTGGGTTCACTGCAGGACCAGCGGTGTCTTTGTAGGGATCGCCTACCGTGTCACCTGTCACCGCTGCTTTATGCGCTTCAGAACCTTTACCGCCGAAGTTACCTTCTTCGATATATTTCTTCGCGTTATCCCAAGCGCCGCCACCTGTACACATGGAGATCGCTACAAACAAACCAGTCACGATCGTGCCCATTAATAAGCCACCCAATGCGGCAGGTCCTAACAAGAGACCAACCACAATCGGAGCCACTACTGGCAAAAGTGAAGGAATGATCATTTCTTTAATCGCTGCCGATGTCAGCATGTCTACTGCCTTGCCATATTCTGGCTTCGCAGTACCTTCCATGATTCCCGGAATCTCGCGGAACTGGCGGCGCACTTCTTCAACCACCGCACCTGCGCAACGACCAACCGCCTCCATTGCCATCGCACCAAACAAGTAAGGAATCATTCCGCCGATAAAGAGGCCAATGATCACCATGTGATTGGAGAGATCAAAAGAAACTTGTTGACCAATACCTTCTAAGGCATGGGTATAGTCAGCAAACAGCACCAATGATGCAAGACCAGCAGAACCAATCGCATAACCTTTAGTCACTGCTTTAGTAGTGTTACCTACTGCGTCTAATGGATCAGTGATGTCACGCACTGCTTGTGGCAAACCAGCCATCTCTGCAATACCACCGGCGTTATCGGTAATCGGGCCATAAGCATCCAATGCCACCACAATGCCTGCCATGGACAGCATCGCAGTCGCTGCAATCGCAATGCCGTACAAACCAGCTAACCAATAGGCTGCATAAATAGCCGCACATACAAAGAGCACTGGATAAGCTGTCGACTTCATGGAAATACCCAAGCCAGCAATGATATTGGTACCGTGGCCTTTAGTAGAAGCTTCGGCAATATGTTGAACAGGCTTGAACTGCGTCCCGGTGTAGTACTCAGTAATCCATACTAAAGCGGCTGTAAGTAAGAGGCCTACTACAGTCGCACCAAACAAACGCCACTGGCTTCCAGGAATGCCTAGTGCATCGTCCGGCATGATGAAGTTAGTCACAAAGTAGAAAGCAATCAATGACAATCCACCAGCGATGATGAGGCCTTTATACAAAGCTGGCATGACATTCTTCATGCCAGGCGTTGCTTTAACAAAGGAGCAACCAATGATGGAAGCAATGATCGATACGCCACCCAAAACCAATGGGTAAACAATCGCAGCCACTGGTGCACCAGTAACCATCAAGGAACCGAGCACCATCGTTGCAATCAATGTCACTGCATAGGTTTCAAATAAGTCTGCTGCCATACCAGCGCAATCACCTACGTTGTCGCCAACGTTATCAGCAATCACGGCTGGGTTACGAGGGTCATCCTCTGGAATGCCGGCTTCGACTTTACCAACCAAGTCTGCGCCAACGTCAGCGCCCTTGGTAAAGATACCGCCACCTAGTCGAGCAAAGATAGAAATCAAGGAAGAACCAAATGCCAATCCAATCAGCGGATGCAGCACCGAAGAAAGGTCTTGGCCAGCACCAATCGATACAAGGAACATGAAGAATAGGCCCACACCGAGAAGACCTAAACCGACAACCAACATGCCAGTAATGGCACCGCCTTTAAAGGCTACGTTTAAGGCTTCATTCATACCTTTCGTTGCCGCTTCCGCAGTGCGAACGTTCGCACGAACTGAGACGTTCATTCCAATGAAGCCACAGGCACCAGAAAGTACTGCGCCAACTACAAACCCAATCGCAGTAGCAAAGTCTAAAAAGAGTGCCATCAAAATCGTCAGAACGACGCCGACAATCGCAATGGTTTTGTATTGGCGAGATAGGTAGGCTGCTGCCCCCAGTTGAATAGCCTCTGCAATCTCTTGCATCTTGGCATTACCCGTACTTTGCTTCAAAATCCAGCTGCGCATCACAAAACCGTAAATCACGGCCAGGACACCGCACGCTAAGGCAAAATACAAGCCTAAAGTGACATTACTCATGCTTGAACTCCCTAAAGTTGATCTTTTTTGTTTTGTATAACTAGCGCTTAGGTCCACCAGTTTTCGAAAGCTTTAAACTAGGGTCTTTAAGCTGTTCCAGTATGTAACAGAATCACCCCTGCATCCTCTAGTAAGGATCAGGGTATTTACTAATCATTATTCGGAGTATTTATGAGTCTCGACAACGTCAAGCCTGGCAAAAAGATCCCTGAGAGCTTCAACGTCATTATTGAAATCCCAATGAATGCGGATCCAATCAAGTATGAAGTGGATAAAGAAAGTGGCGCTATTTTCGTTGACCGATTCATGGGTACTGCAATGCACTATCCCTGCAACTATGGCTATATTAATAAAACCATTGCAGGCGATGGTGATCCAGTTGACGTTCTCGTCATCACTCCATTTCCACTCATTCCTGGTGTAGTTGTTAGTTGCCGTGCAATTGGCGTTTTACAAATGGAAGATGAAGGCGGACAAGACGCTAAGTTATTAGCCGTTCCTGAAGATAAGATTTTGCCAATCTACACTCACTGGCAAAAACCGGAAGATATCAACCCATTACGCTTAAACCAAATTCAACACTTCTTCGAGCACTACAAAGATCTCGAACCAGGTAAGTGGGTAAAAGTCAGTGGTTGGGGTGGCGTTGCTGATGCTCATAAAGAAATTCTTGAAGGCATCGATCGTTACAACAAAGAAACTAAGTAATTTTTTACTTATTCAATCATTAGAAAAGGCTTTGTGAATCAGAGTGAGCTCGCAGAAAATTGCTCTAGCCCAAATCAACCCGCTCTTGGGCGATTTGGCTGGCAACGCGCAGCTCATTTACAAAGCCGCACTTGAGGCCTATGCCCTAGGGGCAAAGCTAGTAGTTACGCCAGAGCTCTCGCTCACCGGCTACCCTCCTGAAGATTTATTACTCCGCCCTGCTTTTATTGAAGCTGCTGCACACGAGCTTGAGCTCTTAATGCAACAGCTTGCACAACATCGCGATCTCACTGTCATTGTTGGGCACCCAAAGCAAACTGCTACAGGCCTACAGAACTTTGCATCCGTTTTACAAAATGGCAAGATCATTGCTGGTTACGCCAAACAAGAATTACCCAATCACGAAGTCTTTGATGAGGTACGCTATTTTGTGCCCGGCAATCAAGCCTGTGTTTTTGAAAGTGAAGGCATTCGCTACGGCATCATTTTGTGTGAGGATGCATGGCATACCGGTCCTGCACAACAAGCACACGCTGCAGGCGCACAAGTATTGCTCGTTCCAAATGCATCACCCTATCACCTCAAAAAAGAAGCCTTACGCATTGAAGTATTACGACAGCATATTGCTCTCATCAAGATGCCTTTGATTTATGTCAACGCGGTTGGCGGACAGGATGAGTTGGTTTTTGATGGCGGCTCCTTTGCATTAAATAGCCAAGGTGAGGTTGTGATGGCCATGCCCCAATTTGAAGTGGGGTTAGGCACTGTAGAAATTAATTCTGCTGCGCAACTTGAACAAGGTCTCATTGCTCCGCCTCAAAGCGTCGAAGCACAGGCATATCAGGCGCTTGTCCTAGGCGTGCGGGACTATGTCAATAAAAATGGTTTCCCCGGCGTCATCATTGGTTTATCGGGTGGCGTAGATTCTGCTTTGGTATTAGCGATTGCCGTGGATGCCTTAGGCGCAAATAATGTGCGCGCTGTCATGATGGCCTCACGCTACACGGCCGATATCTCTTGGATTGATGCCCGTGAAATGGCTCACAATCTTGGTGTGCAATACGATGAGATTCCAATTAGCGGTCCAGTCGATGCACTTGAGCAATCGTTATCAGAACAATTTAAAGGCTTGAAGCTTGACGCTACGGAAGAGAATATCCAGGCACGTGTGCGCGGCACATTACTCATGGCACTCTCTAATAAAACCGGTCGCCTAGTGTTAACAACCGGAAACAAGAGTGAGATGGCTGTTGGCTATTGCACGCTGTATGGCGACATGGCTGGTGGCTTTGCAGTAATTAAAGACATTGCCAAAACCTTGGTCTATCGTCTTTGCGCCTATCGCAATCAAATCTCACCCATCATTCCGGAGCGGATTTTGACTCGCGCCCCTTCTGCCGAATTACGTCCCGACCAAACTGATCAAGATAGCCTACCTTCCTATGAAGTGCTCGATGGCATTGTTGAGCGCTATATGGAGCAAAACCAATCTATTGCCCAAATCATCGCCGCTGGGTTTGACTCTGAAAGTGTTGAGAAAGTAACTCGCCTCATTAAACTCAACGAATATAAGCGGCGCCAGGCACCTCCTGGGGTCCGCGTTACTACGAGAGCCTTTGGGCGCGATTGGCGCTACCCCATCACCTCGCAATTTAGAGCTTAAGAAGAGTCTTTATACGAAAATTGACTGAATTTGCAAGCAGACTTAAGTTCTAGGTATGATTAGTGTATTAGGGGGAACAAATGAAATTAATCACATCAATCATCAAACCATTCAAGCTCGATGAAGTTCGTGAGGCGTTAGCTGAAGTCGGCGTTACTGGATTGACCGTAACCGAAGTTAAGGGTTTTGGCCGTCAAAAAGGTCACACTGAACTCTATCGCGGAGCTGAATACGTAGTGGACTTTTTACCTAAGGTCAAAGTGGAAGCTGTTGTTCCAAGTGATCGCGTTGAAGTTGCACTTGAAGCGATTACAAAAGCTGCTCGTACTGGAAAAATTGGTGATGGAAAGATTTTTGTTACTGCAGTTGAGCAAGTTATTCGTATTCGCACTGGCGAAATGAACGAGTCAGCCGTTTAATTTATTAACGCAGCTGAGAATCTGATGGAGTCAAAGGCTGAGTAAATTCAGCCGACTCCAGCACAATAGTTTTACCACTAGGGTTTGATGGGCGCACCTTAGCCCCCTGGTAAAACAAATCTACTTGATCTAAGCCAGCAGTAAGCACCCTTAAAGGCGCTTTGCCGTAAACGCTAACCCCTACTCCGGGCTCTAGCTGCTTATTCTGAACTTTACCCATAGCATCAATCACGCAAACCATTTGCACAGACTTGGACTGCAGATAGACCATATCGCCTGGCTTTTTGGGGGCATCCGGTCTGTATGTGGTGGGTGCAGACTCTGCAGCAGGGCAATCCGTGGTGACGGAGGATGCAATAGCTGAAACCACTGGCGCTGGAGCGCTTGCCTTTTCTTCCGCGGCAGGAGTCGCGCTTGCAGTGGCCTCTGCTGGAGCGACTTCTTGAATCACAATCAATTCTTCTTTGGGCTGCTCAGGAAAAAACAGTGGTCGTAAATTAATTACTGAAAAGATAACTGCTGCAGCCAAACTCAAGAGCAGTATTAATTTCTTTTTAGAGTTAGAAGCTGATGAAGCTGTTTTGCTGGTATTTTTTTCTAGCACAACATCTTGCAACTCCATAGCCATCTGAGGTTTTGCAATTGGAGCAGCAGCTTCAACAGGTTTTACCTTTTCTGGTTGAGGTTTTTTAACCTTAGCCGCACTCTCTTTTTCGGGCGGGACTTTGATCTCTTGCATATTGGATACAGGGGGTTTTTCCTCCGACAATGCATCCGCTTTTACGAGAGGCGCTGTTATCCCAAAATCAAATGCTTGATCTTCAGTGAGCTGCAAAATACTGGCGACTTTTTTGGCAGCAGTGTATTTAATTTGAGCTCCATAAAAGGAACCCATTTCACCATTCTCAATCTGCTCAATTTGGCGATTAGATAAGCAAGCTTTGGCTGCTAAATCCTGAGTAGTCAAACCAAGACTTTCCCTGGCTTTTGCAAAAGCCTCTTTGCGAATCTCAGGGAATTTGTTGGTTTTGTTCACTTATAGCAACTGTATCAGTTAAAAATAAAGAATTCGATACTAATCCCATATTGGTATCTCGGTAATTCGCTTTGAGGCTAATTATTTAATGGGTGATTACTTAAATCTGACTCGAGATACTTCTTCACCAAGGTCTGCACTGAATCTACATGCATTTTGCTCATTACGCGTGCCTTGTGCACTTTGATAGTGGCATCAGTAGTACCTAACTTCACTGCAATGTCCTTATTGAGAAGCCCCTCAACCAACCAGCCACAAACTTCGCGCTCTCTAGGGGTGAGGCTTTCATAATCACGCTTTGTCTCGACATCTATGGAAACACGCTTTAATTGGCGACTATCAAAATCAATCGCATCAGATACTGCCTTCAGAAGCTCTTCCAAATTAAAAGGCTTGAATAAAAAGTCTACGGCGCCCTTTTTAAGCCCCTGCACGATTTGATGGGGGTGACTTTGTCCGCTGACAAACACAATAGGCGTCTTACGACCGAGTTTGACTAACTTTTCTTGCAATTCCAGGCCTGTCATATCAGGCATCTGCATGTCCAAAAGAATAACTGCTGGTGATACCGGAACCAATTTCTCAAAAAAATCGATTGCTGATGCATAGTCCTTAACCAAATAACCCAGCTCTCGGAGCATCCGAGTGAGGGATGTGCGCATAGACTCATCGTCATCGATTAAGTAGATATGGCCGACTTTAGTCATTGAATTCAAAGGAAAAAGTGTAGATGGACTAATGTACTGTAGTAAGTTTCTGTAAGCTATTAGCTTAGAAGCTAATAATTACGACTTAAATCAACAAAAATAGTTCTTTTGATGTTGCACTGCACCATATAGCAAGATCTTTTTGCCCTCAACAGAGATCCGCCTCTTTCTGGCATCTCACGGCACAATAGAGCCTTTCGAAACAAACCTTTTCTGGAGTAATAAGCATGAAACGCCTTAATGAACGCTCGCGCATGGTCACCGAAGGGGTTGCTCGCGCACCTAATCGTTCAATGTATTACGCAATGGGTTATCAGGAGGCGGATTTTTCGAAGCCAATGGTTGGTGTTGCTAACGGTCACTCCACTATCACTCCTTGTAATAGTGGTTTACAAAAATTAGCAGACGCTGCCGTTACTGCGCTGGAGGAAGCTGGCGCAAAAGCACAATTATTTGGAACCCCGACCGTTTCAGATGGAATTGGTATGGGCACCGAGGGCATGAAATATTCTCTCGTATCTCGCGAAGTCATTGCTGACAGTATTGAGGTTTGTGTAAATGGCCTCTGGCAAGATGGCGTAGTGGTGATTGGTGGCTGCGATAAAAATATGCCAGGCGGCATGATGGCCTTGGCGCGCACCAACGTACCCGGCATTTATGTTTATGGCGGCACGATTAAACCGGGCCACTTCAAAGGCAAAGAACTTAATATTGTTTCCGCATTTGAAGCGGTGGGTGAATTTACTTCTGGACGCTTAAGCGAAGAAGACCTCAAAGGTGTTGAGCAGCATGCCTGCCCAGGTAGCGGCTCTTGCGGTGGTATGTATACCGCCAATACGATGAGTTCATCTTTTGAAGCCTTAGGGATGAGCTTGCCCTACTCCTCCACGATGGCCAACGAAGATGCTGAAAAAGTTGCCAGCGCGCACGAATCTGCCATCGTATTGGTTGAAGCCATTAAAAAGAATTTGCGTCCCCGCGACATTATTACTAAAAAATCAATTGAAAATGCAGTGAGCGTCATCATGGCAGTTGGTGGCTCTACTAATGCGGTATTGCATTTCTTAGCAATTACTAGTGCTGCAGAAATTGACTGGACGATTGATGACTTTGAACGTATTCGTCAGCGCGTGCCAGTCATTGTGGATATGAAACCCTCTGGCACCTATTTGGCTACAGACCTGCATCAAGCCGGTGGAATTCCACAGGTCATGAAAATTTTGTTAGATGGTGGGCTCCTGCATGGCGATTGCATCACCATCACTGGCAAAACCATTGCGGAAGTTTTGAAGGATGTTCCATCCGTACCGCGCGCTGATCAAAAGGTGATTCGCACTTTAGACAATCCGCTATACAAACAAGGTCACCTAGCAATCCTAAAAGGGAACATCTCCCCAGAAGGTTGTGTTGCCAAAATTACCGGCCTCAAAAACCCATCGATCACAGGCCCTGCACGCGTGTTTGATTCTGAAGATGATGCGATGGCAGCGATCATGGCGCAAAAGATCAAAGATGGCGATATCGTCGTAATTCGCTATGAGGGCCCTAAAGGTGGACCTGGCATGCGCGAAATGCTAGCACCTACCTCCGCCTTGGTAGGCCAAGGTCTAGGTGAGTCTGTAGGACTCATCACAGACGGTCGCTTCTCTGGTGGTACTTGGGGCATGGTAGTTGGTCACGTAGCGCCAGAAGCTTATGTAGGCGGTGTTATTGCCCTCATTCATGAAGGCGACTCCGTGACAATTGATGCCCACAAGCTACTGATTCAATTGAATGTGGATGATGCGGAAATCGCCAAGCGTCGCGCAAGCTGGAAGCAACCTAAGCCTCGTTATACCCGTGGCTTACTAGCAAAATATGCACGTCTTGCAAGTACTGCTAGTAAAGGTGCTGTCACCGACCTAAACCTGGATGAATAAGCCATAAGCTGAAGCAGAAAGCAAAAGCCCCTAGATAACCCTGGGGGCTTTTTATTTGGCCAAGTCTGATGACTTAATGCTTCATGCCATCGCCGTGTTGTCCCATCGCATTGACTGGAACCTTCACTTCTATTTCTCCCGCTTTGGCAAACTTGAGTTTGACGGGAACTGTCTGACCAGCAGTCAATGGCGCCTTGATGTTCATAAACATCAAATGTAGGCCACCTGGCTTTAACTCAACAACGCCACCAGCTGGCACTGCAATATCTTTGACTTGGCGCATTTTCATAACATTGCCCTCCATGGACATTTCATGTAATTGCACTTCACTAGCCGCTGGTGAGCTAGCTGAAAGCAATTGATCAACTGCACCTTTATTTTCTATTTTCATAAAACCCGCTGCAACTTGCTGTCCGGGAACAGTGGCACGCGTATAAGCGTTTTCAATTTGTAGTTTTCCAAGCTGTGCATTTTGAGCACATGCCAAGCTATTCATGCCAAAGCCAATCGCTGCAATCAGCATTGTTTTTACGAATGTATTACTTTTCATATTAAATCCTTCTAGTAGGCTCTTACGGTATTTAAATAAATTAATGATTGGGAATTTATTGAGGGACTTTGTCGGGTTGCCAGCGATATCCTCGCGCTTTCATGCAGGCTGAATAAAGCTCTTGATTTGTCTGAACGCCAGAGTAGGCATTAAAGCCACCCCAACCAGGCCCCCAACCAAAGCCGCCATCACTATATCCATACGGCTGTTGTGATTGCTGAAGACAGGCATAGTTATCTTGATCTACCTGAAGTTGGCTCGAATTATCCTTAATCCACAAACCAGATTGGGAAGCACACGCTCCCAGCATTAAACACAATATTCCTAACAAGGTTCTTAAATAAAGATTATTAGATACAGGATTATTTAACTGTTTCATGGTTTTCATTAAGGCTCCTTAAGAACCCACTCCCACTAAAGACGGTAACTGCTGAAAATGAATCAAGCCAGTTTTTCTGGAGGTCTTGCCGTTCTGATCAATAAATATCGTGGTTGGAGTTTCACCATGCCACTTCGGATCAATTTCATAACGCAATCGCTCATCAAATGGTGAAGCAACATAATAATTGTTGGCTTTTTCCAGGCCGGCCTTACTCAACATCTTTTGCATCATTTCAGGAGTGACATCATCAACCTGAATAAAAATCACTTTGGCGCTGGGGTTGCGCTTTAAGAACGTACCCCACTGAGGCATTTCCTTGACGCAGGCTGGACATGTCACACCCCAAAAATGGATGGCCATTGGCGCTCCATTAGCCGTCTTCACTAGGCCAGACCAATCGCCCGCTTGATAGGGCTTGATACGCATTGGATCAGCATTAACTGTCTGCATTGCTAATGTCATCAAGAAAATGAAACTAAGCCAATATTTTTTCACTGGATATTCCCAACTTGAATAAATTGATAACCATCGATACGAGTAAGCCAAGATAGCAATATCTCTCGATCTCGTTTTACTAAGAGTGGATGATCGCTGTAGCCACTCGTCTTCGATACTAATTTAGCCTCAGACCAAGTGTTGCCGTCATCACTAGAGTGCTTCATATAAATTGAGGAATATGTACCATCAAATTCTTTCCACACCATCCACACTTGCTTGCCTGATGCTAAAAGATAAGGGCGAGCTACATTTGCACTCTCGGCTCCAATTCGGGCAGGCTTTGAATAGGTGACGCCTTGATTGCTAGAGCTGGCATAAAACACACCAGAGCGTTTAGTGCCCTGTGTATACCAAGCCACATGAAATTTTCCAGTGCCAGAGACTGCTATAGAGGGCCCATGATGAGGACAGGCATCCGTCTTCCAATCATCATCTGCAACTCGTCTAATTGCTTCAGCCCCTTTAGGCGTGATGACTTGGCTTGCTTGATCTCGAATACCGCCAGGAAAGATTGCGCGATAGGCAATCGCCACCTGATTCTTTGGATCAAGACTTGCGCCAATACGACAACACTCACAACTGCTTTCATTTGCAAACTTCTCAGCCTGAAAGGTTTTTCCGCCATCTACTGAAGATGCGTAAGCGATAGATCCGCCAAGTCGTGGCACACTCCCCTGCTTTGCAGCGGCTACCAGTCGCTTATCAATCCATGTGATGAATAAAGAGTCATCGGACTTTATTAAGAGCGATGGGAATCGTTGGCTTGAGCTATCGCGAACGAGTGACTCGGACGCACTAAAGGTCTTACCTCCATCCACAGAGCGAGCTGTATTAATTTGCGCATTCCAATTAGCGTCCTTGAAAAATGCGTAGGCCAAAAACACATTGTCTTTAGAGTCTGAAACAATCTGTGGACGTGCATCGCTACCCGTGTCAAGCGCTTTGCCATGCTCAGCAATTTTGACAGCGGTAGAAAATGTTTTTCCATTGTCTTCCGATTGCGCTACTGAAACCACTCCACCAGCGGTCCAGGCTAAAAGCAATTTACCGTCCTTTGCAATAAAAGGAGTGGCGGCATTAGCACATTCAAGGCCGACTCCCTGACAGACATTAGCCCCTTTGGAGGGAGCGCTCATTGTCGAATGGGATGAGTGCTCTGTTTGTGCATTCGCTTGAATACTCCCTCCCAAAACACTCCAAAAGAATGCTTTAGCAAAGAGTGCATATAACGGAAACGAAATAAACTTTTTCATGATCAGAAGATGATACGCGCGCCCATACTAATTGCCTGCGGGGAACCTAGGGTATAGCTGGTATTACTACCCCCTGTACCAAAGGTATTGTATTGACGATTCAATAAGTTCACTGCAGAAGCATAAACGGTGGTGTTCTTATCGAACTCATAGTTCGCACGCAATCCTACTACAGCATAAGACGCAACAGGCAAGGTATTGGCTGTATTAAGCCAAGAACTACCTACGTAACGCACTGTCGCCGTCAAACTCGCCTTAGGTATCGGGTAGTACGTTAAGCCTCCACCCAAAATATTTTGCGGCACACCGCCAACTTGCCTGCCAGTTGGGTCGCTTGTAGCACTCATTGTCAGCTTGGTGCTAGTAAATGCATAGTTTGCATCTGTGGCCCACTGAGCATTTATATCGTGGTGGAACTGAAACTCAAGTCCTTGACTCAATAAGTTTTGATTATTAGTGTAGTAGCTAATATTACTGGAATTACAGATGCCCACATTACCGCTACCTGTTAGCGGATTTCCAGAAGCGCCACACAAACTCTTAGCTAAAGCCACATCTGAGGAGCTCTTGGAAGAAAGGCTATATGTAGCCACTGCATTCTGAATATAGTTATTAAATGCTGTTAGCTGCGCAAAGCCACCCTTCCAGCGATAGTCAGTACCGACCTCATAACCCGTCATGGTTTCCGGGGTTAAATTGGGATTTGCAAAACTATAACCACTAGATGAGCCATAGGAGCGCAAAGTGTTATTCAAACCTGGCGCATGGAATGCTTGATAAGCAGCCGTTCTCAAATCCCAATTGTTTGTAGCCTTATATAAGAAGCCTAGGGTTGGACTTATTTGTGTCTTACTCTGATTCGGTACGTTTTGATACTGTGGATTTACGCCATTGATACCTGCGTTATAACTCGTCGGCGTTTGACTGCTCCACTGATCAACCCGCGCCGCTAAGGTAGTCTCAATTGGAGCTGACTGCGCTTTTGATTTCAATTGTCCCATGAGGCCTAAGAAGGTTTGCGAACCCTGTCCATAATTAACCGCGGCAACTGTGCCATTGTTATTGAGATTATTGGTCAGATTTGAACCGGAAATATTGCGAGCATCCACCCCGATCAGGTATTGATCAATGATCCCAGTCAGTTCCTTGGTGTACTGCGCTGAAGCACCAACAGTGCTGTAGGGGTCTTTATAGGTGGCATTGACGTATGGCGTGTTGGCGGCAATATTGTTTGACTTCGTAGTAGTCGTTGAACCATTTTGCTTATTGAAGTTAGTGTTCTCATAGAAAAAGTTCACGTCTACTTTTGCTCGATCAGCCAACTTTGTAGTGGTGCCCGCTGCTACATCAGTTTCTTGCATCAAATTTGTTGCAAAGGAGTATCCCGAAGATAGGTCCGACATGGTGTGATAGCCCACGCGGAAAAATCCATTGGTATCTGGCGTCGCCTTAAAGTAGCCCTGCAATCTGACGTTTGAGTTATGTGAAGCAGCATCACCTTGACCATTTTTAATGCTGTTGGCTGCGGCAGGCGCTAAGGTAGAGATATTTTGATAACCATTGGTATTGAAATAATCTGCCGAGAATCTTAATTGCAAAGCCTCTGATGCAATAATATCTTTTGAGGCCGCAACGTTATACGTGCCAAATGCACCAATACTTGCTGATGCATCTTGCTGACTATTGACTGGGTTTTTTGTTTTGATATTAATCACGCCGCCCATACCATAGTTGCCCCACAGGCTCGATACCCCGCCGCGAATAAATTCAACTGAATCAATTGCAGACATCGGCACCAAGTTCCACTGCACTGTTCCATAAAACGCATCATTAGCAGGCAAACCATCGATCAATACTAGTGTTCTGGCATTACCCAAACCGCGCACATTAATGCTTTGCCCTGTTGGGTCTTTTTGGTAATAAGGGGTGTCATTCAGAATCACACCCGGGACATTCTTGAGCACTTGATCGATCGTCTGATCTGGTGATACTTCCAAAGCTTCTTTAGTCAGAATGGTGGTATTCAATGGAATCTCATCTAAGGGTGTGCCTGAACGTGTAGCACTCACCACAACATCACCCAACTTTTGGTTATAGTCTGGTGGGGGTGCAATTTGCGCTTGCACGCTTAGGCAAATAGATCCAAAAAACATCCCAACGCAAGCACTGAGTTTCTTTTGCTTTAACAACATCAAATTCTCCAATCAACTTGATGGCAACTGAGTTGCCAAAACATAGCTAAGCTATGACCTAAATAGATTTAGGCTTGTGCTGGAGGTGCTGCTGAAGGAGGCGTTACCCATGCGGCGAGCGGCTTGGGTGATTGGTAGAAAAGCTGGGGCAAGAATGCAAAGGATTGCGGCGCCCCAAAGCTAAGATTGGTATTAAATGCAGGAGTAATGGCGCTATGGACTAGGCAATAAGGACAAGGCTGAGCTTGCTCTACCTGATCTAACTGACCATCAGTCTGGATGGTAATTTGCATCTTACTGCCATCGACCGCACAAATCTCCATAGCAAATCCTTGACCACCCTGAGCAAGCGATACTGCTTGTGACATTGCAGGTGCCAGTGCACTCATTGCGATCGCTAAAGCAGCAATCCAGTGAATAAGGCGGTTTTTGGAGAAGTTCAACACAGGGAAATTGTATCCGATCCCACTTTTTTTGTCTTACTGAGCTAGGACCAATAAAAAAGGGGCCCGAAGACCCCTTTTACTAGGCTTTTAACCTGAATTACATTGAAGCAGAGCGCTCGATCAGTTTACGGCGCATTGGGCGCAATACAAACCAAGCCAAGATTGCAGCTGTTCCATTTAAGAAACTCGCAACCCAGAATACCGCCTCCCAACCGCCAGTCATTGTTACCAATACGCTAGACAAAGGCACCAACAATGAAGCCGTACCTTTTGCTGTGTAGAGTAGACCTGCATTACCAGCAGCATAGGTTGAACCGAAGGTGTCTGCGTTTGTTGATGGGAACAAGCTATAAATCTCACCCCAAGCAAAGAAGACTAAACCAGTCAACAGAACAAACAACACAGGATCGCGACCAAGGTAATACAAACCAAGAATACCTAAGCACTCAAATGTGAAGCAAAGTGTCATCGTTTGTTCGCGACCAATCTTGTCAGATACCCAACCGAAGAATGGACGTGTCAAACCATTTAATACGCGGTCAACTGTCAATGCGAATGTCAGTGCAGGCAAGGCCAATCCCATCAAACTGACTGTTACACCAGCAATCTGGAAGTCCTTAGCAATTGGGCCTAACTGTGCAGTAGCCATCAAGCCACCCGCAGCTACCATCACGAACATTAGATACATGATCCAGAACACAGGTTGCTTGACCATTTCCATTGGACGAAAATCTTTACGAGTCTGAGCAACAGCAGCCTTGACAGTAGTGATAGCACTCTTGATAGGCTTAGAGAGCAGCAAGCTCAGCACTACTACGATTGAGCCCTGCCAAATACCGAAAAACCAGAATGCCTCTTGGTAACCCTGATTAGCAATCATGTTGGCAATTGGAATCACGGTCAATGCAGAACCAGCGCCGAAACCTGCGGCAGTCATACCAGCTGCTAAACCACGACGATCTGGGAACCACTTGAGCGCATTACCTACGCAAGTACCGTATACAGCACCTGCACCAACACCACTAACAGCAGCAGCTATATACAGCATTGTCAATGTTTCAGCATGGGCATTCATCATCCAGCCAATGCCGCACAAGATACCGCCGAAAAATACTACTGGGCGTGGGCCAAATTTATCAACGAGATAACCCTCGATTGGCACCAACCAAGTTTCTGTCAATACGAAAATGGTGAAAGCAACTTGAATCGCTGCACGTCCCCATCCAAACTTCGCATCAATTGGATTGACGAATAAAGTCCAACCGTATTGCAAGTTTGCAATCATCGACATACAGATAATGCCGATTAGTAGCTGAAACCAACGACCCCCTAAAGGCCCTGCAGTTTTCTCGCCGCTCATCTTAAATCTCCTCTTTTTTACTTTTTATAAATACTTATGAGTCCCAAAAATTGGGCTATCTGATTTTTAAGCATTTACACAATGGATTACTTGACAGTAATCAAGTTTTACTCAATTCCACACTAGTGATTACCCTGCCTATAACCTTTTGAAATTTAAGCTTTACTTCCCCAGGAATGCGCAACCAATACTCTTACCAAACATGAAGATGACAAAGAAAAAGCCACCCGAATGAACTGACCCCCAAAAGTTGGACGTTATGTCCAACCAAGGGGGTTTTGTTTTATGAGCAAGTACAGCAAGCAGTTCAAGCTAAAGGTAGTTAAAGAGTTTCTAAAGTCAGGCGGTCTTAAGCGGGTAAGTCACTTATTTGAGATTAGTCACTCAGATGTCCGCAAATGGGCTTTAGCCTATCAAGCCCATGGTCATAGCGGTCTTAACCCCAGCTTCCAACGCTACTCCCCAGATTTTAAAGTCCAAGTTCTGCAGCACATGGCTGCGCACCAGATATCAGCAAGGCCAGCTGCTGCCCACTTTGGGATTGGTAGTATGACCACCATTTTGCAATGGCAAAAACTCTACAATGAAGGCGGTATTACAGCCCTTGCCAATCGACAGAGAGGACAACCGCCTATGTCCCAATTTAATATCAAAGCATTACTCAAAAAGCCTATCTCGGAGCTCACGCCGGCAGAGTTGCGAAGACGTTTGGAGTATGCCGAAGCACAGGCTGCCTACCTAAAAAAGTTAGAAGCCTTAGCTCAGAGCAAAGCAACAAAAGAGAACAAGCCCAAATAATTACTGAGCTAAGGCCGCATTACCGTTTGCTAGACTTACTACTTATCGCCAAGATGGCTAAAAGCGTTTACTACTACTGGCGGGCAGCCAGTAGTAAAGCTGATCCTTATCAGGGGGCTAAAGAGCATATCACCCAGATCTTTAATGCCCATCGGGGTCGCTATGGCTATCGGCGGGTACATTTAGAGCTACGTAATCAACATCAACATTTAAACCACAAGACAGTGCAAAAGCTCATGACTCAATTAGGACTTAAATCGACTGTGAGACCTAAGCGCTATCAGTCTTATAAGGGGTCTGTGGGCAAGGCAGCCCCCAACTTGTTAGAGCGCAACTTTATAGCTAAAGCACCCAATCAAAAGTGGGTAACCGATGTGACTGAGTTCAATATCAAGGGCGAGCGAGTGTACTTATCACCGATCTTAGACCTCTATAACCAAGAGATCATCTCCTATGAGATTGCTGATCGGCCACAGATTAGCTCAGTAATGCAGATGCTTCAAAGCGCATTTAAACAACTGGGACCAAAAGACAAACCCATGCTGCACTCAGACCAGGGCTGGCAATATCAAATGGGGCTTTATCAACAGACCTTACGCAAGCAAGGTGTTACTCAAAGCATGTCTAGAAAAGGTAATTGCTTAGACAACGCAGTCATGGAAAACTGGTTTGGGATTATGAAAACAGAGTTCTTCTATCGGAAGAGATTTGAAAGTATCGAATCATTTAAAGCTGAACTTAAGGAATATATCCACTACTACAACCATGACCGAATTAAACAAAAGCTAAAGGGATTGAGCCCGGTGCAATACCGAACTCAATCCCTCGTGCTAACCTAACTAAACTGTCCAACTACTGGGGGTCAGTTCAGAGGGTGGCTTTTAATAAATCAGTAATTGATGAATTACATGCCGCGATATGCGCCGTCGAAATCATAGTGACGAGCAGTCTGCTCTTGGCTAGTTTTGCTTTCAGTAAAAAGCTGGTTGATCATATTCAATAAAACAGTCATTTGAATCTCCTTAAGGGTTAGTACCTAGATTATAACCCTAATATTATTGCGCTGCAATAGACAATGCAAGGCCTCAAATCAGACATTCAAATAAGCGTAAATACCCCTATCTTATTGTTTTTATTGGATATTTATCAAATAGGGGATTCAAAAGACTGGTGCCGCTTGCCGGAATCGAACTGGCGACCTTTTCATTACGAATGAACTGCTCTACCAACTGAGCTAAAGCGGCGACTTGAAGATGATTCTAGCGGAACCGATCTAAGAGCTTTTTGCTTAACTTATCTAGAGCGGTAGAGTCTTTGATCAGGAACTGCAAACCATTTGAATCTGCAATCAATAAAGTATTGCCGGCGATTCGGCGAATATCCTCTTCCCCTTTGAGACGAATACGGGTTGGCCCACGATCTGTCTCAATATCCCAAATACTAGGCGTAGCGTAGGTTGAGACTCTGGTAATTCTCTCGATGACAGGCATAAATTCTCGGGCCGCGAGTTCTTCTTCAATTAATCCTAACTCTGCCTCGGGAATGGCAGAAACATCTGGGTACCACCATAACTCCTTACCAGAGGTATCCATGATGCCAATGCCTGCGCCAGGCGCCGTGATGGGAAAAGCACGCACAGGATGCACGCCGATATGACGCCCGCCATTGGGTCCAATAAATACCAGTCGCCCTAATTCATCACGTTCAAGTAAATGAGATTTGTTCTGATGACTCACACGCCACCTCCTACATCTTTGGCGATTTGTTGTAACTGCTCTTCTTCCTGCTCTTCAAGACTTTCGCCGATGGCGCCACCCTCTACTAATTCAGCAGCATGTCGTAATTGCGCTTGGTACAAGGTGTAATAAGCGCCCTGAGCTTCCATTAATTGCTCATGCGAGCCAATCTCAACAATCTCACCTTTATCCAAAACAACCAAGCGATCAGCCTTACGCAAGGTAGAGAGGCGATGGGCAATCGCAATAGTAGTGCGGCCTTTAACGAGATTATCTAAAGCCCGCTGAATTTCTTTTTCGGTTGTTGTATCTACTGAAGAGGTAGCCTCATCCAGTATCAAAATACTTGGATTAATTAAGAGCGCCCGTGCAATCGAGATACGCTGACGCTCACCCCCAGATAATGATTGACCGCGCTCACCCACCAAGGAGTCATATCCAAGCGGCAAGCGCAAAATGAATTCATGGGCATGCGCAGCTCGTGCTGCTTCAATAATTTCTTCGCGCGAAGCATCTGGTTTGCCGTAGGCAATATTTTCAGCAATCGTTCCAAAGAACAAGAATGGCTCCTGTAAAACTAAACCAATACATTTGCGATAGTCAGCAATACCAATACTGCGAATATCACGACCATCTAAAGAGATCGATCCTGAGCTGACATCATAAAAACGGCAAATCAAATTGACTAAAGTGCTTTTGCCAGATCCGCTATGACCTACCAGCCCAATCATTTCACCAGGAACGATATCAAGATCAATTCCTTTGGTCACTGCGCGGTTGCCATACCGAAAGCCCACACCCTTTAAATTAATGCGCCCTTTGACTTCTCCTAAGGGAGCTGGATTAATTGGTTCAGGAACACTGGAGACGTGATCCAAAATATCAAAGATTCGTTTTGCACCAGCTGCTGCCTTTTGGGTGTGAGAAACAATCCGGCTCATGGAATCTAATCGAACATAAAAACGGCCGATATAAGCCAAGAAGGCAATCAACACACCTACCGTTACCTTTTGATGGGCAACCTGCCAAATACCAAATCCCCAAACGACTAATAATCCAGTTTCAGTCAGCAGCGTCACTGTTGGTGAGAACAGGCCCCATACGCGATTGACACGATCATTAATTTGTAGGTTGTGTTTATTGGAATCAACAAAGCGATTGAGCTCACGATCTTCTTGAGCAAAGGCTTTCACAACCCGAATTCCCGGAATCGTATCAGCCAAAATATTGGTGACTTCCGACCAAATCCGATCAATCTTTTCAAATCCAAAACGCAACTTATCGCGTACTACGTGAATCATCCATACGATAAATGGCAGAGGAGCAAGCGTTACTAAAGCCAAGAGTGGATCAATCGAGAAGAGGATCGCTGCAGTCATCGTGATCATCAAAACATCTGTCACGAAATCTAAGGCATAAAGCGATAGGAATACACAAATACGGTCTGTTTCAGCGCCAATGCGAGCGATCAAGTCACCTGTGCGCTTGCCTCCAAAGTACTCCAAAGACAATTTGAGTAAATGTTCAAAAGTAGTGTTACGTAAATCAGCACCGATGCGCTCACTAACCAATGCCAGCAAATACGTCTTCCACCAACCTAGGCCCCAGGCAATGATGGCCGCACCAAATAGTGCAAATAGATACAAGCTGGCTAAATGGAAATCAATGGGATTACCTTTTTCGTAGGGAATCAATACGTGATCCATTAAGGGCATGGTGAGGTACGGCGGGATCAAGGTTGCACCGGTGGAGAGCAAGGTCAACACAAAACCCAGTAGAAGCTGTTTTTTATACGGCTTAGCAAAACGCCATAATTTAAATAAGGTCCACGTAGACGGCGGCTTGTCGTCCTCAGGATCGCAAGTGGGGCATACATCTGAATTTGCAGGCTTTGGGCTTAAGCAAACTGAACAAACTTGTTTATCGTATTCAGTTACCTCAGCTGGTTTATCTTGGTGCCCCTTCGTCAACTGTCGAAAGCTAGATTGAAGACGCAAAACCTGTGGATTTACCGCCAAGGTGAAATGCCAGATTCTGAGTAAGCGCTCATCAGACTCAAGCTTGAGATGACCTACTCCAGCGTGATCTCCATGAACCAGATGCTCACCGCGATCGATCGGCCAGGTTTCAAGACTTTTACCGTCCGTCCAAAAGAGACCCTTCTCAGTCAGTAAAAGCAGGCTCTTTTCAAAGCGTAGGTCCGAACCTAAATCCAACTCCACCCATGCTAGCGCTGCCTCAAGATTGGGCACCGGGGATTTCATAAACTCCAATACAGCTTGCCAGTAACTAGGCACTAAGGGAGTAAAAGGTAGGAATTCAGGCTTCATTGATCCTAAAAGTATAGTGGAGCAAGCTTTTTTAGATTTATTCGCTATGTCAACTTTTGGGGTCCAAAAGCCGTTAAATTAGCAAAGTGAGCCTTTTTATGTATTTTTGCTAATTTTGTGGATTTTCAATAACAACTAGAAATCGAGAGACCGTCTGACGCATCCCCGCCAAATATGGCGCTGAGCCTCGTAATACCGTAAATGCCCCAATTACTAGATAAATACATTGAGATTCTGAGCGTTAAGCATCTCCGCGGTCCCAATATGTGGACCTACCACCCCGTCCTCGAAGTTTGGCTCGATATTGGTGACCTTGAAGACTTCCCTTCCAATCTCATCCCCGGATTTTACGATCGATTAGTCAAAGCGCTTCCAAGTCTTCAAGAACATCGCTGCAGCTATGGTGAGGCAGGCGGCTTTCTCAAACGCGTGGAAGAAGGCACTTGGCCTGCTCATATTCTTGAGCACCTCACATTGGAGCTACAAAACTTAGCAGGCATTCCTGGTGGATTTGGCAAAGCCCGTGATGGGGATCGTCGCGGCGTATACAAAGTCATGGTGAGTGCAAACAATGAAGAGGTCACACTGACTGCACTCAAATATGCACGTGATTTGTACTTGGCTTTGGCACAAGACACAAAAGATCCGGCTGCTCTTGTCGAAGAGATTATTGAGCAATTGCGTGACTTGAGTGATGACCTACTGCTAGGCCCGAGTACCGCTTGTATTGTGAACGCAGCTGAAGAGCGCGGCATTCCTTCCATTCGTCTTTCCGAAGGTAATTTAGTTCAACTGGGATATGGCGCAAAACAGCGTCGTATCTGGACAGCAGAGACTGACAGCACTAGCGCTATTGCCGAAACCATCTCAAGAGATAAAGATCTCACCAAGGGTTTATTAGCCAGCGCTGGGGTTCCTACTCCTGAAGGCCGGACCGTGACCAGCCCCGATGATGCATGGGAGGCTGCACAAGATATCGGCTTGCCAGTAGTCGTAAAGCCGATCGACGGCAATCATGGACGCGGCGTCTTTATCAACCTCTATACCCAAGCAGAAATTGAAGCGGCCTACGCCGTAGCCATTGAAGAAGGCAGCGAAGTATTGGTTGAGCGCCATATTGTTGGAGATGAGCACCGAGTCTTGGTTGTCGGTAACAAAGTAGTTGCCGCAGCTAAAGGCGAAAGTGTTTGGGTGACCGGTGACGGTAAACATTCCGTTCGCGAATTAATTGATATTCAAATTAATTCTGACCCACGACGCGGCACATCGGAAGAACACCCTCTGAATCCCGCGAGAATTGATTCCGCAGTGGAGCTTGAACTTACCCGCCAAAAATTAACCGGGGATAGCATCCCCGTCAACGACCAAAAAGTGTTGATCCAGATTAACGGTAACGTCGCTTTCGATGTTACTCACTTAGTCCACCCAGATGTGGCCAGCCAAGTAGCCTTAGCTGCTCGAGTTGTTGGCCTTGATATTGCCGGCATAGATTTAGTTGCGCAAGATATCAGCAAGCCTATGGCAGAACAGAATGCAGCCATTGTAGAAGTGAACGCTGGCCCTAGCCTACTGATGCATTTGAAACCAGCAAGCGGTACACCTCAACCTGTAGGTAAAGAGATTGCGAATCATTTATTCCCTCCTGGCGTTGATTTCCGCATTCCCGTTGTCGGCATTTGTGGCGAAAAAGGCAAAACATCAGTAGCAGAAATGGTTGCACACTTTTTACGTTTAACCAATCTGTATGTAGGCCTCTCATGCAGTAAGGGTTTGTATTTTGGTAATAGAGCCATTCCCAATTCGAATGCATCAAATTGGGAAAACGCTCGCCGCACTTTATTAAATCGCGCCGTCGAAGCCGCGGTTGTTGAAAACAATCATTTATCCATGTTGATTGAAGGTTTAGCTTACGATCGCTGCCAAGTTGGGGTTGTACTCAATATTGACCCGACCGCCAATTTCCCTCAATACGCAATCTATGATGAAGATCAAGTCTTTAGCGTTGTGCGCACGCAAATTGATGTAGTACTACCAAATGGTGTTGGCGTATTAAATGCTGATGATGCGATGGTGGCACAAATGGCAGAACTCTGTGATGGTGAAGTTATTTTCTTTACTGAAAATCCAGATTCTGAGCTTGTTAAAACCCATCTTCAAAATGGTGGTCGCGCAGTATTGGTTGGCAAACAGCAAATCACACTGAAATCCGGCAAGCTTGATCAAAAAAGCATCCCTGTTCCACGCCACTCTGAGTCCAATACTGCTTCTCCATGGAAGGCCATGAATCTAGGCGCTGCCATAGCCGCAGCTTGGGCGCTTGAGATACCATTTAACGTCATTGAAGCTGGCGCTGAAACATTTGTCACCGACACCACCACCGTAGCAGGGGCTTAATTGGAAATTACCCGTATTCGCATGTTGCGTGGCCCCAATCTTTGGAGCCGCCATACCGCCTTAGAAGCAATCGTCTCTTGTGAAAAGACGGAGCGCTCCATTGATTCCATTCCCCAGTTTGAAAATAAAATTCGCGAACGTTTTCCGCAACTCGGTAGCATGCGTCGTGGTGGGCAAAATGAAGTCTTATCTCTAGCACACGCTTTAGAGCATGCTGCACTCGGCCTGCAAGCGCAAGCTGGCTGCCCCGTTACCTTTAGTCGAACCGTTCAAACTATTGATGATGGCGTGTACCAAGTAGTTGTTGAATACATCGAAGAAGTTGTTGGGCGCATGGCGTTTGACTTTGGCTTTGCATTAATACAAGCAACACTGAATGACGCGCCATTTGATTTAACCGCCGCCCTCTCAGAATTAGAGGCACTCTACGAAGATGTTCGTCTTGGTCCAAGTACTGGCTCGATTGTCGATGCAGCAATTCAACGCAATATCCCCTACCGCCGCATGACCGAAGGTAGTATGGTGCAGTTTGGTTGGGGTAGCAAACAGAAGCGCATTCAGGCGGCAGAAACCAGTGATACCAGCGCCATTTCTGAAGCGATTGCTCAAGATAAAGAGCTTACCAAAAATTTACTCGCTGCAGCTGGCGTATCAGTACCGATTGGTGAAGTCGTTAGAAATGCGGATGACGCATGGCGCGCTGCCCAAAAAATTGGTGGCCCAATTGTTCTAAAACCAAAAGACGGCAATCAAGGTAAAGGCGTAGTAGCCAATATTCAAACCGAAGCGGATGTACGTGCTGGTTTTATCGTCACGCAAGCTTTTGGTCGTGAGACGATCGTTGAGCGCTACCTTCCTGGTGCTGACTATCGCTTACTCGTAGTTGGTAATCGCCTTTCAGCAGCAGCACGTCGTGAACCCGCTCAAGTGGTTGGCGATGGCAAACACACTGTTGCGCAGTTGGTAGAAATGGAAAATAAAAATCCATTGAGAGGCGATGGCCATGCCACAGCGCTCACCAAGATTCGCTTTGATGATATTGCCCTAGCCCATCTAGCAAGTTCCGGATTATCTCCGGAATACGTTCCTAAAACTGGTGAGCGTGTGCTCTTGCGCAATAACGCCAACCTCAGCACTGGTGGCACTGCTACCGATGTTACTGATGATGTTCATCCTGATGTTGCAGCAAGTGCAGTCGCTGCCGCGCAAATGATTGGCCTAGATATCGCTGGTGTTGACATCCTCTGTGAGGCGATTTACAAACCACTAGAGCAGCAAGGTGGTGGCATCGTTGAAGTAAACGCAGCGCCCGGCTTACGTATGCATTTAAAACCCTCCTACGGCAAAAGTCGTCCCGTTGGAGAAGACATCATCAATATGATGTTCCCTCCCGGCGAAGATGGTCGTATTCCGGTTGTTGCCGTCACTGGCACCAATGGCAAAACCACTACTGTACGTCTGATCTCTCACTTACTGAATGAGACCGGCCTTCGAGTTGGCATGACTGGTACTGATGGCGTTTACATCAATCATCGCCTCATTGATACCGGCGATTGCAGTGGGCCTAAGAGTGCACGCAACGTATTAATGCACCCAGATGTGGATGCTGCGGTTTTAGAGACTGCCCGCGGCGGCCTGCTACGGGAAGGCTTAGGCTTTGATCGCTGCGAGGTTGCCGTTGTTACTAATATTGGTGAAGGTGATCACTTAGGATTAAACTACATCGCCAGCGTAGAAGACCTTGCGATTCTAAAGCGCGTCATTGTGCAAAACGTAGCCCCTACTGGTGCTGCCGTATTAAATGCAGCAGATCCTATCGTGGTCAAAATGGGTGATAAGTGCGCAGGCCGCGTCATCTTCTTCGCCCAAAATCAGCACCACCCCGTGATTGCCGCACATCGCGCCAAAAACAAAAAAGTTATTTACTTTGATGGCGCCTATATCGTCGCCTCTAAAGGCTCACGAGTGATGTATCGCTTCCCTGTGAGTGAGATTCCGTTAACGCAGAATGGCGTGCTGGGCTTCCAAATTGAGAATGCTATGGCTGCTATTGGTGCTGCATGGGCGCTTGGACTTGATGCGGAAAAAATTGCCAGAGGTCTGCATAGCTTTGAGAGCACTGCTAATGCTGTTCCAGGACGCTTTAACCAATTCCAGCACAAAGGTGCAACCGTGATTGCCGATTATGGTCATAATCCCGATGCAATGCGTGCTTTGGCTAGCGCAATTCAGGCCATGAAACCTAAGAAGAGCCATGTTGTGATTAGCGGTGCAGGTGATCGACGAGATGAAGATATTCGTGACCTCACGCGTATTCTTGGCAACGCCTTTGATAATGTCATTCTCTACCAGGATGCCTGTCAGCGTGGTCGTGAGGATGGTGAAGTATTAAAACTTTTGCAAGAAGGCTTGGTTGGCGCCACTAAAGCAAAACAAGTGAAAGAAATTCACGGGGAATTTATTGCAATTGATACGGCACTCAATGACCTAGATGCTGGCGATATTTGCTTAATCCTGATTGACCAAGTTGAGGAATCACTTGCCTATCTTAAGCAGCAGGTAAGGCCTTAATATCTAGCCACTAATTTAATAGATGGTCTGTTAATAAAAAACCCAATCGATTGATTGGGTTTTTTATTAACAGATGTAGTCTACTTTATGAATGGTAGTGCTGCAATCGATCAATTTCCTCTTTAGATCCCAGCATCACAGAAACGCGTTCATGCAAATCAGTAGGCTGCATATCCATAATGAGCTCAGTGCCATTGGTTGATGCGCCACCAGCCTGCTCTACCAGGAAGCTCATAGGATTTGCTTCATACATCAAGCGCAACTTACCAGGCTTATGAGGTTCACGTTGATCCCATGGATACATAAAGACACCACCGCGAGAAAGTACGCGATGCACATCAGCAACCATCGAGGCAATCCAACGCATATTAAAGTCTTTATCACGCGCCCCGCTCACGCCTGCTAGACACTCATCGACATAGCGACGCACAGGTTCAGCCCAGTGACGCATGTTTGACATATTGATAGCAAATTCTTTAGTTGAATGAGCAATGGTGACAGCATCTTTGATTAACAGAAACTCGCCGGTAACCTTATTCAAAGTAAACATGACTACGCCATCACCTAAAGTGAGAGCCATCGTTGTTTGGGGGCCATATACAACGTAACCTGCAGCAACCTGATGACGCCCAGACAATAAGAAATCAGATGTCTCTAGTGGTGCTTTGGGATCTTGTTTTTTTAGAACTGAAAAAATGGTTCCAATCGAAACGTTGACATCAATATTGGACGAACCATCGAGCGGATCAAACAGCAGCAGGTAATCTCCGGTACCTTGAACTGGAACTGGTAACTCCATCTCTTCAGATGCCAGCCCTGCTAGCGATTTACAAGCTTGCACACCTTCAATCAACAAATCATTCGCAATGATGTCGAGCTTTTGCTGAACCTCACCTTGCACGTTACCCGTGCCAGCAGAACCCAATAAGCCAATTAAAGCGCCTTGAGCAACTTCATGGCTCAAGGTGGAGCAGGTATTCACAACAGCCGTTAGGAGCTCTTGCAAACCGGCAGGTACAACCGCACCTTTTGGCTTAGCCGTTTCTAAATAGTGCTTGAAATTTGTATTGGAACTGGTTGACACAGGAAAGTCTCCGTTTTGAATACCAAAGTAATCTATTGGACTCTATTTTGCCTTGTTCTTGCATATCCACTGGGAATAAGGATGTTTTAAGCGCCTATTTCGCAATACCCCCTTCATTTAAAGGCGTTTATGATGGTTTGATAACTATATTGATGCTAAAATGCATCTAAATTGATGAGGCCAAAAGATGAGAACCACCGTAACCATTGATGATGATTTATACGAACAGGGGCTCGAGCTTGCAGACCCAGGTATGGATAAGGCCGACTTATTTCGTGAAGCAATCCATGTTTTTGTAAGAGTTCAAATAGGGAAACGTTTAGCAGCCCTAGGTGGAAAATCGCCACAAATGAAGAGCATTCCGCGACGTAAACCAAAGAGCGGAATTTAACGATGCCAGTAGTTTTGGCGGATACATCCGTCTGGGTCGCCCACTTTAGAAAATCAAATCCAATCCTTGAGAGCTTATTGCTCAATGATCAAGTTCTCTGCCACCCACTGGTCTTAATGGAAATTGCCTGTGGAAGCCCACCCTCACCGAGATCAAAAACACTTCTCTATCTCAAGGGATTGCAGCAAGCAAAAGTAGCAACGCCAAATGAAATCCTAGACTTCATTGAAAAGTACAAGTTTTTTGAATCAGGCTGTGGCGCGATTGATGTTTCTCTACTCGCCTCCACACTGATATCAGAAAATGCCTTACTTTGGACGCTAGATAAACATCTTGCGTCGCTAGCAACCCCTCTGGGAATATCCTACAACAGCCAGCTTCATTGAGCCCATTAAATTAGTTTCCCAGGGCCTTACCGACCACTTCCCTGACGTCTGGAGATAGGGTCTGACAGGCAGCAACGCGTTCCAAGGCAGCCTTCATCTTGTTTTGGTAGGGCTGAGCAAATAAACGCCAGCGATCAAGCGCCCTAGCCAATCGGGCGGCTACTTGGGGATTAATGGGATCTAAGGCCAAAACACTATCTGCCCAAAATTCATAGCCACTGCCGTCGGCCTGATGAAAACTTGCGGGATTATTTGAACAAAACGCATGAATCACACTGCGCACCCGGTTAGGGTTATTCAACTTAAAGGCTGGATGCTCGCGCAAACGCTTTACATCTACCAAAGTTAAATCGAGGCCATCTACCGGCGGCCTACTCGATTGAAGCGCAAACCACTTATCAATCACCAAAGCATCATTTGCAAAGCGGCTAAAGAAATCGGTCAAGCATTCTTGAGCAGCCTTGGCACCATTTAATACTAATGCTGATAGAGCCGCATAACGATCAGTCATATTGTCAGCAATGCGATATTGATTAACCGCCATCGCTGCCCAAGTGCTTACATCAGCATCAAGCAACATGCTGAGCGCTAAATTCTTGAGGGCTCGCTTACCGGCACTCACAGCATCCGGCTTAAAAGGTCCTGGCGTTTGCATCTGCTGATACAAAGCAGCCCACTCGAGCTGCAATTGCTTGGCAATCTCTTTCCGGAAGGCGCGGCGTGCCGTAAAAATCTGCTGGGGATCAACAGAAGCGCACTGCTCATACAAATAAGTTTCCGCAGGAAGTGTTAAGGCCAAATCCTTAAAAGCAGGATCCAAATCTGGATCAAGCAATAAATTGCGATAAGCCTCAATTAATTTCGCATCAGGCAGACGATTATTCAAAATCATGCGCATGGCTAATTTTTGGCCAGCCTCCCAGCGATTAAAGGGATCATCATCGCCGGTGAATAAAGTTAAAAGGTCTGCTTCGCTTTGCTCAAAGTCTAAATTTATCGGGGCAGAAAAGTCACGATTAATCGATAGCACTGGACGCTCTTCAATATTGTCAAAGGTCCAAGTCTGGCTTGTTTGGGTTAATTCCAGTAACTTTTCCACCTGTTCATTGCTTTTGGTAATCAAGCGCATCTTCAATGGAATATGGAAAGGTTTTTTCTCAGGCTGCCCAGGGCTTGGCGCACAACTTTGCGTCAACGTGAGATGAAATTGTTTTTTGGCGGCGTCGTATTGCTCCTGTACCTTCACACGCGGCGTTCCCGCCTGGCTATACCAATTTCTGAATTGCGAAAGATCACGGCCATTGGCATCAGCCATTGCCGCCAAAAAGTCATCGCAGGTCACAGCTTGGCCATCATGACGCTTAAAGTACAAATCCATACCTTTACGGAAACCATCTCTACCCAATAATGTCTGGTACATCCGCACTACTTCAGACCCCTTTTCGTAAACGGTTACGGTGTAAAAATTATTGATCTCTTGATATTCATCCGGACGAATCGGATGCGCCATTGGACCCGCATCTTCTGGAAACTGCAATTGACGCAGCAATCTCACATCCTCGATCCGCTTTACCGCTCTACCGGATTCACTACCCATTTGATCGGCAGAAAACTCTTGGTCTCTGAAAACAGTTAAACCTTCTTTAAGTGACAACTGAAACCAATCTTGGCAGGTAACGCGATTTCCTGTCCAGTTATGGAAGTATTCGTGAGCAACCACGCTCTCGATATTGGCAAAGTCTGAATCAGTCGCAGTTTCTGGTTGCGCTAAGACAAACTTAGTATTGAAGATGTTCAACCCCTTGTTCTCCATCGCGCCCATATTGAAGTCACTGACTGCAACAATCATGAAGCGCTCAAGATCAAGCTCTAAACCAAAGCGCTTTTCATCCCAATGAATAGAAGCAATTAAAGAATCCATGGCATGGCGCGTTTTAGGCAAGTCATGCGGCTCCACCCATATCTGGAGCAACTTCTTAGCACCACTGCTAGTGGTAATAGTCTCTTCAATGCATTCCAACTTACCAGCCACTAAAGCAAATAGGTAAGATGGCTTCGGAAATGGATCAACCCAAGTAGCGCTATGCCAACCATTAGGTAATTTTTCAGTCCCTAACAAATTACCATTCGACAACAAGACTGGGCATTCTGCTTCACGCGCCCGCAAGGTGACGCGATAGCGCGCCATCACATCAGGGCGATCTAGGAAGTAAGTCATTTTTCTGAAACCCTCTGCTTCACACTGCGTAAAGAAATTTCCATTAGAGACATACAACCCCATTAAGGTCGTATTTTTCTCTGGAACACACACGCAAATAATTTCCAGGATGAATTTATCTTTACCCTCATTAGGCAAACCCTGAATCGTCAACGTCTCTGGCGTTAGTTCAAACTGACGATGAGCCTCGCCATTAATTCGCAGGCTGACAAACTCCAGTTCCTGCCCCACCAATACCAGAGGTGATCCGACCTCGAAAGCAAGCCCCGGAAGCACTTCAATACGACTCTTCACAATTGTGCGAGCCGGGTCCAAGGCAATATCTAGCTCGACTTGATCAAAGGTATATACAGGGGGGCGGTATTCGAGCCTACGAAAGCTCTGTGGCAGATCAGTTTTCATGGATTGATTTTAAGTCTTGAGCAAAAAGTTGGTGATGCGTGAGTTAAGTCCAAATCAGGGTTGCAATACCAATCGCAATGAAGGTGATTGCTGCAACAGCATGCACCCACTTAATGGGCATGCGCTTGGTAAATTTCTGCCCGATCCAAACCGCTGGCGCATTGGCTAACATCATCCCCAAAGTGGTGCCAACGGTCACTGAAAACACATCCTCGTAGCGCGCGCCTAAGGCAATAGTCGCAATTTGCGTCTTGTCACCCATCTCTGCCAAAAAGAATAGGCCTACGGTGAGTAGAAAAACCTGTAATGCCCTATCAGCAACTTTAGATCCTGCAGCATCATCAATATGATCGGGCACCAAAAGCCATAAACCAATCCCCAAAAAGCTCAAGCCTAAAACCCAGCGCATGACATCCGGGGAAAGTAAGGTCGTTAACCAATGACCAAGCAAAGCTGCACAAGCGTGATTTGCAATAGTGGCTATGAAAATGGCTGCAATAATTGCCAAGGCCTGCTTAGGGTAACGGGCGGCCAACATTAACGACAGTAGCTGGGTCTTATCCCCCATTTCAGCCAAAGCAACCACGCCGGTAGAGAGGAGTAAGGCGGAAAAGTCCATAAATTCAGCAGCTTAGAAGTTGTCTATCGGAAATGATCGGGCATTGAAATGACAATGCATCAGGCTAGTTTAGAGGCTTTGGACGCACATGCCCAGATTGAGCAAAATAAATAAGGCAGACGCTCAGCCGATGGATCTGAGCAAGCACCCCCCAACGGAAGCATCCGCCTCTTTACTCTTGAACTATCGAATGAATAAATGCCTAAGCAGTAAAGAACTCCTCGGCAAGCACAAAGTCTAATTTCTGAGCTTGAGCAACTGGCTGAGAAGTTAAAACACCTTTGTGGACATTAAGACCATTGCGCAAATGATGATCGATTGATAAAGCCTGAATCACACCACGATTGGCTAATGCCTCAACATAAGGATAGGTCGCATTGGTTAAAGCAAAGGTGGAGGTTCTGGCGACTGCCCCTGGCATATTAGCAACACAGTAATGCAGCACACCGTCAACCAAGAATGTGGGGTCAGCATGTGTAGTGGGTTTTGAGGTTTCAAAACAGCCGCCCTGGTCGATTGCCACATCGACTGCTACTGCGCCTGTTTTCATTTTCTTCACCATTTCCCGAGTGACTAATTTAGGAGCTGCGCCACCTGGAAGTAAAACAGCACCAATGACCACATCAGCCTCGCATACCTCTTGCTCTATCAATAGACTGTCGGAGTAAAAAGTACGCACACGATTGCCATATAAGGAATCGATTTGGCGTAAGCGCTCAATATCCCGATCGAAGATACAAATATCCGCACCCATGCCTACCGCAATTTGTAATGCGTTGCGCCCCACTACACCCCCGCCGAGTATTACCACCTTAGCTGGCGATACTCCAGGAACTCCCGCCATGAGGACGCCTAAGCCACCATGTGATTTTTCGAGATGAGAAGCTGCCGCTTGGATAGACATGCGGCCAGCAACTTCACTCATGGGAGCTAAGAGCGGTAATGCACCATTCATAGAAGTCACCGTCTCGTAGGCGATACAAGTAGCGCCTGAATCCAGCAAAGCTTTAGTTTGTTTAGGATCTGGCGCCAAATGAAGATAGGTAAAGAGAATTTGATCTTCTCGCAACATGGCGCATTCCTGCGCTTGAGGCTCCTTTACCTTCACAATCATCTCAGCTTTATGAAACACTTCTGCCGCACTATTAATTAAAGTCGCACCAGCAATACGATAAGACTCGTCACTTAAGCCAATCTGCTCACCAGCGCCACGTTGCACTAAAACCGAATGGCCTTGTCTACATAAGCCACTCACATTGCCGGGCGTCAACCCCACCCGAAACTCATTATTTTTTACTTCTTGAGGTACACCAATAATCATTGCAATCTCCAGTTATTTAAATTCACGACTAGTTTTTGTTTTGCGATGTAAGCCAACAACATAAAACATGGCTAGATACACGCCCAATAAACACGGACCTAATACCAATGCAATCCGTGCATCCTCATGAAAGCCCATCAGCACAACTACCAATGCAATAAACGCTAGAGCAAACCACGAGGAATAGGGCCACCAAGGCGCGCGATAACTAAGCTCGGCTATTTGTGCTTTAGTCAATGAGCGGCGGAATTTCATTTGAGTGCATAAGATGGCAATCCACACCATTAAGCCCACAAAAGTGACGGCAGCCATAATGTATTGAAAAGCTTTATCAGGAACAAAGTAATTCAGTACCACTCCAGTCATACAGACGGCTACTGTGGCCATAACTGCGCGATGGGGTACGCCATAACGAGACAATGTTGCAAATGGTGCCGGCGCATAGCCATTGACTGATAGCGCATAGAGCAATCTGCCCCCACTGAAGATGCCCGCATTACAAGAGGAGAGTGCAGCTGTGATCACTACAAAATTAATTAAGCCGGCAGCCTCGCGCAAACCAATGCGCTCAAACATCACAACAAATGGACTGCCCTGTTGACCTACCTCATTCCAAGGGAAGATAGCCAGAATGACTAAGATCGCGCCCATATAGAAAATCAAGATGCGCCAGGCCAAAGAATCAATTGCCATAGGAATGGTTTTGCGTGGGTTCTCCGCCTCACCAGCAGACAGTCCAATCATTTCTATTCCGACATAAGCAAATAGAACCATTTGCAATGACAGCAGCATGCCACCAATACCGTTCGGGAAAAATCCACCGTGCTGCCAAAGATTGCTTAAGCCAATAGGTTGCCAATCATTCGTAAAACCAAAAAGAATGACTGATCCGCCTAATGCAATCATGGCAACTATTGCCACAACTTTGATTAAGGCAAACCAAAATTCAAATTCACCAAATACTTTGACGGCAATCAAGTTAATAAGACCCATCAAGAGAATTGATGAAAGCGCCCATATCCACTGAGGCATTTCTGGAAACCAGATACCCATGTAAATTCCTACTGCCGTTACTTCGGCAATGCCCACAACAATCCAGTAGGTCCAATACCCCCAGCCCACCATATAACCCGCTAATGGTCCAACATAGGTATTGGCATAGGCTGCAAATGAACCCGCAACCGGCTCATGAACAGCCATCTCACCAAGCGTTCGCAGCACAATAAATGCCACGATCCCTGCCAGTAAATAGCCTAGCAATATGGAGGGTCCTGCGATTTGTATGGCACTAGCTGAGCCTAAAAATAAGCCAACGCCAATCGTTGAGCCTAAGGCCATCAGGCGAATATGCCGGACTTTAAGGTGGCGTTTTAAGCCATTGTGTTCAGTCTGCAAAAGAGACCTCCTTTCGATTTGTCATTGGCGAGATACCAACGAGGCAAAGTCTAGGGAGGAGTTTGCGTAAGCACTAGGGCTTAAAAATATCGAATGTGATCAAACAAATAAAAATGAGCACTTCAAAATAATGCGCCCATATAAATCAAGACTCTGTGATGCAATTTTTTATTGTTGACGGCAAAAGAATCCGTAATTTCCTACAGGGATTCCCCTTAAGGATTTAAGGCTGAGCAGCAATCAGATTTAAGATCTCAGCAGCTGCAGCCAAACCACAAGCTGCCGTGACCATGACAGTAGAGCCATATCCAGAACAAGCCAGTCCGCCACTAGAGGCGCCTGCGCGGGGCTCATGAGAGTAGATAGCTCGTGCCCCCATTTTCTTTTTTAGATTTCTGGAAAAGCCATGATCCTGTCTTAAGCCCTGCCTTACCTTTGCCAATAAAGCATCTTGCTCAGTACGAGAGAGGTCATCACACCTCACTGAGGTTGGATCCGTTTTGCCGCCCGCAGCGCCGCACATGACAAGCAATCGATTATTTTGAGTGGCCCACAGTACTAAAGCAATTTTGGTTTGCACTGAATCAGTAGCATCTAACACTAGTGCTTCAGGAGGCACGAGAAGATCTAAATTTCCCGGCTCGAGAAATTCATCGCAGACAGTTAAGCGAATATCAGGATTAATTTGCCTAATACGTTCACTCATCGCTTGTACTTTTGCTTTTCCATACTGCCCTTCTAAAGCATGCAATTGACGATTGGTATTGCTCTCAGCAATATGATCAAAGTCAACTAGCACTAAGTGTCCAATACCCGTTCGAGCCAAGGCCTCAGCTGCCCAAGAGCCCACACCACCTAAACCGGCAACCACTACCGTAGATTGATGAAATCGCTCACGCAGCTCTGGACCATAGAGCCTCGATACACCCCCGAAACGTCTACTTTCTATGCTGTCTTCTACCTTGTCTTCTGCCATAGCTTCTCTTTATACTGAACAAATGGACCCTATTGCACAACTTCGCAAAAACTATACCTTCGGCCAACTCTCTGAAACTGAGGTTCCGCACAATCCACTCAACCTCTTTCAGCTTTGGTTTGACCAGGCCGTTAAAGCGGAGTGTCCTGAACCTAACTCCATGACTTTAGCCACCGCCAATCAGGCAGGTGATCCATCAGCTCGTATTGTCTTACTAAAAGGGGCCGATCAGAACGGCTTTACCTTCTTTACCAATTACGAAAGTCAAAAAGGACGAGATTTAGCGATTCGCCCCCAAGCAGCCCTGCTTTTTCATTGGCATGAATTAGAGCGCCAAGTACGTATTCAGGGGATCGTTGAGCGGGTTACAGCAGCAGAAAGCGATGAATACTTTCATTCCCGTCCTTCTGCCTCCAGAATTGGCGCCTGGGCCTCACCCCAGAGCCAGGCTATTCCCAGCAGAGAGTTCTTAGAAGAGGCAGAGAAACGGTTTAAAGCTGATTTTGGCGATGCGCCACCTCGCCCCGAACATTGGGGTGGTTATCGACTACGGCCAACCGAAATTGAATTTTGGCAAGGACGCCCATCTAGACTTCATGATCGTATTCATTACCAGCTTGAAGGTTCTAGCTGGAAGATCAATCGTCTAGCCCCCTAGCAATCCACTTCTTTTGACTAAGAATATTGGGGCGCTATGAGTGATTTAAATTTTGCTCTAAATTTAGCAAGTTTAGGGGCAACCACTGCCATGCAGTAACCTTGATTAGGATGCTGCACAAAGTAATTCTGGTGATACGCCTCGGCAGGATAAATGGTTGGCGCAGCATCAATCTGCGTCACTACTGGCGCAGCATAAATCTTTGAATCCTCTAATTCTTGAACCACCTCAAGAGCGACCTTGGTCTGTGCATCACTATGCGTAAAAATGACTGAACGATATTGGGTCCCATGATCGTTGCCTTGATAGTTCAAAGTAGTCGGATCATGGATCACAAAAAAGATTTCCAATAAGTCCCGAAAAGAAATCACTCGGGGGTCAAAAAGGATATCCACAATCTCCGCATGCCCAGTTGCTCCAGTGCAAACGGACTCATAACTAGGATTGGGGCGTGCGCCACCGCCATAGCCTGAGACAACTGAATGAACGCCCTGAATTTGCTGATAAACAGCCTCAAGACACCAAAAACATCCGCCACCTAAGGTGGCGCGCTCTAATTCAGATGGGGATTTATTTAATATTTCACTCATGGCTTTATCCTAATGCCTTATTCCAATCTCTGCCAACCTCGAATACGCCATGAATCGTTTTACGCTCCAACTTGATGAAATTAAGGCTGCTTTTGCCACTGAACCCAATCCCACACTAGAAGTCAGACTAGAGCGGATAGGTCGAATTGAAAAAATGATCGAGGCTAATGAAGAAAAAATCTGCAAAGTCCTGATGGCAGATTTTGGGGTGCGCAACCCCATTGAGACGCGCTTGGCAGAATTTCAGATGATTTATCAAGCCTGCAAATACACCCGCAAACACCTCAAAGAATGGATGCAGGTAACGCAAGTCGAGACACCCATTTCAATGGGATCTTCGAATGCCTGGATTCAAAGTCAAGCGCTTGGTGTTGTTGGAATCATGAGCCCTTGGAATTACCCTGTGCAATTAGCACTTCTACCAGCAATTGCCGCATTTGCTGCCGGGAATCGTGTTTGGCTCAAGCCCTCAGAGCGCTGCTCACGTACCTCAGGATTTCTCGCGAATTTGATTCAAGAATATTTTCACCCTACCGAGTTTTGCGTCACTACTGGTGATGCTGAAGTAGCTCAGCAATTTAGTGCACTGCCGTTTGATCATCTCTTATTTACCGGCGCTGAAAGTATCGGCAAGAAAGTGATGCGCGCCGCTTCGGAGCATTTGACTCCCATCACCTTGGAGCTTGGTGGTAAGTCGCCTGCGATTATCGATTCCTCTGCTAATGTAAAAGAGGCAGCAGGAAGCATTGCCTATGGCAAGCTACTGAATAGCGGTCAAACCTGCATTGCCCCAGATTATGTTTTGATTGAGCAAGGACAGCTTGATAGCTTTATCACTGAATTACAAACTGCAGCGCAAGTGCAATTCTCTAACCCAGAAGAATTAACTGGACCAATAGACGATGTACAACTGCAGTATTGGCAACACCTTGTCGCTGATGCGCTAGATCGTGGCGCCAAAGCAATTCCACTATTAAGCAATCCTTCAGCTGGCGCTAGAAGATTTGAGCCGATCGCCCTGACGAATTTATCTACCGATGCACGCGTTCTTCACGAAGAAGTATTTGGACCAATATTGCCAATCGTGACCATTGCAAATACTGATGCAGCAATTCAATTCGTGAACAACAAACCCAACCCACTCGCACTCTATTGGTTTGGTAAAGATAAAAAGAACCTACAAAAAGTTTTACAAGAAACTCGCTCTGGTGGCGTCACCATTAACGAAACACTCTTGCATGCGACCGTAGAGTCGCTCCCATTTGGCGGGACAGGTTCAAGCGGCATAGGGGCGTATCACGGCAAAGCAGGCTTTGATATTTTTAGTCATCGCAAATCTGTTATACAAGTGCGTGGCTTCTTAGGTTTCAATTTATGGAAAGGCAGCAGACTTGCACGCCCACCCTACGGCAAAGGTGTTGAGCGCCTGTTGCGCTTTCTCAAGTAATTAATTCGGGAAAACCCTTGCAATTTAGGCCCTAATCTGCCATACTGAGAGGCTTTTTTAAGCAATTTGATTCATCGCCCCCCAGCTATATTTCAGCGTACCGTTTAGAAGTCATAAACACCGAAGTTCAAAAAACGCGCTGCCGCCTGTCTGATGGTCGATGCCTTTGACCATCGCACCCTACAAAAACAATGGGTGCAACATACGGAGACATCCCTTAAAGGGGATGTGTAAGAGCATGACTTTTTCTAAAGAAACTAATCACGAGTCGCAAGACTCAAAACACGCTGGAAGTACCTTCCAGTCTTTCGCCCTCGCGGCGCCACTTCTTAAAAACGTTGCTGAACTGGGTTTCACCCAAGCCACTCCTGTTCAAGCTCAGGTTATTCCTGCTGCTTTAGCTGGTGGTGACTTATTGGTCAGCAGCCAAACCGGTAGCGGTAAAACCGCAGCCTTTTTATTGCCTTTGATTAATCAACTCATCGAAGACAACCCAAACGGCTCACCAGTACCAGGTCGCGCACAACCTAAAGTGTTAGTGCTCTGCCCTACTCGTGAATTAGCCCAACAGGTTGCCGCTGATGCAGTGAATTTAGTTCGCGGTATGAAAGGTATCCGTATCGCAACTGTTATGGGTGGCATGCCTTATGGCAAGCAAATCCAGGCTCTGAAAGGTGCATTGTTAGTTGTTGCAACTCCAGGTCGTTTACTCGATCTGGCCGATAGCAAAGCTATTCGCCTTGACGATGTAAAACAACTCGTTATCGATGAAGCCGATCGCATGCTTGACATGGGATTTGCGGACGATCTCGAGGCAATTGATAAGCGTTGCGCTGGACGTAACCAAACTTTGATGTTCTCTGCAACTTTTGCACCAAAGATTATGTCTTTGGCTAATGCATTAACTACAGATGCTAAGCGTATTGAACTTGCTCACGCAGGCGAAAAGCACGCCAATATCGAACAGAAGTTACATTGGGCTGACAGCATGTCACACAAGCATAAATTGCTCGAGCATATTTTGGCTGACGCCACTTTGGACCAAGCAGTTGTGTTTGCAAGCACTCAAGTTGAAAGCGAAAAAATCGCTGACACCCTACGTGCGAATGGCTACGAAGCAAGCGCCCTTCACGGTGCGATGCCTCAAGCTGTGCGTATGCGTCGCCTTGAGTCTTTACGTAAAGGTCACACCAAGATTTTGGTTGCGACTGACGTAGCAGCTCGCGGTATCGATGTGCCACGTATTAGTCACGTGATTAACTTTGGCTTGCCAATGAAACCTGAGGACTATACGCATCGCATCGGTCGTACTGGTCGTGCTGGTCGTAATGGCGTTGCCATCACTTTGGTAGAACATCGTGATCGCGCTAAGATCCGCAATATCGAGCGCTTTACACAGCAAGATATCGTTGCTTCAGTGATCGCTGGCCTTGAGCCACAAGCCAAGCCTAGCTTTGGTGGTGGCGGTGGACGTCCTGGTGGTCGCTCTGGTGGCGGTGGCGGTGGTAATCGCTCCGGTGGTGGTGGCGGTCGTTATGGTTCGGGTGCACGTTCTGAATCGCGCTTTGGCGGTGGCGGTACTGGCGGTGGTCGTTCATCTGACTCTCGTCCTGCACGCTCCGCGGATTCACGTCCTGCGCGTTCTGCTGACTCACGTCCTGCACGCACTGCGGATTCACGTCCTGCCGGTCCACGTTTTGCTAAACCAAAAGCTGGCGGCCAACGCAGAAACTTTAGCGGAAGCTAAAAATGATTCACCGTTATCGTCGCCGTTCTGCATGGAATCGAGTCGGTTCCGGTGAAATTCATGGGGCGCCACGAGAGTGGCAACCTTGGCTTAGCGATACGGGGTCTCTTACCCAAAAAATTGAGAAAGCAATTGGTCAAAAACTGGAAGTTCAGGTTTTGCGCGATTGCCCTCAAACCCTCAATAGCGACGAAAGTCGCTATTTTCATTTCCGCATCAGGCGTTGTCGTGTGCGGGAAGTTCTGCTCTGTTTCAATGGCACCCCTTTGGTGATGGCGCATAGTGTGATCCCCACTTTAAGTTCTAGCGGGAGTAACCACCCCATCTTGCGTTTAGGCAAAAAACCCTTGGGCGCCGTCTTATTTACCAAAGAAGGAAAGCGCTCCAAATCAAAGGCGCCACGCGATATCGCTCGCTTGGATAAACAAAGCCCTCTATGGAAAAAATGCTCTAAGAATTATTCAGGCCTGAGCTCGCCGTTATGGGCGCGTCGCACCCTCTATCAACTCAAAGGTCATCCTATTTTGGTTAATGAGATTTTCTTGCCAGAGTTGCTACGTTACCCTGCAGCTTAAAGCATTAACCAAGCCAAACTGGCCTTAATCAGCGCTTCATCACCTGGTTCAGTAGTAAACACTTCACCAAATCCAATCTCTTGGGCGGCATCTGCAATATTGTGATGTGGGCAAAGTGCGCTGGCGCTACTTAAGCCCTGCGTAAATTGATCCCGAATAACGCTGCCTAAATAACGTACTGCTTCTGATGACGTTAATAGCCATAGTGATTTAGAAAAATCCAGATCGTGAATTACTTGCCATGCAGGGTTATCAATATCTAAAGGTACGCGAGTGTAAGTAGAGATCGCCTCAACCTGAGCGCCAGCATTTTTTAAGGTATCGGCCAACCAATCGCGCCCACCCTCACCTTTAAAAATTACTACTTTCTGATCTTGCCAATTCCAGCCTAAGCTTTGCAGTTCATGCCACAAACCTTCGGAGTCCCACTGCTCATTATCCTGGGGCATCACAATCGGTGTGGGCTTTATTTCTAATCCGATTCCATGATTATTCAAAGCTAATTTGCTGCTGCCCCCCATCACACCAATGGGAATAATGCTTTTTGAGAAGTCCTGCCAATCGCGCTCTAGCAAGCGCATCACACACTCAATAGCATTAGGGCTAACAAAGATAGCAAGATCGGCATTTTTTAGGATACTGGCAATGCGGTCTGCTAATACCTCATCGGTTTTTGGAACGATCGTTAATAAAGGCAGGGAAAGAATTTCTGGGAAGCTGCGCTTAGCAACGCCACTGAGCTCAATAGTTTTTGTTAATACTTCAATGAGCTGGCGAGCCTGTCCGCTAGGCCGCGTCACAATGATGGTTTTAGCACTCATCGCTTAACTTCAATCAATCTATTTGGAGATTTTTGGAATGAGATCTGCTGCGCCCTGTGCCAATAAATCTTGCGCTACAGCAAGCCCCAAGGCTTCAGCATCCTCAACTGACCGAACGACTGCATTGCCATTCGCTAGGCATATTGCCTTACCGTCCGTACTCGCCACAAAAGATCGAATTTGCATCTGATGGTTATCCCAAATAGCATGCGCAGCTAAAGGCACTTCACAAGAGCCGCCTAACTGACGAGACACCATGCGCTCTGCAGAGACCGCTAATAAAGTTGGCATGTCATTTAAGGGCGCAAGCCAGCGCTTAATATTGGGATGCTTACTTAATGTCTCGATACCTAAAGCGCCTTGACCTGCAGCAGGAGTATAGGGATCATAAGGGAGATACGCTTTAATACGACTCTCTAAACCCAGACGCTTTAATCCTGCGGCGGCCAAAATGATGGCCTGATACTCACCACGATCTAGCTTGCCCATGCGGGTATCTAAATTCCCCCGCAAAGCTTGTATCTCTATCTGTGGAAATTTAGAGCGCAATACAGATTCACGACGCAAGCTTGAAGTTCCAACAATCGATCCCTTTGGGAGAGCCTCGAGGCTGGCATAGTCATTAGAAACAAATGCATCGCGCGCATCTTCTCTTTCCATTACGCAAGATAGATCAAAACCCTCTGGCATCACCATTGGGACATCTTTGAGGGAATGCACAGCCAAATCAGCGCGACCATCCTCTAAGGCAGCTTCCAGCTCTTTTACGAAAAGACCTTTGCCGCCAACTTTTGAGAGGGCTCTATCCAAAATTTGGTCGCCACGGGTGGTCATGCCCAAAATCTGAATATCACACTCTGGATAGAGCTTTTTGAGGCAATCTCGGACGTGTTCGGCCTGCCACATGGCTAGGCGACTTTCACGGGAGGCAATTACCAAGCGTTTTGGGGTGCCTAAGGTAGCGGACGAGGATGAAGAATTCGGGGTTTGGGACATAACATTTAAAATAATCAAAGACCTACACCAATATACTGTGTTTATGAGCTCATCTAAAAATTCCTTAGCCAACAAAGCCCAAGCTTGGTCGGCCCGTTTTGCCGAACCGGTAGACGAACTTGTACAGCGTTATACAGCCTCCATTGGCTTTGATCAACGCTTTGCTATGGTCGATATTGCTGGATCCTTGGCCCATGCAGAAATGCTGGCGATCCAGAAAATCATCAGCGCCCAAGATTTGGCCGATATTCAAAAGGGTATGGCCCAAATTAAGAGCGAAATTGAAGCCGGTCAATTTGACTGGCAACTAGCGCTAGAAGATGTTCACCTCAATATTGAAGCGCGCCTCACGCAATTAGTTGGTGATGCTGGCAAGCGTTTACATACCGGTCGTTCACGTAACGATCAAGTAGCCACTGACTTACGTCTTTGGTTGCGCGGTAGTGTTGACGATATTGCGGTTACCTTAAAAAGTTTACGTACTGCCCTCTTGGATTTAGCCGAGAAGCATGCTGCCACGATCATGCCTGGCCACACTCACTTACAAGTAGCGCAGCCCATTACGTTTGGCCACCACTTGATGGCTTATTACGAAATGTTTAGCCGTGATGCTACGCGCTTAACTGATTTGCGTGCACGCTTTAATCGCTTGCCACTCGGCGCTGCAGCCCTGGCTGGTACCACCTACCCGATTGATCGCGAACAAGTTGCCCGCACTTTAGGCTTTGACGGTATTTGCAACAACTCATTAGATGCCGTATCTGATCGCGACTTTGCTATTGAGTTCTGTGCGTTTGCCTCCATCTTGATGATGCACGTCTCGCGCCTGTCTGAAGAATTAATTCTTTGGCTTAGCCCGCGCTTTGGCTTTATCGATTTACCAGATCGCTTTTGCACTGGTAGCTCGATCATGCCGCAGAAAAAGAATCCAGACGTTCCCGAGTTAGCCCGCGGTAAGACTGGGCGTGTCTATGGCGATTTGATTTCTTTACTGACACTCATGAAGGGGCAGCCACTGGCCTACAACAAAGATAATCAAGAAGATAAAGAACCTTTGTTTGATGCAGTAGATACTGTGCAAGATACCTTGCGGATCTTCGCTGATATGGTGCCCCATATTGAAGTGAAGGCCGAAGTGATGAAGGCGGCCGCTGAAGAAGGTTTTGCTACCGCTACTGACTTAGCGGATTATTTAGTGAAAAAAGGGTTAGCTTTCCGTGACGCACACGAAGCGGTTGCTCATGCAGTAAAGGCTTGCGTTGGCAGAAACTGCATGCTGACGGATCTTAGCCTCTCTGAACTGCGCTTTGCCTGTGGCCTAGATAACCGCCCAGAACTCATGAGCGATGATGTATTTGCCTTATTAACGGTGGATGGCTCAGTGCAATCTCGGCAACATGCTGGGGGCACGGCACCATCACAAGTTCTTGCCGCCATCAAAAGAGGTCGTGCAGACTTCTAAAACGCATGGGGTTCTGGTCTAAGCTCTCCTCAGGCATCGATCGCATCAATCAGTTGCTGGGCAGTGCTGCCAGCATCATGATTTTGTTGTCCTGTGTCGTTTCAGCGGCAAATGCATTACTTCGCTACGGCCTAGATATCAGCAACAACTGGCCCCTAGAACTTCAGTGGTATCTCTTTAGTGCCGCAGTCATGTTAGGTGCCTCATACACCCTCAAGCGTAATGAGCACGTGCGAGTTGACTTAATTTATTCGCATCTATCGGATCATGGTCGTCTTTGGGTGGACTTGCTAGGGTTGATTTTCTTTCTCATGCCCGCCTGCATTCTCTTTACTTGGCTGTCATGGACAACGCTCTTTTATCCCTCTTGGTTAGTCATGGAGCATTCGCTCAATGCCGGAGGTATGGCGCGCTATCCCATTAAATTTGTCGTCCCGTTTGGATTTTTTATGTTGAGCCTGCAAGGCCTCTCTGAAATCATCAAGCGCATCGGCGCTCTCAGGGGTGAGATTACATTGCCTACCGAAGATCTTCGTTACGAAAAACCTACCCAATGATTCCGTTAGAGTGGATGCCCCCTTTGATGTTTGGCGGCCTAGTTGTCTTTATGTTGATCGGCTTTCCGGTGGCATTTTCTTTAATGGCTGCGGGCTTATTTTTTTCAGTTATTGCTATGAGCGAAGGCTTTTTTGGCATGTCTTTTTTACAGGCCATTCCACAACGCATCTTTGGCAGCGTCCTAGCGAATGATCTTCTTTTGGCTATCCCCTTCTTCACCTTTATGGGGGCGATACTTGAGCGCTGTGGTCTCGCCGAAGAGATGCTCGACTCGATGGGTCAACTGTTTGGACGTATTCGAGGTGGCTTAGGCTACTCCGTCATCATTGTTGGCTTTATCTTGGGTGCCATTACCGGCACAGTTGCCGCTCAGGTGATCGCCATGGCCATGATCTCTTTACCAGTGATGGTGCGCTATGGTTACAACATGCGTTATGCCACAGGCGTCTTAGCAGCCTCAGGAACGATTACGCAGCTCGTCCCCCCTTCATTAGTCTTGATTGTGTTGGCCGATCAATTGAAAACCCAAAGTGGCAGTGCCGATGTTGGCAGCATGTATCTCGGTGCTTGGGGGCCGTCTCTTTTGCAGATAGCACTATTTGCGCTCTATACCTTCTTTTTGAGCCGCTTTCGTCCAGACTATTTACCCGCCGTTCCGGAGAGTGAACTCACCCTTACAGGATGGGCGCTCTGGAAAAAATGTTTAATGGGCATTATTCCCTCAGCAGTGCTGATCTTCTTGGTCTTAGGCACAATCATGACTGGCATTGCCACACCAACGGAGTCTGGTGCGATGGGCGCGATGGGCGCTTTACTCTTGGCTTGGCTGCGGAGGGCCAGCATCCCCAATCTCAAAGGCCTTATTCAGCAGGCGTATCAAAACACCATGCGCATTACCGCTATGGTCGTATTTATTTTGATAGGATCCACTTGCTTCTCGGTTGTTTTCCAAGGTGTAGATGGCGGACGCTGGGTTGAAGAACTCTTTTCCAACCTTCCAGGTGGCTGGGTAGGCTTTTTAATTGTGGTTAACCTCTTTGTCTTTTTCCTGGCTTTCTTCTTAGACTTTTTTGAGATTGCTTTTATCGTAGTGCCCATGCTTGCACCAGTAGCGGTAAAGCTACTGTCACCAGTCTTACTAGACTCCATGAATGGTAACCCTCAGGCCGCAGCTAGCGCAGCCTTAGTCTGGTTTGGCGTGATGCTGTGCGTTAATATGCAAACCTCCTTCATGCATCCGCCTTTTGGCTTTGCGCTGTTCTACCTCAGAGGCGTAGCGCCAAAAGAAGTCAAGAGTAGTGATATCTACTGGGGCGCATTACCTTGGGTAGGATTGCAGCTTGTGATGGTCGTTGTGGTGATGGCATTCCCTGCCCTGGTCACTACTCTCCTCGATAAGCCTGCAGCAGTGGTACAAAGTCAGGAATTTAATTTCACCAACAGTGATGACAGTAAACCAGAGGTAAGCTCAAACAAAGTGGATGAGGATGCTCCGGTGAACTTTCAGCTGGATAAGCCAGGTAAGTAGGGCTGGTAAAGACTTTATTCATAGTGATAGCGGCACGCAATAATCACTAATTGGTTTTTTTCAATTGCGTAAACCAGTCGATGGACATCATCAATACGCCTTGACCAAAACCCTGAAAGACTTTCCCTCAACTCCTCTGGTTTTCCAATGCCATCTTTGGGGTTTCTCAGCGCATCCTTAATAAGAATATTTATACGCTTTAAAGTTTTTTTATCTTGCCCTTGCCAATAAACGTAATCTGACCAAGCTGCACTAGTCCAAACCAACCTACTTAGCATCCACTAAAGCCTTCTCTTTCACCTGACCTTTGCGATACTGCGCCACTGATTTCTCCAAGTGTTTTACGTTAGCAGGTGATTTTAATAAATGGAGTGTTTCCATCATGCTGTTATAGGTATTCAAGGACATGACCACAGCATCCTCGGCATCTCTGCGAGAAATAATGGCAACATCGCAATCCGATACAACTTGGTCAATAACTTGCTTGAATTGACTTCTGGCATCTGAAAAATTGATTACTCGCATTCTATCCCCCCTACTTGTTCTATATATTGTACAAGTATAAATGCAAGCTCTTTCGGTCGCAAGTAAAAAAATACCCTGCAAATGCAGGGTATTAGCGTTTAAAACCAGGGATCATAGGATTACAAAGTAATATCTGGCTCTTGCCTTACGCAATCGACGTAGTATTCGCTGCGTCCATCAACATCCGCCTTCACTAATCCATGAATATCGGTTTCAAAGCCAGGGAACTTCTCGTTGAAGTCACGGGCAAAGTAGAGATAGTCCACAATCCGCTTATTAAAACGCTCACCTGGAATGAGAAGCGGAATCCCTGGTGGATATGGCGTTACTAACATTGCCGTCACACGACCATCCAATTTATCCAGCGGAACACGATCTACTTCTTTGTGTGCCATCTTAGCCCACGCTTCCGATGGCATCATTGCGGGTTCCATATCAGAGGTATACATCTCCGTTGTCATACGAGCAACGTTGCGGCTCTTATAGAACTCATGAATCTGCTGGCAGATATCCTTCAAGCCAACGCGCTCATAGCGTGGGTGCTTTGCCACAAACTCCGGCAAGACTTTCCATAAAGGCGCATTCTTATCGAAGTGATCTTTAAATTGCTGAAGCTCAGTAACTAAAGTATTCCAACGACCTTTTGTAATGCCAATCGTGAACATGATGAAGAATGAGTACAGACCGCACTTCTCCACGATCACACCATGCTCAGCCAAATACTTGGTGACGATGCTCGCTGGAATACCCATTGAGCCAAAGTTACCCTCAATATCCAAACCTGGGGTGACAACAGTGGCCTTAATTGGGTCCAGCATGTTGAAATCTTTAGCCAACTTACCAAAGTCATGCCATGAAGCTGAAGGCTCTAAGATCCAGTCTGAGCGCTCGCCAATACCCTCTTCAGCCAAGTGGTCTGGACCCCAAACCTTAAACCACCAATCGGCGCCAAACTTTTCATCAACTTCACGCATCGCGCGACGGAAGTCCATCGCTTCAGCAATCGACTCCTCTACCAGCGTAGTACCACCTGGAGATTCCATCATCGCTGCGGATACATCACACGAAGCAATAATCGCGTATTGCGGACTTGTGGAGGTATGCATCAAGTAGGCTTCATTGAAGCAATCGCGATCGAGCTTATGCTCATCGGCATCCTGTACCAACACCTGAGAGGCTTGCGACAAACCAGCAAGCAACTTGTGTGTCGACTGGGTAGCAAACATCAAACTCTTTTTTGTGCGCTTACGATCAGCGCCAATGGCATGCATATCTTTATAGAAGGGGTGGAATGCCGCATGTGGCAACCAAGCCTCATCAAAGTGCAAAGAGTCTACCTTGCCATCGAGCATTTCTTTAATCATCTCTACGTTATAGACAATGCCGTCATAAGTACTCTGAGTCAAAGTCATGACGCGTGGCACAATATCTTTATTCTTAATAAATGGATTGGCATCAATTTTCTTCTTGATGTTTTTCCACTCGAACTCTTCTTTTGGAATTGGACCAATAATGCCTAAGTGATTGCGGGTAGGCATCAAGAAAATCGGAATCGCGCCCATCATCGTGATGGAATGAATCACAGATTTATGGCAATTACGGTCAACCAGTACTACGTCGCCAGGGGCTACAGTAGAGTGCCAAACGATTTTGTTTGAGGTCGAGGTACCGTTAGTGACAAAGAACAAATGGTCTGCATTAAAGATGCGCGCAGCATTACGCTCGCTCTGCAATACCGGGCCGGTATGGTCCAGTAGCTGCCCCAGCTCTTCTACAGCGTTACAAACGTCTGCACGCAACATGTTCTCACCGAAAAATTGGTGGAACATTCGTCCTACTGGGCTTTTTAAGAACGCCACTCCACCGGAGTGTCCAGGGCAATGCCAAGAATACGATCCTTCAGATGCGTAATTGGTCAGCGCGCGGAAAAAAGGTGGCGCTAATGAATCGAGATAGACCTTTGCCTCACGAATGATGTGGCGTGCCACGAATTCTGGAGTGTCTTCGTTCATATGAATAAAGCCATGCAACTCACGCAAGATATCGTTTGGCATATGGCGTGAAGTACGCGTCTCGCCATACAAAAAGATCGGAATATCTTCATTACGTTTACGAACTTCAGTAATAAAGGCACGTAAATTATTTAAGGCTGGTAGATCCTGATCTTCAGAGTCAGTAACAAATTCTTCATCATCAATCGACACGATGAAAGAAGAAGCGCGGGATGCTTGCTGAGCAAAGGAAGTGAGGTCACCATAACTGGTGAGGCCAATGACTTCCATGCCTTCGTTCTCAATAGCTTCCGCTAAGTCACGAATACCGGAACCCGAAATATTTTCGGAACGGAAGTCCTCATCAATAATGATGATTGGGAAACGAAATTTCATAAATACCCCCTGCTAACTTGTCCGATGTATTCGGAACCCACTTCTCAAAATTGGACAAATCGATGACTCGTCCACCATCTGGCAAAACCGTGACTATATCGACAAAAGTCGCATTTTGCTGCACATCTCTTGGCAAGTAAACATGTCGCGCATAAACCTGGTTGGCTAAGCTCTCGTGATAACCCGTAAAGGTGATCAATAGATGCCATTGCTGCTCCATCGCCGAATTATCCAAGTATTCTTTTAAAGCGCTGGTTTCATCTAAGCTATGCATCGCTGTCCACGTTAAAGAGAATACGGGGCTTTCGGAACGGTGTAAGGGTAGCTCAACCGAACGGCGATAGCGCTCACCTTCAGAGGTCATACTTTCAGCAATGAGCCAGAGCCGAAGTTGGGCCTCCACAATGTGGGAACTACGATCATTGGCAACCCGAAACTTGAGTGTTCTTGTGCCATCATGATTGCCCACAACGGCAACTTTTGAAAACCGTACACCAGCAGTCGGCCTTGTAAAGCGCGCAAATGCCAAACCGGTTGTTAATGCTGAATACACAATGCCAAAAAATGCCTCAAAGGTCACAATCGAGTTTGGCCAATGACCTACTGGGGTCATCTGACCGTAACCAATGGTTGCCATGGTTTGCACGCTGAAATAAAAAACATCAATTAAGGAACCTGATTTGGTATTTGTAATGGCACCTGGGCCGCAGGCGAGATAAGCAAAGGCAAATAAAAGATTGGTGCCTAAATAAACTAGGATTACCAGTAATAGGAAGCTTGCCCAACTGGTGCCCAACAGCCAATGGTAGAAATTATTTTCAGGGCGGGCTACTGCGGAGCGCGTGAGCGATGCGCGATATTCTTCCAGGTTAATCCGTGCAGGATTAGGACTGAAATGAAATTTACGCACTGCCGGAAATGGCTTAGGTCTTAGGCAGGGTTACGCCCCGCTGACCTTGATACTTACCACCACGATCTTTATACGAGGTTCCGCAAACTTCATCACTCTCAAAGAACAATACTTGTGCACATCCCTCACCCGCGTAAATTTTTGCAGGCAATGGTGTGGTGTTAGAAAATTCCAGAGTCACATAACCTTCCCATTCAGGCTCGAATGGAGTGACGTTCACAATAATTCCGCAACGCGCATAAGTACTCTTACCAACGCAGACAGTTAGAACACTACGAGGAATCTTAAAGTACTCAACGGTCCTGGCTAATGCAAAAGAATTCGGTGGAATGATGCAAACATCACCCTTGAAATCTACAAAGGATTGTTCATCGAAATTCTTAGGGTCAACAATTGTGCTGTTGATGTTGGTAAATATCTTGAATTCGTCTGCACAACGAATGTCATAGCCATAGCTTGAAGTGCCATAACTTACGATTTTGTTGCCGGCAGCGTCTTGGCGAACTTGCCCAGGTTCAAATGGGCTGATCATGCCTTGCTCGCCCATGCGGCGGATCCAGTGGTCAGATTTAATAGTCATGGCCGAATTGTAAAACCTTAGCCGACGACTGCCCAATATTTATAGGGCCTAGGTAGCTAAAAATGAGGGATTTTGGCTAAAAACTACGCGCTCAGGGGCGTTGTAGATCTCGAAGTGTTTTCCTGAGCAGCGGGACAAGATGGTGAGATTGGTTTTACGGGCCAACTCGAGACCCATCAGAGTGACTCCAGAGCGCGTTAGGAGGAAGGGAATACCCATTTGAGCACCCTTAATCACCATCTCCGAGGTAAGTCGTCCGGTGGTAAAGAAAACCAAGTCTTTGCCAGGCTTATCGGCTAACCACATCAAGCCCGAAATGGAATCAACGGCGTTATGTCTACCCACATCTTCAATGAAGTGCAGCAGCTTGACGGAGTGGTCTCCCTGTCGTTCAAAGACAGCACAGGCATGAACGGACCCAGACTTCTTGTAAATTGTGTCATGAACCCGAATGGTATCTACCAGAGCCACAATTGCCTCTTGGGATAACTGAGGTCCATTTGGAAGTTGTATCTCGGACATCTCGTCCATTAACCCACCAAACATGGTGCCTTGCCCGCACCCCGTTGTAACGACCCGCTTGCTCGTCAAGGCATCAATATCAACAGTGCTGCGCCGTGTTTTAACGGCAGCTGAATCAGTCTCCCAATCCACTTGAATACTTTCGATATCGCCAGGAGATTCCACCATGCGCTGATTTCTCAGATAACCCAGAACTAAAGCCTCAGGAGCACTGCCGAGCGTCATTAAGGTAACCACTTCACGCTTATCCAGATAAATGGTCAGCGGACGCTCCCCTGGAACGTGGGTTAACTTGGTCCGCCCCATCTCATCCATAACCTCCACCTCATGCACCAAGGGCACGGAGGCATTTGACATCTGGATATGAGGCTTTACTGCCATAAAACGCTTTCGAAAACGGGTTTAAATTAGAGTTTATCGGTCTTTATCGATGCTCTGCGGAGCTTTACTTTAACTGCAGACTAAAATTACTGCTTAATCAATACATTAGACCCAGCATAATCCTACATTGATCCCATTTAATCTTCTTATTTAAGTCCGCATTACATGAGTAGCTCCCCACGTCGCCTTCTAGTCACATCAGCCCTGCCTTATGCCAATGGTCAAATTCATATTGGCCATTTAGTGGAATATGTACAGACTGACATTTGGGTTCGCTTTCAGCGGATGCGTGGACATGAGGTTCACTACGTCGGCGCTGATGATACCCATGGCACCCCCATCATGCTGCGCGCTGAAAAGGAAGGTCTCACCCCGAAGGAGCTGATTGCTAATGTTTGGAAGGAGCATAAGCGCGACTTTGACAACTTCCACATTTCATTTGATAACTACCACACCACCGATAGTCCTGAAAACGAAAAGCTATCGCAAAGTATTTACCTGAAATTACGCGATGCTGGACTCATTGAAAAGCGCGCCATCGAACAAGCTTACGATCCTGTTAAAGAAATGTTTTTACCGGATCGCTTTATCAAAGGCGAGTGTCCTAAGTGTGGCGCTAAAGATCAATACGGCGACAACTGTGAAAAATGTGGTGCCACTTACTCACCTACCGATCTAAAAAATCCTTTTTCAGTGGTGAGCGGTGCAACGCCAATCAAAAAGATTTCTGATCACTACTTCTTTAAGTTATCAGATCCGCGTTGCGAAGAATTTTTGCGCGACTGGACTCAAGTAAAAACACCATTGCAGCCCGAGGCCCGCAATAAGATGAAAGAATGGGTTGGACAACCTGGTGAGAGCAAGCTAGGCGACTGGGACATCTCCCGTGACGCCCCTTACTTTGGCTTTGAGATCCCGGACGCACCTGGCAAGTACTTCTACGTATGGCTCGACGCCCCAATTGGTTACTACGCCAGCTTTCTGAATTACTGCCAATCCAAGGGAATGAACTTTGATGAGTGGGTCAAGCCTGACACCACTACGGAGCAGTACCACTTTATTGGCAAAGATATTCTGTATTTTCATACATTGTTCTGGCCGGCTACCTTGAAGTTTGCAGGCTACCGCACCCCAACCAATGTATTTGCTCATGGCTTCTTAACCGTAGATGGCGAGAAGATGAGTAAGTCACGTGGCACTCTGATTTCCGCTAACAGCGTGATTGAATGTGGCTTTAATCCAGAGTGGTTCCGTTATTACTTTGCAACAAAACTCAATGACAGCATGGAAGACTTAGATTTAAATCTTCAAGACTTTGTTGCTCGCGTGAATAGCGATCTATTAGGTAAATACATCAACATTGCGAGTCGCAGCGCAGGATTTTTAGTCAAGCGATTTGGTGGCATCGTTTCAGATGAAGCCATGAATGATCCATTGCTAAAAGAAATCGCTGGAGCAAGCGACAAAATTGCGCAGTTGTATGAAAGCCGTGAATATGCAAAGGCTTTGCGTACCATCATGGAGCTGGCAGATAAGGTCAATGGTTTCGTAGATGAAAATAAACCTTGGGACATCGCCAAAGATCCTGCCCGCGAAGCGGATCTTCAGCGCGTCTGTAGTATTACCCTAGAAGCATTCCGGATGCTAAGTCTCTACCTCAAGCCTGTGATTCCACAAGTTGCCGCTGGGGTTGAAGAATTCCTGTCCTTGACGCCATTAAATTGGGGTGACATTGCTATCCCGCTTTCCAGCAAGAATCCCATCAATGCCTATAGGCACCTCATGACCCGAGTGGAAGCCCCACAAATTGAGGCTTTGCTGGCTGCAAACTTGTAAAAAAGGCCTTAAAAAGCCCCTATAATGGTGGCTGTAGTCCCCCAATGACTTGTGTACGAATTGTCATAAGTCATTGAATTTATTGAGTATTCTAGGATATGCCATGGCAAGATACCAGTCTGAATTCACCCAGTTCTTAAGCGAGCTGAAAACCGAGAAGCCAAACCTCGAAGCCGACCAACAAGCTGGTCGCGCACTGCTTTGGGATAAAGAACCTTTAAGCGTGGAAGATCAGCGTCGTGCAAAAGCCGCTAAATTGAAACAACGCGCTTACGTCTACTCGAATGACTAATCCGGGAATTGAGTCAGGCGCTCAGCCATTACCTGATCTATTAGATAGCACCCCAGCAGTTACCGATGGGATGTCATCGGCATTCGCCAAGCTATATGGCGAGCCCCTCTTCAAGCTTCCTACCGATCTTTATATTCCGCCTGATGCGCTAGAAGTTTTTCTAGAGGCATTCGAAGGACCTCTAGACCTATTGCTTTACCTGATTCGTAAGCAGAATTTCAATGTTCTTGATATTCCTATGGCGCAGGTAACCCAACAGTACCTTAGCTATATTGATCAGATTCGCCATACCAATCTTGAGCTTGCTGCTGAATATTTACTCATGGCAGCGATGCTCATTGAGATCAAGTCTCGCATGCTGCTACCGATGAAGAAAGCAGATAGCGAAGAAGAAGTAGAAGATCCGCGCGCAGAATTAGTTCGTCGCCTACTTGAATACGAACGTATGAAGCTTGCCGCACAAGAGCTTGATCAAATTCCACAGCATGGGCGTGATTTCCAAATTGCTCACGGCTATGTAGACACTACAGTTGCGATCACTTGGCCAGAAGTGAATTTGGATGATCTGCAGATGGCTTGGCGTGATGTCCTACATCGTGCAAAACTGAATCAGCATCACACCATTACTCGTGAAGAATTATCGGTTCGTGACTTTATGACACGCATCTTACGTCGCTTACAAAGCACTAAATTTGTGGAGTTTGGCGAGCTATTTGAGGATGCCATTAAATCTGGCAATGGCATACCGGTTGTCATCGTGAACTTTATTGCAATGCTAGAACTATCCCGCGAAGCGTTGGTGGAGATTACCCAAGCCGAGCCCTATGCACCAATCTATGTTCGCCTTGCCTACACGCCTGTTGCATGAAAATCATTAGCGATATACAGGAATTACGCGACCATCTACGTGGGCAAAACCGCGCCTCATTTGTCCCAACAATGGGCAATTTGCATGAAGGTCATTTATCACTCATGCGTCTTGCCAGACAACATGGTGATCCAGTTGTTGCGAGCATTTTCGTCAATCGCTTACAGTTCGGCCCAAATGAAGACTTCGATAGTTATCCGCGCACGATGCAAGATGATATTGAAAAGCTGGAGCGCGAAGGGGTTTACATATTATTCGCCCCAACTGAGCGTGACCTCTATCCTCAGCCACAGGAATATCGCGTAGACCCACCTCACCAGCTGGGCGATATCTTAGAAGGTGAGTTTCGTCCTGGATTTTTCAAAGGCGTCTGTACAGTCGTCTTGAAACTCTTTTCATGCGTACAACCGAAGGTAGCAATCTTTGGGAAAAAAGATTACCAACAATTGATGATCATTCGTCAAATGGCAAAACAGTTTGCACTTCCAGTAGACATCATTCCTGGTGAAACGATTCGTGCAGAAGATGGGCTAGCCCTTTCCTCACGCAATGGTTACCTAACAACTGCAGAACGTGCTGAAGCGCCAGAGCTTCAAAAAGCGCTTCAAGTGGTGCGCAGCCAAGTCCTCGATTTAGGAACTCGCACTACCCAAGCGCTTACCCAAATTGAAAAATTGGCTGAAGCAAAACTGACTGAGCGCGGCTGGGTGCCAGACTACATTGCTATTCGTCAGCAAAGCGACTTAGCGCCAGCTACCGACGCAAGCCTGGAGGCTGGAGAGCCGCTAGTCATTCTGACGGCAGCTAAGCTTGGTCAAACGCGCTTGATTGATAACCTAGAGATTTAATCTAGTTAGATTTAAAGGGCGAAGAATTGCCCGACTTCTAAATTAAGCTCTTTAGCTAATTCAGCACCACTCACCTTACCTGCTGCACCTTTAGCTTTAAGCACTTCTATTTGTCCGCCGTGACAGGCCACAAAGAATGAATCCAGAGTAATCTGCGTTATCTCGCCTGGCTTACCCTTTACCGCACCAAAGGTTGCTACTACATGCTTGTGGCAATCATAGATCTGCACCTTTTGTTCGCCAAACTTTATCCAGGCACCTGGCGCTGGATTGCAGGCACGAATCAAATTGTAGATTTGACCAATATGCGTTGCCCAATGAATTTTGGCAGCATTAGCATCAAACCATCCTTCGTAATTTGCTTGTGATTCATCTTGAACAACTTCTTGATGTTTGCCTGCCACCACCAAATCAGCCGCTTCTAATAAAGCGGTGATGCCAACTGGAAACAGGTAATCAAAATATATTTTGCCGAGGGTGTCATCGGGGCCGATAGCCACTTCTTTTTGCAAAATCACCTCGCCTTCATCCAAACCATCAGAGGGGCGGAAGATAGTAAGTCCAGTTTTTTCTTCGCCTAAGGCAATTGCCCAGTTAATAGCGCTAGGACCACGGTATTTTGGTAGAAGTGATGGGTGATATTGAATCGTGCCGTGCTTTGGAATCTTGACCAACTCCTGGGGCACAAATTGCAGTACATAGGCCATAACGCAGATATCAGCATTGGCATCAATCATGGCCTGAGAAGCCTCCGGGCCTTTCAGGGAAGCAAATTGCAAAGGCTTAATACCCTTTGCAATTGCAGCCTCTTTAAGAACTTCAGGTTTAGTAGATTTGGGATTGTCAGGCGGGCAAAAAACAGCAACGACTTCATCGCCGCGCTCTAAAAAAGCCTCCAATGCTGCCTTGCCAAAATCTGCACTCCCAATCAACGCAACCCGCATCTTAGATTACCTTATCGTGACGTAATGAAATTAATTCATCAGTGGAATAACCCAGCTCACTGAGAATCTCATCAGTATGCTCACCAAGTAAAGGTGAACGCTCAACTTCCGTTGGGCTATCTGATAATTTAATTGGGTTACCAACAGTGAGGTACTTCCCGCGAATTGGATGGTCTACCTCAACTACGGTACCAGTCTCGCGCAAGGAAGGCTCTTCAGCTATCTCTTTCATCGATAGAATTGGGCCGCAAGGAATGTCGTACTTATTCAAAATATCCATGACTTCAAACTTATTCTTAGTCATAGTCCATTTTTCAATCTCACCAAAGATTTCCATCAGATGAGGTAAGCGCGCCATTGGTGATGCAAAACGCACATCTGTAATCCAATCTTCGCGTCCAATGACTTTGCAAATGGCTTCCCAAACTGGGGCTTGCACAATCACATACATGTAAGAGTTTGGATCGGTTTCCCAACCCTTACATTTCACGATCCAACCAGGCTGGCCGCCACCAGAGGCATTACCAGCACGGGGTACAGCATCGCCAAACTCACCGTTTGGATACTGTGGATACTCTTGCATCACACCAACACGCTCTAAACGCTGTTGATCACGCAACTTCACACGGCATAAGTTCAATACCGCGTCTTGCATTGCTGCCAATACTTTTTGACCGCGTCCAGAATGGGTGCGTTGATATAGCGCAGTCACAATACCCAGAGCCAAATGTAGACCAGTACCACTGTCTCCAATTTGAGCACCAGTCACCATCGGAGGTCCATCATCAAAACCCGTTGTAGATGCAGAACCGCCAGCACATTGCGCTACGTTCTCATATACCTTGCAATCTTCATAAGGACCGGGACCAAAGCCCTTCACTGAGGCCATGATCATCATCGGATTGAGCTCTTGAATACGTTCCCAAGAAAAACCCATGCGATCTAATGCACCAGGAGCGAAATTCTCTACCAGTACGTCACACTCTTTAATCAAGCGCTCAAGAATCTCTTTGCCCTTTTGGGTTTTGGTATTGACCGTAATGGAACGCTTATTGTGGTTCAGCATCGTGAAATACAAACTATCCGCATCTGGAATATCACGTAATTGACCGCGCGTTGCGTCACCCTCACCCGATTTTTCTACTTTAATAACGTCCGCTCCAAACCAAGCCAACAACTGCGTACAAGTTGGCCCAGATTGTACGTGCGTAAAGTCGAGGATTTTGACCCCTTCTAGTGCTTTTGCCATGATTTAAGTCCTAATAAGAATGAAATTTTGAATTGGAGCAATTTTACCAGCGGGGAAATACAGCAAATATGGCATGCCCAATTATTGGGCATAGGCTCCACCAAAGCCTTATCAGGACTAGATGGGGTTAAGACTGGGGGTTTTCAAGTTCGGCGAGGCGTTTTTTTAGGGCGCGCTCCTGAGAGAAACGCTCAGTCTCATCACGGATCACTGCTACCACCCCATTTGCCTTGTGATTTTCATCAAAAAGCATGCCTACCGTAAATGCTATGGAGATGGTGCTGCCATCTTTGTGCTTTGCAGGCACCTTCAAAAGAGAGGCGCCATAACGAGTAGTACCAGTCTCCATGGACTTGCTGTAACCCTCATTGTGTTTTTGTCGCTGACGGTCCGGAACAATTAAATCTAAGGTACTTGCAAGCGCCTCAGCCTCAGAGTATCCAAAGATGCGAGTAGCTGCAGGATTCCACAGCACAATCTTTTCATCGGCATCTGCAACCACAATCGCGTCGCCAATACACCCCACCAGTTGATGTAAATCGATATTTGTATTCATACATTCAGTCTACAGAAATATTCAATGCAAAGTGCAGAAATAAAAAAGGCGCCCACGAGGAGCACCTTCAAATAACAGCAATGATTTATTGTTATTAAACTGCTTTGGCTGTATGCAACTTAGCGATATCGTCAGCGCTGTAGCCAAGGTCAGCCAACACTTCATCAGTGTGCTCACCCAATACTGGTGATGGACCAACTTCAATTTCCAAATCAGAGAACTTGATTGGGCTACCAATAGTCAAATATTTACCACGTACCTTGTGGTCAACTTCAACAATCGAACCGCTCTTGCGCAAGTCAGGTGATGCAGCCAATTCTTTCATAGAGAGAACTGGGGCGCATGGAATATCAAACTTGCGGAGGATGTCCACCGCTTCATACTTAGTCTTGTCCTTGAGCCACTCTTCAATTGTTGCGAAGATGTCAAAAATCTTATCTTGACGAGCTTCAGCAGTCATGTACGCTGGATCAGTTGCCCACTCTGGCTTACCAATCGCACGTGTGATTGGCTCCCAAGCGTGCCCTTGAATAGTGAAGTAGATGTATGCGTTTGGATCTGTTTCCCAACCCTTACACTTCAACACCCAACCTGGCTGTCCGCCACCACCAGCGTTACCGCCACGTGGAACTACATCAGAGAAAGTACCGTGTGGGTACTGTGGATATTCTTCCAAATAACCAATTTTGTCCAAACGCTGTTGATCGCGCAACTTAACACGGCATAAATTCAATACTGCATCTTGCATTGAGCAAGAAACTTTTTGACCTTTGCCTGTTTTTTGACGCTGCATCAATGCAGTCAAAATACCAATTGCCAAATGCATACCAGTATTGGAGTCGCCCAAAGCAGCAGCAGAAACTGTAGGAGGACCATCCCAGAAACCGGTAGTAGAAGCAGCACCACCAGCACACTGAGCAACGTTCTCATACACTTTCAAATCTTCGTATGAGTGACCATCGCTAAAGCCTTTTACAGAAGCCATGATCATCTTTGGGTTCAATTCTTGAATACGTTTCCAAGAAAAGCCCATGCGATCCAAAGCACCTGGACCAAAGTTCTCAACCATGACGTCAGAGGTCTTGATCATCTTTTCCAAAACTTCTTTACCTTCTTGAGTCTTGGTATCCAATGTCAAAGAACGCTTGTTACCGTTCAACATAGTGAAGTACAGAGCATCCGCACCTGGAATATCGCGCAACTGGCTACGCGTTACATCGCCAGAGCCTGGACGCTCAACTTTAATCACGTCAGCACCATACCAAGCCAAAAGCTGAGTACATGCAGGACCTGCTTGTACGTGGGTGAAGTCAATGATACGAATACCGTCTAATGGTTTAGTCATGTTTATTTCTCCTTGAGTGTTTCTTATTTATTACTTAATTTAGTCTAAAAATATTAACTTTTTATTACTGTTTCGTTACTTAGAATCTTATTTCTTAGCAGCTGCAGTAGATGGGTTTAAGTTTGTTAAACGTCCACTTTCAGTACCTGCGGTTTCATCAATAACAGCATTGATGAGGGCTGGTTTACCGGCAGCAATCGCTTCTGTTAACGCTGCTTCTAATTCCGCTGGAGTAGTCACGTAATAACCCACTCCACCAAATGCTTCAATCATCTTGTCGTAACGTGCGTTTTTGACAAACACTGTCGGCGCAACATCAGCACCACCCGTTGGGTTCACATCAGTACCGCGGTATACGCCATTGTTATTGAAAACAACTGTCGTGATTGGCAAGTTGTAACGGCAAATGGTTTCGAGCTCCATACCGCTAAAGCCGAATGCGCTATCGCCCTCAACTGCTACGGTTGGTAGGCCGCTGGTTACAGCAGCACCAATAGCATAGCCCATACCAATACCCATAATGCCCCAGGTACCAGAGTCAAAACGCTTACGAGGCTTATACATATCAACAATTGCACGGCAATAGTCAAGTGTATTTGCACCTTCATTTACCAAGTTGACGTCGGGGTTCTTCTTGATCACATCACGAATCACGCGCAGAGCACCATGGAAGTTCATTGGATTTGCTTCTTTAGCCAATGTCTCTGCCATCTTCGCAGTGTTCTTATCTTTCTTCTCCGTAATTGCAGTAATCCACTCAGCACTTGGCTTAGGAACAGCAGCGATACCTTTTAAGAGTTCGCCAACGCAAGAACCGATATCACCAATCAGTGGTGCATCAATTTGAACGTTGCTATCGACTTCGTTTGCTTGGATATCGATCTGGATAAATTTCTTAGGGTCTTTACCCCAGGTCTTGCCCTTACCGTGTGCGAGCAACCAGTTCAAGCGCGCTCCAACCAACATCACCGCATCAGCCTCAGCCAATACAAATGAACGCGCCGCAGAAGCTGACTGCGGATGGTTATCAGGCAACAACCCTTTTGCCATCGACATTGGTAAGTAAGGAATACCAGACTTCTCAATCAAAGCACGGATATCAGCATCAGCTTGAGCATATGCAGCTCCTTTACCCAACAGAATCAACGGACGCTTTGCGCCCTTCAACACGTTTAAGGCGCGCTCAACAGCATCAGCCGCTGGGATCTGGCGAGGTACTGGATCAATTACTTTGAAAATAGATTTCTTCGCTTCTTCAACTGGCATAGTTTGTGCCAATAACTGCGCTGGCAAATCTAAGTACACGCCACCTGGGCGACCAGATACAGCAGCACGAATGGCGCGAGCAAAACCAATGCCGATATCTTCAATATGATTAATACGGTAAGCAGCTTTGCAATATGGCTTAGCTGCATTGAGCTGATCCATTTCTTCATAGTCACCCTGTTGCAAGTCAACGATTTCACGCTCACTAGAGCCGCTAATCAAAATCATTGGGAAGCAGTTGACGGTTGCATTAGCAAGCGCTGTTAAACCATTTAAGAATCCAGGCGCAGAAACGGTCATGCAAATACCAGGCTTCTGCGTCATGTAACCGGCAATTGCAGCTGCATTACCGGCATGCTGCTCGTGACGGAAACCAATAAAGCGTAAACCCTCAGCTTGAGCTAGACGGCAAAGGTCAGTAATTGGAATTCCAACGAGACCAAAAATAGTATTGAGGTCGTTTGCCTTTAAGGCATCAATTACAAGATGAAAGCCGTCGGTTAATTGTGTGTTTTGGTTATCTGTTGTCATAGAAATTTTTTATAAATCACAAAGGGCGCTTAACTTAGCAACCGCTGTAATTTCGCTTTCGCTATTTGTCTCCAATTTAGTTATTTATGGCACACCGAGTTTCAACCCGGCTTAGGCAGAAATGAATATTAGGCTTGGGGGTTAGGATGATCATTGACTTTGGTCAATTTCCCCTAAATCCCGCGTCCCAAAGCGGTATTGCCTAGATAAAAAGCTCTTTATGCTTGGTTTTGAGGCGACTCAGAGTCTCAGGAGAGAGATTTAGATATGCCGCCAGCTCTTTTTTAGGGAGAAGCTCAAATAAGTCCTCATATTTCCGTAAAAAGCGCTCTACTCGACCAGGCGCATCGAGCATGTGCAACGTAATGGTGTGCGCCATGATTTCACTCATGAGTCGCATCACTTCAAACTCAAAGCTTTCTTTGAGTGGCTTGTGCTCTTCTAAGAATTCAGCCCACTTCATAAGGGGCATGCGCGCCACACGGGCCTTGGTGACACAGGCAATGCTGTAAGGGGCTGCTGTTTTAAGGCGCCACGCTGCATAGCTTGTTTCGATATCTTTTTCGATCGCAAAACGCAAAATCATCTCTTTTGCATCAGAGCTAGAAACAATCCGCTTGAGAATGCCATCTAAAACAAAGTACTGCTCCATTTGGTGATCACCTTGATGTAGCAATATTTCTGATTTTTTGAGGTCTGAAATCTCTAGATGACGCTCTAAATCAGCCATGGCCGCCGGATCCAAGCTCTTCAGTACAGCGTTTTGACTGAGTTGCAGGCGAATCAGGTTTTTTTCGGGGTGCTTATCTAATACGGTCATGAATCCTTCATCCTAGACCTTGTATTGTAGGCTTTTTTGTGCCAAAAAGTGGGGTCGCGAATACGTCATACGCTAGAATTGAGGGGTCGTGGTGCTTTATTGCAATGCAATAAAGTTAAACGGGAAACACTAAACGTGTGCTGCCCCCGCAACGGTAAGTAAATGCACCTTTATCTCAAGGTAAAGGCGTCAGGAGTCTGAAAAAGCCACTGTGCGCGTCAATGCATGGGAAGGCCAGATTCTGAGATTTACTAGCCCGGATACCGGCCAAGACAGGTGGAATTTTGCGGACGGGGACCTTCGCGCGCCGATGACAGCGCCCTACCCTTCGGTTGGCCGCCTAATTGACGCTCGATCCCCCACTTGCGAAATTCTGTTCGACCCGGCTAACGGGGAAGTTAGCCAGGCAATCGATAACAGAAAGCAACCATGAATCAATCCAAAATGCGCTTAGCCCTAATTAGCGCAATTCTTAGTACGGCATTACTTAGCAGTCTCACACAAGCTCAAAGCTCGAATGTCTCGGTTTCAGTGGGACCCAACACCATGAACCCGGTCATCGTGACGGCCAATAGGACCCCAACAGCAGCTAGCAATGTGCTCGCTGATTACGATTACATTGGCCCAGAAGAAATAGCTCAAGCAGGCCAGACCAGCTTAGTTGAATTACTCCAAAGACAGCGTGGTGTTGAGATTTCAAGCTACGGCACCGGTGGCTCTATCGCCAGCGTATTTTTGCGCGGCACTAGCAATGCACAAAGCTTAGTTCTGATTGATGGTGTACGCACTGATTCTGGATTTACCGGTGGCCCTAGTTGGCAAGCCATTCCACTAGCGCTGATTGATCATATTGAAATTATTTTTGGACCACAAAGTAGTCTCTATGGTGCCGATGCTATTGGCGGTGTAGTGCAGATTTTTACCAAACAAGGAGAGGGTCCAGCCAAGGTAAGCGCTTCTACTGGTTACGGCACTTATGGCACCACGATTACAGAAGCCAGTATTTATGGCGCCACTGAAGGCGAACAAAAAATTCGCTATTCATTAAGCGCCAGTCAAAACTTATCTATGGGATTTAATACTGTCGCAGATAACAATCCCTGCAACCCAAGTACGCAGTCCAAAAAATCCATCGCTAAAAACTGCTTCTATGGCGCATTACCAACTAATAGAACCGGCTATGGACAAGACAGCATTACTGGTAGAGCATCGCAAGAGTGGATGCAGGGCCAAGAGTTGGGCGTGCAATTTTTACAAAGTCGCTTAAACAATCAATACCCAGGCAATGCTCCAGATACATATGCTCCCGCAACCATGAACAACATTAATGATCTGGGAACCTATTCTGTTTACTCCAAGAATCAACTGACTCAAAGCTGGAAGAGTCTTTTGCAGGCAGCCCAATCCATTGATAACGGTCAGCAGTTAACACCAACTACCAATCCCGTGAATAACACCAAACAAAATATTTTGACTTGGCAAAACGACATTGCAATCGGACCGGATTTACTGCAAATTTTAGGTGAGAGAAGATCACAAAACGTGTTCACGAATCAAATAAATTACAACACGACGTATTTGCCAGAAAACTTTAATCAAACGCGTAATACAAATTCTGTAGCAGGTGCCTACCAATTAAAACGTGGTGCGCATTTAGCAAACCTATCGCTGCGTAATGACAACATTACAGGCTATGGCAGTCAAACGACTGGAGGCGCTGCGTATGGTTACTTCTTCACTAAAGCCTTCAGAGGAAATATCAACTACAGCACTGGCTTTAGACCTCCTACCTTCAATGACTTGTACTATCCAGGCTATGGCAACCCTTCCTTGCAAGCTGAAAAGAGCCGGAATACCGAAGCTGGCCTTCATTACGAAGAGGCCACTTATGAATTGCACTTAGTCGGATATACCAACACCATTACGAACTTAATTCAATACTCCAGTATTGGTTGTCCTCCGGGATATTTTGGTTGCGCATCAAATGTGGCTAATGCCAAAATTAATGGTGCCTCCTTGGGCGCTAGCAAGCAATTAGATAACTTCAATGTGAAGGGTTCTTTTGACCAACAAAATCCGATTAACCAAAATACTGGCACAGTACTATTAAAGCGTGCTCGTCAGTTTGGTAACGCTGCTGTGGAATATCGTGCAGGTTCTTTGACAACGGGTGCTGGCGTAACCTTCTCTGGGCAACGCTATGACTATGGCAATACTGGACTTGGTGGATATGCGATCTTCAATCTATATACAAACTATGATGTAACTAAAGATTGGAGCATTTTTGGACGCTGGAACAACGTTACCAATAAGGACTATCAATTAACTTATGGATATAACACTCCTGGATCCAATATCTACATTGGCGCCCGTTACGCCATGAAGTAACACCATGAAACACATAACACTGCCTTACTCATCACTCAAACTATGTTTAGGTGTAGTGTTGTTTGGATTTTTATGCCTCACTCAGGCAGCGATCCAAGTAATAGATGATCGCGGTAAGTCGATTGCCCTAAACTCTCCACCCCAACGCTTAATCAGTCTTTTGCCATCTCTGACGGAATCTATTTGTGCCCTTGGAAAATGCAGCAATCTCGTAGGTATTGATCGCTTCTCAAATTGGCCGCTATCAATCCAAACCTTACCCAAACTCGGTGGCATCAGCGATAGCAATTTAGAAGGCATCGTACAACTCAAGCCCGATCTGGTTCTTGTAGACAGATCATCGCCCATCATTGCGCGCTTAGAGGGATTGAATATTCCCGTAATGACCTTTGATATTAAAACCATGGCGGATGAAGAGCGCGCCTTACAAAAAATGGGGCTAGCTTTGGGCAGCAATGAATCCGACAGGGTATGGAAACAAATTCAAGCGGAAATTACCCGGGCCAATAAACAGCTAGATGGCTCTCAGAAAAATATGAAGGTGTATTTTGAAGTGAATTCTGCTCCCTATGCCGCAGGACGTACTTCTTTTATTGGCGAACTATTAAGCAGGCTCGAACTCAACAACATCATTCCTGATTCCCTAGGTACATTTCCAAAAATTAATCCTGAGTTTGTAGTGCAAGCTAAACCAGACATCATCATGCTGAGTGAAACGAGACTTGCTGACATGAAAAAACGTCCAGGCTGGAGTTCTATTCCAGCGATTAGCAAAGATCGCATCTGTGCCTTTAGCAAAGAACAAAGCGATATTCTCGTCAGGCCAGGCCCAAGAATGGGTCAAGCAGCCCTCATACTCTCGCAATGCATTGCAGAAAAAGTATCATTAGCTAAGTGATGCCATCCAATCAACTACCTCTCAAGCTAATTATCCTACTCAGTCTTAGTGCAGCACTCATGGCACTTGGAAGTATTCTTGGGAGCACCGGTGTCGATTGGCATTTTGCAGACGCGAATCGCACTATTCTTTATGAAATCCGCTTACCAAGATCTATTGGCGCATATCTTGCGGGAGCATTGCTCGGCTTGGCTGGCGCTATTGCCCAAAGTTTATTTCGTAATCCGTTGGCGGACCCCTATTTACTGGGAAGTGCTTCGGGTGCACTACTAGGTGTTGGAATAATTCTGTGCCTCTCTTATGTTGGAGAGCCCTCTCTCATTACTCTGATCGGCATCAATGGTGGAGCATTTATTGGTGCTTTATTTGGCGTTTTAACTGCCCTCTTATTGGCAGGTGGTTATAAAAGTTCATTGCGCCTTTTACTCTCTGGTGTAGTCATTGGCGTGATCTTTGGTGCCGCCAACTCCCTTCTCACTTTTGTTCGCCCAGATTTATATCAAAGCCTTCAATCATTCATGCTGGGTAATACCGCATTGATTACTTGGAACGCCACACTCCTGATGGGGATCGCTTTAGTAATCTGCGTACTCCTCACTCTATTGCTCAGCCCCGTATTAAGTGCGCTCTCGCTTGGCGAAAATACTGCGCGCACTTTAGGGCTGCCCTTAGATCAACTTCGACTCTTATTAATCGCAGTCTTAGCTTTAGCAACAGGATTTGCAGTGGCGCAAACGGGCTTGATTGCATTTGTTGGACTAGCTGCCCCCCATTTAGTACGCCATATTTCTGGTGGACGTCAACGAGCGCAACTCATGCTCTCCACTATTTCCGGTGGTATTTTGCTCTTAGGATCTGATCTTCTAGCGCGGAGTCTTTTTGCCCCCATGGAGATTCCAGTTGGCATCATTACTGCCGTACTGGGTGGAAGTTACCTTCTCTTTCTCTTGCGTCGCGGGCAGATTGGAATGAGGAAATGAAACTCCAAGACCTGAGCGTATATCGCGGCCCCTGTGAGGTCCTACGCAATCTTTCCATCGAAATTCCAAAAGGAAAATGGACTAGCATTGTTGGGCCCAATGGCGCAGGGAAGTCCTCCCTCCTCCAAGGTATTACTAATATCCTCCCTATTCAAGGTCGGATCAGTATTGATGGGATTGATATCCAAACCCTGAGTAGTAAAGCGCGTGCAAGAACGATTGCGTGGCTAGCGCAAAATAATGATGCTGCTGAAGAATTTAGCGAGCTGACGGTTTACGACACTGTCATGTTAGGCCGCATTCCGCATCAAGGATGGCTTCACCTACCGAGCGATAGAGATCATCAGGTAGTACAGCAAGTCTTAATCAAAACCCATACACAATCAATTGCTACCCGTTATCTACATGAACTCTCCGGAGGAGAAAAGCAGCGCGTCTTACTTGCTCGTCTGTTGGCAGTAGAGGCAGAGATCTTACTGATGGATGAACCATTAGCCAACCTTGATCCCCCGCATCAAGCAGACTGGCTCAAGTGGCAAAGCGAGCTTCTTGCCCAGGGTAAAACGCTAGTCACCGTCTTACATGAAGTTCAATATGCCCTGAGGGCCGACCATATCATCATGATTGGCCAAGGAAAATTGCATTTTGCGGGCGCAAGCAATGACCCTGCCACCCAACAAGCCCTAATTGCGCTTTTCGAGGGTCGTATTCGCCTAGAAAAGCTTGGGAATGAATGGGTTAGCCTTCCCGCCTGAAAAGCGCCCCACCCCAGCTTTTCCTAAGGCTACAATGCCAATATGAGCGAGCTAACGACACTCCCCCAAAGCAATAACGATGCTGACTTAGATGCGGCAAGCGCATCCGTTCAACGCGTATCCGAAAAAGTTCAATTAATCACTGAGGCCGTTAAAAATCTTCATCAGAACCGCACTCAGCTTGAAGGCAAAATTGAAGACGCTCAAAAACGGATCCAGCATATTTTGAGTCGCCTACCAGAACAAAGTGATGGTCGCCAAATGAATTTACTTGGTGAAGCTATTCCACCAAATAACCCAGAGGATGATAGTGAGCCAACAACGCATTGAAGTAACTCTCGCTGGCCAAAAAATTACTCTGGCCACCAGCACTGAACATGAACCACTCTTGCGCGCGGCCTGTGTGCTTGTAGATGAACAAATCAAACTGGCCATCGGTGGTGGTAACCGCAGTATTGAACGCGCTAGTATGATGGCAGCACTCAAAATTGCTGGCGATCTCATCAAACTACAAAATTTAGAAACGCAGCAAAGCCCCTCTTCGAATGTCAGCGCAAATGAGGTTTCACGACTTCATGGCGAAATTCGCGCGCTTGAAGAGCAGGTGGATACTTTGATGCAAACCCTTTCCCTGCCTGGTTCGCCAAGGCCAATAGTTCCTTGAACCGATGCGCAAGCATCCGGAACGATCTTTACCTTGCGGGCGTGAGCGTTTCGATAGTTCACAGTGCCAGCCTCGAGCTGGTCACTCCCTGAGCTGCTTAATGCACCCAAAGCAGAGTAGCCGTTCCACCTTGAACCTTAGGGTTCAGGATGACGGCCTAGCGGCTAAGGCGGGGAATTCATGTCTTTAAGTGACATCTTCATGTTGATGTTGTGCGGCGCAGCCTCTGGATTTTTAGCAGGACTTCTTGGTATTGGCGGCGGAATGCTTTTGGTGCCCTTCATGATTTTGGTTTTTAATCATCTGGGTTTTAGCCAAACAGTCATTGTGCATATGGCGATTGCTACTGGCATGGCCACGATTTTGTTCACAACCTCTTCTGCTATTTGGGCACATCACAAACATGGCTCCATTGACTGGAAGTTAGTTGCCTCACTAAGCCCAGGAATGATTTTTGGCGGACTCATTGGAGGCAGCGAACTATTTGAGGCTCTCAAAACTTCTTGGCTATCACTATTCTTTGCTATTTTTATAGTCTACACATCGATTCAGATGCTATTAAATAAGAAACCTAAAGCAGGTAGAGATCTGCCAGGTAACTTAGGTCTATTTTCGTTTGGAGCATTTGCAGGAGCTTTAGCCAGCTTGGTGGGTGCAGGCGGCGCTTTCATCACAGTACCCTTCATGCTTTGGTGTAACGTCAAACCACACACTGCTATGGCAACCTCATCTGGACTAGGTTTACCAGTTGCTGCGGCTGCTACGATTGGCTATATGTATGGCAGTTGGGGAAACCCGAATCTCCCCAGCGGCTCCCTAGGATTTGTTTACCTACCGGCTGTTGCCTGCATTGTGGGGGTAAGCATCTTTACTGCCCCTTATGGCGCAAAGATGGCTAGAAAACTCGATATCGCCCAACTCAAAAGAGTGTTTGGTATCTTGCTATTCTTCCTTGCAGCCTTCATGTTTAATGAAAGCCGCAAGGCATTTGGTTTCTAAAGCTTACTTCGTGTATTGCTGACGCAAAATATTCTTTTGCACTTTACCCATGGCATTACGCGGTAAGTCAGCAACAATTTCTAAACGCTTCGGAATCTTGAAGTTTGCAATTTGTGATTTCAAAGTAGTAATCATCGCTTCGGCATTGAGTTTGGCTCCAGCCTTGGGCACAACGACTGCCATTACGGCCTCACCAAAATCAGGATGTGGAATGCCGATAACAGCGCTCTCATCCACACCATCCATATCGTCGATAAAGCCTTCGATTTCCTTAGGATAGACGTTATAGCCACCGGAAATAATCAGATCCTTGCTGCGGCCAACGATGCATAAGTATTCCTGAGGCGCTTTACCGCCATTTGCATCACCGCCCCAGCGGCCAACGTCACCAGTCTTAAACCAACCATCTTTAGTGAACTCTTCGGCAGTCTTCTCCGGCATGCGCCAGTAGCCCTTAAATACGTTCGGGCCTTTGACTTGGATACTACCAATTTCATTTACCTTACATGGCTTGCCATCTTCACCAACAACGCGGACCTTAACTCCAGGTAGTGGTAAACCAACAGAGCCACCGACACGTTTACCTTGATAAGGGTTGGAAACCAGCATCACGGTCTCACTCATGCCGTAGCGCTCGAGAATCGGCTGGCCAATCACTTCTTTGAAAGTGTTAAAGGTCTCAGTCAATAAAGGTGCAGAACCTGAAATGAATAAACGCATATTGCGTGTTACTTGCTTGGTGAACGTCTTATCAGCCAACAAGCGAACATAAAATGTTGGTACGCCCATCATGACTGTGGATGCAGGCATATGCTTGATGAGCTGCGCAGTATCGAGGCGTGGCAACCAAATCATCTTGCTACCATTAATCAGTGCGCCATGGGCTGCTACAAATAAACCGTGAACGTGAAAGATTGGCAAAGCATGCAAGAGCACATCGCCTTTTTTCCAACCCCAAAATTTTTGCAATACCTGAGCATTGCTACCCAGATTTTTGTGCGTGAGCATAGCGCCCTTGCTACGGCCAGTCGTACCAGAGGTATACAAAATAGCTGCGAGGTCATCATCTTTGGCAGCGACCGTTTTGAATTGATCGCTTAGACCACCTGCGCGCTCCAATAAGGTTCCGGTACGATCCTCATCCAAGGTAAAGACATGCTTAGTACCTTCTTTAAAGGCCACCTTAGATACCCAAGAGAAATTCTTGCTGCTGCATACCACCACTGCTGGCTCGGCATTCTCCAGGAAGTATTGAATTTCAGCTGCTTGGTAAGCGGTATTTAAAGGAAGGTATACATAGCCCGCACGAATGGTTGCTAAATACAAAAACAGCGCCTCAGGTGACTTTTCTACCTGCACCGCCACCCTTGCACCGGCGGGGAGCTTAAGACCCTTGAGTAAATTTGCCATCTTGGCAGTGGCGCGCTCAAGATCACTCCAGGAGTAATACAAGCCATCATGCGTTTCAAGAGCACATGCTTTTTTATCTTTTGGAAAACCTTTTTCCAGCAACGAATACAAATTCATGAAAACATTCCTCAGTCAAATCTTTTGCAAAATATGTCAATACGCCTTTGGAGGACCCATTACGAGATCAGATAAGCCTGTAGCAATTTCTGGCACAAAGCACAACAACACTACAGAAAGAATCATGATTACAACGAATGGAAATACACCACGAATAATCTCATTGAGGGAAATATCTGGAGCAATATTTTTAATCACGAAAATATTGAGTCCTACTGGCGGATGAATCAAGCCAGTTTCCATCACTATGGTCATCACCACACCAAACCAAACCAAATCAAACCCTGCAGATCTTAAGGGTGGAAGGAAAATTGGCGCTGTCATCAAAATAATAGAAACGGGGGGCAAGAAGAATCCCAAAATAATGACAAGAATCAAAATAGCTGCCAATAAACCCCAGCGTCCAAGCCCCAAATCAACAATCGCTTGGGCTGCCGATTGACTTAGGTGTAAGTGACTCATCACATTAGAAAAGAGCAATGACATGCCAATGATGAACATCAGCATGGTGGATTCTTTGATGGTTGCTTGCAATAGGGGTGACATATCTTTAATACGCCACATTTTGTAAATTCCAGCAATCAATGCGAATGCCAAAATAGCACCAAGACCCGCAGTTTCAGATGGAGTTGCGTAGCCACCATAAAGAGCGATCATCACACCTATTAACAGAACTAAGAATGGAATAACCCGCGGCAAAGAGTTCATCTTTTGCTGCATGGTGTAGGTCTGGCGTTCTAAAATAGGCTGCTGAGGACCGCCAACTTTCACAACCTCTAATGCTCGGTTGTATTCCTTACGGAAACGGAAAACGGTGTAAATTGAAAAGAAGATTACCAGCATTAAGCCAGGACCAATTCCAGCCAAGAACAAGCGTCCTAATGATTGCTCGGCAGCCACTGAATATAAAATCATCGTAATCGACGGAGGAAGCAAGATACCTAAAGTTCCACCCGCAGCAATAATACCGGCCGCTAGACCCGGAGAATAACCACGTTTACGCATCTCAGGAATGCCTGCACTGCCAATTGCAGAACAGGTTGCAGGGCTTGAGCCTGCCATCGCAGCAAATAAAGCACACGCCAATACGTTTGCAACGCCCAATCCGCCAGGAACCTTGCCCAACCATACATGTAATGCCTCGTACAAGTCCTGACCAGCCCTTGAGCGACCAATTGCCGCCCCTTTCATAATGAATAAGGGAATTGAAAGCAAGGTAATACTTGCCATTTCCTCATACACGTTTTGCGTCACCGTATCTAGAGAAGATAGGGGCATGAAAAAAATCATAAAGATAACTGCCACAGATCCTAATGAGAATGCGATAGGCATCCCCGAAAACATAATCAATAAAGTGACAATGCCGAATAACAATCCAAGAGCCAGTATTGACATGATTAATTAACCTTTGCCGGCTTAGATAGATCACCAAATACTTGGAGCAGTATTTGCAATGCAAGCAAGGACATACCAAAGGCCATCATGCTGTAAGGAATCCATAGAGGAGGCGCCCAAGAAGAGGAAGTCACTTGTCCGTCAATCCAGGATTCATGAAATAAGGTCCAGGATTTCCACGCAAAGAATGCACAGAAAGCACATGATGCTATATCAATTAAAACAACCCGTAATTGATTAACCGCTTTAGGCAACATCGTGGAAATCGCAGAGATTCCAACATGTCCACGAAATTGCTGCACATAAGCACCACATAAGAAAGTGGCGCCGACTAGGCAAAAAACTGCTGCCTCATCTTGCCAATCAGTTGTAGCTCCAAACAATGCGCGGGATGCAACGCTGTAACTCAAAATGACTGATGCTGCAATTAAGGCCAATGACCCTAAAAATAACATCAACTTATTAATGGCAGAAACTAAGCGATCCGCAGTCTGTAATAGTGGCATCATCGCTTTAGACCACTTTTTCCGCTGCTCTTAACAATGCCGCGCAATTCTCATTTTTCTCGGAATAATCTTTCCAAGCACTTTCACGAGCAATGACCCTCCACTTATCAACAATCGTCGCATCAATATCGGTTACCTTGCTACCCGCTCGGGCATAAGCTAAAGCAGCCGTCTTATCGTCATCTTTTGCGGCCTCGATACCAAATTTTTCCATCTCAGCACCAGCAGCCATCAAGGCATCGCGTTGATCCTTAGGCAAAGCGTCAAAGATTTGTTTAGACATCAGCAATGGCTCCAGCATAAACCAATAGGATTTATTGCGAGCACTTGTAAATGCTTTAGCCAACTCCTCTAATTTGAATGACATAAAACTCGTAGAGGAGGTATAGGCTGCGTCCATTGCCCCAGTTTGCATGGCGGCATAGATTTCATTTGAGGGCAAAGAAATCACTGAGGCGCCGGCCGCTTTGAGCATCAGGTCAAACTCACGGCTTCCACCGCGAATTTTCATACCCTTTGCATCTTCAGGAAGAACCAATGATTTGGTTTTGCTGGCAACTCCACCCGCCTGCCAAATCCAACTCAATATCACAATCCCCTTATCTTCCAAGGATTTAGTCAATAAACGACCTACTTCAGCTGTTTTCCATTTGGCCGCTTGCTCATAACTCGTTACAAGAGCTGGCATCAAACCAATATTGACTTCTGGCACTTCACCGCCAGCATATGGCAGGGGGAATAAAGAAATATCTAAAGCGCCCTTACGCAATGCACTAAATTGGGCATTGGTTTTCATCAATGAAGATCCTGGATATACCTGGAACTTCAATGCGCCTTTTGTACGCTTTTCAACTGACTCAGCAAATTTACGACATAGGCGATCACGAAAATCACCTGCTTGGATGGTGCCACCAGGAAATTGATGGGAAATATTCAAAGTTTTGGTAGCACCTTGAGCTGCTACTGGAGAACTCATTGTGGTGACGCCAACAAAAGGCAGCGCTGCAGAACCGGCCAGCAATTGACGACGCAAAGCATTTGGCTTAGACGTGCCAGAACCTGAATGAAATTTATTACCCATAACAATCTCCTAGATCAGTATTTTTATATGTTTATTTAATTGCTGTTATATCGAATCCAACAACCCTAGCCTTTACCCCACATTCTAAAGGGAATTGCTGCATATCTCGCTTCAGAAGCCCACTACCTTAATTTGAAGGCCTAGGGCTGCATTAAACGACCAACAGCCCTGGAATAATCGATTTCACCTTGCGTAAAACGCTCATGATTTTCTTCAACCGAGGATAGATCGTACAAATAGTTCACCATGAGTGAAGCAGATTGGCGCAAACCCTTTCGAGAAAGATCGCCTGCCCAATTAATTTGATGCAATCTTGCACCGTTACCTAAATGGAACTTCGCTACAGGATTACCGTTTCTGCCTGCAGATCCAAGTCCTAAGTAAATACTGGCCAAGCAGAGCAATGCAGCTTTTTCTTTCTCGGTAGCATTGTCCGGATGCCAACCTGCACTTAAGCGCTCAGTCCATGAGCGATTACTCAGCCCCATAGTCTCGAGTGCTTGTTCGCGTGCTGTTCGAATTGCAGGCTTTAATTGCACGGTCGACTTCTGATCGCCAATCTCTGCGCCAGCTGCTATCCAATCAACAAATCCAGGAATAGGAGACAAGGTCACAAATGTCTTCAAACTAGGAAACTCGGCGTGCAACTGTTCAGCAACACGCTTAATCAAGAAATTACCCATGGATACACCCCGCAATCCTGGCTCACAGTTACTGATGGAATAAAAAGCAGCCACCTTATAGTGAGACGATTGATGCATAGTCTCTGCTTTTTTATCCACCAAAGGGGTAATGACTGCAGGAATTTCTGGCAGCAGTGCAACTTCCACAAAAATCAGGGGCTCATTAGGCAGCTGTGGATGAAAGAATGCAAAACATCTACGATCCGGCTGCAGGCGGCGGCGCAAGTCATCCCAACCATCAATGGCGTGCACTGCCTCATGCTGAATTAACTTCTCGAGTACCTCAGCAGGCGACTTCCAGTCGACACGATGCATCTTCAAGAAACCGGGATTAAACCAAGAAGAGAGTAAGTGGCGCAAGTCAAAATCTACCGCAGTTAACTCTGGTTGCTTTTCCAATAACTGCAAAAGATCTCTGCGCATCTCAACAAGAGCTGCAGTGCCATTCGTTGCGCGATTTAATCGACGAAATAATTCTTGTCTTGGAGGTTCGGTGACACGTTGTAATTTAATGTAATTACGCGCACTCGCTTCTGCTGAAAAATGCTGCGCAGCAGTCATCACTGCAGCAGGATTGGGATTGAGCTTTTCAAACAAGAAGGTAAAAAATTTACCGTGCTGGTCTTTAGACAGCTTGCGATAGTTAGTAATGACATCGTCAGCCATGCTGACTGCATTAGACTCGCCTCGCTCAGAAATAAGGCGATTTACAGCACCAGTCAGGCGCGAAAAATAGCGGGCTTTGGCAAGCTTCTCAAGCATGTATTTCTTTCAAAGAAAGGTAATCATAAGGTGGATGAAATCAGATTTCAAGCACTGATGACAATCATAGTGAAAATTAGAAAGACTTGTTTGAATGGCCCTGGAAGTTGCTTGGGGCCATCCGGGGTTTGGCCATTAGCGAATATTTAGGCTGATTTGGATTTAAAGGCAGTCATGAGATAGATGCCAAAAACAATCATTGGCACGCACAGCCACTGACCCATCGAAAGCCCCAGCCCCAACAAGCCCAAAAAGGCATCAGGTTCGCGAGCATATTCCGCCAGAAAGCGACACACACCGTAACCGAGCAAGAAGAAGCCAGAAACCTGACCTACACGGCGTGGCTTACCAGAGTAGATCCACAGGGCAATACCAAGCAAGACGCCCTCGCCCAGCAATTGATAAATCTGTGAGGGGTGACGCGGAACAGAATCCACCAATGGAAATACCATCGCCCAAGGGAGATCTGTTGGTCTTCCCCAGAGCTCACCATTAATAAAGTTTCCAAGGCGCCCAAACGCTAAACCGAATGGCACCAATGGCGCCACTAAATCGCTCACGACAAAGAAGGTGGTTCTACGCTTGTGCGCAAACCAGTAAAGCGCAATCAACACCCCTAAGAGACCACCATGAAAAGACATGCCGCCTTCCCAGATCTTCAAAATATCCAAAGGGTGGGTAAGGTAGTGGGCTGGCATATAAAACAAGGTATAACCAATTCGACCACCTAGTACGACACCCAAGACACCGGCAAATAAAAGGTCTTCTAGATCCTTGTAGGACCAACCCAATGCTTGATAACGTGGCGCCCGAATACGCAAACGACCCAATAGTAAAAATTGCGCAAAGGCTAAGAGGTACATCACCCCATACCAATGAATTGCAAAAGACCCTAGGCGAATCGCCGCTGGATCAATCTGAGGATGAATCAACATGATTAGCTTTTCGACTGATCGAAGTTATGCAGCTCATGACCCAAGTCACGATAAGCCTTGTAACGCTCACGCCCAGCAAGACGCTCCGCCTCATTCACTGTGACCACTTCCACAATTCTGGGAAAGCGCGCCACTAACGCCGCGACATCCTGAGGCATACGCATTCCTAAATGGATCATGATGTCGGCATGAGGAATGTGATTTAAGGCGGCAGAAGCAAAATCATCCGTGAGTACTATTGGAGTTTCAGCTGCAGCTTCATCATCAATATAGCAATGGGGTAAAAAATCCGCACTACTAAATGTCCAAAGTAACTCATCGAGTTTTTGTAAGTCAGCCTTTTCGCCAACCATCACAATATTGCGAACCGGTTGGCCGCTGGTGGTATCGCTCCAGATTTTTCTAGTTAAACGACACGCATATTGCAACTTATCGGCAACATTACTGTGAAAATCAATTCGAGCCATGATGAATGTACTAAGCGCCTTCAGGAAACTTAGTGTTGCTCAAGCAAGAAATTGAGAAGCAATGGCACGGGGCGCCCAGTAGATCCTTTAGCTGCGCCACTCTTCCAAGCTGTCCCGGCGATATCTAAGTGAGCCCACTTATATTTTTCAGTGAAACGCGATAAGAAACAGGCTGCAGTTACGCTACCAGCAGGCCTACCACCAATATTCGCCACATCAGCAAAATTCGATTTCAATTGCTCGTGATATGCAGCGTCCAAAGGCAAGCGCCACACTGTATCTAAAGAGGCTTGACCAGCTTTGGTTAAAGCATGCACCAGACCTTCATCATCCGAGAACAAGCCGCTGTGTACATGACCTAAGGCGATAATACAAGCGCCGGTCAGCGTAGCGACATCAATAACAGCCTTAGGTTTAAAGCGCTCAACATACGTTAAGGCATCACACAAAATGAGGCGTCCTTCAGCATCGGTATTCAAAACCTCAATTGTCTGACCTGACATGCTTTTAACAATATCGCCAGGACGCGTTGCACCACCTGAGGGCATATTTTCACAAGTGGGAACTACACCGATGACATTCTTCTTGAGTTTCATTAAACCAGCGGCATACATTGTGCCGATAACCGACGCAGCACCACACATGTCGTACTTCATCTCATCCATGGCTTCGCCAGGCTTTAATGAAATGCCACCTGTATCAAAAGTAATTCCCTTGCCGACCAATACAATAGGGGCTTCGCCAGCCTTGCCACCTTGATGGCGCATCACGATAAATTGCGGCGGCGTATCAGAGCCCTTGGCTACCGATAAAAAGGAGCCCATACCCAATGCTTGAATTTGCTTCAGACCTAAAACCTCTACCTTGAGGCCGGCCTTCTTAGTGAGACCCTGAGCTGTTTTGCCTAAATACGTTGGCGTGCAGATATTCGGCGGGAGATTGCCCAAATCTTTCGCAAGATTCATTCCCTCTACCATTGCAATGCCTTGGGCTACGGCATCCTTCAATTCTTTACTACAAGCATCATTGCCTGCAAATATTAAATGCTTAAAAGTGTCCGCTTGATCTTTAGCCTTAAATTTCATGGCAGGTTGACGCACGCCAAAACGATAAGCCTGATCACCAGCGTATTGAATCGTGAGACGCACTTCATCAGCAATAAAGCTGGTTTGATGTGCAAGTGAGAAGCTAGGAATAAACCATAGGGCATTCTCGATTGAACCGCCACTGAGTGATTTCAATGCTGCACGCGCAATCTTAGAAAAAGCAGTCAAACTACGATCACTTGTGAGGTGTAAATCCCCTAAGCTAATCAATAAAACGCGTTTTGCCTTTACGCCATTTGCACTCCAAGACTTTTCCGCGCGCAAGATACATACTGAAGACTGCTTTGCATCTAAATCGCCCACTACATTGGCATGACTTACAGAGCCTCCCAACAAAAGATCAAGCTCCATCAACAGCCCAGATTTTGTTTTGGCGGCCTTACTACCACCAAAGCCTTCTAAGTCCGCCTTGGAATAAGCCAAGACTAGACAGTCAGTGGCATGAGCCAATAGGGTTTTCAGGCTAGATTTAAGGGATTTTTGATTTCCCAGGTCGGCTTGAGGGAAAATCTTGGTACTAAATTGAATTGTCATAATTTAATGCGTTATTAATAAGTAAATTCAAGGGGATAAAAGGATGTTTATCCATTATCCTCCGACATGAAGATGAACATCTGTATCTGCTCCAATATAAGCTATTTATCACCTTAATATCCCGTCTGATACCTATCCATTAGCACCTCATGATTTTTAAACAAGCCCTACGCCGAGAACTCAGCTTTACGACTGGTGGGGTTTTTTTGGTTTTGGTGACCATTATGATCACCTCACTGGTGATTCGCATTTTGGGCTTTGCTGCAAATGGTGCCGTTAATCCTGAGGATGCTTTAGTCCTGATTGCTTTAGCAACATTAGGTTACTTAGCAGTACTGCTAACAGTCTCCCTATTTGTTGCCACACTAATTGTGTTGGTGCGCTGGTACAAAGACTCAGAAATGATTGTGTGGTTTGCAAGCGGCTTGAGCGTGACCAACTTAATCCGTCCTATTTTGCAATTTGCAATTCCACTCATCATCATTATTGCTCTGCTGGCACTCTTTGTATGGCCTTGGGCAAATCGAGAATCCACACTCATCAGTCAACGCTTCCAACAACGCGATGATGTTTCCATGGTGACTGCTGGTCAATTTAAAGAATCAGCCAAGGCGGAACGCGTCTTCTTTATTGAAGAATTGGATGTTGATAAAAGCGAAGTGAAGAATATTTTTGTTGCTGATAATAAAAATGGGCGCTTGAGCATTGCAGTAGCTTCAACTGGCTACGTACAAAATGGAGAGGGCGGTGAAAAGTCCATTGTCCTTCATCGGGGTCGCCGCTATGAGGGTCACCCTACTGAGCCGAACTTTAGAATTCTAGAATTTAATGAATATGACACCAAGATCCGCAGTAAAGATGCCATGGCGCCAGCTCCACGCGACCGTGAAAAGACCATCACCGAGCTCTTAAATGATCCTAACCCCATTGCTGCCAACCCCAATCGGGCCGAGATCTTGTGGCGCGTTGGGTTGCCGCTCATGGCTTTGGGCTTGGTATTGATTGCCATCCCACTGGCTTACGTTAATCCTAGGCTGGGCAGCTATACCGCCATGTTCTATGCGGTATTAATTTATTTGATTTACAGCAACCTACTGAATCTGACGCAAAACTTTGTTGCTCAAGGCAAGATCAATGTCTTTGTGGGGGTCTGGCCCATCCACCTCCTCGCACTCATCATTGCTACAGCCCTCATTCGGAACCGAATTAATCCTTCCATAAAATGGTGGCGTCGCCAACTCCCGGCTGCATTCGCGAAGAATAAAGCTTAGTTATGAAGCTCATTTTTCCATACATCTTTGAGCGCTATTTAGCCAAGCAAATATATGCTGCCTTTGGTTTCATCTTGTTCGCTCTTGTTGCGCTATTTTTATTCTTTGATATCTTGAGTGAGCTCGGCTCTGTGCAAGGGCAATATACTTTGCCGCTTGCTTTACTGCATGTGCTCCTCAAGGCGCCAAGCCGCATCTCAGAAATCATTCCGATCGCTAGTTTGATTGGCAGTATTTATGTCTTTGCTATGCTCGCCAGTCAATCCGAATTTACGATTTTGCGCATTGCTGGATTGGATGTGAAGCGGGGCTTAATTACTCTCGCCAAAATTGCGATTCCCTTAATTGCACTCATCCTTATCATGAGTGAATGGGTTGGCCCCTACTCTGAAGCCAAGTCAGATCAAATTCGAATGAAGGCCTTAGGCTCTTCTTTCTCGTCGCAATTTAGAACGGGTGTTTGGGTTAAAGATCGCCTGCGCGATGAAGATGGTAGTGGCCCCGTTCGCCCTGGCGTGCGCTATGTCAACGTTGGCAAAATTGATAAAGACAATGAAATTCGCAATATTCGGATGTATGAGTTTGATGATGTCTATCACCTACTCTCGATCAGAACCGCAGCCTCTGGACTTTTTGATCAATCGGGAACGTGGACTCTGAATGATGTTACCGAGACTCGTTTCAAAGAAACCAAACAGTCTGACCCACTAAATCCTGTTTTCGCTTCTCAGACCATCAAACATCCCACTATTACCTTAATGTCTGAGGTTACCCCTCAAATTCTGAACGTACTGCTCATCAGTCCGGAAAAAATGTCCATTTTGAGTTTGGCTCGCTTCATTAACCATCTCCAAGAAAACAAACAAGATGCGCAACGTCACTCCATCGCCTTTTGGAAGAAAGTGGTCTACCCCTTCATTATTTTCGTGATGCTGGCCCTGGCATTGCCCTTTGGCTTTCTAAAAGTTCGCGCTGGTAGCGTAGGTATTAAAGTATTTGGCGGAATCATGCTGGGAATGAGTTTTCAACTCTTTAACTCCCTCTTCTCAAATGTGGGCTTGCTAGGCTCGTGGCCAGCCCTCTTAACCGCTTTAACGCCACCTCTGCTCTATTTCATGCTGGCTTTAATAGGTCTTCGCTGGGTTTCTAAGGCTTAATACCCAAAAATCATTTAGAATTTGATTCCTATATCTTTGTTGATATATAGACAGGAGTCACTATGAATCTTCATCAATTTCGCTTTGTCCGGGAAGCCGTCCGACAAAACTTCAATCTGACTTCTGCTGCCAAGGCTCTATTTACGTCCCAGCCTGGTGTTTCTAAAGCCATTATTGAGCTAGAGGATGAGCTTGGAGTTGAAATCTTTCGCCGTCACGGCAAACGGATCCGCTCACTCACCGAGCCGGGAAAACGAATTTTGAGCTCTATTGAGCGAATTCTGGATGAGGTAGAGACGCTAAAGCGCGTTGGTAAAGATTTTGCTAGCCAAGATCAGGGCAACTTTGTGATTGCCACTACCCATACCCAAGCACGCTATGCGCTCCCAAAAGTACTTACCGAGTTTACGAAGCGCTTTCCAAAAGTACGCGTGAGTATTCAGCAAGGAAGCCCAGGTCAAATTGCCGAACTCCTCATACATGATCGTGCTGATATTGCCATTGCCACAGAAGGGATCGCCAATACGCCTGGTGTACTAGCACTACCAGGCTATCAATGGCAGCACGTCATCATGGTGCCATTGAGTCATCCCCTGCTCAATCAAGCCACTGTGACCTTAGAAGAAATCGCTAAATATCCCATCATCACTTATGACAAAGCCTTCGCAGGACGTAGCAAGATTGATGCCGCTTTTGCACAACGCAGCTTAAGCCCTGACATCATCCTTGAAGCGATTGATGCGGACGTGATTAAGACCTATGTAGAAGTTGGCATGGGTGTTGGGATCGTCGCAGGCCTCGCCTACGATGCCGATAAAGACCGCAATCTCAAAGTCATCCCAGTAGGTCACCTGTTTGGCAATAACGTTACTCATCTGGGCGTAAAGCAAGGTGCTTATCTGCGCTCTTTTGTTTACACCTTCATTGAGCTCTTCTCCCCAACGCTCACTAAGAAAATTGTCGAGCAGGCGATGAATAACGAATCGGAAACCTACGAGATTTAGCATTCAGTGAAATTCAAAGGCAGATTAGCCGTTTGAATGGTGCCTCGGGGCGGACTCGAACCGCCACGCCTTGCGGCACCGGATTTTGAGTCCGGCACGTCTACCAATTCCATCACCGAGGCAGGTGTTTGCAGTGGAAATTCTGCTGACTTTATTGCTTTGTTACTGCTAAGACATGAGAGTGTAACAAAAATTGGCTCAGCATCCCCTCCCTTTGGTCCAGAACCCCTTAAAATGAGGTCTTCTAGCCAAATTACTAAAAGGACTCACCCGCATGGCCGGCCATTCAAAATGGGCCAATATTCAGCACCGCAAAGGTCGTCAAGACGAAAAACGCGGCAAGATTTGGACCAAGCTCATCAAAGAAATTACCGTTGCCGCCAAAATGGGTGGCGGGGATATTGCGACTAACCCCCGTTTACGCCTGGCAATTGATAAAGCCAAAGATGCCAACATGCCAAATGACAACGTACAAAGAGCAATTCAACGCGGCACCGGCTCACTTGAGGGTGTGAACTACGAAGAAATTCGTTACGAAGGTTATGGCATTAATGGAGCAGCAATCATTGTCGATTGCTTAACCGATAACCGCACCCGTACTGTTGCCGAAGTTCGCCACGCTTTTAATAAAAATGGTGGGAACATGGGCACCGAAGGTTCGGTTGCTTTCTTATTTAAGCACTGTGGCCAAATGTTATTTGCGCCAGGTACTAATGAAGATCAACTCATGGAAGTGGCATTGGATGCAGGTGCAGATGATGTCATCACGCATGATGATGGTTCATTAGAAGTATTAACGCCCGTTCCTGATTTCCCTAAAGTGCAAGACGCCATTACCAAAGCTGGACTTAAACCTGAACTTGCTACGGTTGCAATGCGTCCTGAGACTGAAATTGCTCTCGAAGGTGATCAAGCAGAAAGTATGCAGAAATTACTCGATGCGCTTGAGAACTTAGATGACGTTCAGGACGTCTTCACCAACGCTGAGCTTTAAGCTTCCCATACTTTCATCATTACTTTAATTAATACAGACAGCTTGCTATGAAAATTCTATTAATCGGATCTGGCGGACGCGAACACGCATTGGCCTGGAAACTTGCTCAATCTCCTCAAGTGCAAACGGTATATGTCGCACCAGGAAATGGTGGCACTGCTTCAGCAAAGCAAACAGCAGCCGGCATTGAAAATCTTCCGATTACTGGACTACAAGAACTAGCGGACTTTGCTAAGCGCGAAAAAATTCACTTAACCGTAGTAGGACCCGAGGCTCCCTTAGCTGCAGGCATTGTGGACGTTTTCCGCAATAATGGTCTACGCATTTTTGGACCTACACAATTGGCAGCCCAATTAGAATCTTCCAAAGACTTCTCTAAAGCTTTCATGAAGCGTCATGGTATCCCTACCGCTGACTATCAAACTTTCTCCAATGCATTAGAAGCGCATGCCTATATTGATGCTAAAGGTGCACCCATCGTGATTAAGGCTGATGGCTTAGCAGCTGGTAAAGGTGTTGTTGTGGCAATGAGCTTAGAAGAAGCTCATGCTGCTGTTGACATGATGCTAGCTGATAACAAGCTTGGTAACGCTGGCGCTCGTGTTGTGATTGAAGAGTTCTTAACCGGTGAAGAAGCGAGCTTCATCGTCTTGGTAGATGGCAAACATGTATTGGCACTGGCTACTAGCCAAGATCATAAGCGCTTGCTCGATGCTGACCAAGGGCCGAACACTGGTGGCATGGGTGCTTACTCACCTGCTCCGGTTGTTACACCAGAAATTCATGCACGTGCATTACGCGAAGTCATCATGCCTACCGTTAAAGGCATGGAGTCTGACGGCATTCCTTACACCGGCTTCTTGTATGCTGGCCTAATGATTGCTCCTGATGGAAAAATCAAAACTTTAGAATTCAATTGCCGTATGGGTGATCCAGAAACACAACCCATCATGGCACGTCTTCGTAGCGATCTTGTGAATGCGCTCGATCATGCAGTAGATGGCACGCTCAATGAAGTTGAGCTTGACTGGGACCGTCGTACCGCTCTGGGCGTAGTACTTGCTGCACACAACTACCCTGATACACCGCGCAATGGTGACGTCATTACCGGCATACCTGCAGATACTGAAGATCAGATCACTTTTCATGCGGGCACTAAATTACTAGATGGCAAATTAGTAACTTCTGGTGGTCGTGTGATGTGCGTAGTTGGTCTTGCAGATACCGTTCGTGGCGCCCAGCAGAAGGCCTATGAAGCTATCGATCAAATCCAATTTGACGGCATGCAATATCGCAAAGATATCGGCTATCGCGCCATTAAATAATGTCAGTAATTGAGTAAAGAAAACACTTGGCAGATCAACACACCCAAATTGATATCGCAGCACTAAAGAATTACTTTTTAGGACTGCAGGATCGCATTACTAGCGCAATGAGTGCGCTTGATGGTAAAACCTTTGTTGCCGATGAATGGCACAAACCTGAGGATAGCAAGCTTAAGGGATATGGCCGCACCTGCATCTTGGATAGCGGCAATATTTTAGAAAAAGGTGGCGTAGGCTTCTCGCATGTTCGCGGTGATCAAATGCCACCCTCCGCTTCTCACCATCGACCAGAAGTTGCTGGTCGTAGCTTTGAAGCCATGGGTGTGTCCTTGGTGTTTCACCCAAACAATCCCAAAGTTCCTACTACCCATATGAACGTGCGCTGCTTTATTGCACAGGCTCCGGGCAAGGAGCCAGTCTGGTGGTTTGGGGGTGGCTTTGACCTTACACCCTACTATGGTGTGGATGAAGATTGTAGGCACTTTCATCAAACCGCTAAAGATGCATTAGATCCTTTTGGCGAGGAGCTCTATCCCCGCTTTAAAAAATGGTGTGATGAGTATTTTTATTTAAAGCATCGTGAGGAGCCACGCGGTATCGGCGGTGTATTTTTTGATGACTTTAATGAACTCGGTTTTGAGCAGAGCTTTGCCATGACGCGCGCGATTGGGGATGCTTTCATTGATGCTTACCTCCCGATTGTCCAGCGTCGCTATCAAGATAGCTTCACTCCAGAAGAAAAAGCCTTCCAAGAATATCGTCGTGGTCGTTATGTGGAATACAACCTCATCTTTGATAGAGGCACAATCTTTGGCTTGCACTCAGGCGGGCGCACTGAATCCATTTTGATGTCAATGCCACCGGTAGTTCAGTGGTGGTACAACTGGCAACCCAAGCCCGGCACCCCCGAGGCTAAGCTGTATGACTACTATTTAAAACCACGCGATTGGTTAGCTTGAGCGTTGTGAAAAAAATCGGCATCCTAGGGGGCACTTTTGATCCGCCCCACATTGGTCACTTAAAACTTGCAAGCCATTTTGCAAAAGTGTTGCAATTAGATGAGCTCCTACTCATTCCAAGTGGAGAGCCTTGGCAAAAAGGCACCGGAATTACTCCTGCAGAAATTCGTTTACAGCTGACTGAAGCTGCTGGGGTTGATCTAGCCAGAGCATTTTTATATTTGAAGATTGCGACACAGATTGGGGTTGATCGTCTTGAAATCGATCGAGCCGGGCCAAGTTATGCCATTGATACCGCTCTAGCACTTCGTGAGCGTTATGGATCTAACGCAAGTCTGACCTGGCTCATGGGTGCCGATTCACTGATTCAGCTACCCACTTGGAATTCATGGGAGAAGTTGCTAGATTATGTGAACTTTGCTGTAGCAAGTAGACCAAACCATGACCTAGGGACAGCATTGAGCCCTGCCATTACACAATTACTGCAGGCACACCAAACTTTAGAGCCTGCCGCCCTTGAAAATAAGCCATCTGGCCTCATCTATATCGATGAAAGCCTAGCGATCGATCTATCCTCAACCGAACTTCGGTCGCAGCTAAAAGCGTCCTCCGGGAATACCGCTCTATCCGATCAGATTCCATCCCATACGCTGCAAATCATTACAAATCTGGGCTTGTATCAATAATCAAGCTAAGATCACCCTAAATACAAAAAATATTACTGAGAAACCATGGACTTACGAAAATTACAACGCGTCATTATTGATGCCCTAGAAGATGTTAAGGCGCAAGATATTCGCGTGTACGACACCACTAAATTAAGTGAATTATTTGATCGCGTCATCATTGCGACCGGCTCTAGTAATCGCCAAACACGTTCATTAGCGATGTCCGTCAAAGAAGAAGTCAATGCCAAAGGTGGCGAAGTGATTTCGGTTGAAGGACTTGAGACTGGTGAATGGGTACTGGTAGATTGTGGGGACGTAGTTGTCCACATCTTGCAACCGATGCTACGTTCCTACTATCAACTAGAAGGCATGTGGGGTGCTAAGCCTGTCCGTGTGAAATTGGCTGGCGAAAAAGGGCTTGTTAAAGCTAGCGAACCAGACGACGACGAATAAGTCGTCCTGCACTTCAGTCACAGCATTTATCAATGCGCTTAACCATTGTTTCGGTTGGTCACAAGATGCCAGATTGGGTTGCTACGGCAACCCATGACTACGTCAAACGCATGCCTGCCGATTGCAGTATTGATATCAAAGAAATTAAACCAGACCTGACGCCCGCTAAGGAAGCCGTCAAAATTGCTGCCGCTATTCCGAAGGGATCTAGAGTTATTGCCCTAGATGAGCGCGGTAAAGATCAAAGCACCCAAAATCTAGCGACTCAATTAGCCAACTGGCGCCAAGAGGGGTTTGATATTACCTTTCTGATTGGTGGTGCAGATGGACTCGATAACAGTCTTAAGGAAAACGCCCAGGCTATGTGGCGACTATCGAGCCTCACACTACCGCATGCCATGGCCAGAGTCTTATTAGTTGAGCAACTCTATCGCGCTTGGACCATTTTGCAAGGCCACCCCTACCATCGTGAGTAACACTTATATCTACCTCGCTTCGCAAAGCCCGCGCCGCCAAGAGCTGTTAAAACAAATTGGGGTGCGCTTTGAAATGCTAGCCCCCAATCCAGGCGAGGATAGCGAAAGTATCGAAACCCCTTTGCCACAAGAAAAAGCCCGCGCCTATGTAGAGCGTGTGACGATGGCAAAAAGTATTGCTGCCTTGGCTCGCTGGAAAACGAAGCATCTACCATGGGCACCTATTTTGTGTGCCGACACTACCGTTAGTCTTCCCAATAGCCTCGAAGGAGAAATCTTAGGCAAACCTAGCGATGCTGCAGATGCTGCCCGTATTCTCAATATGCTCAGCGGTCAGACCCATGAAGTACTCACCGCAGTAGCCATCACACTCAGCCCAACAGAACAGCCAACTTGCTTGGTGCAAGTCTCTGAAGTGCAATTTGCCACTCTCAGCCCGATACAAATTGAAGCGTATATCGCTAGCGGCGAACCCTTCGGTAAGGCCGGCGCTTATGGCATCCAAGGATTAGGGGGCGCTTTCATCCCCTCGATTCGGGGTAGTTATAGCGGTATCATGGGATTACCGTTATTTGAAACCATCCAATTACTCGATCTCGCCCAAGTTACCCGCATATGAACGAAGAGATTCTCATCAACATTACTCCGCAAGAAACGCGTGTCGCCTTAATTCAGCAAGGCGCCGTTCAAGAGCTACAAATTGAACGCACCCGTCAACGCGGCATTGTGGGCAACATCTATTTAGCAAAAGTAGTACGTGTTTTACCTGGCATGCAATCGGCCTTTATTGAAATTGGTCTGGAGCGCACTGCTTTTATGCACGTCGCCGATATCACCCAGAACAATCCTAGCGCTCAGATTGAAAAATTACTCTTTGAAGGACAAACTGTTTTAGTACAAGTATTAAAAGATCCTTTAGGAACTAAAGGCGCACGACTCACCACTCAACTGAGCATTGCTGGTCGTAATCTTGTGTATCTACCGCCTGCTGGCAGCGATACCGCTACCGAAAAATATATTGGCGTGTCTCAGCGCATTGATCAACCGGAAGAACGCGAAGCCATTAAGGCGCGCCTTGCGGGATTGATGGCAGCCGATGAAAAAGGCGGGATTATTGTTCGCACGAGTGCACAAGATGCCTCAGATACAGAGCTGCAACACGATATGCACTACCTTCGCACCACCTGGGAAAACATTCGCGAGGCCATGAATCACCACCCCGCCCCGAGCCTGCTCTATCAAGATCTGAGCTTGGCAGAACGGGTATTGCGTGATGTAGCAGGTGAAGAGACTACCCAAATTCGCGTGGACTCTGCAGAGAATTTTGACAAGCTTAAGGGCTTTGCTCATCTCTACATGCCCAATTTATTAGGCAAACTCACATTGCACCGAGGCGAACGCGCACTCTTTGATTTATTTGATGTCGATGCAGAAATCAATAAAGCCTTAGGGCGGAGAGTGGATCTCAAGTCTGGCGGCTATCTCATGATTGACCAAACAGAATCGATGACGACTATCGATGTCAATACTGGCAGCTACGTTGGCGCCCGTAATTTAGATGACACCGTCTTTAAAACGAATCTAGAGGCAGCTCAAGCCATTGCTCGTCAGTTGCGATTACGCAATCTAGGCGGAATTATCATCATTGACTTCATCGACATGATTAGCAAAGATCATCAAGAATCTGTCTTGCATGAACTCAATCGCAATCTGGAGAGAGATCATGCACGTACATCCGTAAGTGATTTTTCAACCCTGGGTTTGGTAGAAATGACGCGTAAGCGTACCCGAGAATCTTTGGCCCACATTACCTGTGAGCCCTGCTCCACCTGTATGGGCAAGGGCGAAGTTAAAACTGCACAAACCATTTGTTATGAAATTTTGCGCGAGATCGTGCGCGAGCATCGTCAATTTAATCCGCGTGAATTCCGGATCGTGGCAGCGCCCGATGTGATTGATCTCTTTCTCGAAGAAGAGAATCAATTCTTAGCGCAACTGGGTGACTTTATCGGCAAGCCGATTACGCTCCAGGCAGAAGGTAGCTTCCGCCAAGAGCAATACGATATTGTTCTGAGCTAATTGCTCTTAGAGCGTCTCTGTTTAGCCGTTTGAAAACTGAATGCGGTGCAAGCTGGCATAAAGGCCATCTTTTCCGATGAGCTCCTCATGCGAGCCATTTTCAATAATCTGACCATGCTCCAACACAACAATACGGCTAGCATGTTCAATCGTAGATAAACGGTGCGCAATCACTAGCGTGGTTCTGCCAGCCATCAAACGGTCTAGCGCATCCTGAACCTGACGCTCTGATTCTGAATCCAGCGCTGATGTAGCCTCATCTAAGATCAAAATCGGCGCATTTTTGTAGATCGCCCTAGCAATCGCTAAGCGTTGACGTTGACCGCCTGAGAGGCGATTACCGTTATCTCCTACCAGGGAATCAATTCCTTCAGGAAGTTCGCTAATAAGAGCGCTTAAATTAGCCGCTTCCAATGCTTTCATGACGCGATCACGGTCAATGCCTTTTTCATCAAAAGCACCATAGGCAACGTTCGCGGCAATACTGTCATTAAAGAGCACGACGTCTTGGCTCACAAAAGCAATCTGCCTTCTAACATCAGCCAGCACAATATCTTCCAGCGGCATGTCATCTAAATAGATATGGCCAGAAGTAGGCTTAAAGAAGCGCGGCAATAAATTTACCAAAGTGGATTTACCGCCACCAGATGGTCCAACAAAGGCAACTACTTCACCCGGTGCAATATTGAGATTAATGCCCCGTAAGGCATCTTGGCGCCCTGCTTCTTGCTGATAGGAAAAGCCTACATCCTCAAAGCGAATACCGCCTTTCGCCTTATTTAAGGATTTCATATTGAGCTTACGGTCATCGTCTTCTTCAAAAGGTTGATCCATCAGCGAGAAAATCATTTCTGCAGCAGTCAGACCACGCTGCAAAGGTTGATTGATATCCGCCAAATGTTTTAAGGGAGAAATCACCAACATCATGGCAGTGATAAAGGCGGCAAAGCCACCAACGGTAGTGCCTTGGGTGGCAGACTGCATCAAGGCAATCACCAGGACGACTGATAAGGCGACTGATGCGATTAATTGGGTAATCGGTTGATTCAGGCCACCTGCCACAGCAGACTTAATTGCAAATTGGCGTAGACGATGGGCCTTTTCCATAAAGCGCTGCATCTCATAAGACTCTGCACCATGCACTTTGACAATCTTGTGACCCGCTACTGACTCTTCGACGATATACGCCAACTCACTGGTTAATGTCTGCTGCTCACGATTGAGTGCGCGCAAGCGACGATTGATCTTGCTCATGATGAAAGCAATGATGGGGAAAATAATTAAGACAAGCAGCGTGAGTTGCCAGTTCAAATAAATCAGGTAGCCAATTAATCCGATCACAGTCAAAGAATCTCTAACTAAGCTAATTAACATTCCACCCATGATGGTCAAAATATTGTTCACCTCAAAGACGACAGCATTGATTAAATGGGAGGCAGAATTTTGTTGGAAGAAAATGGTCCGTGCCCGCAAAAGAGTATGGAACATTTGTTCACGTAATTTAAGGAGAACTGAATTGATGACCCGGGTCAGCAAATAGTTTGAGAAAAATTGCGCCAAGCTGCGGATCACCGCCAAACCCACCAAGAAAACCGGAACCTGCCAAAGCTTGTTATTGAGCTCCCCTGTAAAACCTCTATCTAGCAATGGCTTCATGAGAGCCGGAATGGATGTTTCAGAGCCAGCCACAATTGCCATAGCCAATAATGAGCCAATAATCAGCCCAATATGGGGTTTGAGGTACTGAATTAGGCGATTTAGGGTAGTACGGTCTTGAGCATTCATATAATGAATTATGCCCACCTTATCAGTCATACTCATCACTCGCAATGAAGAGTCCAATTTGGACGATTGTCTGGCCTCCCTGGAGGGGATTGCCCAGCAGATTGTGGTGGTGGACTCCAATAGTAGGGATCGGACCCTAGAGATCGCCACTAAGCATGGCGCACTGCTGGCTTACCCAGCGGATTGGCCTGGTTTTGGACCCCAAAAGAACCGTGCCTTAGATTTGGCAACCGGCGACTGGGTTCTCTCCCTGGACGCCGATGAACGACTTACCCCAGCGCTCAGATCCGAAATCTTGACCGCCATTCACCATTCGGCCCATGTGGACTGCTTTGCTATCCCCCGTCTGTCTTGGTACTGCGGACGCTTTATTCGCCACTCGGGCTGGAGCCCGGATTATGTAGACCGATTATTTAGACGCGGGACCGCCCGTTTCTCAGATGACTTAGTGCATGAGCGACTGATCCCTAATGGTCAAGTCGCCAAACTTGAAAATCCCATGTTGCATTACAGCTTCATGAACTACGCGCAAGTACTCGATAAGCTCAACCGCTATTCCACAGCTTCCGCAGAACAGGCTTTTGCTAAAGGTAAAACCAGTAGCCCATTCAAAGCAGTTCTTCATGGCATGTGGGCTTTTGTACGCACCTATGTTTTGCGCGCAGGATTTTTAGACGGCCCCCAAGGATTTGCTTTGGCAATCTCCAATGGTCAAGGCACCTATTATCGTTACATGAAATTGTGGCAACTCCATCAGGATGCCCGCAAATGATTTCGGTTTTATTGGCTACCTATAACTGGCCACAAGCACTCAAGCTCTGTCTAGAATCGCTTGCTACTCAAACCGATACCGATTTTGAAATCATCATTGCCGATGATGGCTCCACTTCAGAAACTAAAAATCTGATTGAGCACATTAAACAAACTCATCCCATCTCCATCCACCATCTCTGGCAAGAAGACCAGGGCTTTCGTAAAACCGCCATTCTCAATCAAGCAATTGCCGCAGCGCATGGTGACTACTTAGTCTTTTTAGATGGTGATTGCATTGTGCAGCCTGATTTTGTGGCGCGACACCGAGCGCTGTCCCAAAAGGGTTATCTCGTGAGCGGTAGCCGCGTCCTTTTAGATGAAAGCCTGACCACCCAATTGCTTACATGGCCAAGCTGGAGCTTCAAACGTTTTGCAGAAAAATTACTCAGCTATCGCCTTAGTGGCGGCATCAATAAATATTGGCCCCTGAAAATCAAACTGGGCAATGGCTCCTGGCGTGATTACCAAAAGTTTGTATGGCGACGTATTAAAGGTTGCAATATGGCTTGCTGGAAAGCCGATGCTGAGGCTATCCATGGCTTTGATGAAAGCATGACTGGCTGGGGTCATGAGGATGCTGATTTTGTCTTTCGTTTGCAGCGCCATCACATTAAACGCAAATCTGGCTCTTGGTCTACTGAAGTCTTACATCTCTTTCATCAGATTCATGATCAAACCAATGCCGCTGAAAATGCGCGTCGAGTCCGCGCCATGATTCAAGCGAAAGCAATGTAATTGCCATGACGACATTCTCATCCCTCAAACCTAAAAAAGTATTGTTCATTGCCACCCGGCAAATTGGGGATGTTCTTGTCACCACCCCCTTAATTAGCAAAGCCCGTGAACTCTGGCCCGATGCGGAATTTCACTTTTTAGGTTACCGCGGCAAGCTCGATATGCTCAAGGGCAATCCGGATATTGCGCAGATTATTGAAACCTCCGATCGACCCGGTTTTGCAGAATACCTTTCCCTCTTTAATCGCTTATTTCAGCGCTACGACCTGGCGATCGTGACACAACCTAGCGATCGCGCCTACATATATGGCTTGGTCGCCGCATTGAGGCGGGTAGGTGTTTTAGGTGGTCATCCCCAGGGTAAGGATGGCAAAGAAAACAGTAAGACTGAAAAGCAAAATGCCTGGAAGAAGTTCATTTCTATGCATAACGTAACGGTAGATTATTTTGCCCAACACGTCATTGCAGAAAAATTACGCTTACTAGAAGTATTCTTCAAAAATCCTAGCGAACTATTTGCTAAACCTATTTCTGTCACACCTCCTGAAGGTGAACCCTTAACACCAGTAATCGCCGGGCAACTCAATCAACCCTACGCCGTTCTTCATCCAGGACCACTTACCGCTTACAAACGTTGGCCACTGGCTTACTGGCAACAACTGATTGAGTGGCTCGTTAAGCAAGGTCTACAAGTAGTCCTGAGCGCATCTCCTGCCAAGCAAGATTTACAACTCAATCACGACATTTTGTCGCTACTCAATGAGCAGACTCGGAACAGTGTGATTGATACTGCCGGTAAGTTATCTATTCCACAGGCGGGCACTCTCTTACGTAGCGCTGCCCTCTATATTGGCGTTGATACTTCAATCACCCACTTAGCCGCTGCCTGCAATACCCCTACGATTACTCTATTTGGGGCAACACCACCGACCAATTTTGGCCCTTGGCCAAATGGTTTTATTGGAGAGCAGCCCTACCAATTACGCGCCCGCTCTCAAACCGTTGGTAATGTCACCATCCTACAAGGTCCTGGTGAGTGTGTTCCCTGCCGTAAAGCGGGTTGCGATGATCGCGCCGATAGTCGTAGTGAGTGCTTAGACTTACTTGAACCTAGCCAGGTAATTACAGCTGTAGGGCAAGCGCTCCAAAAATAATAATGCTACGCTAGCCATCTAACAGGCGGGCTCCGAAGACTCATACTCATTACCTTTGGGTGATAGAAGTTATCGATTCCCTATGAGGCAAGAATATCCTTAGTTAGTATTATTTGTGGGCTGACTCATGTTTATTGGAGGGTTACCACCAGCGCTAGAACTAGGACTAACACCTGAATTGCTAGATGGAGCATTAACAGTTCCAGTCACTGTGGCGCCAGTTACAGTGTTGCCTGCATTCAAAGCTGGAGCGCTACTAGCACTCATAGTTGGAGAAGGGGTTAGGGAGTTAGATGAATTCTCACCAGGGGTGGTCGTGGGGAGCGGTAAAAAACCAGAGGAATTTATTGTCGAACTTGAGCGGCCAGTTAAATTTTCTGAAGGGCTCCCGCCCTTTTGTGCCGAATCCACATGAACCGTATTTACTTGGGTTTTCATAGACTGCGCTACAGAGCCTGAGGCTTGCCTGAGCTGGCTTGATAATTGCCGCTCTTGCTGAGCTCCTTGTTGGCCAGCTTGCTTTGCTTGCTGAGCTCCTTGTTCGGCTCCTTGTTCAGCAATTGCTACTTGTCCGCTCGCTTGTTCAATACCATTTACAGCTGCCCCTGGGAGAATTGCTTGTTCAATACCATTTGCTACACCTGACCCTTGGAGAATTAACGGCGCTTGTAGATTAGGTTGCGGAACTCTGGGAGACTCAGATAGCTTAGAAGTTGCAGGATCTAGAATTGGTGGAGGAGGTGCATACAATCCATTTACTTGCCGGTCGCCAATCTGCACAGGTTGCGGGACCACAGGATCCAGAATTTGTTTACCCACAACCGGTTTAGGAATTGGGATTAATCCGTTTACAGGCTGAGCACCTTGTTCTATACTTTTTATTGGTTCTTGTTGAATGTTTTGGTCTATGCTTTTTATTTGTTCTTGCTGAGCGCCTTGTTCTATACTTTTCTCTTGCTCGCTTCCTTGTTCTATGCCCTTCGCTCCTTGTTCTATGACCGTCGCCACCACTGCCTTTTGCATAACTAACAGCGGCTGTACTAACAGCGGCTGTGGAATAGGTTGCGGGGCTACAGGATCCAGCATTGGCCTCTCTTTCAAGGGCTGAGAAAAAGCGTTTAATGCGATAACACTAGTTGTTACGAATATGATTGCAGGTATTTTTTTCATGCGAGACTTTATTAATTATTATTTTGGTATTTTGGAAGTAGAGTTTGATGTAGGATTAAAATAATTTTCGAAATAAGCGGGACTCAGATTTCCTTTCAAAAATACCATTCCCTGTAATTGACTTTTCGTTATATTTGAGGCGAATGGAGCCCTTGTTTCTATGGCCTTTCTATTCCCATGATTTAATACCGAGTCCCGATTAACCATTTTTAAATAGCCAGAATTTCGATCCCCTAACTGGGGTGCTTGGATGATGGCATTTGATGCGACTGTATTCAATAAGAATCTTGCTTGATTCGCACCCGGATTCATAGCTGAATACTCATCCACTTTAGAACCCGCTACATTTTGTGAAATGCCTAGGGCAGCATTAATGGAAAGTTTACCCTGGTGTTGGGCATTAATCTGCTCGGAAGTGGGGCCCTCAGGACCTATCACCGGTGGAGCGGCTGCTAATACTTCAGTACCCACTAGCAGTAAAAGGGTTATTAACGGTTTCATATTTTTGGAGCGCTGTAATTACCTGTTTGATGCCAAACATTAATCAATGCCTTGACATGGTTGGTTTGTGCATCAATTAAAGAACCCTCTTTATCTCGAATTGCCATAACCCCCTTAGAGGAAGATTGGTCAGAAACCTTAGAAGCGATGCTAAAAGCTTCATTCGCTTGAGCGAGAATAGATTTGGCTGATTCGTATTGCAATAATGCTTGCATTACCTGAACTTCAATCTGCGCCTTTAAATCCTTTATCTGCAGTTCAAGACCAACCCTTTGATTAGAAGCCTGCACTATGTCTGCGTTCTGTAAATAGTTATTTACTGGAATAGGTATTAATAGCCCTGCTGATATTCCATTTTGCGGAGTATAGGTAAACCCACTCGAATTATATTGCGGTGTAGTGGTATAGGAAACTAAAGGTTGGACATCCCAATTCCGATTAGCCTTAACCATATTGATATTTTTTTCTGCCGAATTCATTGCTGCATTTAGTATCAAAATGTCGGTTCTGTTAATCAATGCTTGATTAACAAGTTGAATTGGGTCAAAGTCTTACGGAGGGATGTTTAATTTCCCAATAGGCAGCGGGAGATTACTCAAGGAGCCGCCGGAGTAATTTAATAGAGCTAATGCGGTGAACTGCAAATCTTTGGCGTAGGCGCTTTCGTAATACTTTAAGAACTGAGAAGAATCTTTTGTTTGGGCATTCTGAGGTAATGAAGCGATCTTTTTTGCAGCAACAGCATAAGAATTAAAGAGTAAACGATTTCTTAACGCATCGATGTAACTTAAGGTGGCTACTGTCTGAATATCTGCCTCAGTCGCCTGATACTCTGCTTCACTTCGCCCCATTTCAGCCTCCCCAAACTCCGATCGAGCCGCCCTCTTTCCCCAGCCTTCAAGATAAACTTAACCCCATAGGTGTTAGAGGCTGGTGTTGTATACGGGGAATATGGAACTTGCTGATAGTAATCTCCTTTGAAATAACTTACGCTTGGCCTAAACTGATAAATCGCAAGAGATTCTTTAATTGCTGCTGCCGTTTCTTTTGCAAGTCTCTTATTACCAATAAGCGCATTGCTTTCCTTAACAACCTGAAGATATTGCGTTAATGAAATAGGCGCATATTCTCGAAGGTTATTTACTGAGGTTTGAGCCATAGAAAGAGTCGCAAACAGCAAGCTCGTTAGAAAACCTAGCTGATGAAATAAAGATCTTTCCATGAATCAACTTTTTATATAAAAATGAGAGATAAATGCATTATTGTCTATGCCCAGCTATTCAACATATTAATTTTTCTGATTAGCAAAAAAAATAAGGGTAAGTACTGCGGCTTTTATCTAGACATAAGATTTACTGCTCCGAAAAATTACGCCCTCGAACAAGTCTTAAAGGTATTGAACCTGAACAGGATTGTTTTGCTTAGATGTCAAGATCTGATTCAAGCTATGCAAACAAGCATCGTCTGGATAAATCCGCAACTCTTCCGGGAACTGCATTAAACAGGCGCCGCCACTGGTGGTGACTGCTGCAGTAAGCATTAAGCCTTTAACAGAATCATTCGATCCAGGAACTGGGGCAGCGGCGGGACCTAACTTTGGATCTCGGATGCGATTGGTCATGAGATAAGGTCCGATTTGAGATCTGAGCATCTTCAAGTCGGTAGCTGTATCAATGCAGACATGAACATTGCGGGCAAAACGCATCCTTGCACCCGTGATATCCATCACTGCCTCAGAAACAATTCGCATACCGCCTGAGAATTTATCTGGTGTGACATTTACCTTGGTAACCAATAACTCATCTTCTTTTAACCAAGAACGATTGGGTTCATAGACTTCACTGTAGAGCGTGACTTCTAGCGCTGCAGTACCGTCGTCAATAGTGGCAATCATCATACGGCCACGTTGCCCCGTTAACATGCGTGCCGAAGTAATAATGCCCGCAATCAGCTGATCTTTGCCTTCAGAAATCTTAGACAGTGGCTGACGAATAAAGTGTGAGGTTTCATCACGATAGGCATCAAACATATGGCCCGTTAAGCACAGACCTAGTGAAGTCTTTTCTTCTTGCAGGCGTTTTTTCTCAGACCAGATCGGCTCACGCACTAATTCTGGAAGATGGCGATTCTCTTCTCCATCAACTTCAAACAAACTAACTTGATGAATCGATGCTTCTGCTTGCTCGGCTGCTTCAATCGCTCTTGCCAATGAAGCGAGCAAGGTAGAGCGAATGTCATAGAGATTACCGCCAGCAGGAACGCTGTCGCGATAGAGGCTATCAAAAGCACCTGCACGCATCAACGCTTCAATCGCACGACGATTGACTTGCCGGCGATCAACTCGTGCACAAAAATCAAATAAATCTTTAAAAGGTCCGCCTGCTTCACGTGCTTTGACGATCGACTCAATCGCGGCTTCACCAGTACCCCTTACTGCGCCAAGCCCATAACGAATATGGCTAATCGGAGAATCTGGCGCCGCATCTGGAGCCCGTAGAGGTGTGAATACGTAGACACCATTATTAATGTCTGGTGAGAACACCCGGATTTGATTTGCCAAGCAATCGTCATACAGAATCTTCACCTTATCGGTGTCATCCATGGCGAGCGATAAGTTGGCCGCCATAAATTCAGCGGGGTAATACGCTTTTAGCCAGGCTGTTTGGTAAGCCAAAAGTGCATATGCTGCTGCATGGGATTTGTTAAATCCATACCCAGCAAAACGCTCCATCAAGTCATAGATCTCGTTTGCTTTAACTTCGGTAATACCGCCCGCTTTGGCGCCATCACTAAAAATCTTACGGTGCTGGGCCATTTCTTCTGGCTTTTTCTTACCCATTGCACGACGCAACATATCAGCGCCACCCAATGAGTAGCCACCAATCATCTGCGCCATCTGCATCACCTGCTCTTGATACACCATGATGCCGTAGGTTTCGCGTAGAACGGGCTCAATACGCGGATCTGGATACTCTACCTTTTGGCGGCCATGCTTACGCTCAATAAAGTCTGGGATCAAATCCATTGGACCGGGACGATACAGCGCCACGAGCGCAATAATGTCCTCAAAGCGGTCAGGCTTTGCTTCCCGAAGCATACCTTGCATACCGCGACTTTCTAGCTGGAAGACTGCAACGGTATTAGCTTTCTTTAGTACATCAAAAGCTTTTTCATCATCGAGCTGAATCTCGCTAATGCTCCAATCTTTACGATCGGCATGCAAGGTTTTGATCCAGCGTTCAGCCGCAGCCAAAATCGTCAGCGTTGTCAAACCCAAGAAGTCGAACTTCACCAAACCAATGGCTTCGACGTCATCTTTATCGAACTGGCTAATGACGGAGCTACTATCCTGATCTTTGGTTTCTTGAGTGTAGAGTGGGCAGAAATCGGTCAATCGTCCGGGTGCAATTAATACACCACCAGCGTGCATACCGACATTTCGAGTCATTCCTTCCAATTGCTCTGCTAGAGACAGCAATTGGCGAACTTCATCCTCATTTTTTTCGCGCTCTGCTAACTGCTTCTCTTCCTTCTTCGCCAAATCGATAGTCATGTATTGACCAGGCTTATTTGGAACCAATTTGGCGATGCCATCAACGAAGTTGTAGCCCTGCTCTAGAACACGACCCACGTCACGAATCGCCGCTCTGGCAGCCATTGTTCCAAAGGTGGCAATCTGACTCACCGCATCCTTGCCGTACTTGTCCTTCACGTACTGAATGACGCGATCACGGCCATGCTGGCAGAAGTCAATATCGAAGTCGGGCATCGACACCCGCTCAGGATTTAAGAAACGCTCAAAGAGCAAGTTGTAACGTAAGGGGTCAAGGTCGGTAATACCGAGTGAGTAAGCCACTAAAGAACCCGCTCCAGATCCACGACCTGGCCCAACCGGCACGCCGTTATTTTTAGCCCAGTTAATGAAGTCGGCCACGATCAGGAAGTAACCTGGAAAGCCCATTTGAGAAATCGTTTTGACCTCAAACACCAATCGATCGTGATAACGCTGCTGTTCTTTAGCGCGCTCTTCTGGATCGGGAAAGTTGCGTTCCATATGACGCGCCAAGCCAATCTCCGATTGCGCCAATAAATAGTCATCCAAGGTAACGCCTTTAGGCGTTGGAAAATCTGGCAGACGCGGTTGACCCAGCACTAAAGAGAGATTACAACGCTTGGCAATTTCAACTGAGTTAGCCAAAGCCACTGGTAAATCAGCAAAACGCTTTTCCATCTCCTCTTGCGAGAGGAAATACTGCTCATCATTAAATTTCTTTTGGCGGCGTGGATTGCCGAGCAATTCACCTTCGGCAATACAGACTCGCGCCTCATGAGCAATAAAGTCGCTCTTTTGCATAAACTGCACGGGATGGGTGGCAACTACCGGCAAATCCAACTCGGCAGCCAAGTGGCAAGCTAACTGCAAGTGCTGCTCATCCTGGGGATGGCCACCACGTTGCACTTCAATATAAAAAGATTTTGGAAAGAGTTTTTCCAGGCGCTTGGCTGCCTGCCTGGCTTGATCTTCTTGACTACCCAATAAAGCCACACCAACTTCGCCATTACGTCCAGCTGAGAGTGCAATCAAACCATAAGCAAGCGTGCGTTTAGCAGCTTTATCTTCTGCCTTGGCAGCAGGCTCACTAAACCAGGACATATCGACTTCAGCCCGGCCACGGGTTTGGTTGTCTAAAGAGGCTCTACTGAGCAACTGACACAGATTGAGATAACCAGAATGGTTTTGTACCAATAGCAATAAGCGGAAAGGCTGATCGGGATCTTGAGGGTTGCTGACCCAAACATCTGCGCCAGCGATCGGTTTAATGCCGCCAGAACGAGCGGCAGTATAAAAACGGACCAAACCAAATAAATTACTTAAATCGGTCAGGGCTAACGCGCCCATCTCATCCTTGACGGCTGCAGCGACGGCATCGTCAATGCGCACGACTCCATCCGTAATCGAAAACTCGGAATGAATGCGAAGATGTACAAAACGGGGTGAAGCCATGAGATGATTTTAGCTGTGTCCAAGCTCAAAAACCCCTCTTCCCAACCAGTCGGCTACCGCGGGCGGTTTGCCCCTTCTCCGACCGGGCCACTCCATGCGGGATCGTTGGCGGCAGCCCTCGGAAGCTGGCTAGATGCCCAAAAAAATGGCGGTCAATGGCTCCTTAGAATCGAGGATTTAGATACCCCCCGCTGTGTTCCTGGGGCCGACCAGCAAATTCAGGGGCAATTGGCTGCTTGCGGCCTTCATTGGGATGAGGAGATTACCTGGCAATCCCGGCGGCAGGAAGGCTATCAAGCGGCTTTAGAGCGTCTGAATAGCCTGCAATTACTGTACCCCTGCACCTGCTCAAGGCAAATCATTGCAAACACCTTAGCGCAGCAAGGAATCAATACGCCACGCAATCAAGAGATGGTTTACCCAGGCACCTGTCGACCTGAGAAATTAACAAGCTACACAACTGACGAACTGAACGGCAATAAAGCTGCCTGGCGAATTGCCCTGCCTCAACATTCTGAAATCACCTTTGAAGATTTAGCACTTGGCGCCCAGCAACAAAACCTCAACCAACAAGTAGGTGACTTTGTTCTTAAACGCAGCGATGGTTTATTTACGTATCAACTAGCGGTAGTCGTCGATGATGCTCTGCAAGGCATCACACACATTGTGCGGGGCGAAGATTTACTCAGCAACACCGGCAGACAAATCCATTTGCAAAACGTATTGGAATTTAAGACTCCGCATTATCGACATTTGCCATTGGTCTTAGATGAATATGGCGAGAAATTAAGTAAACAAACTCTAGCTACGCAAATTCAGACACAGACTGATGCGCAAGCCCATGCAGAATTACGCAAAGCAGCAAAACATTTGGGATTGAGAGATTTACCTGATGGTGAGAACATCACCATTGCTGAGTGGCTTCATGCCGCCACTCAAGCTTGGGGAACGTAATTACCTTTAAGGGGTAATTACTTCAATTTCTTATTTTTTCTTAAAGCCGCCAAGCAAGGCACCCACTGCAGGCTTAGCAGGAACGATACCCACTTTTTTAGCCTCAGGCGTTGCAGATGCCGAATTCGCATTCACATCAGCAACTTTAACTACAGTTGGTTCATAAGGCTTATAGAAAAATGGGTCAGACATTTTTCCTGGCGCAGATGTACTTGATGAACTTCTACTAGAAGAAGAACTTCCTGAGCTTCCACCACTGACTTCAGGCAAAGGCTTCACATCCAACTTACGCTTCATCAGTTTTTCAATATCGTCGAGCAAGCGCTTTTCACTGGCATCCACCAATGCAATCGCATCACCCTTACTACCAGCACGACCCGTTCTACCAATACGGTGAATAAAGTCTTCAGCGTTATATGGCAATTCGTGATTAATCACACAAGGCATATCCGGAATATCGAGTCCGCGAGCAGCCACATCGGTTGCTACCAACGCTTCAATCGCACCAGATTTAAATGCCTCTAAAGTCAAAGTACGCTCACCCTGGCTCTTATCTCCATGAATTGCGCCAGCTTTAATACCATCACGCTCTAAGGCGCGGGATAACTTGGCACAACCTAAGCGGCTATTGGTAAAGATGATGCACTGACGTGATAAACCTTGACGTGTGCGATTTTCTAGAACCTTGACGATAGCGCGCTGCTTATCGCTTGATGACACCATATGCACTACTTGTTTCACGGTATCTGCGGCGGCATTTTGGCGAGCCACTTCCACCGTTACTGGAGTGCGTAAATAACTTTGTGCGAGCTTTTTAATCTCTGGCGAGAAAGTCGCAGAAAACAATAGCGTCTGTCTTTGTGCGGGAATCAAATCAATGATGCGCTGTAAGTCAGGTAAGAAGCCCATGTCGAGCATGCGGTCTGCTTCATCCAGCACTAGCAACTCTACTTGAGACAAATTCGCGACTTTAGAACCAATGTGGTCTAACAAGCGACCTGGAGTAGCAATCAAAATCTCAACGCCATTGCGCAGCAAAGCGACTTGCTCTTTCATATCCACGCCGCCATAGACAACAGCTGTGCGTAAATCAGTGTGCTTGGAATAACTGGCCGCATTCTCAGCAACCTGCACTGCCAACTCACGCGTTGGCGTTAATACCAGAGCACGAATCGGATGACGTGCAGGCGAGGCGCTATTGCTGGCATGGCGCAGGATCTTTTGAATGATCGGTAGTACAAAGGCGGCAGTTTTGCCGGTACCTGTTTGTGCCGCGCCCATCAAGTCGCTACCGAGCAATACATGCGGAATCGCTTGTGCTTGAATGGGCGTAGGGATGGTGTATCCCTGCTCAGAAACCGCTTTTTGAATCAGTGGATCTAAACCAAAGTCAGCAAACGTAATTGTTGCTGCAGGAGTGTCAATAGGGGCAGCGGATTCGCCAGCCCCTGTAGAGGAAGTTATTTCAGTATCAGTATTTATCAAGGTAACTTACAGAATGGCTGCAATGCCGGCCTTAGCAGTGGCAGCATCCTCAGCCGATTTAACGCCGGAAACGCCGACTGCGCCGATGGTAAAACCATTTACCTCGATATTGACGCCACCCTCTAACATGCCTGATACGTGCGGGGCAGATAAGAAAGCGTGACGACCGCCATTAATAATTTCTTCGTAAACGCGAGTTTCACGTTTACCCATTGCAGCAGTACGCGCCTTTTCTTGAGCAATGTAAGCAGACAATGGAGCACAACCATCGCGACGAATCAAACCTAACATGTGACCGCCTTCATCACAAACAGCAATCGTGACTGCCCAATTGTTTTCTGCTGCGTGCTTGTTTGCCGCATCCAAAATCTTTTGTGCATCTGCTTGTGTCAAATAAGGTTTAGTAGCTAACATGGGTAATCTTTCTATCTCGAATGTAGTTCAGTGAATGCAATATAAGTGCATGAATTATAAGGGGTATAGGGGCGCTAGCCTGGCCAGCGCCTTATTTTAAGTACTCCTGAGCAGCCACAACGCCGCTTTCCTTGGGTTTGTAGCCCATAGAACCTAGGCTCATCTCCACCCCGCTCAGAGCGGCCATCAGACTCAATTCGTTGCAATCGCCCAAATGGCCGATACGGAAAATCTTGCCTTTGAGTTTGCCAAGTCCTGTGCCCAATGAGAGGTTAAATTTCTCCAATGCATGCTTACGCAATACATCGGCATCCAAACCTTCTGGAACGACAGCGGCAGTCAACACTGGTGAATACGCATTAGCATCTTGGCATTGGTTTTCTAGACCCCAAGCTGCTACTGCACGACGACATGCTTCAGCCAAACGTTGATGACGCGCAAAAATATTATCCAGACCTTCATTCATCATCATGTCCATCGCTTCATGTAAACCATACATGAGGTTGGTACTTGGAGTCGTTGGCCAATAGCCATTCTTATTCATTTCCAAAATTTCATCCCAAGCCCAGTAGGATTTCGGAAATTTATTGTGCTTGCTTGCTTCAATCGCTTTTGGAGAGATTGCATTAAAGCCAATTCCTGGTGGCAACATCAAGCCTTTTTGTGATCCAGAAATCGTTATATCAGCGCCCCACTTATCGTGCTCATAATCCGCTGAGCCCAAGCCAGATACGCTATCTACGAGCATCAGCGCTGGATGTTTTGCAGCATCAATCGCTTTACGCACAGCCAAGATATTCGAAGTCATGCCAGTAGAGGTTTCGTTATGCACGACGCAAACGGCTTTGATTTCGTGTTGCGTATCTTTACGCAAACGCTCTTCAATGACAGAGGCATCTACACCCCAACGCCAAGTGTCGTGACCTGCTTTACCAACAACTTCAACATCCAAGCCAAGTCTTTTGGCGAGTGCACGCCATAAGTTTGCAAACTGTCCTGTTTCATAAAACAATACTTTGTCGCCAGGATTGAGGACATTCACTAAAGCAGCCTCCCAGGCGCCCGTGCCGGATGCGGAATAAATCATCACTGGCTGCTCAGTCTTAAATATCTTTTTGATCCCATATAAAACCTGGAGGCCAAACTGACCAAACTCTGGCCCACGATGATCAATCGTTTGATAGCTGATAGAGCGCAAGACGCGTGATGGCACCGGACTAGGTCCAGGGATATGTAAAAAGTGACGCCCTGATGGGTGGTTATCGAGTTTCAGCATGTTTTGTCTCACTGAGGTTTTAGTTAATAGTGCCAGTAGTGTAAGGTAATTTTTGCCATTTTTCCATTTTGTATGCAAAAAATATATTCTATAAGACTCAAATAAAGCCTAAATAAGGGTTTATTTATCATTTGTGATGGCTTATCATTATTTTGTATACAAATTAAGGCATAAGCATGACGGTAATAGAACAGGCAGGTTCGCAGAATTTGCATGAGGCCACTTTTCAAACCCTGAGATCTTTACTGGTGGAAGGCAAGATCGCGCCCGGCAGCAAACTCAACGAACGAGAATTGGCGGAAAGACTCAATGTTTCTCGCACCCCCATTCGGGAAGCGATTCGCAGATTAGCGGCTGACGGTCTAGTGGAACTCATCGCCAATCGTGGTGCTATTGCAATTCAACTTAGCCTAGAAGATGTGATTCACACCTTTGACGTGATTGCCGAGTTAGAAGGTTACTCTGGAGAACTAGCAGCTCAAAATATTAGTGATAGCGCCCTCTCTGAATTAGAAGCACTCCAATATGAAATGATGGCTTCTTATGCAAGACGCGATTTATCAAGCTACTACAAACTAAATCTCGGGATTCATCATCTAATTAATCAGGCCGCCAATAATCCGATTCTGACCAAACTCTTCTCACAGGTGAATGCGCGCATTGAGGCATTACGCTTTCGCTCTAATCAAGATGGCGTGAAGTGGGAGAAGGCAGTTGAAGAACATCAAGAAATGCTAGATGCGCTTAAAGCAAGAGATGGTGCACGGATGCGTAAGGTCATGATTTCTCATGTTACCAATAAACGCAATGTCGTAGTACAGCTACTGAAATCAGAAGCAATCGCACAGGTCTCCAAATCATGAACAAGCCCATGGATATCAAAGAAGTCATGGTAGATCAAGCGCTATTGGCTAAGCGTCTTCAGCAAGAGACTTCTGGCGAAGTAATGACTGATATTGCGAGTCGTGGACGATATGCAACTGATGCCTCGATTTATCAGGCGATGCCCGTTGCGGTATTGGTTCCCAAGACCGCAGAAGATATTGCTGCCGCGATTCAGATTGCAGCTGAGCTAAATGTGCCTGTATTACCAAGAGGCGGTGGTACAAGTCAATGCGGTCAAACGACTGGTACTGCACTCGTTATTGATAACAGCAAATATTTCAGAAATGTTCTCGATCTCAATATCGATAAGGGTTATGTTGAAGTTCAGCCCGGCATTGTTCTGGATCACCTCAATGCCCAACTAAAACAACATGGACTCTGGTATCCAGTAGATGTCTCTACCGGTGGTCAGGCAACAATAGGCGGTATGGCCGGCAATAACTCTTGCGGCAGTCGCTCAATTGCTTACGGCAATATGGTGCATAACGTACTGGGTATTGATGCCTGGTTAGCCAATGGTCAGATTGGTCAATTTGCAGACTATGCTAATAGTTCTGGCGTTGCTAAGCAGCTAGGCGATTTTGTCAAAGATTTAGCCAATACGCTGCAACCAGAGATAGAAACGCGCTTTCCGAAAGTACTCAGACGCGTTGCGGGATATAACTTAGACATCTTCCATCCCCAAAGTGAACTGCCCTACACTCAAGATGGCAGCGTCAATCTGTCACACCTATTGGTTGGTAGCGAAGGTACGCTTGCTTACTTTAAATCGCTCAAACTCAAACTATCCCCACTAGCGGGACATAAAGTACTGGGCATTGTGAACTTTGCCAGCTTCTATAAGGCAATGGACAGCGCGCAGCATATTGTGAAGTTAGGTCCTACTGCTGTCGAGTTAGTCGATCGCACCATGATTGATTTGGCACGTAGCAATCCGAGCTTTCAGAAAACCATTGAAACGTCATTGATTAATCCGCAGGCGCAAACACCAGAAGCTATTTTATTGGTGGAGTTCTCCGGCGAATCACAGGCCCCACTTCTAGATAAACTCAAAGCCCTTGAAGAACTCATGGGTGACTTGGGTTTACCAGGCACAGTAGTAAAAATGCCCGACGCCAACTTGCAAAAGAATTTATGGGAAGTGCGTAAAGCAGGTCTCAATATCATGATGAGCCTTAAAGGTGATGGCAAGCCTGTGAGCTTTATTGAAGACTGTGCCGTACCACTAGAAAGCCTTGCTGAATACACGCAAGCCTTGACCGATGTTTTCTCCAAATACGGCTCACGCGGCACTTGGTATGCCCACGCTTCTGTTGGCACCCTCCACGTTCGCCCTATTTTGGATATGCGCAGAGATGGCGCCCAAAAGATGCGTGCTGTAGCGGAAGAAGCTTCAGAGTTAGTTCGCAAATACAAAGGTGCTTATAGCGGTGAGCATGGTGACGGTCTATGCCGTGGTGAATGGATCTCTTGGCAATTTGGTCCCAAGATTACCGAAGCCCTTTCTGAAATCAAATACGCATTTGATCCCAAAGGATTATTTAATCCAGGCAAGATCATCAATCCACCGAAGATGGATGATGTCAGTAACTTTAGATTTCCACCAAGCTATAAAGTGATTCCACTGCAACCTGCGCTCGATTGGTCAGCCTGGAATGTCCAAAATGATCCAGTAACAGAACAAACGACTGCTCCAGGTACTGGTGGTGACCCAGCAATGGGTTTGGCCAAAGCTGTGGAGATGTGCAATAACAATGGTCACTGTCGTAAGTTTGATGCAGAAGTGATGTGCCCAAGCTATCGCGTGACACGAGATGAAAAACACCTCACCCGCGGTAGAGCCAATACCTTAAGACTCGCACTTTCAAATCAATTGGATGTGAAAGAAGGGACTTCTCCACTAGCCAGTGATGCTATCAAGGAAGTAATGGAGTTGTGTGTGAGCTGTAAAGCCTGTCGTCGCGAATGTCCGACCGGTGTGGATATGGCCAAGATGAAGATTGAGTTTCTGTCAGCCTACAAAAAGCGGACGGGGCATTCATTACGAGATTTAGCGGTAGCCTATCTGCCAAAGTATGCAGCCACCATTAGCAATGTTCCATTTTTGCCAGCTATTCTGAACTTACGTAATCACATCGCACCCATTGCTAAGCTCCAAGAGTGGATCATGGGAATCTCTGCACAAAGAAGCTTGCCTGTCTGGAAAAGCAAGACCTTTTGGAGCGAGAAAAAATCCATTAATGCCCATCAATTTACGCCAGAGCAATTGAGTACTGACTCAAAAAAAGGTGTGGTGCTACTTGCTGACACCTTTAACGCTTACTTTGAAGATGAAAATCTCAAGGCGGCCCTGCAAGTACTGAAGGCAGCTGGATATCGAGTACATATTCCCCACAAGAGCAAAGATCAGAATCAATCCAATAAAAATACCTGCTCTAAAGAATTTTGCTGCGGCAGAACCTACTTAGCTGCCGGTATGGTGGATAAAGCCAAAGAAACTTTAGGCGAACTCGTTGATCATCTCGCGCCCTATGCCGATAAAAATATTCCGATCATTGGATTAGAACCTTCATGTCTGTTTACACTCAAAGACGAGGCGCTAGTTATGGGCTTTGGTGAGCGTGCTATCAGTGTCAGCAAGCAAGCCCAGCTCTTGGAAGAGTTTTTAGCTAAAGAAGCGAAAGATGGAAAGCTACAACTGAAACTCAAAGCAGCTAGCAAGCCGGTGCTGTTTCATGGGCACTGCCATCAAAAGTCATTTGCCGCAGTCACGCCAGCCATGGAATTACTTAAACTCATTCCAAATGCAGAGCCCAAACTCATCGAGTCATCGTGCTGCGGTATGGCCGGAAGCTTTGGCTACGAGGCAGAACATATTGAAGTTTCAAAAAAAATGGCAGAAGCAAATCTATTGCCTGCGATTCGTAAAGCGCCTGATGCTTGGGTAGTAGCGGATGGAACGAGTTGTCGTCATCAAATTGCGGATGGCACTCAAAGAGAGGCTGTGCACATCGCCAAAATATTAGCGGCACACCTTTAAAGCTAGAAAGCGAAACAAGTGTGTAGGTTGTGATTAGCGGATGATGCCGTAACCCACCATCAATAAGGTTCCAGTCAACAAGGCTGGAACCAAACGCTTAGTGGGTTTAGAAACCATCACACCAATACTGAGTACGCAAATCAAAATGCGAATCCAAGGTGGCACTGATGCCATCATGCCTACTGGAAACAGGATGAGGCGAACGGTTAGGGTTGCCACCATGGCATAAGTAATCGCAGCTAACCAGCGGAAGATTTCGCTATCCTGATTAATGCGACCAGAAAGCATCACACCAATAGCGCGACAGACATAGGTACCAAGGCATGCGCCTGCAAGTGCTAACCAGAGACCCCAGCCTTGAAGAGCGGTATTTGTCATTCGTGCATCATCCGATTAATCCAGCCCGCTTCCGAATCCATTTGCGATCAATATAGTAGGCAATGGTTCCAGCAATAACGCCAGTGGTTAATAGACTAGTGTCACGATCCAGAATGGTAAATATTGGCGCTAGAAGGCATCCCAAGCAAATCGCAATACGATTAATCCAAGGCTTGACCTCAGTAAAGGTCAGCAAGAAAAATAGTGGATTAATAAAAACCAGGCCGAGCGTGACTGGTGCTGGAACTAGGCCTGCTAAAAAATATCCCAAGATCGTGCCCGGCACAGAGATCAGCCAGCACAGTAAACCTAAGCCTAAGAAATAACTTAAACGATGCTTGGCCTCAATTGATGAAAACTCTTTCATCGAAACGGCCCACGCCGTCATCGCGAGCAAATGTACAGAGGCATAGAGATTGCGATTGCGATCTTTTTCATGAAGCTGGGGAAAGAGTGTCACGGTCATCGTGACAAAGCGAGTCGATGTCAGCGTCACGGCTAATGCGATTGCCAAGACCGAAGAGCCGGTGATCACCATCTCCATCAGGACTACCTGTCCTGGTAAGGCAAACATCAGGAAACTACTGAGAGTCGTAAACCAACCATCGACGCCATTGGTTCGCCCCATGGCCCCAAACCCCACCATGCCAGCGAAGAGCACCATAGAAGGAGCGCCCGCCGCATCTCGCATGCCTGACCAAAAGGCATCATGACGGTTTTTAAAGCGTTCAGCCGCCGATCCCTCTAGCGCGATTTCGCTAGGGTCGATATAGGGTTGATCAGCGGATGACATGTAATGATTGTAAAAGCATAGGCCAAAGCCTGCCTAAGCAGACGTACTCGCTAGTGCCCACTCGATATGCTCAGCCACCAAAGACTCGGCGGAGGGTAAGGCATCATTCAATGCATTCCGAATGGATTCCTTTTCAGAATCCGCCAGGTCTGGACTAGCAAGCGCGTTCCCCATGGCTACCGCTAAGTTGCGACGCCAACGCATATATCCAATGCGACGAATAGCACTTCCCTCATGACGTTTATCAAACTCTGCCTCTGTCCATGACCATAAATGCAATAAGCTCGCGCGGCCTAAACCATGACGCTCCGCAAAATCCGATAACTCAGTGCGTTTAGCAAATTTATTCCAGGGACAAGTTAACTGACAGTCATCACATCCGTAGATACGATTACCCATCGCCCGCCTAAACTCCACCGGAATTTCTCCAGGGTTTTCAATCGTGAGATAGGAGATGCAGCGACGCGCATCGAGTTGATATGGTGCAGTGATGGCTTGGGTAGGACACACCGTCATACACGCGTTGCAGGTGCCGCAGTGGTCTTCTTGCTCTTGATCTAGCGGCAATGGCATGTCAACTAAGATCTCACCCAAGAAAAACATCGAACCATAATTGCGATTTAGTAAGAGTGTGTGTTTGCCGCGCCAACCTAAACCGGCCTTACGTGCAAGTTCTACTTCCATTAAAGGAGCTGAATCTGTAAAGACGCGATAACCAAAGGAGCCTATTTTTTTCTCAACAAGATTGCTTAATTCTTGTAAGCGATTACGTAACACCTTGTGATAGTCGCGCCCTCGTGCGTAGAGTGATACCACCGCCTGCGTTGGATCTTCTAAACGTTGCCACTCCCGATCAAAATCACCTTCAGGCAAAAGATAGCTCATGGATACGCAGATCACTCGGACGGTACCTGGCACTAATAACTGCGGATCCGAACGAAGCTCAGCATGACGCTCCATATATTCCATAGCACCATGACGCCCATCAGTAAGCCATTGCTTAAGGCGCTCACTTGCAGAGCCTAAATAGGTATCAGTAATGCGTAATTGATCAAAGCCGAGCTTTGCAGCCTCTTCCCCCAGCCAATCGCGTAGATTGGATTCTTCTAATAGGGAGGGAGAAGTACTAAAAGTCATGATGAATACAGAATGTAGCTCAATAATTGAATAAACTAGCGTAATGGGTAAAACACAGGCATCTATTGAGCGTTATTGTAGGCAGGAAGCAGAAACAGCATCCTTAGCCAAGGACTTTGCCGCCGCTATTAGCCAACTCCTTAACAAGACTCCAAATGCCCACCTTAATATCTCTTTAAAGGGAGATTTAGGCGCCGGCAAGACTACTTTTGCTAGATACCTCATTCAAGGCATGGGTCATGAGGGGAAAGTAAAAAGTCCTACCTACACACTCTGTGAGCCCTACCCCCTTCAGCTAAATAAGATAGCATTCACTGCGCATCACTTTGATCTCTATCGCATGAAAGATCCATTGGAATGGCAAGAAGCGGGATTTGGAGAATATTTTGATGTGCCGGGATTTTGTCTGATTGAGTGGCCAGAAAAAGCTGAAGGCACACTTCCTGCATTTGATATTCAGATTGCTTTATCCGCTGGCGCCCAAGATGATGAGCGCAATATTCAAATCAATGCCATGTCAGCACTTGGGCAGAGCATTCTCGCTGCGATGAATAAGTAGCACGCCAGCAATTGATGAGCAAGCAAGCAATCAACCCCTCGAGAAGAAAGTATCTAATAACTTCAGGGAAGTTATTGGGCTTTGTTCTATTGTTAGGTGAAATCGATATTGCTTGGGGTGCCAAAATTCTGGGAGTACGAGTGTGGCCTTCTGAGGATTACACCCGCATTACATTAGAGTCCGATAAACCACTTCCCATTACCCAGCAGATTCTGACTAATCCCGATCGCTTAGTAGTCGACGTCCAAGGCTTAGAGCTTAACCCCACCTTAAAAGACTTGGTGGCGAAGGTAAAGCCAAATGATCCTTATGTGTCCCAGATTCGGGTGGGGCAATTTCAGCCGGGCATTGTGCGCTTGGTGTTTGATTTAAAAGAACCTATCAAGCCGCAGTTATTCACTTTAGATCCAATTGGTGAATACAACTACCGCATGGTATTTGATCTTTACCCCTCCACTCCACCAGATCCCTTGATGGAATTAGTGAAGAGTAGCTCGCGCAAGGAAACGGCATTAGCAAAGTCCAATGAAGAGGTCGATCTGATTGCGCAGTTTGCAGCCAAGAAAGATCTACCGAAAACACCAGCAGCACCGCCAGTAGCCCAAGCGATCCCCGACATTAAAGAAGCGCCTGCACCAGCAAAATACAAACGTCTAATCACAATTGCCATTGACCCTGGGCATGGCGGCGAAGATCCTGGAGCAATTGGCACTATGGGATCTAAGGAAAAGAATGTAGTCCTCTCGATTGCAAAACGACTGCGCGACAAGATTGAAGGTGAATCTTATATGCGTCCCTTCTTAACACGGGATGGTGATTACTTTGTGCCACTCAATGTTCGTGTGCAAAAAGCCAGAAAGGTTGAGGCAGATTTATTTGTCTCCATTCATGCGGATGCTTTTATTCAACCTCATGCCAAAGGAGCTTCTGTGTTTGCACTCTCACAACTTGGCGCTAGCAGCTCGATGGCGCGCTGGATGGCCAATAAAGAAAATGCGTCAGATCTGATTGGTGGCATCAATATCAAGACTAAGGATCAGCAAGTAGCGAACTTACTCTTAGATATGTCGACCACTGCTCAAATCAAGGACTCCCTACAAGTGGGTAACTCCATCCTGAAGCAAATTGGGGGGTTTGCTCCCCTGCATAAAGGAAAAGTTGAGCAAGCCAGTTTTGCCGTTTTAAAGGCTCCAGACATCCCCTCCATCCTGGTAGAAACCGCTTTTATTAGCAATCCCCAAGAAGAGGCCCGATTAAACGATGATGGTTACCAAGACCGGATAGCAGAAGCGATTTTGAAGGGAATTAAGGAGTATTTTTCCAAAAATCCACCAGTAGCCAGACGCGTAAATTCATAAGGGACTTGTAACTACAAGGGCTGAAAGGCAGACCCCTGCAGACCCAGGAACACCCATAAACTTCTTGCTATAATCTTTGTTTTACTGGGTCGGTAGCTCAGTCGGTAGAGCAGCGGACTTTTAATCCGTTGGTCGCGAGTTCGAATCTCGCCCGACCCACCAAGCTGTATGGACAAGCGCACAATAGTGCGCTTTTCTTTTTGCTACACACCGCTTACACACCTATTGCCCATTTTCGCTACCCCCTGTAAGCTAAAGGCTTAGCGAGCGATAAATGAGCATTCAAAAGCCCACCACACATACCCTCATAGCTAGAAAACTCATCGTTTATCAGCGTGAGCGTAGTGCTATTTGGCAATGCCGTTTTAATGTGGATGGGCGCTGGCAAAGGGCTAGTACAGGCGAAAGAGACTTGGCAGAGGCTAAAGCTAAAGCGCACGATATTTTGGTGGAAGCTAATACGCTTAAAAAACTGAATGTAGCGCCCATTACACGCAGGTTTAAGGATATTGCTAACGCTGTCATTAAAAAGCTAAAAGCTGAGATGGCTAGTGGCAACGGCAAAGCCATATACAAAGACTACATAACAGCGATAGACAAATACTTCATCCGGTAATCCCCCCACAGGTTAACTGAGCTCAGAGGTAGAATTTTCTCAATTAGAGGAGTTCTACATGAAGCGTTCTAAATTTACTGATAGCCAGATCATGGATGCCCTAAAACGGGTGGATGCTGGCCTAGCAGTTCCAGAAATCTGTCGTGAACTGGGTATCAGCACTGCTACTTTCTACAAGTGGCGCTCTAAATATGGCGGCATGGACACTTCCATGATGGCCCGCATGAAGGAGCTTGAGGCTGAAAATGCCAGGCTTAAGAAGATGTACATCGAAGAGAAGCTCAAGGCGGAGATCTTAAACGAGGCCATCACAAAAAAGTGGTGAGGCCGTCTCACAGACGTGAGATGGTCCAAAAGGCAGTCAGAGAGAAGGCAATCCCCATTCGATTGGCCTGCGCTATCTTTAGCGTGAGCGAGACCTGCTATCACTATGAAGCGAAGAACAATGTGCAGAACGAGCTCATTGCCAACTGGCTGATCCGCTTAACGGACAACAACCGCAGTTGGGGGTTTGGCCTTTGTTATTTGTATCTACGCAATGTCAAGAACTACACATGGAACCACAAACGCATCTACCGGATTTACCGCGAGCTTGAGCTCAACCTGCGCATCAAACCCCGTAAGCGTTTGGTGCGAGATAAGCCAGATGCATTGGTCGTGCCGCTGAGTATTAACCAAGTCTGGTCGATGGACTTTATGCATGACCAGTTGCAAGATGGCAGATCCATCCGCCTCTTTAACGTGATTGATGACTTTAATCGTGAAGCCTTACCGAATAGTATGCGGACTCTACGAGACTCTCCATTATTTAAGTCCAATAAAAATCCAGAGTTGGCAAAAATTATAAATACCCCGAATATAGATTTGTATGCAGTGAATGTGGCTTTCAATATGCTGGAAGATAAGGCAGAATTCGAGTACCTTAATAACCTACCAACCTCATTTGCTTTGCCGCCTGAAGCGGTTGATCGCTTGAGGGCTGCAGCTAAGAAGATTATTTTTGACTCACCAGAGGTCAAAAAAGCGATGACGAGTTATGGTTCAAAAATCATTAATAAATAAAGAAATAGATAAATAAATAGATAGATAGATAGATAGATAGGTAGATTGTTATTTGGTATGAGATATTTTTTATTACTTCTTTTTAGTTTTTTTATTTCAGCAGCCCATGCTGAAGATTTATTGGTGCCCATCTCGAAGTTTGACAATGACTCTCAACAATTGACAGACAGTAAAGTGCTGGAGTTTTGGGCTTATCACAATTATGACGGTAGTGATAACTATCAAAATACTTTGCGCTTGCGTTATTACAATCCTTTAGCAATAGGCGACTGGCGTGGTCGTTTCCGGCTGGACACTGCGTACACATCAAATTACAACTCTATTTCGTCAGCCAATAATTCAGGCTAGTACAGTGCCGGCAACACGATGATTACCGTCTGGGGTCAAGACCTCACTGTTTTAAAACCATTGGGAGCGCTCATAGGTGGTCGAGTGATTTTTCCATTTGGTAACAATGGCCAGTGGGCGGTTGGCCCTCAATTGGGGTGGTCCTTTCAGCCGAATATAGATACCTTATTGCACGTGACTGATTTTTCACCTTTGTTGCGCTATATGTATGGCTTTGATTCTAAAAATAACAGCCTTAGCGTGAATCCGAGTCAGCCAGCATTGGCTAGAAATCTTCAGATATTCCCAACAGTGGGTTTTCAGCTATCCCCAAATACAATGCTGCGCTTTTGGGATGAAAACGGGATGGTCTACAACTCTGCCGGAGGGGGGTGGTTTGTGCCTATCGATGCCATGGTGACCCATCGTCTTGATAAGAATTGGGTTGTTGCGGTAGGGGCTAGTAAGCAGCTAGTGCAAACCTTCAGCCAATACGATTGGTCGACCTATGCTAAGGTCTCATTCAACTTCTAGCAGTCCTTTTAAATCTTAGTGTTGTGCAATTTCCACAATATCATGTAGGAAATTGTAAGAATGATAAAAGTTACTGCTATTTATCTTATTTGAACCCTCTTAAGGGGATAATTTGGGGTTATCTGATCTGAATTGATCCTAAATCTATGATTTCAACCGATGCGCTCGAGCTTGTTTACCAAAATGCAATTCAGCAGACTGCATTTGGTCTTGCCATCATGAGTTTGGTACTCATCTTTGACGGCATTGGATTCATTGGCACGATGCTCTTTTTTAAAACGAATATTGGATCAAGCTCCTATCCCTCTATGCTGAAGGCAATATTTTTCTTTGTGCTTTGCATTCAAATGCTGGCGCTCACACAATTGGCTTCAATGTGTATCCGGGCTGGGGCGCTCCTAATTCTTGGAATTTGCCCAAATTGGTTGACGGCATTGCGCTTAAGTGCCAGTAGCTACACTACTCTCGGAAATTTCACCTATACCTTGCCTGGTGGATGGCATTTGGTTCCATCTTTTATAGCATTCTCAGGTTTATTTTCTTTTGCCTGGGCATCGTCCTCTACGATTACGATGGTGGGCATCTTAAATAAGTATTTAGACACTTCCAAGAATTCAATTCCCAAATCTAACTTTTAATTCACCCAACATTAATGACACTCTTATGAAACAGAAAATCCTTTCTTCTTTGCTTTTAGCTTTCGCCTCATTGACTTGTGCAAATGTGGCCTATGCGGATGAGAATCTATCGCCAATTCCTCAAGTCTCCAATGAGTGGCGCTTTGAGGTGACCCCATATGTATGGGTGCCAGCAGTAACTGCTAGCACTTTCTTTAAAGATCAATATATTGATACTGCTCAACTGACAGAAACAAATTTAGTTAGCAATTTAAAATCCGGAGGCATGATTGCTGCTGAGGCTCACTATGGAAGCTGGGGTATTTTTGGCGATATCGTTTCTGCAACCATACAAAAAACGGGTGGAGCTAACGTTACGCTTGCTACCAGATATGGCCCCACTCCTACACAAATTGCTGATAAGGCTACCCTTCAACATAATCAAATTACTGGTGGGGTTTCTTACACAGTATTTAATAATCAAAATGCTTATGTTGATGGCTTAATTGGTGTGCGCTATATCTCCGGAACAACTACGATTTCATTGAAGGCGTCTGCTGGTGGCCTTTCACAAAGTATTGTTGATTACTCAGCAGCCTCTATCACGGATCCTGTTGTTGGTTTTAAAGGCCGCTACCGTATTGCTGATTCTACTTGGTATGTTCCATTCTATGGTGATATAGGAAGCGGTGGAGGAAGTAACAACATGACTTGGCAGGGAATTCTTGGGGTAGGCAAGACCTTTGAAAAATGGATTGATGCATCACTTGCTTATCGTTACGTTTACTACGATTTGAAAAATGGTAATGGAACTGAAAAAGCTACTTTCAAGGGTCCTCAGTTAGCCGTTACCTTTAAGTTTTAAGTTAAAAGTCCTAATTTTGAATCCTCAATCCTTTAAAGATATTTTATGAACGGTAATCCCCCCATTTTTAACTTAAGCTAAAAGTAGAAGCTGGTACTGCAAGTGCTAGTTTTTGCTTTGGTGTAATTCCACCTAAGCCCATGTTCGGTCTTTCATGATTGTATGTCCACATCCAATCGGTAGCAAAGTCTTGAACTTCATCAATTGACTCAAAGAGGTATTGATTAAGCCAATCGTAACGCACGGTGCGGTTGTATCTTTCAATGTATGCATTTTGTTGTGGCTTACCTGGTTGGATATAAGTTATCTCTATTTGATGTTTCGCAGCCCATTGCACAAGCACGCTACTGATGAGTTCCGGACCATTATCACAGCGTATCTTGAGGGGCTTTCCACGCCACTCAATCACTTGATCGAGTGAGCGAACCACTCTGGCTGCTGGCATAGAAAAATCAATATCGATGGCTAAGGCTTCCCGATTAAAGTCATCAATCACATTAAATAAGCGGATAGATCTGCCGTCGTGCAACTGGTCATGCATGAAGTCGATTGACCAGGTTTGATTGATGCCTTCAGGTACTACCAATGGCACAGGCTTCTCGCATATCAAGCGTTTATGGGGCTTGATGCGTAAGTTAAGCTCTAACTCCCGGTAGATGCGATAGACCCGCTTATGGTTCCAGGTAAAGCCTTTGACGTTACGTAAGTACAAGAAGCAAAGCCCAAAACCCCAGTTCCGTTGATTTTGGGTGAGGCGTACCAGCCAATCGGCAATGAGGGCATTGTCGGTCGATAGCTTCGGGTGATAGCGATAGCAAGTCTGACTAATGACAAAGGTATCGCACGCTAAACGGATACTCATTCGGCCACTGTGAACTTGTTGGCTGGCCATCTCGCGCCTACGAGATGGCCGGACCCTGTAAATATTTCTGTGTAAGTTCACCGCGGGGTTATTGGTGAACAGCGATGCGTTCTCCAAATTCTATATCAAAGCGATTCAGTGCTGCCCGCCAGTTCCGTATCGGCATCGTCCACTTCTT